>CAWJXP010000064.1:0-14325 GCA_963846725.1 uncultured delta proteobacterium | reverse complement strand
TGGTTACGGTTGCGGACTATGTCAGACTGGCGTGCCATGCGAGTCCGGAATCCCCAAGAAAATCCATAGATCAAAACCTTGGTTGTTTCCATGATATCTGTTTAGTGGAATGAGTTGAACCTACCAATTGTCGAAAAATTGATGTTAGATCCAAAAGGACCTTTTGGTTTCGTTAGTCTGGAGATTTATGCGAATGTGGATTTTTGTTTCTAGGCGCAACGGATAAGAGACCTTCACAGTTGGGTCCGCTGAACAGTGTTTTTGGGGGACGCCGTTTTGCCGCAGGAGTCCTTGGCGAAAACAGAGTAGAGATATCATGTTGCGTGGGAACTCTTCAATGTGCCGAGGTTGGTTCGCTAGCTGGTTACTACCAGTATCTTTCAGACCGACCACCTTACTTATAACCACTATACATACAATCTCACTGTCCATTTTCTCTCGACCATTGCTATCAATTGTTGTTCTGCAGTATAGGCTGTCGTCATAGCAACGAACTAGATAAACTTTCCAAAGCATAAAGGCCCAGCCCGTGACATCGCTTTTGTTCTATTAATCATCTTAGCATCAACATTATTTTTCGTTCGCGAGAAATAGGTCCTATCAAGGTAATGCTAACTAGTGTAACTCATCGAATTCCAAGTTTAAGCTAGACGTCTTCTCCATGAGGTAACGAAAACCCGAAGATAGGGCATCCCACATAAAATGACTACATTATGATTAGAAAGACCTGTAGGAAAATATTGGGTGATATCATGATATATGGATGTGTGTTTTGTAATAAGGTTTGGTGTCGTAAGGACAAATTTGAAACATTAGATGTCCAAAATTTAGATATAGAAAACAGAACTGATATAAGCCACGGAATTTGTCCAGAATGTTTTCAGCGACAAAAAGAACATAAAGTGCATAATCACCAGAGAAACAAAGGTTATGATGAATGTTATAATAGACACGAGGACTGCGCAAACACTTCTTGTATGTTTAGGCCTACATGCGGCGAGAAAGCATTGAAAGAGTGGCGAGCTGACATAGTGGTCTTAGCAAGTTGATTAACTGATTCGTTCATATAGGGGAGCCTTCCAGGGCTCCTCTATAACGGTCAACTCCTGTAATGTAGAATTGCCTTTTATTCTCTACGGCGTCTTCAGGGCGCGGACAGTAAATGGCTCCTTTGGATATGAGCCTTTCGAGCGGATCTGGGCGTCCATTGTGAACAAGGACTTCGTAAACTTGTTCAAGTAAGTGTTTCACCATTGGCTGCGCCAATTGGCCCACGCCTATGAATCCCAATTTCTTCCCTTGCATTGCGACCTCCTTTAACGCCTATATATAAACACAATGAGAGCTGCCTCAAAAAAATGTTCCGCCTGGGAGATTGTCTGGTGTGGAGGGCACATAATTGTGGCTAAAACGGTATTAACCGTGAAATAACATAAAGGAGGATCAGGTATGGATGACAAAATCAATGGAATTGTGGCCCGCCTCTTTAAAGGGATCCTAACCGACGACGAAGCAATGGACAAAGGATTAGAAAAACTTTTTAAAAAATTATCTCGGGAGGACGCTGAAAAGGTTGACGAAATTCTTGCTCGGGAAGGCTCATTAGCTCTTTACGGATTCCAGAATTTTGATGATTTTTTAACCGCTCTAGGTAGGGGGGAACAAAAGGCGAAAGACGCAATGATTGAGATTATCGGTACACTAAAAAGATTAGCGCATATTATCCCGTGACGTGTTTTGCAGCGCCGAGAGTATAAAGGCAGCGTTTGCGCCAATTGAGAAAAAAGCTATTTGTAAGGGCTTCCATTATAATGTTGACAACTTATACTCTATAAAATTAGCTCAGCTCAGCTAGTGGCTTACATTGTTAGATATAAAAAGGCCCTGATTGGACAAGGTTCCAAATATGAACAGCGAACCCGAACAGGCGTCCACTCGGCCAGAGGGAGAAATCTATCCCCGTAACGCTGTAGATATTTCGTCACGTTACTGCTCGAGATGACATCCAGAGCATATGTCATTTTGACCGAAGCGTTTATGAGGATACAAACTCATGGCAGACAAAATTGACCTGGATGAGAATGGTAAAAGCCAAAGCATTCTGAGGCATGTTGCGGAGGAGAAACTTGCCGGGTCTCAGGATGCGCCTTCGCGACTCAAAGATCAAACCCCTGAAGCGATCATCCACGAACTCCTGGTCCACCAGATCGAGCTGGAGACGCAGAACGAGGAACTGAAAAGAATCCAGCACGCATTGGAAGAGTCCAAGGACAAGTATGAGGATCTCTATGATTTCGCTCCCGTAGGATACTTTACCTTAACTCACAAGGGGATCATCAGAGAGGTCAACCTGACCGGCGCCTCGACTACTGCGGGTTTTTCGTCCCAAATTAATTAATAGCGGTTTTGGACGTTTTGTTGCGGCTGAGTGCTTAGACCGTTGGTATCAGCATATTATAAGCGTGCTTGGGCATGAAGAGAGGCAGACTTGCGATCTGAAACTCATTCGGGAAGATGGCTCGACTTTTTATGCCGGTTTTGAAAGTATCCGAATGGATGCGCCTGCCGAACTGCAAGAGGACAATAGCGTTACCCGCGTGATCCGTATGGCGGTCAGCGACATCACCGAGCGCAAGCGGATAGAAGAAGTTCTTAAACAAAAAGCTGAGGAACTTGAACGGAGCAACAAGGACCTGGAGCAGTTTGCTTATGTTGCGGCCCACGACCTGCGTGAGCCTCTGGTGGCAGTCGCTGCATACCTAAAGGTTCTAGAAAGGCTTTCTAAGAACCCTCTTGAGGATGTGGCGCGGACGTGTATCGCAAAGGCGCTAAATTTGGCTCTACGAATGGACTCGATGCTCCAGGGCTTGCTCGCATACTCACGACTAACGCTTACCCCGATTTCCTATGAGATGACAGATTGCAACACTTGCCTTGCAGACGCCATTTCAAATCTGGGCTTGTCAATCAAGAAAAGAGGAGCAGTTGTAACGAGCGATACTCTTCCAACTCTTAAGATCGACGCCTCTCAATTAGCTATAATCTTTCAAAACCTCGTCGGCAACTCGATCAAATACGGCGCGACAGAGCCTCTTAGAGTTCACGTCGGCTGTATATCCAGAGAGTCTTATTATGAATTCTCGGTCAGCGATAATGGTATTGGAATTGAGCCTCCGTATTTGGACCGTATCTTCCACATGTTCGAAAGGGTAAGGGACTTGTCCGGACCAATGGGAACCGGCATCGGTCTCTCGACATGCAGGAAAATAGTGGAACGTTATGGCGGACGCATATGGGTGGACTCGAAGGTTGGAAAAGGGTCGACTTTCTATTTTACACTCCCGAAGGAGTGACATGAGACAGGGAGAGAGCGGGAGCGGGAAGGACTATTTGGCGCGATGAATCCACGACAATTCGAAGCGTGCGCCTGGCCAATCTTTTCGATGAATTGCGCTTACGAGCTATGACTGGCCCGGCAACGTCAGGGAGTTGCGGAACGCTCTCAAGCGCTCATTGAGCTATCCGACGGGCATAGCTTAAACTTGACGCTCCCTTCTGTTAAACCAAGTTCTGAGGACTGGTCTCACGTGTCCAGTTTTCCGTTGCAAGAACGCACGCTTCACGACGTGGCGGACGAGGTGATCAAACCCCTGATTTTGGAGGCGCTCCGACGCTGCGAAGGCAACAGAAGATGCGTTGCCCGTAGGCTTGGTATAGCCCGAGATTCTCTTTATCGTCACATGAAGCGTTTTGGGATTACGAGCGAAAACCGCACCGCAGACGAGGATGATTGACCTACATTAAGACACCAGGCTAATTTCTAACCCCTTGATAAGACATACATCAGGCACTTTGTGGCCCATTGTCTAGGACACTTTCTCCTCGTTAAGCCTCGGTCTAGACTCTTCATATCTCATTCCCACACTCCACCGCTGTGGCTAACTAGCTAACATCACAGGTTGTATATAAAAGCTGATCTATTGGCAGTGGTTGGCGCCAAACATGCATACATATGTGGCAAGGGTTATAAAGAATCACCACTCGATAATCTGAATCGCTTTTTGGATCTGTGGACCAAGTGTAGCAACTGCAGCCGTTTCCGGTGGCGTCACGGTGGGCGCCCGGAACGAGATTAATTCCCGCCCATAACAAATATAGGGACGGAGGACACTACAATGAGTATTTTCGGCGTGGGCCTTGGAACCATACTGTTGATTATTTTGCTTATATACCTCATCCGGTAATAGGCGCCAATGCAAATAATTCGACACAATAATTTCAATTTGGCTGATTGCCTCTGCCAAATTTCGCATAACAGATTGTAGCCGCAGTTGCCGATGATGGGTTGCGAAATTTAACAGAGGCAGTTCCCGGAACCTGAAGAGATTAGCAACGCCTATACAAACACGAGAAAAAGGAGAAGGAAAAATGATGGAAATTAAAGTGACCTATGAGAGTGAGTGAGCTACTGAAAACTACCGTGGAGAATCGTCACAAGGAAAAACTTGGCACAATACAGGATTTCATGGTGGACGTGGATGGGCGCTTAAAATACGCCATCCTGTCTCACGGAGGTTTCCTGGGAATAGGTGACGTGTTGATTCCGATTCCATTTGACGCTCTGATGACGGGCGATGAAAAGGGAACAGTGGTGCTCGACATTGATAAGCAGACCCTGGAAAAAGCCCTCAGCTTTGAGAATAAGACATGGCCTGACTTCACTGCGGCCGAATGGAATGAAAAAATTGATAGATACTTTGCGGCCTATGCGGCGGGCTCAAGTCAGCCGCAACCGTTGGATCGGGGTGTTTAGGGTTATCAGCGCTCGCTCAGCCGAGATGACCGCCTCACAGTTGACAAAACCCGAACCTAATTTCCTTGGTCGAACAGGAACGAGTTGAGCCCCTTGAAAAAGTCTCGAGGGGCCGTCACCACGGCTTGGGCAGGGGGTTAGGTCGAGAACCATGGAACTTCCGTTTCTTGTTTAGCTGTTGCTAATGGGAACGTGGCTTCATCTCTCTAAGGCCTGTCGAATTATCCCGACCACAGGAAGGAGGAACTCGATGAAAAAATTGACAAACTTTATAACAGTTTTTCTGGCAATCTGTGCGCTCTTTGTAACCCAAGCCCTCGCTGCTGAACAAGAGGTGGGTAAGACCCCCAGCGTCCAGGCTCAAACCGATGAAAAACCTGTGGCGAACACAGGACAGAGTCAAACCAGCGAAAAAAGCGTCATGGAGCAGGCTGATAGAGTCAGTAAGATACTTGGGAAAAAAGTTATAAGTCAGAAGGGAGAGGATCTCGGAAAGATCGAAGATATAATGCTGAGCAAGGAGGGATGCCTCGACTATATAGTTTTGGCTCCCGGAGGTTGGCTTGGGACCGGAGACCGATTGATTCCGATTCCGTGGAAAGCCGTGAAGACGGGCGCTCAAGCGGACACGATGATCGTCAACATGGACAAGGATCAGTTGTTAGGGAAAGCTCCCAAGTGATGGGCCGTATTTGACCTGGGCAATGGATGAAATCACACAGCTTAGTCGACAACAAGGAGGATGAACCGTGAACTGGGATCAGATTGAAGGAAATTGGAAGCAACTGCAAGGCAAGTTCAGAGAGAAGTGGGGCAAACTCACGGACAACGATCTGGAAGTCGTTGCCGGGAAGCGAGATCATTTACTTGGCAAGTTACAAGAGAAATACGGGCTCAAGCGTGAGGAAGCGGAGAAGGAGCTGGATGAGCATCTGAGCAAATGGTAGCCACATTTATCCAGACGCTAACAACGTTAATATTGACTCATTGAAAAAGGAGATTGTTGTGAAGAAGAACGGTTTTGGGTTGTACGCAGCGGTAATTTGCATTCTACTTGCGGGCCAAGTCTGGGCTGAAACGGGCACAACTCCCCTGGAGGGATGGCAGAGGTCCAGCCAGATAACAGGAATGACAGTCACAAACCCGCAAGGGGAAAAACTTGGGAAGATCGATGATCTCCTGTTCGATCAAAGCGGCGCCTTGAAATACGCCATTTTGTCCCATGGAGGCATACTAGGGATTGGCGACAAATTAATCGCCATTCCATGGAGAGCTTTGAAACTGGGAGCGGAGAAGAAGACCCTGGTTATTAATGTCGATAAGGTGGCTCTGGAAAAGGCCCCGAATTTCGACCCTAAGGATTGGCCCAAGGTCACATCCCCGGATTCGCTGAAGAAAATCGAACTGTATTATAAATAACGGCAATACTGCGAGGTGACAGGGCTGCCCTAGGGAGTGGCCCTTCGTCCACCCTTACGATCAGAAATGCGAATTAGACGACACTCTGTGGCGCACAGCATACGAGAAGATCCATAAACAAATTCTGAAAATGGCGGATAGGCTCATTTCGGGCATATCAGCGAGTTTTCAATTCAACCTTGGAAAGGGAGTGATGATATGGACTCGACAACAATTATCATAGTCATTTTGCTGATTTTGCTCTTGGGCGGTGGCGGCGGATACTGGTGGAGGAGGCGGGGCCCTTTAGGCTAGGCGTACCCCCGCCGCCGGAGGTGGTGTGTAATTCGGTAGAGCCATCCCCCCAAGAGGAGGATCGGGCGCCGGTACCGCCATCCTGATGGCGTTCCTATTGTTGGGCCGCATTTGACCTGGGGGCAATGGATAAAATCACATAGATTAGTCGACAACAAGGCCGAAGAACGTGAACTGGGATCAGATTGAAGGAAATTGGAAGCAACTGCAAGGCAAGTTCAGAGAGAAGTGGGGCAAACTCACAGACAACGATCTAGAAGTCATTGCCGGGAAGCGAGATCATTTACTTGGTAAGTTACAAGAGAAATACGGGCTGAAACGTGAGGAAGCGGAGAAGGAGCTGGATGATCATCTAAGCAAATGGTAGCTCCGGCCGACCCCGGTTGCATTTAGTTACAAAAAAATAACAGTCCGCCGTCAAATTGCCTTTTTCTGTGCCGGGTTGATGTTTCGATTAATAAAATATGATTCAATCGGAGGTTACCATGAAAGTCAGACGCTTAATAGGTTTTTTCACAGCCATAATTTTTGTCCTGACAACTATAGTTGCTTTCGCCGCCGGAGATAGCTACTTCGTAATCAAGGACGAAAACGGTGTTTGCAAGGTGATTAAAGCGCAAGAAAAAACATCTGCGACCATAGCAGGTCCATTCAAGACCCAAGTAGAAGCTCAAAATGCAATGGGAAAGGAATGTCCTAAGGTATCCAGTAAGCCGAGTAAATCAACTACTGAGCCGAGTAAATCAACTGCTAAGCGCAGTAAATCAACTACCTACCATAAGTCGTGTTATTAGATAAAATACTGCTTGTTCTAAGCCCGGCATGAAGAATATTTTGCTCACCCTGCCTTAGCGTTGTTCGCTAGGGCTTTTTTTCTTGGGTCACCACACCAATGCTCTAACGAGTAAGCGTTTGGTGTTTTCAGTTGAAATGCCATCTAAGTAAGCGAATTTCAATGGTTAGACAAGAACTTATCTCTTAAGCTTTTTCAATTGATTTAAGATAGGCGCGTCTGTCTGCAATAGCCCTGTCGTAGAGGAGAAGATATTCTCCTGCAGACCGATTCCAGGAAAAATCCTTGTTCATTCCTCTTTTCATGAGTCTTTTCCAGGCATCGGGTCGATCTTTGTAAATCCTGATAGCCTTTGAGACGGCTTTTTCTAGTTCGACTCGGTTTAGAGGAAAAAATTTGAACCCGGTTCCGATATCCGCATCGACATCACATTCATCAATCGTATCGGTGAGCCCACCTGTAGCAGTTACTACAGGCACTGCTCCATATTTTAAAGCGTAGAGCTGGTTTAAGCCACAAGGTTCGTATCGAGAAGGTACGAGCAAAATGTCTGCGCCGGCAAATATCTTGTGAGCCAACACATAATCGTATCTGAGAAATACTCCTACACGATTAGGATATTTTTCAGCCAATTCTGCAAATATGTCTTGATATCGAGCCTCTCCTGTTCCAAGCACTACCACTTGAACGTCATTCCGCATAAACCCGTCAAACGCCTCTGCAAATATGTCTACACCCTTTTGACTCGATAGACGACTCACCATTGCTATCAATGGCGGTCCAGGGTCTAATGGCAGTTTTGCAAGTTCTTGCAACTTGGCTTTACAGATAGGTTTTCCTTGCATGTTTTCCTGAGAATACTTGGTCGCAACATAAGGATCGGTTTGCGGGTTCCATATAGAATAATCAACTCCATTTAGAATCCCGGTTAGGTGGTCTCCTTTGTCCTGTAGTATTCCTTCCAAACCAAACCCAAACTCCGGTGTAAGAATTTCGTCACGATATCCCGGAGAAACGGTGCTCACTTCATCGGCGAAAACAATCCCACTTTTTAAAAAGTTAAGGTTTCCGTGAAATTCCATATGCTTTGGGGTAAAAAATTCCCAACCCAATCCTACGAGCGGCATATCAAGATGTCCGAATATCCCCTGATAACCAAGATTGTGAATAGTCATTATTGCTGAGCTGTCCCTGAACAACGACTCCCCAGCATAAAGGGTTCTAAGATAAACAGCCGTTAACGCAGCCTGCCAATCATGTGAATGGAACACATCGTAAGGTTGTCCCTGATATAGAGCTAATTGAAGAGCGGCTCTGGATAGAAAAACAAATCTCTCGGAATTATCCTTATAATCACCTTCAGGGGTTCCGTAAAGATACTCCCTGTCATAATAATCGTCGCATTCAAGAAAAAGGTAGCGAACTCCATTTTTCCCAACAAACTGCCAGAGGCCGGCTGTGATTTTTTTGGCGTTCAGGGTTATTTCAAGAGTGATATCAAGTTTTGTGATATCAAATTTTTCTGCATTTATACCCCGATACTTGGGCATCAGGACGTCAATCTCAACTCCCAAAGAAGCCAATTCAACCGGTAGAGCGGATAGGACCTCGCCCAACCCACCAGTTTGAGCAAATGGCGTCACTTCAGACGTAACCATAAGGACTCTCACGTCAATAAACCTCCGTAGATTTCCGAGGAATACGAGGAAATCTCTTTGTAATCCTCAACCAACGCTACGCTATCTTGAAGCTAATTGTACTATATCCAAAATTTTTATTACAGAGCCATCTTACATCATGGGCATGGTCCATCATCCAGGAAAATATATTGTCTGGATAATCCGAAATGTCTATTCGGAGGTGTTTGTGACAGCTTTGCAAATTCTTCAAGTAGTTTTTCCTCAATCGCTGGATGCCCGTGTTCATTGGTGTATACGAATTTTCTACCAAACTCCTCCCTAAGAAACTCATTAAGCGTTCCAGTCGGCGGGACAGGCGCCGTCTCCGGTCTTCGGAGTGAAGCATACGAGGTGGTCCGTCACTACCCGGTTTGTAAGATCAACTCCCCGAAGGTTTGCCCCCAACAAGTCTGTCCCTGACAAATCGGCTTCCTTTGGTCGAAAGCAATGTCAACGGGATTGCTGTTAACAACAACAGACCACTCAGCACAAATAAAGGCAAGTACCCATAACTAAACAAAACCAGACCACCCAGGAATGGTCCGAGTGTAAAACCAGCCTGAAACATTTCTGTTGCAAGATTGGCGTTCAAACCCCGAAATTTCGGGGCGGAGACATCGAAGAGAAATCCGTTTATTACTGGCAAGAATTATGCCCCAACCCAAACCCAAAACCAGCCCGAGACTGTAAAAACCAATTGGGCTAGTCACAATTCCTATCAACATGTAGCCAAATATTAACAAAATGAGTGACGCCATGAGCGAGATTTTTTTGTTGATTTTATCAAACAAGCGACCGGCGAAAATGCGCACCACCATTTGGGTCAAGGTTGAAACTGTAAAAAAATAGCCTGGATTAGAAATCCCTATCTTGTCACCGAAACCTTTTAAATAAAAAAAGATTGCAGTGTAGGATGTCCACACGATCAGATTTATGGCAAGTAGTGTCCAGATTCGCTGATCCCTAAGATTTATGACAATTTCACTGAAGCTGAAAAGGTTTTCTTCATCTATGTCTGAGGTCCGGGGAGCTTTTAACAAAGCAATTAGAGGCAAATTGATCAACATCAATGCGGCTGAGATATTTATCACCCCGTCAAATCCCTGGAAATAGCCTGTCAATGGTTTCAGTAATGGTGGAACCAAGGCAAACGGCAGGAGAGAAATGACAGACAAGAGTCCAAAAGCCTGGGCGCTCTTATCCTTGGGGATAACAGACACGAGCCTGGTGGTAGCAGATGTGCTCGTTACGACGTATGCGGCGCCATGAATCACACGTGTGATCACCATACTCCAAAAACCGGTAGCAAAATTATAAAGAGTTAAGGAAGCAATCAAGAAACAACAACTTGTGAACATCCACTTTCTTGAATTCTGAACGGTAATCAATGGACTCACTATCAGGCCGTACAATGAATGCTGTGAGTGAAAATGCGCCTATAAGGAACCCTATCCACATGGAGGGTATAGGAAGAGTTGACAAATAATCATGGAATTCAAAAAAGATTGCGAGATTGCAATAGGTAAAGAAAGCTATACCGTTTAAGGCTATGAATTCACGGTTTAACAGGCCTTTCGGTTGGGTCATAAAAAATGATTCCTGAAAAGCGCCGGGGTTGTGGCGCCAAACTCTCCTAAACTAGAGCTTTCATACTGATCATTTTAGTAGGCGCAACAGAATCCGCCAAGCGTCCTCACGTCGATAACAGGCGGTTTCTTGTTTGTCGTCGATGGGTTTAACGGATCCCTGAATCATATTCGTCAAAGACGCCTTTTAGGGTCAGCGGTTCGCCCACTAGAAAATGCTCTATTTTCTCGAATCTCAATACCGTCGGACCTACGTTTCCCCCAAGCAAGTCGCATCTCTCATAAAGAGTTCGGTCAAGATGAAAATCCAGAATACTTAAACAAGCCATTATACTGTGATAACTTGTCGGATTGAGAACCAAAAACCACCTGCAAGAAAAAGAAATGGTCCCGAAATAATGTGCAGCGGCATAAGTGATAAGCTGCTCTGGAATCAGACAGTAAAAAGGAGCAGTAGTCATGTCAAAGAGACCATAATTTTTTTCGAAGGGGGCCATTGTAAGCAAAGCGGATCTAAATTGAGGGCGAAATCGAACGAAAAATTAATACTAACGAACGACATTAAGACACTAGCAGTATACTTAACCTATTGATAAAACACATATCAGGAATTTTATGGCCCGTTTGTCAGGCATGTTTCTCTCGTCCCACATCTCCTGTCAGATATTTGTAACTCACACCAAATTCTGTCACTATATCTAACCAGCTAATTAGCCAAGATGTTTTAAGAACATGGTCCCGCTTGGCGCAGTTGGCACGAAATGTGCTTCGTGTGTGGCAAGGGTTATACTATCTTCGTTGTCATAATCTGAAATGTTTTTTTGGTACTCCGGACAAGGCTCAGCGCCTATCAAGGGTTTGATCGGGAAACCGCACGAGTCTTTAATTCTAAGATGCGGTTGAGAAAGGAGTGAGGATATGGGATCAATAGGAAACGAATTCGTTATTCGATCATTGATGACGTTCGCCCTGTTGCTATCCCTTGTGTATCTTGCCATGCCTGTGCCCCCGGTTGCCCTGAGTCCTCCTGCAGCGGCGCCCCCTGATCAAGAGTTAAAGGAATCCACTCGTGTACTGAAGCAACAGCAGAGGGCAGTTGAGCGCGCCCAGGAGAAGGCAATACTTCAGCGCCGTTTGGCCGGGCAATTTGCGAAACTACGAGTCCAGGCTATGGAGCGGCACGCAATAACAGACCAGTGGAAGAAGGCGCACTCTAGTGAACCCAACTCCTGGTCATCAATAGAAGCGAGAGGGGACGTTCAAAAAAGGCGCTTCCGCTGATGGTTATGTTTCTGATCCTAGAAATTGGATCTTTTTCACGGAACACGTGAACAATTTTTGAGGAAGGCAAGTCAAAAAGTTTATCAAACCTGAAGAAGAGGAGGAGGCATTTGACATGTTTGTAGTAATTATCAGTTTTCCACCGATCAAAGCAGGAAAAGACGCTGACTTTTTGGAGTGGTTTGCCTCGACAAATAAAACGTTTGCAAACTATAAGGGTTTTATTGGTCGCCGCCTTTTGAAGCCTGTGAAAGGCGCCAATTATACCGCCATTGTGGAGCACGAGAGTCAGGAAACCTTCTTGGCCATGCACAACAGTCCCGCCCACGACGATGCCAGCAAGGGGCTTGGAGCGTTGTTCGACGGGCACCCCTCTCCCGAGTTTTTTGAGGTGATCATCGGGTAAGCAACGCCGAATATTGAAACAATTCAGTATATTATTTCCCTGAGACGCATTCCACGGACCGGGGCTGTCTCAGGCCCATGATTGCGTTAGCCATCGTTCATTGTTCGACCGCAAACTTGTCTCACTCCATTTCCGCCAGGGCCACCGCAGCCTGGATAAGAGACAAATGCGTCAACGCCTGGGGGAAATTTCCGAGCATCTCATTGGAAATAGTGTCGTATTCCTCTGAAAACAGACCCAGGTCGTTGCCGGTAGCCAGGGCACGCTCAAAGATCTCGCATGCGTGGTCTCGTCGGCCCTGACGAGCCAGGCATTCCGCAAGCCAGAAAGAGCAGGGCAAGAAAACCCCCTCAGAGCCCGGCAACCCATCGTCGTAGGGGACATAGCGGCGCAGCAGACCGCCTTCTTCTAGCTCCTCCCACACAGCGTCGGTGGTACGGATCATGCGTTCGTCATTGTAATTCACGAAATCACAGCCTGGGAGCAAAAGCAGGGACGCATCCATAACGTGATGATCAAACGCCTGCGCAAAAGCTCCCCCGATTCGAGTCGTAGCCTTTTGTTTCAACAGCCAGGCGCACCTGGTTTCGTGTTTCTTTCCATTTATCCAAAGGGGCTTGGCGACCAGTTTCCTCAGCCAACTTGATTCCACGGTCCAGGGCGTTCCAGCATTTTACTTTGGAGTATACGAAATGACGGGGCTCACCGCGCAGTTCCCAGATGCTACGGTCCGGGCGCTGCCAGGACCCGACGACAGTATCTACCACTTCAACAAGAAACTCCCAGTAGTCGTCGTCAGGGGATTCTCCCCGGTTGTGCCATCGGTACGCGAGATCCAGCAGGTCACCGTAGGTATCCAATTGACTCTGTCTCCAAGCGTCGTTCCCCACCCGTACGGGCTTGGAGCCACGATACCCTTCCAGTCTTGCTATTTCGTTTTCAGGGAGCCAGCGTTCCCCCCAAGACCGAAAACTATCTGGAGTTGGTCGGCGCTCGCTGCGCTCCTTTCAATAAAGCGGCGAAACCCGTTGGCCTCTTTCACATGGCCGACTTCCGCCAAAGAATTCACCGTGAAGCAGGAATCGCGAATCCAGGAGAAGCGATAGTCCCAGTTACGGCAACCACCCTGATGTTCAGGTAACGAAGTAGTTGCCGCTGCGGCTATGGCCCCGGTGGGCGCATTGGTGAGACCCTTGAGGATCATGGCGGACCGTTTGGTCTGGCCCCAATATTGGCCTTTGAATCTGCCCTTGTTACACCAGGAGCGCCACCACGAGATAGTCCCTTCGAGGCGGCGGCTCAGTTCGTCTTCGTCCGGAATCTCCACCAGCCCTTCGTCAATGTCCTCCGGCTTGCTGAACATGATAGATAGATAGGCCCGTGATCCTTTCTTCGTGACACATGAGCCCTCCAGCTTATGGCGATATTTTAGTTCCAGATGAGCGTTGCCAGAGATCACCAGCCCGTGGCTGCCGCCGATGGCGAGGAAATTCCCACTGTTGTCTTTGCGAATCCAAGGTTTCACCGCTCCATAGCCAAAACGGGGTTCTACCTCGATCCTAGTTCCACCGTCCCTTTCACTCCATCTATAGACCGGAGAATCTGCTGATACGGCTCATGTTGGCCTCCCTCGCGCATGGTGAAGCAGTCGCGGACTCGGGCTTCGCCATCGTCTGTAATAAAGGTAGTTTCGAGAATCATCGAGGAGTCCAGGTATTGTCGTGTCGCCTCGAATTTTTTCACTGGGACAATCTGACAGTATCCCCCGTCGCGCCAGTCTAGAATGCGGCCGAAGCAACTTGCGGAGTCCATTCTCGGCATGCAGAGCCAATCAATAGACGCAACGCTCGATACCAGTGCGCATGAGTGGCAGTCAGCTATAAATCCATAATCGGCAATGGGTGGGTATACGCTGGTAATCATATACAGGACGCGCCCAATCCTTTCTACCGCGAACCGAGATGGCAGCCTTTTTCAACAATCGGAAGAGGTGGTTTCGTCAGTTACTTGAGCCGGAATTATGCGGCTGTCCTGACATTTGTATAGTCTTCGGG
>CAWJXP010000063.1:0-36400 GCA_963846725.1 uncultured delta proteobacterium | reverse complement strand
AAATTGGCGAGTGCTTCTGGTCGATGATGAAGAGGAATATCGATCCACTCTGGCTGAGCGATTGCGTAGAAGAGGTATCCAAGTCATGGAAGCCAGTGATGGAGAAGAAGCTTTTCGCAAGATAGAAACATTTTCGCCCCATGTTGTGGTTCTTGATGTCCTCATGCCCGGAACAGGGGGGCTGCAGGTTCTTAAAAAGATTAAAACCGACCATCCAGAGATCCAGGTAATTCTTCTCACTGGCCTAGGCACTACACAGGAAGGCCGCGACTTTGGGGCGTACGACTACCTTTTGAAACCGATACACATCGAAAAGTTAATTGAAAAGATAGGGGAAGCCTGCATCAGCTTGTACAGTGACTAAACGTCTTGCGCCACGCCCCATGTACTCCAGTCCACAGATGTGAACACTAATCGTCGCAAGAGGATTTTGGTGAACAAACTGTTTTTCAGAATGCTGCGTCTCAAAATCGTTGGCGCAATAATTTGTTTATCGCTCGCGCCAGTTGTGGCCATTGCAATCAGCGGCTATCTTTATTTGATAAATTTTGCGGCAAACCAAGACACTCTAGCGCTGGAAAGAGTCTTGGATAGTAGTTATACCCTGCTCCCTATTTTTGCTTCGTTTGTGTTGCTAGTAGGGCTGAGCGCAATTCTATTAGGGTCCTACATTACGAATTACGTAGCCAACATAACCGAACGGACCGTTGAGCGATTGGATCCGTTGATACAATCCACCAAAATGGCCGCTTTAGGTAAAATGGCCGCAGGTATAGCTCACGAAATAAATAATCCTTTAGCGATAATCGGAGAAAAAGCAGGGTGGATGAAAGACCTTCTTGAAGAAGAAGACGTGGCAAGAAGCGAAAACTTTCAGGAACTCCAGCAGTGTGTTAACAAGATACGAGATCAGGTGGATCGCTGCAGGACAGTGACTCACCATCTTTTGAGCTTCGGACGCCGTATCGCTCCAATTCAAGAATCTGTGGATATCAACCGTATCCTGGCCGATACCGTAATGTTGTTTAAGAGTGAAGCATCTTTTCGCAGCATTGAGATTAATACCCAGTACGATGACCTAATTCCTCGAGTAAGCACAGATCCCACTCAACTTCAGCAAGTGTTTCTTAACATTATTGACAATGCCATTGAGGCTATCGGGAAAAATGGAACAATTGGAATCAAGACGAGTTTAAGTTCGGGGCTCGACAAACAAATTATTATAGAGATTTCGGACGATGGACCGGGTATACCAAAACATCTCTTGGGACGGATATTTGATCCCTTCGTCAGTGACAAGAAAGACGACGAAAAGATAGGGCTAGGTTTGTCCATAAGCTTCGGAATATTGCAAAGACTGGGCGGGCAAATAAAAGTATCGAGCGAACAAGGCAAAGGAGCTATTTTCACTGTTTACGTGCCAGTGACGTAAAAGGAATTCCTCTGCCCATAACCTTCAGAGCAACGGCCTCTTCGCTATAAGCAACAATTTTAATTGTGTGAGCTGAGTTTCGTGTGCGGTGTCATTTAAAATAGGCCCGCATTGATCCAGTTCAACCATGCCTGCTGCAAGTTTCAACGCAAAATTGAAACAGGTATTTTCTCCACAGGCTTTGCAGTTTGTTTTGGGCAGTAAACGATAGAGTTCAAGAGGCTGTAGATTCTCATGAGTTTTGGAGTCCGGCTCAATTCCCGATCGCCTTTCCCACACATCATTTACTATCGCCACCAATCGGTCGATTACCTCTTTAGCTTGTTCACGAGCTTCAAGGTGGTCCGCGGCTATGCGATCATGCCAAAATCCAACTTTGTGATCATCAAGCCGCCAGGAAAAAACAGGCCCATCACTAAAATAAGTACCGTTCTTCAGCGTAGCGTTGAGATAAGGAAGGACTTCACTGATATCAACCGGCAGATGAGCTATGGCTTCGTACTCAAAAACCTCGGAACTGTGATCCGCCACTTCAATATCCAGTTTGTATGATTCTATCAACATGAAAACCCCTCAAACATTAATTAATGGGAATCTGTAAACGCTGTTCATAGTAAGAATTATAAGTAATCGAAACAAAAAAAAAGGACATTGCGCTGAGTTAGTCCAAGATCAAACCGAATCATCCAAATAAGAACGAACAAGGTTGCGCCCACTGAAATGCCCCAAGGTGTAATATGCGATACCCATCTCACGACCAAACACCTTCTTGCGGATATCAGTACGGCTCAAGCCCTTATTTTTCAATTCCAGGATTTGCGCTCCAGTATCCTCAAGATACCTGATTTTTTCTTCCAGCTCAAATCGTGGTGATTCCCTAACGCTCCCACTTCCTGGGAAAAGAAAACTTGTATCTAACGAGCCCAACTTCTTAAGAGAATCGATGATTTGCCAAATATTGTAGTCGGCCCTGAGAGCCTTATCCCTTCCCCCCACGTATGCGTCACCGGTAAACAGCCAACCCTGATTCGGTTCGTAAAGGCAGATATGATCAGGACTGTGACCGGGAGTATGGATTACCTGAAACTGATAGCGCTCGGTTTCAAGAGTGTCCCCTAGCGGCTTGGCATGGCAAGGAAGTGGTCTTCCCCACAGAACAAGTTGGTATGGGCGAAGCCTGTTTTTTCCTGGGTTAGACAGAACAGGAATAGCGGCTTGATGCGCAAAAATTTCAGCGTGATATTTTTTCTTCAAATCAGTATTCGCTGCAACGTGATCCTCGTGACTGTGCGTATTCACGACGGTCTTTACGTCTGATCCTTCAAGAGCCATCATCAACTCGCTGACTGTGTAAGCGCAGCCGCTGTCAATCAATAGCCCGTCAACAAAATAGGCCGCTGTAAAATATAGACGTCGCCCCATTATCGCCCGAGCGAGTCGAAATTTCGTTACCTTGTTGTAAGTTTTGATCTGTATCATTATTGTCGCTGCATAACTCTTATATCTAGAGAATGCTGTTTATGCAATCGTTCATGACAAACGGAGAATCACGAAATGAGAGTCCTGCTGATTTCGGCTAACAGGGAAGATATCAACATGCGCGCCTGGCCTCTGGGACTGGCAAGTGTGGCTGAGTCCGTAAGAAGGTACGGACACAAGTTAGAGATCCTGGACCTCATGAATACTGAGGATCCAGAATATTCGATTCGAAAAGTCCTGAACAACTTTCAACCACAAGTGATCGGTTTATCCTTGAGAAACATCGACACTCAAAAAATGTCGGAACCCACTTTTTTTCTGGATGGGATGAGAGATATCGTGGCCGTTTGTAGAGATCGCTCTAACGCCCCAATTGTTCTTGGTGGAGCAGGATACAGCATCTATCCTTCAAGTCTTATTGAATATCTAGAAGCTGATATGGGCATACAAGGTGAAGGAGAATCTGCGTTCTTAGAGCTGATCAAGCGAATCGAGCATGGGGATGCTCTCTACGGTTCACCAGGGTTATATCTACCGAAATTGGGGTTGTCTGGTCCAATGCGATTAGAACGTAACCTTGATAATCTGCCACTTCCCGATGTGGAATACTTCTCAACTTTGATTCCGCATGAACAGGATTTTTGGCTGCCGGTTCAGACTCGTCGGGGCTGTCCCATGAATTGCAGCTACTGCTCCACCGGAGCCATAGAAGGACTAACTCTTAGGAAACGAACCCCTGAAAAGGTTGTGAAATGGCTCAGTCAGTGGCGACAAATCGGGGTCAGGCAATTTTATTTTGTCGATAACACTTTTAACTTGCCACCCTCCTATGCAACAGAATTTGTGTCAAAATTACTAGAAGCCGATTTGGGAGCGTCCTGGCGATGTATTATTTATCCCACAAGAGTTGATCCAGAACTGGTCCGTCTAATGGCTGAAGCCGGTTGCAAGGAAGTTTCGGTGGGTTTTGAGACCGGCTCGACTTACATTCTAAACGGAATGAACAAGAAGTTTAGCCTTGATGACGTCCGTCACACTTGTGATTCTCTCGCTGAATTCGGCATAAAAAGAATGGGATTCCTGATGCTGGGTGGGCCTGGAGAGACTTTGGAATCCTCAATCGAAAGCCTCCAGTTCGCAGATTCTCTAAATCTGGACATGGTAAAGGTCACGGTGGGAATCAGGATCTATCCTGGCACAACTCTGGCTCAGGCCGCAGTCCGGGACAAAATCATCGAACCTACCGACAATCTTCTCAAGCCTAAATTCTACCTTGTTCCGAGCCTCAAGGGCCCACTTCAGAATACCGTGAAGGAGTGGATGGCCAAAAGGCCTAACTGGATCAGTTAAGGGGAAAAACAAAGCATTTTGTATGTTAAAAATCGAATGGCTGCATTAATCTTAATACCCTCGTTGTTTTCCCCCTTGATACTATCTCGGATTCTTGGGACCGGCCAGGATTTTCTCCGGAGTTATTGGTAAGTCCATGCAACGGTAACCAGTGGCATGGTACACGGCGTCAGAGATGGCTGGCGCTGTCGGAGAAGCGAGGCCTTCTCCGGCCTCTTTAGCTCCCATGGGTCCCTCCGGTTCATATGTGTCAACATGGACCACCTCGCTCGGGGGCATATCAGAGGCTGTCGGCATCTTGTAGTCTACAAAACTCGTATTGAGGGTCTTTCCTCCATCCATGACGAATTGCTCTGAAAGGGCGTACCCCAGCCCCATCTGAATTGAACCAGCTAGCTGACCCTCAACACTTCTCGGGTTGATCACGGTTCCACAGTCATGGGCTGTCCACATGTTCTTCACATCAACCAGACCAGTCAATTTGTCGACCTCCACTTCCGCCACCTGTGCCCCAAAACCAAAAGCAGGGGTCACAAGGCCCTTTCCTCTTGGGGTGTACGAACCTCGAGCGACTAGGGGCTCCCCTCTCCTTGCCTTCTGCGCCATGGCTACGGCTTCTCCAAATGACAGGCCATAGTCGGGCCTAGACTTAGCCTGCACACGGCCATTCTTACACTCGATTTCGTGAATCACATTGAGATTGTAACGCGCAGACACAGCCCCGAACAATTCTTCCTTAATCTTTTTCGCCGCGTCGATCACGGCGTTGCCGGCCATCAGAGTGACACGGCTTCCCCATGAACCCAGATCGGCCTGCGGGGTCATCGATGTATCAGCGGACGTGATCCTGATGTCTTCCATCTCCAGACCTAATTCTTCCGCAAGGATCTGTTTCAGGACGGTGTCAGACCCCTGTCCAATGTCCGAGGCCATGGTCAGAAGATGAGCTGTGCCATCGGAAAACACGCGAACTTCGGCAGCGGAAAATGGATATTGAGTGTTGAACCAGTTAAAGACTCCTCCCGAAATAAAACTGTAACAACCTATCCCTATACCTCGACCCACTGGGAGATTTTTGCGTTTTTCTTTCCATCCGCTCATCTCTGCCACCGCTTTTATGGATTCAATGAACCCACAACTCGAAATCACGGCGACGTCGGGAATTTCATCTCCACTGACCTGCGCGTTTCTTCAGCCTTAGATCAATGGGATCAATCCCCAATTCCTCTGCGGCCATATTCATCTGGATTTCTGTGGCGTAAAGCGATTGAGGCGCGCCGAAGCCCCGCATTGCGCTCGCCGGCGGCTTGTTGGTATACACGTGTTCACCGTGGAATCTGTAGTTAGGATAGCGATAGAGCATGGCTCCGAAGTTGCCGCACAAAAACGTGGCGGTTGGTCCCATGGCATTGTACGCCCCGCCATCAAGCTGGATTTGCAGGTCTTTGGCTACCAGGGTACCATCCTTTTTGAATCCCACCTTGGAATGGATCTTCATAGGGTGTCTGCGCCTGCCCGCAATGAACTCTTCTTCTCTTGTAAGAGTAAACTTTACAGGACGACCGGTTTTCCTGGCGATGAACGCGGCGCAAAATTCCCAAGCCCTTAATTCCATCTTCCCGCCAAAACCGCCACCTACGAAAGGCTTGACCACCCTGATGTCATTTTCCCTCATACCTAATGTTGACGCCAGTAAACACTGAATGATGTAAGGAACCTGAGTGGACGTCCAAAGTGTGATCCGACCGTCCAGATCAATGTTGGCCAAAGCGGAACATGGCTCAAGGTAGGCGTGACTGACAGAGTGCACAGTAAAGGTGTCTTCCCTGATATAGTCGCACTCAGAGAACCCCTTTTCTACATCTCCATACTTGATCTTGCGGTTAACGCTGATATTGGTGGGGCAGTAATCATGAATCACAGGGGCTCCGGGTTGAACGGAAGAATCAACGTCAAAGACTGCAGGTAGTTCTTCGTATTCCACTTCGATAAGATCCAAAGCTTCTTCCGCAGTGTCTCTGTCGATCGCGGCTACCGCCGCCACCTCGTCACCTATGAATCGAACTTTGTCCACGGCCAGTGGATACTCGTCCTGAGTGTCCGGAAACAGTCTCCAGTTACCGTATTTGATCTTGGGTGTGTCTTCCCCTGTCACCACAAGCTTTACCCCTGGGAGCGCAGACGCCTTGCTCGTATCGATGCGCTTGATTCGGGCATGGGCCAATGGACTCCTCAATATCTGTCCATGAAGCATTCCTGGCAGCTTCATATCATCGGTATATATGGCGGACCCTCTTGCTTTGGCTTCAGCGTCCGTCCTTGGAACATCTCTTCCAATAATATTGAATCGATCTTTCATGATGTTTCCTTTGCGTTTGAACTAAAGCTTCATCGCCCGTTCGTAGGCTTGTTCAAGGGCCCGGAAGGTCAATACCTCGACCATTTTTTTCCGATAGTCCGCTGTTGCCCTGACATCAGAGATGGGCTTAGACTCTTCCGCCGCCTGGGCAGCGGCCTTTTCTACAAGCTCCCTTGTCAACTTTTGTCCCTGGATAATTCCTTCAGCCTTTGACGCTCGCATGGGAACCGGCGCTACAGCCCCAAGCACGATTCTCACCTCCGAGCAGACTTCTTCGGTACAGGCTACCATAGCGCCCACACACACAGCAGCTATGTCCACACCGCAGCGAGCGGATATGCGCTTGTACGAGGCTCCCGATCGGGGGGCGGGCAATGGGACAAAAATGGAAGTCATTATTTCAGACGCCTCTATTTTCGTGAGGCCCGGCCCTCTGAAGAATTGATCAAGAGGTATATGCCTTGCGCCAGTGGGGCCTACTATTGTGACCTGCGCTCCCATTGCCATTAGTGGGGGAGCGTTTTCAGCGGACGGGGCCGCGTTGCAAAGATTCCCCGCAATCGTGCCCATATTTCGGACCTGGTCGTTGGCCATTACCCCCGCAGCATGAGAAAGAGCGGGATAGCGCTTCATTACATCCGGATGCGACACGACGTCCGAGATCCTGGCCATAGATCCTATTGTGAGGCCCTTGGAAGGATCAAAATTAATATTATTTAATCCTTCAATTCCCTGTAAACCTATCACAGCCTTGGGCATTAATCGGCCATTACGCATTTTTACCAGTACATCGGTTCCACCCGCCAACACACAAGCGTCACTTCCCTTTTCAATAAGCAGGCTCAATGCGGCTTCAAGCGTTTTCGGCTCAAAATATTCAAACTTTGGCAGTCTCATCGCTCTTCCTTTTTTGGCTCGGTTCCTTTCATTGTTTCAGCCGCAATCGATATCGCCTCCACAATCTGGTTGTACCCCGTGCATCTGCACAAGTTACCCGAAAGGCTCGACCTTATTTCCATCTCAGTCGGCGATTGGTTCCTGTTCAAAAGATGCAAAGCCGACATCTCCATACCCGCAGTGCAAAAGCCGCACTGGATTGCGCCGGTTTTTATGAAAGCTTCCTGAATCGGATGAAGCTCTTCGCCCGATGGCGCAAGACCTTCGACGGTCGTGACGCTTTTCCCATCAACCGATACAGCCAGTGTCAGGCATGAACTAACGGTTTTATCGTCCACCATGACTGTACAGGCTCCACAGTCGCCGGTTCCACAGCCAAGTTTTGTGCCGGTAAGATTGAGGTCTTCCCTAAGAACCTCATTTAGAGTCCGCCAGGGATCTACCGCCAGCGAATATTCATCCCCATTCACCTTGAAGTTAATATGGTGTTTCACTAATTTAGCCTCCGTACGAGTCCCTGGGCGGAGTTCAATCTTAAAGAGTCGAAGTAATTACCAGCCTCTGGATTTCGTTCGCGCCTTCATAGATTTGAGTGATTTTTGCGTCACGCATAAATCGCTCCACCGGATATTCAGTCATGTATCCATATCCCCCGAGTATTTGCACAGCCTCAGTTGTCGTCCACATCGCGACATCCGAACAGAACGCCTTTGACATTGAAGAATATCGTATTATTTCGGGAGTAAGTCTAGAGAGATCTTTTTTCGCGTGGGCTTGCAACAGATCGCAAGTCCTGTATAGGAGTTGTCTGCCTGCCGCTATTTTCATCGCCATATCAGCCAATTTTATACCAATGGCCTGATGTTTGATTATCGGTTTGCCAAAGGTCTCTCTCTCCTTGGCGTACTGAGTGGCGTATTCAAACGCTCCCTGTGCTATGCCAATGGCTTGGGCCGCCACAGCCGGTCGGGTGAAATCGAGGGTCTTCATCATTATGTGAAAACCGTCGCCTTCATCTCCCAATCTGTTTTCCACAGGAATCTCAACGTTGTCAAATACAAGTTCCCTGGTTTCTGAAGATCGGATTCCCATTTTGCTTTCTTTTTTTCCAACAGAAAAACCGGGCCATCCTTTTTCTACAATAAAAACACTGGCCGCCCTATGGGCCTTTTCCTCGGGATTGGTCACAGCGTAAACCGTAAGAATATCGGCTACCCCACCATTTGTAATAAAAGTCTTTGAGCCATTCAGGATATATCTGTCCCCTTTACGTACTGCTCTCGATTTTAAAGCCGCAACGTCAGATCCACCCTTTGATTCTGTCAGAGCAAAGGAGGACAGTTTTTCTCCTGTGGCAAGAGGTTCCAGATATTTCTCTTTCTGGGCGTGACTACCGGCAAGAATGATCGGCAAACTCCCCAATTCCTGAGTGGAGGGGATCATCGCAGTGGAGGCGTCGATTTTTGCAAATTCTTCAATGACGATGCACAGCGCCAGTAGACCCGCTTCGGTTCCACCGTATTCGGATGGAAAGTCTATGCCCATCAGGCCGTTTTCTTTCATTAGTTCCAGCATGTCATAAGCGAATACACCATCCGTGTCTCGTTTTGAGGCCCCCGGGGCTACTTTGTCCCTGGCCAATCTTCTAACTGTTTGCTGCAACATTTGTTCTTCTTCAGTAAAACCGAAACGTTCCAAACTTTCCATTATGTCCTCGCAGTATTCAACTTTGAATCAGCAGATGCGTATAAGGTCCGCGACTTCCTTATCTTGTAAAATGCGGTTCGCAAAAACTGATCTAAATTTTCATGTCACTTTCCCATCAACAGATTAGGGAGAAAAACCACAATTTGTGGAAAAAGGAACAGGAGGAGGGCGCAGCCGAACAAACTCAACAGGAATGGCACGCAACCTCTATATATGATGCCCATAGGAACACCAGTGATACTCTTTACTACAAATACGCAGATGGCCACAGGCGGAATGATGACGCCGATCATCACCGTTATCGCAATCATGATTCCAAACCACATAGGGTCGTAGCCAAGTTTTACTACGGCCGGGAAGAAAATGGGGGTAGCGAGAATCATGAACGCCAGATCGTCTATAAACGAGCCTCCTACAAGATACACCGCTATGATAATTACCATAATTAAGGAAGGGTGTAACGGAAGACTCGTAATCCAATCCGCAGCTACAAAAGGGATTTCTGTGACTGCCAGAAAATGGCCGAGGACCGTGGAGCCGGCTATGAGCAAAAGAACCATACAAGCCGTGCGTAATGACTCATCAATCGATTTGAGCAAACCCCTTAATGTTAACTCTCTTCTGGCGGCAGCAAGCGCTATTACCGCAAAGGTGCCTATACTGCCTGCTTCTGTGGGCGAAAACCACCCCCACATTAACCCACCGATAACGACAAGAAAGATAATCGCAACCCACATGAATTCCGGTAGAGCGTAAATTCTCTCGCTCCAGGGTACTTTTTCAGCGCGAGGAGCGATTTCAGGTTTCAGGGTCACCCATCCATAAATGACTATCATGAAAAAGGCTGAAATCATGAGCCCTGGAATGATACCCGCCAAAAACATTTTTCCAATAGATTCCTCAACGATCATTGAATAGATGATGAGAACAATGCTCGGCGGTATAAGCATTCCCAATGTTCCCACCGAGGCGACAACCCCAGTCGATAATTTCTTGTCGTAGCCATAACGGTCCATTTCAGGGATGGCTATACCAGCAAATGTGGCAGCGGTTGCGAGAGTCGACCCACACATTGCCTTGAACAAAGTAGCTCCAACGACCGTAGTCATAGCAATTCCACCTGGAATATGCCCTACGAATTTGTGAGTCGCCATGTAAAGACGTTTCGCGATATTCGAATTCGACGCTACCTGACCCATCAAAACAAAAAGAGGTATTACCGTAAATCCATAAGATGAGAACGTGTCGAAGAAATCTTTTACAAGGAGGTTAGACGCTGCGCTGAAAGAAACCAGGTAAGCAAATCCCACAAAACCTAACGCCGCCATTGCGAAAGCCAACTCAAGCCCTGTGAGGAACAAGATAATCAAGATAAACAGAGCAATGATCCCTGTGGCGATTTCACTCATGATCGTCTCCATGAAATACTTTAAAAAAGTCGCAACACAGGGTTGCCGTTTGCAGAAAACAACTGATAGCCAGACCGAACGCCACTGGGTAAAGGGGCAATTTAAAAGCGCCACTCACTTGATGGGATTTGAGCATATCCAGTCCAAATGAGATGAAATTGTATCCCGCTAAAAAGAACAGACCTATTCCAATCGATCTGGTGAAACACAGCATTAGAGTTCGCGATCTGGATGAAAGTTTTTCAAGCACAAAATCGACCAGGATATGCCCCTTGGTCCACGTGGTGTAAGGAATTGCAAACCCTACAGCTATGGCTCCGAAAAAGGAAATCAGCTCTACGCTACCTACAATCGGATGGCCGAAAGATCTGGCGAGGACGTCTACGAGGGTTACGACCATCATTATGAATAATGCAACGCCGGAAATGACGAACAGGCCAAAATCTGCCTTGAGAATCCAAGTCATGAATTTGTTCATGATGCGTCCCTTTGTGAGAGCGAAGAGCCGGCGGATCGAATCAGCGTCGGCCGGCTCTGTCCATCTTCATTAAGGATGAGTCTTGATGTACTCTTGTGAGAATTGAAGCGCCTCGTCACCCGGTAAGCCCTTGGCTTTCATGGATTTAACGTACTCGGCAAGGATAGGTTTCATTTTTTCGGCCGTTTCAGCTTCTTGTTCAGGAGAAGCCTTAGCCATCTTAATTCCTTTCTGCACACAGAATTCTTTCGATTCTGCGTCCAGTTCAGTCCATAGTTTACCCTGTTTCACTATCCACTCCTGATTGACCTGAGTAATAATGTCCTGAACATCCTTGGGAAGCGAATTCCATTTACCTTTGTTCATGACTACGAAAATTGGCGCGGTATACGCCATTGCGTAATTCTCAACAGTAGTCTTGATCATCTCGAAGAATTTCCATCCTTTTATCGGCTCAATAGGCAACAAAACGCCGTCAATCAAACCCTTTTGCAGCCCGTCATAAGTCTCCGTAATGGGGAGGCTGACAGGAGCGCCACCCACAGCAGTAACAATTGCGGCATTTTCCGCATTTGCCTTTATTCGTAATCCTTTTATGTCATCTATAGATGAAATCACTTTTTTGGTATGGAACAGGCCCGGGCCATGACCGTGAAAATACATCACCTGCGAATCATCAAACTCTTTGGGTTTGAATTTCTTATAGAATTCGTTCGTCAGGTTCGTGGCTTGTTCTCCGGAGGAATACCCAAGCGGTAAGGCGAGGACTTCGGTTAAGGGAAACCTGCCTGGTGAGTATCCCATTAAGCTTTGCCCCACATCCGCAATTCCTTTTACGACGCTGTCGTACGTCTGTGTAGGAGGAGTCAGAGTATTTCCGGCAAAATAAGTGACCTTTATTCTGCCGTTGGTCCTCTTCTCAATTTCTTTGCCCCACTGCTCAGAAAGAATGCTGTTCTTGTGTGAAGGCGGGAAAAAATTCGAGTATTTGAGTTTTATGACTTTTTCATCAGAGCGAGCTTCCGGCGCGCCGAAAAGGAAAAGAACAACCAGGATAAAACAGGAGCAAAAAGGCACAATCTTTTTCATTCCATCCTCCTTAAAAATAAATATTAGTTGGTAAGTTTCTTTGAGACTTACTCACTATTCTCATCTGAAAATCGCCTTCGGATCTCTCTTTTTAATATCTTGCCGGTTGAGTTCTTGGGCAGTTCGTTCACTATGATGTATTGCTTGGGGACCTTGTAAGATGCAAGACGCTGCTTGAGATAAGCTTTCAACTCTTCCGGAGTGGTATTCTGTCCGGGATATGGTGTCACAAAGGCGGTTACGCGCTCACCCCACTCCTTGTCCGGAATTCCTACAACAGCGCATTCCTGAACATCAGATCTGGAAAATAAAATTTCTTCCACTTCCCTGGGATAAACATTCTCTCCCCCTGTGATGATCATGTCTTTGAGACGATCCACGATAAAAAGGTAACCTCTATCGTCAAGTAACCCGACGTCTCCAGACCTGAACCATTCTTCATCCCTGAAAGCTAGTCGTGTATCTTCATCGTTATTTAGATAACCTTTCATGATGTTCCGACCGCGAATGCATATCTCGCCTTCGCTGCCTTTAGGCAAAATGGCGCCTAGTTCATCCCGAATTTGAACCTCTACACCTGGGACTTCTGTTCCCACCGAGCCTGTCACATGTTCGAAGAAATGATTGTAGGTCACAGCAGAGGCTGACTCCGTCATCCCATAACCTTCGAAAATAGTAAGATCGGTCTGTTCTTTCCACTTCCGCACTATTTCTCCGGCCATACTCGCGGCGGCGGAAAAACAATAACGGACATTGCCAAGCCTTTTTTTCAAGCCTTCTACTGTAAGCAACCGCGTGTAAATAGTGGGGACGGCATAGAACTTTGTGACTTTGCCTGAAGCAGTCCGACCAAGAGTCAGGTCCAAATCATAGGACGGTAGAAGTTCAATACAGCCACAACTAAAAATAGTGGCGTTCATAATGTGTATCTGCCCGAAGACATGATTCAGCGGCAGACAGCACAACGCTCGATCCATTTGAGAAGACCGCTCCGAATAAGCGACATTGTGACTGCTAACATTAATGTTCTCGTGAGTTAGCATCACGCCTTTCGGAGTTCCGGTTGTACCACCTGTATAAAGCACTGACGCCGTATCGTCTCGTCTTCTCGCTACGGCCTGGAAATCGTCGATTCCAGGTTCCATCAGTTTTGGCAGAGAAATTGAGCCGCTCGGAGAAAAGACTTTCTCTATTCCGGCAGCGTCCCGAAATCTTTCGATTTTTGATGATATTTCGTCTGTGGAAAGCAGGAAACGAGGCCTTGCGTGGGTGAGCAACAGTTCAAGCTCGTCGGTCCTGAGTTGACTGGACAACGTTACGGCTACCGCTCCGGCTTTCAATACACCGAAGTAAAAAGCTATCCAATCAGTGGAGTTAGGAGCGCAAACACCGATGAGATCACCGGGTACAACACCCAATTTGATCAATCCTGTAGCTATCCGATTGGAGCGGTAATTCAACGCACGATAGGAAATTTCCGATTCGTTTTCACTTATAGCCGGGCGGTCCGGGAAAAAAACGCGCTGCCGTATCGAGGTTGTTGGCGACATTCATTGAGAATTCCTAAATTGGCAAAACGTCGGAAGGCTTTTTAATGGTCTAATTGTCTAATCTTTAACGTTCCGAACTAATCTAGTCAAGAAATAATTCTACCTCGGAAATTTTTATGTTCCAAAAAAAATCTCTTTTAAGTAAGATGGCTTAAAATGATGACAATGAAAAAGTTCAGGCCCATTAAACAGACCAGAGTGTCCGAAGAAGTGACGGAGCAAATTAAACAATGCATCCTTCTAGGAGACTTTAAAGCCGGAGACAAACTCCCTACCGAACGCGAACTCATGGAAGAGTTTCAGGTAAGCAGGGTGGCAATTAGAGAGGCGCTCCGAGCCTTGGAAAACTCAGGATTTGTAGCGACGCGTCAGGGCGCCAGTGGCGGAACATACGTTATCGACCTTTCGTTCGAGAATCTGTCAAGCGCCTTTATAGATCTCTTCCTTGCAGAAAAAATTTCTATACCTGAGATGTTTCACGTAAGAGTCCTAATTGAACCTGAAGTGGCTCGTCTAGCCGCTATGAGAATCACGCCCGAAGCTGCTAAAAAACTTGAAGAAATATTAATAAAAGAAGAATTGCCGGTAATATCACTGCTAGATGACATAGAAACCAAGACCATGGTCCATTTTACTTTGGCTGAAATTTGTGGAAACCGCTTCCTGGAAGCTCTCGTAAAATCTTTGATGCGGGTGACAAGGAGTGTTATCGAAGCCGTACACCCTAACATCTTATCCATGCATCCAGCAGGAATGCACCGTCCGATTGTTGAAGCGGTCATAGCGGGAAAGCCTGATGAATCAGCGGAGGCCATGAGAAGACATGCTATGGAGTTCGGGAAGACAATGATGGAAATGGAAAAAGCTCATCGTGAACACCTTGGCCAAGGGTTACAATATAACCGCTCCGACCTCGTCAGATTCCCTATCACTAAGAGAGAAGACAAAATGAGAAACGATGAAATATTAAGAGGCAAAAGAATCCTTGCTGTCGATGACGAGCCCGACGTGCTCGATATGATTCAGGAACAGCTTGAAAGCTCTGAAATCACAACAGCGGAAAATTACGAACAGGCCACAGAGATCTTATCCAAGGACCACTTCGATTTGGTATTGTTGGACATTATGGGGGTAAGAGGCTTCAATTTGCTGGAACAGTGCAGAGAAAAACAATTGCCTGCAGCCATGCTAACGGCTCATTCCATCACTACTGACAGTGTAAACAAGGCCATGAGCCTGGGAGCGATTTCTTTCTTACCCAAAGATGAATTGGCAAATCTCCAGGAACATTTAGTCGACATTTTCGAAGGCTTGGCTCAAGGGAAAAGCCACTGGCGTAAACTCTTTGATCGTTTAGGACCTTTTTTCAATGAGCGGTTGGGGCTAACATGGGAAAATATTGGAAAGCCTAGAAATCCGCCCTACATGTATTGATGAATAATGGAGTAATGAGTAGATCACTTTTGTCTGTTGTGTGTTTCTTCCTTTTAGTCGCTACTACCTTGGCTGACAATGTTGAGTGTAAAATAGTAGTAAGGGACATGTATGCGGCAGACACTCAGGACACCCAGAACATTCTTGTCTCAACGCTAAAGACCGGGGATCTTGAAGGAGTCTCTAAATTGCTTGGGTCAGGAGCAGTAACATTGTTCCAGGCTGGTGAAAAAGTTTCCCGCACTGAAACCACACCATGGGGTTATGACAAGGTTACGCGGCCTGGAGAAACAAAGACATGGTTGCTCTCACCCCAAAACACCAGACCCTGCGGCGCGAACGATTGAATCAATAGTATTTCTACGAGCGCTAGGTCATCAGACTGGCGGTTCTTTCAGTTTCTGCCCAGGACTTCTCTAGCGATCGTAATTTTTTCGATCTCTTTGGTCCCTTCGTAAATTTCCACTATTTTTGCGTCGCGATAAAATCGCTCTACGTCGTATTCATCCATGTATCCGTAACCACCGTGCAATTGCAGCGCTTCATCCGTGACTCGCACGGCTGTTTCACCTGCCACAAGCTTGGCTATGGAAACAAGCTTCCGATCCACATGCCCATGATCCATGAGCCACGCAGCCTTGTGGTAAAGCAGACGAGCGCTTTCCACACGCGCCGCCATCTCTGCTATTTTGAACTGAAGTCCCTGAAACGACGCAAGAGGAGCGCCGAACTGTGTCCTTTCACGGATATAGGCTACTGCTTTGTCCAGGGCTCCCTGAGCGACACCAACGCCCTGAGCGGCCGCCACCATCCGGTTAATATTAAACAAACGCATCACCTGATCGAAGCCATCACCCTCTCTGCCGCCGATAAGATTCTCCGTGGGCACTTCAACATCGTCAAATGCAAGTTCCGCGGTGTCGGACGCCCTAATGCCCATTTTACCCTTGAGTTTGTTAGCAGTGAAACCCTTACGGCCCCGTTCGACCGCCAGAAAACTGAAGCGCTGGGTGGGCTTCTTGGCTTCAGGGTTTGTTAGACAATATACGAGTAAAAAATCAGCGACGCTCCCGTTCGTTATGAACTGCTTGCTACCGTTGATGACATAGCCGTTGCCCGTTTTAACGGCACGCGTCCTTATGCCAAAAATGTCGCTGCCCGCATTAGGTTCGGTGATGGCGCATCCGATAATCGCTTTACCCTCGGCAACAGGCCCTAAATATTTTTCCTTCTGGTCCTTGGTACCGAAACTTCCCAGAATTTCAGCGCCGAAAACGGCCAACAGGATGCATCCTACACCGGGATCTACCCGCCAGAACTCCTCCATGACCATGGCGTGCTCCAGGCACCCAAGCCCCAATCCTCCATATTCCGGAGAGGTGAAGATACCCATGAAACCTAGTTCCCCTGCTTTTTTCCATATTTCTCTGGGGAACTTTTCTTCTCGATCGCATTCACGGGCGATTTTTGGAAACTCATTAAGAGCGAATTTACGTGCAGCCTCCACGATTTGTTTCTGTTCATCGCTAAGTGAGTAGTCCATAGGAGATCTCCTTATCTGCATACTGATCGAATAATATACTAAACGGTCATTCACTTTTTATCTGAAACTAATGATTGTCAAGAAAAAAGAGCAAATTTCATCACCTGCGGGTCACGGCTGGCCATCTATCACTCACATCTGTTGTTAGAGCTTTATTTCGGATCGTTATTCACCATTGAACTGACAATATCACCATCTAGATAGAAAAACCTTGACAACACCCGAGTCATCCTATTAGGGTTTAACATACCAATCGGTCAGTATCATGGCATCACCTAAATCATGAAACGACACAGCGACACCGAAAACAAAATCATTCAGGCAGCTCTCGAGATATTCGTCCGAAAGGGATACCACGGCACATCCGTGCATGAAATCACGGCGAAAGCCGGTCTCACAAAGGGGGCGCTTTACTCCCACTTCAACAGCAAGGGAGATCTTCTTTTAAGGATCATTGAAGAATTCAAATCCCGCTTTATCGGAGGGATGATCGATACACTCAAGCAAAGCCCGGGCAATGCGCTGAATCGCATTCATGACGTTATCAGCTTCAACTCTAGATTCGCTCTCGAAAACCAGTATTTATGCGTATTCCTGACATTTCTCACTACCGAGCTTAATACGGATGTGGATTTTGAGCCTGCGCTAAAAGGCGTTTATCTGGAATACCGCAAAGTAATCAGTGAGATAGTCAGCCTGGGAATACGACAGGGACTTTTCAAGAAGAATCTTGACCCGGATGTTACGGCCTTGACTTTCATGGCGCTTCACGACGGAGTGCTCCATCAGTGGGTTCTCAACAGATATCATCTGGATGGTGAGCTTTACGTCCGGACATTCCGGGAGGTTTTCCTCCACGGTTTGGTAAGAGAAGAAATCTCGGCAGAGCAAACGCTCGAACAAATGCAATCGAAATCAAACAAAGGCGAAGAACATGGGAACGGAGTCCAGATTTAGACTTGTCGGTGTTGTCGGCTCGGGCTTGATGGGAACGGGAATAGCTCAGGTGGCGGCAATGGCCGCTTATAATGTCGTAGTCCTGGATACCGAAAAAGATCTGGTGGACGCCTCAATCAGTAAAATTGCGTCGAATCTCGCACGAATGGTGGACAAGGGCGCAATTAAGGAACCAGAAAGGGAGACTATTCTCGCCAGAATTGAAGGACACTCGGATCCACAAGCAATGTGCGAATGTGACTTGATAATTGAAGCGATATATGAGGATTCTACCTCCAAGAAGGCTCTTTTTGAGCAATTGGATACAATCTGCGCCGAAAAAACTATATTTGCCAGCAACACTTCGACTTTGGACATCACCGGCCTTTGCTCGGGCCTCAGGCACGCTCACAGGTTCCTTGGACTTCATTTTTTCAATCCTGTGCCGGTAATGAAACTGGTTGAGGTTGTCAGGACGGCTGTGACATCCGAAGAAGTCATCCAGATGTCGCTGGACTTTGTGGTGTCTTTAGGGAAACGTCCTATTTTGGTGCGTGACCAAGCTGGGTTCCTCGTAAACTACCTACTGACACCGTATTTGTTTGATGCGATCCGAGCCCTTTCATCGGGGCTTGCGACAGTAAGCGATATCGACAGTGGCATGCGGTACGGTTGCGGTCATCCAATGGGGCCTTTGGCCCTTTCGGACCTGATCGGTCTGGACACGCTCGTCAAAGCGGGCAACATACTCTTTGATGAATATCACGAACCTCGGTATGCTCCTCCGCCTTTGCTCAAGAGACTGGTCTCGTTGGGAGATCTAGGGGCTAAATCAGGCCGAGGTTTTTACGATTACAGCGATTCTAAATGGTCTCAACCTAGGAACCTGGCAGGATTTTGACTGGGGAAGCAGTGGTTATTCCGCGTCGCTTTACGTTAAAGAAATGCTCTCATTTCGTTTTAATCGGGCAGGAGGTCAACAGGCCATGAACAAAGTAGTTCTGGCAAATGCGTTGAGAACACCTTTGGGTGATTTTGGCGGCACACTAAAAGGCTTATCCGCTAGTCATCTAGCGCAATTAGTCATGGAGCGCACGACAAAAGCGACAGGTGAGGCCTTACCTATAGGTAAAGTCATATTCGGGAACTGTTTTGCGCCTATAGACCAAAATATAGCCCGCATTTCCGCATATCGCGCCGGGATACCGGAACACGTACCGGGATTCACCATCAACTCCACTTGCGGCTCTTCCATGCAGGCTTTGATCAGCGCAGTTCAAGCGGTTCAGTGCGGGGAAGTCGAGGTCGCTCTCGCAGGTGGCGTTGAAAGCATGAGTAACGCCCCATATATAATGGATTCCGCTCGATGGGGACAGCGTATTCGGCATCTCCAGGCTTATGATCTCCTTTGGAAAGGAATGCAGGAACATCCTATCGGAGTTGGTATGGGATTAACTGCAGAGAACCTTGCTGAAAAATATGGGATTTCACGCCACGAACAGGACGAGTTTGCTGTGTTGAGTCACCAGAGAGCGGCAGCGGGCCATTAAGGAAGGCAAATTCAAAGCGGAAATCATTCCCGTCACAGTACCAAGGGGAAAAAAAGAACCACTGTTGTTTGACACCGACGAACACGTCAGGCCGGATGTCACACTGGAACAATTGGCCAAACTTCCAGCGGCATTCAAGGAAAACGGCACGGTAACCGCTGGAAACGCCTGCGGCATGAACGACGCCGCTGCGGCGGTCATTGTAACTACTGACCAAAAGGCTAAAGAGATGGGACTGCAACCTCAGGTGAGCGTCAGAGGATACAAAGTGGTGGGAGTTGATCCCAACATCATGGGAATCGGCCCTGTTCCGGCCATAAGAGGCGCAATCAAGGACTCAGGACTAAAGCTTGGCGACATTGATCGCTTTGAGATCAACGAAGCCTTTGCCGCACAGTATTTGGCCTGCGAGCGCGAACTGGGTTTGCAACGCGAGAAAGTCAATCCATACGGAAGTGGGATTGCGCTGGGGCACCCTGTAGGAGCGACAGGTTGCAGGCTCGTGGTAACTCTTGTCCACGGAATGCTCGCCGACAATCTCGGCCTGGGGGTCGCGTCCCTCTGCGCAGGCGGTGGAATGGGGTTCGCTGTCGTCCTTGAACGGCTTTAGGCATGAGGCTCAAAATTAAACAGACTCCATTTGTTAGACTCTACTTTCAGAGCTTCGTAAGTAAATAGATAGAGACCCTTGTCTTCGTAGACCGGGAGAACGCGACGTATGCTCAAGGTTAACAATATCCAGGTGGTTTACAACAATGTGATAATGGTCCTGAAAGGGATCTCCCTGGAAATTCCTGAGGGGAAAGTTGTAGCCCTGCTGGGAGCTAATGCCGCCGGAAAGACAACCACGCTCAAGACCATTAGCGGTATATTGAAATTTCAGAATGGTTCGCTTGAAGAAGGCGACGTTCAATTCATGGGTCGATCTATCGTGAATCTGGACCCGGACGCGATAGTAAGGATGGGCATATGTCTTGTCCCAGAGGGGAGACGTGTTTTCTCTGACCTGAGCGTAGTTGAGAATCTGTGGATTGGAGCGCATACACGCAGGGACCGTGATGGAGCGAAGCGTGACATCGAGATGGTGATGGAGTATTTCCCCCATCTTCGTCGCCGCTACAAGCAACAGGCGCTCTTGTTGAGTGGAGGCGAGCAACAGATGCTCGCAATTGGGAGAGCCCTTATGTCCCGTCCTAAGCTGCTAATGCTCGACGAGCCATCACTTGGACTGGCTCCGATGCTGGTAAAAGAGATTTTTGACATACTGAGAATCATTAATAGGGAACAGAACACATCGATCTTGCTTGTGGAGCAGAACGCTCTTGTCGCGCTGAATTTCGCCCAATACGGTTACATCATGGAAAGTGGAAAAATGGTTCTGGACGGCGTGAGTGAGAGTTTACTCGAAAACGAGGATGTTAAGGAATTTTATCTCGGCGTGACCGACAACCACGAGCGAAAAAGTTACGCTGGCATCAAGCATTACAAGCGACGCAAACGCTGGCTGTCTTAACGGACTTGGGTGACCATGGAGCTATTGCAGATCAAAAACCTTTCGTTGAGTTTTGGCGGTATCGTCGCTCTGTCATTGCTGGACATAACCGTCAAAGAGGGAGAGTTGCATGCGGTGATAGGTCCTAACGGAGCAGGCAAAACGTCCCTTTTCAATTGTATAAGCGGTGTTTATCCTCCGACGTCAGGCGAAATACTTCTCAGGGGCTCAAAGATCTCCGATTTAAAACCCCATGAGATAGCGAAAAAGGGAATCGCCCGAACATTTCAAAACATAGAGTTGTTCGCCAATATGAGCGTAATAGACAACCTGCTGCTGGGATGCCACACACACATGACTACCGGCCTTCTTTCGTGCGCCGTCTTTTTCGGTAGAGCCCTTAGACAAGAGGAAGAAAGCAGGCTTCAGGTGGAAAGGATTATTGATTTTCTCGAAATTGAAAAAGTCCGTAAAAAGACTGTGGGATCCCTGCCCTATGGAATTCAGAAACGGGTAGAGATAGGCCGTGCTCTCGCCATGAAACCGAAGATACTCCTACTCGACGAACCGGTCGCGGGAATGAATGTGGAAGAAACAGAGGATATAGCCCGCTTTGTACTCGACATCAAAGAGGAAATGGGGGTCACTATTGTCATGGTTGAACATGACATGGGCGTGGTCATGGATATTGCCAACACGGTCACGGTTTTGGACTTCGGGTCCAAAATCGGCGAGGGTAGCCCTTCAGAGGTTCAATCAAATCCGCAGGTGATTGCAGCCTATTTGGGGCAGTAGGAACTGAGTCTGAGAGGTCTGGACATGGAAATTGACACCATACCTAAGCTGTTTGCGAGAAACAGGAAACTGTATTCGGACAAGGTCGCGCTCAGAGAAAAGGACCTGGGGATCTGGCAACGCACAACCTGGGATGAATACTGGGACCATGTATGCTGTTTCGCTCTCGGGCTGAAGAAACTCGGACTTCAAAAACAGGACAAGCTATCTATCCTAGGCGATAACTGCAGGGAGTGGCTGTATGCCGACCTGGCTACGCAGAGCTCTTCAGGTGTGACTGTTGGCATCTATCCTACAGACGTCGCCTCTCAGGTCAAATATATCCTGACAAATTCTGAATCCAAATTTGTTGTGGCCAAAGACCAGGAGCAGGTGGACAAAATCTTGGAAGTCAAGGACAGTCTTCCTGGCCTGAAGAACATCATTGTCGTCGAGATGAAGGGGCTCCGCCGGTACAAAGAGCCAATGATCATAAGCTTCAAGGATGTTGAGGCCCTGGGCTACACTATGAACGCGAGAGAACCTCACTTGTTCGAAGACATGGTGAGCGAAACCAGACCTGACGATCCAGCCATCATCGTATATACGTCTGGTACCACGGGGCAGCCGAAAGGCGCCATGATCACCCACAAGAACATGATAGCAATGATTCGAGGTCTGGCAGAGGTTCTGAACTTCCGTCAAACCGATTCTTTCGTCTCCGCTCTGCCGCTTTGCCATATTGCAGAACGCATGTTTTCGCTGATCTTCCCCATGTGGGCCGGATGCGCCGTAAATTTTGCAGAGAGCGTAGCCACTCTTCAGGAGGATCTCAGCGAGATTTCGCCTACAGCGTTCCTGAACGTGCCCCGGATTTGGGAGAAAATGCATTCCAATGTCATGATAAAAATCCAGGATTCAATTTTTTTCAAGCGGTGGATCTTCAGGGCCATGTTTCCAATCGGCATGCGGGTATCTGAATTCAAGCTTAAAAAGCAACCAATCCCATTGCATTGGAAAGTTTCTATACGGGCTTGCGTATTTGCTTCTCTTCAGGCCTTTGCGGAACAACCTGGGCCTCCTGGACGCGCGCATTTTCGTCAGTGGAGCTGCGCCACTATCTCCTGATCTGATGAGGTTCTACCATGCCATAGGTGTGCCGGTACGTGAATGCTACGGCATGACGGAAATGAGTGGCATCTCTTTCATGCCCCGAGATGACGAAATCAAGATTGGCGGGGTCGGGAAACCAATACCAACGGTAGAAGTCAAATTGGCGGAAGATGGTGAGATCCTTCAGAAAGGGGATTCGGTTTTTGCCGGTTATTACGGCAACCCGGAGGCCACCAGAGAAGTCGTAATTGACGGATGGTTACATACCGGTGATGTAGGAGAGATGGACGAAGACGGCCACTTGAAAATTACGGATAGGAAAAAAGATATCATTATCACCGCTGGTGGGAAAAACATAGCTCCTTCAGAACTGGAAAACAGTCTCAAATTTAGCCCGTACATTAAGGAGGCCATCGTCATCGGCGATCGTCGCAAATATGTGTCCTGCCTTATCCAGATTGAATTGGAAAACGTCGCTCACTGGGCTCAAAACAATCGAATCGCTTACACCAATTACAAAAGCCTTGCGACACATCCTGATGTAAAAAAACTGATTCAGGGAGAGGTGGAAAAAACCAACAGTAATTTTGCTCAGGTAGAGAAAATCAAAAAGTTTTCCATTTTAGACAAGGAACTCGACCAGGATGATGAAGAGCTGACAGCGACCATGAAGGTGAAACGATCCAACATAGAGAAGAAATTCCAGGATCTGATTAACTCAATGTACTAGTTCGGAACGCTGTGATCAACAGAATTGAATGTAACTGGTTTTAGTCAAGCGTCCGCTGAGCGCATCGAATTTTTCGAATGAAGGGAGCTTATCCAAGGTGACAGAAGAAGCGCTTTACTTTTTGCAGCTTTTTATTTCAGGCGTCGCCGTGGGAAGTTTGTATGCGCTTGTGGCTCTAGGATTTGTTCTCATTTATAAAGCCACCGACATTATGAACTTTGCGCACGGAGAGGCAATGATGGTGGGCGCCTTCATCTGTTATGCGCTTGTCATGGCAGGAATTCCATTTCTCTGGGCCGTTATGATCACTGTAGCGGTTGCAATGTTCTTCGGACTGGTCACCGAACGCCTCGTTTTGAGACCCATGATTGGGGAACCCCAATTTGCGGTAGTCATGGTCACTATCGGTTTATCCATATTTTTGAGGAGCGTTTCCGGGATTATATTCGGACATGACAACAAGATTTTTCCATCACCTTTTTCAGAACAGTCTCTGGTGTTTAAAGGACTGGTGCTGTCACCAACCCACCTCTGGGCAATGCTGATATCCGGATTGATGGTCATCCTCTTCTTCCTCTTCTTTAGATATTCTCGAGTTGGGCTGGCAATGCGCGGAGTGGCCAATGACCAGGATACGTCCATGTTGATGGGCGTCAGCGTCAAAAGAGTTTTCGCTTTAACCTGGGGCATTTCATTCGCCATCGCGGCAGTCGCCGGGATATTCCTGGCCAACGTAATGGTGTTGAACATAGGTATCTGCCTGGTGGCCATCAAGGCTTTCCCAGCGGTCATTCTTGGCGGGCTGGAAAGCATTCCCGGCGCCATCATCGGAGGTCTGGTGATTGGTGTGCTCGAAACACTAGTAGGTGGCTATTTGGACCAGACGCTTCCCGGTGTAAAAGACCTTACGGCCTTTGTTGTCCTTTTTCTGGTGCTTATGATCAGACCTTATGGGCTATTTGGCAAAGAAGAAATAGAGCGGGTTTAGAGATGTTTGGGCAGGACGACCTCGATACCGTGAATAACATATCCTAAGGGAATCATGAGAAGCAAGACTTTCAGAGAATCCTATAGAGAAGACATTAGAATTTTCCAGACGATCTGGGTAAAGTTTTGGTTGACCCTGTTCGCCATTGGGCTCCTGTCTCTGCCTTTCTGGGTTGATCCTTACATAATCTACATGGTCAACATCTCTGGGATAGCAATAATCGCGGCTCTAGGGTTAAACATCCTTACCGGTTTTACTGGTCAGATTTCTCTTGGCCATGCGGCCTTTGTCGCATTAGGGGCTTACACTTCGGCAATTCTTAGTTCCCGGGTGGACATGCCTTTCTGGCTCACCATCCCAGCCGGTGGCATTGTGGCAGCATTATTTGGAGTGCTTCTCGGCTTCCCCTGTCTCCGTCTCAAAGGGCTGTATCTGGCGATGGCCACCATGTCGTTCGGGATAGTTGTGGAATATGGAATAACCCACTGGGAGTCTTTGACCATGGGCGTTCGCGGAATTTCCGTCCCAGCTCCAACCTTTTTCGGCTATACTCTCGGAGACCCTTCCAAACTTTTTTATGTCACTGTTTTTTTTGTGACTGTTTCTGACTCTAGGCGCCAAGAATCTTGCCAGGAGTAGGATTGGTCGAGCCTTTGTGGCAATCCGCGATCGGGATGTGGCGGCCGAGGTTATAGGCGTCAACCTCACAAAATACAAGGTGATGGCGTTCGCAATCAGCTCCTTTTACGGAGGAGTCGCCGGAGGTCTTTATTCCTATGCTACCACCTATCTCCATCCTGAAAATTTTACACTTCTACTCTCCATAGAATACATTGCTATGATCATCGTCGGAGGTTTGGGGTCAATTTTAGGGTCCATATTTGGAGCCGTGTTTCTAACAGCGATGCCGGACATCATAAAAGGCATTGCGGATTCCCTGGGACATCAATTCATGTTTCTTCAGGGTCGATATGATGAGGAATGGAACATAGCGGCTTTCGGACTCCTTATAATGATCTTCTTAATCGTCGAACCTACGGGTCTTAACGGGATTTGGTCTCGTATCAAGACCAGTTTCAAGAACTGGCCGTTCACTTACTGAGAAACGGCTTTCATCCCATTATAGAAGGAGGGCAAAACGAGAATGAAGACTGCCAAAAACTGGAGACTGGTCCTGTCCGTGGTGATCTGCCTCGGACTGTTTTCAGCCACGAGCGCTTTCCCTGAAACCCGGGGCGTCACCAAGGACGCCATACAGATGGGAATGATCCTGGTTAAGACCGGGCCGGTAGCAGCGCTTGGGCTACCCGAAGGCTGGGGAGTTCAAGACACATTCAATCAGATCAACGAATCGGGAGGAATTAACGGACGCAAGATCAATCTGATCTGGGAGGATGACCAGTTTAAGACGCCGCTTTCAATATCAGCTTTCAACAAGCTGATATTCCGAGACAAGGTCCTGTCAATAACATGCATGGGTGGGACACCACAGACCATAGCCCTCTTCGACCTAATCGACAAGCATCACGTGGTGAATATTCCAAACGCCCTGGCCGAAGAATTCTTCAAGCCTCACAAGCCCTATGTCTTCGTCTTGGGCGCCTCGTATGAGACACAGATTGAACTTATGTTCGACTACATCATGAATGATCTGAAAGCCAAGGACCCCAAAATAGCCGTAGTATACGCCGAGACTGAGTTTGGCAAAAAGGGGCTGGAAGCTGCCAGGAAACGCGCCGAGCAGTACGGGATTAAGCTGGTTTCGGAACTTGTCCTTAACATAGGATCTGTGGACGCTAGTTCCCAGGTCCTATCTCTCAAAAAGGACAACGTGGATTACGTCGTGACCTGCAACCTTGTTCCGCCCATCATCACCTTTCTAAAGACTGCCGAGAAATATGACTACTGGCCAACAACATTCGGTATAAGCTGGTCGTGCGACGACATGGTGGTCAAAGCATGCAAGACCGCTTCCAAAAATTACATCGGCGTCAATTTTGTAGGTGGTTGGGAAGATGACACTCCCGGCATGAAACGAGTACGAGAGTTGGCCAAGAAAAATGATCGTGACCCAGACAAAATGCTTACGTCATTGTACACTATAGGAGTAGGGACAGCCACGGTGCTGGCCGAAGGCATGAAACGAGCAGGAGTTAACCTCACTCCGGAATCCTACAAGGACAGCATGGAAACGCTGAAAGATTTCGACACAGGAGGAATAGTCCCACCGGTAACATATACCCCTACGAGTCACGCCCCAACCACAGTTGCGCGTCTTTATCGCGCCGACCCCGCAAAGGGACTCATGATGCCCATAACTGATTGGAGATCCCCCAAAGAAATGAAATAAGATTTTCTGCTTATCTTACTCGAGACACTAGTTCATGGCCCCCGCAACGATAAATTTTATCAATTTATCTTGCGGGCAGCCATGACCATAAGATCCGATTGTACTGATTTGTCTGTCATTTAAGCCAGTGGGTTAACTAAATTTACTTCTTTTTTGATTCGATGCCGGCCAGCAAGGCCGTTACCGCCTGGTAGTGTTCCTCGCTTAACATGCGCTCTTTGAAAATGAGCGCCTCATGCTCGATCCACGGTCCAAGAGTAGCATCCATACCTCCTCGCAGCAGCGCTTTGGCTTTGATCAACGCTTCAACTGGTTGGTCAGCAACGAGCCGCGCCAGGGCCATTGATTCTGTCATAAGTAATTCTGGTGAAGTCATGCGATTTATCAAACCCAATTGGAGCGCCTCCTCTGCAGGGACTGTCCGACAGGTGAACACAAGTTCCGCCGCTCGGCTATATCCAATAAGGCGAGGAAGAAGGTAGCTACTCCCAAATTCCGGAGTCAAGCCTGCACGAACAAAGGCAGCGGAGAACCTCGCCCTGTTTGAAGCAATGCGGATGTCGCATGCCAGCGGCATGGTCATGCCCCAACCGACTGCGGCTCCATTGATAGCAGCGATGATTGGCTTGGGAAAACCGAAAAAGATTTTGGCCAATTCCGGGCCCCCGAATGGTGAACTAATTCCGGATGCCCGAAATTCCTCGTAAAGAAACTTGATGTGCCGCAAGTCAGCGCCAGCGCTGAATGCTTTTCCCGATCCACTTACGACAACAACCCTGGTTTCAGTATCAGACTCCAATTCGCACAACGCCTCAGTCAACTCTACCCGCATCTCGTCGTCGACTGCGTTCATCGACTCAGGCCGGTTCAGCATAATCAAGCTTACTCCGGCTTCCTTTGTAAGAAGAATTGCATGATACACCATGATTGATTCCTCCCGGTTCTCTGCCTCATGAGCATACCGTACAATTTTCCTCATAGGCAACTTTGATTGGCTTCATTGCCACAGGCGATAAAATCTGTTCTACACGTCTTTTTATGGGGGCCAAAGATTCTACATGTGGGCTATTTTAACCAGTCAACTCCAATACGAGCAGACCACTCGGTTCAGACGGATCAGGGGCGGCGTACCATCCATCGATATCTTCCATTTGCTCATTTTCACAACTTCACAATGGAAACAGAAAACTCCCTGTGTCATAATCGCTGCAAGGGAGCCCTGTAGCGCTACCATAAATTCCTTTGAACCAGCGATTGAATTTCGATTTTCGGCTTTCAGAGTAAATCTCATGAAACAGGCGCACTCAAATTACAAGTGGATGGGGCTGGGGGATGTAAACGGCTTTTTCGGCTTAATGTTCGACAATATTGCACAACTGTCGTTTTTGGCGGGAACTTTAATTGTTGGCTTTAACTTTCCCTCAGACGTTGTTTACACTCGAATGATTCCGGGAACAACTATGGGGGTGCTGTTCGGTGATCTGGTATACACCTGGATGGCGTTTCGGCTCGCAAAAAGGACCGGTTCCAGCGACGTGACAGCTATGCCTTTGGGACTGGATACTCCCTCCACTATCGGGATCGCTCTAACAGTTTTGGGACCAGCGTTCGTTGCCATGAAACAGGCAGGAGAATCTCCTGAAAACGCAGCCATTATGACGTGGCAAATTGGAATGGCCACTATGGTGATGATTGGGATTTTAAAAATTTTTATGTCTTTTGGTGGAAACTGGGTTCAGAAAATCGTGCCAAGAGCCGGACTGTTGGGGTCAATAGCGGGCGTAGGGTCTAGCTCTCATCGGATTCATTCCTCTTGTCGACATATTTGGGCTGCCGGTAGTAGGAATGATTTCGTTGGGGCTTGTCCTCTACACCCTCGTGGCGCGAGGCTCATTCCCCAAAGATCTACCGGGTATTCTAGTAGCTATAGTGACTGGAACCATTCTTTATCATCTTTATAATTTCTGGATTCCCGATGGGTCCTCAACTCAAACTTACATTAAACCTGCCTTTGATCTTCACTTCGGACTGCCATTGCCCAGTCTCGAATTTGTTGACGGAATTCTTCCGGCCTTGAAATACCTGCCAATTACTATTCCATTCGCCAGTCCTCACGGTGGTAGGAGGAATCAATGTTACGGAAAGCGCACGGGTCGCCGGTGACGATTATAGCGCCCGACAAATCCTACTAACAGAAGCCTGGACAACTTTGCTCGCTGGGGTCTGTGGTGGAGTCGCTCAATCATGCCCGTACATAGGTCACCCAGCTTACAAGCGTATGGGGGCGAGAGCGGGATATACCCTCTTGACCGCAATTTTTGTTGGCTTAGGTGGAGTCTTGGGTTATGTGTCGTTTATCGTTGAACTGATACCCAAGGCAGTTCTTGCGCCTATACTCGTTTTTATTTCACTGGAGATAGTCGCCCAAGCCTTTACTTATTCACCTACCCGGCACATCCCTGCAGTTGTTCTGGCAATGTTTCCAACTGTTAGCCGCCTGGTTTCAATACAACTCGAAAATCCTAACATGATTCCGGTTCAGAATCTGCATGACATGATGTCCAGGGTCGGTAGCTCCCTCCCTGAGCCGCTTATAATGATAGCGCTTGGGAACGGATTCATTCTGACAGGAATGCTGTGGGGATCATTCCTTGCGGAAATGATAGATCACCACCTTAAAAGGTGTTCTTTTTATCTTGCAATTCTGGCTGTTTTTTCATTTTTTGGTATTATTCATTCTTGCTCGCTGGACGCGAATGTGTATTTCCCTTGGCTGTTGGAAGGAGTTCAGAAACAGATCCCGTATCAATTTGGGATGGCATACCTTTGTTTGGCTATATTGATGTTTGTCCTCTCCTTTACAAAAGAAAACCGTTCATGGCAAAAGGTCTAAGTTATGAAAGATATTAAAAATCCATACAGAAACTCCGCATGTTTTTTTTGCGGCCCGAATAATCCGGCGGGACTTAAATTAACATTCCAGGAAACTGAAACCGAACCCAACGAGCTGGTTTGCTCGTGGTCTCCACCAGCGACCTACAGGAGTTTTGGAAGGATTTTGCATGGTGGAATCCAGAGTGGTCTTTTTGACGAGATCATGGGCTGGACAACCCTGCACATAACAAAGAAGATTGGGTTGACATCGGGGATACAGGTAGAATTTTTGAAGCCTCTTTATGTTGAGCAACAGATCGAAGTCCGATGCCGCATAGAGTCAACAAATGGATCCAGGATTAATCTGACTGCAGAAATTAGAAACAGTAGACAGGAAATTTGCTCAAAAGCCACGGGAACATATGTCTTAATGGACCCGGACAAATTTAAAATGGCAGTTCAACAATAACTTATTCCCAATTAGTAGAGTTGGTGGCAATTCTTTGAGGCTTTTTTCAAGTCTCGGAGACGATCAAAAACGGTCTAACTTGTATCTTTATTCTAATAGGGCTCAGATGAACCTGCCTACCCCCAACGTGGAATGTACAGATGAGTTTGGCCTACTTTCAGATTTCTGTACAGCCAGAGGGGACAAATTTTTCTTGGCCAATGGCATGTTCTGGTTGTCTCGAGGCATACGTTTTTTCTCACCCTGGCCGTCATACAAACCGATTTCTTTATCCTCCGCTGATCGGGGCTACCTTTGGCGACAAGGAGCCCTTTTTGCTCATTATGTCTGCTCTGACGATCACCCCTTCTTTGCCGGATACGACCTGATCGTTGATGACAAGAACTACGATTTTGGAAACATTTTGAGCCCCAAGCGTCGTCACAACGTCAGATGGGCGCTGAAACACTGCTCAGTCGAAAGAATTTCATTTGATTCGTTGCTTGCTCTTGGCCGCCCTCTTATAGAAGACACCCACAACCGTCAAGGAAGGAATTTCAACGAATCTGTTTTCGACATGTGGAAAAACTACTTCAAATTGCGCACAATCCAATCCTTTGTTTGAAGCCTGGGGAGCTTTTGTATCCAATCGACTAGCCGCCTGTTGTATCAATCTAGTTGTTGGAGACTGTGCATATATTGAAATGACATTCAGCAGAACAGACTTGCTAAAATATCACCCCGTGGATGCGCTTGCGTTCGTTTCTACCCAAAATAGCGTCGAAAGGAACTCCATCAATCGTGTTTCCTATGGTCGGCGACCAATAACGGGCGAGGCGGAGGGCTTGTAAACTTCAAGGAATCGATGGGCTTTAAAAAAGTCCTGTAAAGAGCGTGTAGAAATCAATCCGCTCAGCTAAAGCGACTTTTTTCCCCGCCACTTGACCCTTAACCGAGCCTCTAACGAAACACCTTTCCGGGTCGTTCCATGTATGCAAGAATAATCTCGGGAGTTATGACGGTTGTTAAAGGACAGACTTCAAACGCATGAATTTCTCCATTATAATTCCGACTCTTAATAGAAGCGCCAGTTTAAGAATCACAATCGAATCGCTGCTCGAGTTAAATTGCAGGAATCTTGATCGCCAGATTCTTGTAATAGACAACGGATCTATGGATGATACAAGACAAACAGTTGAGAATATCATCAAATCCAACCCTGGTAGACAAATACAATATCATTTCGAACCTGTGCCGGGACTGCTCTCAGGGCGACATAGAGGCGTATTTGAATCTTCTGGTGAAATCCTAGTTTTCGTGGACGACGACATTCAAGCTGATCCAGGTTGGTTGGAAGCAATAGCCACAGCTTTCCGGGATTCGCAGAGTCCACCTTGTGGGAGGCAGAAATCTTCCAAGATATCAAGCCCCTCCTCCAAATTGGTTGGATGCCTTTTGGCATAGAGATGGCGACTTGAATCAATGCTTCTTTCTGAGTCTTCTTGATTTTGGCGACCAGCTTAGAGAGATAGATCCACTGTATGTTTGGGGACTCAATTTTTCAATTCGGAGAGATACTTTTTTTGAGGCGGGCGGCTTCCACCCAGAATGTGTTCCCCAAGACCTACAGAAATATCAGGGAGACGGAGACACCGGACTAGCGTGGAAAGTGAGAGATAAGGGTTATAAAGTCATTTATCAACCCGGAGCGTTAGTTTGGCACATTGTCCCCAATCATCGTCTCACTATCGATTACTTTGAAGAAAGGATGTTCTCGGCCGGGGTTAGTGATTCCTACACCACTATCAGAAGGAATCGCGGAGTATGTTACGACTGGACCAAACAATGGCCGCTGCCCCAAATCAAGAGGCGAATTCGCAGCATTTCAGCCAGATTGAGTTCCGACCCATATGCGCCCGTAAGGCAAAAAGTTCGCTCAGCGTGGCTGAATGGATATATGTTCCACCACAACGAAGCTCGCAAAGACCCGGAATTGCTCAAGTGGATCCTTCGAGAGAAGCTATTGGGATTATCGCTACGGCCCGTTTGTCAGCGACGTATCTACCATCGCGATCAGGAGAGGTCGAATATGATTCTCATGTACCATGACATTTCGTCTGAGATCGTGAATGATTACTGCGTCAGTCTCGATGTGTTTGCCGATCAGATGAATTATTTGCGGAAATATGAAGTGGTCAATCTAGCCGATTATGATCTGGAAAATCCCAGACACGCTGTAATCACTTTTGATGATGGGTGCTCAAATGTAATTCAGCATGCTTTACCGATAATGGAAAAACATTCGTATCCTTTTGAGATTTTCGTGGTGGGCGACTTCATCCCTGGCAACGGATCACGCGAAAGCGGCTTTGATGAGGCAAACCGTTATGCGCATTTAGATAATCTGAAACAAGCGGCTGATTCTCTGGGGAGAATTCAATGGCACTCAAGAAGCCACCCGAATCTGACCCGTTTATCGATAGACATTATCCAGCAAGAACTTGATGTTCCAACACATTTCAGAGACCTTTTTCCTCCTCCTCATTTTCGATGGTTCGCGTACCCTTACGGAGAGCACGACGGAAGGATCGTAGATGAGGCAAGGCATAGATTTGATGGAGCAGTATCAGTGTACCTCGGGAACAACGTCGACAGATTCCAATTAAACAGGATCATGGTCACCGACACTAGTAAGTTTTTCCTCGACTCCTATGAAAAAGATGTTGTGATGGCTAGAATGGAAAATGAGATTAGGGTAAAAGATACCAGACTTGTTATGATGGAAACGATCCTCACATCCCGCTCGTGGCGTTACACTGCCCCTCTTCGGAAATTGGGACGGCTTGCCAGAAGAATTAGATACAGCTTCTTAAAATAATTATCATTTGGCGGAATCTTCGGGGAATCACCTGTTGGATCTGGAAATTTTGATTTCAGGGCTACTGATGTAATCTAGATTAAGAATTTTGATCAATCACGCCAACCAGTATCTTTTTCTAATCAAGCCGGCTGTTTCCACAGCAGCGCTCTTGTAGATTTCCACGTTGCTTTTCCACAAGTAAAAACAATCTGCAAAATCCTTATGTTTGGGGTCATGGTGAACAACGAGCCCTCCCCCGTATTGCCCCAGTGTAGTTCGCGCTTTTCCAACATCAGCGCTAAAAACTGGAACTCCGAAGCCCAAAGCCTGATACATCTCCACCGGTTCATCTCCCGACAACGCGGTAATAACTAAGCCTGACAGGATGCCATAGAATTCCTCAGAGACGGGGCGTGACTGAAACCAGATGAAGTTGTCTAGTTCAAGAGCCTTTTGAGCGGCTTTCACTTCGGCGGCGAGTTCACCATCTCCCATCATCACAAAATAGCTGTCGTCATTTGACATCCGCATCCAATAAGCTAGCCGCAAGAAACCTAGAGGGCATCCTTCTTCTGTCAATTTCCCAGCGAAACCAAATAGTGGTCGATTCATAGGCACGTCTAGACTTGACGATTTTATAGACATCGCCTCTGATGCAAATGGCGACTTCCGTTTGATGCGCTCAATCGAATCTTGTCTCTCTTTTACCAGTCCAGGGGGCAGAATCGTTCTTTCGTCAACCACGGGTGGGTAGAATTTGTGGGCATGCTCCCCTTCCCGCTTCAAACGTCGTTTAATTCTTGACTGAATCGACTTCAGCCTACTAAATATGGTACCAACAGCATTCTCGACAGCTATCCTACGCTTTTCACTTATTATATCCGACAATTTAAGCGCAATTTTAACTATTTTTCTGTCAAGGTTCCAAGCTGCAGATCTTAGACGCTGATTTTCAGATATCGTCTCCAGAAGCAAATTGTTGATTGTCCTGGAGTGATCAGGAGAAGCGTACTCAATGAGACGCTTGCGAAGAGTCTGTTTGGAATTGTATGACCATGTGGTTTGAAATCGACTTAGAGAACGGATTCTGTAAAAATATAGAGCTTTAGGAATAACATCAAAATCATATCCGGATAATACTAATCTTGCCAAGAAATCCCAATCTTCGGCAATCCCAAGAATGTCCGAGAAGCCTTCAAGCTCTTCAAATACGGATTTCCTAACACAGAAATAGATTCCGCCCAGGAAATTATCCTGAAGACCGAGTTCAACGCAATGCTCCAAGAGGCATGGAAAATCTCACGAGACTATCTGTTGTGGGAGTTGCGCCATCACCCAAGAAAGTGATGGTAGAGCAGACCAAACTATCTGCTCCGGACTTGGCCATGCCCCTCACAAAGCTGGATATCATAGTCCTGTCGGCAAGGTCATCCGAATCCATGAAGACTATCAATTGACCTTTGGCGTGCTTAACGGCCAGGTTCCTGCTCGGCCCTGGACCTTCATTTTTCTTTTTCAATATGAACTGCCAAGAACAGGATAAATATTCTGACTTGATCTGCTTCAATATTTGAATTGACATTTCGTCCTTATGCCATCATCAACGACTACTACTTCGAAATTTGGATAATCATTTTCCTTCAGTGACAAGAGTAAATGCCTGAGATTCTGACCATCATTAAAATGTGCGACACACCTGAAACCATGGGGAGAATGTTTGATTCCACGCACGTCCTGATCGTGTTCAGGGGTCTCAATGCTCCTTACGACTATGGGTTGACTTGACTTTAATCTAGTCTCTAACTCTGCAAACAGCGTAACTTTGTCCTGGTCTATGCGCCACTGTTCATGTAGGGCCCAGTTTAAAATAGTTTCTGTTTGTGGGATAACTAGATCACAGTTTTCACAGCAGTATCTTTCGGCAAAGCTTACCTGTTCCGTCAACAAGAATGGGTCAAAAGTTTTCTGACTCTCAAGTAGTTGACCCCTCTGAAATTCGTGGCAAGTTCTCAACCAACTTATGAGACGGGTGTTGTCAAGACCTAAACCAGTCCTCTTGGCTCTTATTGAAACAAAACCGGCGGCGTCAAACACATCAAATATTGCACAATCGTATTTGAATTGCGTCAAATGTTCACAAACATCCATGGCTCTGGCCACAAAGGGTCTATAATCAATCAAACGTTTGTCCTGTGGTTTGCTTCTCAAGTCATTTATTTCAGTTTGAGAGAGGACCTTTATGCGATGTCCAAAATTTTTATCAAGACTGAGTTCATACTTCGTTAAATCAGTTTCTCGGGTTAACAAAACAGTAAGATTGAATGTCTGGACCAATCGTGTTACAATTCCGTAAGCAAAACCGAGGTCAATTTCTTCTGTCCCTGGTTCGCTTGGACTCACTGACGGTAGGACCAACAGGACGTTAACCACGACTATCTCCTCAACTCTGGAACATCTTTTTCGAGTCTATAAATTGTAAAGTTGAATTTTAGACACGACTTCTCTTTGAAGGTGAGCTTGTGTGCTCCATTCACATGCCTCACCAGTTTCCGGCCACAAAATCCGCTACCTGATTCGCCCAAATGCAGTTGTCCTTCGGGCGTAAAATGCATGTCATTCTTCCAGTAAATTCGCCGACCTTCCCGAAAATGCTGTCTCATACTTTCAAATGCTCAAAAAAATGGGACATTCTCACGCTTACAAACATCGCCTATTAGGAATTCTACCTCCCGACTCCAGACCTGTTCCCCTTTTTCCGCTGAAAGTTGTTGCTTGTGTGGATATGTGGTCAGATAGATTTTGCAATGATTGTCCCGAGCAATATTCTAATTCGGCGGATGTCGTTCATAAAAAAGCCTACATGTTCGCCCCACTTCTCTGAACTATATGGCTTTTCAAGATGGTAACAGAAAATGCTCTCATATGTAGGATGAATATCCGAAAACATAGGCCAGAAGTGAGACTGCCTAGCCACTTTTAACAGCCTCGCCAGATAGAAACGCTCCCTAAACCATGCGCCTATCAACCTTCCGGATTCTGCTGAACAATACAGAGGGTCTCCGTCCGGAGAAAAAGCACACAAGGGACGATACCTTATGTTGTCATCAAAAACGTCTGTCAAGTCTATGTTTACGACAAAAGCATCCGGTTCTAAGATAAAGTAATTGATGTTGTATTCTCAGATATTCGAGTAAAGGGCTATAGGAGTCCGTTCCAACGTTGAAAACTTCAAAAACATTTTTCCCGGTCTCCAACTCCAATTTGGCTTCAATTCTGGAGGCTACAGTATCTTCAAGATAGTACCCCTCAGTAAAGGAGTCTCCTAAAACAAAAATTCGAATCTTCTTCTTTAGGGGATCAACATCCCTCGTATCTTTCATGCCACGGGAGTTAGAGATGTGATAGACACGAGGCAAGTCACGTCTATCGGAATCGAAATACTGGCTCAAATTGTAAGTCGCTTCCAAGCCAGAGGTTAGACAATGATGATAGTTTGATACGTATGTTAATGAATTAGGCCAATTCAGATTGTCTCGAAAATAGTGAAAAAAAGGTTCC
>CAWJXP010000062.1:0-69984 GCA_963846725.1 uncultured delta proteobacterium | reverse complement strand
GAAGAAGCTGAAAGAGAGCGACGAGCGATTTAGAAACTTCCTGAACGCCACTAAAGATCTAGTTTTTATAAAAGATCAACACTACCGATATCTGTTTGTGAACAAAGCGAATCAGGAGTTTTTCGGGCTTTCCGAGCAAGAGATTATTGGAAAGACCGATTTCGAATTGATGCCACAGGAGGCCGCTTATACATGTCAGCAATCAGATCAGCTTGCAATAGCGACAAATGACATAATTGTAACTGAGGAGCAGATAGCTGATAAGTTTCTACGAAATCCGGAAGTTTCCAATATTGCTCGGACCAGAAGAAGTGGGAATTGGCGGCATTATTCGGGACATTACTGAGCAAAGGCGGAATCAAGCGGCTTTGAAGGAGAACGAAGAGCTTTTCAGGGGGATATTCGAATTCTCCCCGGCTGGCAAATCCATAACATCACCTGAGGGGAAACTCTTGATGGTAAATAAGGCTTTTGCTGATATGCTGGGTTACACGGTCGAAGAACTCCTGCGGATGGACTTCTCGGATATAACCGCTCCGGAGGATTTACCAGCGAGTAGGGAGTGTATCCGCAGTCTTGTATCAGGCGAGCAGAATGTTTACCGGATGGAAAAACGGTACATCAGTAAAAACGGTATCCTTATATGGGCGGACCTAACCACGACACTGTTCCGAGATCTAAAGGGTACTCCGCTATACTTTCTTACCACAGTATTGGACATCACTTATCGTAAACAGGCTGAAGCCGCTTTAAAGGAAAGCGAGTTTCGTTTAAGCAGAGCGGAACTTATCGCTGGATTAGGCAATTGGGAGATTGATCTCTCCACAAAAAGAGTCACCGCATCTAATGGAGCAAGGAAAATTTACGGCGTGGGTCAGCAGGAATTGACTCTTGACGATATACAGAAATTTCCGTTACCGGAATACAGATCCTCGCTCGATGCGGCGTTACATGCGCTTATCAAAGATGGAGCGCCTTATGACATTGAGTTTCAAAATAAAGAGAGCAAATGACGATCAAGTTATTGATATTCATTCAATAGCCCACTATGACCCCGAAAAGAACTCAGTGTTTGGGACAATTCATGACATCACAAATCTCAGACATGCTGAGGAAAGCCACAGACTGCTCTTCGCAGCTATTGAGCAGGCTGCGGAGGCTATCATCATTACTGACGCCACAGGGATAATTCAATACGTCAACCCGGCTGCAGGAGATCCATTACGTGGATATAGTCGTGATGAACTTCATCGGACAGACTCCCAATATTTTCAAGAGTGATAAACACGATGACAATTTTTATAGGAATCTCTGGGAGACCATTAACGCCGGGAATGTATGGTCAGGAAGGTTTGTCAACAAGAAAAAAGATGGGACTGAATACCATGAAGACGCTACCATCTCTCCGGTTTACAACAAGTCAGGGAAGCTGACGAACTTTGTGGCGGTAAAACACGATGTAACCAAACAGATTGAGCTTTCAGAGACAACTGTTCCAGGCCCAAAAGATGGAAGCGGTAGGGACTTTGGCTGGTGGCGTCGCACACGATTTCAACAACCTGCTCCAGGCGGTATTGGGATATTCCGAGTTAATACTCCAACGCAAAAAAGAAGGGGAACCTGACTACGCTGATCTACAGAAAATATATCAGGCGGGAAAACGGGGGGCCGATCTGGTTAAGAGCCTAATGACTTTCAGCCGAAAGGTCGAGACAAAATATGTCCCTGTCGACTTGAATCAGGAAATAACCTCTGTTCGAAACCTCTTATCTCGCACAATTCCGAAGACCATAAAAATCGATTTACATCTCAGTGGGAGCCTGGAATCAATCAAAGCGGACCCGTCTCAAATAGGCCAAGTCTTGATGAATCTCGGAGTAAACGCCAGAGACGCAATGCCGGATGGTGGGACATTGAGCATTGAAACCGCAAACGTTCAATTGGACGAGGAATATTGCAACATCTCATCTTGAAGCCAAACCTGGGAGTTATGTCTTGCTTACTGTTTCCGATACCGGTCAAGGGATGGACAAGGAAACACTGTCTCACATATTTGAGCCGTTCTTCACCACTAAGGAAACGGGGAAAGGGACGGGATTAGGACTTGCGACTGTCTATGGCATCGTCAAACAGCATGGCGGTCACATCACTTGTTATAGCGAGCCTGGTCTCGGGACCACATTTAAGATTTATTTTCCTGCAATTCAGACAGAGCAAGATTTGGAAAGCTCCAACCGTTGAGACGACTATTCCAGGTGGAACAGAGACCGTTCTTCTGGTGGATGATGAAGACGATATCAGAGATCTTGGCGCAACACTTATTAACAACTTCGGATATAAGGTCATCACGGCTAATGACGGAAAAGAGGCGCTGGAGATATACCAAAGAGAAGGTGAGAGTATCTCAGTGATCATTCTGGACCTGATCATGCCCGTAATGGATGGCAGACAATGTTTGACCGAGATTCTTCGGGTTAATCCCAACGCAAAGGTTATTATAGCAAGTGGTTATTCCGAGAGTGGACTGGCTAATGGTGTCATGGAGGCCGGAGCAAAGGGATTCGTCCAAAAACCGTACAACATGAGACAGCTTTTGACTACGATTCGTGAGATCCTCGACAAGAATTAGAGGGAAAGACTTCCATGCAAGACCAAGACAATATCAGGGAACAACTGGTAGTTTTGAGATACCTTATCTCTGCGATGTTTGGCATGAGGGGATATGCAAGAGTTGATTGTAGATTCTGGATAACAAACCAATTTCGCACACAGGGATATTCTTGCATGGTCTCCGGAATGACCTCTGGAGTTAGCAATGGACTTACTGCGTGAGCTAATCGTTAATGGGGAAGACTGGATTATCCATAGGCTTTGGATTTATACCACCGAGCGTGGCTACGCCAAGTACTCCTCCACCCTCGAAGAGGCGTGGCGAATATCTATTAGAGGCGTTTCAGGTTGTATTATTAAAGCTTTGGAGATTCACGACAGTCCGCCAGAACTAAGTCCTGACGATCAATTTGATCAAGATCCTATAGCTGCTTTCGGAGTTATCGAGGCGCAGCGACATCGTGAACGAGGAATTGCCCTCGGGATGTTTCTGGGGCTTCTGAAGTATTACCGCCAAACTTATATTGACCTTGTAGACGAGTCCGGATTGAAAACCGAGGATCGCTCTCGGTATCACCTCTTCGTTGAAAGGTGTTTTGACCGTATAGAAATTGGCGTCAGCGTTGAGTGGGCCTCCGGGACCGGCGAAGAGCGCATACAAGAACTACAGGCGACCAGCCGTTTCCTGACAAATGAAAAGAACAAGTACCTAACTCTCTTTGAGAGTCTCGCCAACCCTGTCTTCCTCCTCGACAACCATAACCGGATTGACAATGTTAATCGTGCCGCATCCGAGTTTTTGGGTCGATCTACAATTGCTGGGAGTGAATACTATTGTACGCTGAGGGACAGGAGCCTTGAATATGTTGAACTTGAGGGTGATGATCGGGGCTCCACAGGATGTCTAAGCGCAGAACCCGCTGAAAAGGTGTTGCCGTGGCATAGAGGCTGATCTTGCCGATTTCACCCACACAGATGATCATGAACGAGTTATCGAAAAAGTTGTGTGGGAGAAATCTAGTAATATGCATTTCCTGGTTCATTTCTCTCGCATGAAGGACATCAGCGGGAAATTCGGTGGCACAGTGGTTATCATAGATGATGTGACCGACCAACGGATATCAGAAGAGTCGATAAGAGAAAGTGAAAAGCGTTATCGTTTACTATTCAAGAACATGCTTGAGGGATTGGCTTACTGCAAGATGATTTTTGAAGACGGCAAACCGCAAGATTTTATTTATCTCGATGTCAACGAAGCATTCGAAGAATTGACAGGCTTGAAGAATGTTGTCGGCAAGAAAGTGTCAGAGGTAATACCGGGTATAAGAGAGTCTAATCCGGAATTCTTTGAGATTTATGGTAGGGTGTCTTTAACTGGCAATTCGGAAAAGGCTGAACTCTTTTTAGATTCCCTGGGAATTTGGTTTTCTCTCTCTGTATATAGCCCGGAAAGAGAATACTTTGTTGCAGTGTTTGACAATGTCACTGTTCGCAAACTGGCCGAGCAGGAGCAGCAGAAACTTATTGAGGATCTTCAGAAAGCTCTTTCCGAAGTCAAGAAACTGAGTGGATTTCTTCCAATTTGCGCTTCCTGCAAGAAAATACGTGATGATAAGGGATATTGGAGCGAAGTGGAAAGATACATAGGCGAGCATTCGGAAGCCCAATTCAGTCACGGTATCTGTCCTGACTGTATAAGAAAACTGTATCCAGAGATTGCAGATGAGATTTTTAGCCCTTTGGAGAAGGACGAGAAGAAATAGAGTGAGGGATGTCTTGTCCACCAACCACAAACATCCCTCATATCTGTCATATCTGTATTATCTTCTTGACAAACAGTCTTTTCTGTGATATAGGAAATGACAGAATTATGAGGGGATATAATCAGATATGGCCAAAAAGCGGCCTGTAATCAATTCTGAGCGCACTTTTCGATTCTTCGCGCTTCGTAACTCGCGAAGAGTTTGATCAGCGCCATAGCGTCTTTGAACGAGACAATTTCATCACTCCAAAATAAACAACCGGATAACGCTGGGCCTCTCACGGACGCTCCAAGGCCACGGATTTTCCACAAGAAAAAAGAAGGCCGTCGTGAGAAATTTGCGACCACCGTTGACAGTGTCCTTTTTGAATTAATCAAGCAACGACAACAACGGGGCAACAATTGAGTCATCATTCTGGACAGCGCTCTGTGGAATTATTTCAGCCGTCCAAAACTCTCATTTGAAGTGACGACAAAAAATAAAATTTAAAAATATTTCTGAAAAAAGGGGGGAATAAAATGCGATCACAATTAAAAGCTTCACCGACCAAAAAGGAAAAGCTTCGTTCATCTAGGCGCAACTTCACAAAGTTGAAGTGAGCAATTCAGGACTGGAGCGACTGGATCATTTGATTGGCGAAATGGTGGATCTCTGCGAAACGCTTGTCAAAGGCATGGATCGGGCTTCCACGGCTGAAAATGTCAATGGTTTCTATAAGTTGTCTCAATCACTGGCCGGATTAACCAGGTCGAGAGTGGACATTGAAAAATTGAATTTGGAAACAAAAGGTCTTCACGATAGGGCGTTTCAATCGATCCAAGATCACATTAGGGTCCAACTTCAAGGCCGTCCAGAACTGGTCGCCGAATTGATCGAGATCTCGGAAGCGGTGAACGAGCAAATATTAAATACAAAAGCAATAGGGCCCCCCTATCCGGCAAACACCTACCCCCGGGGCCTAATTTTGGAGTGGGAAGTCGAACGTCCCCAATTTTTCCAGCCAGGTTTCGGGCTTTACTTGCGAAGTTTTTTTCGGCCAAAAGTGGCATTATATGAAGTTAGTTTTCTTCACTATTTCGTAGACCACGCGATAGTTAAAACTTTATCTATTTATTAGGTATAGTTTACAACTATATAGGAAATTCCACTAATTACATCAGTTGTCATTATTCCCTCGCTTGACACTCTTCAAGTCTTCTAATCTGCCATTATCCAACCTAACTAACACTCGTGGAAAAGACTACTAAGCTAGATTTTACTTGACGTTTTATCTAATTAAAATAGAACCTTACGGTTCTTTTTTGCTTGCGTTTTCTGTCATATTTTGGTATAATTCGCCCCATTTTGAGAAAGGCAGTAACCGCTTTGCTTCGTTAGGCTGCCTTTATTCCTCTTTCCCGGAAGCGTCTAAAGATTGCTTCCGTAAAAATACCCTGGAGTTAAACTAAGACCTTGAATTGGGAGGCTAGGGACAACTTTGTCCATGGTGGAATTTGTCCAACCTTATAACCCTTACAAACATTTTTAAAGAACTCGTTCGGAGGGAACGAGGCAGGAGATTTCTATTTCTATTTTAGGAAGGAGACGTATTCATGGAAGATCTTGTTAAAATTAGTGAAGCGGCGGCCAGATTAGGTATCCACTATCAGACACTTCGCAGGTGGGTACGTGATGGGCGTGGTCCGAAATGTGTCCTCACGCCAGGCAACAGAATGTGTTTTAGGGAATCTGATTTGCGTGACTGGACAAACAGCCTCGGTGTTTATGAACCGGTAACATCCGACTCCTCTAAACATCAACGAAAAAACCCTCTGAGCCGCTAACTCTGAGGGTCTTAACTCAATCCAACATTTTCATTAGGTGAGGTCATTATGAAATATTGTCAACAAGAATGTCAAGATTTAACAGTTAATTCAATCGATAGATCACGTCCAAACCTGAGTCAGCCAAGGAAAGGTCACCTCTTCGTTCCCCCCGCTCGTCTCCTCGACACTGATTCGGACTTTATCGGCTTAAACGAAAACCGATTACGAGGATGGACAAGAAACGAAGTGGCGATCAGTATTTGACAAAAAGCTCAAAAACAGAAAAATTGCAAATTTTAGATTCGTATCCGTTGGTATTTTTTTTGACAGGGCTTTTTGCGCTTTGTCTAATAAGGCTAAGATCACTTACCTTTACGCGCTGTCAGATGTTAGATATGAGCCATTCCAAAAGGGTAACCAGGAAACGCTCAGGGAAAATTATTAACGACATAGTCTGTATTCCCACGAACGCCTTAGCTGAATTGGGTGTCTGCGAAAGCTTCCCGAAAAAGGGCGATAATAGAACTTGAGACTTGCAAGTTCATTGCAGCGATTGCCGAGTGCCGGTGTGTTTGCTCCAAGTAAATTTAAATTGTTGAAATTGCCTTGAGCAAAATTGTGCAGATCAATTTGATAGACAGCGCCGTTGGTCAATACGACTGACACTACAAGCTCTCTAGTGGTTCCTTTGGACCGACAGGGGTGTTTGGGCACAATTTACGGGAAGCCTTACATGATGAGGGTTTCCCTTGATTTTGGGGCGCCTGCGCCTCTGTCGGCCAATCTGAAAGACCTATTATAAGTTACCATTACAATATCAAAAAAACTTCTGGATCCATACTTAGGGCCAAACCTAAAAAATCCAGTACGAAATTTTTGGCCAAAAATTTGGCCGGGAAGGATCAGACGATATTGGAAACATATTTTACTGTCAACGAAGTGGCGAGAAAATTGCGAAAATCTGAGATTTCGGTCTCTAGATGGTTGAGGGAAGGAAAATTACCATACACGCAAGTTTCGGAACGACGGCGTTTAATATCTGAATCCGATCTACAAAATTTTCTGAATACGAGGCGAATTGCTCGACCCTAAAAAAAGGGTTGACGTATCTGATCAATCTGTCGCATCTTCCGTTACAAGCTCTTTGAAAAAAGAAGATGATGAGGGGGATATGCGGGAAATGGATGTGAAATCTTTACGAAAGGAGATTTCACAATTATGTCGGTCCAACTAAAAAAAGAGACTTGGTATGTCCATTTCAGACCTTTTGGAACGCTTCTCAAACTGGCGCTTCCAGGATGTGAAGGTAAAAGACAGGCTTTGGGTTTAGAGATAGAGATTATCAACGCCTTAAGATCATCCGATTACGGGAACCTCTCTAAACTGGCTAGAGCTGCCTGTATAAAGCTATTCGTCAATCAGTCATGGGAGATACCAGCCGAGTTACAACCGGCTCAGGCTAAACCACCAGCCATCGCAAACGACGCTATGGGATGCAATTCAGCTTTTCGTGAATAGTCACTATTTTTCGGCGTTGAAACATCCCGACAGGTACCAGGCTTTCTTTTTCCACCTTGTTTCACATTTCAAGAAAAACTGTCCAATGAAGGATATTTGGACACCACAAATTCACCAATACCGCGGCTCAACGAATCGCCCAAGGCGCTTCGAACTCTACGGTAAACAAAGAGGTCGCCGGGTTGAGCAAAATATTCCGTAACCTGATTGACCATAAAATTGTAACTGAAAACCCATGTAGACTTGTCGAGTCTTTAAGCGAGAAATCAGGACTACGTGAAGTTTACATCAGTCTGGATGACGTTAATCGCATTATGGATGGCTGTTCCGAATGGTACGCGGACATTATATGGACTGCGTATCTTACCGGAATGAGGCGCGGAGAAATAATAAACCTGACGTGGAGAAATATTTGCCTCAAAAAGAGGCTAATCACTCTACACGCCACCGAAACCAAGGAATCCAAAGCAAAGAGGATTCCGATTCACAGAGACCTTGTGCCGTTGTTTGATCGTTTGGGAAAGGTTCGGAGTCTAACTAACGACAATGTATTCACCCTCAAGGGACACCAATCAAGGTTCAATCTTGTCAGCGGCCGTGGGATCGCGCTCTGGACAAACTTCAATGGTCAAGTCCAAGGCCGACACCGCATGATCTAAGACATACCTGGACTGTGAATGCGAGACGAAGCGGGCTGGATTACGAGATCAGACAGTCGATTATGGGGCATGCGGACAGGATGAAGCCGGTGGGTGAAAGATACGGATTTATTTCTGATGAAGAGCTTGTCGCTGCGATTGATAAATTCACTTACGATCAGGGGTTAACGCAAATTCTAGTTGCGTCAAAGACCCAAAAATAGATATTCAGAATACCCTGATGTTACCTTTTTGTTACCTTTTCTAAAAAAACAGAATTTTAGAGAGTAAGGTTATTATTCGTAACCTATTGGAATTGTTGGCGGGAGCGACGGGACTCGAACCCGCGACCTCCGGCGTGACAGGCCGGCGTTCTAACCAACTGAACTACGCACCCACTGAACTGATTTTCGGGCATGGTAGGCGGAACAGGATTTGAACCTGTGACCCTCGGCTTGTAAGGCCGATGCTCTCCCGCTGAGCTACCCGCCCAAATATGCTAAATCAACAGCCGCACAGCAAATGCGACCGTTATCTGATCAAAATAATATGACTGTACAATTCTGTCAAGGAAAATGAGGAGATGGTCAATCCTCACATGATATGGACAACGTGCTGATGGCCTCATTCACCAGTAAATACAAAGCAGCGTCGTGGCTACCCTTAACGCCGGGCCTATCGTAATAACGTCCTCTTAGAATTGCGTCGATTATAAATATAGCGTCCTCCGCCTCAACGCCCGACAAATCTACGCTTGTGACAAGGCGCTTTTCAGTTATCCGGTCAATTTCAGAGTCCTCTAAACTGCCTATCACAGAATTTGTCCTTCTTCTCTTCCCAAAAGGTGATTCAGCCCAGACAATTGGAGACAGGTCGCCGCTGGAACCGCAAAAAATTCCTTCAAAAAAAAAGACGACTCCTGTTTCCTCTTTAGCCTGGTCCGACAAGGTCATGTTTTTTCATCTTGCTGTAAAGAGTGCTCCTGCTTATTCCCATCAGTTGAGCAGCCCTGAATTTGTTCCATCCGCATTGTTCCAAAACCGACTTCACGTGTTCACGTTCAAGAGTTTCCAGGTTCGTCCGCGAACCACTCGCTCCTATGAAAGCAGAATCTTGAGGACGCAATTCCTGCGGAAGATCCGCCGGCATTATTATATCCTCTTTGCAAAGAACCACCGAACGTTCCACTGCGTTTTCCAGTTGCCGCACATTCCCGGGCCAATGATACTGGAAAATAAGGTCCATGGCCTGTGCGCCGATTTTTCTCACGTTTTTTCCCAACTTTTGATTGAAAAGATCGACAAAATTATTTACGAGTTGAGGGATATCCTCTTTCCTTTCTCTTAGCGGTGGAATCTCTATATTAATAACGTTCAGTCTCCAATAGAGGTCTTCCCTGAAGGATCCACCAACCATGGACTTTTTGAGATCCTTGTTTGTGGCTGCTATAATCCGGGCATCCGTAGCCACAGTCGCCTCACCTCCCACTCGTTCAAAGCGCTTTTCCTGGATGACTCTTAATAATACGACCTGGGTAGGCAGACTTACCTCGCCGATTTCATCCAGAAAGATGGCGCCGCCGTCCGCCTGTTCAAATCTTCCCTTTTTGGACCTGATCGCTCCGGTAAAAGCGCCCTTTTCATGACCGAATAGTTCGGATTGCAAAAGTGTCTCCGCGTAGGCGGCGCAATTGACTACAACGAATGGGCCATTCTTCCTGAGACTTTGTTCGTGGATAGCCTTTGCGACAACTTCTTTACCAGTGCCGGACTCCCCCTGAATAAGCACGTTTGAATCAGAACCGGATATATCCAGTATGAGGTCACAAATTTCTCTCATCTTGGACGAGCGTCCCAGGAGATTTCCAAGTTTTTCAGAGGCGTCCAGTGTGTAACTTAACCTCTTGTTTTCACGACGTTCATTTTTTAGACTCTGATAAAGCCTTCTTATTCGCATCATGGCGTTTACGCGGGCGATAAGTTCGTCAGGCTCAAATGGTTTAGTCAGATAATCGTCACCGCCTCTATTCAAGCCCTGTATCTTGAATTCCAGGGTATCGTGTACCGTGAAAATAATGATTGGAATGTATTGAAATTCCGGATGAGCCTTGAGTTTCGAGGCCATCTCAAGTCCATCCATTCCCGGCAAGTTAACATCGAGCAAGATTAAGTCAGGTCCCGAATCATCGCCAGTCTCCAGGAGTTCAATGGCTTGCTCTGCGGAGCCGGCGAGGTCTGTCTTGAAACCCGAAGCCTTTAACAACTCTGTCGTGAAAGGACCATTGAATGGATCATCCTCAACGACAAGCACATGCCCAACGTTGGAGGGATCATTCATGACGCGTCACTTGACGAAATGGTATGCCAGTCCATGCGCTACGGCGACCAATGTGGAATCCTGATTGCGAACTTCAATATTCCACAAGCTGATCCTCTTTCGAATGTCTATTGGTTTGGCCTCTGCCGTAACAGTGTCCCCAGCCTTGGTAGCTTCAAAGTAGTTGATTTTCATTTCAGCGGCAAAAGCCATATAACCTCTGGAATTGCAAGCAATCGCAAAAGCTTGATCAGCAAGAGAGAATATGACTCCGCCATGACTGCGAGCTTCAGAGTTACAGTATTCAGGCTTCAGTTTCAAACTTACCCTTGCGTAAGAGTCCCCAGCGTCTTCGACAACGATACCCAGGAAACGCGAGAATGGATCGCCTCCGACTATGTCGACAGCGTATTTCACAGGCTCGGCTTTTCTGTCAATATTCGGCTTATGTTCTTTCAATGTCGGTTCAACCCCCAGAATCCGTGAAATGACTATTTAGTCCAATGAATATTAGCTTAATCCAGAAAAATGAATTACCAAAGCCCTTTTTGGGATGATCCCGCACGCTGCTCTTCCACTCTGGAGACTGAGGTCGCTAAAGAGTCAGAGCTACGAACTATCCTGTTATGAGTCCTCACGATATCCAGAAAATTCCTGAGAAGCAAACCTCCATCGGGCCTGGAGTTCATATAATACTCCGTGTGAGCCTGAACGCCATAAGCCGGTCTCTCCGGATGCCTGATTATCTGGTATGGGCACATTTTGTTTGCGGCAAGAGCGACAAAACCTTTAGGAAGTTTTTTCACTTCATCATAGTGGCTTTGAACAAGATTCAGAGACTTACCCATTCCGAGAAAAAGTGGGTCTTTATGGAGAACATAAACATCATGGCGGCCCTTTTCAGTCGGATTGTGTCCATAAGGAAAACAATCATCTTCTCCTCCCCTTATAGGCCCCACCTTCCCGCCGAAAGCTAACGCCAAGGCCTGGTGCCCACCGCAAATACCGACTACGGGTATTTTCATGTCCTCAATTATGACTTGAAGCGACTTAAAAAAATTTTCAAGATCCTGTCCATTTTTGCCCCTGTATTTGCACCATGGTATACCATTAGGACTCAAGGCCAGAAACGCTGGACGAAGTTTTTTCATGTTTTCCACGGTAATTTCCGCATAGGGCAATATCATTCCATGACCTTCGGCCCCGAGGCGTTCCAGTGTCTCCTGTACAATTACCGCCTGTTTTGAGCTTCTACCGGTGAACATGTTTACCACGACCCACGTAGACGATGCTCCCACAACTCCAACTTCAGACTTTTGAGGGCTCAGGCGCAACTCCGTTATCATCGAGCCGATCAGTGGCTTCGAGCCTCAACGATAGCGACTCCCAGGACCAGCGTCAGCGCAAAACAAAATGTCAAAATCTTCTTCATCTGTTGTTCTTCCTGTAGGCGTCTCGGTTTCCGCCGAAGGATATTAGAACCAAATACTATTATCTCAATTTTATATTGATAGAGTCAAATTTTATATTCAATTATTAAAGCATATTATCATTTTAAATTCACTTGCGTTAATAATAATCTCTACAAACTACTTTACTACTCTTCCATGATCTATTCAATACCGAGGTTATCGAGAAGATTGAAAACTTTTAACGGTTTGAGGACTTTTCGTCCATCCTGATGATCGTAACGAACCAGTATGAGGATTCGAGATGAACAATCTTGAACCCGATAAATCTCAGGATCCAGGATCGATGTTGAAATCTCTTCCCCAAGAACATCGTCTTCAGTGGTTACGTATCCTCCAAACACGAGTTTGCGAATGTTTTCTTCCTGTAACTGAATTCTAGGTAGGTGTTCTAAGGCCAGATCAAGGGGAATTGCAGCCTGCTTTATGTCATCAATCGACGCGCCTTTTACAAAATCGAGGTTACGAGCCGTAGCGACATTAAACTTGCCTGACGCAATGCGTCGCAGTGTTTCTACTCTCCCGCCCACACCAAGTTTAGCGCCGATATCTCTGGCTATCGAACGGGCATAAGCTCCCTTTGAGCATATCAAATCAATCTTCAGATCCGGTGGGCGCCAATCAATCAGCGAAAGGTCGAAGACTTCGACTTTTCTAACATCCAACGACGGGAAAACGCCTTTACGGGCAAGCTTGTAAAGAGGAACTCCGTCTTTCTTGATAGCGGAGAAGTGTGGTGGAATCTGATCAATCTTGCCATTGAAATCTTTAAGGCATTGCCCTATTTCCTGGATAGTCAAGGAATGAGGATCTCCTGTGACAGTAATCGTACCTTCTCTGTCACAGGTGTCACTTTCCTCGCCCAATCTTACCGTCACTTGATAATGCTTCTTTGCCTCATCCAAAAAATCCAATGCCCTGGTCGCCGCGCCAAGTAAAATTACAAGAAGGCCGGACGCTTGTGGATCAAGAGTGCCAGTGTGTCCAACCTTTACCACACGACCCAGGCTACGGCGTACTATACCCACCACAGCGTTTGAAGTTATTCCTTCGGGTTTGTCTATCAATAGCAGACCATGAGCCACGAATATGTGTCACTCCTTCTCCGCCCAAAAGAGGGCCGCTCTTCGACTGGCAATCAGGATTCAACCGTCCATCAAGTTGTCAGGATCTATATCATAACTGAGGCAAAGACGGCCAATAACGACCCGCAAAAGCGAGCACGTCACGGAGCCTGGCCCTGAATGTGTATGTCAGAGTGGAAAGGTCCTGCGAATCAAAGGGGGGATCTTGGGTGGGGTCGTATGAAGACAGACAATATAGAATACGTTTTACGGAATTCCTCAGTGCGCCCAAATGGTATCCGCCTTCGAGCACCAACAGTAGTCGATCAGCGCAAAGTTGTAACGCGGAGCGCATAAGCACTTTAACCATAGCCTCGTATCCATCCTCGGTCAGATTCATCCCGCCTAATGGGTCTTTCTCATGGGCGTCAAATCCTGCAGACACAAGAATTAATTGAGGCTGGTAAGCTTCCAGCAGAGGATAAACCAGTCGGTTAAAAACACAAATATATTCTGCGTCACCGGCGCCGGCGGCCAAAGGAACGTTTATGTTAAAACCTTCACCGGGACCATGTCCAACTTCCCTTATACCTCCGGTGCCAGGATAGTGTGGGTATTGATGAGTTGAAATGAAAAGGACTCTAGGATCCTCATAAAACGCGTCTTGTGTCCCATTCCCGTGATGGAGGTCCCAATCGACTATGGCGATTCTTTCGAGCTTGTAGTGATTCAATGCGTAGTGAGCCGCCAGAGCTACGTTATTAAAAAAGCAGAATCCCATTCCGCGACGGTTTTCGGCATGGTGGCCGGGCGGCCGTACAAGAGCAAAACCGTTTCTTACAGAACCATCCATTACTCCGTCTACTAGGCGCAAAAGGCCTCCCACGGCTGATACCGCAGCGTCCCAGGAGTGGCAACAGGTCGAAGTGTCTGGGTCTAGAAAAACGCTCTCACATCCTGCCGTCCCCATTATCCGGTCAACATATCGAGGATCATGGTTGGCGCAGAGTTCATCCAGAGTAGCTTTCCTAGCCTGTACATAGGCTATGTTGAGAGCTTTCCCGAGATCGTCCAGCATGCTGTACAATACCTCCAGTCTTTCTGGACTTTCGGGGTGATACATGCCCATCTCATGCTTCAGATATATTTCCTCGCGTACTAGTCCTGTAGGTTTCATGATTGATACCGCCGGATGGTGGCGCTGAGCGCTTGAAGACACAAATTGTACATATATGGGAATACCACGCTAATCAGATTCGTCCGCTTATTTAGCGTAACATCGGGCTTGGATTCAGTCAATGATTTTAACCCTCTATATTTTCTTCACACAGAAAATGAATGGGTAGGTCTTTTACATGCGGATTGCGTCAAGTTTCTCTTCACTTGGGTCTGCCAAACCCGTATTCTTAATCATAACACATCTCAAGTTTTCCAAAAACCTGAAAGGAAAAGAACATGTTGCTGGCTATTGATGTGGGAAATACAAACATTGTGATCGGCCTTTATAAGGAAGATACCAAACTGGGGTCCTGGAGAATTCGGACTAATGAGGATGTCACAGGCGATGAACTGTGGGTTATTTTGAAGAACCTCATGTTTTGGCAGGGACTTGAGACAAGTGAGATTAGTGGCGTAATTATAGCCTGCGTAGTGCCACCGTTGAAAGCGGCCCTCGAAGAAACTTTCCCTGGTCTTTCTCGGAATAACTCCTTTGTTCGTCGGGCCTGGAATGAAGACGGGTATGCCCATAAGATATGACAATCCGAGAGAGGTTGGAGCAGATCGGATCGTAAACGCAGTGGCAGCGTATGAAAAATATCATTGCGAATTAATAGCAGTCGATTTTGGAACAGCTACGACTTTCGATTATATCAACTCAGCAGGTGAATACGAGGGAGGCTCTATAGCGCCCGGAGTTAAAATTTCAGCCGAGGCGCTATTTCATAGCGCTTCTAAACTGTTCAGGGTCGAACTTACGGCCCCGCCTAAGGTAATAGCCAAAGACACAGCTTCGGCAATTCAATCCGGAATTGTGTTCGGTTACGCTGCGCTTGTGGACGGTATCCTTGGTCGCATGTTCGAAGAACTTAAATCACGTCCCAAAGTCGTGGCGACAGGGGGATTGGCCAAAGTCATTTCCTTGCATACTAAACTGGTCGATAATGTAGAGGATGATCTTACAATGGAGGGTCTCAAGATACTCTTTAAGAGGAATATCCCATCCAAGAAGAAGCAATGAAACAAAAGAGGCCGCAACAAACAAACGCTGCGGCCTCTAACAGAGCAATATCAAACTTACTACCGATCATCCGTCAGGCCGTTAATAGCGCTCCTGCCGGTATTCTTCGTACGTTGTCGGCGCAAGTCAGATCTTTAGTCAAAGAGAGAGCCTGTTCCTAGAACACTCCTTTGACCTTTCCCGTTTCAACATCCACGTCGACTCTTCTGAATGCCGGGTTAGAACTGGTGCCTGGCATGAGAGAAATAGCTCCGGCGACCGGAACCACGAAACCTGCCCCATTGTATGTGAGAATATCGCGAATGGGGAGGATCCAGCCTTTGGGAGTGCCCTTTATATTCGGATCATGCGACAGGCTGAGGTGAGTTTTCACCATACATGTACCCAATTTGGACAACGCGGGATCCGCTTCCATCTTTTTGGCTTTGGCCTCGGCTTCAGGAGTGAAGCTAACGCCATCAGCGCCATAGACTTCTTTCGCTATCAACTCAATGCGCTGGCGAAGAGGAAGACTCAAATCATAAAGCAATTTGAATTCGTTCTTTTCTTCGCAAGCGTCAACAACGGCGTCCGCAAATTCAAGAGCGCCATCACCGCCTTTGAGCCAGTGCTGGGAAACTGCGGCGCGTGCGCCGGCGGCTTCAGATAATCTCTTTACAGCGGCTATCTCGTTCTTGGTGTCAGTGTAGAAGGAGTTTATGCAAACAACGGGATTGATGCCGGCTTTCTTAACGGTTGCAATATGGTGAATCAGGTTCTTGCAGCCTTCTTCCACCCAACCGACATTTTCACCTTCATATTCTTTCGGCATGGGCAGGCCAGGTCTTGGAACCGGAGCGCCACCGTGGCATTTCAGGGCTCTGATCGTAGCGACGATAACAGCGCAATTGGGCTTAAGACCAGAGAATCTGCATTTGAGGTTCCAGAATTTCTCAAAGCCGATGTCAGCGCCGAATCCTGATTCTGTTACATGATAATCAGCCAGCTTCAGACCAATCCTGTCAGCAATGATTGAACTCTGACCGATAGCGATATTTGCGAATGGACCGGCATGTACGAATACCGGCTGGCCTTCGATTGACTGGAGAAGGTTCGGGTTGAGGGCTTCCACCATCCATGCAGTCATAGCGCCGTCAACTTCAAGATCTTTAGTCGTAACTGGCTGGCCCTTCTTGTTGTAGGCCACAACGATCTTGCCCATTCTCTCGCGCATGTCCTTCAGGTCTGTAGAAACGGCGAGAATCGCCATGATTTCAGAGGAAACGGCAATGCCAAAAGATGACTTCATCATGAAACCATCCATCTTTCCGCCGATTCCAATGATGATGTTACGCAAAGACTGAGCGCAGAAGTCAATAATCCAGCCGAATTCGACATTACGAGGATCTATATCCAGGCGCTTGAGGTTTCTCTTTGCAAGTTCTGCGTCGTCATAGTTGAATTCGTGTTGCATTCTCGCGGTCAAGGCCACCATAGCAAGATTATGGGCGTTCATGATCGCGTTGATGTCACCGGTCAGGCCGAGCGAAAATGGAGTCAGAGGAATGCACTGAGCTAGACCTCCACCGGCTGCAGAACCTTTAATGTTCATTGTGGGTCCGCCCGATGGTTGCCGTATAGCCGCTACGACTTTTTTCCCTCGTTTTCCGAGGCCTTCAACCAACCCCATGGAACTAGTGGATTTGCCTTCACCTAGAGGAGTGGGCGTAATAGCGGTCACATCTATGTATTTTCCGTCCGGTCGGTCTTTCAGCCTGTTAAGGGCTTTTGCGAAATCGATTTTGGCGACGTAGTGGCCATGAGGAAGAAGTTCTTCTTTAGTAAGCCCCAACTCGTCCCCAAGTTCATAGACTGTTTTCATCGATTTCTCGGCTTCTTCAGCTACCTGCCAATCAGCCATCTTAGTAGGATCCAACAATGCCATCGATACCTCCTGTGTGACTATTCAGCGTCTTCTAACGCTGAAATGAGATGCTATGTTCAACACGATTTGCGGTCCCCGAAAAATTCGGGCGCTCAAGAATCCAGGATATAGCGTTTTGCATTCCTGAATATTTTTAAACCAATCCCCTCATCCGGTAACTGCTCTCTAGTCCACCGAGGGTGATTGGTCCTGTCCAAATAACACTCCGGGTGAGGCATCAGGCCGAATATACGGCCTGTCACATCACATATACCCGCTATTCCCTTTGGCGATCCATTTGGATTAAATGGATACTCAGACGTAGGCTTATCTTCATCAGGTTTCGCATAAAACAGCGCTGCCTGATTAGAAGACTGCAGCCGGTCGATCACGCTGGAATCTCTTCCGACTATTTTGCCTTCTCCATGCCTCACAGGCAAATAGAGCCTGTCCAAGCCACGGGTAAACACACATGGTGACTGCGAATCCACGATGAGGTTAACCCAGCGATCTTCAAATCGCCCACTATCGTTGGCCGTGAGTGACACATCCCTCTGCAGATAGGCGCGATCAAACGCGGGTACCAGCCCAAGTTTCGCCAAGAGCTGAAATCCGTTGCATATTCCAAGGATCAATCCACCTCGAGCTACAAACTCGAGCAGATCGTCTATCAGGTTCCTACCTTCTACCTTTGAGTGACGAATCCGGTTTGCACACGCTTGCGCTGCTCCAAGATCGTCCCCGTCCAGGAATCCCCCAGGAAACACTATGAATTTGTAAGATCTTAAGTCAACTTCGCCGCCGACTATGAAATTTAAATGCGCAAGGTCTATTCTGTCAAAACCTACTATTTCAAGGGCTCGTCTAGTTTCTATTTCGCAGTTAATTCCATGGCCAGTAACTACCAGCGCATTCAAAACCATTCTGTTCCTTCTGTCGTTGTCATAAACTCTCAAAATCAAAATAACATTTTAACTGATTCTGTAGCCAAGTTCAAATAAGTTGTCGGGAAAATACCGATATAAAGAACCGCCAGAACTGTCAAAGATAGCGCAAAAGTCATTGACGGACTAAAGCGAAGTGCTTCCGGCTCTACCTCCGGCGCTTCCATATACATTTTCATTATAACCCTAAAATAATAGAATACCGACGCAGCGCTAGTTAGAACCCCAATTATGACCAACCAGATGTATCCCGCGCTGATAGCTGCGCTGAATATGGTGAATTTTCCGATAAAACCAGCGGTTGGAGGAATACCGGCAAGTGAAAAAAGGAATATTGACATCGCCAGCGCCAGAGTGGGGTGAGTCTTTCCCAACCCTCTGTAGTCGTCGAGGTAAACATTCGCCTCACCTTCACGGCCTACCATAGTCACGACAGCGAATGCTCCAAGATTCGTGAAGATGTACGCCAACAAGTAGTACAGGACCCCTGAGGCTCCTGCAGGCGTACCTGAAACCATACCAACCAATATGTATCCAGCGTGCGCTATGCTTGAATAAGCCAACATTCGCTTGATGTTGGTCTGAACTATTGCCGCCAGGTTCCCTAGAATCATGGTCAGTACAGCCAACACCCAGAGTATCTGGGACCAGGTGACTTGCGCAGAGCCAAAACACTCAAAGAAAACTCTTAGGAACGCCGCAAAAGCGGCAGCCTTAACTCCAACCGACATGAATCCAGTGATCGGAGAGGGAGCCCCGTCATAAACATCAGGAGTCCACATATGAAACGGGACTGCAGCCACCTTGAAAGAAAAACCCACCAACAGCAATCCCATTCCTACCAGGGCCATTGTGCTCACTGAACCAGATTGGAAGTATTTGGCCAAACCAGCGAGCGCCAAGGATCCTGTCGACCCGTAAAGAAGCGCTGCCCCGTATAGAAATAATCCGCTTGAAAAGGCCCCTAGAAGCAAATATTTGAGACTGGCTTCAGAAGATTTGGGACTCTTTGGAAGTATACCTGTGAGAACATATACGGCGATGGACAATGTTTCCAGGCCGACGAAGATCATGAGCAGATGGATTCCCGACGCCATAAACATCATGCCCACGGCGGAAAAAAGCAGGATTGCAAAATATTCGTAAAGATCCAACCCCTGATCAACAAGGTATTTCATGGAAATCAGGATCGTGAGTCCCACTGACACAAGTATCAAAACATTGAAAAACCAGGTGTATGAATCCAGGGCAATCATACCATTAAAAGATGGCATGTTCATGAGACGCAATGGGGTGTTGGCCATCAGGGCTATCAGGACCCCCACTAGTCCGATCACAGCTCCTACAGCCGCAGCGCCCTTTCGGACAAACAAGCCTAACAGCATAGCTAGCAAGCCGGCCACGCTCAAAATGAGCGCCGGTAATACGCCTCCAATACTAAATTCAGGCACTGGGATCATCCCGATTGCTCCCACTTCTAATTTTCTTTGTCCACGCGGATTTCCGCTGTGGAGGAAACCAGGCTGATTTTTTCAGCGTTCGGCGCAGGAAGTTTTCCAGCCTCTTCCATTGCAAGGATTGACGCTCTCTTTTTCTCCACATGTTGGAGAAAGTTCTTCACTGAGGGTTCCATTGGTCTTAAAAACGTGTTGGGATAAACCCCAATCCACACTACAAAAACGAGAAGTGGGACGAGCACTGCGATTTCTCTGGAATCCATATCTTTAAGTACCAGATTCTTGGGATTAGTCACTTCCCCGAACATTACTCTCTGGAACATCCATAGCATGTATACAGCGGCAAAAATTACGCCGGAAGCTGCAAACACCGTATACCAGGTAAACTTGCCGAAAGAGCCGAGGAGGATGAGAAACTCACCGATAAACCCGTTCAGTCCAGGCAGACCTATGGACGAAAGTGTGAATATCATGAAAAATACGGCGAAAAGGGGCATAACTTTGGAAAGTCCACCAAATTCGGATATGAGTCTGGTGTGTCTTCTCTCATAGATCATTCCCACGATTAAGAAGAGGGCGCCAGTGCTTAATCCGTGGTTGATCATCTGAATTATGCTTCCTTCTACCCCCTGGGTGGTCAATGCGAACATACCAAGCATGACAAAACCCAGATGGCTAACGCTGGAAAAGGCGACCAGCCTTTTCATGTCAACCTGTACCATTGCGACCCAGGCCCCGTAGATGATGCCGATAACAGCGAGTAGAGCCACCCACCATGCAGCGTCCACTGCAGCGTTCGGAAACAACGGAATGGCAAATCTAATGAAACCATATGTGCCCATTTTCAAGAGTACAGCCGCCAATACTACACTGCCCACGGTAGGCGCTTCAGTATGGGCGTCAGGGAGCCACGTGTGGAACGGAAACATCGGCACCTTTATGGCGAATGCCAGGAAAAACGCAAGGAACAACCAGAATTGGACTTGAATCGGCACAGCAAAATCATAGAGTTTGAGAAGGTCGAATGTGTACACGCCTGTGCTCTTGCCGGCCGTAAAATATAGGACAAGAATGGCTACCAGCATGAGTAGGCTTCCGACTATGGTGTACAAGACAAATTTGATGGCCGCGTACAATCGTCTGGCTGGATTCCCCCAAACCCCGATCAGCAGATACATCGGTATAAGCATGATCTCCCAGAATACATAGAAAAGAAAAAGATCCAGAGAAACAAAAACTCCGATCATGCCAACCTGGAGAAACAAGAGGCAGATCATGAACTCTTTGACGCGGACCGTGATATCCTTCCAGCAGGCCAGGATAACTATCGGGCCAAGAAATGTTGTCAGCATAACTAACAGAAGACTTATACCATCTATCCCCAACTTGTAAGAAATACCCCAGTCTTTAACCCACGGATAACTCTCAACAAACTGCATAGACGAAACGGAAGGATCAAAGCCGAAATACACGAACAAACTGATAACGAAATCGAGGAGCATGACTACCAGCGTGACCCAACGAAGTGTCTCCGGACAATCCCTGTTAATGAACAAAAGGATCAGGGCGCCTAGAAGAGGAATAAACGTGATAAGGCTTAACAAATGCGAAACATTTTCCATGAACGGCACGCCTCCATGTCCTATCTCAATAGCAAGAAACCGATTACGACAATCGCCCCGACCAAGACCGACAGGGCATAGTCCTTGACAAAACCGGTCTGAAGAAGTCTTAGAACACCGCCAAAAGCTTGTGTGACAGCGCCAACTCCATTGACGACGCCGTCAATCACCGCTTCGTCAAATTTCTTCCAGAGAAGCTTTGAAAACTCCACGATGGAATTTACAAACAGGAAATCATAAAGCTCGTCAATCCAATATTTGTTGTACACCAGCCTATGGAGACCCGAGAAACGATCCACAATTCTGCCCGGGGTCTCAGGGCTGGTTATATACATGAATCGAGCGAGCAACAGGCCGAATATCGCTATGCCAAGGGAAACCGCCATCAGAACAAGTTCGGCGGTAACACTGTGATGGCCGGCATGATGAGCCCCGTGTTCAATGATGGCCTTGGCCGGGGCAAAAACCGGATCGAGGAAATTCCCAAACCTTTGAGCGCCCTCTATAACCGGTATACCGACAAAGCCTCCGACCAGCGACAGAAAGGCCAGAATCATCAACGGCACTGTCATCAACGGTGGAGATTCGTGCAAGTGATGAGCCACATCATGTTCAACCCGGGATTTTCCGTAAAAGGTCATGAAGACGGACCTGAACATGTAAAAGGAGGTCATTACAGCCGCAACAGCCCCAATTATCCAGAATATGAGATGTTTCTGCATTGAGTAATAAAGGATCTCATCCTTGCTGAAGAATCCTGCGAACGGGAAAATACCGGCAATCGCCAAGGTCCCGAACAAATACGTCCAATGAGTGTATGGTAGTTTCTTTCGTAAATTTCCCATCTTACGCATGTCGAGTTCGCCCGACATCGCATGCATCACACTGCCTGCAGCCATGAAAAGAAGCGCTTTAAAAAAAGCGTGAGTCATCAAGTGGAATATTCCGGAAGTAAAGGCTCCAACGCCGCATGCCATGAACATGTATCCCAACTGACTGATAGTTGAATATGCCAGAACTCGCTTAATATCAAATTGAGTCATGCCGATCGTGGCTGCGAACAGAGCGGTCAATCCTCCAATTATCGCTACAACGGTCAGTGAAATCGGCGCCATGGCAAACATGACACTGCATCTGGAGACCATGTAAACGCCGGCCGTAACCATCGTGGCAGCGTGAATCAAAGCGCTGACTGGGGTAGGACCCTCCATAGCGTCAGGGAGCCATGTATAGAGAGGAATTTGAGCAGATTTGCCAGTTGCCCCTACAAAGAGCAGAAGAGTGATGAGAGTCACCAACACTCCTCCCTGAGTCAGTTTCTCCGGAGCCACACTAAAGACATCGACATAATTGAAAGTGCCAAATACTGTAAATATCAGAAACATTCCTATAAGGAATCCAAAATCACCTATTCTGTTTACCACGAAGGCCTTTTTGCCTGCGTCGGAGGCTGACTTTTTCTCGTAGTAATATCCAATGAGCAGATAGGAACACAGACCCACGCCTTCCCAACCTACAAACATAAGCAGAAAATTGTTGGCTGAAACCAGAATCAACATGTTGAACACAAATAGGTTTAAGTAAGAGAAATACCTGCGGAAACCGATCTCACCATGCATGTAGCCTATCGAATAGACATGAATGATACAGCCTACGCCACTGACGACCATGATCATAATCATACTAAGAGGATCTACGAGAAAGCCTATGGGGACATTCAAATCCCCGGACCATATCCACGAATAGATTATAATTTGAATCGATCTGGATCCAGGCGCCAGTTTGATCAGCTCAAAAAAGATCGAAACGGCCACCAAGAAAGAGGCCCCTACTGAACCCGCTCCAATCCAGCCAATTGCTTTTTCTGAAAAACGTCTTCCAAAAAGACCGTTAATCAGAAATCCTATCAGAGGAAAGATGGGTATTAACCAGACTAGTTCAATCATGCCAGGCTCCCGGATCTGCGTTCAAAAATGATGAGCCGAAGCGACGTCGCTTCGAGCGCTTTATCAATTAAAAGTCACCACTTCAACAAACTGATGTCATTTATGTTTATGGTGCCGCGTTCCCTGAAGACCGCAACGGCAATCGCCAGTCCTACAGCCACCTCGGCTGCCGCGACCACCATGACGAACAATACGAACACCTGACCTTCAATGGATCCCAGATAGCGAGAGAAGGCCACAAACGACAAATTCACAGCGTTCATCATTAGTTCGAGGCTCATAAGAATAACAATCAAATTTCGACGAAACATCACTCCTACCATGCCGAGGCTGAAAAGGAGCGCAGACAACACCAAATAATGTTCCAAGGTAACCATGCTTTTTACCTGCCACGAAGAATTTGAACGCTAATTCAATTCTCGTCCATTCTATTTTTGCGTCAACTTCCTTCCAATCACTACCGTGCCGATGATTGCGGCTAACAACAAAACAGACGCTATCTCGAAAGGCAACAGATAAGTCGTGAAAAGCTCTCTGGCGATAAGTTCCATGTTAGAGGCGCCCGCAGCGACAGTTCCCGCCTGAGCTTTTCCCATAATTGTAGGAACAAAATGACTGAAAATCGGAAAAAGAATTACGGCGAAAGCCAGAGAAAGTATAATTCCAAATCCCCACCGGAGAGGTCTGGGCGCTTTGGGCAGATCAAGCTCCTCCAGGTTTAACAACATTATTACGAACAAGAACAGCACCATCACGGCGCCCGCATAAACTATAATCTGAACCATGGCCAGGAATTCCGCATGCAATAATATAAACAGAGTAGCCAACCCAACCATTGTCAAGATCATAAACAAGACGTTATGAATCGGCCTGCGCAAAAAGACCACAAATACTGCGGACAACAGCGTCACAGCGGCTAAAACATAGAAGAGGATGGTTTCCATCTGCTCCAAAAACCTCACTTTTCCCTAAAGTTTAGTCTCAGAATTACCCAGCCTTTTTCTTTAGCTCATACCGCGGCGTCGGAGGCTCCAGCAATCTTTCCTTGTCATACAAAAGGGCATCACGACTATATTCCGAGATCTCGTAGGCTGTGGACATTTCAATAGCTTCTTTCGGACACGCCTCAACACAATAACCACAGAAAATACAACGTGTTAAATCAATCTCATATCGACCGGGATATCGTCGGCCGTCAGGCTCAGCCGCCGCTTCGATGTATATGCAATCCGCCGGGCATACCGTCGCGCAGAGCATACACGCCACACACTTAATCTTGCCGGAACCGTGACGAGTTAAGACATGCCGTCCCCTCCACCTTGGAGCGACATCCCACTTTTCATCCGGGTACTGTAGCGTTATCTTCTTTTTCAACAGATACGAAAATGTTAGTTTGAGTCCCTGTAACAGAGGGATGATCATTTTCCTGACCTCTCGACCGAACTGAGTTTAGACGCGACGCCTTTCGGCAACATCCCGCTAACTATTACTGACGATTTTTATTGGATTAACCCACATATTTCAACCACACGGCGTATACAAACGCTGTGGCCATCACGTTAAACAACCCAACGGGCAACAAAGTCTTCCAGCCGAATTGCATGACCCTGTCGTAACGAAGCCTGGGATAGGTACCTCTGATCCAAACAAAGACGAACACAAAGAAAAACGTTTTTCCCAGGAACCACACGATCGGAGGAAATATCGGGCCTTGCCAACCACCGAAAAACAAGGTTGCCATCATTGAACTTAGAAAAAGAAGGTGAGCGTATTCTCCAAGGTAAAACAAACCAAATTTCATTGAGCTGTATTCGGTCTGATACCCGGCCACCAACTCATTTTCACATTCCATAAGGTCAAATGGCGTTCTGGCGATCTCTGCGCTACCCGCTATGAGAAAAAGAATGAACCCGAGCGGTTGCCTGAAAACAAACCACTTCCAAATTGAATCCTGAGCTTCCACTATCTGCACAAGGCTTAGAGATCCCGCCAGCAGCAGGACGCCCACAACAGACAGACTTAAACCAAGCTCATAGCTAATCATCTGGGCGGCGGCTCGAATGGCGCCTAGCAGAGAATACTTGCTGTTTGAAGCCCAGCCACCGAGAATGACTCCATAAACTCCAAGTGATGAGATTCCAAAGATGTAAAGGATGCCCAAATTGATGTCTGCTACAACCCCAGTGTTCAAGTCAAATTTATTGGCCATAGGTCCCAAGATATTTTCGAGACCCAGGCCTTTTGCAAAGGGTATCACCGCAAATGGAACGAGTGCGCAAACAACCACTATCAATGGAGCAGCGATGTATACCACCGTGTTAGCCGATGAGACTGTAATCTCTTCTTTTAGAAGCAGCTTTGCGCCATCAGCTAAAGGCTGTAATAGACCCCACGGGCCGACACGGTTGGGACCGATGCGAACTTGAATCCAACCTAGCACCTTTCTTTCTATCAGGGTCAGATAGGCGACAAAAGTCAGCACGGCGACCAAGACAAGGAGCGTCTTTATAACAACCAAGAGCACAGGGAAGGCGGAATCCATGAATCAACCTCTCTCGATTTTTATGCCTTTTCCACTTGAATCAGAATTTCAGTGGATCCCCAGTCAGTTAAGGAATTCGACTTCATATTGGAAAAGTGATAGGGAACAAGCACTGTCCATCTAACAGCTCGACGAGACTCTTTTACCTTGGCGTTGAATGCTTGCCCACCAGTCCCGGTGATTTTTACCAGGTCACCTTCCTCTAAACCCAAACCAGCCATATCAGAGCCGTTCATCTCCACAAAATCACCCGGACGAACTTCCATTAGAGATGGACTCCATTCTGAAAAAGAGCCGGAATGAAATTTTGAAATACATGGAATCAATCGGAAGGACTCGCCGGCTCTCGTGATTGTCTGGAATGGAGTAGCGATCGACAGCTTTGCCTTCCCTGTAGGGAAACCACCTTCATAGAGGGTCCCTGAGCCGGAATCATCACTATCCACGCAGGGCCATGTCAGACCCTGACGGCCAATTCTTTCGTAGGACACACCGGCGTACAACGGTACCGAATTGGCAATCTCGCTCATCACTTCAGAGTATCCGGTGTATGAAAGTTCAGGCTTACCCATTTTCGAGGCTAGAGTGATGAAAATTTCTAGATCGGTCTTCCCAAGAGCCTGTTTCGAACTCGGATTAAGTTTCTGGATTCTGCGTTCAGCGCTTGTAAATGTTCCGGATTTCTCATAAGGAGCAGAGACAGGAAGCACGACGTGAGCCATCTTTGCTGTGGATGTCATGAACATATCCTGAACCACGAGGAAATCCAGCTTCCCCAACGAGTCTTCTACTTGTTTCCTGTTGGGATAGGTGTCTACAGGATTTTCACCAACCACGTACAGGCCTTTTATGGAACCATCGAAGGCTGCGTCCAAAATCTGCTGAGCATTCAAACCAACGGTGGAAGAGATGTCACCTTTCCATAGGTCTTCAAATTTTGACTTGGCTGACGTCATCCCCTAATTGTTGGAACCCAGGCAAACTTGATGGAGTCAGCCCCATGTCGAGGACTCCCTGAGCGTTCGCCTTTTCACCGAGGATAAATATTCCACATGATTCCTTACCGACATGGCCAGTAATTAGAGCAAGGTTCGCAGCCGCTTTGCTCAATGCGACGCTGTCCTTAAGACGGTTGAGTCCTTCCGACAAAATGACTACGGCAGTTTCAGCCTTTGCAAAAAGCGTCGCTGCGCTTTTAATCAAATCTGCGTCTATCCCGAGGGCTTCGGCTACCGCCCCTGGAGTGTAGTCTTTCAACGAATCGGCTAGCGACTCAAACCCCTCAGCCTTAATATCCAGAGCGGCCCGATCAAACATTCCCTCGTCAATTATAAATTTGATCATGGAATTTACGATCTGCTCTTCAGCCCCTGAAGGAACATTCAGGAACAGACCGCCAAGATCGGTGAGCTTGGTTCTGGTCTGGTCTACAACTATGACCTTGGCCCTATTTCTTCCGCTAGCGAGTACGACTTCATTCTTTGCGATAGGATGCGTTTCCGTAAGGTCAGCGCCAAGCAACAATATCGTCTTGGCGCCCCTGATTTCACGAAGAGCGTTGGTTGAGGCGGCATAACCCAACATGGGGGCCAGCCCTTCGGTAAGTGACCGATAACCGAATCCAGCCGCGTGGTCAAGGTTGTTAACGCCCATAACAGTTCTAACAAATCTATTAAATACGTACGCCTCTTCATTGGTCAGCCTTTGTGACCCTAGGGCAGCAAGGCTTTGAGAACCTGCGATCTTTTTTATTGAGCCCAATTTATCGGCAACGGTTTGCAGGGCTTCATCCCATGTTGATTCCACCAAGATCCCGTTTTTCCGAATCAATGGTTGTGTCAGGCGCTGCTCTGAAAAAGCGAAAGGCCACCCATAACGACCCTTTACGCACAGGCTGCCCTCGTTTGGCGCATCTTGAGGACCGTAAACATAAACCGTCTTCCCTTCTTTTTCGCCAAGCGTTAAAGAACAACCAAGACTACAAAAAGCGCAGATGGTGTCAGTTTTCTTCTGCTCAAATCTACGTCCCGTTCCCACCAGCCACTTGGAAGATATGGCTCCTACCGGACAGACGGAGACACATTGCCCACAGAATTCGCAATCCAGGGTCCTTTCAAAATCAGTAGATACTTCTGATTCTATGCCTCGTTTTACAAAACTGAGTTCGCCCTGCCCCTGAACTTCATCACAGATACGAACACACATCCCGCATCGGATGCAAAGATTCATATTGAAGCGAATGAAATGCGAGTCATTGTCCACATGGAAATATCTTGATTGCCGCCCGAAAGAAAGCTCTGGCGCCTCATACTCGAACACGAGGTTTTGCAGGTCACAGTCTCCACCGGCGTCACAACTTGGACACAGCAAAGGATGTGATCTCAACAGAAGCATTAACTGAAGTCTGCGACTCTCACGCAGCCTCGGCGTGTTCGTCGCAACTTCCATACCATCCCGAGCCGGATTGAAGCAGGAGGGCATGGTTCGGGTCTTCCCTCTACTGGTGACCTCAACTATGCACATACGACAAGAGCCATAAGGAATCAGCCTTTTGTCATGACAAAGGGTTGGGATCCTAATACCGGCTTGTTGGGCAGCTTCCAGAATAGAGCTTCCCTTCTTCACTGTAACCTTAACGCCATCGATGGTCAGAGTAACCATAGAATCTTACTCGCAATTAGATATTAAGAACCGGAATCCACTCCGTTCAAAAACGGAACAGTTCCAAAAATTTTGTTCTTGACCGTTAACGAATCGCCCCAAACTTACAGTTAATAATACAGGTCCTGCACCTCGTGCATTTTGATCGATCTATCCAGGCGACTTTCTTCTTCTCCCACACTATCGCGTTGGAGGGGCAATTCTTGAAACACATTCCGCACATCTTGCACTTTTCTTCAATTACCTCAAAATCGATCAGATCCGGACATACCAGGGCGGGGCAGTGTTTGTCCCTGATATGAGCGTCATACTCATGCCTGAAATAACGTATAGTCGAAAGCACTGGGTTAGCGGCGCTCTTCCCCAGACCACAGTGGGACGTATTGTTGATGTGGTGGCCAAGCTCGATTAAAAATTCCACATCCCCTTCCTGCCCTCTACCTTCTACAATGTCGGTCAGTTTATCAAACATGACTTTCAAGCCTTCACGGCAGGGCACGCATTTCCCACACGATTCATCAACAGAAAAGTTCGTAAAAAATCTTGCAGTGTCAACCATGCATGTGCCTTCATCCATGACAACTACGCCGCCCGATCCCATCATAGCGCCGACGCCCTGCAAAGACTCATAGTCGATCTCTACGTCTTCCATACCCAAAGGCACACAACCGCCGGAAGGTCCACCTATCTGCGCAGCTTTGAATTTTTTCTTCTTGGGAATCCCACCACCGATGTCAAAAATAAGGGTTTTGAGAGAAGTCCCCATAGGAACCTCAACCAAACCAACATTGACAACTGCGCCGGTAAGGGCAAAAACCTTAGTGCCCTTGCTGTTTTCGGTGCCTATGGAAGCGAACCAGTCGGCTCCGTTGAGAATGAGCGGATTAAGGTTCGCAAATGTTTCAACGTTGTTCAAATTGGTGGGCTGGTTCCATAAGCCGGCTTCCGCGCTTCGAGGCGGTTTAATGCGCGGCATACCTCTCTTGCCCTCAATGGAATACATGAGAGCGGTGGACTCACCGCAAACAAAAGCGCCGGCGCCGGGGGCAATGGAGATATCAAAATTGAAACCTTTATCAAGGATATTTTCGCCGAGAAGTCCATATGAGCGGGCGTCCTCGATGGCTTTTTGAAGTCTCTGGATGGCAAGAGGATACTCTGCCCTCACATATATGTAACCTTTTTCCGCCCCTATGGCATAACCTGAGATCGCCATTCCTTCCAAAACTGAATGAGGATCTCCTTCCATCACGGACCGGTCCATGAAAGCTCCGGGGTCACCCTCGTCGCCATTACAAATGGTAAACTTGGGGAAATTGTCATACCGGCGGCATTCTTCCCATTTGAGCCCTGTAGGGAATCCGCCGCCGCCTCTACCGCGTAAACCGGATTTCTTGACCTCTTCAATTACCTGTTCCGGCGTCATTTCGGTGAGAGCCTTGGCTAGAGCGGCGTATCCATCTCGAGCGATATACTCATCTATGTTTTCAGCGTCTATCAGACCACGGTTTCGAAGGACGATCAGTCTCTGAAGTCCAAAGAAGCCTATGTCCTTCATTAAGGGAACTTTACCCTTGGCTACCTCATCCTTGAATAGAAGCTTCTCAACAATACGCCCTTTCAAGATGTGCTCTTCAACGATAAGCGGAGCATGCTCTGGTCTAACCTGGTTGTAAAAAATGCCGTCCGGATAAATGACCACCAGGGGACCCATAGCGCAAAAGCCGTTACACCCTGTCATAACTATCTGAACTTCGTTCTGGAGATTACGCTTTACCAGTTCACGTTCCAAAGCTTGCTTGACGTCCAGGGAACCGCTGGCTATACAGCCGGTGCCGGCGCACATCATTATCTGCAGTCTAAAGTAAGGGCTCGCACACATTACCTATTCTCCAACAAAGGCGACTATCTCGAGAATTGAGGCTGAAACAGCCTCACAAATCGGATCAATACTTCCAGGCTAGACCGCCATGGTCTCGCTACCTATGGCCAGAGCGAAATCTTCGACGACTTTTCCGCCCAGAACGTGCTCTTCGAATATCTTTCTCGCCTTTTCTCTGTCTACTTGAACGTATTTTACCGGCGCAGAATTGATAACCTCGACCGTTATCATTGGCTCCTTGGCGCATAGCCCGGCACAACCCGAGTTTGTAAGGATAACGTCTTGAATTTCTTTGTCGGCGATGAGTTCACGAAAAACATTCATCACTTCACGAGCGCCAGCGGCAATCCCGCACGTGCCCATGTGGACGGTCACCTTCGCTCGATACTGGCCTCCCCGAAGAACCATCTTTCCCGTCTGTTCTTCCTTGATTTTCTTGAGATCCTCTATCGAAATCTTGGGCACCTTGTTTCCTCCTGTCCACTTAAAGATTCACGCTCCGTTATTCCGACAAGGGTATGAATTCTTTAAGCGGTTAAAGTTCACACCGCTGTTCACCTAACGTTACTCTTATTGGTAACCTTCCAGAATACCCAATGTAGCGGAAGGAATTATGTTGCCGTGCGTGTCCTCTCCGATCATCATTACAGGAGCCAGACCACACGCCCCCAGACAGCGCACCGCTTCCAAAGTAAATCTACCGTCCTTAGAAGTCTCACCAACATTGATTCCGACTTCTCTTGTTATAATATCCAAAATATCTTTGGAACCTTTGACATAACAGGCGGTTCCCAGACACAGTCTAATAGTGTGGCGCCCTCGAGGGGTTATGGTGAAAAATGAATAAAACGTCACGACACCATAAATGTGAGAAGCTGAAATATTCAATCCCTTGGAGAGCGTGCGCTGAACCTCCATAGGAAGATAACCGAACATTTCCTGAGCTTCTTTGAGAGCTGGAATCAGGTAACTCGTAGATCCCTGATATTTTTCTATAACCGAATCCAAAAGCGCGAGTTTTTCCCGCGGGATCATCTCCGCGCTATCTTGAACTTTTTTCTTTAGTAAAGCGTCTCTTTCTTGCACTTTGGAAATACCCCGTAAAAATTCGCCGTAACGAGACTCAGTCTAGTTCTCTGAGCCCCTCGACGATGTTTTCTTTTATTAACGACACTACCTGCGGGTGATTCATTGGAATTCCGCCCAGTTCCGCCCTGATTTCTCTGGTATCTAATGTATATTCTTTTACGTTTTTCTTATGACAATAGACGAAATCAGTCTCAGGATTACCCTCTACAAGAGTTAAAAGCGTGGAGACCATGTCCCCTAAGGGTTTCCTGTCAATGTGGCTGCGCTTCATTTTGACACATACCCTTGTCCCCAATCCGAGGGTCGATTCCACAGATAGGTCGCCTTCCGCTTCCTGAGCCGATTGCTGAAAAAGGGAGAGTCCAAGTCCCACTTTTCGAGTTGTTCGTGTGGTGACAAATGGGTCCAGGACGTTATTTAAAAATTCAGAACTCATTCCCTTTCCATTATCCTCTATGACTACCGTCAACAAGTCAGCGTCAATTTTTTCTTCAATCAAAATCTTTATGAGCGAAGCCCCAGCCGAAATGCCGTTCTCAGCCACATCCAGGATGTGCAGAGACAAGTCCTCCATCGCTCCCTGCCAGCGCTTTCACACAAGCCTGGAAGGCTTAATGATTCGTCTCCCCTCGTCGCCTCTGTATCGCCAAAGCCAGCTCGTCAAACGACGCCTCGGCCATCTCTGCCTCCGTATAGGCGGCGCCAATGTCCGAAACGTAATGGGCGTCGGAAGATGTCACCAACGTATAGTTGGAAAGCTGCCGGTACTTTTTACTGGCGTCATCGAAGTTTATGTGTTTCGAAATCTCCAGAGCGTCCAATTCGAGATCATCAGGAATGAAGCCAAGTTGGCTAAATATTCCGAAACCAGATCTGTCTACGTGCGAAGCAACCGCCAATCCGCCTAGATCATGGATCAACTTGACCACCCGATAGATGTTCATCGTAGTAGCGCCAATCAATAGCGCCTGTTCCAGGTCCTCAACCATGTCACATTCATCAACGACTACCTGATAACCTATAGCCTTTTCATCATTCGCTCCCGGGCAGGCGAGAGTACACTTCTTCTTGAGCAGCCCTAGCCATCGTCAAGGTTGGGAATAGTCCCAGTACGTGAGTCTCTTCACTAGAAGTGATTTCAATGCCCGGTATCACGCTCAACGGAAATCCTTGAGCAGCCCTTATTGCAGCTCCGGAGTTTCTCGAAGAGTTGTGATCACAAATGGCTATCATATCAAGGCCCTTATCTATCGCTGCTCTTACGATCGCTCTTGGCGTCATATCTCCAAGTTCAGTGCAAGGGGATAGGGTCGAATGGATGTGCAAATCAAGCCTTAGAATCTTCACTGAACACATCCAGGAACTCAACCGGCCCTGAGGCGCCTCAAGCCTGCCAGGGGAAAACTCTACGGAGTCTTCAGGTTTCTCTTCTAACTCCCAGTTGGTATAATCGACCAGCCACTTCGTAGGTCGGCAAAGAGCTGCACATTACAACCACACCCTGCTCCTCTGCCTTTTTGATGGTGGCTTCTTCTGGCTGACGTCCGTTTACAATTATTATTCCTGCCAAATTGTTAAGAAACGCCACGGCGATAATGTTCTGGTGCAGTTGAAGTGTCATCCAAACGTCACCCTCTTTTGAGTTTGCGATAACATCACTCAAAAGGTCACTAACATAGCCACCGGTAACTTCTTTAGCCAGGTCTTGCGCTCCTGCGCTGACCGTAAGATCCAACGCTTCTACAAGATCCGCTAACGTCATTTGAGCCATAACAAGCTTTCTCTATCTGTCAACTTCGGCCAACACTATGTCTACACTAGACAATATTGCTATAAGATCGGCAAAAAAGCATCCTCTGCTCATTTCAGACAGAGTTTGCAGATTCACGAACGCCGGAGCCCTCCATTTTAGTCTATACGGATTTGGTCCACCATCACTCACTATATAGCATCCTAATTCTCCTCGGGGAGACTCTATGCACTGATAGCAATCTCCTACGGGAAGTCTGAGCCCTTCAACAATCAGCATGAAATGATGAATAAGGGCTTCCATCTTCGTGTATATGTCTTCCTGAGGAGGAAAAATTTTTCCAGGAGCTGCGGCTCGTATAGGACCTTCAGGTAACATTTTGATAGTCTGCTTCAGAATCCTGTTGCTCTGACGCATCTCTTCGACTCTGACGAGGTACCTTGAATAAACATCACAACCATACTGTACTGGTATATCAAAATCATATTGATCGTATCCACAGTACGGCTCTGACTTTCTAATGTCCCATGCCTTACCTGAAGCCCTAATCATGGGGCCACTAGCTCCCAAGGCAATCACCCTATCGAGCGGCAAAAAGCCAATGCCCTTGGTCCTATCCATATATATCGCGTTCTTGGTAAGTAAGGTCTCATACTCGTCCACACGGGCGTCAAAGTGGTCTGTAAACGCCTGAAGCCTTTCCACAAAACCTTCTTCCAGGTCTTTGGCCAATCCACCGATCCGGATATAGTTCGGCATCAGCCTCCCACCGGCGGTGAGTTCGAAAAGATTCATAATCTCTTCGCGCTCGCGGAGCATGTAAAACAGGGGCGTCATGGCGCCCACATCATGACCGTGGGTTCCCAGCCAGAAAAGATGACTAAATATCCTCGAGAGTTCAGCCATCATGACCCTGATGACCTGCGCTCTCTCGGGTATTTCCACACCCAGCGTTTTTTCCAATGTGAGACAGAAGGCCAGAGAATTACTCGACGCGCCCATGTAATCACATCGTTCGGTAAGTGGAATTATCTGGTGATATTTTTTGTTTTCACAGGTCTTTTCGTAACCACGATGGAGATATCCAAGATATGGAACGACGTTTTGGACTATCTCTCCATCCAGTTCAACTATCGCGCGAAAAACCCCGTGGGTACTGGGGTGATGAGGCCCCAGATTTATCTCCATGATCTCGCTTCTGATATCGGCCCGGTGGCTCAACTCTTGCGCCATGACCTCACTACCTCAAAATTTTGATCTGAGAGGGCAAATCAGGGGTGTCCTCTGTGCCGAGCAGGGGAAAATCTTTCCTAAGAGGATGCTCCTGCCATTCATCCGGTAGAAGCAGTTTTCTGGGATCCGGGTGATTGACAAAAACCATTCCAAACATCTCCGCAGTTTCCCTCTCGTGCCAGTCGGCGGTGGGCCAAACCTTACACACGGACTCGATGGAAGCCTGGCCTTCGTCCGTTTCATCTATCTTCGTCTTTAATCTGAATCTCTTAACATTAGGAAGTGAATACAACTGGTATACCAACTCGAAACGAGGACTCGACGGATAGTAATCAACAGCGCCGACAAACGACAGAAAATCGAATTGAAGTTCCGGATCATCTCTCAGAAAAAAACATATGTCCAAAATTAACTCTGGTGGGACACAGACACTCATCTGATCAAAGATAGTTTGGAATTGTAAAGTGTCCGGCCCGAACTTTTCATTGAGTTTCGCCTTAATTCGTTCGTCGTTCATCGTCCAGCCACCTTAATCTTGCCAACTCTAGGATTCCGGATCGACTGTTCTTTCATGACCTTGGCATGAAGTTGGAGTATACCGTCAAGAAGAGCTTCAGGCCTAGGGGGACATCCCGGTATGTAAACGTCAACAGGCAAGTGACGATCAATGCCCTGAACGACCGCATAATTCTTGTATATACCACCGGAACAGGCGCAAGCTCCCATAGCGACCACCCATTTTGGTTCCGCCATCTGCTCGTATATACGAAGCACTGCCGGTAGCATCTTCTTGGACGCGGTTCCTGAAACTATCATCAGATCAGCGTGTCTAGGTGAAGGGCGTGCAACCTCCATACCGAAACGCGCGAGGTCATAGCGACTGACAAATGTCGCTATCATTTCCAGGGCACAGCAAGCCAAGCCAAATCCGAGCGGCCACATAGACGATTTTCTCGCCCAGTTTACGAACCATTCGAGATTCGTTACATGAACAGTGTTATCGAGGTGATTTTCTATTCCCATTCAAGAGCACCTTTTTTCCATACGTAGACTAAACCAACCAGGAGAACAACGACAAACAAAAGCATCTCTACAAAACCAAAAAACATCAGTTTATCGAATACTTTTGCCCACGGGAATAAGAATATAAGTTCTATGTCAAAAACAATAAAAAGCATGCCGATAATAAAAAAACGAACAGAAAAGCGCTGTCTCGCCCCACCAATCGGGTCCATCCCACACTCATAAGGCATGAGTTTAATAGGCGTAGGAGTACGTTTAGCTAAGACGGTCGAAAGCACTATAATAGCCGAACCGATAAATGTGGCGACTAAAATGATAACCAGAATTGGAACATAACTCTCAATCATCCGACTTCTCCGTTCAAAGCCGATTCCCCCATGGAGTTCAAACAAATTTTCTAAGCTTATCAGCCTGTTTTGATACGCATTTTGATTCTTGATGAACCAGACGTTGAATAGCTGAACTTTAGTTTATTGAGATTGTGTAGTCAAGCTTTTTGTAATCAGGTTTTTGGAGCAACGACATCCGGGCCAAAATTGAAAACCATTTCAAGCCTGGTGCCTTGGCCTGGCTCAGAAGTGATCTTCATAAGATCTGAAACCCTTCTTATATTTGCCAAACCCATTCCAGCTCCAAACCCCATGTCACGTATCCACTCAGGAGCTGTGGAGAACCCTGGTTGAAGCACTTGCTTAAGGTCCTGTATACCTGGACCGTGATCAACCGCTGAAATATTCACGCGGTCCTTTCGCGCTTCAACGACTATTTCTCCACCGATATCAGTATGAATCACCAGATTCATCTCCGCCTCATAGACAGCGACTCCAATGCGACGAACGATCTGGGGCCGAACGACCAACCGCTGTAAAGATCTTTTGATGAGGCTAGAAGCTTTTCCGGCGTTGTCAAAATCTCTTTCATTTACAAAATATCTCAGCGTCAAGCTTGTATCATCGGATGATATATCCTGGAATATGTGGCTTGCTCTATAGGTATACAGTTTTTCAGCTTCGTTTTTCTGAAAACTTTTGTCCATCTGGAGAAGAAGGGATTTCATGAGTGTGCCGGTGGTGACTATGCCAACCAGCTTTCCATCATGATCCACTACCGGGAGCCGACTAAAACCCCGGGGGCCAAGACTGTTGACAACGTCGGCCACCATGGCGTCTTTTAGAACCGTTATCACCTCGGAAGTCATAATTTGTGTGACAGGAGTGTGGAGTCCGGAACCTTCCATGGATCGGATCACGTCGGTCATTGTCACAATCCCGATTACCTGGCTATCTTTTACAACCGGAGCCCCGGATATACGTTTGTCGCGCATCAGATCTTTGACCTGAGACATGGTCATGGTAGGGTTCACAACAATCACATTCGTCGCCATGACCGATTCTACCCGCGTCGTGTAGATCAGTTCCTGAACTTTTGTGATTTCTTGAATGGACATATCACCACGAATCGTTCTCTATTTTGACTAGACCAAGGCCGGGGAGCCCCTCTTTATACAGTCGTCCGCAGGCCTCATACATCGTATAACCCGTCCGGATCAGCGTTATCCCCAAATCACGCGCCAGATCGAGGGTTTCAGGCGGAGGAGTTTTGTCCCGAACTATGACGATTACGTTAATTCCTGCCATCTCAGCCGTTCGCACGACCTGAGGATTGGTAAGACCTGTGAGTAGAGCCATGCCTTCCGACCCGAACGCCAGAACATCGCTCATAAGATCAGCGGCTCCCCCAATGGGTAGTTCTTCATCCGGGCCGTGATTTTCGACAAGGACCTTCCCCTGCAGTATTGTGATCATCTCCCGGATCTTCATAAACTCTCCATCATGGAATGCGCTAACAAAGCGAATAATTGAAACATTCCGGCGCGATGTTGTCAAGATCCAAAACAGGTTCAAATCTCAATTCCTCTGATTTCGTCAGTAGGTTGTCCAAAATAGCCTTCATGATCCTTCACTTTATGCTAGGCGCTCCGGCTCAAATCTCAAAAAATATGTAAACGCGCTTGTTTGATATGAATCCTCTTGCTAATCTGAGCTAAATGGCTCTGATTACAAAAAAATAGACATTTAGATCTTGCTTCTAACAAGGGATGTTTGACCATGCAGGAACAAACTGAGGGAAACTTTCATTGCAATAGGTTTAAGGGAAAGGTCGGGATTGTGACAGGAGCAGGCCAAGGTATAGGTCGCGCCGTCTCGATGAGACTTGCGTGTGAAGGAGCGTTTGTCGGGGTCCTTGACTGGAACATTGGCTCTGCGAAAGAAACTCTCGAACTGATTGAAAAAGCCGGCGGCGCAGGCCTAGCCTTACAGGCGGACGTATCGAACCCCCAACAGGTTCATGACAGTGTTCACAAAATATTTTCAATCCTCAACAGGTTTGATCTACTTGTGAACAACGCCGGGTTGGACAGGCCTGGAGGTTTTTTAAAACTATCTGACCAGAGTTTTCTGGAAGTATTTAGTGTTCACATAATGGGCACGGTTAATTGCGTAAAGGAATGTGTCCCTCTAATGATCAAGCAGGGTGACGGACGCATCGTAAATCTCTCATCGATTTATGGAAAGGTCGGGACAAAAGGGGAATCGCCATACTGCACAGCAAAGGCTGGTCTCGTAGGACTCACGAAGGCGCTCGCAAGAGAATTCGCGTCTAAAGGGATAAGAGTCAACGCCGTAATGCCGGGATTGACGGCGACCCCGACGATCAGGGACATGATGAGCGCCAAATATCAGGAAGCCTTCCTCAGGGAAACCCCCATGGGGCGTATGGCTGAACCCGATGAGATTGCGGCGCCAATCTCATTCCTATTGTCCGATGAAGCCGGGTTTATAACAGGAGCGGTGCTGGAAGTCACAGGCGGCTGGGGGATGTGACCCAATGATTTTGAACTAATTCACTGACAAAGATCGAACTCAGTGAACATGAGTCATTTTTTTCATCAGAAGAAATCCGGTCGTTCCTGTTGGTGTTCAGTTCAGGCAATAAGGTGTTGGGCCAAAATCGGGCTGCGTAAATTTCAGTTGAAGAGAGTCAAAGACACCCAGATCTAAATCCGGTATTTTTCTGAACTCGGGGTCTAACGTATCTTTGTTGCGGAATCTTTGAATGGAATAGCGAGAAACATCACCCAATTGGTTCTTGATTAGCTTTAGTTCTTTTTCGCCTATGAGCCCAGGGATTACCGTGGTTCTAAAAAAAACGACAATATCCGATTTCTTCAGAATCTCAATACTCTTATTTATGCTCCCCATGTTGACCGAAACGCCCGCCAATTTTGAGTACAAAAGAGGGTCAAGGGGCGCTTTGATATCCATTGAGATGGCGCTGATCAAGTCCTCTTGAAGCAGGCGCTCCAGCATCCCGGGGTTCGAGCCGTTTGTGTCGAGTTTCACTGGCAGCCCAAGATCCCTAAACGTTTCCAGGAGACAAGGCAGCCCCTCGTGGCACGTTGGTTCTCCTCCTGTAACAGTAATCCCGTCAATCCACTGGGCCCTCTCTTTAAGAAAGCTGACAACGTAATCCAAAGGCTGATCCGGAAACTTTTCAGGAGAAAGCACCAATTCATGGTTGTGGCAGGCAGGACACCGAAAAGCGCACCCGCCGAGAAAAATTACTGAGGAAACCTTTCCGGGCCAATCGAGCATGGACAAGGGCAAAAAACCTTTTATCTTCGGGATGTTCATTGATCCCACCTGTTCCAGAGTTGTTCCATCAAACTATGTCTATCCTGGGAAGCCCAACTTGAATCAGCTTCAGACATCGCTCCAGATTCGTCTAAAGATGAGAAATCACACATTCAAGTTGACAAGGTAATTTCTTATTTCTCCAACACTCGTAATAACTCCACTGTCTTCCGATACCAATATGGGTAGTTTCTTCTCTGAAAGAGCCACACACTCGTAGTAGGCTAGAAGAGCAAGCGCCTCGGAATTTTGAGAATCGAGTTGCATGACCTTGACGTCAGACAATTTCTCCAAATCAACCTGGTCCTTAACCCAATCACATTTACCGCATCCCTGTTTCGTAAATAGATATGTCAAAATTGGCCTCCTGCTTTTGGAGAGTGCGGCCGCCCCATCGGCGGCCGCAATTTGTTCAAAAGTGGTTAATACTTGTGAAAAGGCCCTGAAAGCTCTTCACAATAGTTAACGATCATTTCAGAATAGTGTTCTTGTGCCTATCTTTAAGCTCGCCCCTCTTACCCTTGTTCCAGCTAGATACCTTGGTGAAGTATCCAGTGATACGGGTAATCTGTTCCACCTTTGTCGACTGACAATACTGGCAAGAATCATGGAGCCCCCGGGTAGTTCGTCCGCAGGAAACACAGGTGGTAAGTTCCGGAGAAAACGCGACCTGGTCGTTCTGCGTATTCCTAAATATCTTGATCACGAAGTTGGCCAAAGAATCCGGATCGGGTCTCGTTTCACCCAACCAGATATGAGTCAAAGAACCTGCTTCAATCAGTGGGTGAAATAGCCCTTCCCTCTTTACCCTGGCGATAGCGTCCAAAGGAGCTGAAACATTGAATAGAGTGGAGTTGGTATAGTAAATCTCTTCGGTGCTCAAATTTCCCTTTACCACTGATTCAGCTTCACGAAATTGCTTCATGTCAAGCTTGGCGAACCTGTACGCCGTGCTTTCTGCTGGAGTCTGCTCTAGCACAAACCTCATGTTGTGTTTCTTGCCAAGCCTGGCTGACGTCAGGTTCATATGAGCGATGACCTTCAAACCGAACTTGAGAGCAGCTTCACTTTCATGCAATTCTTCGCCGGTGTGAAACTGAACCAACTCGTTCAAGCCCACCATACCAATCAAGTAGGTTACCCTTCGCATTCTCAAATAAGGCTCGTCGTCCTTATCCATTGTCAATAACGCCAGGGGACCGGTTTCACCCAAAGCCAACAGTCTCTCGATAAATCGCTTTTTCTCCATGTGAGCTTCTGCGGCAATACAGATTCTCTCAGTCAAAATAGAAAACAGCTTGGAATCATCGCCTTTAGCCTCGTAGGCGATCCGCGGAAGATTCACAGTCACATTCTGCATAGCTGAGTATCGCATCTTCCAGGGCTCTTTGGCGTCATCAAGATCGCTCTTTTCCAGCTTGAAGGATAAGCGGCAGCATTCTGAAATTTTCGCTGTTTCTCCCCGGTCAAAAACAAAATACGTGTTACCCTTTTCCGACGCTATGTCACAGATGTGGCGCAAGAAAGCCTCATGACCAGGAGTTAGGAAGAATTTCTCCGTTATGTGAACCAAGGGTTTTGGGAAAAAGAAGGGTCTTCCGGCGCCGTCACCTTCTCGATATACGTCAAATAGGGTCCACACAAATTTTTGCGCTTCCGGCAAATAGTCCGCATATGTGAGACCGGTGAATACCCCACCCGGTCCAATCGCGGGGACGTTCTCAAAGTGTTTTGGAATCTCCCAATACAGATTTATGTCCGTAAAGATAGCCTGTCCACCTCGAGCCACAGCCTGCTGCGAAAACTCAAAAATCAACATTTGAGCCAGTTGTCGCACTTCCCTGTCGTCAAGTCCCCTCAAATACGGAGCGAAAAACAGGTTCACGGCGTCCCAACCTATAGCTCCGGCAAAATGACTTTGAAGAGCCGCCGCGAATTTCACCATGTGGGCTAAAAGAACTTCAGGATGCTTCGCCGGGTTGGCCATAGCCAGCGAATTCGGCAAATTTAGGCCGAATTTTTTAATATATTCCAAGGATTGACCGGAACAGTATGGTCTATCGATAAAACCAAGGTCGTGAAGATGAATGTCTCCCCGCATGTGGGCGTCCCCGACCGTTTGATCGAATACCGTCAACAACGCATACTCTTTTTTTATGTTTTCGGCCAAAGTCAGGTTTGTGGCCTCCGGACCATGTGGCACATTGGCATTTTCCTTGTTGGGCCGCGTGATAAGCTCATCTACATCATAGAGTGGAGATCCCAATCTGGTGTGCAGTCTACGGGCCGATTCCAAACCGCGCTCCAGCAACTTGGCGTTAACCATTTCACGGATAAGCGGAGCGGTTATAACCTTAATTCCACTTCTCTTGATGTCATTTTCAACTTCAAGACTGATCTGTTCCGCAGTGCCCTCGTCAATGAATGTCTCTTTCAGTAGAGCGTCGACTATCCGAGTCGTATCCCAGCCATCCATAGCCTCACTTGACGTCCGGACAAAAAGCGCCATGTCGGTGGTTTCGTATCTTCTTTGTGAATCTTTCCTGAACTCATTCAATTCTGCCACGCTAGCCATATGATTCCCCTTTCCTGGGTAAATTATGTAACCAATTAATTCAGTAATAACAATTTGTTATAATGGATGTATATCACTACACACCTGCCCATTGATTAGCTTGATGAAATTGCAAGCTAATCAACGATGGATACCTACTCCTATGTTTTCGGTCAGAATACCTATAAAGCTGAAAGTGACTCGAGAAAACTACCGGAACATGTTGAAAGCAAACCAGTAGCAAGCGCCGCATTCGGTCACCAAAACAGCTCATTTTGTGGAGCTAACTCTTATTACCACAACATATAGTGTGTCAAGAACAAAATCAGAGTGTTTTGCGTCGCGAGACCTAGGTGGGCGATATTTCAGCTGATATTTTTTTTGTTAAGCAAGTTAACCTAATACGCATATCATACTGATATTACTGATTCTTAATTGAGACAGGATTGCCCATCCCTAGGCTGTCAGGCGCGTTTTAGAGCCTTTTGGAATGCAGAGTAAAACACGTCCATATTAAGGACTAAAAGCTCACGCGAGACCAGTATATCCTAATTAACTTAGTGATGACAAAGTATTACACATACTAATTCATGTTGGGCTATGGACTCTCATGCTGAAGTAAGGCGTTTCATCTGATTGGGCAAACGCTAAACTTAATTAACTAAATAAACTTACAATATTTTAGAGTATAGCAATACTAATATAATCTATTACTTTATGTTTTGTTTGTAACATTCTGTTGACACAGGATATTTGTTATGCTATGCCCCTCCTATCGATCGGGGAGGAGGGAGCATTCAACCCACCCGTCATATTCCAATTTTTCAAAAGACTCTCCGTCAGGGAGGTCTGGCGAAAGGAGACATTCTCATGTTAAGAAAATTGTCATTTACCGCGGTCATCCTGATATTGACGGCGTCGTGGGTTTGCGCCGGGAATCTCGGGGCGCTAGCGAGCGCGGCGGCGAGTCAGGCGGCGACTCCCCTGTATCTAAAGCCTGGCGCTCTGGTCAAAGCAGAGTACAAATCGGGACTAAAGACCATTGCAGATGAGGACACGCAGTCAATAAACTTGAAGGCCGAAAATGTGGCTGCAAACTCCGATCAACGTGTAAGCGCTCGTCCGGCTATCGCGTTCAAGCCAAAGTCAAGCGCAGCTATGGCGCCTCCGCCCCGTGTAGAAGCAGTTGGACTAGGAACTTCCGGTCTTGTGGCGGAAGCCAGGCAGGATTCCATGGACCTGGAAGGTGATCTAGAGAAAGATTTGGTCCTTTCTCCGCCCCCACAAAAGTCTGAGTCGACCAAAGAGATTGAAGCCAAGCCTGTGGTGACAGAGGCTAAACCTGTCAAAGAAAAAGTGACGGCAGTCGCAGAACCAAAGAAGACTTCGAAAAAACCTGCGACGACTAAGATAAGGAAGGTTTCGCCAGGACCTCAATATGCCGGTTCGCCCAAACCAATTCGTAAAGTTCATCCGTTGACCCAGGATTCCTGGAGACTCCCGGCAGGAACATATGAAAACCGTAATTTTCCTACATCGCCTACAATCTGCGCCCCTTCCCGTTTCAACGCATCTACGAACGCTCCTAGCGGAATGATGCCCTCCCAATATGTAACATCAGCTCCTAGACCTTCACTAGGAGCGCCTGGTATGGGTGACAGGATTGTCAGAGATGGTGTTACGATAAAACTCGCCCCAGCGAGCGCCCCTGTTACCGCGCCGGCGCCCTACCCCTCAGACCAAAGAGACGACGCGTCAGGGGCTGATTTACTGTCAACAGCAGTGGAAATCATCGGGCTGCCTTTCGCGTTCATAAGCTCACTTTTTTAGCCCCAAGGCTATCTGCAAAAAAAGGACGTCGCCCCAAGTAGGACCGACGTCCTTATCGTTTTCTTTGTCCAGTTTAAAAGAATTCCCCAGTTCTAAACGCGGACCCCATACGTGGATTCCATGGACTTGATTAACAAAGCCAGAGTCTCATTCACCGGGGCGTCCAGTCCAAGCGCCTTTGCTTGCGAAGCCACGGCTCCGTTTATAAAGTCAATTTCTGTTCTTCTGCGAGCCATAATGTCCTGGAACATGGAATTCAAGTTTGCAGCGGTCCCCGCGCAGACTTTGAGGACTTGATCCTCAGGATCATCAAAAATCAAATTGATTCCTTTAGCTTTCGCAAGGTTTACACATTCGAGCACAATCTTCTTTATCAAAGTTCGTCCTTCGTCAGTAATCGGCAAGTCACCGTTACGGAGCCGAAGCAATGTTCCAGGGGCATTAATACATGCGTTGATTATCAGTTTCGACCAAACCGAACCCAGGGCGTTGTCGACAACGTTAACCGGCCCCGCCTTCATCATTTCAAGGGCATGTCCTACCGCAACCGCCCGTTCCGAGATTCGACCATCTGCTTCACCGATGTGTGTGGGGCCAAATCCAGTATGCCGAACCATGCCCAATCCTAACGTCATTGCCCCCATTGTAGTGACGCCTATCAACACCTGGCCTGGGAAAGCCTGATTCAGTATCTCGAAATTTCCAACTCCATTTTGAACTGTTATAATGGCGCTTTGGTCGGACACCAGTTTGCCTATGGTTTGACAGGCGGCTAGAGTATCGTAGGATTTTACCAATACTATTACGAGATCCGCCTTCTCTAGCTCGAGTGAATCTACGGAAATTCTAGGCTTAACAAGTCGATCACCAGAAACTCCCTCAATCCATATGCCATTTTGCCTCACATGGTTTACTTCTTCTTGGTTTCGTTCTATGAGAATCGGGTCCAACCCAGCTTCCCACAGCAACGAGCCCATTACCGACCCAAGAGCGCCGGCTCCTATGATAGCGATTTTCATACAACAAGTCCTATTTAATGAATTACTCTTGTTTGCATAGTCCCAACCATGCAGGGTCAATGTTCCGCGCCACCGGTCAGTCGACCTTGGATACTTCCTGACGGCTACTACTTGTAGAGGCGATCAAGTTCCTCGGCTACTTCTTGTGGCATTGAATAGCAGTGTTCCCTTGCTGGAAACTTGCCTTCGGTGACATCCTTTTTGAATTCTTCAAGAGCCTCAACGATTTGGTTTCCAATCTCCCTATATCTCTTCACAAATTTAGGAGTGTACCGATCGAACATCCCAATCATGTCGTGAATGACCAAAACCTGTCCGTCACAATGTGGCCCGGCTCCGATGCCAAATGTTGGCACAGACGATTTCCTGGTGATTATTTCCGCCAGTTCGGCAGGGACACCTTCCATGAGAAGACTCGACACCCCCGCTTCTTCAAGAATTCCGGCGTCTTCAATCAGTCTTTGAGCCGTCTTTAAATCTCTTCCCTGGGCCTTGAATCCTCCCAACTGGGCCGCCGCCTGAGGAGTAAGACCAATGTGTCCCATAACAGGTATGGTAGCGTCGGTAAGACTCCTAACAGTTTCAGCCATCTCTCGACCGCCCTCAAGTTTAACTGCGTCGCATCCGGCTTCCGCCATAAACCTTCCGGCGTTTCTGATCGCTTCGGACTTGGATACCTGGTAACTCATGTAAGGCATGTCACCAACTAGATATACATCTGGCGCTCCCAACCGAACGGCTTTCACATGTGGCATCATTAAATCCATAGTCACAGGCAGTGTAGAGTTATACCCTAGTACAACCATACCCATGGAGTCACCAACCAAAACCACATCTATCCCTGCTTTTTGCTCAAAAATCGCGAAAGGATAATCATAGGCCGTGAGAAAAGTCATCTTTTCACCTTTGGCCTTTTTTTCTCGAAGTGTGTGAATCGTAATTTTCGCCATAGTCCCTCCGTTTCAAGGACTTTTTCCAAGTTTAATTTGATCACGAACGATACCCGCGGCCAAAATTTCTTGGACTCGGATAACATTCTACAATCGAAAAATTTTTGCAGAATCCTAATTGTAAGTCAATGGCCGAATGGCTCCGTGCAGGAGGGGCGCAAAAACGGTGAGGTAAATCAGTAGCGATGACAATTCGATGGGAAAAGTTACAAACTTGATTTTTTGGCGCGAATATAGATAGGGAGTCTAATCCGCGCCAAAAGGGTCTTCATGACGAATGATGATTTCTAGGCCTGGCACTCGTCACGCCAAGCGCATTCCAGTTCACCACAATCCTTGATGCCCTTAAAACATGGGGCGTTACCTTCAGCCTGTTGAATTTGCCGGATCAACCCATCCTTTTTAAATCTCGTGTAATTCTTGACACCCAAGTCTTTGGCTTTTGCCCTGATCTCTCGTAAAGTCATTATAATTCTCTCCTGACTGAAAGACGTCCAATTGCCCGCTATTGGACTGTCTGAATACTAATATCATCAATTCAAAAAAACTACATTTTTACTAAAAACGTTTCAACCAATTATACAAAATATTTCGCGTTACGCGCCAACCCATTCAGTTTAACCTATTCCGTACAAAATCGAAACTCTATTTCTTCAGATGCGTCTTTATGAACTCCACTATATCGTCTGTCCTCGTCCCTGGTCCAAAAATCTCCGAGATTCCAGCTTTCTTGAGGGCTTCAATATCTTCTTCAGGAACAATGCCACCCCCCAGAATCAAAACATCATCTACTTTCTGATCTCTGAAGAGATTGGCGACACGCGGGAAAAGATAATCATGGGCCCCCGACAGGGAACTTAGACACAAAGCGTCTGCATCCTCCTGCACACAGGTTTTGAAAATAGCTTCCGGAGTCTGGCGCAACCCAGTGTAAATGACTTCCATACCTGCGTCCCTAAGCGCTCGCGCTACAACTTTGGCCCCACGATCGTGCCCGTCCAGCCCTGGTTTAGCCACGACGACTCTGATTTTTTTTTCCATATAGCCACCTCAAGTAAACTCTAGCAATTACAATGGTATGTTACCGTGTTTTCTTTTGGGTTTTTCTTCGACCTTGTTTTCCAGTTGGGCGAAAGCCTTTATTAGAGTAGCCCTTGTATCTCTCGGGAAAATTACCTGATCTACAAAACCAAGTTCCGCTGCTCGATAAGGACTCGCAAATTTTTCGACATAGTTCTGAATCAATTCGCCACGTCTAGCCACCGGGTCCGGAGAACTTTCTATCTCTTTGCGGGACAGGATCTGAATTGCGCCTTCAGGTCCCATAACGGCCACTTCTGCTGTAGGATAAGCCAGGTTTATGTCTGCGTGAAGATGCTTGCTTGACATTACAACATACGCTCCGCCGTAAGCCTTCCGGGTAATAAGAGTAACTTTGGGAACCGTGGCCTCAGCGTAAGCATACAGTATTTTCGCTCCGTGTTTAATTATGCCTCCATGTTCCTGCTGCGTGCCAGGCAAGTATCCGGGAACATCAAGCAAGGTCCACAATGGAATATTGAATGAATCACAGAATCTCACAAACCTGGCGCATTTAACTGAAGCTTCGATGTCCAGACATCCCGCCAGCCAATTGGGTTGGTTTGCGACTATTCCGACAGTCTTGCCACCAAGGCGACCAAAACCCGTGATAAGGTTTCGAGCATAATGAGCGTGAACCTCAAGAAACTTTTTATCATCCAGCGTAGGCATGATAATTTTTTTCATGTCATAGGGACGTCGGGAATTATCAGGTATAACAGTATCTAATTCAGGAACTTCCCTGTCCACAGGATCATCGGTACCCACAGTTGGAGCTTTTTCCCTGTTGCTGTCCGGAATAAAAGAATGGAGTTCCCTGACCTTGTCAAGAGTTTCCACCTCGGTCGGAAAATGAAAATGGCAAACCCCTGAAACCCTTCCGTGAACCTTGGCTCCGCCAAGACTCTCCGAATCAATTTCTTCGCTTGTCACCTGTTTGATGACCTGTGGTCCCGTAATAAACATGTAGCTAGTTTTTTCAGTCATGAAGATAAAATCAGTCACGGCTGGAGAGTAAACGGCTCCACCCGCGCAAGGCCCCATAATGACTGAGATCTGAGGTATGACTCCCGATGCTCTGACATTCCTGTAGAATACTTCCCCGTAACCTCCAAGGCTCTCGACGCCCTCCTGGATTCTGGCCCCACCGGAATCATTGATGCCGATTAAGGGGAAACCGTTTCTATAAGCCAGGTCCATAACCTTGCATATTTTTTGCGCGTGAGTGAATGACAGACTACCGCCGAAAACTGTAAAGTCCTGAGCAAAGACATACACTCCCCTACCGTTAATTCGACCGAATCCTGTAACCACTCCTTCCCCAGGAATATGGCTTCTTTCCATTCCAAAATCTACGCAACGGTGTACCACGAATTTGTCTATTTCTTCAAAAGATCCTTCATCAACAAGTTGAAGAACCCGTTCACGCGCCGTCATCTTTCCCGCTTTATGATGTTTAGCGGTTTTTTCAGGGCCCCCTGCCTTGTCCGCTTCTTCCAGTCTTTTTTCAAGCTCCCGGAATTTTTGATCTAAAAGTGACATAAACAGCTCCTCTGGACTCTTTGAATATGCAAAATTCAGGAAAGGACTTCCCTAACAACCTGACCTACCCTGGTAAGATTTTCCACAACTGTTACTCCCGCGTCGGCGAGCGCTTTGATCTTGCCCTGTGCGGTACCGGATCCGCCGGAAATTATGGCCCCAGCGTGACCCATCCTTTTTCCCGGAGGGGCGAGTCGTCCGGCGACATAGGCTACCACAGGTTTATTGAATTCGCTCTTTATGAAATCAGCAGCCCGCTCTTCAGCCGTTCCTCCTATTTCTCCAATGAGAACAACTGCTTCGGTCTTTGGATCATTTTTGAACATTTTGAGACAATCGACAAAACTAAGACCCACCACAGGGTCTCCACCAAGTCCCAAGCATGTGCTCTGCCCCATACCGGCCTTTGTCAATTGATCAACCACCTCATAAGTGAGAGTCCCAGATCTTGAAATAACTCCCACAGGCCCCGGTGAATGAATATAGCCGGGCATTATTCCAACCTTGCATTTTTCAGTCGGAGAAATTATTCCGGGAGTGTTTGGACCAATCAGCACTCTATTTTTCTCTTTCACCGTATAAAGGGCTGAAGCGGTGTCGAGAGGCGGAATACCTTCAGTTATGCAAACAATGACCTCTATGCCGGCTTCCACTGCCTCCAATATCGGATCCTTAGCCCCTGCGGCCGGTATGAAGATCAGAGATACATTGGCTCCAGTTTCCTGGACAGCTTGCTCGACGGTGTTGAATACCGGTATGCCGTCGACAAACGTCCCCTGTTTACCTGGAGTGACTCCTCCCACCATATTCGCCCCGTAATCCCTGCAAGCTATAGAGTGAAACGTCCCATTACGACCGGTTATACCTTGGCAGATGACTCGAGAATCTCTATTTACAAGGATGGCCATTGTAGCTCTCCATTTATTGACTTACTTTGAGTTCTTTGGCTTTAGCCACCACCAATCTCGCGGCTTCATCCAGAGAAGGAATCATCTCGATCGGCAAACCGGAATCCAGAAATAGTTTCCGGCCTAGCTCAATGTTGGTGCCTTCAATCCGGGCAATTACAGGCAGTTTTAAACCTCTTTGATTGATGGCCTTAATAACTCCACGAGCAAGGACATCGCATCTCAGAATTCCACCGAATATATTTATAAAGACAACTCTTACCCTTTTATCATCAAGAAGAAGGTTCGTAGCGTCCGCTACAACCTGTTCGCTAGCTCCACCCCCAACATCCAGGAAATTCGCCGGCGCTCCTCCATGAATAGAGATCAGATCTAGGGTGGCCATCGCCAAGCCGGCTCCGTTAACCATACACCCTATATCACCGTCCAGTTTTATGTAACTTAGTCCTGCCTGCCGAGCCGAAAGCTCAACCGGGTCCTCTTGCGATCTGTCACGAAGTTCAGCCATTGCTGGTCTTCGAAACAAAGCATGGTCGTCCAAATTAATTTTGGCGTCCAACGCCAGGACTGTCTCGCCAGAAATTACAAGCGGGTTTATCTCTGCAAGAGTGCAATCATATCCGACAAAGATTTCATAAAGCGCTGTTACCGCTTTAGCTATCTGGTTCGCAACCAAATTTCTGTTGGTCAGCTTATAAGCTAACCCGCGAGCCTGAAACGGGCACAGGCCCCTCAAAGGATGAGCTTTGACGGTAAAAATCTTCTCAGGAGATACCCTTGCCACAGTCTCTATATCCATGCCACCGGCAGGACTGGCCATAATAGTGACATGCCCATCATTTCTATCCAGCACCACTCCCAAATACATTTCCTCATCTATATGAGGCGCATCCTCTACCAGGAGAGCGCTTACGGGCTTTCCTTGAGGCCCAGTCTGATTCGTTACGAGCGTCGTTTCGAGAATTCTACGGGCTTCTGACCTAATATCCTGATCAATTGACATTACAGCCACTCCGCCGGCTTTTCCCCTGCCTCCGGAATGCGCTTGAGCTTTTAGAACCACTTTGTCGGACTTGAGATTTCTGGCGGCCACCAAGGCTTCTAAGGCATCATATACCACTGTTCCTCGCGGCACACTCACACCTTTATCCATCAAAATTCTCTTTGACTGGAATTCGTGCAGGTTCATTGTAGAACTGCCCCCGGCGTTTTTTTTGATTCCACTGCCTGCGTCATTTGACTCAACTCCTGACGCAATAGTTCAACATAAACAAGTAAAGATCTCTTTAGGGAATAATAGGCGGTTACATTGAATTTACCCTTAGATGCCCGTCTTTGCAAGCTAAAAGTTCCAGGAATTCACTGTCATTGAGGCATGATATAAATATAGGTGAATATAATATGTTATAGCTATTTACTCTTATATTATTTGATATTTAGTGTATTTCATGTTACAATTACATCGCATATTATTATAGCTAAATCAATCTTCGTCTTATTTTCCCAGAATTGGTATTGGCCGACCAATTCATTCAAGGATGTGAAGTTGGTCGAAAAAAGTGGACACCAATTATCTATGCTGCCTTTTGTTGCACATCGTCCTGTCGCTCGAAAGCCACGGGAGACAGATAGCCGAGTTTTTTCTGTTTTCTCTGACGATTAACAAAAACTTCGATATATTGTTATTTGCCTAATTGCTTCGCCCCGAGTTCTGAAGTGGCTGTGAAAGACCAGTTCAGTCTTAAGTGGTCCCCAGAAGATCTCTATGGGTGCGTTATCATAACAGTTTCCTTTACCACTCATTGAACAGCGCATCTGAAATTGATCAAGCAGTTTACGATAATCATGGCCGCAATACTGGCTTCATCGGTCCGAGTGATGAACCAACCCGGTTTCTGGTCGTTTCATGGACACAGCCTGAAGTAAGGACCGGATCACCAGGCTTTTTGTCCATTCGGGTCCCCATGGAGTAACCTACTATCGCCCGGGTGTCCCAGGATCCTTGTGTCCGGCAAGGTAAAGCCAACCCTCATCAGTGGGAATATAAGTAATATCAGTAACCCATACCTGACTAGGGGCAGTGGCGTAGAAGCTTTGTCCAAGTATATTGTCAGCTACCGGAAAACTATGTTGGGAGTCGGTAGTCATTTTAAACTGACGATTCTGAATACAGCGCAGACCAAGTTTCCTGCGAATGCCCTTTACTCAGATTCATCCCGACCTTTACCCCGTTATTAGAAAGATCCTTTTGTAAACGTTCAGGACCGTATGTCTTGCGGGTACGGCCATGCGCCCCCTGTATCTCAACTTCCAGTGATGGTTGTCAATACTCGAAAGGTCCTCGGAACCCGGGGAAAAGGAACTTGAACTGTCTGATCAGTTTATCATGATTAAAACCGCTCTCAAAAGAATGGTCCTGGTCGCTGAGCCTGTAATAGGCCTAGCCCCTCCAAAACGCTATGTAGACGAAACTAGATACATAAACTTTGCCGCAATATTTGAAATACCATCGTCCTCGTCATGATATCCCGACAAATTAATAGCTCGGTGCGAACTTTCCAGAAACATCGGTAGCCGATTTTTCGCGTCGGATAATAACGAATCAGAGTTGTAACTGATTTAGAAGTAAATATGCACGTGCGGGAGCACGTGCTCTCTGCTTGCTTCCATACAAAGCGGCTAAATGCTTCTCCACCGTAGGTGCAAGCCAATCTGTCCCAGACAGCTACTGTTCGAGTTAAAATTTGCAATTGTTCCTCACAGCGCTATTTGTCTTCTTGGTACCTAACATACTTGCGGATCATTACCGCATCAACGCCTACTGTTTCGACACAGTAACCTTGGGCCCAAAAATGTAAGACCCGTACCGTTCCTTCTTCATATACGGGAACCGCTTGTAAACTCTTATTGCTGGTCGCCCCTTAACTGCGCCCATCAAGTCGGATATCGACACTTTAGTGGATGGCACAATTCAGATCAGTGAACATCGTCCAGCTCAATCTTCAGTTCCGCCACTTCACATCCCATGCGTCCGCAGGAAATCTGCATGCGGTTGTGAATTTGGTATTTTACCACTCCCTCCAATATGCGAAATCGATACTTCGGCACCCATACCAAGTGATATTGGCAATGCCATGTCGCATATGATAGGAAACAAACCCTGCTCATATGCTTCTCCTGTTTTTCGAAGCTAAGGGAACAACTCGAATTCTGGTGTTAGCAGGTAAGCTGTCTTCCGGCAAAGCCTTCAGGCTCGCACCACGTCTAGAGGACGTGGATTTCTAAGGGGAATTAAATCGTCTCGACCACAAAACACTCTCTGTAACCCCAAAAAACTGAACAATTTTCTTTAATTATTTACCTAATTGTGATATGTAAACGTCTAGCTTTGATGTTGTGGCAGATTTGCCACGTTTAATTGGCATCTGAGGAGTTGTGGTATGAAGTTCTTTGTTATGATTGCTAGTTTACTCTTTATTATATCATCTTTTATCCAACCGTGTTTAGCCGCAGATCAAACTCCATCTATAAGATCTAACAATCAATTATGTCATATGATTGAGGATTCACCATCATGTTCCGGCATAGCCCCGCAGAAAAGTCAAAATGCCGACATCCCGATTCGGACATCCCTGAGTATGAAAGATCTTGAGAATTCACTAAAGTCTTCAAAGACGGAAATCGATCATCAACGAATCAGTAGGTGACTCAGCGGCGAAATGAATCTTGACTGATCGCCGGAGGACTGTCCATCGGCTTCTAGGATTGGCGTTCCAGACTGCCTAGCGGTCCAATCCCTACCATTAGCTCCGGAAAAACCGTTCACCAATCTCCGCAATCAAGACTTTGCTGGTTGATAATATTTTGTCAAGCGGCTATAGTCCCTGCTGGCCGATTTACGACCGTTTTGACATTATTCAAACATATATAGAGAGTTCCGACAAACATGGAAAAGGGACGTGTGCTGATAGTAGACGACCAAGAGGAGATTCTAACTTCCCTTGGCGCAATATTGGCCGACGAAGGCCATGAGGTTCTGAAGGCTCGTGATGGGCAGGATGCTCTGCACATCGTTCAAAGCGACTCTCCGGACATTGTTTTTCTCGACATATGGATTCCAGGAATAGACGGCTTGCAGACATTAAAGGCTATCAAGCGCATTGCTCCCAAGTGTCACGTGATCATGATGAGCGGACACGGTACTATTGAGACTGCGGTAAAAGCTATTAAACTGGGGGCGGAGGATTACCTGGAAAAGCCTCTGAATCTTGAAGACACACTCCATTTAGTCGACAAAGCCGTTTCTTCGAAGAAAATCATGTCTGAGATCATGGACTTATCCGGTAACCCCGGCCCGCTAATCGGGGCTTCCCATCTAGCCGCGAATATCAGGAGATCCATTGAAAATTCGGCTCACGAATCCGGTTCGGTGTTCATATACGGAGAAAAGGGTTCAGGCAAGGAATTCATCGCCCGAATGATTCACTTTTTGTCCGGAAAAGACCGCCACAAGCTTGTCAAAGTGAGTTGTGACGAACTCACCTACGAAAATCTTGGGGAGGTTCTACAAGGACGAGTGTCCGATCGTGAGCCTTCAAGGACTGGGAAACTTAAGATAGCGGCAGGAGGAACACTCCTGTTGGTAGGAATCGACAGATTAGCCCCTGGACTTGAAATTCCTCTGGCTCGGATGTTGGTTACGACGGCCGCAGGCACCCAAAAAGTGGCCGTCAGCGCGGCGAATTTGACAAGGTTGCTTTCGACTTCAAAGAAAGCTCCTGAAGAGATGATTTCGGCAGGATTTTCTGACGAAGCAATGAACATTTTGACGCAACGAGTAATTCGTGCCCCTGCTCTGAGAGAACGTCCCGAAGATATTCCCCTACTGGTCAGGCACTTTCTGGCCGAGGCGTCCAGGGAATTCGACAAGGATATAAGGGAAGTCGAGGGCATCGCACTGTCAAGACTGTCCTCTCATACCTGGCCAGGCAATATCAAGGAACTGAAGATACTGGTAGAACATACCGTAATGAACACATCAGGGGACACTCTAACCATCAACGAATTGCTCCTGCCGTCGTACACCAAAGCAGAAACAAAAGAATCAACATGGCAACGAACTCCAAAGGTTTCATTAGCCTCAGACCGTCTTTCGTCACTTCAGGTAAGCTCCGACCTGTCGGCCCAGGAAGCGGCTTCGGGATCAGGACGTAAACCCGAGCATCGCGTGCAGAAGACTTTGAGAGGCAAAGTGGTGATCTATGGACAAGGGCTTCATTCCGGTCAAAAAACTGGACTTACTATATCTCCACTGCCCCCAAATTCAGGCATAAACTTTGGACACATAACATCAGGTGGCACAGTGCCTGCTCTATTAACATTTGTTCAATCCACCGATTTTTGTACGAGCCTTAGGGGCAATGAGGCCTTTGCTAGAACAATAGAGCATCTAATGGCCGTTTTTCACGTTTACGGATTGACAAATTTGCTTGTGAAGATAGCTGGAGAAGTTCCGATTATGGACGGCTCCGCTCTTGAATTCTGTAATCTTGTTGAAAACGCTGAAATAATAACCCAGGACGAAGTTGTTGAACAAATTGACATTATAGAGCCCCTTGATCTCACTCTACCCGAAGGAAGCCCCAAAAGCATGCGCATTGAGCCGTCTGACGCTTTTTCGGTAGAGTATCACATGGATTACCCACAACCTATTGGAAAGCTTGACATGACCTTCAAGCTGTCAGGAGTCGAAGACTTTAAGTCTCAGATTGCGCCGGCACGAACTTTCGGATTCGTAAGGGACATGCGAATGATGGATGAGATGGGGTTGGCCGGCGGAGGAAAACTCTCTAATGTGATCCTGCTGGATGACGACAAGGTGGTTAACCCACCGCTGCGCTTTCAGGACGAATATGTGAGACACAAGATACTCGACATCCTAGGTGATTTTTATTTGCTGGGAAGACCGATAGTTGGGAAAATAGTCGCTGTACAGACAGGACACTCCGAAAACATCGCCATGCTGAGGCTCATAAACGAAAAGCTGGGAATACTTTAGTCTATTTTCGGGAGAAAAGATTAGGGCCTGAAGGCGCTCTGGAAGAAACCTTAACGAGAGGTAAAAACCCGCTAGAGCCCACAGTAAATGGACATATTCCAAACGAAAGAACTGGGCCAGCTCCCCCGGAATGTCTCCAAGTTCAAACATGAAATAAAATAGATCCAAAGATTTACAGGCGAACCACACGCCCGCGCAACCCGTCAATAGCGCAAAATAGAGGTGCGCCCATTTCCTGGGTGTTTTTCCCTTTTTTGACCACTGATAAGCTCGAAAAGCCTGGATGGCAATATACGGAGCCAACAACCTTGCAAAGAAAGAAAGCGTAGAGTCCAGAGAATGTGATCCGAGATTAATGATCTCCCGGTAAATCAGAGTAAAACCATATCTACTGATGTCGCCTTTTAAAAGCAATAGCATGAATGTTATCGGGAAGATAGAAACTGAAAAAATCAAAATTCCGATTTCACGAGCAATAATTCTGATCATGTTTGGTATTATATCACCATCCTGGCGATATTTGACTAATTCCTTGCCGTTGTGAGCCTTTTTTCTTTGTAGGTCGCGTTGCAATAAGCTATACTTATTTTTCATAGTCATTCCACAAGTAAATTTTGAGAAATTATAACCAATTATGGGTTTATCTGGTTCCAGGAGGATTAAATGGACAAGATATGGCTAAAATCATATGCGTCAAGCGTCCCACCGGAAATTGATATCGAAAAAATCAATCCGCCGGAAGCGCTGGCTAGAACTGCGCAAAGGTTCCCTGACAATACGGCGCTGATTTTTCAGGGCACAAAGATTTCGTTCAAAAAACTTGACGAAATGGTGTCACGTTTTGCCTCCGCATTAACGGATTTGGGCGTAAAACCCGGTGACACCATAGCCACATTGCTCCCGAACATTGTTCAGATGGTCGTGGCGGTTTATGGAGCTCTACGCGCAGGAGCAATGGTGGCATTAAATAATCCTCTTTATACTGATCGAGAACTTGAGCATCAGTATAACGATTCGAATTCTACCCTGCTTGTCTGCCTGGACCTTCTCGTTCCCCGAATGGCCGCTTTAAGAAGCAAAACGAAAATCCGCAAGATCATATCCTGCCACATCAGAGACTACTTGCCTTTCCCATTAAAACAGCTTTTCCCGTTCGTCAGAAAAGGCATGCATCTAAAGACCCCTAACGTGCAGGACGTTTACGAATTTACCGATCTTATGAAAAAGTATTCTCCAACAAAAAAACCAGTAAAATCTAAATGGGAAGATACGGCTCTATTACTATATACCGGTGGTACCACGGGGGTATCGAAGGGCGTTGAGTTAACCCACGCGAACCTGTCAAGCAATGTTCAACAGTGTAGAGCATGGTTTTACGCATTTAATGATGGAGCCGAAACAGTAGTAGGATGTCTGCCGTTTTTTCACTCTTTCGGATTGACAACAGCCATGAACATGGCTGTTTATTACGGCTACGCAAACATTCTGATTCCCAAACCTGAACCTAAAGCCATCCTTGAATCTATTCAGAAGTGTAAAGCTACCTACATCCCCGCAGTTCCGACTCTTTACAACGGAATGATTAATTTCCCGGATCTGAAAAAATATGACATCTCATCAATCAGAGGGTGTTTTTCAGGTGGGGCTCCGCTACCTCTGGAAACGTTACGCAAGTTTGAGGAACTTACAGGGGCCCAGATCTGCGAAGGTTTTGGACTCACCGAAACTACCCCTGTCGCAACGATCAATCCTTTGGGTGGCACAAGGAAACCGGGGTCAATTGGGTTACCTATACCCAATACAGAGGCGAAACTTGTCGCTGTAGACGATTACAATCAGGAAATCACCACATTCAACGAACCAGGCGAGCTTTGCATCAAGGGCCCGCAAGTCATGAAAGGGTACATAAACAGACCGGACGAGACTGAACTAACTCTTCGGGACGGTTGGCTTCTAACAGGCGATATCGCTGTCATGGATGAAGAAGGCTATCTAAGTATTGTAGATAGGAAAAAGGATATGATCATATCCGGAGGGTTCAATATCTACCCCAGAGATGTAGATGAAGTGCTTTTCGCCCACCCGAAGATCATGGAGGCTTGCGCCATCGGAGTCCCTGACACATATTCCGGCGAGCGAATCAAGGCCTATGTTGTTTTAAAATCTGGGGAAACAGCGACACCAATTGAAATAATTGATTATTGCAAAGACAATTTGGTTAAGTACAAGGTCCCAAAATACGTAGAGTTTGTGAACGAGTTGCCGAAAAGCGCAGTGGGTAAAATCCTGAGAAAAGAACTGAAGCGTATGGAGGATGAGAAAGCCCAGAAACAATCTTCATAAGTAATTTCAAGATGTGGGGTGGCATTCCAGGCATACTAAGGAAAGCGGCCACCCCAAATACTTCTTTCGAATGTTCTTTACGCTGCCCCGACCATCAAGGAGCGATATCCTTTCTGATTTCCGAGGACCTCCTTGAGAAAGACCCCAGTATAGGAACCAGGGGTTTCAGAAATTATTTCCGGGGAGCCTTGCGCTAATACCTCCCCACCCTGATCCCCTCCTTCCGGTCCCAGATCGATAATGTAGTCCGCAACCTTAATCACGTCCATATTGTGCTCAATCACTAATACTGTGTTGCCAGCGTCCACGAGACTGGTCAAAACGTCGAGCAGTTTTTTCACATCCGCGAAATGGAGTCCGGTTGTAGGTTCGTCGAGTATATAGAGCGTTCTCCCCGTTCCCCTCTTGGAAAGTTCTTTTGACAGTTTTATCCTTTGAGCCTCGCCCCCGGAAAGAGTCGTAGCGGGCTGACCTAATTTTATATACCCCAAACCCACTTCCTGAAGTGTTCTCAGTTTGTTAAAAATAGGAGGAATGTTCTCCATAAATTCAGCGGCCTGTTGCACCGTCATGTCCAAAACGTCGGTGATATTTTTCCCTTTGAATTTTATTTCGAGAGTCTCTCTGTTATAACGCTTTCCGTTGCAAACATCACATTTAACATAAACATCAGGGAGAAAATGCATCTCGATCTTTATTACGCCATCTCCATGACAGGACTCACATCTCCCACCTTTCACATTAAAACTGTATCGTCCTGGCTTGTAGCCTCGCATTTTTGAATCAGGCAAATTGGAAAAAAGCTCCCGGATGTGCCCAAAAACTCCGGTATACGTAGCGGGGTTCGATCGAGGAGTCCTTCCTATGGGACTCTGGTCTATCTCTATAACCTTATCGACATATGGCAATCCCTCAATCTTGTCGACAAAACCCATTCTGTTAAAGCTTCTCTGAGTTCTAGCCTGGAGGGCCTTTCGTAAAACTTCAATAACGAGAGTGCTTTTCCCCGATCCGGAAACTCCCGTAACACAAGTGAAAATACCAAGTGGGATTGTTACATCTATGTTTCTCAGATTATTAGCTCTAGCGCCCTTGATAACTATTTTCTCACGTTTGGGTTTGCGGCGTTTTAACGGGACTGGAATTGTCTCTCTACCTGACAGGTAACGGCCTGTTATGGACGATTCAGAAGTCAGGAGTTGTTGGGGCGATCCGGCGAAAACGACTTCCCCTCCGAGTCTCCCAGCTCCCGGCCCCATGTCGATCACATAGTCCGAGCTTAGTATCGTTTCAGGGTCATGTTCGACGACTAGTACCGTGTTTCCCTGATCCCTCAAGTCTATTAACGTGGAAAGCAACCTTTGATTATCCCTCTGATGTAAACCTATGCTCGGTTCGTCAAGAATGTACAACACGCCGACAAGCGATGACCCAACCTGGGTAGCCAATCTGATTCGTTGCGATTCTCCCCCGGAGAGAGTGGCGGAACTCCGATCCAGTGTCAGGTAATTTAATCCAACACGATCAAGAAATCCGAGCCTGTTTCTTTATTTCCTTGATCACACGTCTGGCAATCTCCATGCTTCTTGGGGTTAGCGTAAGTTCTTCCATGAATTGCACAGCACGACGCACAGACATGGCCGTAAATTCATGGATGGGGATTCCCCCGACCAGCACACTTCTGGCTTCACGCTTGAGCCTCGCTCCGTGGCACGATGGACAGGGAATTTCACTTAGGTATGAGCCAAATTCATCCTGAACATCCTCATTAGAAGACTCCATCCGCCGCCTTTCCATATTGGGGATGACTCCTTCAAACGCTTTTCGGAAGTAGTGTCGTCTGCCGTCTCTTTCATAATTGAAATCGATCTCTTCAGATCCTGAACCATATAAAAGCATATCCTGAATAGGCCCGGACAATTTGCTGAAAGGCAACTCCGGGTCAAAGTCATAGTGCTTGGCTATGGCTTGAATTGTTTGATTCAAGAAAACCGAATTTTTCTTCTTCCATGGAGCTAGAGCCCCATCCATAACAGACAGATCGGGATCAGGAACAACGAGGTCGGGATCAAAGTGAGTCTTCACTCCTAGCCCACTGCACGTTTCGCAGGCTCCATAAGGGTTGTTAAACGAAAACAGGCGAGGAGAAATCTCTCCTATTGAAACGCCGTGCTCAGGACAAGACAGATGTTCACTAAAAAGATGACTCCGCCCGTCCTGATCTTCCACAATCACCACTCCCTCGCCAAGCTTAGCGGCTATTTCAAGAGAATCAGCGAGTCGGCGCTCCAATCCGGGTTTCACAATAAGTCGATCCACCACAACATCAATGTCATGCTTCTTGTTCTTTTCCAGATGTATGTCTGGTGACAGGTCAATGAGACTGCCATCGATTTTTGCGCGTACAAAGCCATCTCTGACGAGCTTGGCGATCTCGGCCCTGTATTCGCCCTTCCTGCCTTTGATAATGGGCGCCATAATGTGGACACGGGAATCTAGTGGAAATTCCAGGATTGTGTCGGTCATTTGCTGAATGCTCATAGAGCTTATCGGTTTTCCGCACTCCCAGCAGTGAGGAATACCGACGCGCTGCGTAGAGTAGCCTTAGATAGTCGTAAATCTCTGTCACTGTCCCAACAGTGGATCGCGGGTTCTTTGAGGTAGTTTTCTGCTCAATGCTGATTGCCGGAGACAAGCCCTCAATTAGATCTACATCAGGCTTGTCCATCATTTCCAGGAATTGTCTCGCGTACGCTGACAAAGACTCAACGTATCGTCTCTGCCCTTCAGCGTAGATAGTGTCAAAAGCCAGCGTAGACTTACCCGACCCGGAAAGACCTGTAATGACGACGAATTTATCCCTTGGAATCTCCAGATCGATATTCTTGAGGTTATGCTCTCTTGCTCCACGTATTGATATGGTCTTAGAAGCCATAAAAAGATTTGTATCTCCTAAAGGTGTTTAGTTTCAAGAATAAGCGCGTAGACGTTTAAGTCTCATGAAAGGGACATGACAAAATCTTGCATAATGTGTTTGACGCGCTTTTATCCAAGTCTATGTAATTATATTGGTATTTATCATGCTACGTATAGTTTTAGCTTATTTAGTCAATATTATATTAAAAAACCATAAACTATTTGTTGACTACTAAAAGTCGTCGTGCTATCTCCGCAGTATTTTCTGGAAGGCGGAAATCGGACGCCTTTCGGGCTTTATTTTTCCAGTAGGAGGTATGGATATGTTGTTCACTTATTCCGATGCGGCGATTGGAGTTCCCGAACCTCCCGGTGACTTCGAGAGCAATTATCGTCATTTGAAAAGGATTATTAACACCGCTATCAAGAATGGAGTTGCACTAGACCAGTTAAACCTCATACCCAGGAACGCATCTCAAAAACCTCCAAAGAATCTTTCCAGAGAAGATCTTCTCCGCCTTCTAAAACTTATCAGACGTATCAAAGACCGTTGTGAGTCATTGCTCGAGCCACCCGTCCCTGCGGAACTCGAACGTGACATCCTTGCAAAGAGCCCGGAAGATCGGCTCCCGTGGGAAACTGAGGCGCTTGATAAGGTTGAGGCTTGGAAAGCGGCTCTAAAGACTATGCGAGCCGAAGTACGCATAGAGCTAAACCAGCATCTTAAATCTAACTTTTTCCATGAAAAACGGTAGAGGTCAGACAATCACTCGCTTTTAGGCCACCATCGCGATGTTAATCGGTCTTCGGTGTGGACGGCGTTGGATATTTCAAACCAACGCCTGTTCTCGCGAAGTAAACTGCTTCCCATCCGAAAGTGACGCCCAGGTTCACGGTCAGACGTAAAGAAACCAGTGGCGCTCCCGACTATTCTGGATAAGAATCAAAGAGTTTTCCCCATTTAGAAGTTTTTTTGAACGCCTCAATCTGGGGTCTGGCTTTCATGGGCCAATAAATATAATCATGATAAAAGAATGAACCAAACACAAAAGCGTACACTAGAGGGGTGTGAAAAAACAATTTTTGAAGAGGCTTCAAAGGCCCAAACCATATGAATTTTCCCACCGCGGAAGCGGCATTATTACCAACCGAAAAGCGCCAGTTCTCACTCGAGATATCTTCTCCCACCACTTCTATTTGATCTGGATTCCCTATTCCAAGGTTGGATTCGTGGGCAATACGGATAAAATCAAGACTCATAGGATCGAATCCCATCAGCTTTGCAGCCACAGCGTCTATCGCAGCGCAATCACCTGAAGCGAGCATAAGATCTTTTTCAATTGGAGTCATAGTCCTTGGACCCGGTCCACATCCTGCAACCGTGCCATCCATGACCGTAAAAATTCCTGAGTGGATCTCCTTTTGAATGTCGAGGAGGTCGTTGAGCGTATCGTGAATCACCGAGTGGGTATAATGTCTCTTGGAATTGAGCAACCCACCGAACGCATTTTTCATCGAACCTGTCGTGCCCGTGTAGATGTGGCACTTTACGGTAGGCAGATGGATTATGTTTTTTCCGATAAAATATTCAGGAATGGTGATTCCCTCAGTAAAAATGTCATTCAGCACTCTCATTTTAGCTTTGGGCTGATATTTGACCCACTTGATGTCAGACTCACGAAAATTATAAAGGACCTTTATCTTATATTTTTCAAATATCGGTATGTACTTATTAAATTTTTCACCTTTGAAAGCGTTTGTGACCACTGTTTCGTTCTGAACACAAACTATGTCCTTGTATCCGGCTTCTTTCAAGGCGATGATCACCCCTTCGAGTTGCCATGGTGTCGTGTTTGCGCTCAAAAAGGGGAAGTGCCACGAAATGTTGTCCTTTAGGATTACGGTCCTTGAAGGATCAAGGAACTCGGTGAAATGAGCGCGTTCCATGGTGAGCTTGATATCTTCAAGAACTGTTTCTGGTTTGGTTCTCGTAACCGCGACTATGGCTTTCTTTGTCATCGGAACCTTCTTAATATTCTTTGATTATCTATATTCTTTAACCATTATTTGGCTTAAATACAACCGCATAAAGCTGCTCCAAGGTATTTAATGAACTGAGAGCGTTATTGAATCGAGAGATAACATTATCGGTATCCCTTCACTGTCCGCGGATAATTCTTGACAAGCGGAGCGGCAATAGGTAATTTTAAAAATTCCTGAGGGCCGTTAGCTCAATTGGTAGAGCAACTGACTCTTAATCAGTAGGTTTGGGGTTCGAGCCCCCGACGGCCCACCAATAATATCAATAACTTACCGCCTTTTTAGCTTGTTTTCGCATCTCTAGATTTGGCCTGACCAATTAATTTGGTCAATGATTTCAGCATGTTAAAAAATGGCCACAATTTATTTCAACCAAGAATCGCAAAACCGCTCTGGATAAGGCTTTTAGCAAATTGAACAACTGATGCTTAGTCAGTTGTCCTTAATAATTGGAGGGAAGCGCTACTAATTCATCAATAGGTTTGGGGTTCGAACCCCCGACACCCCAGAAAAAATAAAAAGAACTTCCTACGAAGTGACACACAAACCGATATCTCAGTAATTCTCTGCCGGAACTTCGCTGTTTCGCGAATGTCATGACCGCATTTGGGACATGTCATTGGATCATCTCCATTACAACCCGCTCTGTCCGTTCATGTTTCCTCCCTGTGAAAACCACACCAGGGACTTGATCCCCTTGGTCTGTAACTGCAATCGGCGCTCGATAACTTCACAGCCCTGCCAGGGCTGTCTGCGCCTTACCCAGCCAATAATCCATGCCCATCTCGCGAAACATGGTCTCAGCTTTTTTCAGGGGAGCCAGGGCCTCTTCGGGTCGGCCCGCCTCCGTGTAGACCTCCCCGAGCCACAGATAACCTAAACAGGACTCAGCTACTATTCCAAGTTCTTCAAGCAGGTTTATCCCTTTCAGAATCTGTTGTCCTGCGACTCGATTTGCGTTGGGTCCATTGTCACTAGGACCCTCCCGAGCCAAGCCCTAGAGAGCCCTTGCATATGTCTTTCTTTGTTGTCCACCGAGAATTGCAGGGCCAGTTCGCCATGTCTTCTTGCTTCTCCCGTATCGCCCAATTCGAAATGGGCAAGGCTGCAGAAGCAGTGGCACACTGATCGCCACCATGGTATGCCAAGATCAGTGTGCATTTTAAGTCCCTTCTCAGTGAGATCAACAGCGGTCTTGGTCTGTCCCATCAAGCAGTGCGAATATCCCAGCCAAGTCCATCCCACACCCAGGAACAACAAGGACTGCGATCCCTCCATGTGCTTGATGGCATCCTGGAGACGCCTCGCCGCTGCCTCCCCGTCTCCCCTCATCATAAGCAAACAGCCATACAACCATTCTACAAACGCCACGGTGCCCAAATGACCGATTTCGACGGCAAAGGATAAGCCTTTTTGAAGCAATTTCTCGCCATGATCGAAGTCTCCACAGCCGCCAGTGCATACACCCCACATTGCGAGAACATTCGCATACACGCTAAAAGGCCTGCCAAAGAATTCCGCCTGTGTTCGGCAGCGTTCAATCAGGCTGATGATCATCGGGCGCAACATGGTTTACTCTCCGGAAATTTCCTGATGTAATACAGGATACGCACAGATCAAACCCGATCGGGACCATGAGTTCAACATCCTGTATTGTTTCAGGATGTTCCATACAACTCTCCAGATATTTCCATCCCAGCTTGGGATCACGTCCCCTAAAAATGAAATAGACACCTAGAATACTACGTATCTGAACTCTCTTCTTGTCATCGCCTATCTCTTCAGCGAGAGCTTCGGCTTTGTGAAGCATGGGAAGATAATCTTCCGAATAACCCATTCTTCCCACAGGCGCCCGCATGGCCAAGACGACCTCTATGTGCTCTATCTTGTTCTCATTGGTTTGGGGCAGTTGTGAGAGAATCTCGATCGCTTCCCTGTAGAACCGGACGGCCTCAAAAGCAGCGTCATTTCGGACAGCTTTCTTCGCCGAAGCTTTTAGATACTCGTACGCTTTAGCCAGGTTTCCGCTCTTTGTATAATGATAGGCCAGCATCTCGCAGAATTCTTCCAGTCTAAGTGGGTGAAGGCTCTCAATGGCCCTGCCTATCAGCTCGTGAATTTCCTTCCTTCGGTTGGCAAGTAGGCTGTTGTAAGCGACCTCTTGAACGAGAGCGTGTCTGAATATGTACTCAAGGTCAGGGAAAAGGCTCTTCTCGTAGATGAATTCCAACCCCTGAAGGTTTATCAGGCCCGATTTGAGGTCATCTTTCATCTCGGTGATCGTTTCAAGGATGCGAAAAGCAAATTCCCGTCCGATTACCGCGGCCACCTGCATTATCCTTTTGAGGCTTTCCTCCAAACGGTCCATGCGGGCCGCTATGATCCCCTGAATAGTGTCAGGGACCTGGTCACTGGAAACATCCCGCGCCAGGACAAACCAATCACCCTCTTTCTGGATAGAGCCATTCTCAAGCAGGGTATGGGTAAGCTCCTCCATGAACAGTGGATTTCCTGAAGCTCTGCTGAGTATCACGTCCCTCAGTTCGGGAACAGCGGCGCCACCCTCCAGGATCGCTCCTACGAGTTCCGCGCTCGTGTCTGTGGATAGCTGGCCCACGCCGATCATTCGATAATAGGACTTGCCGCTCCACTGATGCGTATATTCGGGCCGGTAAAGGAGAACGAGGAGAATCCGAGTCCTTGGGAGCCAGCCGATCATGTAGTTCAGGAATTCTTCCGTGGTCTTGTCGATCCAGTGAAGGTCTTCGATTACAAGAACCAAGGGGCCGATCCTGGCTGCCCCGAATCAGGAGGTCACGAATGGCCTCAAAGGTCTTTTCTCTTTTCTGTTTGGGCTCCAGCTTGAGGAACGCTTCATCGTCGACCTTCAGAGACAACAGTTCCTGGAAGGGCGGGATGATGTAGCGCAGATTCTCGTCAAACCCGAGGACTCTCTCCTTCAGTTTTTGCTGGATTACCTGCTCCTGTTCCCCTTCTTTAACTCCAATGAAGGACCTGAGCACATCCAGCACGGGTAAATAGGGCATCGAGCCGCCATAGTGAATGCATCGCCCTTCAAAATATGTAAATCTGCCCTTTGGAAGTAACTTTCTGAACTCCAGCAGCAATCTCGATTTGCCGACTCCCGCTTCACCCACGAGCCCAACGACCCGGCCTTCTCCTGATTGAACCTTTTCAAACGCTTCTTTGAGCGTTTCGATCTCACGACCGCGGCCCACAAATCTGGTGAGGCCCTTGGCCGCGGACGCGGCGATCCTCGTTTCAACCTCCGCCTGTCTTATGAGTTGATGTGTCTCAACAGGCTCCTGCTTACCCTTTACCTGAAGCTTTTTGGGGGGAGCGAACTCGAAGAACTCTCTGGCAAGTCTGTACGTGTTGTCTGAAACCAGAGCGCTTCCGGGCTCAGCGTTGCTCTCCATCCGAGAGGCGAGATTCGCCGTGTCGCCCTGCGCAGTGTAATCCATCCGTAGATCATCACCGATCGCTCCGACAACTACCGAGCCCGAGTTGAGACCAATACGCATGGTAAAATTAATTCCATAGATCTTCTGAAGTTTCTCGCTATATGGTTTCAGGGCTTTCTGGACCGCCAGAGCTGCGTGGCAAGCCCGCTGCGCATGATCCTCGTGAGCGATGGGAGCGCCGAACAGCGCCATGACCCCGTCTCCTCGGAACTGGTTGATTGTCCCTTCGTACCTGTGGATCTCGTCCATGAGGAGGCGAAAGCACCCGTCCATGATCTCATGAACCGCCTCTGGATCGAGGTTTTCAAACATTGCGGTCGAGCCCGCAACGTCCGCAAACATCATTGTGACGATTTTGCGCTCTCCCTCGATGGAGCTGCGACTGGTGAGGATCTTATCAGCCAGATGTTTGGGCGTATAGGACTGGGGTTTGTCGTAATCCAGCGGCTTGGCGTCTTTGCCCGATCTCAGATCGTGGCCACATTCGAGGCAGAAATTACCTTCCGGAGGCAGGCTGTTGCCACATTTGGGGCATGTAAGTGCAAGCTTTTTGCCGCACTCCTTGCAGAAACCTTATTCTCAGGATTCTCAGTCTGACACTGCGGACATATCATAACTCCCCCTTTGGAGTAAGAGCCCGTTTCGTGTCATGAGAGTTTTGCCAGCTCTTCTTCAGCCTTCTTCACCCATCCATCGGCCCCGCATTCCTGTAGATGTCTATGGCCCTGCCCAGTTGCTCTTTGGCACTTCCTTTATCGCCCTTTCGTTTGAACAATTCGGCGTACAGCCGCATAATCCCTGCCCAGATAAAACCTCATTCGGTTCCGGGTCCGCTTCGATTGCCTCTTCGATCCAGTGTTTTGCTTCTGATGTGTGATTATCTATCAATATTAAGAAGAATCTCCCCCAGATACCTACGAAGCCAGCCTTCGAGACCCTTTATTCTGTTTGTGACTGGATAGGAATAAAGACATTCCAGGTCGATATCCCTTTCGTGGTTCATGACCTTAGCTTTTGCCAAACTTGTCCTTAAAAAGTTCATCCACGAGGGAATCAGGCGGTTCTTCTCAAGTAGGTCCGCCGCTTTTCGATAGTTAGTCTTGGCGCTCTCGTAATCCCCTAATTCAAAATGGACCTCACCTAAATGGAACCTTGCCACCGCGCCAACGGCGGGCAAGTCTATTCTTTCGCAAAGATCGGCCCCTTTATCCAAATATCCAAGCGCCTCAGGAAAAGATCCTTTTAAGTAGCAGCCAGCACCACCATAGGTGTACGCTTGGGAACTTGAAAATATGTCGCCGCTTTCCTCTGCCAGCTTCACAGCTTCTGCTCCGGTTAGACGACACATTTCAGCGTCTCCTCGGGAGCAAGAAATGACGCTTTCCATGCTTTTCGCCACTGACAAGCCCCACACATTTTTCCCAACGATGTTTATGTCTGTGACTCTTTTGGCCTGAGTAAAAGCTTCTTCGAAGTCACAGTTATGGGTGAGCGCAAGCGATAAATTGTAGCTTGCCAAGACCACAGAAAGCATATCCCCTGATTCATTTGCGAGCCCCAGCGACCTTACCAGATATTCTATCGCATTCGGTATATTTTCTGTGACCCAACATTCATGACCGCCTCTGATAGTGAAAATCTGAGAAAGCCTTCTCTTGTCATTTCTTTCCTCAGCGGCATGCATTATTGGCTCAACAACAGTTATTGCGTCCCGCGACCGCTGCATTTGCACATTGTACAGACCGAGAAGCGTTCTGGCGTCTATGATCTTTGTCAGCAGATCCTCGGTCCTGGGCACCTTTTCCAGGCATGCTATACCTTTCTCGGTAAATGAGATCGCATCATTGAGTGAGGCGGTATTATGAGCCTTCTTACTGGCTAGTCGGGCATATTCGGCTGCGTTTTCGTAACTCTCACTCGAAAGAAAGTGCTCTACCAAGGCCCCGTAATGATCGCTGATATTGTCTCTGTAGAGTTCCTCGATGGCTTTACCGATCTTCTTATGAAACAGTTTCTTTGGTTTAGCCAGTAGCGAGTTGTAGACGACCTCACGGGTGATCGCATGTTTGAAGACGCAACTCGAGTGGGGAAATTTCCCCGCTCGTAAAGAAGCTCCGCATCCTTTAGAACAGAGAGATGGTGAAGCAATTCCTGTTCTGGAAGACCCGTAACGGCTTTTATCAGCTCGTAGCTAAATTCCCTCTCTATCGTTGATCCGGCTTGAAGCAAGTCCTTCGGACCTTCCGGCAGCGAATCTACTCGGGCCATGATCACGTCCTGGATAGTGGACGGAATGGTTAGTCGATCAATGTCTTTGGCTAGATGATACTCGTCGTTGGTTTGCTTGATAATTCCCATATCCTTCAGCGATCGTACGAGTTCCTCGATAAAAAAGGGGACTCCCTCCGTCTTTGCCAGTATGAGTTCTTGAAGATCATCTGAGATATTGTCGCTACCCAAGATGTGGCCTACCGCTGCCAAGGTTTCACGATTGGTGAGACGATTTAGTGTTACCTGGCTATGAAAGGACTTACCACCCCAAGAGGGAACAAATTCAGGGCGGTACGTCAATATCATCAGTACCCTGGCGCCAGGTATACTTTCCAGAAGTACTTCGTGAAATCTTCTGAACTCCTATCCATCCAGTGTAGGTCTTCAACGGCAAATACCAGGGGTCTGATCTCTGAGCCCTTCAGGATTATTCTCTTGAGCGCCGTGATAATCCTGTCCTTCTTTGCCTCGGGGCTCATCGAGATCCTGTCGATGCCGCTGTCCTTCACGGACAGCAACTCAAGCAGGTAAGGGAGCGTGGAGGGCTCATCAGCATCCAGGAGTGTTAATCCGGTTTTGACTTTCTTAATGATATCCAAATTCGAATCTGAGTCTTCAATCCCATAGTTCGACTTGAGTATGTCTATGATGGGGTGATATGCGACCCCTCGGCTGTAGGAAAGGCTCTTCCCTTCCAGGAATAAAATGTCCTCGTTGGCCACGGCCTTTCTGAACTCGTATAAAAGCCTTGACTTCCCAAGCCCAGCGTCGCCCATTATCGAGACCGCCTGACCTCTGCCTGACTTTGCTCTCTCAAAAGTGTCTAACAGTAGTTCAAGCTCTCTTTCCCTTCCAAGGAAACGAGTCAGTCCGCGTTCAGCGTTGACATCGAATCTTGTCCTCCTCGAACTCGGAGCGATCACCCGGTAGACTCTCAAAGGCTTTTCTTTGCCCTTAACACTCTTTTCCCCGAGGGCCTCAAAGCGAAAGAAACCTTCCGTAAGATTGAAAGTGTCTTCTGTGACGTAGGTTGTGCCGGGTTCCGCTAATTGTTCCATCCTGGCCGCCATGTTGATCGTGTCACCGACTGCTGTGAACTGGACTCGGAGATCGTTTCCAAGAGTGCCGACAACCACGGGGCCAGAGTTGATGCCGATCCGCAATAAAATGGGAGGAATTTTCTTTTCATCCTTGATCGTTTCGTTGAATTTTGTCATCTCGCGGTGCATGGCCAAAGCTGAACGTATTGCACGTTGCGGAGCGTCTTCCAAGGCTATGGGGGTTCCAAACAACGCCAGGACCCCGTCTCCCCTTGAGTTCATTTACAGTGCCTTCGTAATCTTGAATTTTGTGAATGAGGATTTCGAAGACCCGATCCATGAGGGCGAATGTCTCTTCAGGACCGAGTCTCTCAGTCAGAGGCGTGAAACCCTTCATATCGATGAACATGATGGTGACATGCCGTCTCTCTCCTTCGATGCGGTCTCTCTGGGAGAGGATCTTTTCTGTGAGGCCACTGGGGAGATACTTCTGGATCTTAGCAAGCTTTTCATTAAAAGAGAGATCTTTTGGGGGACGACTATCTTCCGATGAGGTGAGACTGTGACCACACTCCAGGCAGAATTTGCTATCAGGGGGTATGTTCTGCCCGCAGCCGGGGCAGGTGAGTTCGAGCCTTTTGCCGCACTCCTTGCAGAACTTGGAGCCGTTGGGTAGCTCGATTTCGCACTCTGAGCATTTCATGGCTTTCTTCCCTGATTATGGAGAAAGAGCGTGTGCCGGAATCCTCAATGTGTGAAGATACACAACGTGAAGGAAT
>CAWJXP010000061.1:0-7927 GCA_963846725.1 uncultured delta proteobacterium | reverse complement strand
TGAAAATGAAGGTGGCTCCTTCGCCCTGCTCTGATCTAACCCAGATGCGTCCTCCATGTCTTTCCACGATCTTTTTGCAAATAGCCAGGCCTATTCCAGTTCCGGGATATTCCGCATTACTGTGCAACCGCTGAAAAATTACGAATATTCGATCCGCATATTGCGGATCAATGCCGATACCGTTATCACTGACCGAAAAATGCCACTCATTGTCATTAGATTCCACTGATACATGGATATACGGGGGGCAGTCCTTCCTGAATTTCAACGCGTTGTTGATGAGGTTCTGGAATACTCTAGCCAGTTGGTCGCCATCCCCAATCACCATTGGGAGTTGGTCATGAGTTACCGTAGCCCCGTTTTCCTCAATCAACAGTTGAAGATGATTAAGGACCCGATCTAACAGCGTTTCGCAGTCCACGGGTCCAAAAGTCTTGCCGTGAGTTCCCACCCTTGAGTATTCCAAGAGGTCGCGAATTAACATCCTCATACGTTTAGCGCCGTCAACTGTGTACCCTATAAAATCATCGGCGTCCGCGTCGAGTTGTCCTTTATAGCGACGTTCGATAAATTGCATGTAGCTGGACACCATTCGCAAGGGTTCCTGCAAGTCGTGTGAGGCGACATACGCGAACTGTTCCAACTCTGTGTTGGAACGCTTCAGTTCATCATGAGATCGCCGCAGCTCCTCGTCAGCCCTTTTCCTGGAGGAAATGTCTTCAGCGAATACGAGAACCCCTGATTCTCCATGAAAGTCAATTGGAACCCCCGCTACACTCACGTCGATTCTTTCACCGTCCATCCGGATAAATTTCTGCTCAATTTCCGGGGTAGACGTCCCTTCCATTTCGATTTTTTCTACTCTTGATCGAACTACATCCCAAAATTCTGGGCTCACTATTTCTTTCACTTCTCTTCCCAGAAGTTTCTTTTCATGCCTGGCCCCAAGAAGTTCCACGCCGGCTGGATTCATATAGACCCACTTTTGTTTAACATGGACACCTATCATTTTGGGGAGGAACTCTACGAGCTTTCGATAGCGTTCTTCACTCTTCTGGAGTTTCTGTTCAGCTAATTTACGTTCGGTAATATCGGTAAACATGGCGAACGAACCACAGAAGTGGCCGTCTGGATCAAGCATCGCCGTGGCTGAAACAAGCGCCCAGAGCGCTGTCCCGTCTTTTTTTCGGAATCGTCTCTCATATGACGCTGTTCGCCCCTGATGTCGGTCTGCCATTTTCATCTCATGGCTCCACATATCGTCGGCAAAAATAAAATCTTCCACTTTCTTGCCGACGATTTCTTCAACATCGCAGCCAAGCATGTCGGCCATCTTTTTGTTGACCAATTCGGTAGTATGTAATCCATCCATGATCCAGAAACCTTCGTTGGCGGTTTCCAAGATTCTCCGGTATTTCTCCTCACTCCGCTTAAGATCGCCTTCGATCGCCTTGCGCTCGGTTATGTCACGATTGCTGCATCTATAGCCCAAGCAACGGCCATCCCCGCTATAAACCATCTGACAAATACGTCCAATCCAACGTGTCTCCCCGTTCCTGGTAACGATCCGAAAATCAGCCTCGTGAGTTCCTTGACTATCTATCAGGGTCAAGTCATTGCCAACAAGCGACTCGTCCTCTGGATGGATGATTTTTTGAATCAGGCCGGGATTGTTGAGAAATTCGTCAGGAGAGTATCCGGTTATTCTCTCGCAAGATGGTGAGACATAGATCAGGGCGTCATCCGGCCCCATCCAGTATTCCCAGTCATAGGTAAAGTCGGCGACAGTCCGGAACTTCTCCTCGCTTTTTTTAAGCTCAACTTCAGCCTGCTTTCGGTCAGATATATCCCTGACTATGCACGAACATAGCCAGCTTTGAGGCGCTTCCCTGATCGACAGGGACACCTCAACAGGAAACAAGGCGCCATTTTTGCGCCTTGCTTCGATTTCCGCTACTGTCGCTGTGATCGATTTCTGAGACTTTTCCCGGAGTGACGCAATCTGGGTTCTCAGAAGAACTTCGTATTGGCTCGGAATTATGAGGTCAAAGAAAATGGACCCGATGGCCTCACCTTTTGATCTGTCGAACATTCGTTCCGCTGCGGAATTCCATCCTATAATCCTACCGTCTTGATCAAACGTTATGATTGAGTCTCCAGCCATTTCCACAAGATTTCTGTAGCTAGTCTCAGCGTCTATGAAAAGGAGCGCTATGGATTCCTCAATGGACAATTTCTTGGAAATGGCGCTGCTCACCGCCATTAAAATGGCCATGAGACCGAACAAGCCCCCGAGGTATTGCGCTGACCGACCTAACCAGCCTATCGGGCATCCTACTGATTTTTGTAATAGGATCGCCAATAGTCCTACACTTATCATCGCAAGAGCGAGGGCGTACCAGTAAATAAAATCGGAGCGCCATCTTCGGTAATGGATCATGAACAGGACAGCGCTAAAAATGTAGAGGTTCATGGCGCTTATCAGCACAAATTGTCTTAAAGCTGTGGGACCTACCCCTTGAACGAAAAACCGTGGGAGAATACCATCCGCAGCCGCCAAGGAAAAAAGAAGGGTCAAAAGAACAACTCCGCCGTAAATCCCTGTGACGGGCCAAAGACCCTTTCCGCGAACTGCCCAGGAATTCCCTCCGCCAATAAACAACATTCCTCCAATGGTTTGAGAAATGGCGCTCACCAGGACCCCTGAATTATGAATGGTGACCAGGATGTTTGGACCATCGGACAGATTTATCAATGCCGCGGCCAGTATCGAACTTAACCCAAAGCTCAGCATGCCGCATCCCATCAGCAGAAAACCCGTTGAACCTGAACTCATGTAGACCCGAGCGGCGAGATAGGCTATTGCCATTGGGATCAAACCGATAAAAAAAATGTTGAGAATCAGAAGAAGCTGACTGGACTCAAATGTGACCGGGATTTGGAGGTAGGCTAGTATTGATATTGCCAGGACAAACGCTGGCAGCAAGAGGGATGCCACTAGTTTAGGGGTTTTCAAAGGTTAATGCCTCCCCTGACTTCAGCATGAATTCGTAAAACTCAAGATGAGCTTCTTTGCAATAGAATAGCGTATTCATATAGCTACGTCCGGTCGATCCCCTTATGACCTTCCGATCAAGTCCGTACACAAAATGCCGCGCTATTTTTCGGAAAGTGTCTCCACTCCAGTCCAATCTATCGGGACACCGTTAACCATGTAATTTGCGCACCGTTTAAGATAGATTCTGGCAGCCAGGTCTTCCGGATTTTTCTCCAACGTTTGGCTAAAATGAACACTAGCTTCCGAAAATTTCTGTCCATAGTACAACCGAATGCCGCTTTCAAATGCAGGTTTGGTAAGCTCTTTGAGGTCAACAATTCCTTCGGGATCTCCCTCAAAAACCTCAAAAACAGTGACAGAGTCCTCTCTTCCTTTTACACGCACTTTGTCGATAAAACGATGCCGGTATCTGTCCGGTTCTTTCATCGCCAAGAAGGTAACTTCGCTCAAGCTGATATAGGAGCCGTACATCTTATTCAAACCCTCTATTCGAGCGGCAAGGTTGACCGCATCGGCTACTACGGCCCCTTGCATCCGATCTGCGCTTCCTATGATGCCCAGCATGAGATCGGATAGGTGGAGCCCTATGCCGATACCGATGGGGCCAAAACCACCTTTTTCGCGTTCCCTGTTGTACTCAGCCACAGCCCTCTGCATTCCTACAGCTGCTTTTACAGCGTCATCTGGTTCGCCAGGAAAAAGAGCCATCACCCCGTCGCCATAGTATTGTTCTATGAACCCATTACATTCCTTGATCACAGGGCTTACTCGTCTCAGATAGGCATTGATGAAGCTGAAAGCCTCCTTTGGATTCATTTTTTCCATCAGTGTGGTCCATCCTCGAATATCAGCAAACATCACGGTCATCTGCTGACTTACATGATCACCCAAATGGATTTCCAGAATGCTTTGCTTCTTCAGCAAATTGATAAACTCACTTGGGACAAAACGCTCATAGACATGATTCAACGACGCCAACTCGGCTGTTCGTTCTCTCACTCTTTCTTCGAGGTGTTCGCTGTAAGCCTGGAGTTCCTTGTTTTTCTCGGCCAGGCTTCTTTTCAATCGATTCATGGTCAAATGGGTATTAACCCTCACTCGAACTTCTTCTGGCTGAAAAGGCTTCGATATGTAGTCCACAGCCCCTGTCATGAACCCCTTTACTTTATTGGCGGTATCATCAAGGGCTGAAAGATAAATGACTGGAATGTCGCGAGTTTCTGGATTGGCCTTCAGTCGGGAGCACACTTCGAACCCATCCATGCCAGGCATCATAATGTCCAGGAGAATGAGATCCGGTCGCGATTCTACGCCAGCCATTTTGATGGCTTTTTCTCCATTGATGGCAGCGACGATCGCATACTGATCCTTCAACGTCTCCATAAGCACCTGGATGTTTTCCGGGGTATCATCGACTATAAGGACCTTGGTTTTTTTTTCAGTCTCCACGGACTCTTCTCCTTAAAGGTCTACATCTAGCATCCTGGTCATGGTCTCCACGGTTTCCAGCGCGCTCTCCGTATCGAAGCCTTCGACTTGCTTTTCCAGCCGTTTGAATTCCTTATAGACCGATTCCAGTATCCCGAACGGAAAAGCCAAGCATACCCGAACTCTCATCTTTTTCCAGTACTTTCGTGAAAATGATTATCTCACCTTCCTGGGTAAATACCGACAATTCTCTCACGTGCGGAACCAAGAACCAACCTGATTCGCTCTTCTGCCTGGAGCGTCTTGTCGGTGCGATCATCGACCAACTGCTCTAGATGGTTTTTGTAACGCATGATCTCCGCTCTAGCCATTTCGGTTTACCAACCTTTTGAGCATTCTCAAAAGGTTTGCGTCGATGCTTATTCCAAGACTCGCGTTCATGTCCAGCGGACATGGAAATAGCGGCAATTCCAAGATCATATAATTCTTGAAAAGACGATTCTAGAAGATAAGAGGATCTGCTAGGCCCCAGAAACATGAGATATTTGGTAGCTTAGATGATAGTGTCCGCACGGGCTAACCCAATTGTCCGCGGACAGGCATCTCGGCGCTGGTTAGGCTCGCAAGGAGTAGCGGGGACGATATCTGAGAAGGGGTCCAAAGACGATGACTGGCGCTATCAACTTCCTAAAATGGCCATTCTTCAGGATCGCAGGTCAAGTACATATCGCACAAATATTTCACTTCCTTGGCGACCAGTTCATGATCGACATCCGGGTCTAAGTCCATCCCTGTGAGACGCTCTTCCATGTATAGGTTGAATCGGTCCATCTCCGCCTCAGAATAGACCTCGCTGTCCGCCTCTGAAGCGTAGAACTGTTCAAACATTCCCAATCCCTCCTTGTATGATTTGTTCCTCAATTCTAAGCGATTTTCCCAGCCAAGTAAAACTTCTATGGTTGAACAGAGATCATCATCTTAGGGGGATTCAGGGCCGATGACCTTCTGTTAAACGCCAAGCTTCCACGAGGGGCTGATAGTTTACCGAGAAAGAAAACTTGTCTTAAATTAGCTTTACAAGCGCCCGAAAAAAAGAACCTCAATATACGCAGTGATAGATTATTTTTGATTTTTTGGGGTGTGCGCTCCTTCGACCAAGGAAGTATGTCATCGCAGCACAACCACGGTCTGAACTCGTCGCAGAGTTGGCCGAGGATTTGAAAATTGAAGTCAGATTGATTGGGTATATACTAAAAATTGGCCTCTACCATCCTAGAAACTGACATTGATTATCGCTTCTTTTGAGGAAGAGGTTTCGCATATCCCGACTAGCCATGGACCGTTGAACACCAACGGGAATCCATCCCCTGACACTGTCCGATGTGGCGTTTGCTTATGTTCCCCCTTATCGCTGCTATCGACATGCCAATAATCGCTGAGGCCGAACAGCTTACCTATCCATCAAGATTAAAATACTGCAGTGATCGCAAGCACGGCAAATAAAACGCCGATGACTAGATTGCCGATCAATAGCGCTTGCAGCAGACCTGCCACTATCGACAGACGCCAAATGAAAACATTTCCGGTCTTCTTGTAACGTTAAGGTTCATTTTATTCACATCCTGTTGTGAGAACAGCGATTCGTGTTATGGCAGCCTATTCTGGGACCCATCCGGGCCCCACCATTTTGAACGAGGTTAATCACTATCGACACTAGGATGACCCAGAGGATCAGTGGGAATTGACCCAGCCAGGGTGTATGCGGTTACTAAACCTAGTAGCCAAAGAGGCATCAATATTATCACTATGTCCCAAAGCATTTCTTCTCCTCCTTCTGCCGCAATCTTGCGACGATCTGATCCTTTAAAGAAGCGCCAGCGCAGACCTATTACATCGGCGCTGCTGATTTTGCTCGAACAGTGAACGGCGTCATAATGATTAGCGAGAGCAACAAGAATGAGGAAACGATTTTTGCTTTTGTCTTCATTTCTAAGTTTCCCCTTGGCCCGGGGTTTCCGGATGTCGCTTCACGGGCCAATGAGACGAAATGGAGCGTGACATCATCTGAGAAGTGTTTCCCGCCTGGAGAAATATCAATTGACAGGAATCCATCTCGTCCCGGACAGGCACCCATAACAATTGTCGTGCGGCCGGCTTAAAGCATTAATTGATTTTGCTACAAATTATGATCACGGCCTTCCGATCAACGGGAGCTTTGAATTCTTAGATCGGGGAGAACAACTTCAGGTCGCCATTGAACGCTTCATCACAAGGACGAAGCGCTTTAGCTATTTTCATTGAGGCCTCCTTTGTTACCCAGTGAACAGCCTTGGGAGAATGTTCTCATCAGAGACAACTCACTATGTTTCCTTTCTCGATCCATCCGAATATTTTGATTCTTAGAAATTGGGAACTTACCGCATGGTAACCCCTTGCCATGCGAGTCCTTTTCGGAAATGTTACAGCCCAGCTCTTAGTGTCAGTGTCCAGTTATGAGCGATGGAACACCCATCAAGAAAATCAGAACACGGGAAATTAGTTTCATTTAGTCTTTGGATAGCAATAGACGTGCCATGCAGATTATGTCTGCATGGTATTTCACAAAAAGAGACATGAGAACGCTTAGTTAAAGATGTAGATTTTTATTCATGATGCATATGAAGCGGCAAACTTATGACAGGAGATGTTGTGGCACATTAGCGCTATTAAGATTAAACCTAGCAACTTATTATTTGATTATAGCTGTTTATCATATGTGCGATATTCGCCCCCATTTAAAGGTTAAAAGGATCAGTTGCGCACGTAAATCCTAAGTTTTTTAGTTGTCGCCTCAATGAATAACGGGAAACCCGTAAAGAGGCCGCTGCCAACTCCTTTTTGCGCTTTTAGCGTTGGCGGGTTCCTCTATCATCGCTCAACCCAGATTCTGCATCCAAACGACTGATGTCGAAGAATCGGTAATATTTGTGACTCTACGAGCCTGTCTGATCGGGAATTGAAAATCATTCCCAAAGTCCTACCGGTTCTTTATGACAACTCCTAAATTAGTCCCATAGATTCCAGTTAAGAGGTAAACTGAGCCATATCGTGATCTTAAAAGCCTACGGCGTGTATCAGAACGGCGCTTACGTGAAATTCCTGACACGCCGATTTCAGGTTGAGCCGCAGTCGATTCAGAAACCGTATCCACCAGCGTTAAAGAAACACAATTGGGAAAACCCACGCAGCGCTTTCACGATTTGAGACACAGTTGGAAGACAAACGCGAGGCAAAGCGGGATGGATTCAGAGATACGGGAATTGATAATGGGTCAAGCAAATTCAAGTCGCGTCAAACGCCCCAAAATAGGATTTGAAAACTGGCCCGCGTTACCTTTTTTGAACAACCCTTGATTCAAAAGTCAGTTTGCGGGGAAATTCTTAGGCTAACTTATTGAAATGA
>CAWJXP010000060.1:0-62181 GCA_963846725.1 uncultured delta proteobacterium | reverse complement strand
CACCCTAATCTAGTTAATGAGACTAGAACCGCATTGGATGACTTTCTAAAATCCTCTGTCTTGGGTCCATTTATGATTTTCAAAAGTCTTAAAATAAGTACGGGCTTACTCCCAGCCCCACTCCTGGAACATCCCGTGGGGTTCATCACTTTCCAAAACTTCGATCAGTTTTTTCAGCCTGCTTGTTAGCTGACTCCTTCATAATCCCTACAGGAGTAATTGTGAAGACCCTTTCTTTGCCCTGGATCACAATCACTTCAGTTTCCTGTTTCAAATACCTGCCTGCGACAAAAAAACCATCAACCCCTCTATTATTAAGATGATTAAGTAATTTGCCTATGTTAGATGGACGTATAACTTACTACCGTTGTAATCATTATTATTGAAAAGACTGTGTCCTAGCCTCTGGACGCAAAAACATCCTGAACAGCATTGACTTGTTTTACGGGTCACGCTCTTTCTGCCAATTTTGTTAAACGACGTGAGAACTGGTTTGTCTGGGGTCATCTGTATAACCCGGTCCCATAATCCGCATAATGCGGAACAATATAATTGATGATATATTGAAGGAGGTTTTCATGTCTAATGCTGCAACACCAACGGGAAACCCTGGAGTGGTGGGCTTGGCAGGTTTCGGTCTTACCACAATGCTCCTCCAGTTTCATAATGTAGGTTGGTGCGGGGTGGGTCCAATTGTGGCGCTGGCCTTTGTCTTTGGTGGCTTGGCGCAGATGATCGCGGGTTTCCAGGAGTTTAAGTGCGGTAACAATTTCGGCTATAGCGCTTTTGTAGCGTACGGATCATTCTGGATAGCTCTTGGCATTATATTTATGTTCAATTTTTTTAACATCTATCACTCTGATACCAAAGATGTCGGATGGTTCCTCGTAGGATGGACGCTTTACACTTTCATAATGTGGATCCCCGCCATGAAAATTCACGGAGCCATGGCGACAACATTTACTCTCTTGCTTTTAGGCTTCATTTTGCTCGATCTGGCCCACTTCGGCTATCCGGAAATGACCAGAATCGCCGGCTATGAGCTTATGCTATGCGCCCTTTCGGCATGGTACATGATGGCCCACGTAATCTTTGCCCAGGTGTTTGGGAGAGATGTGCTGCCTGTAGGTAAACCTTGGATCAGCTAAGGAGGATATCATGAAGAAGTTGCTCGTAAGTGTTGTGTTTTTCTCGATTCTTTGTCTGGTGACCTGCGCTGCGGCTCAGCAGGCCGCGACAAAGGAAGAATGCGTCATGAAATGTCATGAAGCCGCAGCCCTGATAAACTCCAAAGGACTGGACGAAGCGATAAAGGAGATTGGAGATCCCAAAGGACCTTTTGTCTGGAAGGATAGTTACGTATTTTTGATGAACATGGACGGCAAAATGCTGGCCCATCCTATGCAGCCAGAATTAACAAAACTCCAGCACTGTCTCCTGATAACCGACCCTACTGACAAGGCGCTTTTTGTAAGCTTCGTCAACCTAGCCAAAACAGTCGGCCATGGATGGGTTGAGTATATGTGGCCTAAACCGGGGCACAAATCGCCTTCTAAGAAAATCACCTACATCTACAGAGTTCCTGGAAAGGATCTTTTCGTGGGAGCAGGAGTTTATGTCGGCGGTATGATGTACTGATACGCCATACTATCCATTAGAGCTTACTAGATGTTAGCTTCTGAAGGAGCGCAAGTCCCGTGTTGCGCTCCTTTTTGGCGTCAAGATATATTTCTACGTCATATTTGCCGGTTTTTTATAAAGTTTCGCTTCATTATTGACGATGTCAGGTATATGAACTTTCGTGGCCCAATCGTCCGGGCTGACCTCTTCTATAGCGACAGAAACGACGTTTTCAGAACATTTCGCGATTAAAGCGACGTCTCGGGTTATCGCTTGGGCAAGACGAATTTTCTGATCCTCTGTCCTGCCGGGATGAAGTTTCACTATTACGTGCGGCATGGTCCAAACCTCCCAAACTCAAAAAGATCGGAACCTTGACAAGAAATATCCTATCTCAAAGTGGGGTTGCAAAGGTCAAAGCGGCCTTCCCACCCAACGTGAAAATTGAACTATCATATAAAAAATCAACCGGATCCGAAGTTATTGACAGGGGAGGTCCAGAGTCCCGCCTTTCGATGGTCATCTGGCATGTTCCCCTAAAAAGTTCCCAGGCGCAAAATGCAGAGAGTTCATAACCACCGGACTTCATGAAGCTCAATTCGCCATTAACTTCGACATAATAACCGTTGCGAATAGACTCTGCGCCGACGTGAGCAAAAGGCGTTCCGTGGTTATTGCAGGTGTTGAAGTGCTGAATGTTTCCGGGCATCAATGGAAAGCCAACAACTTTGAGAAGTAGGTTTGAGCCCACTAGTTTTTGAGACACTTCAGCCCCAATAAACGGCTGATACATGGTCACGGAAAGTCCTGACTCCATGGCAGAAATTGTGAATGGGTAATCGGGATTGGGGTTTCCAAAGTTTGTGTTCAACGAATTCCACCGGAATCCCGCAATCAACGTGAAGGCATCGCTCGATGAATAGCGCGCATCACATGTCAGTCCATAATAGGAACTCCGGGTCCATGCCCAATTGCGGGTCCCAGGCGGCATGTCAAGCCACGTAATGTCCTGGTCCGCCCCGCTACTCATTGCAAAAAGATACGACCCTCTCAAACGGCCAGAGACCGACTTGCTTAGCTCAATTGGCATTTCTCCAGTCAGGTTCACCCCTCTCAAGTCAAAGATGAAGTATGAAGAAACGCAGGTCCCAGGAAGCACCAACCCGGTATAACCAGCGCGTATTCCATTAGCCTTCCCCATATATCCCAGTGAAATGTCGATCTCTCCAATACGGGACTTCAAAGGAACATTTTGTGACGCAAAAGACGAAAAGGTTGAACCAAAATCATTCAGCAAGGGCTGAACCATATAAGATTGTCCACTAGCAGAGTTAAGCCCGAAAACGGTCTGAGTCACGAAGAATGACACGAGAAAAATTGAAAAGACGATATGGTGGCGCCAATACATAGATACTAACCTCGTTACAGTCGCGTTTCTTCACTACTCTTGATTCTTGGGATAAAAGCGCCATTCGGAGGCTCTCAATTCTGAAAACCCCTAATGTCCAGCTTGCGACAAAATGTGAATCACTCTTTTGAATATTTGGTGGGGCATTCTATTCGTTAATAGGTCAAAACGTCAATTTTATTTCTGTGTCTCAATTTCTTAGATTAACAACGAGTCGCGCCAAAGCGGCGCAGCGGTTACCCTTTGGAGTATAAAGTTATAAATGGACAACCAAAGGCTGGCCAACAATATATCTGACTTGTTCCATGCGTGGGGAGCCTGAACAACCCAGAAACATCGTTGCATGAATACTACAGTCCTTTTTTCTAACGGGCGAAAGGTGTGTTTTTGAATTAGGCAGGCTTAAAAAGCAGCCGATTCGCTGGACAAGCAAGTTTAGTCTTAGATTTAATCAGACTAAGCATATAAATTAATTAATTACAGCATGATATCTCCCACAGCTCAGTCCTAGACAACGTCATCTCAAGCGTATTTTCTTCAGCTTAAGCCCCCAAGAACTTGACATCACTCTCCTAAGCGGTTACAAGGCTCATTCTGTGCCGATGTCGAAGACATTCAGGCGCTAATTTTGCGAAAAACTTCGCTTCGGAAAGGAAAAATCCTTCATGCGAAAAATCACAAAATCAGGATTGGAGTCTTATGCGATTAGTAAAAGTGTTTATCCTTCTAATTATCCCTACAATTTGTTTTGCGACGGATCATCAAGACTATTTTGACACACACCTAACAAATCTCACAGCAAAATTGAATTCATCTGAATATCCGGGGCCTTTGAGCGAGCAGTTGGCTAGAGTGGCTTTAGCAAGGCAATCCCTTGAGGACGGACTTGGAAGAAAGTCCGATGTCAGTATAGCCGGCATCTCAACTGGCGGTTTTAACAAGGAAATTGTCGATAAAACCATTGAAAACAGTGGTCTGTCGGTAGGCTACGCCTTTGACTCGGATGGAGGGAGATTCTACGTTTTCAAAGGATGTCAGGCCAATATCTATTCAGCCCTTTGCATAAGTCGATTGTTCAACATTTATGTTGACAGGTTTCTAACTAGAGACAAAAAATCGTGGTTCCAGGCAAAAGAGGTTTCCAAGGCCATATTTCAGTCTCCTGACTCGTTCGAACTTAATCATCTGTATTATATGAAGCTCGCTCCGGATAAAATCATCGAGAGAGCAAATCGTCTTTTTGGTCCTCAAGTACAATTCCGTCATTAGAATAGCGAATGACTACAGGACCGATACTGAGGGACTGAACTAGTGCGCCTATCCCAAATTGGTTCAGTATTCTGAATCGAGCTCACGGTTAGATGCCCATGGACAGGGCCGTGGGTATCTAACCGACACTCATCGATGGGTTACATCTCCATTTCAAGAATTATCTCATCCATGTGAATAATGGCTTTTCTCACAGCGTCCACAAACCTCTGCTGAATTTGATTCCTTTTCAATAGATCGGCCAAGAAATCTACTCGTTGTTGAGTCCTCTGCTGCAGAAGCTTGTAATAATTGAGATCAACGGATGGCCTATACTTGTCATCATAGTCAGGGTCCAAAAAATCCATACTGTGACGTGCGGGAACCGTTAGGCCGGGAAAGATAGGCCAGTCTTCCATCTGCATTTTTCCTCTGACCATGTGAACCACTAGAGGCAAGCTCAGTTCCTTCGGGATGTCAACGTCCTTACCACCCCGACCGTAGAACTTGTTCGTATTTAGTATCACTGCTATTGCGCCTCTTCGATAAAGGGCCTCAAAACGCTCACAATCCAACAACAGTGAATAAACTCGGAATGGATTCGCAAATGGTTCAAAAACGAGCCTGTTCATTTCTGATTCAGGCACATTTTCAGCCGAGGTCCTCATAGTAGCTAAAGACGCCCCCATTGCCACAGCTAACCTGGTATCCGATATAAAACTCACGGGAGGCAAGGTGGTGTCTTTCATCAGGTAACAGACGAAATCAGGGCACTGGGCCCGTGTCTGCCAGATTGAGTAGCCATTCCCGACTCTTGATAGCCCTACCATTCCGATTCCTAATGTCCGAAGGGAAGATGACCTTGTCTCCGTTGGCGTTCTCAGTAACCATCTGGTTCATACCTGACATCCAATAGTTTATGTCCTCTGAATACGCAGTGGTTCCGTCAGTCTTGTCGAAGAGGTTCGGTTCGAGAACAATGCTCTTGTTGTTGATCAGGTCAATGTTGAATGCGTCATCATGTATGACGATAACCTTCTCTCCCGCATCAGTATCTATGGCCCCTTCGTGAAATGCAGAGTTTGTAAGCGACGACTTTCCAGAACCTGACAGCCCAAAGACGGCCATTGAAGTCTCTTTTTCCTGAAGATGGAACTCCTTGATCCCTGCGTGACAAGCGACCATGCCCCGACGAACACCTATCGTCCAACCGAATGTGAGCAGATTTTTCTTCATCTCGCCAAAATATCTCAACCCCAAGACAGCCACACAATTGTGATCGGGGTCTATAATCACCAGTCCAACAGGATAGTCTGGATGACGCCAGTCCGGGTCAGATATCATGTAGACATCCGTCTCCTCTCCCAAAGGGGTGGACTGCGCATAAATCGCTTTTATTTCGTCTGTTTCGTGTTGGAAATTCAAACAGACATTTAATGCGTTCATGGCATGGCGTTCGGTAGTAAGAAAGTGAGATCTGATCATGAAGAGAGGATCCAACCCCATGTAGACTGTAGTGTGAATAAGAGGCTTTGACCCCATGTCATAGACGGCTTCCCGAAGCACCGTTTCATATTTGGCATGGTTTTCCTCCATTTGGGTTGACATTACGCGAGCAGCGCTGCTGTTCGTCCGAGTATTGCCCCGTCATTTACTACCAGGACTTTGGCGTCTTCGGGTAAGCCCATTTCTTTAGCCCTAAAAAGGGGATGGCAGGTTTCAATAGCGCCAGGTTGTTTCCGAGCCAATTCATAACATTCGCTCAGTCCAACTTTCCTCACGTTGTTCCCACAAAAAACTGTCCTTATTATCGCCAGGAATGAACTAACTTTCTGTGGATTGAGCACATTTGTAGTCGACATATAACCTCCTGCTGTCAAATCCAGACAGCGACTGTTGAAGCGTCGGGAGAGAAGAAGTCAATACTCAAGCGTCAAGCTTCTCTCCAGCTTTATTTTCTACATCACCTGTGATGCGACCTTATGTCGTCCTCGGGGATTTCAAGAGCAAGGTATTGTTAAGACAATTCTGTCACGATCCTGTACCTGACGGAATTTGTCAGAATCAATTCTCGAAACGCTGTTTATACTAAAATTTAACAAGTCACAAGTTCTAGACTATATTATTGTGTCATTTTTCAATAAGGCAACGTTTATTGCCTTTTCGTCAGAAAAATATTACGAATAAGAAGTGTTATGTGGTTAATTTAAGCCATGGACCAGGTCCAAACCTATGGAGTCTCACGCTCCAACAAATGCCTATACAGAGTAAACGTATCAGCGCTAACCCAAAGATAGCGGTATCGATCCAGCTGGCCTTATATATTATGGTGGCCATTATTGCAGGCAGTTGCGTTCCATCTATGCTCAGGAGCGCCAAAACTCCTGAAGACAAATCCTCTCTGACAAAATCTGAATCAACCCTGATAAAACCCAAATTGGCGCAACAACCGAACAATAATGAACCGCAAAAAAAACCTGAGGGGCAACCTACTGAAGAACGATCACGCAAAATATCAGACCCTAACCAAAAACAGGTGGTGAGTCCTCATGAGCGCGAAAACAAAGACCTAATTCCAGGAGAACATAGAGGCTCTACCAAGGCGATTTCAGAAGAGGACAAAGCTCCAAAGAGACTGGTTGGTTCGGAAAAAGGCAATGTGCCCCCTGAATCTGAACAAAAAAAAGGACCTGTACCCGGTGATGTAAAAATAAAAGACAATGACGAAGAAGAATGGATGAAATCAGAAGGAAAACCGCCATCCTTTAAGAAGCATGATCATTCTAAGTATATTGACCACATAAGAAGTAAGGCTATAGACGCTCTGAACAAAGAGCCGGACTGTTCCTACTCGATGCTTTGCAATGATTCTACGACAGACGAGTGGTCTCTCACTTTATATTTCAAACAAGAAAAGAGTTTCAGATACAAGTCTTTTGCATGGGATCCTATTGACGACAGATGGGAACAACAGTATGAATCGGAAAGGAAACCGCTCGGCGTCTGGAAAAATCACATGGGCTTCGCGACGTCCGGGAAGAAATGCCATGTGCTCAAAGGCGGAAATCGGAACTGATCGAGCGGGCCAAGTCTTGAATATGGATTCGACATTTTTTAATCATGGGAACGAAGTCCAGGAGATGAAAGATGGCAAGAAAATGCACGGCTGTAAGATGTGGGTTCACTGTGAATCTCATTTCCCCAGTGTCGATTTGCTTCATCATCGCGCTAAATATTCTAACGATTGGCGCTACAAATTCATGTGGCCAGGGTTCGTTTCAGCAAGACACGCGAACAATGTGACGAATGCTGCAAGAAATCAACGAATGACGCATACTACCAGGAACAGTGCCGGTTAAAATGTTTTAGAAATCATGATTCCTGCGTCGGTTCCTCATCCTCTCACGCTGAACCTGCTCCGTCTCCGAAGACTGAGGCTAGAGACGAACGAAAAAAGACTCCGGAAAGTCCCAGACCTGCGGTTGAGCAGCAAGCTCCCCTGCCGAAACCTCAGGTAGCTAATCGACCACAATTTGTATGGCCTAACCCTCTCAATCTGGCGCCGGGACGAGAAGGAGAGGCGGCCGCGCATATTCTCGCGATCAATGGAATCACACCGCAGCACCCGAACTACTCTCAGGCGCTTTCGGCCATACAGGGCGTTTTAGTGAACTTCGTTAGAAACAATCCATCTGGTGGCTCATTACCGACGGCTCAATTGCAACAAATTATAAGTCAACTGAGATAACCAAACCGTTATTTACAGATAACCTGAAACACAGTTGCATAAAACCTTTCTGAGCATATTTTGGCTGGTGTTGTCCTGTTCAGGCCTCGTCGTTGTCTACGCAGCGGATCCGTCGCTTGATCCTGATCCTGCTGCGTCGAGCCCTAACTATTCGGCTCCAACAAACTTGTACCCCGCGTGGTGGGGGCAGCCCCCTCAGATGGGCGCCAAAAGAAAGATGTTCGGACCCCGGCGCCTGCGTGAAATGCCACCCCAAAAATCTGGAAATGGACAAAGCGCATGCGTTCTCGTGTATCACCTGCCATAAAGGCGACGACAAGGCTCCGGAAAAAGATAAGGCTCACGTAGGACTTGTTTCTGACCCAGGAGACCTTGATCAGGTTGAAGGTACGTGCGGAAAGTGTCACCCAAAAAACGCTGAAAATGTAAAAACCTCAAAAATGGCGCTCGCTCCAACCATGATTAATCATACGAGATATGAGTTCGGCGCTCAAAGTTCGTCATCATTCTTGTTTGGCGTTAGGGCTGCGGCGGGACTTGATCAAATTCCAAATCCCAAACCGCTTTTATTGGAGTCCCCAACAATAGAGAAAAGAAGATTCGAAGTCGGGAAAAATCACAATAGCAATGCAATTATTCTTTCCGGTCTTGGCGACGATCTATTGCGAAGATCGTGTCTACGCTGCCACCTTTACACAAAGGGGTCCAGTCGCCCGGGAGAGCAACGAGGAAAAGGGTGTTCAGCATGTCATTGCGCCTACTCTAATGAGGACAGCTCACGTCCAACTGAGCACGGCATAGTAAAGTCGCCAGGCATAACAGCCTGCCTAAAATGTCACAATTCGAATCATGTAGGGTGCGATTACGTTGGACTGTTTGAAAAAGATTTCAATAGGGGCTTTAGATCTCCAATAATGGATGGCAAACAATCCCCTACCCTTTACGGCTCGGAACAGCATCGATTGACAGCGGATATTCATTTCAAGTCAGGGATGGTATGTTCAGATTGCCATCCACCGGATCAGATTCATGGATCAGGAAAACCTCTTAGGGACAACGGGAAGCGGCAAAAAATTTCATGCGAAAGTTGCCATATCTATTCCGGTCATCCATCTCTTGTAAAAAACTCAAATGGACAAAGCGTTCTCAAACGGATGCCCGATAAAATCATACCTTCTTTTCGAACCGATGTAATCCCTCACAGCATCGTTCGACATAGAGACTCTGTCAACTGTGCCACCTGCCACGCCGCGTGGTCGTTTCAGGATTATGGATATCACATTATGTTGGATGAGAGGGCGGAATACTGGATGTGGTCCATCAATGCCGCCCAAAATGATCCTCAAATTCAAGAACTTTTAGGAAAATTCGTTGGAGACTATGCAGAGTTGGTTCCTGAACGGGGAAGCCCCAAGCCCGCTATGCCTGAGAAAGACTGGACTCTTCCACAGACTAGAGACTGGATAAGTGGAGACTCCAGATCTGGAGCGTGGTTTAAGGGGTTTACGATCAGGAGATGGGAAAATCCACCGTTAGGTCTTGACTCCTCAGCCAAGGTCACGATCATGCGACCCATGAATCAATTTGTGGTCTCATGGGTGAAACCTGATGGGACAGTGACGCTGGACAGCGTAGTTCCAAATACGGGCTCAGGCAAACCGGCATTGATAATGAATCCTTACTCTCCGCACACCATCCAGAAAAAAGGCCGGCAATGTCATGCATGTCATGGAAACCCGAAAAGCGTTGGTCTTGGATCTTCCCTTATTGGAATTGAGAAAACCGCTGTCACCGCTGTGATCAGCCCGGAGAATCGCCTATCAGTAAAAAATGTTCGTTGGGACGCCCTTGTTGATAAAAAAGGAAACCCCATCCAATCAAGCTCATATGAAGGAGCTGGTCCTTTGAGTCCGGACTTTTTCAAACGACTTCTATTCCCGGGGTATCGTTTCAGGTCAGTTTGGAGTCAGTATCTAGGAGGACAAGACTGAGCGTTGTTCATGCGCAATAATACAGGCAAGTCCAAACTTGACATATTCTGTTCCCAAGGTTTAATGTGAATTAACAAGTCATTTTTATCACAAGGTAATACCACCGGTCGGTAGAAAATGAAAATCACGATTGAACAAGTTGACTACGTCGCCATACTAGGCAGATTAGCTTTGTCCAAGGAAGAAAAACTGAAGTACATGGGGCAACTGGATGACATCCTGAAATATATGGATACTCTCTCCGCTGTCCCAACTGATGACGTGGAACCCATGGCTGGTCCGGTAGAACTTTTCACGCCCTTGAGGGAAGATGTTGTCAGGCCGTCACTTCCGATTGAAAAGTCTTTGTCCAACGCTCCTTCAACTGACGGTTCATCATTTCTAGTACCCGAAGATCATCGAGTGACCAATCGATTGGTTCATGAATTCTCATGAGGGGAAGATAGGTGTCCAACCTTTACGAAAAAACCGCCACCGAACTTGCAGGGCTTTTGTCCTCCAACAAGACCTCATCGGTTGAAATAACCAGGTCAGTTTTGGACAGAATCGATGCCGTTGAACCACAAGTTCATTCGTACGTTAGTGTTTATCCGGACCTGGCTTTGACAATGGCCGAAGAAGCGGATCGACGCATTAAGGCCGGTAGGGGGAATTTCCTGACTGGGATCCCTATCGCAATCAAAGACAATATGTGTTTGCAGGACAAAAAGACCACTTGTGGATCACGGATTCTATCGAATTTCAGTCCGCCGTATGATGCCACGGTTGTCCAGTTTATTAAAGATGAGGGCATGGTCATTCTTGGGAGCGCCAACATGGACGAATTCGCTATGGGCTCCTCGACTGAAACTTCCTGTTGGGGACCAACCAAAAATCCCTGGGACACAGACAAGATTCCGGGAGGATCGAGCGGGGGGTCGGCTGCTGCCGTCGCTTGCGGTCAGGCTACTGTGGCGCTCGGTTCGGACACTGGTGGATCGATTCGTCTGCCTGCGGCGTTTTGCGGAGTTACGGGCATCAAACCCACCTATGGAGCAGTTTCACGGTTTGGATTGGTCGCATACGCATCGAGTCTTGATCAAATCGGCCCATTTGGCCGAGATATTTCTGACATAGCCCTGCTTTTGAACCTTTTGTGCCGCCATGATCCGATGGATTCGACTTCTGTCCCCATGAAACATCCCGACTTTACCTCTTTTCTGAACAAGGATGTTGCGGGTTTGACATTGGGCGTTCCGGTTGAATTCTTCGATAAGCTTGGAAACCAGGATGTTGAAAAAAGTTTACGGTCCGCAAGAGAGGTTCTTGAAAAGCTTGGGGTTAAATTTGTCGATATGTCTTTGCCGTCGTTAAATTATGGAATTGCGGCCTATTACGTTATTGCTCCTTCGGAGGCGTCTTCCAATCTGGCAAGATATGACGGTGTCAAGTATGGTCATCGCTCTAAAGATTTTGAGGGCATGATAGACATGTATTGTCAAACCAGAGCTGAGGGATTTGGTCCCGAAGTAAAGCGTCGGATAATGTTGGGGACTTACGCTCTGTCATCAGGATATTATGACGCCTATTACTTAAAAGCCGCCAAGATAAGAACTCTTATTACGAAAGACTTCAAACGGGCGTTCGAATCATGTGACGCGATCTTTGCTCCTGTAGCCCCTGCTCCGGCCTTTAATATCGGGGAAAAAATGGATGATCCAATAGAAATGTATTTGACTGATGTTTTTACTATTCCAGTAAACATGGCCGGACTTCCTGGTATATCGTGTCCCGCCGGCTTTTCAGGCACAGGCCTGCCCATAGGGATGCAACTTATCGCCCCACATTTTGGCGAATCCAAACTCGTACAATTAGTCGCAGCCTTTCAGAGAGAAACAGATTTTCACTTGAAACGACCCAGCATATAGGAAGCGAATCATGGAATTCGAAACAGTAATAGGTTTGGAAATACACGCTCAACTTCTCACCGACTCAAAAGCTTTTTGCTCTTGCACAACTAAATTTGGGAACTGAACCGAACTCAAACACGTGTCCCATTTGTCTGGGCATGCCGGGCTCTCTTCCGGTCCTGAATCGAAAAGCGCTTGAATACACGATTCTCATGGCTCTTGCCTGTAACTGTCGGGTAAACGAAATTAGCCGGTTTGCAAGAAAAAACTACTATTATCCGGATCTGCCTAAAAACTACCAAATATCTCAATATGAACTGCCAGTGGCCGAACACGGCTGGATCGAAGTGGACACAGCCGAGGGCACAAGGAAAATCGGAATTACCCGTATACACATGGAAGAAGACGCTGGAAAACTTATCCATGACGAAAGGAAGCCAGTTTCTTATGTAGATTTGAACAGAACCGGGGTTCCACTCATAGAGATAGTCTCCGAACCGGACATGCGCACACCGGAAGAGGCTTCGGCTTATCTGAGGACCTTGCATTCGATCCTTGTCTACCTGGGAATCTGTGACGGTAATATGGAAGAAGGCAGTTTCAGATGTGACGCGAACGTGTCCATCAGGCCAGTCGGACAGACTGCTCTTGGAACGAAAACAGAATTGAAAAACATGAATTCATTCAAGAATGTTCAAAAAGGCCTTCAATACGAGATAGAGAGACACACTGAAGTCTTGGGAAATGGGGGCGCAATAATACAGGAAACGCGGCTCTTCGACCCTTCTACCGGGTCGACGGTTTCAATGAGAAGCAAAGAGCAAGCCCACGACTACCGTTATTTTCCGGATCCGGATCTCCTTCCCTTGAAGGTCGAGCCTGAGCTTGTTGAGAAAATGAGGGCTTCTTTGCCGGAACTCCCTCGGGAAAAGAAAGATAGATTTGTAATGGATTTTGGGATACCGGAGTATGATGCGGGCGTTTTAACTTCGGAACGTTCATTAGCTCAGTATTTTGAAGACACAGTCTCCTTTTTCCCAAATCCTAAATCTGTCAGCAATTGGATGATGACTGAGTTTATGAGGGTATTGAAGGGACAGGATTCATCAGTGACCTCAGCTCCTGTCCAGCCCAAGGATCTTGCCAGTCTTCTCAAGATGATCGAGGACGGCACGATATCAGGTAAAATAGGCAAAACTGTCTTTGAGGAGATGTGGGTTTCGGGCAAGCGTCCAGATCAAATCGTCAAAGATAAAGGACTGATTCAGGTTTCAGATGTTTCAGAGTTGTCAGGAATCATCGTTAAAATATTAAAGGATAACCCCAACGAGGTGTCTCGCTACTTGGAGGCAAGACCCAGTTAATGGGATTTTTTGTGGGCCAGACCATGAAGGCCACCCGTGGTAAGGCAAACCCACAATTGGTCAATGAGATCCTTACATCTGAGCTTGAAAAGTTCCGTGATTCTTCTGAGCGGTAATTTGAGAGGACATGAAGAAAGAGTTTCGTCTTAGCGTGATTTCTTCTCGTCTTTTTTCATTTGCTTGGTTGGGGGCTTCATCCTCACTGGCTTTTGATTCATATCTTTGACCTGAGGCTGAACTTTTGGCTCTGCCTCTGGTCCTCCCATTTTCTCCAATTGGTTGTCGAGTGCCTTCCACGAAGCTGCAAATTCCCCCGCTTGCTGTTGCAAACCACTAAGAGCCTCCTTAGCGTCAAGGAATAGCTGCAACGACTTGAGTTCTTCGGTTATGTCGATTTTCCATGGGGACTTGGAGTCTGTGCGGGTTAATCGTATGAGTCTGACGCTCCTTTTAATGTCCTAACCTGTAAGATGGCCATGTCCTTCATCGACTTTCACCAAAACGGGAGGCGTTACGGGGTCTAGAATATTCAAAAGAGCCAGTTTTTCAGGGGGTTGACCCAACTTGTATCGTTGGTCTATTTGTTTGATTAGTTCAAGAGAAGCCGGGGAAAGAAGATTTCTAGCGTCTTGAACTTTTTCGCCGTTCATTCTTTCACGGTAAAGAATGAAAACTTCTTCTGGTCTGACTGGAGCAACATCGCAACCAACCAGCAAGAAAAGACAGATGGCCGCCAATACAACAGAGAGATCATGCAAGCCACCTAATTGATGCCCTCAAAGTTTATGAAGCGAAGCCGCTTGAGATAGTCTAATTTTCATTTGTCGATTTACTGTGTTGTGACCTGAGCTGACGGAAACCAAAGTTTGAACACACTGCCTTGTTGCGGTGTTTTCCAGTTCAATGGAGCCTCTATGTAAGTCCATAATTTCCTTACAGATTGAAAGTCCCAGTCCGGTTCCGATTTCTCCGTCCGTCCCTTTTTCGCGACCACGATGAAACGCAGAAATATTTTCTCGCGTTTCTTGTCGCCAATTCCTATACCATTATCTGCGACAATTACCAAAACGCCATCAATCCCTTTCCTCAGAACGTATTCAGACGTTCTCAATTTCTCGACCGCCTCTTTTTGTGAATTTTACCAATTACTTAATAAATTATTCATCACCCTGGTTATCTGGCCAATATCACCCTGAATTACAGGTAATTTCTCTTCAAGTTCGATCCGTATATCAATTTTTTTGTAGCGGTAGCAAGACTCCTCATAGTCTGCAGGCTTTGATTAATAGCTAAATTTATATCGGTCGGATATAATCGAGGCTGGACCAGGCCGGATTCAAACCGGAGCAATTCCAGTAAAGAATTGATAAAAGACAATTGATGTCCCGCTGATTCAAACATCCTTTCCACATTTTCCGAAAGCGCAGGAGGTATATCGCTTTTTCTAAGCAGTTCCATGGTTCCGAGAAGAGCCTGAAACGGGGAGCGAACATCATGAGTAAGCACGGACAACAGTTGAGCCTGTTTCTTATTAATATCTTCGGCCTGTTTTCGTAATCTGTTGCGCTCAACAAGACTGTTTATCATCAGGCAAATCTTACGAGGGTCGGTGTTCAATAATTCTCTCTTTTCAGGTACCCGTCTGCTCCTGCGTCAAAAGCTTGATTCCAAGCTTCAAGGGTTTCCATGGAAGAGCTTATGACCACTGTGCTATGTGGATCAGCCTGTTTGATGGTTCTGCATATATCAACACCATTTCCATCGGGAAACATTATGTCCAGGAGTATGATGTCAAACCCCTTTGTTGATGCTTCGACCGCTTGCTTTGCGTTTGTAGCCTCTTCGATGTCAAATGCCGAACCCAGCATCAGCCCTACCCTCTTCCTGATTATGTCCTCGTCGTCGGCGAGAAGAAGGGATAGCTTTGCCATTGTCATCGCTCCAACATTCTTGGCAGCGTAAGCGTGAAACAAGCTCCGTTTCCCACTGAACTCTTGACTTCTAGTTGACCTTTATGGGCCTTCGCTATTTTTCTTGCCAGATACAAGCCCCTACCGCTGCCGCCTGTGGTGAAACCAAGTTGGAATATTTTCCCGAGATGCTCAGGCGGTATTCCGGGACCATCGTCTTCGACTGAACAGTAAGCCTGATTTATCGACGAACTTAAACTTATTTCAACCTTGCCACCCTTATGGCAAAATTTCACGGCGTTTCTAACCAGGTTGTCAATCGCTCTGGCAAGAAATCTTTCCTCCCCTGCGACAAATATTCCGTGTTCCTCAAGGTGATTGGATTGAATTCTTACACCCTTGTTCGAGGCTGACTCCAAATAATTTCCTACGCATCTGTCGACGAGGAGATTCAGGTTAACATTACAAGTGGTATCTGGAAAGAATCCGAGTGGAGACGTATGAAGTCAATTCTATCTTCGAGCATATGGGAAAGCTCTAGTCGCTTATTTTCGACTTGATCCAGTATCTTGACCGATTCTTCAAGTGACCCCTCTATTATGAGGCGTTTTGCGCTATCGATTCCAATACCCATTACGTCGAGAGCAGCGGAAAGTTCGTGTCGTATATAATTTGCCGATCTCTTTGTTTATAAGATGCTGATCCGTGGTGTTACGGATTAGAATTACCTGTGGACCGAGTTCGACATCGAAGTGTTTTCCCTGTGCTTCAAGGGAAATTCTGTCTCCAAATATTTGAGCGGACGCCCCTTTTTCTGAGGCATGTTTGGTGATGTTCGAGATAACTTTTTCCTTTGGAATACTTACGGATCGCTTCCTCAAACGAAATTTGACCGAAAAGAGTTGTGGAAAGCCAGTATTCATCATGGAGGGTTTTCTCTGCGGCAGGATTCATATAATAGAGAGATTTTACCTGGTCGACGCAAATGATCCCATCTGGAGACATCTCAAGGGCTTGGCGGTCCAGTTCGGTGTTTCTAACTCTTTTTTCTCTGTCCTCCCTGATTTTCGCAGATCGGGATCTCTGAATGGATTCCTTTGCCAGCGGATACGTCTCGTACAGGAATCTTTTCGCAAGACCCTGTTTTGCAACATCAGACGTTAGTATGTAACCACATCCGGAACGCTCGATTATTCCAGAATTCATCAATAGTTCAAAATAATTGTGGTCCGCCCAATTCAGCCACAATTGTTGATAATCCTTATCCGAAAGAGGAACATAAAATAGCCATGTTAGATAAAGGACCCTGTTGAGAGACGAGAGTTCCCTAACGTCGAGAACTGACCTGACGAGTTGATGAAAATCGTCAGCTCCACAATTGGTAGGAATCTTTCCTGAAATACCCCGACAAGGGATTGTAGGTCTCCAATTCCGCAACAGCGCCAGTCTTCGGGTAGCGTGTCTGAAGGGATCGCAACAGATCGGGAGTAATACCGTTGTTGAGAATTGTCGATATGCATAGTCTGGAGAGGTCCTTTAACTCCTCGGGTGTGTCGGTCTTCTGCTGAAAATTCTCAATTAGGAAGGGAACAGAGGCATTGGGATCGACGTGACGAAGCAAGAGTATCTGCATAAAACTCATTTCAGGCGCTTCGAAGCTTTTTAGAAATGGTTCATGCCCTCCCCTCAGGTTCCGATATGCCCACAGACAGGTAGGGGTCAAGAATCCACGCGAATGATTGGCTTTCTTAGAGACATCCGCTGAATGGAATTGGCCCATCGCACACCGGCCTGAATCGAAATATTCAAATGATACCGCCCCCTGATTCTATGACATCTAGGAGTTTGGCGAAAGCTTGATCAGAGAAGCACGGGACGTCATTACTCCAGTAGAATAATTTTCTGAACTTAGAGACAACTTTTCTACTCTGGTTCGCTTCTCAAGTTCAGTTATAAACTGGTTTAACATGATTGAGTAATTATGCGAAATAACAAAAAAAGTCAAGAAAACATGTGCCTTTGTATGCCATCAAAGATGGTATAATAACGAGAAATAAATTTTGGCATATTACCGTTATTCTGACTAAATTTTTGCGTCTTTTTCTCGCACTTGGCTCGATTAAGTTATATTTTAAAATAGTGACGCTCTTTATGGTATTATTAGACTGACGAAGAGATGGATGATTTTCTTGGCTGCCCCCCTTCAGGTATGGTGGGGTTGAATAGAGATTGGGGTAACATCGAAACAAATACCTGAACAGTTGGCTGGATCATCTGCCCCTGTTGAGACTTTAGCAATTTAGGAGGACCGAAGGGTGGACGAGAAAAAAACAGGATATGGTTTCGATACCTTGGCGATACACTCTGGTCAGACGCCGGACCCTTCGACTCTTTCACGCGCGGTACCGTTTAGCAGAACTTCATCTTATGTATTTAAAGATACTGAGCATGCGGCCAATCTTTTTGGGCTCAGAAAGAAACCTGGGAATATTTATACGAGGATCATGAACCCGACGACGGACGTGCTTGAAAAGAGAATGGCGGCTCTTGAAGGAGGTGTTGGAGGCTTGGCTCTAGCTTCCGGCAGTTCCGCAGTCTTCTATTCAGTCATCAATGTAATTGAGCATGGGTACGAATTGTTGGCTTCAAGGCATCTGTATGGAGGAACCTTCACCCTGTTTCAGGACATCTTGCCTCAATTCGGAATCAAGACCCGTTTTGTGGATTGTGGTGACGCTGAGGCCTTTGCCAACTCAATAAATTCCAAGACAAGGGCGATTTTCATTGAAACAATTGGAAACCCTGAGTTATGTGTGCCGGATTTTTTGGAAATCAGCCAGGTGGCTCAGAAAGCTCATGTGCCCTTAATTGTAGACTCGACTTTTACAACTCCTTATATTTTCAGGCCTATTGAATTTGGAGCGGACATAGTTGTAAATTCCTTGACCAAATGGATTGGTGGGCATGGAACCGCTATAGGCGGAGTTGTTGTGGATTCCGGCAAGTTCGACTGGACCGACACTAAATTCAGATTATTCAATGACCCTGAACCTTCCTACCATGGGCTAAGATTTGCCCATGATTTAGGGCCTATGAGTAAAATGGCGTATATTTTAAGAATGAGGCTAGTCCCGTTGAGAAACATGGGAGCGTGCATAAGCCCAGACAACTCATGGATCTTTCTCCAGGGGTTGGAAACGTTGTCTCTTAGAATGGAACGTCATTGCGCCAACGCGATTGCTGTGGCCCGACATTTGGAAAATCATCGGGGAGTAGATTGGGTTAAGTATCCAGGACTGGAATCCGAACCATCTTACTCCAAGGTCCGGAAATATTTTAGAAACTGCTGCGGTGGCAGTGTCGTGGTCTTTGGGATTAAAGGGAAAACAGAAGCTGCCAAGAGATTCATGGGTGGTCTAAAGTTGTTTTCCCATCTTGCCAACGTGGGAGACGCCAAGAGTCTCGTCATTCATCCAGCCAGCACAACCCATTCCCAGCTTACTAATGAGCAACGCCTTCTGGCTGGCATCCCGGATGAGATGATAAGACTTTCCGTAGGTATTGAAGACATCGGAGACATCCTCGATGACCTTGATAATGCTTTGGCCTGTGTTAGAAATTAATTTTCATTCAGTCAAAACTGTCGACGGATTTAGATGACTTCTCAACAACACAAAGAACAGACCCAGCTTGCCGAGAAAGCCAACTTTCAAGCTCGGACCTAAAAAGGTTTACTCTCATACTCAAAGAGAGGGTTTTCAGCCTCGAATTCACATGGACGCCAAGTCCCTGCTGTCAAAAATGGGACGCCCCGAGCCAGCCCCATTTACTCCTGACCCCTTTCAAAAAATGGCGCTTGAAAACATACTCGTAACCAGATGTCTTAGTCAGCGCTCCTACCGGTTCGGGCAAAACCTGGATTGCCCTCGAGGCGACTAGAGACTATTTGTCCAGGGGCTTAAAAATTTGGTACGCTACTCCGTTGAAGGCTCTGTCAAATTCCAAATTGGAGGAATTTGGGGCCTCTTTGGGAACCGATAACGTAGGAATTCTTACTGGAGACCGCAAAGAAAATCCTGATGCTCCTGTCATCGTGGGAACTACCGAGATTCTCAGGAATCAACTTTATGATTCAATGGAAACAGGACTGGACATCGGAGTCGATCTTGTAATTCTAGATGAAGCCCATTATCTGGGTGATCCGGACAGAGGAGTCGTCTGGGAGGAAGTCCTGATATATCTTCCATCACGGGTCAGGATTCTTCTTTTGTCGGCAACCATAGCCAATGCTTCAGAAGTCGCTGGATGGCTGCAGGAGATCAGAAAATCTCCTTGTAAGGTAATTCTCACAGTAGAGCGACCGGTGCCCCTCGACGCACTGTTTCTAGGGCCCTCAGGTGAACTGACTCCGTTCTTGAAGGGCCGACGTCTTTTCCCTCAAGTGGCTACCTTGGCTAAAAGCTTGAAAAAACTTAGGAGATCACCTAATCAGGAACCGCCGGATTTCAACAGAATTCTAACCGTCCTTAGAGAATTCGATCTCTTACCTGCTATAATATTCATGAAATCAAGGTTGGACTGCGACAAAGCTCTTGCATCATTGCCTCCATGTCCATTCAAGCCACATGAGGACGGCTTTGATAAGGAACTCGAAAGCTACCTGGCGTCGAACCCGGATCTGCAGACGCAGAGGCATATCAGTAGATTGCTCATGTGCCGCGTAGGAGTTCACCATGCAGGCCATTTACCGGCATGGCGTCTGCTCGTTGAGAACATGATGCAGTCAGGAAGGCTGGAAGCTATATTTTCGACCTCTACAGTAGCGGCCGGGGTCAATTTTCCCGCTAGGACTGTAGTCATACTGCAGACTGACCGATTCGATGGACGATCATTTGTGGACATGACAGCTACTGAATTTCATCAAATGACTGGCAGAGCTGGACGTCGGGGAAAAGACAAGGCAGGCTTTATCGTCATGGTTCCAGGAAAATTCTTTGACATCTCTCTTGCCCAAGAGCTTCTGTTGTCAAATCCTGAGCCTTTACGATCCCGAATAGGGGTCAATTTCTCTATGGTTCTAAATCTCTTACTTTCTCACGATCCTGCAGCGGCAATCAGGCTGCTTGAATTTTCTTTCGCCTCATATTCGTTGAATGCAAACAGGGCGCAAAAAGTTAAGTCCAAGCTAACTGAGGACTTTAACAACCACGCGGGGTTACTGCATGACCTCGGCTATCTAGACGAAGAGGGCGCTCCTACGCCTGATGGAAAATGGGCGGCAAAATTGAGGCTGGATCAACCACTGTTGATTGCCGAACTTATCAGGAACGGAGATTTTTCGGACTTGGATCCCGTTAGCCTGGCGTCATTAATTGCTCCATTTGTTGTGGACAAAGACAGAGAAATCCAAATCAGTCGGGATTTGTGGAAAGACACTCGTCGACTGTGGAAAAAATTCCGAGCAATGATACAAAGGCTCAAACCGCTCGTCAATTACATGATAGACAGGGGATTTGATTTCCCTCCAATCACATTTTGGCCTTGCGCCGCCACTTGCTTGTGGGCAGGGCAAGCGCCCTGGGAAGAACTGACGGAGAGTCTTTCCGCTGATGAAGGTGATCTTGCAATGATGTTGTTGAGGACAGCGGATCATTTGAGACAACTGGCTCAACTGGAAGACGAACAGCCTCAACTGGCTGATACGGCAAAGGAGGCCATTACCTTGATTATGAGGGCCCCCATCATTTAATCATTGGTTGGTCGTCAGTTTTTGCCCTTGCCTGAGCAATCTGGATATCTGGTCACCCTGAAAACGGTTCCCTTGCTCATGAATGATACGTCCGGGCCCATAGCCATTATAGGCCCGGTTTCATAGTCATCAGCGACGAGGTTAAAATATCGATCGCTCAAAAAAGTTACTTCCTCTTCGGGCTCAGATCCTCTTGGATCTTGACTCAACCCAACATGTTCCTTCATGCTTGAACAATCTCTCGCCGATTCTCCTGAATCCCGGTTTAGTTACCTCCGAGATTACAAACGACGTTTTGTACCTTCCAGAGCAGATCAGAGAACGCCTTTTCAAATTTTGGGGATGTGTCGTAAATGAGTAAGCCGAATTCTTGACCAAGTTTACCATCTGGTCCTTGAGTGACTGATTCTGTCCTCTCGTCCGTTCGATATCCAACAAGGACGCCATTCTACGCATGGCCCACAAAGCCGGAATAAAATTGTTAGACTTTTCCATCATAGGAGGTTCCAGCTTCTTGACCGTCTCAGCTACTTTTCCAGACACTTTGCCCTTAAGTGTCACTGAAACTTTCTTTCCAGGCGCTTTGACGTAACGTCCGAAAATCGACAGACTTTCCGAACCAATCACGTCCGGTATCGGTTCAGGGGCGACTGTTTCTGAACCTAAATCCTTGAGATTGAGGGAAACCTCTGTTACCTGCGGAGATATAATACCTGCAAGCCATTTAGATACAGTCGGCTCAAAGGCTTCTGATCCGGAGACCTGCAATATTGAGCCTCCTGTAACTCTTGCGATCTGATCCAGCGTGGCCAGGTCAGGAGATGGCCCCAGCGCCACGACAAACACCCTGATCTTTAATTTGTTATAACGTCTAACCAAATCTATCAAAGCCTCAGGGTTCGTTTTCCCTACTGTCGCTTTCCCATCGGTTACAAGCAAGATCGTTTTTTCTCGCTTCTTCGTTGTAAAGACGTGAAAGGCAGACAACATTGTGTTGAAAAGGTCCGTCCCCCCATCTGACTTTGAAGCTTCAACGAAATCCGCAGCAACAGGGATATTGTGATTTTGAGCAGGCGCCAATGATCCGAAGAGTTTTTTCTGTCTTGACGTAAACCTTATCACATCGAACCGGTCCCCGGGTCTCAATTTCTCTATAAGAAGAAGGAGCGCCTTTTTTCCTTGAGCCATATACCTGGAATTCATGCTACTCGAACAGTCAAGCAACATCACTATGTCGTTAAACGGGGCGCGCCAGTTTGTTTTGAAAAAGGAGGTTCTATAAGGGCCATGAAATAGCCCATTTTGTCTGAAATTCTGTGAAAAAATACCCTTAAATTTAGATCAGGTCCTGAAAAGGTCGTCAGGAGCCGAAAATCCTCAGGATCTCTAACCCCTTTTTCTTGACAGACAACGAGTCTTCTACCTGGAGCCTCATTTTCAATTCTCACATGATTGGATGTGGAGATTGAGGTTCGGACTGGACGGGACATCTTGAATCTGACAACAACTTCGTAGTCGCCTATCGGCGCCAGTGCGAAACGCTCACCTGACATTGGGACCTTGATGTCCAGAATATCGTTATCGAGTTTGAGCGGAAACGTGTAGACTATCCTGAACGACTTGCTTTCTCTTATATTGAGTTTAATTCTTGGACATACGACGGTCTGATATCCAACCAGAGCCAGTGGAGCGGGATCTTCCATATCCAGTGTAATCTTCCGGAGTAGCGGAAACAGTTCAGTTGGATTGAGGATGTCAAAGCCTACTCTAGTTCCGTTTACAAGAACTTCGGAAACGCTATGTGGTCCCGGAAACATCATAGGGCATAAGAAAATCCCCTCAACATCATAATCATTGTCGTTTGCGAAAACCTGGTCAATTTTCACTTCGACTGACGATTCCGATACCGTGACCATCGTCTTGGAGACGAGGCATGTCGGCCTGGCTACCGGAACTGATTCTTCATTAACCTTAGGAGGATAAGCGTAGAGCGTTCCTCCGGCAAAACAGATCTCATGGCAACAGTTGAGGACCATAGCAGTCAAGAGAATCATTAGCGACATCTTCAGTGCTTGATGACCGCCAATCCCTGAAGAAACTGGGAGGTTCGAGGATAAAAAGAGGGCGACACATTTGATAATTTATTCTGAGCTTTGAGCCAATTCTCTGTCCCAGTAAGCGTTTGCCGTCCGGATCAATTCTTCTGAAGAACAAATATCTCTCGAAGCGTCTTTACTTGTCTTGTCTGAGACAATGCCGTTGGTGAGGAGTTCAAATCCAGCCGACCTTACAGCGTCGAGAACTGCCTTCACTTTATCAGGATATTTTTTCGTCAAAAGAACAGAAAAAATCGCCGGTCTCAACAGAGCGCCACTAAATTCCGAGTGAAAATTTTCGCAGATCCTCTTAAAATGAAGCAACAAAGGATCAAAATTGCTTAGACCGGGAAATCCACATACGCTTAGAAGGAACATTTTCTTAGGGAACTTCCAGCGCAGAGGATGGCTAACCCTCTCGCCTTCGATCACAAAATGAGGATCCATAAAGGTTACAAGTCGGTCGATGAATATCTTGGCCAGAGCAGGCATTCCATCAATGTATACCGGTGTAGCCAGAACCAACATGTCCGCTGCCTTGATCCTTTCGGACAACAACTTCATTTCGTCATCATAAATGCATTTTCCGGGAGTTTTCGCGTAGCAAGAAAAGCACCCTATGCAAGAATTGATTTTCTTCCTCGCCAAATGAGCGATCTCTACCGATGCGCCACCTTCTTTCGCTCCCACAAGAAATGGCGTTAAAATGACTTGTGTATTCCCTGATTCCATCCTCGGTGATGCGTTGACTACCAAAATCTTCATTGGGACTCCTGCTCTAATTCATTCTCGTTGTCATAAGAAGGGACAATAAGATTGGCCCCCGCTTTCTCGTATAAATTCATTTTTGCAAAAAAAGCTGATTTGGGCAATCAGTGTTCTTGAAGTCCTAGACAGAAATTAGTGGTGTCATCATGATGTCCGATTCCCGTCACGTTAAAGTAGGTATTGTTAAGGAGTCTGACATTCTGTAAAATCATGTCGATTAACAAGGAGAGAACACTCATGGCCGGCAAAAAATTTCTAAACCCTTTTATTAAAATAATCATCTGCCTTTTAGGACTCTTGATTCTGGGTTATTTTAGTCACGCTTCTTTAAGAGAGGCAGTTTTTGGAAACGGCTCTGCGGACAAGATCTTAGTTGTCAGGCTCCTTGTCATGATAGGTTTCCTTTACTTGTTAGCTCAGAGTGTCAGAGAAATCATAAAGAAAGACGCCTCCTGAGTGTCGGACTCGTGAGTGGCGAACGCCCTGGTTACGTCATTTTAGACATTACAAGATTAAATAAATACTATTAGTTTAACTAATTAAATCAACTGGATAACGACGCTCACCTGCCCTCCCCCCCTTGACTGCCTTTTTTCCTCCTGTTTTACTTTCTCAAAAGGGTCCATCAGGTCTCCGTTATTTTTTGAATTCTTTAGTCTTATCGGCGCACAAAATAGCCGTGAGAAAACCCTGTTCAACTTTTTCAATATCTCCCGTAGATCATTGATCATTATTAACAAAGGAGAGCGTGTCATGAGTATATCCCGCCGAGACTTCCTTGTGATGTCTGGCGTAGTTGGCGCAGGCTTGGCCCTTTCTTCTCTCGGAATCGACACAGGTCCTGTAAAGGCCTATGCTGACGAGTTGAAGAAAGTCGACAAGCTAAAATCGTCCAAGCAAAGCACCACTATCTGTCCTTATTGCGCTGTAGGTTGCGGTCTAATTTGCAGTACGGACACTAAGGCCAAGAAAATAATTAACATAGAGGGAGACCCTGATCACCCAATCAATGAAGGGGCATTGTGCGCCAAGGGCTCAGCCCTGTTCCAGACTACCGCTAATAATCCGAACCGTCTTCAGAAAGTTCTTTATCGGGCTCCTGGTAGCGACAAATGGCAGGAAAAATCGTGGGATTGGGCTCTAAATGAGATCGCTAAACGTGTCAAAACCACCCGCGACGCGCAATTTTATCGAAAAGAAACGCTAAAGGAGAAACTGTTGACAGAGTAGAAGCAATAGCGCACATAGGCAGCGCAGCTCTAGATAATGAAGAGCTTTGGCCCTTGCAGGCGATGATGAGAGCCCTTGGTCTGGTGTACATTGAACACCAGGCCCGTATATGACACAGCGCCACTGTACAGGCTCTGGCAGAGTCTTTCGGTCGCGGCGCAATGACAAATCACTGGATTGACCTCAAAAACAGTGACTGTATTCTTGTAATGGGCAGTAACGCTGCCGCTAACCACCCAATTTCGATGAAATGGGTTCAAAAAGCCAAGGACAATGGAGCGATCCTCATTTCAGTGGATCCCCGCTTCACTCAGACGTCGGCAAAATCTGACATATACGCGCCGTTAAGATCTGGAACCGACATTCCTTTCCTAGGAGGAATGATCAAGTATATTCTTGATAACAACAAGTATTTCAAAGAATATTTGACTGATTACACCAACGCCTCTTTCATCGTGGGCCCAAAATTCGATTTCCAGGATGGTCTATTCTCAGGCTACGATTCCAAGGGCAGAAAATATGACGCAAGTTTTTGGGCTTTTGAGAAAGAATCCGATGGTAAGGTAAAACGTGACCTTACACTGCAAGACCCACGTTGTGTTTTTCAATTGCTGAAAAAGCATTATTCAAGATACACGCCGGAAACAGTGTCTTCAATTACAGGCACGCCAGTTTCTGATTTGGCCAAGGTATATGAGACCTATGCTTCTACCGGGACTAAAGACAAAGCTGGAACCATCATGTACGCCATGGGCTGGACCCAACATACAGTGGGAGTTCAGAATATACGGGCCATGTGCATTATCCAGCTCCTGTTAGGGAATATGGGAATTGCCGGCGGTGGAGTGAACGCTCTAAGGGGAGAGTCCAATGTTCAGGGATCGACAGATCAAGCCCTGCTCTTTCACATACTTCCCGGGTACCTGGCCTACCCTCGAGCCAATCAGCTCAATCTGGAGACATATCTCAAATCTATAACACCCACTACATCCGATCCTATGTCGGCAAATTGGCCGCAAAATCTGCCAAAATATTATGTTAGCCTAATGAAGTCCTTCTGGGGAGACAAGGCGACAAAAGAAAATCAGTTTGGCTATGAATGGCTCCCAAAGTTGGATGTCGGACAGAATTGCTCTTGGCTTAATCTCTTTGACGCGATGTATGACGGTAAGATCAAAGGCTTTTTTGCCTGGGGTCAAAATCCCGCATGTTCAGGAGCCAATGCCAACAAGGTTCGTCAGGGGCTGGCCAAACTTGATTGGATGGTTAACCTAAACATTTTTGACAATGAAACGGGCTCTTTCTGGAAAGGCCCCGGGATGGACCCCAAGAAGATAAAAACGGAAGTATTCATGTTACCTGTGGCCGCCTCCATTGAAAAAGAAGGCAGCATATCCAATAGTGGGCGTTGGACTCAATGGCGCTATAAAGCGGTGGACGCCCCGGGAATGGCTAAACCTGACGGGGACGTCGTGGTTGAGTTGTTCGATAAGATCCGGGCCCTTTACAAAAAGGGCGGAAAATTTCCCGAGCCCATACTCAACCTGAAATGGGATTACGTCGATGAGAAAGGCCATTTTGATCCGCATAAAGTAGCCAAAGAGATTAATGGCTACTTCATGAAGGATGTAACATTGAAAGATCCTACAGGAAAAGACGTTAGTTTCAAGAAAGGGGATCTCGTTCCTGCTTTTGGATTTCTTCAGACGGACGGCAGCACGTCTTCTGGAAACTGGATTTATTGCCAGAGCTACAACGCTCAGGGCAATAACATGGCCAGAAGAAAGAAAGACGATCCCACTGGACTAGGCCTGTATCCTGAATGGTCATGGGCTTGGCCGGTCAACAGACGCATCATTTATAATAGAGCTTCTGTTGATTTAAACGGCGCTCCATGGAATCCCAAAAAGCCTCTTCTCAAATGGGTGGAAGGCCAGGAAGTGGATGGCAAAGCTCAACCCGGAAAATGGGTTGGAGACGTTCCCGATGGGCCATGGCCTCCCATGAGTAACACCAAGGCTGGGAAGTATCCGTTCATAATGAAACCCGATGGATTGGCCTCAATCTTTGGTCCAGGATTGGCGGATGGTCCATTTCCAGAACATTATGAGCCCCTGGAATGTCCTGTTCCCAAGAATCAGCTCTCTGGTCAATTCACAAATCCAACTATCAAGATTTTCGCAGGAGCGATGGACAAACATTTGACATGTGACCCAAGGTTCCCGTTTGTAGGAACCACATATCGTGTTACTGAACATTGGCAGACGGGGATCATGACTCGGTGGCAGCCGTGGCTGATTGAAGCTGAACCCCAGATGTTCGTGGAAATGAGTGATGAACTCGCAAAACTCCGTGGAATCAAGAATGGTGAAAAAGTAAAGGTCTCTTCCGTCAGAGGAGAGGTTGAAGCGGTAGCCATCGTTACCACTCGATTCAAGCCATTCAAGATTGGTGACATAATTGTCCATCAAGTCGGTATGCCGTGGTGTTTCGGATGGATGGTTCCAAAGGATGGAGGTGAAAGCGTTAACCTGCTTACCCCCAATGTAGGTGATCCCAACACAATGATTCCTGAATCAAAGGCTTTCATGGTCAATGTGGCCAAAATAGAAGGAGGAAAGTAAAATGTCTGAAGGATATTCAATTCTTGTAGACACCTCCAAATGCACGGCCTGCCGAGGTTGTCAGGTCGCGTGCAAACAGTGGAACGGACTACCGGGCACGGCCACGAAAAATGAAGGGACACATGAGAATCCGATGGACCTATCTGCAGACACCTGGAAAATCGTGAGATTCTCAGAGGGACCTTCCCAAAATGGTAACCCGTTTTGGTATTTCTTTTCGGAGCAGTGCAGACACTGCCTATCTCCTGGGTGCATGGCCGAAGCGGAAAAAAATGAAATCATTCAAGATGAAAAAACCGGCGCCGTTATTTTCACACCCAAAACGAAAAGTTTGAACTATGAAGCCACCCGCGAGGGCTGTCCATATGACATCCCACGTCAAAATCCTAAAACTAAGGAACTGTTCAAGTGTACGATGTGTTTTGACCGGATCACGAATAACATGATTCCCGCGCTGCGTAAAATCATGTCCTACAGGCGCTATGGTTTTTGGGGAAAGACCTAAGATCCTTGAAATGGCGAAAGCTAGGGTTCAGGAACTATCCAAACAGTTCCCAAAAGCCAAGGCAATAAATCCTGATGATGTTAGAGTGATCTATTTAGTCACCGATGATCCTCAGAAATACTGGAAACTGGCGGCAGGAAGGTAATTAAATTCCAGTTTCCGAGATTTTCTGTTATTTTGAAAGCCCCGACGGCGGTTTAGCCATTCGGGGCTTTTTTTATATCCCCTCCGGGATATTATCCTGCATACAAGATGTGTCTATAGGCTTTTTCAAATTGAGAAAAGGAGATATCAAATGGTCTCAAATGAGACTGATCAACAGGAAAGAGAAATAAGAGATTCTATCCTACGGATCAAGGAGGACATTCCTCAGATCGCAGGTGTTGTTGACGCTTTCGAGGAGTTATTCGTAAAGAGATCCTTAGCAAAATCGAAACTTCCCGCCGCCAGTTTAGAGTTGGATAATTTCGATACAGCAAGGTTTAGTCAGGGGGCGCCCATTCTGGACGACAGAAAGATCGAAATTGATAGGGACTCCCTACTCCAAGTCGCAAACTTGATTATTCCAGCGATTGAAAAAGGATTTCCCAAACTTCTTGATCCCCTGGAACGATTGAAATCTCTTCTTGAACGAGATCAAACGTTCATGGATAAACTCCTGACCGCCCTCGAGTCCACTAACAGGATAATCATCGAAGAAATGGCCTCTCAAGTAGAGATGGAGCCAGAAACTCTCCAATTTGTGTGTTCTGAGCTCACCAAGCCTTTCGCCGAGAAAGCTGAAGAAACAGTCAGGGCTTTAATAAAGGACTTGGCCTGGAGCAAGGGATATTGTCCGGTTTGCGGCGGATGGCCTGGGGTAAGTTTCTGGAAAGGACAAGAAGGACGGAGATTTCTGGATTGTTCAGTCTGTGGTCACGAATGGAGTTTCATGAGAACTAAATGTCCTTTTTGTGAAAATGACGACAACTCTCAAATGGAATTAGTTTTCTCCGAAGATCGAAAATTTGAACATGCGGAACTATGTCATGTTTGTAAAAGATACATAGTCGGGCTGGATACACGAGACATGATTACAACTCCTCATCCCTCCGTAGCCCCTTTGGGGTTGATTTATCTGGATTTCCTCGTCCAGGAGAGGGGCTTTCTCCCAGGAGCCGCGTTGGGGTGGAATGTTCTGGATATAACCTGATGGTGCGCTAGAGTTCCGTCGTCGGAAATGAAATATTTCAATTCAAGACAATCTCCGATTGCGCCTATTGTGTTAATAGTTTTTTCCTTAGTAGGGCTGGCGGTTTCCGCATATTTCGCCTCGCCGTCCACACTGTCAATCTCTACCATTGTAAACAAACTCCTGATCCCATTGGGGAGGTTATTCCTGTACCTTGCTTTGGGACTTCTATTCGGAGAATTTCTCGAAACCCTGGGGTGGACCTCAAAGTTGGCCGGTTGGTTACGACCGTTGACCAAATGGGCTCATCTGAAAGACGAAAGTGGAGCGGCTTTCATAACCAGTTTCGTGTCGGGTATAGGGGCTAATACCCTGTTGACGACTTTCTACCAAGAGGGGAAAATCAGTCGAAAGGAGGTCAAACTTACCTATCTGCTCAACAATGGTTTTCCGCTGTTCTTGCTACATCTTCCCACGACTTTTTTTATCACGGCTTCACTAGCTGGTTCAGCTGGGCTGATCTACCTGAGCATCACACTGACTGCGGCATTGGCTCGAAGCCTAGCAATACTGGGCTACTGCCGTTATACACTCCCGGAAGCGTGTTGGCTGTGGAGCCCAATTGTGGACGAATCAGAGCTTAAGAAAGACAGAAGGTTAGGACGGATTTTAAAGAAGTTTAAAGACCGGTTCTACAGGGTGGCTCTTTATACCACGCCCATCTATATCATAATTTTCTTGTTGAATCAGTGGGGGTTCTTTAAGTGGTTAAGATTGGGTTTCAGCTCCTGGTTGACTGGAGGTTTTTTTCCGGTTGAGGCTACAGGAATGATCATATTCTCACTGGCCGCTGAATTTGGCGCTGGAATGGCCGCAGCAGGAGCATTGCTTCAGCATGGGGAGCTTTCGACAAAACAGGCTGCTTTAGCCCTCATCCTGGGAACGATAATAGCAACACCTATTCGCGCTATAAGGCATCAGTTGGCTACCCAAATCGGTTTATTCAATGTTCGGCTGGGCACGGAACTTATTTTCCTTGGTCAGGGATTGAGGATCGCAAGTCTCGTTTTAGTAGCCGGTACGTATGCGATTCTTTTCTGAATCAAGGCGCCTTGATCACAGTTAGGAATTTTTTGTAATCACCTTTGAGAAATGTTTTTTTCCATTCCTCATTGGTCATGGGATTTTTCGCGTTCTTCAGCGCTGTGTCATTCCACCCTTCAAAGAAGATCATCTCCATTCCTATTGCTTTAGCGCCGTCTCTAAATGATCTTTCAACTTCAAACGGGGCCGATGGCCCACTGAATAAATCCTTTGTCATTGCGACTGTTGAGGAAAAACACATCAGCCGTGACCGTAGGATCACTGTCCAACGTGGCGAGCTGACTAATCAGAGTCAGACCGTCAGAATTACTCGACAACAAAGGGGTCTGATCCTTAGACGCTTTTATGAGGATATCATAAAGAATGGTTTGTGGTTGCTGTTCACATATCAACGAAATAGTATTATCGGCTAAACTCAATTGTTTGAGGAAATTCTCGATGTTTGCCTCAACATATATTTTTACTGCTTTTTTGTCCTTATCAGGATGAGGAGCGGCTGACTTGGGTACAAGTGTAGTTTGCTTTGTGACAAGAATTGTTTGTTCGGCCAGAGCAGTCAAACATGAAGCGCCGGTATTAATTGAATAGGGGGAAGACTCAAGGACCGGCAGATCGAGAATCGCTCTTAAACAATGTTGATAAAATGACATCCCCGAATCATTTGGCTTGAATTGAGTTTCGATAAGACCTGAGATCTCATTTTTCGGACCCTTTTTCCCAAAGAAAACATTTTTTATCTCAAGGGCGTTCATAACTTTTTTTCGGTTTACTTTTGGGTCATCGGCGAGAAAAGTCTCCGTCAAGGAATTAATTACTGACTGATGTAGGGCGCTGCGTTCCCCGAGAAACTGTATCCCAACCCCCATCTGTTTGTTAATCTTGGGCAACTTGTTTTCTTCAGCATATCGAAGGACATCATCGATGGTCAGTGCGACATCAGCCTCGATCAGCCCCTGAAACGATGGCAGATCAGAAGGCCCAACGAGTTTGTCATAGAAAGTTGAAACCTGGTTCAATCTGTCCAGAGCAGGTTTGTTTTCCGGATTCGCCAGATTGGTGAGCAATTCTACGGCTGCCTCGAATGGAAACAGCATGTAATTCCTAGTGGCAAACCACGTCTTGTCGACTTTCACATCGAAGGTCGCCTTAGTTAAAAACTGAACTGCCTGGAAATATCGTTTGAGTTCCTCGGATGATGTGTAACGCCCCCTAGGAAAATTCTGCGGGTCTTTCCTGAACGCCTCAAGTCTTGACAAAACTTCTTTAGAAATTGTCGGGTCAATTTTTGCGTCGGGGTCCAAAAGCTTCCGAGCCATTTCAATGAAGACCAGACAGGACCCATTAACACCCCCAGTTTGTTTGATGTCTACCATCAATTCCTTTAAAGCTGGATACAGCGAAGCGAGTTCATAATCTACAAGAACTTGCTGGGTCTTAAGTTTTGAGGTCTGAAAAATATAATTGGCTGAAAAATAGATGTCGTGTCCATGGGCGACTTGATCAGTATACCAGGCTTGGGGAGACATGATTGGTCTGAGAAAAGTCGGTTCGGAATTGTTCTGCTTTGTCTCAGCCGAGCCGGCCGAAGCAACGAAAACCAAAGTCAGGGCGATGATTAATGTCGTCAATAATCTGGACGTAGCTATAATGTACCGTTTCATTTCTCCTCCATGAAAAACAATTCGGAAGGACCGGTAACATGTGACAAACTGACATAGGAATTTCAACACATCTTACTTCAGTCTCTGCAAAACGATCAAGCAGCATATATTTTACTCAAGTTCCTGTCAGATTTTCCCTCGAATTTCGAACAAATAATTACAAGGACGCATTTTCTGAAAAGGGAGCCAGGTTTGATCTCTTTGCAGGCAACTATGGTTTTATTAGAAATTCACAATTGGAGCCAAGGCAACTGTAGTTTCTCCAAGAAGAGACAAGAAATTGTTAGTTATAGTCAAGAGCTTCATGATATGACTTGCGTATATCCTTTCATAAATGTGTTTCGTAGAGAGTCATGGCCTTCAATATGGATGACAGAGACTCAGATCTCGTCGACCGATGTTTATCCGGTTCCGAGCGTGCCTGGACTGAATTATATTACCGTTTTCAGAGACTGGTCGGCATGGTTGTTAAGAGACGTTTGCGCGTTTCTCAGGAAGGGCTGGAAGATGTCACCCAGGAGGTGTTCATGGCCCTGACATCGGCATTAAAGAATTATGACTCCGTTTATTCTCTGCAGAAATACATTTGCACGATAGCCGAAAGGGTTTGTGTCGATCACTATAGATTCTCCACGGCAGCCAAAAGGGACGGCGAAACTGAGCCACTAGAAGACCATTTTGAGGAGTTGACTAATTGCCAGAGTGAGGTTCATGACTCCGGGAACCAGGAAGACAAATTGGTCTTACGGGAACAAACCCATTTTTTGAGGCAGTCCTTGAGAACATTGGGTGAAAGATGCAGGCGACTCTTGCGGCTGAGATACCTTGAAGAACTGCCATACTCGGAAATTTCTAAGGTCCTGAACGCCAATGAGAACACCCTAGCTGTTCAGGTAGCCCGTTGTATTCGGGAATTGAGGACAAGTTTTCAGAGGCTGGTCAAGAAAGGGGAGCCAAATGATCCCTTCTGACCAAAAGAAAACTGATGAACACCCAGCCGACCTGCTGCCGATGTATGTTGACGATGGCTTATCTACTGATGAACGCAGGTTGGTTGAAAATCACATTAGAGAATGCGCGCCGTGTTCGGAAGAACTAGAATCCCTAAAATTGGTCATCAATGTTTTAAAAAAGGAAAAGACTGTCTTCTGTCCGGAACCATGGGAGTTGTATGAATTCATCGAAGAAGGAACGGACCCATCCGGAAAAATGGCCCAACATCTTGAAGACTGTCCTCTGTGTTGCGCCGAAGTGGCCGAATATAAAGAAAGATCCGCTACGAACAAGCTGCCGGACAAAATTAGAAATGAGCTTAGAAGGAGCTTTCCCAATCAATGTCACTCTGAAAAGTTCAGGTGGAAGGGTTGGTTTGCCTGGGCGTCCGCATGGTTAAGTTCCTTTTTCAAGACGCCGGCCTTACCTCTGGGCGCTGTTGTCGCTACCATCCTGATAGTGGTTTTCTTTTATCCTCATGGAACCCCCCCGGCTTTTATAGGAGTAAGCTCTGATAATTGGGAAGCGAATGGGCCTCAGGGTACACCAAAATCTTTGTTTTCTAATGCGCACGCACGAAAAGAAATTGAAAAACCAGCTCCTTCGGGAAGGCGTGGCGCTGGCGGGCCATTGTTCCTGGACGGGACTAAACCTAGAGTAGCCACCATAATTGTATTCCACGGATTCAACAAGCCGGAGCTTCAGTCAACAGTCGATTCTCTTTACCAAGCTCTTAAACCGAGCCCTGAGGCTGAGAACAAATTTAAGTTCTCAACCCCGGCACAGTTGAGGGATTTTTTAGAAAAAACTTCAGATCGTAAGCTTTCGCCTACCCAAGCGCTTAATCAATTCTATAAGGAATTTTCAGTAAATCTTGCTCTAATAGCTAACGTTAAACCCAACAAAGAAAAATTTGGATTAACTACTGAAGTTATTGACACACGCACCGGTCAAATTCTGGCAGAATCGACTCGTGACGCTCTAACCAGAGGGGATCTGGCTTCCGCTTTAGGTCAAGTCTTTGGAATTGTTGAACAGGGTGAAAACAAACGGCCTGGTCCGATAAATGTTCAGCTTTGTTGATATGGCATCAGGTCAGTAACATAAATAGTTGAAGCAAACTCGAGTTCTAAGAAAACCTTGCTTAGGGAGGGTAAGTAAATGATTTCCATTAGAATCTCCCATCTTTTTTATCTATCCTTGCCGGCGCTGATTGTATGTTCCACATGGGTTGGGTTTAGCTGGGCTGAAACTTCTAAAGCTCTCATAAAAGGAGAGGACTGCTCAGCAGCGAGAGTAAAATATGCCGAGGGTGTCAAACTACTTAATTACAAGGAGCGTCTTGCGGCTTTCCAGAAAGCTGTAGAGCTTTGTCCCATCGTACGCTGAAGCTCACGTTAACCTTGCTGACGCTTTTGAACACTTGGGCCTGATGACAAAAGAGAATTTTAGTGGCGTCCAAGAGGCTAACAAGCTTCTTGATGAGGCTGTTCGACATTACACCAGAGCCATAGAATTAAAACCGGATCTCGTCGCTCCACGACTTGGCCTTGCCGACGTGTTTATGGCTCAAGGTCGTTATCCCCTGGCAGTTGAGAACTACAAAAAGGCCCTGGCATCTCAACCGGCGTTCCCTGGCCTGGAAGACAGGTTACGTGAGGCTGAAAACCGAGTTCGCTCGAATAAAGAAGGTCTTAAGGAGGCTTCGGAGATTACCAAACAGGCCCAGAAAGCTAACTTGAAAAGCATGTACAAGACCATGGGATTTGAAGATTTTGTGATTAAGGACAGCGACAGGCAATCATTCAACAACATTCTTTTTGAAGGCTGGTCCGCCGCGATCCGGTCTGGAGAGCCGATCAATCAACTCAACGAAATTGGAAAAGCTTTGTCTTCCGGGGAAATGTCTTCTTTCAAGTTCATAATTGAAGGACACGCAAACTCTGTGGGCGAGTTTGAACGAAACATGAATCTATCAAATGAACGAGCCAGAGCAGTTAAGGACTACCTCGTAAAGAATTACTCTATAAACCCGGATCGCATGATAACTCAAGGGTTTGGATACACAAGGCCCAAACATAATCCGGCTACTGACGCTTCTAATCGCAGGGTTGAAATAGTTTTTTTTAATGAGGACAAGAAGAAATGAAGAAATTCGAATTTCCTGTGGCCCAGAATGCGCTGCGTTTTTGTCGGACCGCTACCTCATATCAATCATTCATTTTCCTGGTAGCCATTTGGATGATGTTTCCACCTTTTATGGCTCCAGCCGCCCCGTCGGATCTATCCAATAGTGAATTGTACGCTGTGTTAGTCGGCATCGGAAAGTATCGCGACACAAAGTTAAACCAACTCGAACTTTCACCCAAGGACGCTCAGGACTTTAATGCGTTCCTGAAGGAACGTGAGAAGCTTTTCAAAAAGTCCCACGTTAAGCTTTTTATCAATGAGCAGGCTACCAGAGAAAATGTGACCAAGGCTATTAGAGACGACTTGAAGCCGGCGGGTAAAGACGATGTTGTAATCATTTTTCTTTCCGGCCACGGAGCGTCTGATCCTGTGAGAACAGATGAATTTTATTTTCTTACGTACGACGCCGACATAGAAAACCTCTATGGAAGCGCTCTTCCGATGAACACATCAGGGTTATTCAAGGGGATCGATTCGGATCGTCTAATTCTGGTGTCCGACGCCTGCCATTCGGGTGGTTTTAGCTCCGCCCTTGAGAAATCTACAGCAAAGGCAGCCGACACATTCTTTTCAGTTTTCCAGAATTTACAAGGAAGATTCGGTTTTGCTTCGAGCAGGCCAGATGAAAAATCATGGGAAATCAAGAAGTACGGAAACAGCATATTCACTCATTATGTCCTCAAGGGGCTCAGAGGAGGCGCCTGTAAAAAATCCGCAGACGGGGTCATAACTGTCAAAGACCTTTACGATTATGTATATGAAGGAACCCGGGCAGCGACAAAAGGGCTGCAAAACCCACAGCTATACGCTGCAAAAGGGAGAGCTGACGAAACGCCGATGTTCAGGACGCCTGTCTATGATAAACCACTAAACATTGAAGCTCTATTCGTCACACAGGCTGATGATGGGGAAGTGAGGCCCTTGACGAATGACGCTACGCTCAAATCCGGCCAGCGTATCGGAGTAGCGTTCAAAGCTGACGCTGACTGCTTTGTGCATGTGGTCTGGTGGGATTCCAATGGAAATGTAGGGCGTCTGTTTCCGAATCCCAAGCTTACTGAAGGCACTGGCGAAATCAAGGCCGGAGTGACTCAGTGGCTCCCATACAAACAAGGAAAGCACTGGTACGTACTGGACAAGAATGAGGGCGAAGAGACCATTTACCTTGTAGCGAGCCGAGAGAGGAATCCAAAGCTCGAGGAACTGTATACAAAACTGCGCTCTTCAGGACTAGAGAGGGAATTCAACCTCATGGGCATTGAGGATTACACTGTGCCGGATAAGGCGAAACAGCTTTCTGATCAAGACAGGCAACGGTTATTTCAAAAGATGGAAAACCAGATTCAAGTGGTAGGGGCCGACAAGGTCATCAGAATCAAATTCAAACATGTAGCTCCCTGATTAAGGCAAACCGACCTACATCTGCGCTTACCTTTGGCAGATACAAACAACTAGCGGAGGTCACCATGTTTTACGGATCAATTCGAGTGACGTTTGTCTGCATGGTGATCTTGTTGGGGGCCTCCACGGGGTTCGCCCAGTCTGAAAAGGATGGTTTTGCCTTGATAAAGGAAGGGAGCCAGCTTTTGAAGAAGGCTGACTCTACCGCAGATGTGGAAACGGCGCTCAAGAAGATCCAGGAAGCCCTACGCATCTTTGATAAATCTAACTCCGACAAAGGCAGGGGGTACGCCCTCAATAACACGGGTCAGGTCTATTTAAGGCTTGGGCAATATTCAAAGGCGCTAGAAGCTTATGAAAAGGCGCTTTCCATAAAAAAGAAGATCGGCGACGCCAAAGGAGAAGGGTACTCGATAAGCGGCATTGGCTCAGTTTACTATGCGCAAGCGAACTATTCTAAGGCATTGGAGTATTTTGAACGACACCTCGAGATAAGCAGAACAATAAGTGACGCCAACGGTCAAGGCAACGCTCTCAACAATATTGGCATGGTCTCCCAGTCTTTAGGACAATACCCAAGGGCATTGAAACATTATGAACAATCCCTGGAAATGAAAAAGAAGTTGGGAGACGTAGGCGGCGAAGGGACCGCCCTCAACAATATCGGCTATGTGTACATTGTGCTGGGGGAATATCCAAAGGCAATGGAATATTTTGAGCAATCCCTCAAAAAAAGGAAAAGCATAGGGGACTTGAGAGGGGAAGCTTCCGTGCTTGTAAACACCGGTGAGGTTTGCAGAGCCCTAGGCCAGTATCCAAAGGCGTTGGAATATCATGAGAGGTCCCTTGAAATAAGGAAAAAGATCGGAGATGCGAGGGGTGAAGCAAATTCCCTAGTCAATATCGGGCTGGTTTATAACGCTTTAGGCAAATATTCTAAGGCCTTGGATTATTATAATCAGTCTCTCGCAATAAACGAGAAGATCGGAAACGTTAAAGGAAAGTGTGACTGTCTGAACAACATAGGAAATGTCTACTATTCCCGGGGCCAGTATCCCAAAGCTCTTGAGAATCAGGAAAGGTCCCTTGAAATAAAGAAAAAAATAGGCGATGTCGCTGGGGAATCCTCCTCGCTTAATAACATTGGGAACGTCTATCTTAGCCTTGGACAGTATCCAAAAGCGTTGGATAATTACGAACGTTCCATAGAAATAAAAAAGAAGATTGGAGACGTTAGAGGTGAAGGACTATTACTTTCGAACATAGGCATAATTTACAAGAAGCTGGGGCAAAACAACAAAGCCCTTGAGTATTACAAACAAGCGCTTGAAATAAGAAAGAGGTTAGGAGACACAGAGGGAGAAGGAACGACATATTCTCTGTTAGGAACTCTTTACACGGATATGGGGAAATATGGCGACGCACGGTCAGCCCTGGAAAACGCTCTTCAAATATACAAATCTATCGGAAAACCTACACGGGGAGTAGAAAACAACCTCGCCAATCTTTTTCTCGACAGCGGTGATCTGTCAGGGGCAGAACAGAGTATCAACTCTGTCGGTTATGACTCCACCAGGGCTAGGCTGAGTTTGCTGAAAAAGGACTATGCCTCAGCGGCAAAGCATTACGAAAAAGCTCTAGCCATGGCCGAGAAGACAGGCAACGCCGATGGACTGTTTATAAGCTACACGGGTGTGGCCACGAGCAATGAAGCTATGGAGAACTACGAGAAGGCCGAAGAATATTACGAGAAGGCCATGAATCTTCTTGAAGAAGTTAGGTCAGGACTTTTGCCCTCGGAACGTAAGAATTTTTTTGAGGTCAAGATGGGGGGATTTTCTCGCATAGAGCCGGCCAAGGGTCTAACCCGAGTTCGCATGAAACTTAACCGCCAGGACGGAGGCATCCAGGCGCTAGAGGTCACAAAGGCTAGAGCGTTCGCCGATCATCTGTCCGAAACCACTGCTTCCGGGGCGTCCGGAGTTCCGAAGGAAACCATGGAAAAGGAACAGTCTCTTGTAAACAGGTTGGCCGCGCTTAAGAAGGAGCTTGCCAAGACGGACAGGCTCAAACAATCGGCTAGGTATGAGATTCTGTCAGGAGAAACAAAGGATGCCGAGGCTGATCTGAGTTCTTTCGTGGATAATCTCTCTAAAAATTATCCATCATACGCTGCAGTCAAATATCCCAGGCCGATTGGAATAAAGGACTCTGGTTTGGAGCCCAAAGAGTGCCTGATCATGTTTGATGTTTCAAGCTCAGGGGTAATGATAAAGCTGATTCGAAACAGACAGGAGGCTGAGAGTTTTTTCAAGAAGTGGGACTCTGACGATCTTGCGAAAGACGTCATGAAATTCAGGGCGCCTTTCGAAAACAAGAAGCTTCGAGAGTTTGACCCGGAACTTGCGGAAAGCCTTTATCGAAAACTCTTACAAGCGGTGCTTGTTGATGTGCCAAAAGGGACCCCTCTGGTCATAATCCCGGATGGGATTTTAGCTGTACTGCCTTTTGAGGCCTTAGTAACAGGGGGAAAGGCGACGTGGAAAAAATTGGAAGGCAAAGACTGGCCTGAGCAGTTCAAATATTATCCTGAAGGAATAACGTTCTTGGGGGATGACTATCCGATCAGTTATTACCAGTCTCTTTCCGCCCTGACACTTGTAAGAAAAATGCGTGGGAATGACAAACCAAAGGACAGCTTGCTTGTGGTTGCTGACCCAGTATTCGACTTGAAGGACAAGCGGGCTCAATTGGCAAGCCCAAATAAGTTGGCCCAGAATGAAAAAGATCACAATATCAGATTAATGCAAGCGGTTGAGGAGAGTGGTGGACTCAAATTCAAGCAGTTGCCTGAGACTGGTGTTCTGGCAGAAAATCTTCAAAATATTTTTGGAGCCAACTGTCTAACCCTCACAGGATTACAAGCCGATAAAAATGATTTTCTCACTAAAGTAGCGCCTCGTCTCAATCAATATGGAAATGTAGTCTTTGCGACTCATGGAGTGGTGTCAAGCAAAACCGCAGGCCTAATGGAGCCATTTCTCGCTTTGACCATGGTACCGTACGGGACAGATGGTTTCCTGAAAATGTCGGACATTCTGTCGCTCAAGATGAACGCCGACATAGTCGCTCTAACCGCATGCCAGACCGGATTGGGCGCAGAACTATCCGGAGAGGGCGTGGTTAGTATGGGTTACGCTTTCCAGTACGCTGGAGCCAAATCGGTGCTGATGTCACTTTGGGAGGTTGAAGCCTCCTCAGCGGTCGCTCTGGCGGAGAATTTCTTCAAATGCCGTAGGTCAGGCAAGACAAAACTTGAATCGCTTCAGAGAGCAAGGGAGGAGATCCGTAACGCCGGGTACAAACATCCTTTCTTCTGGAGCGGTTTCATCCTGGTAGGTGAAGCGTCTTAGCTTTTGGCAATTTTCCTGGTAAGGATTCTTCTAAAAATACGAATGCATTTATTATGGAATGAATAACGAATGAGACAATTAACAGACATGTCGAAGTTTGGCCCTCGATAAGAAAACAATTACAACAAACTGAAAGGCGAGGTATCGGTCATGAAAAGCAAAATGTTTCTACTGACACTGTGTCTCGTGTTACTAGGGATGGCGCCGGCATTTCAGATTCAAACGGTTTTAGCTTACACCCTGGAAGATCTGCTGAAGCTTACAACTCAGATCAAGAATGAAAATCCAGGAATCAAATTTGAGATAAAAACAGATAAAGATGAATACAAGGTAGGGGAAGATGTAGTAATTCAGTTTAAGGCCGATAAAGACTGTTACTTAGCGCTTATTGACATTGGGACTAGTGGGAAAGCGATTATACTATTTCCTAACAAATGGCATACCGACAACAAGATTGAAAAGGATAAAACCTACACAATTCCGCCTCTCGGAAGCAACTTTTCATATAGGGTGATGGCGCCGACGGGACGGGAGCACATCAAGGCGTTAGCCAGTGTGGATCCGGTGCTATCCAAGGTTGAATCTCTTCAGGAAGAACTCAAGCAACCGATTGAAACCAAGCCGGAAAAGGGACAGGTATTTCTAAGTATGAAGGATCCCGGAGTGGTTCTTAAAGACATTGGGATAGAATTTCAAAAATTGGATCCCAGCAAGTGGGCGACGAAAGAGTATACCTTCAAGATCGCTGATGCAGGCACAGGACCCACACCTTCTCCGGAAGAGAAACCTAAGGTCCTCTCGGTTACAAAACCTTCCGAGGCTACAGAAGTATTTAAGGGTAAGAGCGGTTCATATGAAATTTGGTATGATCCGGCAAAATGGAAAGTAGGGCCTTCAACCAACCCTGCGGCTGAAACCTCCTTCTATAATACGGCAGGAGACGCAGTGGTAAACGTAATCTCCGAGCGACTCCAGAGAGTGCCAATGGCTACGTTGAAAAAGGCATACTTAGGCAACCTCCAAAAGGTTGCACCCGATACGATGATCAAGGAAGAAAAAGAATTACGAGTTAATGACGCCCCCATGACGTCCATGGTAGTGGATTGCACAATAGATGGAATTGCTTTCAGAATCCCAGCCTACCTTTGGACTGGAGAATCAGGAGTAATTCAGGTCATCGGGGTTAGCGCTCAAAACCTTTACCCAGAGTTCAAGGATGACATCGAAAGATTATTGAACGGCGTGGTCATTGTAAAACCCTAGGCCCATATCAAGAAGTTCGATCTTCAACCTTCTGGAGGCTCTGACTTCCAATAGAAGGTCTTTTTTAGAGGCACAATTTTCCAGGGTAAACGAACAAGTTTATTACGGGAGATAAATGAAGGATTGAAAGACTTATTTACCTGTAACGCTGGATAAAGAAATAAACTGGAAGGCGAGGTATCGGTCATGAAAAGAAAAATATTTGCGCTGATATTGTGCGTCCTCTTCCTGGGGCTTGCTCCGGCATGTGGAATTCAAGCTGTCTTCGCTTACACTTTGGAAGACTTGCTGAAGCTGACAAGTCAGATCAAGAATGAAAATCCGGGAATCAAATTTGAGATAAAAACAGATAAAGATGAATACAAGGTGGGGGAAGATGTAGTAATTCAGTTTAAGGCTGATAAAGACTGTTACTTAGCGCTTATTGACATTGGGACAAGTGGGAGAACAATAATACTATTTCCTAACAAGTGGCATCCCGACAACAAGATCGAAAAGGATAAAACTTATACAATTCCGCCTCTTGGAAGCAACTTTACATATAGGGTGATGGTACCGACTGGAGTCGAACACATCAAGGCGTTAGCCAGTGTGGACCCGGTGCTATCCAAGGTTGAATCCCTTCAGGAAGAACTCAAGCAACCGATTGAAACCAAGCCCGAAAAGGGACAGGTATTTCTGAGCATGAAGGATCCCGGCAGTGGTTCTTAAAGACATTGGGATCGTATTTCAGAAATTGGATCCCAGCAAGTGGGCTACAAAAGAGTATACTTTCAAGATCGCTGATGCAGGCACAGGACCCACACCTTCTCCGGAAGAGCCACCGAGCGCAACCCCTGGCGACAAAACCTACTGCGGCTAATGAGGTATTTAAAGGTAAAGATGGGTTCTACGAAATACAGTATGACTCCTCAAAATGGCAGGTATCGCCTGGGCCGAGCGATATTGCTGAAACAGCATTCAATCATAAGGAGGGTGACGCAGATGTGCTTGTTTTGGTTCAGCCAGGCAAGACTTCAGTTCCGATGGAAACGATTAAGCAAGCGTTCTTGGAAATCCTTAAAGGTGTTGCGTCCGATGTTGTAGTTAAGGAAGACAAGGAGATCCGGGTTAACAACACCACAGTCACATCCATGATCGTAAATGGTAAGAGTGAGGGCACACCTTATACTTTTCATGGCTACTTGTGGCATGGCGACTCAGGCGTGGTCGAACTCGTTGGATCTTGTCCCGAAAACGCTTTGCCACAGTTCAAGGGTGATATCGAAAAGGTCTTAAATGGGCTGACAATTCTTAAGCCATAGATACGGTTAATGAGCAGTGTTTATATGTGCTTGCCAGTTCAATACACAACGAAATAGCCTAGTCACCCAATCAGCCAGAGGTCAATAATGAAAAATCGCATCCGGTTTTGTCTATTGGCCCTATTAATGACGACCTATACCGTCGATGCCCTATCGGCCTCAAATTTATCCGATGGTGTATCGATTTACGGTCAGGCCTTCCAGATAGACGTGAACGCTCAGTCCAAACAAGACCTTGAAAAGGCGCTCAATAAATACGAACAATCTCTCAAAATATTTGAAGAGAATGGCTCGATTGAATGGCAATCCAAGGCGCTGACTGGAATGGGTTGGGTCATTCAATTTTTTGGCGATAACGTCCGGGCACAAAATCTGTACTACAAGAGACTCAAGTTGGCCAAAAAGGTGGGCGATGAAACGTCAATAAGTCAGGCGCTATACGCATTGGGGATGCTGAACAAGGATCTGGCCAATTATCCCAAAGGGATCGATTTTCTTGACCAGGCGCTTGTCTCGGTCAGGAAGGCCGGTTCGACTAAAGCAGAAGGCGCTATATATAGCGGTCTGGGGAGTATTTATAAGGAGACCGGAGATTATCCCAAAGCCATCGAGATGTTCAAGATGGCTCTGGACATATCACGGAAAAGCGCGGACGAACCCGGTGAAGTTGATAGACCTCCTAAATCTTGGCAGACTTTATATGGACATGGGATATCCGGATGAGGCGAGCAGTTTCCTCATGCTCCATGTCAATAGTATTACCAAAATGGCGCAGTCACTCGGTCAGGACCCTTCAACTCAAGGCTTGGCGGGAACATATTTGGCGCTTGCCAATTATTGCAGAGGTTTGAATTCTAATTCCGGAACCAGAGAAATACGCAGACAATTCACGGATGTTTTTATCGAAGATATGAGTCTCAACACCTTTTCGATAAGAGGTCCCCAAGGTGACAGAATTCTTTATAAACGACTGGGAGAAACAAGTCAGGCCTTTGCAACTTATCAATGGACAATAGACATTCAAAAAAAATTTGGGGATGTGGCTGGCCAGTCCATGACGTTAAACAGCCTCGGACTAGTCCACAAGATACGAGGAGAATTCTTCAAAGCTCTAGACTGTTTTGAAAAGAGCCTCGATATAAGCTCCAGGACCGGCGCTCTCTACGGTCAGGCCGTCACGTTAAATAACATGGCTAATGTGTACGCCGCATGGGGCGACAATCAAAAAGCAAGGGACCTTTTAGAGCAATCAATTGCGCTGAAGAACAAAATTGGCGCCAGAACTAGTGAAGCTTACAGCTACATGGACCTTGGTGATCTAATGAACAATCAGGGATTGCGTCATGAATCTCTGGATTATTATGAAAAAGCTTACAGGGTTCAGGAAAAGTGCGGCCAAGTTTTCGCCATGTCCGACTCGATGATCAGGCAGGGATCGGTTCTGATCAGTATGGAAAGATATGATCAAGCGCTTGTCAGTTTGGAAAAGGCGATATCACTGCTAAAAGGCGTCAAAGGTCTCGCCAACTGGCCATGTGACATCGTCGGTAATCTGTATCTAGATCTTGGGAACCTTGAGCAGGCCGAACACTATATAAAGAAAGGTGGGTATTACTCCTCTTTGGCGCGGCTCGCCCTTGCGAAGTCTGACCTGAAATCAGCTCAGGACAATTACACACTGTTGCTGGAGAACACAGAAAAGGATGGAAACCTAAATAATCGTTTCATAGGCCTCACTGGATTGGCAAAGATCAACGAAAAAAGAGGAGACTTGAAACAAGCCGAAAAGTATTACGAAAGCGCCATGAAGCTTACCGAGGAATTGCGGGCCGGTTTATTACCATCTGAAAGAAAGAATTTCTACGATGTAAGGATGGGAGGCTTTTACAGGTCCGAACCTGCACGAGGACTCACCAGGGTCCGCATGAAACTGAATCGGCCGCTGGAAAGCGTCGAACCCAGCGAAACCATACGGGCCCGATCGTTTGCGGACAATCTGGCTGTAAAATATCTGAATAACTTCGCAGGGGTCCCCAAAGATGTTGCGGTTAAAGAGGACACTTTAGTGTCAAGACTGGCTTCTTTGAGGAAAAGACTGCTTAGCCTGGATATGACTACCGACAAGAGCCCTTTGGCAAAATATCAGTATGGAAACAGAACAGAGCCCAGGCCGAAATGGACAAATTCGTTCAATTACTTTGGAAGGATTATCGTCCTTACGCTCAAATAAAATATCCCAAAACCGTCTCTCTCGAGAAATCAGCCCTAGAGCCTAATGAAACGACTATCATCTTTGACGTAGTTGGCGAAGGTGTCGGCGTAAAACTGTTAAAAGGTAGGAAGCTTGTAAACTTTTATTATGTTCCGTGGAAACAGTCGGATCTAGAAAACGATGCTAACCGGTTCAGGCGGTCCTTTGATAACGTGAAATTGAGAGATTTCGATGTTGAACTCGGCAAAAAACTATATCAAAAGCTCATGGAACCGGCCTTATCCGGGATTCCTAAAGGTACACCGCTTACTCTGATTCCGGATGGAATTCTATCGATCCTCCCTTTTGAAGCCTTAGTAGTGAGTGGGGTCCCAGAATGGCGTAAGGGGCGTTTTGGGGACTACCCCTCCGGTCTTAGCTACATGGCCGATTACTACCCCATTAACTATCACCAGTCTCTGACATCTTTGACCTTAACGAGAGAGGGCGGTTTCCAAATCACGAAAAGACGGGCCCAGATTGCTCGTAATGGCGGACCCTGTTTTCCGATTAAACGACGAGAGGGCTCAGGCTCTTGAACAGCAAACAGGCTCCCAAGCCTGCGATCTGAACAATATTACAAAATGATGGCTGCAATTGAAGATTTTGAGGGCGGATTTTTTAAGTTCGACCGTCTTCCTGAAACCGGTGTATTGGCTCAAAACCTGTCTCAATTGCATGAATCGCAAACAGACGCTTTTACCGGGGTTCAACGCGAGCAAGAAAGTCTTTTTTGAAGAAGTTGCTCCCGAGAATCGATCAATACGACAAGATTGTTTTTGCCACCCACGGGCTTTTCAACAATCGCGTCCCCGGGGTTTCCGGACCTTTTCTCGCTCTCTCTATGGTTCCACCCGGTACTGATGGCTTGTTGACTATGGCTGATGTAATGAGCCTGAAAATGAACGTTTCAATCGTCGCCCTAACCGCTTGCCAAACAGGCTTGGGCAGGAATCAAACCGGTGAAGGGGTAATGAGCATGGGACGCGCCTTCCAATATGCCGGCGGGAAATCAGTTATAATGAGTCTATGGTCAGTAGCTGAAAAGTCTTCGGTAATACTCATTGAGAATTTTTTCAAAAATCTTAAAGGGGGCGCAGACAAAATTACTTCGCTGGAAATGGCCCGTAAGGAGCTTCGGCGCCAAGGGTTTGAGCACCCATTCTTTTGGGCGGCATTTGTTCTGTTGGGCGAGGTCAAATAACTTATCGGAAAGCAAAATAAACTGTAACAAGTAGCTGTGTCTTACGAATAATAATTTCAGAAGGCTTTGAGGCGCTTAGCCAAATAAGTCAGGTTGAAGACAGGAGGCGTCGGATGAGTCGTTTGTCTAAAATTTTCGCCTTCCTCGGGATCGCAGCCATCGGTCTGATTTGCGGCACAGGCGCGGGGTATGGCCAAGATTGCGAAACAACAAAGGACTGGAAGGATATTTATATTCTTCCTACCAACCCAAATCCTCAAAACAACATAAAACTTACTCTTTCAGCAGAAAAAAAATCCTTAAAACCTGGAGAAGAACTTAACCTGACCTTCACGGCAGACCGGGAATGCTATCTGACCCTCATGGACATGGGGACATCAGGAAAAATACTGAGGCTTTGGCCAAATGATTATTCAGGACAAGACAACCGGATAGGCCCGAACAGTCCCAGGAAATTCCCAGGCCCCGGAGACAAATTCAGGTACAGGATTGCCGGCCCTGATGGTGTGGAACGCCTCATAGCTTACGCTACTTCCGAAAAAGGAAAGATTCTTTCGGAGCAGGAATTCCAGAAACTCAAAGATACCGGTTTCAAAGAGTATCCCGGCAGCGCCAAGGACCTTGCTATTCAATTTCAGTCGCGCGCTGACAGCCTTGGATCAGGCATAAGCTGGGGGACAGCTCAGGAAAATGTTTGTATAGGCTCAGGTCCAAAGCCTTCGGTAGATCTCCCAACGTCTTCAAAAGTGTATGTGATGTCGGTTGCGGCGCAAACCGGAAAACTCAAATATTGTAATAAGAACGCTCAAACGATAACTGATACGCTTCAGGCCAAGTTGGGCCTTGATAAATCTAACGCAAGAGTTTTGATAGATGGCGCCGGTGACTATCAGGGTTTTTGCGCAGGGATTCAGTGGCTTGCTTCGGTCACGCGACCCGAAGATAAAGTCATTATATACTATAGCGGACATGGCGGTTCCTGCAAGGATAGGCCTCCTATTGATGAAGAAGACGGCAGAGATGAGTTCCTTGTGCTTTATCCCGGACAAAAGGAAGGTATGACTCTTGAACAGTGTTTGAGAAAAAAAATCTGTTTGATTGACGATGAGATAAATGTTCTTGTTAAGAAAATTCCAGCTCGAAAGAAAATTTTCATAATAGATTCATGCCATAGCGGGACGATGACGAAAGATATTGGGGGTGAGGATGATCTGATCTCCATGTATCAACCCATGTTTGACCCTCTGTTAGGGAAAGAAGACCTTGGTTTGGGACAAAAACCCATTCCCCCAAATTATGGTAACGATCACGAGGCTGTCCTTTCGGCCTGTCTCGACAACGAAACATCGTGGGAGAGTTGGGCGCCATCAATCCAGGCAGGACTTTTCACCCACTTTCTGCTTGAGGCTATAAACGGCGGTAGCCCGAATCTTGAACATGCATTCAAGAAAGCTAAAGAAAACGTCTTGGCATGGGGAGTGGAGCGTAGTCGCAAGACTGGCAAGCCATTCTCGCAGACTCCCTGCCTCACTGATCCTCACAGAATAGCCAATGATCTGAGATTCGAAAAATGAGTAATTGGATTCCATCGAGGTAGATAACAGACCAAGCCTTTCGAAAGGAGAAGTTCATGTTAGCCGGATTGAAGAAAACGGCATTGATCCTGATATCAATCGTGGTCTTGTATGGTCCTGCAATAGCCGCGGAAAATCAAACGAACGTCGATAGACTAGTTCAGGACAACTCTGCTTTCGCAGTAGATCTCTACAAAAAAATCTGTACAGGAAAAGGGAATATTTTCTTTTCTCCATATAGTATATCCGTGGCTTTTTCGATGATTTACGCTGGTACTGAAGGAAATACCTCGAGCCAAATGGGAAACGTCTTAAAATTCTCTTTAAAACGGGAAGATATATACCCGGCTTTTGAGACTCTGGAGTCAAGGCTGAAAAAAATCCAGGCAGCAGGCCATGTTCGATTAAATTCCGTAAACTCCTTATGGCCACAGAAGGATTATACGCTTTTGCCCAAATATTTAGATATCACCAAAAAGTATTACGGGATTTCAATAACTCCCCTCGACTTCAGACAGGCAGGCAAACAGGCGAGGGAGAAAATAAATAATTGGGTGGCAATCGAAACGCAGGAAAAGATCCAAGACATAATTCCGCCAGGGGTTCTTGATGACTCGACTCGCCTGGTCCTGGCAAATGCTGTCTATTTCAAAGGAAACTGGGAAAGAAGATTTGACTCCGACTTGACCCAGGAAACTCCTTTTTTCCTGTCAAAGGATAATAATGTTCAATCGAAAATGATGACTCAGACGGGGTACTATAACTATGGAGCAAATGAATTATTGCAAATTCTCCAACTGCCTTATGTAGGAAACGAGCTATCCATGCTGGTTCTCCTCCCTAGAGAGCTAGATGGCCTTAAGTCACTGGAAGACCAGTTATCCATAAGTAGCCTCAATAACTGGAAAAGCAAGATGAAACAGACAGAAGTTGTCATCTTTATCCCCAAGTTCAGAAATTTGTCTTCAATCGGGTTGAAAGACACTCTCGTCGCCATGGGGATGAATGATTTGTTCAGCCCTAAGAACGCTGACTTGTCTGGCATGGCTGCATTCAACCCCAATAATCCTCTATTCCTCTCCGAAGCGATACATAAGGCTTTCGTAGAAGTCGGCGAAGAAGGCACTGAAGCAGCCGCCGCTACTGCAATTTTGGGACGTGTAATGGGCCATGAATCAGCGTCTGAAAGGCGTCCTCCAACATTTCGCGCTGATCACCCTTTCATTTTTCTAATTCAGGAGAACCAGACAGGTAGCATTGTGTTTATTGGAAGAGTCTCTGAACCAAGCGCTGAGGTAAAATGAATTTTCGAACAAGGGCCTTGGCGATCGGAAGAGCCGGCTGAGAAATCTTGGTCATGATAAGAAAAATTGTATAGGGCTATTTGTTGAACAAAGGTTGATTGTGGAATATTTCAGTAATTAGATCTTCCTGTAACAAATTGGATAATCGCAAGGAGGACTGAAATGCTAAGAATATTTTTTTCGGCATTGCTTCTCGCAGTAGCTACACATACATCGACCTTGGCGGAAACCTGGGAAGATTTCCAAAAGGCCAAGGCCATTGAGGAAGAGTCGGCGCCTATTCCCAAGAGTGGTCCGAAGATAATTCCAAAGGATGTTGTTATCGAAAAATTAAAAACTGACTGTCAGGTCACGTATAATAGTGACGCCTTATTGTTTCATTTCGGACAATCTACGTTAAAATCCGAATCATTACCAAACTTAAAGAGTATGGCTGATGCATTGAAAGAGGCGCCTAATCACCCGGAACTTTCCAAAATAAATCGGTATTACGTCGACGGACACACGTGTTCCATTGGGGGAGCTGAAATGAATTGCAGGCTTTCATGGGCTCGTGCAAACGCTGTTATAGATCATCTGGTCAAATTGGGAGTTCCCAAGGAAAAATTAGAAGCCAGGGGGTATGGTCTCGCATACCCCGCTCACCCGAATGATAGCGAGAATACCCGCATGCTGAACCGGAGAGTGGTCTTGAAGGGAGACTGCGCCGAAGCCTCGTCTGGTGGGGATCCTACGCCTTGCTCAATGTCGGAAAAAGGCTCTTCCAAGCGACAGAAACGAATTCAGGACGAGCGGGTTTCTCCAACCCTCGAGGAGGTTGCAGGGATTAAAGGCAGTTCCAAGACACGGAAGTCGGATGGGAATGTATCGCCCGGTTCCGGTAGGGGTAATGACCAGCAGTCCCTACCGAGGGGATTCAAGAGGATTGATTAGGATTTCAAAATCAAAACTTCAGGTTTAGAAAGTGGAGGACTTGAAAATGAATTTAACAAAGACAATTACCGTGACGCTTAGCCTGCTCCTGCTGGTATCTATCGATTGCCAGCGGCTGAGTTGGGGTGGGCCTCTTGAAGAAAAACTCATGAGGGAATTCGGGGCATTATACCCCGAGTCCAGTGAGAGCGGAGATTTAACTTTTAAGAAAATTAAGGAGTTAGTAGACCAGAAGGCGGATGTAAACGTAAGAAACGCAAAAGGGGACACTCTATTAATCACCGCAGCGCTGGCAGGCGACCCGGAGGTGGCAGAACTCCTCATTAAGGGAGGGGCTGATGTTAACCTGAAAAGTTCAAAGGATGGCCTGACACCATTAATGATCGCGACATATAATGGCGACATGGAAATTATCGATCTTCTCTTGAATAACAAGGCCGATGTTAACGCCGTGAATCAGGAAGGTCAAACGGCTCTGTTCCTGGCGGTTGAACGAGGCGACCTGGATGTTGCGAAAAAGCTGTGTGAAAAAGGAGTTGATGTAAATTACAGGGACCCGAAACAGGGGCTTACAGCGCTCTTGCTGGCGGCAAGCCTGGGTGATTTGGATATGGCGCAGGTCCTAGTTGGAGCCAAGGCGAAGGTCGACGTGGCGGACAGTGATGGAAACACCCCGCTCATGATAGCTTCAGCAAACGATGATGCGGAAATGGTAAACTGGTTAATTGCAAAGGGGGCCGAGGTCAACACAAAAGAGGTCTCCAAAGGTATTACAGCGCTAATGGCTGCCGCGGATAGCGGAAACCCGCAGGCTGCTGAGACGCTTGTAGCCAAGGGGGCTGATATTAACGCTCAGACGCCTGATAGGACTTCCGCTTTGCTACTGGCAGCGAACGCCGGCAATCCTGAAACGGTGAAACTGCTTCTAGACAAAGGAGCAAAGGTCGATGAAGCCAACAATGAAGGATACACACCACTTATAGTCGCTGCGCGAGATGGGAACTTGGATGTAGTTACGCTGCTATTGGGAAAAGGCGCTCATGTCAACGCGAAAACACAGACGGGCGCAACCGCGCTCATGTACGCTTCATTCCTTCCAGGTAATGATGAAGTCGTAAAATTGCTACTGGACAAAGGCGCCGATGTTCACATCAAGGCGAACAATGGAGTGACAGCATTGCTATTGGCTGGTGTAACAGGGGATAAGAAAATCCTGGAAATCCTTAAAAAAGCAGGAGCCGACACTCAAAAAAAACCAGCCTCTTCCAAGAAATAAAAGAGAAAGCCTAAGGAATCTATAGTTGAATGTATTGAACTATAGGATCCCATCCGCAAAATGATCGCTATAGATTTTTTGTCATAATTTTCGAGTCACTGCGAAAAATTCTATTAAGGACGACCTGAAATTGGACTCTTTGAGTGACTTGGAGGTGGAACAGTCATGAAACCTTTGAAACAATACTGGCACATAAAGCCGGTTATTTTTGTCGCTGTAACTTTGTTGGTGACGTTATATTCGGCGGTGGCATGGAGCGAGTCGAATCCTCAAGAAAAGACCGTTTCTGGGGAATCACAAACGGTAGGACTATCTGGGGATGAGGATTCGACCATGGTTCCAAAATATAGCAGGAGTGGACAAGGAAGCTCCCGGCCATCGGCTTCAAGAGTCGCTCCTCGCCCTGTTTCCAGGCCTTCTTACACCCCTCCGAGAGTTTCTCGCCCAGTCAGCCAACCACGCTACACTGCGCCGAGAACTACGCGTCCTGCAACTCAGCCTTCCCGCACGACTGTACGGACACAGCCGACTACCGACTCGCCAGCGTAAGGACACCGCCTAATCGGACTCCTCCCACTTCAGTCGTTAGAACACCACCAACACGGACCCCTCCTACTTCGGTAGTCAGGACTCCTCCAACTCGGACTCCTCCTACTTCGGTTGTTAGAACACCACCAACACGGACTCCTCCTACTTCAGTTGTAAGGACACCACCAACACGAACTCCTCCTACTTCGGTAGTGAGGACACCGCCAACTCGGAACTCCTGGTCCCTTAGTTGGTCCAATCCGCCGTCCACCCGGTCCTTTAGTAGGACCACCTCGTCGACCGCCTGGTCCCTTGGTAGGTCCGGTCCGTAGACCACCCGGCCCATTAGTTGGTCCAATCCGCAGACCTCCTGGTCCTCTGGTTGCTCGGCGTGGCCCCTGGGGGCCGTGGGGACCAAGAGGGCCATGGGTTAGACGTGGCCCGTGGGGGCCGGGTCCGTGGCCGTGGGTCAGACGAGGTCCTTGGGGACCTTGGGGACCATGGCGAAGACCATGGATGCCCATAGTAGTACCGGTAGTCGGTCCTGATCTGTTTGGAGATCCGGTAATTGAACCGGAACCCGTAACTGTAGTCACCACAACCCCTGTAGAAACCTTTTCGCCGCTGACAGATCCATGCGCCAGAATAAAACGCGAAAACGCTTCATCTGATCCAGGAGATCTCAATCAAAAAGGTATGGAAGAGTTCGACAGGAATAACTTCAGGACAGCCCTTTGCTGGTTCGAGTTGGCTCTCAAGCGTTTGGAAAACACTGGACGCACAGAAGAACCCTTAACGGTAAATGTCCTGGAAAATCTTGCGAAAACCTATGAAGCTCTCGGTAAAAGAGAAGACGCCTCCAGCGTCAGTTACAGGGCCTCAACCCTTCGGGAACGTTTAAAAATGTAATAAATATGAGGCTATAACCTAATGTGATGGCGGCAATCAATCGCAAGGAGCAGGGTTCATGGACCAAACAGAATTCATCGTTAATTTGGTTCTCTGGATTTTGACGCTATCAATAATTGTGGTTATAGCCTACGTCTTTCTCACGAAACTCATTTACCTTAAACGTTACTGCATTTCCTGCCAGGCAGTTACAAGACACATCGTAGATTATGGGTGCGGGCCCGTCATGAGCTATTTGATGGCCTTCATGACTCTAGGCTGGCGAACCATGATCCAGCAGGTACTATCCGGTTAAGTGTCAAAGTTGCGGACAACCATACAAGGCAGAGGCTGTTGACGAATACAGAAAGCGAACCGGACTGGTTCCGGATGATGGGCCGCCGAGCGCCCAAGGCACCAGCGACTGGAAAGGCATGGGAGGTGATAAGGACTGGAAAGAATTGAGGCTCCATCAGCAGATATACCTCATTGTCATGATAGGTCTGGGGATATTTGTTATTTTGATCTATCTATTTTCCAACAAAAAAATAGGAGGATCATACTAGACGGAGGGGTATCGGACATCTAGAGTTAGATGATCCCCGACAAAGCCGGGGATCACTGCTGGCCACCCCGCCCTATCAGTTCCTTGTACTGGAAACGACCGGAGAACCGGGATCTCCTACCATAACGAATGCAGCCCAGAAGAATGGATGTTCAAAACCAGCTTTCCTTATATGTGTCTTAGCTTCCTGCCACGCCTGAAGATTGGCCTTGCCGTTTTTGATATTCTTATAAAACTCATCCATCAACATCACGGACGACTCGTCCGCCACTGACCAAAGACTCATCAACACTGTCTTGGCCCCGGCGCACTGAAATGCTCTTCCCATGCTCATAACCCCCTCACCTGCCAGATTCTCCCCAAGACCGGTTTTACAAGCTGTAAGCGCTGCGATGTCCGTATCCAACTTTAGACCCGCCACTTCGCTCATGGTCAGTAAACCGTCCATTTTTTGAGAACCCATAGTGAGATAAAGCACAGGCTCCAGGAGCCAAGCCGCCTTGTTTGAAATGTCTCCATGAGTCGCAAGCACAATTGAGCTATAGTCTTTATTTTTCTGAGTCACTTGTTCCAAAAATCTACCTTTGGTGGCTTGGAGTCCAATAAATGCGTCGCAACTGTCGCCATAGAGATTCCTCAAGTTGTTGGCCAGTTGCTCTGTTTTCTCGAGTCTCGGAATCGGATTGGCCCCACCTTTGCTAATATCTTCAATGGCCACCATGAGACGGGGGTATTGAGCGCTGTCTTTTCCGGTATCTCGTGATTCAGAAGTGGCGCCTTGGGCCCTGTCGTCCGCCATATCGAAAACCGGGTCGGCCATAACCAGAATGCGGTCTCCTTCACGAGAGGCCGATTTAGTCTTGGCCTTTTCTTTCAGCCCTCGCGTGACGGTAAGGGCTGTGAGAGATTGACCATAAACCAAGGGATTGCGATCGCCGAGATAATTCAAGCCGTCAGGGTAATCTCCCCATTTGCCCTGCCGCCAGTTTGCTTTTCCATCTACCACGAGGGCCTCGAACGGCGCCAATGCGAGCACACCATCAGGAATAATGGTAATCGGGGCCCCAACTGGCACCTCTTTGAGAGAATCGCCCATTAGTCGCTTGTAGATTCTAGAGGAAAGGTCTACATCAAAAGAGCGGAGATCACGCCCATTAAATGATCGCTGAAAATTGATCACATCCCTTTCCATTTCTTCAGGTTTCCACTCGACAAAATTTCCTCTGACTACTTTCTTTCCTTTAATTAGCCGCGTCCCTACCCCTTCGCTGGTAACATCGAAAACCATCACGTATTCGTTAGGATTCAAAGCCGATGTTTCGAGTTTTACAGGAGTCGGGTACTTGATTGACGCGTAATCTTTGTATTTCTCCCGGAGTTTTCGCAGAAACGCAGTCCTTTCCGTCTCAGCAGCTTTGATTTGGCGTTTTATGTCGTTAAGCCTATCCTTGTCCATGTCCTTTGGGATCGCGTCCATCCCCATTTTTAGGGATGCGAGCTTGTCAGTCACCTCCATCTCTTCCTTGCGCACTTCAGCAGGGACCCCAAAGTAATCACCATCAAGTTTCTGAGCCAGTGTGTCGGCAAAGTTCCTGGCTCTTGTGAGTTCGCTTGGATAAATGCTCTGGGACGCCTTGTCCTGCTTCAGGGTTACCCTAACCAGTCCTTTGCCTGGTTCTGAACGATAAAACCCGTTGATCTTGCCCGCGAAGAAGTTTTGCCTCTCCGAAAGAAGAAGGACTGATCGCATGTCCTCGGTCAAGTCTACCGCTTTGGAATAATACTGGGAGGCCTGAGCATAGTTTTTTTTCGCTTCGTAAACCTTGCCTAGACCGGTGTAAGCCGTAAAAAGTTCATCCAGATTACCTGCCTTTTCGGCCGTCTTCATGAGTTGTTCATAATGCTTTTTGGCTGAGTCAAGATCACCTTTGACCAGATAGAGTCTACCGAGTGAAGAATCAAAATCCGATTCCTTGATATACGACTCAGCTTCTTGAGTCTTGCCAAGGTCTAAGCAAATGTCCCCAATTAACTTCTTGGCATAATCTGGAGGAGCGCCGACCTTATAAAATGAGTCAAGAGCCCTTTTGCTGTTTTCGAGAGCTTTGTCGGCTTCACCATTTTCAAGTTGAACTTTCGAAAGATTTAATAGAGCCTCACCTTGAGCCTTCGAATCAGCTATTTTTCCCGAAAGATCAGCAGCCGCCTGAAACGATTCAGACGCCTTCACAGGCTCGCCACGGGCTGCAAAGAGATTTCCGAGATTGGTCAAGGTCTTAATCTGCATAAGATTAGCTTCCTTGTTTGCCTCAAGCGCTCTTGCGTAATCCTGTGCGGCGCGATTGAAACGACCTCGATTCTTTTCCATAACTGCTATGTTGTTGAGCGTCATCTGGGCTCCACGAGAGGATGACCTGTCATCAAAAAGCTTTAAAGCTTCCTGATTCAAAGCTTCCGCATCATCATAATCAGCCCAGGCAATGTGAATCGCCGCTAGATTGCGTAGAGCGACGGCTTCCTGTTCAGGATTTTTAAGACCACGGGCAATTTTTAAAACCTTGTCGTAAAACTCAGCTCCTTTTTGGAACTGCCCTGTTAGGAAATAAATGTGTCCAAGGTTTTCTAGAGCGGTCATCTCCCCTTGAACATCTCGTTGCTTCTGCGCTTGCGCAAGAGCGTTCTTGTAAAGCTTCACCGCTGACACGGGGTCTTTTCGTGCCAGTTCAATAAGGGTTTTGTCAATATCCATGGCTAGTTCGTTCAGGTACAAAACTCGAGGACTTACTAGTTTTCTGGAAGGGATCATTTCTACAGATTTTCTTTGGGCTTTCGGTCTGTTTTCATCAGAGTCTGTAGACACATCAAGAATTTCCTCGTGCTTTTCAGTGTCTACTGCTCCAGGGGGCGGTCTCAAGCCTCGCGAGAGGTCTAAGTTAAATTGTATACCGAAACCAAACCCTCCTCCCCCACCACCGCCACCCCCTCCGCCGTGGCCCCCGCCAGACGCATAGAGACATTCCTGCGGCGAAAGAAGGAGCAACAGCGCCAGGAGCGCTAAGAGGACCCAATTAGGAATTAAACGCCTACGAACTGAATTAATCTTAGTTCCGGATAAGATGATCATTTAGTCCTCCCCATCTTCAACTTGCTGTTGGATATCAAACTCTTCAAAAGACCTGCGAACCAGAGTTACGCGTCTGTCGTAACCTTTCAACCCGTTAGGGACTCTCGTCTCAATCAAGAATATATGTTCATAGCCCGCCACATTCTACGGAAGCTGAAAATATCTATATGCATATAGACGCTATGTCGATTGAATGCGCCTTGCGTAAGTAGTCATTAGCGTTTCGAAAAGTTTCTCTGTCCAGGTCGGATAGCTATAGTTGCTGTTCGAATTGATGGAATCTTATCTGAGTGAAGTCGTCGATGGGCCCGTTGTGAAGAGCCCGATAAACTCGATTCTTTATTGTAGGACTGTCAAATTAATAATACACTGATTTGTATCATATTATAGAATCGTGAGGGACAAAAGTAAAATAAAACTGTCATAGATATTCTTTACAAAGTTGACTTGGAATCAACTGTGAAGTAGGCTTTATTGCCAACACATATCTGTTCATAAGAGAGAATTGCCTGGGATATTCTTGGGTAATTTAAAATACACCTGTCATATTGCAAAACTCTACACGAATTACTTAGATAGATAGAAATTCAGTGATCTGTTAGGGATCGTAAAAGACATCATATCCATCTGCGACGAATATGCATTGTAATCTGCTACTAAATCCTTGCGATGGCGCATTTAAGGGGATAGGGAATGACAGATCATGAGATAGCGGCATCAGTGGCTAAAAACAGGGTAGATTTCCTTGTGGACTACCGGTGGGTCCTAGTGAGTATAGTGGCTATACTCTCTATCGTTCTTTCAATCCTTATTCCGAATGTCAAAATAGACCCAACCCTAAAGTCAGTCCTGGTAACATCCTCACCTTCATTTAATGAGTATCAGAAGTTCCGGGATTTTTTTGATGATGACGAATACGTTGTAATCGCCATAAAGCCCAGGGTTCCCATTGAAGACCCCAACATGTTGTCAGCGGTCAACAAGATTACTGGCAAACTGGCCCAACTGGATAGAATCGTCGAAGCTTTGAGCCTGACAAATCTGCGCGTACACCAGAAACGCAACGAAAAGCTTTCGAACCAACTCCTCGTCGTGAATGAAAACGACATGTTGATATTTCCGGACAAAGCAGTTTTAGACAAAGTCCGGAAAGCCCTACCAATTGTAGATCTACTTATTTCTGAAGACCAAAAAACCATAGGTATCCTCGTGCGCATTCATGAGGACTGGAAGTTTGACCACAACGCAAACAAGGAGATCCTCTCCAAAATTAAAGAAATAGTGAAATCCAGCTTACCCAAAGATTCCGATTATCGAATAGTCGGGCAAGCGGAACTTCGTCAGGCCATTCTCAAATACACGCTCAAGACTGCCCTCATCTTCGGCATACTTTGCACTCTAATCTGTCTTACAGTTACAGGTTACGTTTTCCGGAATGTCACCGTTACAGCCGCGACTATGGGGATACTCGGTCTCTGCGTCCTTTGGGTTCTTGGAATTATGGCCGTCCTGAGAATCCCTTTGAATGCCACGACCAGCCTGTCTTTCGGATTAATTCTCATCACCACCCTGGAAATGGTCATCCACATGGTTACCAGGTACAACCAGTTTCACCAGGATGTCCCTGACAGGATCCTGGCTGTAAAACAAACTGTTCGTTATCTTTCGCGACCTTTTTTCATTTGTTCTGCTACAACCGCCGTGGGTTTTGGGGCCTGTATGATTACATCCATCCCGATGGTCTTTCAGTTGGGTCTAGTAATGTCATTAGGTATAAGTATTTGCTTTCTGCCTTGCGATGATTCTTATACCCACCGTTATTATTTCCCTGAAATCCATGGATGTTCCAGGTAAAAGATGGAGAAAAGGAGGATAGCTCGTCCGGACTGCTGAATGCGGTCATGAATTCCATCAAGGAATCATTATCGTCTTTACACAGCATCCGGTTTTGTCATCATCGCAGTAATGCTTTCCGGAATACCCTTCATACGATCCGATCCACAGATTCTTCATCAACTCGGCGAGGCTCGTCCTGAAGTAATGGACATAAGATTCGTGGAAGCGAATTTAGCCAGCATACATTCTGTTCAATTGCTTCTCGAAGCAAAGGACGGGGCTTTCAAAAAGGCCTCTATGTGGCAAAAGGTCAGAGAGTTGGAAACCCGTCTGCAGGAAATACCCCAAGTTGTTTCCACTGATTCTTTACTGCCATTGCTGGAGTACGTGCGCAACATTGTCAAAAGCGAACGTTCAGACTCCGACGATTTATTGACTAACCCAAAGGTACTTCCACAGGTTTTATTCCTGACCTCGTTCACTTCGGATGGGAAACGTCTCATACGGAAACATCTCGACAATGAATTCAATCGACTGAACATCACTGTGAGAATAAATAATGATCCGACGGTTCCGATTATGGATACCGTCGGCAGGATCCAGTCTACGGCAGAGTCGGTCATGGGCAACGACGCTGCGACTACCGTAACTGGGGAACTGGTAGTAGTCGCAGCCCAGGGAGAGGATCTCATCAGATCAGAAATTCAATCGATGTTTGTGGCCATCGGAATAATAACCATATTGATGATGTTCCAAATGGGCACACCGCTTTTCGGCTTGATAAGCCTCATTCCCAACATCCCTCCTGTAGCTACCGTCTTCGGAATCATGGGCTTTATGCGAATACCTCTCGATGGTGTGACAGTATTTGCTGCGACAGTGGCTATTGGTTTGGCGGTGGACAACACTATTCAATTTGTTACGCAACTTAAACGAGAAATAAAACTGAATCCAGGCGCAGACGTCGAGTCTTGCATGTTCAAGGCATACCGCCTAGCTGCCAAGCCCATGGCGTCGTGGTCGATAGTGACTCTACTCGGTTTCCTGGCGATGCTGGCTACTCCGTTTCAGGCAGCGGTTTCATTTGGTATTCTTGTAGCATCCGCTGTTTTCATGGGAATTTTTGCTGATCTGATTTTCATGCAGTCAATGATCCTGACCTTCCCATGGATCAGGAACATCATCCAGAAAGTCGTGGAAAAAGAAAGTATCTCTGCGGTGAACGTGGGGACAAAAGCATGAATGGCAGGGTCCATTACTGGATAGTATGCGACGCTGTCGCATACATCAAGGCCCACGGCGACGAATTGCAAAAGCTGGCGTTGCAGGGCTTTGAACTGTCTTACGGACAAAAGAAAAGCGTCGAAGAAATACCAAGTGGCAAAACCGCAATAGAGCGACTGGCCGGTTTTGAATCGTGGCATACTGACAAGTTTGGTGACTTGTCAATTCGGGTACCTGTGCATTCCCTGGGAGACGAAGCGCAATGTGACGGGACTTTGCGGACACATGTTTACCGCTTTCAACCATTTTATCAATCCTCACCCGGATCCGACAAATCCGTGGTCCACCGCCGACGGCTATTCTTACCAGGCCTCCTCAATGCAGGGATTTGACTCATTTGTTGTCAAAGGCATTTCCGACTATCTGCAGGGTCTTGTGGACGAAGATCATTCGCCGGTCTTGAGAAGAATAAGGCCATCCTGGACCAAAGGGGCCCCCGAATGGCGGGATAATTTTGAGCGAGAGATTGTAAACACAACCTTCGCTCCATGGACGGTGCTAGTAAGATTTTACTACACATACTTTCTGAAGAGACAGGAAGAGCCCTTGGAGGTAAATGGACCAAATTCCCACATTGCCGGACTTCAGCTCCTTGGGCCTGTTTTTCATGCCATTGCAGACGCATGCTCCCCACAGCATGTAAGACCAGCTTTGGGATTCGGGCATCAGGTCTGGGAAAATTATGTCCAGTCAAGGGTATACAATCATGAAATTGAGGTAAATCCGAATCTTGTACACGAGATTATGTCAAATCCACCTTTCCAGGCTGGATTGACGATAATCGATGGTCCCCTAAAGGGCCGATTCGACGTAGAATCCTTCGTTTACGCCCTGAGCGTGAAAACCGCTGAAACCTTGAGCCGATCAACATCAACATCGTGGTCCGAGCTATGGCAGGCAGGGGAAACTTTCTGGCGTTGGTATTTGACCGGAGAACGAATGTATGATGACGCCACGTATCTGTATAATCAGGCTGTTGCTGGAACCGTTTACTCACTGGTCAGGGCATATCACGATTTAAGAAATCTCGATATCGTAACTTCAAGTAATGGTCTCAAAGATCGTTCAGGGCTACCTCTCTTGTCGGTCGTCGGAGATGACGGAATCACAATGCCTACCAAGAGGATGAATGAACAAGACCTTCCACCTGAACAGGCAAGGCCTATTCCGTTTGGTCATCCAGAAGATATCCTTGGATTTGCAGCCTCAGGCGCCTCAAAAGTAAAAGACTATCTCTCAGAATTCATTTCCCTATTTCCTAAAACGCAGCCTGGTCATATTCAACGAAAAGATATGGTAGATACTCTGAACCGTTTGGAAGAATCTCTAGTCAGAGAGTATCAGTTCCAAAGCGACAAAATTGGGAGATCATTTTGTCCACTTAGATCCGTGGAAAAAATCCCTCTTGATTCTGACATTAGCGCCCATTTTGGCATGGGCTCGTTCAGATTGCCATCTTCATCGGAATGTGGCGACGCCAACTTTTCTTTCTGATTACATAAGTCAGGTTGAGATCCATTCGGAGATGGCTCACAGGCTGGAGTTAACTCAGGCCATTGCAGTTCTGCGCTTCTACGAGACCAGGAGAGAACTGCCTGAGTTGAGGTTAGAGCGAATTAACAAAAGCATAGAGTTACTACGAGGCGCTAGAGACGGAGTCTCTTCCCTCGCTCCGGTAAGATTGGCCTTTAATGCGCTTGAGAGAGCAATCAAAGGAGACCCTATCCTCAAAAAATCGGGCAGTGATTTTATCGAGAGAGCTATCTCAACGGTTAAAGAATTTATAGGTTCATTTTCACGCATTCCGGCTATGGCGATGGCCACTGCTGTAGCCGTAGTCCTCGTGTTGATCTTGATCATGCCATGGGGTGGAAAATTGCCTATTATGGGGCTTAGTGGCGAAAATTGGGATGAATCAGGCTACCCAGTTGTGGCCCAACCAAAAGATCTCACTCCAAAAGCTCCTACCCAGGAGATTCCCGGGCCCAAAGTCGCTATTATATTGTATTTCAAGGGCTTTTCTGCCCCCGTCGGCCAGGACTGGATAAACTCATTGTATGCGAATCTTAATCCTAACGATAAATTGAGGAAAAAATATTCTTTTGTGTCTCCACGGGAACTGGAACAGGCGGTTGAAGAAGGTAAGGTCTCGACCGAAAAACGGGACGTGACCTTTGAGACGATCAAAAAGGCTTTGGGGGTAGCAAGAGTGCTTGTTATAGACGTTGTGTCGGCTAAAGAGGATATCACAGTCGATAGTGAACTGCTAAACCTTGAAAACGGTGAAATCGTGGGTCACAAAACCTTGGGAACATTTAACAAAGATGAACTGCCGTTTGAAATTGATCAAGCATTGGGCCTCCTATCGGGTCCGCAATAGCGACTATTCGGACTAAGGTCTCGGGAAACCTTCGTTTCATCGGTAATTAAGCGCTTTCAGCGTTTCACAGCCACTGTCCGCCCTACCTCTGGCGGCTTTTGGGGCGGACGCGTATTTTGGAGAGTAAGGAGTTGTGATATGTCGTCAAACAGAAAGTTGTCCTTGGTTGTTGTCCTCGTGGCGGTATCTCTGTGCTTTTCTGATATCTCAATGGCAATGACAGGAAAGGAAATAGTGGAAAAGGCCCAAAAAAGCCAGGTGGGAGAATCTTTCCGAGCTGCCCTTGACATCGAAACATTTCTTGGAGAAAAGAAGGTCTCTCAGCATTCGTTGTGGGTGATCGGGGCAGGTGGAAAAAGATAACACCTTGGTTTTTATCGACTT
>CAWJXP010000059.1:0-198361 GCA_963846725.1 uncultured delta proteobacterium | reverse complement strand
CTGTAGCCCCTGAGCATATTGTTAAGCGGGCTGCGACGCATATATACGCAAACCAATTGACACGAAGATTTTCTACAGCACTTTGTCGAAGCTGATAAAATCACAAGACTGCGGAGCCGTAGCATAACGGTATTTTTTTCGACGAGGGAATTATTCATGGCGCAGCGCAAACATATTCTCGTAGTCGATGACGAACCTAGCGAAACCAGAGGCTGTACAAAGACTTCTTGGACGGAATAGGCCGTTCGTCGGAGAGCGCGGAAAATGACGGTCTTGAAGCTCTGGAAAAGCTAGAGTATCGTTTCGATCTTGTGCTGCTGGATATTATGATGCCTGGCCTGGTAATGTGCGGGAACTGAGAAACGTTTTGGAAAAAGCGCTTGTCATATCACGAGGAAATCCTATTCGTATCGGCCATCTGGGTTTTGGCCAAACGGAATGGGTTGGGGCCTCGGAAAAACAGAGTGTTCCGTCGGGACGTTCTCTGCACGATGTTATGGGAGAAACAGAGCGGCTTTTGATTGAGGACGCCCTTGGCCATTCCGGCCGAAAGAAACAGGAAGCTCCGCGTCTCCTTGGGATTTCCACGTTCGCGTTCGTTCGCCGCATGACCAAACTAGGCATAAGCGAGCGATAATGCTCATCGACTGCATATAAGCTTACACTACCGCTCAAAACTAAATGGTCAACAACAGATCGTTTCCCGTGAAATCGCCTCAAGATGAGCGATAATGCTCGTTCTTGCATCCTACTCGCCTTCCCGTCCTGTTCATCTCATTTTCAATTAACCAGCCTATTTCCCTTAATGTTATTGCACCGATGACGTTGGTTTCACTTTATCATAATGGCGCCATTCGTGCAAAATTCGCGTTAACCAACAAAGTATGAGTTGGCAGGAGAGCCTAATCGAGGAAGGACGCTCACAAAATGGAAAAGGAACAATTTTTTTATAACCTATTCATGGCTCAGCAAGAACAACGGCGTGCTGAGAAGAAGGCAGCCAAAACAAAACAGATTCGCGATGGACCTGGCGATCAGTCACACGGATTGTGGCGAGGACTCTGGATAATAGGGGGGATAATTGTTTTCATCAGTCTGGTTTTGTCTTGGCGCTGAGAGCAATGGCGCCATTAGCGCCTAAGTCCGTTCAGCCAACAAAGTATGAATTGGGAAACAAGCAAGGAGGATTAAAATGAACTCGATTTCCAGAATTCTTGCTATGTGTCTGGTTTCGATCGCTCTTTTTGTTTTTCCGCTCTCCGCCCAATGCAACGATTGGTTGCAGCCGTCCATTGCTCGTGCGGTTTCGACGTCGATGACTTCTGGAAATGTTGACCAACTGGTGGAATCATCAATTATTGCCTACCCGGTGTCAGATAATATCGCCCAAGTTATGCAACAAACGATGTCAACCCTTATCGATCCGTCTGAGATCTCGCTGATTATGCATAGCTGTTCCGAGGCTGCATCAGTCTGTCCATAAGCTTTGTTTCAAGAGAAAGAGGGAATGCCGTATGTCTAGAAAGATTGTGGCTACTCTAATTACAGTAATTCTAGGACTGTCATGGGCTTTCTCAGTTTGCGCCGAAACGCCCCCTCTGTCAGATCCGATCAGTCTGACACCCTGACGAACAATATCTGCAAGCAATACAAGCCTATGAGAAATGTCTTGAAAACTGGGAAGGAGTAACGATCATTGATTTTCACAACTCCAGAATGCGGCCCGCCGGAGCATTACTCATTTGATCGGTAGCCCCTGAAGTCAAAGACGCTTGTTTATGAATGGGTGAACGACATTCAGCACTGTCAGGAGTAAATCGCTTCCAGGTAAGATTGAGAATAGTCTTTAGTTTGGGTTCCCGAAGCGACGTGCTGATTTTCAAAACGCAAAATTACCACTCCGGTCACCCGACTTCGCCTTCTAATGATGGCAGAATTATTTTGTGAACGCGTGGCTGATGGCTGAAACAATGCTGGAAGCAAAGAGCGTCTCCGTGGACATGAATGGTGATCCTGCAGGAAAGCAGGAGCGTCTTCGCCACGCTCAAATAAGCCAGGTATATTCTCATTCACTTGCAGGAGGGCTAGCTGCGCAGTTGGGAGGCCTCGCTTTTGCCGGGGCCCTTTGGAATACGATATCACACGACAGACTAATAGCTTGGATTTCATGCTACGTAGCGATATTTGCCGTTCGACTTCTCCTGGTTTCAGCATTCCGCAAAGCAGCGCCAACCGGAAAGGAGTTATTCCCTTGGGGACACGCCATAAGTTGCTGACGACCCTGAGCGGATTGGTTTGGACGGCCGCTGCAGTGTTTCTTTTCCCTGAAGACTCCGAATATCTTCAGATTTTTATGATCATTTTTGTGGGGGGCATAGTCGCCGGGGCCGTAGTCGTTTACTCTCCAACCAATGAATACTTGATCAACATTCTTCTGGTTCTTGTTCCGCTTTCATGGCGATTTATTTATCAGGGCGCAGACTTTGATGCGCCAATCGGATGGATTTTGCTCGTTTTCGGTGGTTTTATGGCCCTATTGGGCCACAACATCCACAAGCTTTATGGGGAATTACTAACCCTGAGATTCGAAAAGGATGACCTGATTGAAGAACTCAAGGCTGACATCTCATTACGAAAACGAGACATAGAGATCACAAATCAGCTTAGAGTCCAGGCAGAGGCTGCTAACGCAGCCAAGAGTGAGTTCCTGGCTAACATGAGTCATGAACTCCGCACACCGTTGACTGCAATTATTGGTTTCGCGGAACTACTATCCCAACAATTTTTCGGGAAGCTTAATGAAAAGCAACTGGCGTATGTAAATGACATTTTTGACTCCGGTCACCTTCTGCTCAAACTCATCAATGACATACTTGATCTCGCTAGAGTCGAATCTGGAAAAATGGAGCTGAGGATCTCCAGTGTTAGATTGAGTCAATTACTGGAAAATTGCCTAGGCATGGTCAGGGGAGGAGTCGCAAGACGAGCTTTGGACCTTGATCTGGTAATTGATGAAGATCTAGCGAGAATAGAGATTCTGGCTGATGAGACTAAGCTGAAACAGATTCTCTTCAACCTGCTTTCCAACGCAACCAAGTTTACCCCATCGGGCGGTTGCATCCGATTGACCGTTGAGCGGTCCGGGGATGAGCTTATTTTCAGGGTTTCCGACACAGGAATCGGCTTAAAATCAGAGGATAAACTGCTTATCTTTAAGCCATTCGAGAAATTGGATTCTTCTCTTTCCTGCTCTGAATCGGGGACAGGCCTAGGCCTTGCCTTGGTCAAGAAATTAGTTGACCTTCACGGAGGCCGGGTCTGGGTAGAGAGTGAGGGAGAGGGCAAAGGCAGCACATTCAGTTTTGTCATTCCCTTCTTGAAATCTCCCAAAGACAGAATAGAGAAGACTGAACCGTATTCACGAGCAGTAACTCTACCGTCTCAGAGGCTGATCCCTGATCTTCTCGTGGAAGTTCCGGCAAGCCCCAAAGTCCTTGTTGTAGAAGACAATAAGACCCACTTGAAATTGCTGGCGCACTTACTGGAAGCCGGGGGTTATAAAGTGATTCAAGCAGCTTCGGCTGAAGAGGGAATAAGGAGTTCAGAAATTAATAATCCTGCAATTATTCTAATGGACATGTCTCTTCCAGGCATGGATGGATTGGCTGCCACCAGGATCATAAAAAGCAATCCGATTACACGGCATATTCAAATTATAGCTTTAACGGCAAATACGATGAAGATTGACGCAACCATTGCTAGGGAATCAGGTTGTGACGCATATTTAGTCAAGCCCGTTGGAATCTGGAATTTCTACCGAACTCTTGCTGAGCTTGTTAAATCAGCGGACGACGATCCAATCGAATAGTTACAAGTGTGAAAAGGGATAACCATGAACCAACCCGGACATATTCTTGTAGTTGATGACGAGCTAAAGAGTCAAAATGTGATTAAAGCCTTTGTGGAATTCCTTGGATACACGTCGGAAGGAGCTAGCGACGGGTTGCAGGCTCTGGAGAAGTTGAAGTCAGGCTTCGATCTTGTGTTATTGGATGTCATGATGCCCGGAATGAATGGGTTTGAGGTAGTCCAACGCATCAGAGAGAACCCTGAATATAGTGATATTCCCATCATCATGGTTACAGCCCTTGATGACAAAGAGACACGCCTTCGGGCTGTCGAAGCGGGGGCCAACGATTTTATTAACAAGCCCATTGAGCGTCTGGAACTACAAGTCCGCATAGCCTCATTAATCAAGATCAAGGAAACTCAAGATGCGATCAAGCGCCACAAGGCTGATCTCGAGGAAACTGTTAAACAGCGAACATCCGAACTTATTTTAGCAAAGGACATTCTCGAACTGGAGATTAAGGAACGTAAACTAGTTGAGCAAGAACTTCTCCTGAGTCAGCAGAAACTAGAATTGGCAATGCAAGCCTCAGACCTAGGCACCTGGGATTGGACCATCGATTCCGATGAACTTTGTTTCGATCGGCGTTGGAGTTCACGGCTAGGTTACTCATCGGACGAAGTCGATACAAATACTGACACTTGGCTAAATCGCATGCACCCGGACGACAAGACGTGTTATCTGAAGAATTTGAAAAGTCACCTGAAGAATCACTCCCCGTATTTTGAAGCAGAATATCGGCTCCGAATAAAATCCGGAGGATGGAGATGGATTCTTGACCGAGGGAGGGTTGTAAACCGTGATCCAAGCGGTAATCCACTAAAAATGGCCGGGATCTATCTCGACATTGCGGATCGCAAACGACTTGACGAAAAATTGCACGAAACCACAGAACGTCTTAGAGCTGTTTTCAAAAGCGCCAGAGACTGTATTTTTGTCAAAAATTTAGAACAAGAATATACCGAGGTGAATCCATATTTTGCGAACATACTTGGACGCTCGGAATCCGAGATACTGGGACGCAAGGATACGGAACTGTTCGAAAAGGACGCGGCTGAAGTCTTAGGGGAAATCGACGCTCGTGTACTAAAGGGAGAATCCATAGAGCAAGAGCAAACGCGAAAAGTAAATGGATATCCCAGGACCTTTCTTGACACAAAGGTTCCGATGCGCAATAGCCAGGGGGAAATAATAGGCGTTATCGGTATTAGCCGTGAAATTACCGAACGTAAACGCAATTCCCAGCCCGTTCCCCTCAAGATGCCTAATTCCAAAGCCATGCGCTCAGCGTTGCATTTCGCCCTATTGGCCGCCGAAACTGACTCAATAGTGTTGCTTTCCGGCGAGAGCGGATCTGGGAAAGATTACCTTGCCCGTCAAATCCATGACCATTCGAAACGCTCAAGTGGGCCATATTTCGAAATCAACTGTGCCAGCGTATCACATGAATTAGCCGAATCAGAGCTTTTTGGACACGAGTCGGGGGCCTTCACCGGAGCCAAAGGCCTTAAACGAGGATTATTAGAGTTGGCAGAGGGCGGAACGATCCTCCTAAATGAAATTGGAGAACTTTCGCTTCCGCTTCAATCAAAGCTGCTTACATTTCTCGACACTAGACAATTCACCCGGGTTGGGGGTGTGAAACGCCTCTCTGTAGGCGCAAGACTCATCGCGGCGACCAACCGAAACCTCGAAAAAGAGGTAAAATTAAATCGTTTTAGGCAGGACCTATTTTTTCGATTGAACGTTTTTTCTGTTGATGTGCCTCCGCTGCGAGACAGAACTGAAGATATCCCAGATCTGGTTTCCAATTTATTGGCCGAGTTGGCGCATAAGATGGGACTAAATTTTCAACCTCAAATAGAGCCTGAGGTGATAAAAGCTTTTAAGTCTTATGCCTGGCCTGGAAATATCAGAGAACTTCGCAACGTATTGGAACGAGCGTTGATTCTTTGCGACAGGCGGTCCATAGGGCTTGACCAAGTTAAATTGAATTCTCAATCCTTATCCCATAACCCTGTGTCAGAATGGTCAATCACCGTTGGTTTCCCTAAAAACGAGAACATAAACGATGTGGCCATGAACCTGAAACGGTTACTCGTCGTAGAGGCGCTTGACAGAGCTAAGGGTAGCCGTAAAGGCGCCGCTGAGTTACTAGGCGTTGGGATTGACTCTATCAAACATTACATAAAGATTTTTGATCTGCATAGGTGCAGCGATTAACGGGGTTTTGTTGGTTGGTATAAATTGCCCATGCCAGGGCAAAGTTTCCGCTTCCTCTTCCGTTTAACTCCTTGATATCATTTCAGCCGTCTGCGCCGGGTGTTTTTCGCCCGCATTCAACTTTGTTTCGATAGGAGTGTGACAAAGCCATAATATTTATAAGCACCTGAAATATTGTGTGTTTTGCCTTCTGTTAAGCTTGGCACGTAATATGCCTGTTAGACGCAGAGAGTGACAAGTTTGAACAGGACTAAAGAATAGGAGGGCCGAAAAATGGACCAGTCAACAGGGACGGCAACCATCACTATGCTGGAAAGAGCTACCATGATTCTGGGAACCGCTGTATGGACGAGTTGCTTTGTAGTGATTGGCTTTGGAGGTCTTATGTTGCTAAGCGCTATAGCTTATGCCTTGGTAACCGTGAACTATACTCTTGTCGCTGTTTGTACTTTCCTCCTGTTTGCGCCGCTACTAGTGACCGTCATCTGGGCTATACTGGCTTTTTTGAACGTCATGAGCGGCAAATGGGCTTGTAGTTCTAACCTTTCAGAGCAGGGTTGGTCTGACCCCGTCAGAGCGCTCAACAGATCATAACCCCATAATCTAAAGGAAATACGTTTGGAAAGAGGATGGATAGGCCGCACTAAATCGTACATAGGGGAATCGCCGGAAATGTGGCTGCAGGCGCGCCTTTTTCCCGGTAAGGGACATGCGGAAACCGAGTAGAGTTTGATTCATAGATATGGTTTCACTCTGTCCAAGAATCGTTCACTGGTTGAATCTCTTTTCATACAGGTGTAAGATCAAAATAAGTCTGTTGTTTGTCTGACTTCTCTGAAAGATTGATGACCGGATGAGCGTGCCTAACTGTGATGCGATGCAACTCGACCAGAACTTGAAACATTCGTCGCTCGGCGGCGTTGCAGAAGATAGATGCCTGACCATAGAGCTACCCCCGGTAAAAACATTACGTACTTATATGTGTCGGTAAGCCCGAACCAGGACGCCGTCAAATCAGGTCTCATCATGGTTAGAGTTACAGCAAGGAGGCATGGAACCTCGTACCAACGGTTTGAAGTCACAAACCAGCCTTGGGTTGCGGATACGAATGCCAGCATCCCTAAGATGGCTGAAAAAAGGATAAGAAACTCCCTGGGCAATAGTATTAACACCCATGAGAAGTAGATCATGGTTGAAAACAAATATGAATGGCAGAATTGCAGTACGGATATGGTACATGAACCCCTGCAAACCTGTAGCCACTGGTTGAGAACCGGCTATAGCTGAAGCAGCGAAAGATGCCAGGCCAACTGGAGGGGTGTCATCTGCCAGGATTCCAAAGTAGAAGCAGAAAAGGTGGGCCGCCATGAGAGGAATGATAATGCCGCTGGCTTCACCCAAAAGTACCATGGCCGGCGCCGCCAGGGTGGCCACTACAATATAGGTGGCAGTAGTAGGCAACCCCATGCCAACTACCAGACACGCGAACGCAGTGATCAGAAGCATTACATAAAGATTGCCTCCACTAAGATGATCAATCACCTCGGTTACCAGTCCCCCCAACCCCAATGTCACCACCCCAACAATGATCCCTGCGCATGCTGTGGCTATGGCGACACCGACCATGTTCCTTGCGCCGCTAATGAGACTATGAACAAGAATCGCAGCCGATTTTTTTATCCCCGACAATACTGGCCTTCCCTGTAATAGGGCCTCGATGGGGTGCTGAAGTCCAATGATAAGCGCCAACGCCAAGATGGCTCTAAAAACCGCCATTTGCGGGGAGTGTCTGAAATAAATCAACTCTGCGATCAAAATGGCCAGCGGTATAAGGTAGTGCAGCCCGCTGAAAAAGACTTTTCTGAACCGGGGAATCTCGTCCCGGTTCATCCCCATGATTCCCATTTTGCAAGCTTCCACATGGGTAATGTAAAAAAGAGCGCTATAAGAAATTATCGCGGGAATTAATGCGGCTTTGGCGACTTCCACATAAGGAACGTTGACATATTCTGCAATGATGAATGCCGCCGCTCCCATTACGGGGGGCATCAATTGGCCGTCAATACCGGCCGCGACTTCTATTGCCGCTGCTTTTGTAGCAGGGTAACCGACTTTTTTCATGAGAGGTATAGTAAAAGTTCCTGTGGTCACTACGTTGGCTATGCTGGAACCGGAAATCATGCCAGTTAAGCCACTTGCCAGAACAGCGGCCTTTGCCGGCCCTCCTCGAAATCGACCGAGAAGCGACAGCGCCACACTAATGAAATAATTTCCGGCTCCGGCCCCTTCAAGCATAGCGCCGAAAAGAACAAACAAAAAAACGATATTGGCGGACACATCCAGAGGTATACCGTATATCCCCTCGGTAGACATTGTAATCTGACCGAGAAGACGATTCAGAGAAACTCCCTTGAAAGCAAGGAAATCAGGAAGATGGTTCCCATATAGCGCATAGATGAGAAAAAAAATGGATATCGCCGGAAGGGCAGGGCCTACGACCCTTCTTCCCGCCTCAAGGAGAAGGATCAACAACAAAGTTCCGAAGAAGACGTCCCGTCCAAGAGGCGCTCCCTGGCGTAAGCTGATTCCGTGGTAATCCAGTAAGATATATGTGGCCGATAAACATGCGAGGCCGGCCACAATCCCCCGAATGAAAAGATGAAGGTCTGGTCGAGCTTGAAATACCCTTGCTGCTCGTCGTTTTCCGAGTGGGTAAGCGATGAACACGATAAGCATCGCAAAACCGAGGTGAATAGCCCGGACAGCCAGGCTGTCGAGAATGAGCCAACTTGCAATGGAGAGCTGAAAGATCGACCAACTTAGGGCGATAGCTCCAATGAGTGAGACATAACTTTCCTGTTGAGAGGCAAATCCTGAGACAGAGGGACCTGGTTCCGCGGTTCTTGGATTTTCTTCCTGCGATTGAATTGTCTGTTGTTTCATGATCAGGAAGTTCTAATCCTTATACGAGTCAATCACGAGTGGCAGAGAAGGGTCTGAGCGCTTTCGGTCAACCTGCGATGAACTCTTAGGCCCTAGGTAAATCATCTTGCCTCTGTTTTGACGTCCAGTCCGACTTCTTTATAATACTTGAGCGCTCCAGGATGTAATGGAACCGGTAAATCTGTAACCATGTCCTCTTTTTTCAGATTGGAAAAAGAAGGGTGAAGATTTCGGAATGTGTCAAAATTTTCAAACACTTCCTTTGTAATGTTATACACAACTGTATCCGACATCTTGTCTGTTGTAAGGAAGCAGGCTCTCACACCGAATGTTGGGACATCTTCCGAGTTGTCGAACCCAGAGTAGAGACTCACCGGTATAGATGTCTTGCTGTAAAAAGGGTTTTTCAAAAGGAGCGCCTCTATATCGTGAAATGGGATAAATCGAACTTTGGTTCCACCGGCTGCCGCCTCCTTCAGAGAGCCATTAGGGTGCCCCACTGTGTAAAAAAATGCGTCTAGACGACCGTCCTGGAGTAACGCTGCGGCTTCTACAGGCTTTATACTTTCCGCCTGGGCCAAGTCATCGAACTTCAGCCCACAAGTTGAAAGCGCATCCTGCGCATTCTGCCGCGTTCCTGAGCCTGGATTACCCACGCCCACTATTTTGCCTTTCAAATCCGAACATGTTTTTATCCCGCTGTTGACAGAGGCAATAAGACAAACGGTTTCTGAGTTCAGACAGAACACCCCCCTGAGTTCCTTTCTAGGGCCCTTTTCTGTCCATTCCTCCTGACCAGCCCATGCTTGGGACGCCTTATCGGACTGGGATAACCCAAAATCGAGGTCACCTACTCCCAGAGCGTTAATGTTAAAAACTGATCCTCCGGTTGCTTCGGCAGTCACTTTGAAGCCGTATATGCTCTTCTTTTCATTCATCAATTTGCTGATTGCGTTTCCCGTGGGATAGTAGACCCCGGTAACTCCGCCTGTGCCGATGGTGAGGAACTTGGTGGCGGCAACCCCATACGCCATGGCTAAAAACGTCAATAGGCATAGGATGATTAGTTTGTAAAGCCGTTTCATATTGCCTCCTGCACTGGTCTGGTTTATTTTGACTATTGAATGAGTTTTGTAAACGGTTAGCTGGTCTTTCACGTTGTTACCCGAGGTTCCAAGGTACTAAAGTAGACCTCATCCGGTGTTCTTCCGTCAAGCCCTTATCGCTCTTAAAAGAGGGGTTGCAGAATACAGTTCACTAATGACCACTAACTGACTCGTTGAATATGAGGCCGATTATTCGATCAAACATGATTAATTTGATTGGACATATTGTTTGTTTAATCTTGACAGAAAAAGTACACATGATACGTTGCGACTGGTTTTTTGTGATGACAAAATTGTGGGAATGACAGCCGCTGGGTGGTTTGTGCCCTTAGCATTTGTAAGTTAGGAGGCAGTCAGACTGCAAAGCCGTATTATTGTCCTACAATGCAAATCAGGAAAGGAATGTAAATGAAAAGAAGGTCACTTCTAGCTATTGCAGCCACGTTGGTATTCTGCGCAGGTACGCTTCTTCCGGCTTTCGGCCAGGAGATGAAGGTAATTCAACTACCTGAGCCTAAGCTGAGCGAAAGTAAGTCTTTAGCTCAAGCGCTTAAAGACAGGAAAACCAGTCGGGCTTACGCTCATGACAACCTTTCAGAGCAGACACTTTCGAACCTGCTCTGGGCAGCCTTTGGAATAAATCGCCCCGATTCAGGGAGACGTACCGCTCCGTCGGCCAAGAATTGGCAAGAGATTGAAATATATGTCGCCACCACTACGGGAATGTATCTTTATGATCCCAAGGGAAACGCTTTAGTCCAGATTGTTCCAGGTGACGTCCGTTCGCTGACCTATACACAGACTCCTTTCAAAGATGCTCCCGTCAATCTTGTTTATGTCGCTGATCTTGAGAAAATGGGCGCGGGTGAAGAGGGTAGCCAACTGGTTCTCGCCGGAATGGATACGGGCTTTGTAGCTCAGAACGTTTATCTGTATTGCGCATCGGCGGGGCTAGACACAGGATTCCGTGTATCTATAGACAAGGCCAAATTGGCCCAGGCGCTGCATTTGAAACCGACTCAAAGGATAATGGCCGCTCAGAGTGTTGGGCTTCCGAAGACCAAATAGTTAGTGCAATCAGCATGTTTCTTCGAGTGTCTTGTCAGTCATGGCTGCTCCTCAATGGTCACGTTATCAGGGCTCAGATCCGACATCTGAGCCCATCCATTGCAATAATTGGTTTCACGTCGGACAAGAATCTGGAATGGTCGATCCGCTTGTAAACGGGGGGAAAAATTATGTTTGAACTAGCCCCAAAAGACAGGCTATTCCTCGAATACCTGCGAGAACTGTTCCATCAAGCGGGAAAGCGAGCCTTCTTTGCCATTGCGGTTTTAATCGGCATGGGGCTCACACAGGGCATCGGACTGCTGATGCTGATCCCGTTCCTGCAATTGATCGGAATAGGCGATTCCGCTCCTCAAGGTATTGTGGCGGTAATCGGTAGGATATGGCGTTTTACAGGCCTCCCACTCAGCCTGCCTATGGTACTGGTCGTGTATGTCGCGATCGTCTCCTTATACGCCGCGATACAACGATGGTCCACCATACTCAACTCAAAGCTGGCTCATGCATTCACTCGTAAGCTCCGTGATGATCTGTTTAGATCCATGGCGAGGGTTCAATGGCTCAGTTTCATTCAAATCAGGGGATCGGACATCAATCATGTTATGACATCAAATCTTGCAACCATAGATAACGGAACGTACGGGCTTTTTGCGCTGATCAGCACGGTATTCGTTGTTTTTGTGCATATTGGGCTAGCCATGATGTTGTCTTTTCCTCTCACGTGCGTGGCGATTGTCAGTTCTGGATTATTGCTTCTGGTCCTCAGGCCGCTCAATCGCAGGTCTTATGAGCTTGGTGAGGAATGGCGTCAGACCATGGCCGCCTTATTTGGCGTTTTAATGGACCATCTGTCTGGAATGAAGGTTGCCAAGAGTTTTGGAGCGGAAGATCGGCACATTCGGAGTTTCTGCGCATTGAGCGGAAACCTTGAGCAACAGGCCAATCGGTTTGCAGGGATTCTTTCTTCTACTGGGATGTATTACGAAATCGGTGGCGTTATTGTAGTGAGCGTATTTTTTCTCGTGGGAGTTCAAATACTTCAAATCCCCGTGTCAAGACTACTGATCATGCTTTTCCTCTTTGCCAGCCTCGTGCCCATGTTTTCGTGGATGCAGCGGACATGGCAAGGGACGCTCAACATGTTGCCCGCCTATAAAGCAGCTCGTGATATGGCCGCGAAGTTTCATGGCAGCCGAGGAACCGCAGATAATTGGTCCGGTGAACCCGATAGAACTCGAAGCCGGCGTAGAGTTTCGAGACGTTTCTTTCAAATATGACAAGGAAGACGGAAACTTTGTCCTCGACCACCTTGATCTGTTTATCCGGGCCCGAGAGACGACGGTCATTCTTGGGCCGTCTGGTGGTGGCAAGAGCACGTTCGCGGACCTTCTGATCGGTTTGTTGAGTCCCGATAATGGCCAAATCCTTATTGACGGCCGGCCACTTGAAGGAAGCGTGTTACATTCCTGGCGCAAATCGGTAGGCTATGTTCCTCAGGAAAGTTTGTTATTCCATGAATCGTTGAAAGAGAACATGCTGTGGGCCTCGCCCGAGAGTTCAGAAGAAGATATCTGGAACGCTCTGACAATGGCCTCGGCGGCGGACTTTGTCAAAGCATTCCCCGAGGGGCTTATGACAGTAGTGGGGGATCGTGGAGTGAGGCTCTCAGGGGGGCAGCGGCAGAGGATCTCTCTTGCAAGGGCGCTATTGCGCAAGCCGTCCTTGCTGTTGTTGGACGAAGCGACTAGCAATCTGGACTCAAAAAATGAGCGACGGATCATCCAAGCCATGCAAGACTTGCGGGGTAAGATGACGGTGGTATTCATCTCACACCGAAAGTCGGTAGTAGATTGCTCAGACAGGGTCGTGGTAATCGAAGGAGGCCGTGCGCTGGATCAACCTGAACACTTTTAGCGCAGAGCCTTTCCGATAATTAACGTCCTCAGGATTGTTCAAGGAGTGTGTTGCGAAAACCACGCCACCTAGAAAACTGATATGATGAAATTCTAGCACCTTTCCCGGCACAGTCGACGAGCAGCCTCAGCCGCAGACAAACAGGCCGGCAAGGCGTCCCCTGCATTGGCGTAACACCATGCTTCTGCGTTTTTAGCGGCTACGTCGCAGGCTAGCTTGCACAAATCCTTCATAATGTCCGTTGGTTCGAGATGCGTCTTTTCATCAAATGGAGGAATACCAGGGTCGCCGACTATATGATCACCGACTCTGAGCGCTCCGCTTGCCCGCAGTCCTTTGGTGATGTTCTTCTGAACTTCCTCAGAGAGAGCGTCCCATTGTCGCTGATTGATTTTGATGTCCGCCATTGCGTTTTCCTCCTTAGGTGTGGCTAAGAGACAGGCTTTAAATATTTTTTTACTTGCAGAAATGTAGTGGCAGGGACGCTGTGTCGAAAAAACGTCCCTCACATATTATACAACAGGAGCAGCCGATGAAAAGCAATTTCCACGTCCCTAAGGGGACGTGGCTCGGGGAGTTGCGTCAGTTCGTTAAAAAATCGTCAATGCTAATTGGCCTTCAATGAGGCAGTCCTATGATCAATTTCTCGACTCATCGGCGCTTGCTTCAGAAAACGTTGCGAAATAATTGATGTCGTCAGAAAGTCATTCAGCCTTGATAATCTTGCCTGAAGCTTCTTTTTCACCGGCATTCATACATGTAAAGACTGCGCTCTATAGCAGCAAAGTTGTCTTTTTGGCGTATTGATCGCCGACAAAATAATCTTTCGGAATCATTGCATGGATGCCTTTCGTAAGGTCAACAACCTGCGTGACCCGGAGGTCAACCGCCATACTACAGAAGGCGTAGCTGTCCAGTTCATTCATGCCGTAACGTTTGTTGAGGAACTTTATAGCGTTACGAACGGCCATTTTGGTGGACTCAAGCATGTCCGTGTGGAATCCCATCGCAATCCAATGAGTAGGAGTAGACGCAAAAGGCTCTTGCACCAATCCTTTAAGATCCTTGCGAACGGTCATACGAAGCTTCATACTCTTGAATGCGCCTTCGAGGGCGTTGAGGTTAACTTCTCCGTCCCCTTGAGCATAGTGAGAGTCACCGGTTTTCAAGCCTGCCCCCTGAACATGTACCGGCAAGTAAAGCACGCTACCAGCTACAAGTTCCTTGTTGTCCATGTTTCCACCATGTTTTCCCGGTGGAACGTTACTCCACATGCCCTTCTCCGGGAGTTCCACACCGATTGTGCCGGGAAAAGGTCGAATCGGTATCTCGATCCCCGGTAGGAATTCGAATTTCATGTTCTTTTGATCCACCTCATACCATGTGAGTCGCCCCTTTGGGAAATCATCAGGAAGGAGTCCTAGCTTCACAAACGAGGTTTCCGGATTCAAATTGAAGCCATAACTTCCTGGCACAATATCAAGAATCTCGATCTGGAGCATGTCACCTGGTTCAGCGCCATTCACAAATATCGGGCCCGTAAGAGTATGATGGCCTGCTCCTTTCTTGGCTGCTTGAACGCCGGTTTTGTCATCGGGATAAAAACTCGCGTCCGGGGTTTTGGCCATCACGTCTTTATACCAGGCCATCCAGTCTTCGATCTCCGCTCCAGGGATCATCTTGCCCTTCAAGTGTGTATTGGTTTCGATCTCGACGATCTCTCCCGAATTCATGGTTAGCACGGGTTTTGTAGAATTATCCCAATAGCCCTCAGTAGATGTCATGTCATTGCAGCCGAGAATGTGCCATTTGCCGGTAGCGTCCATGCGCTTTATGTTCATAGCCCCAGCGTTCTTGGTCGCGAATTGATTCATAAGCAGCGTTCCAGCGAAAGCCGCCCCGTATTTAAGAACCGTCCGTCTATTTAGCCCCTCTTTTGTATCTTGACATTCGTCATGATCAGGCGATTTCATAAAATCCTCCGATGTTTTATCCTAGATCCTATACACTAAGCGTGCCAACTGGGTATCATTGCCTTAGGAGCCTGGAATTGCGGCAATTATTCACATCATCTGAACAGATTGCCCCGCGAAAAAACATACATCGATGTAGGACGCATGACTATGTCATACAGACGGGTAACGCAACTAAGTCAGACCATGATAATGTGGTCAAGTAGAACGTAACACTTTAGTAACGCTCTATATGGCTTATTGGGCAGGTTTCTCGTTTTATTTCAGACCTGATTGGAAAATATTCTGCCAACCCCAAAAGGCCTTGGCCCCCCAATATTGGTATTCAGGGAAAAAGGGCGGACAATGTATATGCCAGTTATGAAGTTCTCGGTGTTTTCTAAGTCGATGTCCTACCCTAAGAAGCAGAAAGCTCCTTTTTTATGGGTGAACTGGTATGATAGGAAAAACAAAGTAAAGGGGACGACATGCGATATGGAGCTATGAATTTCCCAGTGAGGCCGGTGCTTCAAGAATTGAAAGAGATTGCCGCCCTGGGTTTTGATTATGTTGAGTTGGCTATGGATCCACCTCAATCACACCACTCCTTACTGAAACAACAGCAAAGAGAACTTTTGAATGCCCTGCAAGAGAGTCGAATGGAAGTGATCTGTCATCTACCAACTTTCGTAAGTACGGCTGATCTGACTGAAAGCATTCGGCTTGCATCGCTCAAAGAAGTTTTGGACTCCCTTGAGGTTGCCGCTGAGTTTAGTCCTTTGAAGGTTGTTTTACACCCTCCCTATCTCACCGGACTCGGGATGTTTGTTTACGACCAAGCCAAACATTACGGATTGGAAAGCCTTACCGCAATTGTGAGAAAAGCTGAAGATCTTGGATTAATGCTGTGTATTGAAAATATGTTCGCCAAGACTCACATGTTAGTTGAGCCCGACGATTTCGAGGAAATTTTCAGGCGTTTTCCCAGCTTGAAGTTAACACTGGACACAGGGCATGCGAACATCAAGAATGGCAGTGGAAAAAGAATATTTGAGTTAATTTCACGGTTCTCAGGCCAATTGGGCCATGTTCACGTTAGTGACAATTTCGGTAAAGAAGATAACCACTTGCCACTAGGAACCGGAACCGTGGATTTTTCACGAGTTGCGCACGCTCTCAAAAATATCGGTTATGACGACACCGTTACATTTGAAATATTCTCGAGGGATCGAAATTACCTTAAAATAAGCCGTCACCAATTTCAATCAATGTTGGAGCGGACAACCGTCTCGACAATCACCATTTGAACCCCACCATAGCTTCTTCAGGCCATCTATGCCCGGTTTAAAACTGGCCCGCAAATCAAGGCCCAACCATTTATGAAAACGCTTATGGCAAGGTTCGGTGAAGTTGCCCCTATCGCTCTGCACCGATTGGCTTGAAGCTGAAGGAAACGCGAGCGATTCGATTAAAACGTACGCCGCTTGTAGCGCCTCTGTTGGGCAAAGAGGAAAACATTCCTTGCAGTTCCAGCACTCCTTGGAGGCTATCTCAGGGATGAAACTGATCTCTTTCCTTATTCCTCTATCGACAAATCCGACAGCGTTCTTTTTCTTGACCTCAGCGCAGTATCTGACACACAGACCACAATGAATGCAAAAGGAGGGCTCTTTTTCAAAGCGGTTTCTGTCTGCTCCATACTCTTTGGCCAGATCCTGCCAATATGAATGAATCAGGAGCATGGGCCAGTTGGAGTTCCAGGATCATTTTGCGAATTCTATCTATCTTCTCAGATCTCGTAGTTACGATTATATTTTTCTCAACAGGGTAAACACAAGAAACAACGATTCTTTTTGAACCACGGCTTTCCACTTCCACTATACAAAGTCGACAGCCTCCATAGGGTTCCAGTTTGTCGTGGTGGCATAGAGTGGGGATAGATATTCCCGCGCTTCGGGCTGCATCTAAAAGAGTCATGTCCTGCTTCGCCCTGACTTCTTTTCCGTCGATTGTTAACAGGATTTCGCTCATTTTTCTTTTTTCTTTCTGACTATAGTTCGAGCTTCTTCGGGGATAGGAGGCGGAACAGGCTCGCCGGAGATTTTCCTCACCGAACGAAAACGGGGAGGGCACACTTCAAAGCAGGTTCCGCACTTTGTGCATTTCTCCTGGTCCACAATATGAATCATGCTCTTGCCGCCTATGATCGCCTCTGAAGGGCATTTTTTCGCGCAAGTCCCGCAACCCTGGCACTTCTCGGGATCAATATAGAAATTGATCAGTTCCTTGCACGAGAGGGCCGGGCATCGCTTCTCCTTGACGTGCGCCTCATATTCATCTCTAAAGTGTTGCAGCGTGCTCAAAAAGGGGTTAGGAGAACTCTTACCCAAAGCGCAAAGGGCAGCTTCTTTGGCTGTTTCGGCCAACTGCTCCAAAAGCTCGATATCACCCTCTTTTCCCTTTCCTTTGGTGATGTTTGTCAGAATCTTTAAGCATCTGTCTCATACCCTCACGGCACGGGACACATTTGCCACATGACTCATCAGTAAGAAACTCCATGAAGTACCTGGCGACATCTACCATACACGTGTCTTCATCCATTATGATCATCCCACCTGAGCCCATCATTGACCCGGCCTTGGTGAGTTCATCAAAACCAACCGGTAAATCCAGCATTTCCTCAGGGAGACATCCGCCGGACGGTCCTCCTGTCTGCACCGCTTTGAACTTCTTGCCTCCAGGGATTCCGCCACCGATTTTATAGATAATATCCCTCAAAGGTGTCCCCATGGGTACTTCCACGAGGCCTGTGTTGGTTATTTTACCGACCAGCGAGAAAATCTTCGTGCCCTTGCTGCTTTCCGTTCCAAACTGAGTAAACCAGTCGGCTCCGTTATTGATAATGAGCGGCACATTGGCCCATGTCTCGACATTGTTCAAAACGCTGGGGCTGCCCCAGAGGCCCACGACGTTGGAGCGGATGTACTTGGGTCTGGGCTCTCCTGCCCGGCCTTCCAACGCTGTCATCAGAGCGGTTGATTCGCCGCACACGAAAGCGCCGGCTCCTCTGTGCACCTTGACAACGAAATCAAAGCCCGAACCAAGAATGTTTTTCCCGAGAAGGCCATACTCCTCAGCCTGCCGGATAGCTATGTTGACATTCTCTACAGCTAAGGGATATTCCTGTCGCACATAAATATACCCCTCGTGTGAGCCTATGGTATAGGCGCCAATGGCCAACCCTTCGAGGACTGAGTGAGGATTCCCCTCGAGAAGGCTTCTGTCCATATACGCTCCGGGGTCCCCCTCGTCCGCATTGACGATCACATACTTTGTATCGCCGGGGGCATTACGGGATCCTTCCCACTTATTTCCTGCGGGAAAACCGCCGCCACCCCTTCCTCTGAGGTTTGCTTTCTTGACTTCCTGTAATACCTGGTCGGGGGTCATCCCGGAAAGAACCTTGGCCAGAGCGGAATAGCCGCCAATCGCCAGATAGTCGTCGATATTCTTGGGATCAACACTGACGTTGGAACCGAAAACAATACGGCCCTGGTTCTTGTAGAAGGGGATGTCGGATTCGTGAATTATCTTTTCATTGGTAACAGGGTCGGTGTAGAGCAAACGCTCTATGATCTTCTTCTCTTTTATGGTTTCAGAGATAATTTCAGGAACATCTTCAGGCTTTATCTGGAAATAGCATATTTCATCGGGGCGAATAACGATAATGGGACCCCGCTCACAAAAGCCGTGGCAGCCGGTCCTCCTGAATTCAACCTCAGCGCCTAAACCCTGTTTTTCTATTTCCGCCAGGATGCTGTCAGCCACTTCCCGACTTGCGGAAGCATGGCAGGCGGATCCGGAACAGAGCGTAATGCAGGTTTTATTGGGATCTCTTTCCGAGAGGAGGTTTCTTCTGAATGCTTCCAATTCAGCAGGTGAATTTATCCGAGGCATAGTCTTTCCTTAATCATAGTTTTTTAACACGTCTGCGGTCTTTGCCGGAGCCATCTTACCGTGAGTCTTTCCATCGATCTCCACCACTGGTCCTAAAGCGCAGCAACCAAGGCAGTTGACGGTTTCCAGGCTGAATTTAAGATCCAGATCTGTTTCGCCCGGTTCAATTCCCGTCAGGCCTTGCACCGTGTCGAGCACACGCGACGCGCCCCGGACATGGCAGGCCGTTCCGACACAAACGTGAACTTGATGGCGTCCCTTGGGGACCAAACTAAAGGCTTTATAGAAGGTAGCGATATGCTGTATCCGGGTCATGGGAACTTGCAATCTTTCAGCCACCCTCTCCAACGCCTCTTTAGGAAGCCAGTTATTTTCCGACTGAATGTCCAGTAACACCTGAATGAGATAACTGGGATCACAGTTGTATTTTTCGATTATCTGGTCGATTCTTTCTTTGTCCATAGCCTCTGTCCTGATCTTCTTCTTTCTTTTGACCCAACGCCTGCTCTTGCGACTCAGGCGAGGGCAAAGCGCTTTTGGCTTTCATCGTATCGGACCAATCTTTGCTTCGATGAGGCATTAAGGTATTTTGAAACCTTAGACGGGGTCAGGCCTAAATTCTTTGCAATTTCAGCGGTTGACAGGGGCCCTTCCCGCAGGAGCGACACAATTTGGGTTATTGCCAATTTATCTCCGACTGTTTCTTCAAATAACCGGTTCAGTTCAGCGCTGTCGAAGTATTTGCGGTATTCTTCTTCCGGCATTGCGGGAAGCCGCAGTCTTTCCCTTTCCACCAGTCTGATGTACGGGATAAGCTGGGTAACCGATTGCAGTCTAAACTTCAATTCCTTATCGGTCAGGCCTTCTCCTCGGCCAAGGGGTCCTAATTCCTTCACCTTCCTGACGAAACCATTAACCCCTTCGACAAAAAGGTTGGATTCACTACCGGACATAAATTCGATCTTCAATCTCTCCGGATTCAACCCTATGCGTTCCAGCAATTTCCTGGCCAGGCTCACCATGGTTAGGGCATGGTAATTCCCATGAGTAATATAGTTACATTCATTTAAATGGCAGGCGCCAAGAAAGACTCCATCCGCTCCCTTTGAAAAAGCCCGGAACACATGCGCCATATCGACTCGACCGGAGCACATGACGCGAATAAGTCTCATTTCAGTTGTATATTGACTTCTGGAAACTCCAGCTAAGTCGGCTGCGCCGTACGCTCACCAATGGCACACAAACCCTAAGACCTTTGGCTTGAATTCAAGTCCTGCGCTCATACGTTCTCACCTCGTAATTGGTAATCCAGGCACTGTTCATAAGTATTTTCCTACACATCTCCAACAGCGACGTCCATCGGCCTCATGACATCTTCCTCTGGAAAGGCGGCGTCAATTGCGCTAAAGACCTCTTCATCAGTGTAGTGCTTCAGTTGTATGGCATTGGTTGCGCATTTGGTGTTGCACAGCCCATCTCCCTTACAAAGGACAGGGTTAACCCTGGCCTTTCTGCCCTGCGGTGTTTCGTAAAACTGTATGGCGCCATAGGTACATGCAGTTATGCACGCTCCGCAGGAAACGCATCTACTCTCATCGACCCGCGCCACAGAGCCGGACGCTACGACGGTATCGCGGGTGAGGAGTGTTAGGACCCGGCCTGCGGCTCCATAAGCCTGGTTGACCGTTTCCTGTATGAACTTGGGATAATGAGCCAATCCGCAGAGATAAACGCCGTCCGTGCCAAATTCAACAGGCCTCAATTTGACATGGGCTTCTTTGAAGAAACCATCAGGATTCAAAGTTACTTTGAATAACCCGGCGATTTCCTTTGTCGCCTCAGAGGGAATTATAGCAGCCGCCAGAGCGACAATGTCGGCGTCCAGTAACAGCTTCTTACCCAAAACAAAGTCGGTCACGGAGACCTTCAGGACGGGCCGACCCTCGTCCGACTGTCCGGCTTCAACTTCAGGTTTGTCCTCCGGCTCATAGCGGATGAACTTTATGTCCTTTTCTGAAGCCTCACGGTAATAATTCTCATTGAACCCATAGGTTCGCATATCCCGAAAGAGTATGTAAATGTCCATCTCGGGATTTATCTCTTTCAGCTTCAAAGCGTTCTTTACAGACTCACTGCAACATAACCGGCTGCAGTAATCTCTCTCTTCATTTCTACAGCCTACGCATTGGATCATCACGAGACTTTGCGCATTAGCTATTTTTTCATCTGCATTGGAGATCCGCTCCTCCAGTTCAAGGTGGGTCATTACCCGGTCATCTTCCCCGTAAAGGTATTCGGAGGGAGTATAAAGATCAGCGCCTATAGCAAGGACAGCAGCCCCATGTTTTATCTCTGTGAACCCTTTTTCAGAATTCACATCGGTCGTGAAATTCCCAACATAACCCTTAACGTCCGTGATTGTCGCATCATGATAGACATGAATTAAGGGGTGCTGATACACCTTTGTTGTCAGATCTCTCAGGTAATCCTGAACATCCAGCCCATCCAGCGTTGAATGAATCCTTCGAGTTATTCCTCCAAGCTCTGAATTCTTTTCCACCAAGTGCACATTATGCCCCTGATTGGCAATGGAGATAGCGCAATTCATACCGGCTACGCCCCCACCTACAACGAGAGCGGCCTTGTTCACCGGCAGATCAAATTCCTGTAATGGCTCCAACCTGCAAGCCCGCGCTTCCGACATGCGGATGATATCTTTTGCCTTCTGTGTGGCCGCCTCTTTTTCTTTCGAGTGGACCCAGGAGTTATGCTCCCTGATATTAGCCATTTCGAGGTAATACTGATTAATTCCCGCCTCCCGAAGAGTGTCCCGGAAGAGCGGCTCAAGGGTCCTGGGACTGCATGCCGCGACAATCACACGGTTGAGTCCCTTTTCCTTCGTAATGTCGGTTATTTCTTTGGCGGAGTTAGTAGCGCATGAAAATAGCTGTTCCTGCGCATGGACAACATTCGGTAGCGTTTTGCAATACTCGACTGTTTCAGGAACATTGACTATCCTTCCAATATTGGCCCCACAATGACATACAAAAACCCCTATTCTTGGCTCCTCACTTGATACATCCCTTTCAGGCGGATATAACCTTTCCTTGGCAAGATTTCCTCGCCTGAAATTGAGGAGTTCACCGATTTGTGAGCCCGCTCCGCTGGCGCTGAAGACCGATTCAGGGATATCAACAGGCCCCTGTAAACCCCCGCTAACAAAAATTCCGGGTCTATTTGTAGTCATGGGATTGACAGGGTTGATCTTGCAAAAATCATGAGGACTGAGTTCTATACCGTAAGTGTTTGCAATGGACTTCACATTAGCGGGAGGATTCAATCCGACGGACAACACCACCATGTCGAATTCTTCTTCCTTTACACCGTCTTCGTATGTGGAGTATCTCAGCGTGACATTTTTGGTCTCAGGGTCCTCTCTCACTATTGATGTGTAGCTTCTGATGAATCGAACCCCTGGGAGTTTCTCCGTTCTTTCGTAGTAGCGCTCGAAATCCTTCCCATAGGCCCGGACATCGTTATGGAAGATTGTGCAGTCCACATCCGCGTCGTGATCCTTTGTTATAATCACCTGTTTCTGGGTATAGGTGCAGCATACGGCTGAACAATAGCTGTTATCGCCCGGAGTAACCCGTCTGGAACCGATGCATTGAATCCAGGCTACCTTATGGGGATGCTTCATGTCGGAAGCTCGTAGTATCTCACCTTGGTAAGGCCCTGTTGAGCATAACAGCCGCTCATAGTCCATGCTGGTTACTACGTTGGCGAAATCCCCGTAGTGGTACTCCTTCTTCACCTTCGGATCAAATGGCTCAAGCCCCTGAGACAGAATGATAGCGCCTACCTGTATTTCTTTTTTCTCCGCCGTCTGGTTCAAATCTATTGCGTTATTCTTGCATACAGCTTCGCAAATACGGCATTTATTCTCTTTAAGGTAAAGACAGCTTTCATCAATATACGCAATAAGGGGAATCGCCTGAGCGAAGTATATATGCACCGCTTTATTCATGGAGATTTCCTGATTATATTGATCAGGATATTTTGCGGGGCAATATTCTACACACGTGGTGCAACCCGTGCATTTATCCTCACGGATATACCTCGGCTTTTTGGTAAGGCTTACCTTGAAGTTTCCTGCTTCCCCTTCTACACTGTTTACTTCAGTATAGGTGAGGATCTCTATATTTGGATGCCGGCCGACCTCGACCAGCTTTGGTGAGAGTATTCACATGGAGCAGTCATTGGTCGGAAAGGTCTTGTCCAACTGAGCCATATGACCGCCGATGCTGGGCCCTTTTTCGATCAGGTAGACCTTGAACCCGGCCGTGGCAAGATCAAGAGAGGCTTGAATGCCGCTGATTCCGCCACCAACAACCATTACGTCTCCAAAATTATTGTCTCGGAAACTCATCTGTTCCACAACTTGTTCTTTTTCCACTATATATCACCTCGTCAGGGGCTTTGAGTCCCCTAAATCGATTCCTGGATAATCTCCGTGATGTCCTTCACTTCAATCTTTTCAGCGAGATTCATGGTTGTCCTGCTGTCTTCAAGCATGGTAATGCAATAAGGGCAGGAAGTAGCCAGCACTTCGGCCCCGGCCTCGAGAGCCTGTTCTATCCTTAGATCGGAAAATCTCTCACCCTTTTGGGTTTCCATCCAAACCCTGCCGCCTCCGCCTCCGCAGCAGAGACTATCTGAGCGGGACTCAGTCATCTCGATGAACTCTAAACCCGGTATCTTTTTTAAAACCTCTCGCGGCTCATCATACACACTGTTGTGTCGGCCAAGGTAACAAGGGTCGTGATACGTTACCTTCTTCGGATAATCGTTCTTAAGCTGAAGCCTACCTTCGTTCACCAACTCGAACAGATACTGTGAGATATGAACCACCTCAAAGTTTACCCTGAATTCAGGATACTCGTTCTTGAAGGTATGGTAGCAATGAGGTGACGACACAAGGATTTTCTTGACCCCATTATCAATAAAGGTTTTGATGTTTTCTCTGGCCAAACGCTTGAATAATTCCTCGTCGCCCGTCTTGCGAATGCTTTCTCCGCAACAATTCTCCTGGGATCCAAGTATACCGAAATCTACTCCCGCCAGATTGAGAATATTCGCTGTGGCTTTAGCCACCTTTTTCAACCTTGGGTCATAGCAGAGATAGCAGCCGGGAAAATAGAGAATTTCCATCCCTTCGGCGAAAGGTTTTACAGAAAGACCCTCAGCCCAAGCCCCTCTTTTATCCCGATCCTCACCGAATGGGTTCCCTTGACCAACAAGGCCTGCGTTTATCGTGCGGACTGTCTTAACAGGAGCAGGGTAAACCCCATATTCGTTCGCAATCCGTCGTAAGGCTATCCCGGATTCTATCTGTTTTACATCCCTGGGGCACTGCTGGGGGCATCTTCCGCAGGTCGTGCAACGCCAGATATCTTCACTTTCGATCTCGGTCAAACCGAACGTCGCTTCTCGGACCAGTTTGCGCATGCTGAAAGTTGTGAACCTGTTCCAGGGACAAACAGAATCGCATAATCCGCATTGGAAGCATCTTTTGAATGCTTCCCCGCCGCTTGCTTTGATGACATCGATGATTTCTTTATAGGGGGTTACAGTCTCCACTGTTTTCGTTCCTCTTTTTTCGGCCTGATGTTTCAGCCCTTCTTTGACGCTGACATCCGGGAAACAGTATCCATGATTTTCTCCCAGCCATACTTGTCGATCATGGATTCCAGACCTATCTCTACGTCCTCCAGCTTAACTTCTTCTTCTACTTCCTCTTCCCTTTCTTCATAAGTCAGGGCGTCGGCCAGGCACCACTGAACACACAGGGGTTTTTCCAGCGTCGGATCGTCTTGGCACATATCGCATTTGAGAGGGAGCTTGGAATCTGGTTCCTTGAAAATATCCCTTGACGGACAGGAAGCCCTGCAGAAAGCGCATTCTTCGTATTCCTTGCCATCAATCACATATTTGTCTCTGCCCATGCATTCGGCTGGAGCATATTCACCCGCGTAAACAGGAATATATATGTCTCTCAGTGGTTCACGAATCACCCGAATACGAGACCTGGCCGGATTATTGCCGCTGTACTTCGGTGTGGCGTGGAATGCGGAGCAGGCAACCTCACAGGCCCGGCAACCGTTACACTTATCAACGTCTACCTTTATTGTCTTAACGATTTTCTTTTTTTTCTCAGCCATGACGGTTACTACACCTTCACTTTAGTTGTTTCTTTTCTTCCGGCGGAATCTCACTGGAAAGATTACCTTCAGTCTCTGAGTAGATGCCTCGTTTTTCAAAGTCTTCAGCGACGAAATCCAAACCCAGTTCATGCAAAGATTCCTTGGTGGGAATACCCTGCTCGTTCCATCCCTTGAATTTGTAATATGTATCCAGGAGTTCCTTTTCCAGCTCCGGAAATCTTTTCTTCCAATGGTTCTGCGGAGGAGCGTCATCTTTCCTCCTCATGCCTCTTCTTATATTATTGGCTCTTACCAAAGTCCGGTATCTCCTGGCCGCCTGAGTTAGTTTGTCTTCATCCATATCGATTCCGGCGCCCGCTGAGATAAATTTAGGGTAGTTATGTATATGGTAAGGGGGCTTCAAGGGAAATGAGGACAAACCGGCGCACATCCCAAGAGCATCGTCGATGTAGTGCATTCTCTCTTGCCAGTCGACAATGTCGCAGCACATCTGAACGGTCGGGAAAAATGGCATGGACTTTTCTCCCCGTGGTTCCCATTCCATTACGATTTGCTTGAACTTGTCATCTGGAACCTGGAACCAATCCTTCACGAAGTTTTCTCGTTCTTCCATTGTGAGAAAAGGCGCCTGAGGGAATTGGCCTTCAATCTGGGTAATGTTAATCTTCTCGCCGGTGGAATACATTAGGAAATAGATGGGGTTAAGCATTGAAAGTTTGAGAGGAAGCTGCTCATGTTTCTTGATGTTATTATGAGCATAGGCCTCCGCTCCCTTACCAATCTGTTTGGCCGCCCAGTAAGTCCCATTGGCCAACACATCTCCTATTCCTTCTCGACGGACGATTCTATCCAGCAACCAGTAAAATCTTCCCTCGTTGTCGGACGGCATTCCCGGGAAGTCATCGTCAGTTAATATCCCATTCTCATAAAGCTCAAGGGCAAAGGCCATGACTTGCGGGGTTGAGAATCCGTCCACCCCGTATTCGGTGGCGCTTTGGGCGATACCCAAACCAAACTCAAGGTCTGAAAAGGCCGCCATGGTATAAGTTAGCTTCGAGAAGCACTTCATCATGTAGGTTGGATGTCCCGGAGGAGAGATTGTCGCCCCGCATGTCATCGGGCAATTGTAGCAACTGATCAACCTCGTTCGCATACTATCCAGAGTCTCTGCCCACTGTTTTGCGATTTCGTCATTCCAGAAATCTTTTCGCCGGACGCGTGAATTTCCCCACATAAAATTTTCAGTATGCCACTTTTCGTCATGGACCTTCATCTCTTGGGGCGACCCAAGCCCTGCTAAAATGGGCATGACACCCGGAATCGGATTTTCATTCCGCAATTTTATATATTTCAGGACTTCGTTGCAGAGCGCCATAAACTCAGCCGGTTCGGCGACATTAACATCTTTGGTTCCACGCACAACGATCGCCTTTACCCCTTTGTCTCCCATAACTGCGCCGATCCCCTGCCGGCTGGCGCTGGACCTCCCTTGCTCGATGGAAGCAAAGTAAACCCTGTTTTCTCCGGCAAGGCCGATGGCAGCCACTTGGGCTTTCGGCTCTTCTAACTCCTTTCGAAGGAGTTCTGCCGTTTCAACAGCGCCTTTGCCTTTCAAATGAGAAGCGTCACGAAGCTCAACTTTGTCATTGTTAATCCACAAATAGACTAGATTCGGAGATTTGCCGCGGAAAATCACCTTATCGTAACCAGCATATTTCAACTCCGGCGCCCAGAATCCACCCATCATCGAAAAAGCCATTAACCTGGTTTGCGGAGAGATTGTAGAAACAATTGTACGATTGCAGCCAGTGGCAGGTGTTCCGCACAAAAGACCGGCGCTGAATATCAAGAGGTTGTCGGGAGAAAAGGGGTCTGTCTCTGGGGGAACCCTATCCCACAATATCTTGGCGTTAGTACCCAGGCCTCCCAGGTAAAGCTCGGTATCTCTTGGGTCGGTTGCCACCCTGTCGATGCTTCCCCGAGTTAAATCGATTTCCAAATTAAATCCTGTCTCTGTGTACCTCATCTTGTTAACCTCGTATAGTCCTGCCTTTGCTGAATGGCCTCGGAACCCAATAACTCAATAGGATTAAAGAACCTGCTACATCTACGCTCTGAAGTCTATATTGACCGAGATTAGGCAACATCACTAATAACGAATATAACTTATATATAAACTGTGTCAAGATTTTTGCCATCAGACTTTTTGAATTTTACAAAGAAATTTTCTACTGACGCAGAACTAAATTTCCGACGCTGACCTGTGGCCGAACGCCAGTGATTATTGACCGGTTAAACCGTTTCCGCAACGACGCCCAATATTATCAGACAAATAATTAATAACAGTTTGCTTAGCCATGAAATATCACTCTACCATACTTTCCAAAGGATGCGCCCAAGATAGTTCTTGACCCACTATCATATGAATGGTATTCGGTTTTTAACTAAGATCTAATGACCATTGTATCCGCTTCCCGGAGTTTATAATGAATTATACCGGATCGCCTGGAAGCAGTATCAAAAAGGCGCCATCCACAAAACGAAGAACCCCTTCGGCAGATAGAAAACGCCAACTTATAATAGAATCCGCCGAGCGTCTCTTTGCCTCCCGCGGTTTTCATGACACGACTATCGCTGATATTTCCAATGACTCCGGGGTACATGAAGCTTCTATATTTCAATATTTCAAAACCAAAGAAAACCTTATCGTTACAGTTCCGGAAAGACATCTTAAAGAGACTCTGGCGGGCATAACTGAACATTTTCAGGGAATGAAGGGAGCCGAACCCAAGATTAGGAAGTTGTTATGGCATCAACTCAGGGATCTCTCTGTCAATGAGAACTACACCTCAATTTTGCTACGTGAACTCCGGACATTACCTGCTTTTTACGAATCCCCTGCATATGAAATGATTCGAAAATACAGCGCCTTCGCAGTTGAGGCTATCAGAGAGGGCATACGGGACCACGAAGTGGACCCTGAGATAGAAGTTATTCTCGTCCTGGAGATGATTTTCGGAGCGATCGACAGCATTGTTTTACGATCACTCTTTTTTGGCGATCCCTATGATCCCAATGACGCTGCGGATGCTCTGTTCTCATTAATCAAAGCGGCTATATGGAGGCGCGAGCAGTCGGTCGGAAATGAAAATGGCGATGAACCGAGCCGAGGAGAACTCAGACGGCGTAGTATAACGGAAGTCGCCTCGGAAGTATTCGGTAAAAAGGGTTACGGCGGCGCGACTATCTCCGAAATAGCCGGAAAAGTGGGCATAGCCGAAGCTTCCATTTATCAATATTTCAAGAGCAAAGAGCAACTACTTCTCTCAGTTTTGGGCACCTGGTTCATCGAATTGGCCGATGAGTTGGAGCGCGTTTTTTCCGGGGCATTAAATCCGTATGAACGCCTCTTATATTTGCTGAGAAGATGGGCTCTGGATTACCAGATTCGAGAATGGGAGACTCGTGTTCTCATACTGGAATTGTACAGAAATCCAAAATTTTATGAATCCCAAGAATATCTGAACACCCAGCGATTCTGGGAACTGATAAGATCTACTGTTGAAGCCGGACAGCATAGCGGCCATTTTCGAAAGGATTTTGAAATCAGCTACTATCTACATCTCGTTCAAGGGGCATTCGAGCATGAGGCGCTAGCTCGCATGATGCTCTCCAAAAAACAACCCACCATCGCCAGCACGGAACAAATGATCAACCTTCTTCTCAGAGCTATAAAGGCTTGATGGAATCGGTTGAAAAACCTGCGGAGTCGGGAACAATCCACTTTTATGGAGTAACTCCTGATGCTTAGAGATAGAAACGGAGGCGTCGTGGAGAAGTTACCCAATGAGTGAAAAATCGTCTATCTACAGCCCCTTCAATTTAAAGATTCTATGTGTGTTGTCGCTGGGGCATTTGGCCACAGATGTTTGTCAAAGCGCTTTGCCCGCTATTCTGCCTTTTCTGAAAGCCAAATTGTTGTTGTCTTACGCCATGTCCGGCGCGATCATGATGGCCTCCAATATCACTTCCTCAGTGATTCAGCCGCTTTTCGGTTATCTCTCGGACCAGAAAGAGAAACCGTTTCTGCTGCCGATGGGATGTCTTTGCGCCGGCCTTGGTTTGTCCTTCATCGCCGTTCCTGACAGTTACTGGCTAGTCTTGGGGTTGGTAATAGTGAGTGGGCTTGGAATAGCCTGCTACCATCCCGAAGGATTCAAGACGGCAAGTTTCTCAACTGGAAGCAGGATGGCTACTGGCATGGCGGTATTTACAATCGGCGGAAACATTGGTCTAGCATTAGGCCCGATAGCGCCAACCTTTATAATCGCTCATTTCGGTCTCGATCATCTTCCCCTGATGTTGGTGTTTCCAATGATTTTTCTTGTCTGTTTGACCTTTGTCTGGGGGGCTATTGGGCGCTCCAGACCGATTAAAATATCAAAGACCACGGCTCAGGGAAGTATCCAGAAGGGAACATATATATCTCTCGGCTTAACAATTGCCGCTGTCATAATGCGATCATGGACTCATTTTGGTGTTATGGCATATATCCCATTCTATTATATAGATTATGAAAAAGGGGACCCACTTTACGCAGGGACACTGGTATCCACGTTTCTGTTCGGCGGAGCGATTGGAACGCTGATCGGCGCTCCCTTGGCCGATAGGTTCGGGCACAAACGATACTTCATATTTTCGCTTGCTCTAACCAGTATGTTGTTTCCACTAATTTTGGTGACACATGGAGCAATGTTATTTTTGAGTCTTGGTATAGTCGGTATGGCTCTCATTTCGAGCTTTACAGTGACCATAGTTATGGCCCAAGCGCTTCTTCCTGACAATTTAGGTGTAGCTTCTGGACTCATGGCCGGTTTTGCAATCGGAACAGGTGGAATAGGGGTTACTCTCCTGGGTGTTGTAGCGGATCACTTTGGCGTGCCTGCAGCTTTGAAATCCATAATGTTACTTCCTGTGGTGGGCCTTTTGATCAGTTGTTTCATACGTTACCCTTCCAGTATCAGAAAATGACCCATCGGTAATCACCTGAATGTTACCTTATAGATCGCTAATCGTTATCAGGGGGTCTTGAATCGTCGCACAGCATCCTCCCATGAGAGTGGGATCTCATTACCCCCTACTGCCCATTTCATAAACCTCGTCTGGCCCATATCATTGCGGAGCAGTTTCATGACACTTTTGTGAAAGCCTTTGAAAGCAAAGTCTCGGAGCGCCGATTCATCCTTCCACGCCGATAGAGTCCAGAAGCTGTTTTTGAACAAATCTGCCCTAAGCGAGTAGCCAACCAAGCCGTTTGATTGGCTCAGTTGGACCAGGATTTTGGCCGTGTAAAACAGAAAGCGTGGCGCCGTTCGATAGCGCTTCAGCGGCAGGTAGGTCAAGAATGCCACATAAGTATGATTCGGGTCAGGGACGGTGTATTTTTTCCATGGAGTTGTAGGCATTGTTTGTTTCTTATATGCTTTGGCGAGTGATATCCATTTCTTATCTAATGTCAAACGTATCTGTTTCAGAACACTACTTCGGGCTAATTCTTCCGCTATCAGCCTGTCCTTTAATCCAGCAGTGAATCGATTTCTTCCAGAAGACGGGACTGCGTGATAGGCTTCTGTAATATCTTGTCTACTCCTTTGAGTATTTTGGAGTCGGCTTCTTCCGGCTGTACATCCCAGCCAGTCAGGAGAACGAACTTAGGCTTCACTACACCTTTTTTCCTGGAAAGATCTTCTATAAGGTTGGCCACCTGAATCCCGCTAAAGCCAGGCATACCCAGATCGCATAATATGAGGTCGATCTGCTTTGAATTGAAGATTTCAATTCCTTCATGGCCTGAATTTGCGGTCAGGATATTTTCGAACGACCCTGAGAGCATTTCCTTAAGGCTGCCCGTTACTGGCTCCAAATCATCTATTAAGAGGGCATTGAGGTGATAGGTTTTCAATTCTGGTTCTACGGACTGTGTTTCTGTTAATTTCCCGATAAACTGCGGGAAGCTTATTACAACAGATGTTCCCTTCCCATATTGGCTGGTAATGTTTATTGTCCCTTGGTGCCTTTGGACTATGCCATAGCTGCTGGCTAGACCCATCCCCGTGCCGATGACTGCTTTGGTCGTCCAAAACGGCTGAAACACTTTAGGGAGATTCTCTTTTTTTATTCCCGTTCCAGTATCTTTGACTTCCAGTAGGACTTGTCCGTCGTTAGCAATGGTTCTTATAAACAGGTCTCCTCCCTTGGGCATGGCTTCTACTGCATTCTTGATCAAATTTATGATCACCTCAAAAATCTCATTTTTATGACCCGATATGACACACAAATCCCCGAATTCGGTTGTGAGTGAAATTGTGAATCCATGCTTTTGCGGGGTGGATTGCCACAAGGGCTTTGTCATCAGAGCAGCGTGTTCAGCCATCTCAGACAAGTCAACCGTGAGGCTCGATCCTAAAGGGGTTTCCCATTTGTGCCTCGAGAAATTTTGAAGGCGCTTGACTGTCTCGCTGCCATAGCGAGCGCTGTCCATTATTTGATCCAGATGATGAAGAATTTGTTCGGGGCTTGAGAATGATTTGATTTTTGTTTGGGCCAGTTGACAGTTACCCATTATAACCTGGAGCAAGTTATTGAAATTGTGCGCCACTCCATTCGAGAGTTCTAAAATTGCCTTAGTCCGTTCGTTTTGTAACAATAGTTCTTCGGCCTTGAGCTTTTCAGTAATATCACTGAAAACAAGAACAACGCCTTTGGAAAAGTCACTGTCATCAACAGGACGTCCTGTTAATGAACAAGCTACCCTGTATCCGTCTTTATGTAGAAAATCGTATTTCCAGTTGACCGTTTTGTTCTGTTGCAAGTCAGAACATATGTGCTTTTGGACTCGTTGGCATTCATTTTGATCCGGGAAGATTCTTTCTAATCCAGCCCCACTAAGGTCCGCAAACTCCCATCCTAAGACTTTGGTGAATCCGTCATTTAGCCATTCAAACTTGTTGTCTCGGAACAATGTGATCCCATGGAGGCTCCCCTCAAGCACAGCCAGCAGGATTTCCATCGAATGTTTGAGACGTTGATGTTCGGATGAGAGAGCCTCAACGGTTTCAGACGCCTCTTCCAAACCGAAGATATAGTCTTGGAGACGACGCCGTTGATTTTCATCGTTTAATATGAATTTGTTTTGCATCAATTGACCCCCATCCTATCAAGTCAGAAAACACAAGTATCATTAAGAAGACGACAGTAATTTTACTTTGACAATTGTTGCATGTTTAATCAACAAGACTTAATCGGTGCTTCTAGATTGCTCTGTTTGAGGACTCGGTTTATTTCTCCCCACAAATCCACAGGCCTAACCGGTTTTGAAACATAACCCTGCAGACCAGCTTTAAGAAATCTTTCCCTGTCGGAAGAAAAAGCGTGAGCTGTCAATGCGACAACAGGAATGTCCTTGATGGGAGAACTGGACTCTTTAATCTTCTGGTTGGCTCTTTCACCATCCATGACCGGCATGCTTATATCCATCAAAATCACGTCAAAGTTAACGTCCTTTTCCAGTATTTGTAACGCTTCTAAACCGTTCTGCGCCTCCGCTACCTCCCAACCATTTTTTTTAAGCAATAGCCTCAACACCATTCGGTTAACAGGAACATCATCTACAATGAGAGCCCGACGGTTTCTAACTGGTTCTATAACAACTTGGGGTTGTTGTTCGGTAGTAGAAGGCGCTTCGTCCAACTTCACGTGTACGGTGAAAGAAGTCCCTTTTCCTACTGTACTGGATACCTGAATATTTCCGCCCATCAATTTTGTCAGTTCGTTGGTAATGGCCAACCCGAGCCCGGTCCCCCCTTTTCTGACACCCTCTGCCCCCTGTTCAAACTTGCCGAATATTTTTTTAAGCGCCTCAGCGGGAATCCCTGGTCCAGTATCAGTGACGACAATCTCAAGAATGTTGGAGCCTCCTAGATGGCCATCTGCAGGTCTGACATCGACGGTGACGTTTCCCTGATCTACAAATTTCAGGCTGTTCCCAAGCAGGTTGAAGACTATCTGTTTGAGTCTTATGGGATCTCCCATTCGGTATCTGGGAGTCAAGGAGTCGAGATTCAACTTAAGACAAATGTCCCGATCCATAGCCCTGTATCCCAATGTCGAAACTACTTCATTGAGCAAGCCCCATAAATCGAATCTGACATACTCTAGTTCCATCTTGCCTGATTCTATTTTTGAGAAGTCAAGTATGTCTCCTATCAGGGCGACGAGGTGATGGGAAGCCTTCTCGAGATGTTCGATTAACTCTACTGATTGCGGGTCATTTACTCTTTCTTTGATCAATTGGGCGATTCCCTCGATAGCGTTCAATGGGGTCCTAAGTTCATGACTCATCTTGGCGAGGAAGTCACTCTTGGAGCGATTGGCTCTCTCTGCTTCTTCAATAGCCCTGACTGACTCTTCCTGCGCCAACATCCGTTTTTTAATTTCCTGCTTGAGATCTCTATTAAACCGTTCCTGCTCCGTGAAATCGGTTAAAGAGAATACCATCCCTTTGGAGCCGTCATTGACATCCACAGGACGACCCGTTAATAGGCATGGGACTCTATGACCCTCTTTGTGAGGAAATTCATATTGCATGTTTATCTGGCCATCAGTCCGGAATGCCGAACTTATCTGTTCCTTGACCCTTTGAAATTCCTCGCGGTTGGGGAATATTTTCTCCACTTTGGCCCCGCACAACTGTTCGAAATCCCACCCCAAGATGTCTATGAATCCGTGGTTGAGCCATAGAAATCTACCGTCACGTATCAAAGTGATACCTTGAATAGTTCCCCCCAGAACTGCCAGGAATAACTCTAGTGAATTCTTGAGAGCTTCGTGTTCATTGGTGAGGGCTTCAATCCTTTCATTTGCGTCTTCCAGTCCAAAAATGTACTCCTGGAGACGACGGCGTTCATCTTCATCATTGGGAGAATGTTTCCTTGACATCAGTCACGCCCTGTACTATGCATGGCGAAATTTTGGCATACATGGATCAAAGGACTTGAAACGTTATTTCTCAAATGACTTCAGGTGTTGCAATATGTCCGGAAATCCAATTGGCTTGGTCAAGTAAAGATCACACCCAGCGTCCAAGCCCTGTTGGATTTCATTGCCCTGAGTTTTTGCCGAAAGCATGATGACTGTAGTAAATCGAGTATTTTCGTTTGCCTTGATTTTGCGACAGACTTCGTAACCGTTCATTCTGGGAAGCTTCACGTCTAACAACACAACGTCGGGTAAACCTGTAAAAGCCATCTCTACGGCCGTTTCACCGTCGCCTGCTACTTGAACCTCATATCCGAGTTTACTTAGTTTTCGGCCAAGATAAGAAACTGATGGATTCCTCATCGTCAACAACCAATATTTTATTAATTTTCATGATCAGTTATACCACCGGTTTTGGGGATATAGGAATAGTTACAGTAAAGATGGTTCCTTTTCGTTCAAGGTTCAAAGGCAGGTCAGGATAATTGCTTTGAGATATAGGACTCGCACATTGGATAGATCCCCCGTGTTTTTCAATTATATGCTTGCTGATACTCAGTCCTAAACCTGTGCCACCGACTTTTTGTGACATGTATATATCAGCCTGAAAGAACTTGTCAAAGACCTTTTTCTGGGCCCAGGCTGGGATACCATAACCATTGTCGGTAATTATAATTGAAAAAGAATCTCTCTGAATTAATCCGTGGATGATGATTTTACCTTGATACGGGTTATATTTTATCGCATTCCCTAGGAGATTTATCAAAACCTGGACCATCCGGTCATAATCCACAAATACAACTGTCTTTTCCGTCCAGAGTCTATTCTCTATAGAATGATGATTGATTGCGGCCAATTCCGATATTCGCTCGACTGCTCGATTTACCAGATCACTGATGGCAATCGGCTCAATTTGAAGTTCAATCTTTCGGGCCTCAATTCTGGATAGATCGAGTAGGTCATTTACCAATCTCATTAATCTGTCTATTTCAAGTTTGACGGTTTCCAGATCTTCTTTCACTTCATCATTAATTTCGCCAGAATAACCTCCCAGGATTCCGGTGACACTGAGTAACATGGAATGGATCGGGGTCCTGAACTCATGAGAAGCGATTGTGACAAACTCGGATTTCATTTGATCCACTTCAGCGATTGTGCTGGCCATTTCGTTGAAAGAAGTGGCCAGTTCCCCGATTTCGTCTCTGCTTGTCACATTTATTCTTTGGTTCAACTCACCTCGCCGCATGGCTAATGCCCCGGCAGTCAAATTCTTGATAGGTTTTGTAATTCCATAACTAATAAAGACTGAAGCTCCTACTACGGCCATAATCGAGAAGAAACCGATAGCCAGGAGCAGATTCCTGTTATCGTCTTCTTTTTTCCTAATAGTCGAACCTGTTTTTAAGTTCACTTTTTCGATACCGTCTTTTTGTTCCTCAAGGGTTTTTTGAATGTAAAGTTTGGTGTCGTTGGCTGCTTTGTGGAAATCATCAACATTGGCTCCAAAAGTGACGTAGCCGAACCCTCTCTTGGTTTTGGAATATTGGCCGGTAAAATATGGGACCGCAGCATAACTTGTCAATTTCCAGAGACCGCTCCACAGTATAACGAAAGATCCTGAACCGCCGTCCTCGCTTCCGTCGTGCCATCCCTGGCATTGAGGAGCTGTATCCAATGTTTTGCAATCCAGAGCTATTCGTCCAATTCCAGTTTGAGCTCTTGCGCCCTTTTTGGTCTGCGTGAAATCTCTGAAACTTGGTAGCTGTCGAACAAATTCTTCCAAAGTTTTTCCAGAAGAGAGGTATTCCCTGTAAGTGGTCTCGCTAATCCAACCAGGAACCTCTTGACCGGTGTTGCAGTCAAAACCCATTATGAAGAAATCTCTCGGGTGAGATATGCATCGGTCTTCACTATCCCACAGCCACGCGTAATTACCTTCTCCTGCGTCTGAAACGTTCGTGAAGCGCTCCTCGGTAGGGATGATATGATCAGTGAACTGCATTATATGTTCATGATCGAGCGCGAGAGTGCAATATCCTACCCGCTTGCCACCCTCCACCACAGGGACTGCCCAACGGATAATTCCCTCGAATTTTTTCCCACCCAAGTTCTCTTTACCGGCGTAAGCGCTCACCGGATCCACCGTCACCTTACCGTCAGAAACTTGAAGCCAGCCGGGAACGTGCTCTCCTATAACTTTTGAAACGTAAATGTCATTGTCAGTGAGTGACGTTAGGTGATGGAAATAGTCCTCAGCCTGACAGTAAGTATTTCTCTTGTGGAAAATATTTTTCAGGTCCGTTGACGGCCCTTGAGAAGTTATCTTTATTTTTTCGTTACCTTCGAGATCTAAGAAAGTTATCTCGCGATAAATTGGAATACTTTTTTTCTTAAAATCATATTGAGGGTGGTGTCTCCACGACTGGTCATTTTCAGGATTACTGGAAATGACAGTGGAGAAGGGTTCTTTTGAGGCGCTAGACTCGCTAATATTTGATGGAGGTTCTATTACCGTTCGATAGTGGCATTGGAAAAAACTCAAATAGTTGTTCTCTGATGGCGAGATCGAAGCGAGGGTTCTCCCGTCATTATCCCTTTCATAAAGAAAAGCGGCTATAGCGTTCGCGAGGTCTACGGTTCTGACCTCAATGGCTTCTGTAGACTTTGCGTCCAACGCTTTGACTGCGTCTTGCAACAACTTTCTTGCGTAGCTGTTCAATGAGGCTCAAGTTCATCTGCCCCATTTCTTCGATGTTTGTGATAGCTTCTACGCCGGTTTCATGAAGGTTCCTGTTTGCAAGGTAGGCGAGAACGATTAGAGGGACGGCGGAAAGAACCACAAATGAGACAAGGAGCTTGAAGAGAATACTTTGTCTAGAAAACGCTTTCCCGAGGGTTTTCATGTTGTTATTCTCACTTATCCCTTGGAACCGTATTTAAGTTTTTCCGGATCTGAAAAACGGTAGGGTCATGTTACAGTTTTTGTAAAACAATCTCACCCAAAAATTAATTGATTTTGCTTCCTCTATCATTTGCGAATCGAGACTATTTCCTCTTGACACCCTATACGCATGTGCCTTATAAAGCCGTAACCCATATTTTTTTTTAGAGGACACAATTACTATTAAAAGGGAGGCCCGGGCATGACAAAGGCTGAATTCGTGGATAAACTTGCGGAGAAAGGCAAGATAACGAAGAAGCAGGCTTCAGAAGCCATAGAGTTGATTTTCACCACTATGGCGGACGGGTTAGTCGCCGGTGATGAAATCTCTATCCCAGGTTTTGGCAAATTTTCCATTACCATCAGAAAAGCTCGGACAGGTCTGAATCCTCAGACCAAACAGAAAATCAACATCCCGGAAACAAAAGCTCCCAAGTTCTCAGCCGCAAAGGCGCTCAAGGAATCGATAAAGTGATTCCGGTTTAAGGAAATTTCTAGCGACCGTTTGAGTCTGTGTAACCTACAAATTAGGCTTAGGGCAATTACTGGAAATCAAGGTCATTTCCCGAGTGTCGGGTAACCACAAAAGATGCCGTAAGATCAGGTTCCACGCTCTTACTCAATGACATTATTAGGATTGGAGACCTTGTTCCGACTGCCGGACTGGGTCTCCAATTTTGTTTTGTGGCGTTGTTTTCAACTGAAATATTGCTCCCTCCAATTCCGTTATTACATTATTTTACATAAACGAAACATATTTCACCGTGCTTTGGCCAAACCGGGCGAGACAGCATAGGAGAGAGGAACCAAGATGCCGGGTCTTTTTGACACGTTCACAATTAAATCTGTGACTCTGCGCAATAGAATCGGTGTTTCACCGATGTGCCAGTATGTTTCCAACGACGGAACAGCTACTGATTGGCATCTGGTTCATTTAGGAGCCCGAGCGGTCGGCGGCGCCGGCTTGGTCATTGCCGAAGCGACGGCTGTTGAGCCTCGCGGCCGTATTTCTCCCCGGGACGCGGGTCTATGGTCAGACAAACACATCGAACCCCTTGCTCGAATTACCAGGTTTGTGAAAGAACATGGAGCGGTTCCAGGTATTCAATTGGCTCACGCTGGTCGAAAGGCGAGCGCAGCCCGACCCTGGGAGGGCGATAACTCCCTTAAGGAAGAAGAGGGGGGATGGGAAACTGTAGCCCCTAGCGCTGTCGCCTTTGGAGACAAACTCTGGAAAGTTCCCAAGGCCATGACTCATCAGGACATCAATGGACGTTCAGCAATCGTTTGTCGCCGCCACTAAAATGGCCGTAACTGTTGGCTATCAATGGCTGGAACTCCACGCCGCCCACGGTTATCTTTGCCACAGCTTCTACTCGCCCATATCGAACAAACGCACTGATGAATATGGGGGTAGTTTTGAGAACAGGATTCGGTTCACTGTCGAAACACTGGAATGTATGAGAACGGTTTGGCCTGAGAATCTACCGTTGGCGGTTAGAGTGTCGTGTTCTGACTGGGTCGATGGTGGCTGGACCATAGAAGAAACAATCGAACTGGCTAAAAAACTCAAGCAGACCGGGGCGGACCTGATTGACTGCAGTTCAGGTTTTGGAAGCCCTGATCACAAAAAATATCCATTCGGGCCGGGGTGGCAGGTTCCATTTTCGGAAGCGGTAAGAAGGGAAGCTCAGGTAGCCACAGCGGCTGTTGGCATGATTACGGACCCAATCCAGGCCAATGACATTATTGAAAGTGGAAAGGCAGACATTGTTTTACTCGCCCGTGAAATGCTGAGGGACCCTTATTGGCCTCAACACGCGGCGAAGGCGCTTGGTCACGATCTAAAGAGTATCGTACCTTCCCCTTACCTTCGTTGGATATAAGGTTTAGCCAAAATCAGTGTTTGAAACCCAACACTTTATACACAGTCGTCATTCCTTCTATGCCCTTGAGTCCGGTTTCCCTCGCTGGTCCGAAGACCACTTCGGTTGCGACCTGATGATAAACAGGGGCTGTCACGAGAATTTCTCCCCCTGATGTTTGCGACTGCACTCGAAACGCAACATTAATAGGGCTACCGACGGCCCCATATTTTTTTCGCCTTGTCGATCCAATGTTACCCACAACCAGTTCACCGCTATTAATACCAATTCCCATCCGTAATTCAGGTAAGCCCAAGCTGAGACCTTCCTTATTGAATTCATCCATTACGCCCTGCATCTCAATTGCGCAAAAGACCGCTCGTCTCACGTGGTCCTCAAAACTACGAGGCGCCCCGAAGAAAACCAATATCCCATCACCCGTAAATTCGTCTATTGTCCCACTATGCCGGAGGATTATGTCGGTCATAGTCTCAAGGTATCGATTCAGAATTCGGAGCACCTTTCGGGAATCCATAGACTCAGTCATTCTGGTAAATCCCCGGAGATCCGATACGAGTATACTGATTTGGCGCAGTTCGCCCCCTAGATTGATACCACCTGGAGACTCGAGTATTTCAGCGACAATTTCATCACTGAGGTATGACCCGAAAGTTTCAAGCACAAAAGTCCTTTGGGCCCGTTCTTTCTCGAGTCTTTCCTCGGCCTGTTTTCGTTCCGTGATGTCGATTACGATACCTTCGTAATGGGTGATCAAGCCCTTGTCATTTCGGACGATCCACATTCGTTCATCGATCCAACACGTGGCTCCTGAACCCGTAACGATTCGGTATTCCTGACTGAACTCGTCTTCTCCACCCCTGATTTTTGCCACATCGCTCAACTTTTCAGCGACAATCTCTCTATCTTCAGGATGCACGACATCGATAAGGGTGATACGACCCGAGAAGAAATCATTCGCCGAGTAACCGAGTTGATTCACATTTTCAGAAATAAATTCAATAGGCCAACCCGGTTCCGCCCTAAACCTGAAGGCTATGGATGGGCTTCTTCTGACGATTTGCTCGAGCGCCCCTACAGGTTTAGTGATTAGCCTGACGAAGAGCCCAGCGATAATGAAGGCTACAAGAACAGCGCCAACCACCGTAATACCTACTACAAACATGGTAGTTCGGAACGAACTTTGGAGCTTTGCGTCTATCGCTTCCTGTTGAATTTTGATTGTTTCTCTTGCGCTTTCTACGTTATTCGAAACTTTGGTAGTAGCAATCTGAAAAAAGTTCTTAAGAATCTTTCTCTGCTTGTCTATCTCCTGAAGCTTCAGATGGTCGGTTGGTGTTTTTGAAAGAACTTGATCCCTGGTTTGATCAAGTCTTCTAAGCTTGTCAAAGTTCCTGGAGAACCGTGCCAGAGTGTCGTCGACTCTTTCCAGGATATCGCGTATTTGCGGAATTGAGTTCGAGCTATTAGCCCTCTGGGCCATACGCCTGGTCAGGGCCAATCGATAATCTATGTCCCAAACCGATTGAGTGTCACGATTAAGCAAGTAGCCACCTAGAGACTCGTCAAGCAGGAGCATGTTTGATCCGATTTCATGAGCCAGGGTCGTGTCATGAGCCAGCGCCCTATAGCGACTGGCGTCCTCTATTGCCTCTGCTAGGGCGAAATACCCGGCGCCTGCTGTTATCATGATAAGCGCCACCATGAGCACAAAGCCCAGGATGACTGTTAATTTTATGTTGATCTTCACTGTTGGTTCAAACCGTGCCATCCGTCTAGTAGCGTCCATGCTTCCGTGGTTTCAACTCAATAGGGGTAATTGGCCATATTGTCTTTGGTCACATCTATCCAGCCTTTACCGAAAAAAAGGTTTGGCTTGGCCATATCCTGCCTTAGATCGTGATATCCTTTCACACCCATGTCGTCCCCGGCTTTGACCTTACCTCCTTGCAACAACTTTAGAGCGATTTTGTTCATGACATAGCCCGCGTCGGCGGGGTCCCAGAAACTTATTTTCTTCAACGAACCGTCAGCGAGATAAGACTTGCATGCGGAAACCAGGGACACACCAACTACACTGACTTTGTTTTTAAGTCCTGCCGTCTCCACAGCTAGAGCAGCGGAAGGGCAGGACGCCATGGTAAGTCCCAGAATTCCATTTAGATCTTTAAATCGGCTGAGCAACTCTTTTGCTCTAGCGTAAGATCGGGCGGGATTGTCATGATCCTCAATAGCTTCTGTCTCTAATTTCATGTTGGGATATTTTTCAAGTTGATGAGCTACTGCGGCCCGGTACCACTCCATGTGCGACTGGCTGCCGTAACTGCCTAAGATTATAGCGTAAGGCCCCTTCCTCTGCATGCATGAGGCCAGTTCATCCATGAGATGACGGCCCCATGCCTTGTTGTCGAATGGTTCGATGATTATGTCCGCGTTCTCTATGTTTGAGGCTTCGTGGGCCACTATCACAATGCCTTTGTCTCTAGCGATTTTCAGAGCAGGCTCCACCGCGGAAACGGAGAAGGGCACAATACAAATGGCGTTGACTCCCTGGTTGACCAGTTCATCGATCATCTGGGCCTGTAAAGCGCCATCAGCCCTGGCCGGCCCCACCATGAAAGCGTCCTGGCCGGTTGTATCAGCAAATCGTCGTCACTCCCACTCTCATTCTTGCGAACCACGGTATACCGTCCACTTTTACGAGAGTGGCTATCTTGTATTTCTTTTCAGGAACAGGAGGAGTTGTCTGTTTTGAACTCTCCCGTGTTGAATCGCAGGCTGCTAACGTGAGCATAATTCCTGAGATCAGCAGTATTTGCGAAAAGATTTGTGTGGTTTTTCCCATGTTTCTTTTTCTTGACTTTACGTAAGGTCTTGTTACGCTGAGTCAGAGTAATGCGGAGTCAGTTCAATTTCAATGTCATAGGGGAGAACATAACATGTCTGAAGCGCCGAAAACAGATCAGAATCAGGGAATGGATATTTCTGCAATTCTTAACAATCCGCAGGTTCCAAAACTCTACATCAACCGAACTCTTGTAGGGAACACGGTCAGTGACATGTTTGTTATCGCTCAATCGACCGGGACAGCGCCTACAGTAGTTCAAATGTCATTTATTACAGCCAAGACGCTGGCCGAAGACATTCTTAGAATGGTCTCCGAATTTGAAAGTAAAACAGGGCAAAAGATCCTGTCCATGAAAGAGATCCAGGATAAGATGGCGAAACAGTTCGGTGAGACGACTATGTAAAACTTCTTGATTGGGGGGTCATTTCGAACGTGGTGAGAAATCTAAACTGCTCGACAAAATCAACGTTATGTCTGAATCTTTAACATGTATGAAAAACAGTTTTAGGCGGAGAAGCCATAACACATGATGACACTCCGGTTGTTACAGGCCAAACCCGAGATGATCCCAGCCTCAACAGCCTGGTATCTATCGGACATCAGCGAAGCGAAAGGCCGACAGGAACTATTCACACGCCAGGCGCCGCAACGTCTGCGTGTTTTGCGCGAGCACGCGCTCATTGAAAGCGCTGTCTCGTCTAACCGCATAGAGGGGGTAGATGTTGACAATGCCCGGGTCGGGACGATCGTTTTTGGTAAGACAACCCTTCGTGACCGAAACGAGGAAGAGGTTCGGGGTTATCGTGAAGCTCTTGATTTAATCCATAAAGAAACCGTATACTTGCCAGTTGTCGAAGAGACAATTTTGAAGCTTCACATGCTTGCCAAAGGGGAGATTTGGGATGCCGGGAAATATAAGGAAAAAGATGGCGACATCATAGAACGATACCAAAATGGCTCATCTCGTGTACGGTTCAAGACAGTCCCGGCGGCCGATACGAGTGTTTTTATGCGGGAATTGATTCAGTTGTTGGACAGGTTACTTGAAGGGACGTTTACTCATCCTCTTATCGCTATGGCAGGTTTCAATCTTGATTTTCTTTGCATCCACCCATTTCGTGACGGAAATGGCCGCGTGTCAAGACTCCTGCTGTTGCTGCAGTGCTACCATCTTGGATGTCAGGTTGGCCGTTACATCAGCCTTGAAAGAATAATTGAGCAGAACAAAGAACGGTATTACGAAACACTTGAACAGAGTTCAATGGGATGGCATGAAGGAAGACACAATCCCTGGCCCTATATTGACTATCTACTTTTTATTTTAAAGACCGCATATCGGGAATTCGAGCAACGTTTAGGGCGTACAGATAGCCCTCGTGGGGCCAAGACCGAGATGATTGTGGCTGCTATAAGCGCTATGCCGGGCGAGTTCACACTGAACAGACTGGAGATCGCCTGCCCAGGTGTAAGTAGAGACATGATCCGAAGGGTCCTTCGTGGACTGAAGACTACCGGCCTTGTCGAATGCCTGGGGCGTGGTCCCGGCGCAACATGGAAGAAAAAGGGTAATGCCCTCTAAAGAGGGTAATAAAGAGGGTAATAAGCCTGATGGCCCGAGGGCGCCATCCTGTCATTTCGAACGCAGTGAGAAATCTGTTGCGCCACTTGTTAAGATGTTTTGTTGCAGAGCTCACTTTCGCCGCTCCTCGATATTGCTCCCAGACGTAGGGTGGACCGTGTCCACCATCTTTTCCTAAGTTTGCCACACTCGGCTATTGGGCCAATCCCCCAATTCTTAACCCTCAAAAAATTATTCTGTTAGCAACAAATAGAAATGTCCGCTTTTATAGCAAATGAAATGTCCTCTTTTCAGGAACTAAGGGAGACAAGCGCAGGGCTATGGATGGCTTTGGGGGTTGAAGATGAGATTGAGCCTCATGTTACCCAAGGGGTGTGGAATGGTGATTCGTGTTTGCTCTTATGTTCCGACGGCCTGACAGACGTAATTGAGGACAAAGAAATACTGAGACTGACCATAGAATCCAAAGATCCTCAAGAAGCGTGTGACCGACTATTGCTCCGGGCCAAGGAACTGGGAACCCGGGATCATGTAACGGCTCTGCTTCTCTGTGGGACTTGCTGAATTTCGAGGCGAAAAGTTGAGAAAGACATAATTTCATGCTATCATCCGCCCTTCCTGCTATCCACATACTCCTATTATGTGTGGAACTTAAGAACTGAGAAAGGTCCGGTGCATGGTAGCACAGCTAACGGTATATTTTACTTATATAATTGAGCAATTAGGGTATTGGGGGGCCGCGTTTCTCATGGCTTTGGAAAGCATGATCGCTCCGGTTCCCAGTGAATTGGTGATGCCCTTTGTAGGATTTTTAGCCGCGGAAGGAAAGTTTTCCATACCAACAGCGATCATATTCACTTCTCTCGGTTCACTGATCGGTTCGCTGATTTCGTATTATATGGGGCTTTGGGGAGGGCGACCTCTAGTCCTGAAAGCTGGACGATATCTTTTTCTTAACCATGAACATCTGGAATGGACGGAACGTTGGTTTGAGAAGAACGGTTCATGGACAATCTTTATCAGCCGCTTCATACCTGTTATTCGGCACCTCATTTCCATTCCAGCCGGCCTGGGATGCATGAAGGTGAGCCATTTCTGCCTTTTTACCCTTGCAGGAGCGACGATCTGGAACTCATTTCTGTTATTCTGCGGGTACAAGTTGCGTCAGAACTGGACGCTGGTTCAGCAATATTCTCATGAACTGGATATGGTAGTTGGAGCCTTGGGTCTCGTAGCTTTAGGAATCTGGGCTGCTGCCACACACTTGCGAAGAAAGAAGGCAGCGGCTCTCAGAAAAGTTAATTAAAGGCGTTAAGCTACAATTGGTTGGGATACAGTCGAACGTACCTCGGAAATGATCTTGCCGAGCGGCGTTAACCTGACGATACTCCAGGCAGGTCTTCATGTGGAACAGGGTAAGGAAGAGTATCCGGGGCGACTCAATTTCTCAGAATTGTTGTATTCAACCGGGAGGGACTGTTTTTTCTCAATCTTTATTTCAAGCCATAATATGTTTCAAAAAAGGAGGTCCTATGAAGAAGATCGTCGCTTTTCTAGGGATATGTATGTGTATCCTTTTCCTGGGGAATGTGAACGCCGCTGACCCCATCAAGATCGGGGCAGTGTACTCATTGTCCGGTCCAGCCGCTGCTATCGGAACGCCAACCAAACTTGTCACCCAGATGGTGGTCGAGAATATTAACAAGCAGGGCGGGATAAACGGTCGTCCGATAGAACTGGTAGTGGGTGACACGGAATCTGAACCCACCAAGGCAATCATGGTGGTCAAAAAATTCATCAATGTGGACAAGGTTGCGGCGATAATAGGACCAGACAGGACCGACCTGGGGATGGCGGTTAAGAAATTGGTTGAAGACGCTGGGATTCCCACTTTTATGACGGTTGGAGGAGATCCTGTAATCATGGGTGGAGGTCCGCTCGGAACCTACAAATGGGTTTTCAAGTCTCCCCAGAGAAGCTCCACCGCCGTAGAGAAACTTTACGACTATTTAAAAACGGCGAATCTTAAAAAGGTCGCATTGATTACGGCGTCTGATGGTTTTGGTAAGGATGGAAAGGGCTGGCTGGAAAAATTGGCTCCGAAGTATGGATTGACCATAGTGGGTGATGAGTCCTTTAATCCTAAAGATACGGATGTAACCGCCCAGTTGACCAAGCTGTCTTCAACGAAGCCGGACGCGATCGTTTGCTGGACGATTGGCCCCGCCGCTGCTATCGTAGCCAAGAATGTCAAGCAACTGAATCTCAAGGAGCCGTTGTTCCAGTGCCACGGAATCCCTGATCCTAAATATGTTGAGCTGGCAGGACCGGCCGCGGACGGTAGCATGATGCCATCAACAAAGTTAATGGCTTGGGAGCAACTACCTGATAGTGATCCGCAAAAGAAAGTGATTAAGGATTTTGTGCATCTATACAACGATGTGTACAAAATTAACAAAGAATTTCCGATCAATACTCACTCCGGTTATGCATGGGACGCTATTTACATAGTGGCTGACGCCATGAAAAAGGCCGGCGTAGAACCGGCGAAACTTCGTGACGCCATTGAACAAACCAAGAACCATGTTGGGATAAGCGGAACCTACAACTTGACAGCAGAGGATCATAATGGTCTTGGCCCTGATTCGATGATAATAGTCAAGGTAGTAAACGGAAAATGGGAACTCGCCAAGTAGATAGATCTCTCCTTTAGACTCATAATCACTCTTATTCGAAGACGCTTGCCCGTGTCTCGGATGGGAGTGATTATGTCACACATTTACTGCCTCCATTTCTTCGCCGGCTTCGCTTCTATGTCCTGGAAGTGAGGTAGAGAATCAAGAAACCAACGAGAAAGGATATAAGGGATCCGATCAATATACTTATTTTCGCTGATTCAAGATCAGGTGATTCCCCCAAGGCCAGGTCAGCGACAAAAATAGACATTGTAAAACCTACTCCACACAACACAGCCGCCCCATACACCTGTCCGAAAGTGGCTCCGGATGGCATAACGGCCAAACCGGACTTTACGGTCAACCAGACCGCCAATGCGATGCCTAATTGTTTTCCTATGACTAATCCGATCGTGATTCCTAAAGAGAGGGACGATGTCAACGTTTCGTAAATGACGCCCCAATCCAATATTACCCCAGCATTAGATAGGGCGAACAGCGGAACGATCAGAAAAACAACCCAGGGATGTAGCGCATATTCGATCCTCTGAAGAGGGTTTTGAGCGTCTCGACACAGATTCTCAATTTTTCTGACTATCATTTGACCATTTTCATCCATGGGGCTGGATATGGCTGATTTATCCGTATTTATTAGACGATCAGACAACTTTTTCAAACGATCCCTGAATGCGGTCATGTCACGACGCGACCGGGCCGGTATTGCAAAAGCGACCAGAATTCCCGCAACTGTCGAATGGATTCCTGACATGTAAAAGGACCACCAGACTATACTTCCAACAATTAGATACGGGAGAGGCCTGCGATACCCAAGAAGATTGAAGGACACTAACAAAAGGAACCACATGAAAGCCTGAAACAGGTAATTGGTAGCGAGTTCGGAGGTGTAAAACATTGCGATAACCGCGACTGCGCCCAGGTCGTCTACAATGGCGAGGGCGGCAAAGAAAACCTTGAGTGTGCGAGGAACCTTTGATCCCAGAAGCGTGAAGGCCGCCATGGTAAACGCTATATCTGTAGCCATGGGAATAGCCCAACCCTTTTCCCAGGATGTTTGCGCATTAAACAGATAATACAGGAGCGCAGGAGCTATCATGCCTCCAAGCGCCGCTGCTACAGGCAGTAACGCCTGTCTCAGGGACGACAGTTCCCCCACCAGTATCTCACGTTTTATTTCCAGCCCGACGACAAAAAAGAAAAATGTCATTAGACCTTCGTTAACCCAGAAGTGGAGAGACTTATCGAGTGAGTAATCTCCAACCCTGATTTGAAGATGCATATGTTTTAACCAGTTATATGATCCCGCTAAATCTGAATTCGACCAGAATAAGGCTGCCGCTGTTACAGCGAGTAGAACCGCTCCGCTTGCAGCCTGCATGGAGGCGAAACGGTTAAATGGCATGAGGATCAATTCGCCCAAAGCCTCGCTTGTTGAAAATAACGAATGTGGAAAAGATGTTGGTTTCATGTGATTTTTTCACCAAAAAAATTGATTAACAATCTTGACGTCCTCATTTGGATTGTTTAGTGGAAAAGTGGCCGGCATTTTACTATACTATTTCAAATTGGGGAGCAAAATTGCGTAGATTTAATATTCCATCGAAGTAATCCTGAAAATTATGGAGGTTCGTTATGAGCAAGATTTTTTCGATGTTTACGATTGTGTGTCTGTTCATGGGAGTTTTAGTTTGCAGCGGTTCCGGTTTTGCCGCGGATGACATCAAGATCGGGATTATCGACACCTATAGTGGGCCTCCGAGTTCATATGGGCTGGATGTCCTGGACGGATTCAAACTTGCGTTAAACAAAATAAACGCTAGTGGCGGTGTCCTCGGCAAGAAAATTAGCTTTGTCACCCGGGATGACAAATTCAAGGTCGATCTGGGGCTGACACAGGCTAAGGAACTGATAATGCGTGAAAATGTCAACCTACTGATGGGAACCATTAACAGCGCAGTTTCTCTGGCGGTTTCAGACCTTGCCAAGAAAGAAAAGATACCGTTTTTGGTGACCTACGGAAAAAGCTCCAATATTACAGGGGCCAAAGGCCATAAATATGTTTTTTCAATGAATGAAAACACTGAAATGATCGGTAAAGCCGCCGCAATAGGTTTGTCAAAGCGTCCGTTTGTGAAATACTGGATTGCCGGTGATGATTATGAATATGGACACGCCATAGCCGATGGAGTGTGGAACCACTTAAAAAAAATGAAACCGGATGTTCAGTTGATGGGCCAGTCTTGGTGGAAGGTGGGAGAGCCTGATTTCACGCCCTATATAACCTCTATCCTTTCGGCCAAGCCGGATGCGGTCATTGTGGCCACCGGAGGGGCGGGTTGCATACCGTTTCTGAAGGCTGCCAAAAATACGGGTTTCAATGAAAAAGTCCCTATTTACATGCATACGGCGACAGAATTGTCTACTTTGAGACCATTGGGACTTGACGCTCCTCAAGGTGTTATTGGAACATCCAATTATTATTTTTACTACCCTGAAACCCCTGAAAATAAGGTTTTCGTTGACGAGTTCAGGGCTGCTTATAATCGTTATCCTTCATTTGGGAGCTTGATCGGATGGTACACCGCCAATTTCATCGCAAAGGCGTATGAGAAGGCGGGTAAAGTTGACCCGGAGAAGTTCGCGGAAGCCCTCTCAGGACTTACCATTGATAGCCCAGTTGGAAAGCTTACCGTGAGGCAATTTGACAATCAGTTGATGCTGCCAATGTTTATGGGTGTCACCAAGAAGGTCCCCGGTTATGACTTCCTGATCGCCACGGATATAATGACTATCCCGGCGGCAGAAATCATGCCTTCAATTGAAGACATAAAAAAGGCTAGAGAACACAAATAGTGATCTGAAACAACGAGCATGGATTTATCAACAATCACACTGAATGGCTTGGTTCAACAATTTATTGTAGGATTGAGCCGTTCAACCATTCTTTTCATAGTGTCCTCGGGGCTGAGTCTGGTTCTCGGTGTGCTTAGGATCCCGAATGTGGCGCACGGCTCTCTGTACATGATTGGGGCTTTTCTGTGTTACTCGATCGCTTATGTCCTCGGCCCTGGCGCTACTGGGTTCTGGCTGGCGTTAATTCTAGCCCCGATAGGTGTGGCGCTGATAAGCCTCGTAGCCGAACGGGGCCTTTTCTGCCATCTTTATGACAGGGAGCATCTCATGTTGCTCCTTTTTACTTTTGCCTTAATGCTCCTGTTCCGTGACCTTGTGAAATTGGTATGGGGGTCGGAATATAGATCCATGAGCCCTCCGGAGATTTTGCAGGGCTCATTGCCCATCCTCGGTATGCCGTTCCCCAAATACAACCTGTTTTTGCTCAGTTTAGGCCCTTTAGTCGCTTTTGGCCTCTGGTACCTGACTCAGCGAACCAAGATAGGAAAAATTGCAAGGGCGGCGGCCGTTGACCGGGATATGGTAAGCGCTGTAGGAATAAACGTTAGTTGGGTTTTTGCTTCCGTATTTGTAATAGGTTGTTGTCTGGCAGGCCTGGGTGGGGCTCTAGTGGCTCCTACTCAGAATATCAACCAGGGTATGGACCATACAATAATCATGGAAGCGTTTCTTATCGTGATTATCGGGGGTCTGGGTAACGTTTGGGGGGCGCTGCTCGGAGCCTTGATCTTCGGGTTGACGGATTCTATGGGAATACTTGTTTGGCCGCAATTCTCAATCGTTTTTCCTTACGCCGTGGTCGTGATTGTTTCTGATCTTTCGCCCCAAAGGACTACTGAGAGCAACGTGGTAGGGAGGTTCCAAGAGAGTGTCGGGAGGATTTAGCAGAATAAAATTGGCGGCTCTGGGCCTATCCCTGATAATAGCGCTCTCGGTAGCTCCTCTTGTGTTACCTCGTTTTTTCAACTATTTACTTGCCCTTATGCTTCTAACCGGTCTGTTGGCCACCAGTCTAAACATGGCGCTTGGTTTCGGCGGCATGTATCAATTCCATCACGCTGTGTTCTATGGGGTAGGGGCCTACGCTGTATCACTTTTCCTGATGAAGACGTCTTTGCCGCCGGTGGTGGGATTCTTAGCCGGACCGTTAGTTTCGTCGTTTCTCGCGTTGATTATGGGGATTATCTGCGTCCGACTTTCAAAACTGTATTTTGGAATGCTTCAACTATCACTCGGATCATTGGTCTGGATAGTAATCTTTAGATGGTACTCCTTCACAGGAGGGGACGATGGACTTCACGGGGTTCCTCTTCCTGAGTTAATAAGCTCTGTAACCGGATCCTACTACTTGACTCTCATTGTTTCAGTTTTGTGCATGGCGCTGATGTACATGATTCTGAATTCTCCCTTTTGGAATGATTCTCCAGGCCATTCGGGACAACCCGGAGCGCAGTGAAGGCATAGGCGTTCAGGTCCACTATCATCAGCTCGTGACACAGATGATAGCGGGTTTTTTCGCCGGGGTGGCTGGAGCGCTCTTTGTAGCGGTTGAAGGATCAGCCTTTCCAGATCTCCTTTCTTGGACTTTGTCCCTTGAACTCATAATCATGTGTCTTCTCGGCGGGTGGTTCAGTTTTTTTGGGCCAATGTTGGGAGCTTGCATAATTGTATGCTTGAGGACCATCGTGGGTATTTATACTCAGTACCTGGACCATGGTTCTCGCTATAATTCTTATGCTCCTGATTTTTTTTCTTCCAGAAGGAGCGCTTGGTTACCTTCAACGTTTTTTCAAGAGTCACGTTAGCTCAACCGGAGAGGGTAGATGAATGTTGAGCGTTAGAGACGTTCAGAAATCTTTTGGTCCTTTTCAGGCCGTCAAGAAGGCCAATCTGGAAGTTAAAAAGGGTGAAATAGTCGCTGTTATTGGGCCGAATGGAGCTGGCAAGAGCACTCTCTTCAAACTTATTTCCGGTTATCTTAAACCTGACAAAGGGCGTATCGTTTTCAATGGCAAAGATATCGGGGGATTGTCTCCTTATCGGATATGCAGGCGCGGGTTGAGCATGTCCTTTCAGATTGTCAACATCTTCAGTCGGTTGACGGTTTTTGAAAACGTTCAGGTTTCCGTGCTCTCTCGATTGAAACGGGGATTTGATTTAGTCACACCAGCTGGAAGAGTCGCTATATCAGAAACCGAAAAAATATTGAATAGCGTGGGTTTGAAAGGAATTGACGCAAGGGTAAGTGGCTCATTGTCCCATGGCGAGCAGAAGGTTCTTGAGATAGCGATTGCATTGGGCGCCAATCCTGATCTGCTAATTCTGGATGAGCCTACGGCCGGAATGTCTCCGGAAGAGACGGCAGGTACGATAAAATTACTGGAACATCTAAATTCGGATTTAGGATTAACAATTCTTTTCTGCGAGCACGATATTGAACTCGTTTTTTCCTTCGCGAACCGTATTATGGTGATGCAACAAGGTATATCACTTGTTCAGGACGTTCCATCTGAGGTCAGAGAGAACGAACGGGTTAAAAAAGCGTATCTCGGGGGTGCCCGCTGATGCTGGAAGTAAGAGAGATTCATACTTTCTATGGGTTGAGTCACATACTGTTTGGGGTGTCCCTCACTGTTTCCCAGGGAGAAATAGTCTGTCTGCTCGGGCGTAATGGGGCAGGCAAGAGCACTACCATGAAGAGTGTCATGGGTATAAATCCTCCACAACAGGGCGCAATAGAATTCAAAGGCAAAGACATAACCGGAAAAAAGCCATATCTGATCGCGAGAATGGGAATGGGCTTTGTTCCAGACGACAGGAGGGTTTTTTTTGATCTCACTGTTGAGGAAAATCTGGAGATATCGGAAAGGTCAGTCGATAAGTCGGATTCATGGGATAGACACAGAGTGTATGACTTTTTCCCTCCTCTAAAACACATCAGATCCAGAAAAGCCGGCTTTTTAAGCGGTGGAGAGCAGCAGATGCTGACTATCGGCAGAGCCCTGGTCACCAACCCGGAATTGTTGCTGTTGGATGAACCCACTGAGGGGCTGGCTCCGATGCTTGTAGAAATGCTGGAACAGCACATAATTGCTTTGAAGAAGGCCGGTCTCACCATCCTATTAGCCGAGCAGAACCAAAAAACTGCCCTGAGTCTAAGTGATCGAGGCTATATCCTGGACAACGGCGTCATCCGGTACCAGGGGACCATTCAGGAATTACGTGAGAACGAAGAGGTGATGAGAAAGTATCTGCTCGTTTAATTGTTATATTGACTGTTTCATGAACGAGCGGGTGAAGAGACTGTTCCTGGTTTTCTTGGCCACTATTGTCTCCCTTTATGATATCAGGAATGATTGTCAGTTCGTGACAACGTGAATATCTCGTTGAGGGAAGGGCATGGTAATTCCCCTTCTCTGGAATTCCTCATAGATGCCCCAGTTTAACTGGGACAGAGCGCGTCCCCTGAACTCCGGTAGTTCTATCCAGCAGAGTAAAGAAAAGTTCAGAGCTGAATCTCCGAATCCCAAGAACCTGATTGAAGGCGGAGGCACGGATGTAACATGTTCACTTTTAGCGGCGACAGCCAATAAAGCTTCCTCCACTTCTTTAGGATCTGCGCCGTAGGCTACGCCAACAGGGACATGAACTCTGGATACAGTGACGGGAGCGCTCTGGTTCACTATCTTCATATTGGCGACAATTGAATTCGGAATTGATATGAGAATCCCATCTCTTGTGCGGATTCGTGTGCTTCTGAAACCGACCTCGGAAACAGTGCCGTGTTCATTGTCACCGATTACAATGTAGTCACCTGGCTTAAATGGCTGATCCAGGATTATCATAATCGTTCCGATGAGATTGGACAAGGCTTCCCGTCCCGCCAAAGCGACAGCGAGACCGCCGATGCCAAGGCCGGTGACCATGGAATAAGTGGGCAGCCCTAACCGAGCCCCAAAATCTATGGCCAAGATGCCGATAATGATTAACGCCAGGATTTGAAATCCTATCCGTATGAGCTGAGTGTCCAAGCCCTCCTTGGCGAAACCACCCAGGAAAATTACCACTGATGAAATTCTGTGAAGCACAGCGCCTACAAACCAGATTCCGCCTAAATAAAGAAAAAGTAAGAGAGCCAAGGCTATCGGCATATAGATGTCGGCATTGAAAATATGTAGTTCATAGACAATGAACCATAGACCAATCTTTGGGAAAAAGATCAGTCCTAGAGGTAAAATTAATCCTCCCACGTTATGTTTTAAGACTTGTGCCGAATTTCCTGTCCAAGGCTTCAAGAGCCTTTCGGACGTATATGTAGGACAGCAGGGTGCACAGAGCGCTGCCCAGAATGAACAGAGCTAAACCAGCCCACTGCCAAAAACGCAGCCCCAAAAAATGGGTCATGGCCCAACCGGGAAGGTAATTAATGAATCTCCTCGTTATGAAAAGCCCCCCGTGGGAAGTGAGTTCTTTGTATGCCCCCATACCTTCAGTTCCCCACAAATATGGAAGTCCCTCAACCTTGAGGTAAAGCTCTGGGAGTCTTTTCAAAGTATCAGGGGTGAAACGGAACCTTTCCAAAGACGAATGACCTTTCACAAGGCCAATGGTGATAGGCGTGTAAGGTATGGTCCAACTGGTTATTTTTTGGTCCCGGACAGCTTTTTGGTCTGGAATATCGTCGTAAGGAGGTATTTCGATACGATGCAGAATTTCCGCTAGATACAGCATGCTCTCGAATCCGATGGCCTCCCTGAGGTCAGGTAATTCTTCGTCAAGATTGAGGCATTGTAGAAGCCGCGTTACGTAAACGTCGGCCTCTTGAAAATCCCCTGCCATATATGCGGATGCGGCTTTATGGGAGCTTTGTATAAAAGATTCCAGCGTGGCCCTTGGGCTTGAGATATCGATGGGTTCCAGAGGGTGTGTCGCTGATTCCGCGAAAACTGTACCCGCTAATATCAGAGACACTAGCGCCCACAGAGATAGGGCAATTAAAGGTTTTCTCATAATATCGTCCTCAGCTTTACTGACGAAGTTTGACCTCATTAAGGTTTTTCAGTGAATAGGCGATTACCAGCGCCTATGGCAATCGGGTCAAGAACCGGCGGAAAGTAGTCAATCAGCGACGTAAGGATGGACCATCTTTTTAGGATCAACTATTCGATCGTAATCCTCCACACTCACATAGCCAAGCTGTAATCCCGCCTCTTTCAGCGTCAAATCGTGGTCATCGGCGTAGCGAGCGATCTCGGATGCTTTGTCGTACCCTATTTCGGGAGACAGAGCTGTGACAAGCATCAATGAAGCTTCCAGAAAGCGGTTTATTTGTTTGAGATTCGGCTCTGTGCCTTGAATGAGAAAAATATTAAAGTTGTTGCACCCGTCGGTAAGGATACGAATCGACTTCATTATGTTGGCGATAATCAACGGTTTGTAGACGTTCATTTCCAGATATCCAGAAGCGCCTCCGAAACCTACCGCGACATCGTTAGCCATGACTTGAACAGCTATCATCGCGAGCGCTTCACACTGAGTGGGATTAACCTTGCCCGGCATGATCGAGGATCCGGGTTCATTCTCAGGTATCTTTAATTCATGAAATCCGCAGCGAGGACCACAACTTAACAGCCTGATGTCGTTGGCTATCTTGTAAAGTGAAACGGCCAGCGACCGCAGGGCTCCGGAAAGCATCACCAGTGAGTCATGAGCCCCTTGAACAGCAAATTTGTTAGGTGCGCTAACGAAAGGTAAATCGGTTAAATGGGCGATCTCAGCGCAAGCGTCTTTTGCAAACCCAGGGGCTGCGTTGAGCCCAGTTCCCACTGCAGTGCCTCCAAGGGCAAGATGGTAGACACCCGTGAGACTGTCTTTGATGTGACGAATGGCTTCATCGAGCATCCCGACATAGCCATGCCATTCCTGGCCGAGAGTAAGAGGTGTAGCGTCCTGCATGTGGGTCCGGCCTATTTTGACTATATCCTTCCATTGCTCCGCTTTGGCGCCTATGGCATCCCGGAGCGCCATTACAGTTGGAATCAGGTTGCGTTGAACACCGACAGCGGCTGAAATGGACATAGAAGATGGGAAAGTGTCATTTGTGGATTGGGACATGTTAACATGATCGTTGGGATGCAATGGTTTCTTGCTGCCTAAAGGGGTCCCTGCAATTTGACAGCACCTGTTGGAAATCACCTCGTTAACGTTCATGTTGAAATCAGTTCCGCTGCCGCTCATCCATACATGAAGAGGAAATTGATCATTATGTTGTCCAACCAGGATTTCATCGCAGGCCTGGGCAATGAGTTCCATTTGCGCCGTGGTCAGTCTGGCGCCTCTGTGGTTGGCCAATGCGGCGGCTTTTTTGAGGACAGCGTAAGCGCCCACCATTTCACGTGGCATCAGGTCATCGCCGATGCTGAAGTGTTCGAGGGAACGCTGCGTCTGAGCGCCCCAAAGCCTGTCGGCTGGGACTTTCACCTGCCCAAGGCTATCTGTCTCAATACGGTACTCAGACATGATTTTCTCCTGAAATCAAACTGATGGATGACAGTTATTTTGAAGATGGTAGACCCGTATTTGTTCCTGCTTGGAAGAAGAAACCAAGCCCTTGTCTTCCAACACTTCCATATGGCCGTAAACCTCTGAGAGCCCAAGAAAAAGCTCTATGTCTTTCAGGGAATGGAATAGCAATTTGGTAAGTTCGTAGGGTGTTATTGCATTAAATGGATCAGATTTATTCTTATACCCTCTCAGGATTTCAATGATGTTGTCCATCCGTTCAGAATGATGAGTCTGAAGCTCCTGGACCCTTTTGTGATGATCTCGAAATGGCTTGCCATGGCCGGGTAGAACATTTATTACAGATAAATCTTTAATGATATTAAGAGATTCCATATACTTGACCAGGCTCCTGTAACTGCCATTCTTGCGCCGTGAGCCCAATTCAATCACTGGGTTTGAAGTAATCTTTTCAAGGAGACTGTCTCCTGAAAATAATAAGCCATTGGTTTTGTCAAACATGCAAATTGAACCGCTGGTGTGACCTGGGGTATGTACGACCTGAAGTCTGAATTCATCAAAAAAGAAAATTTCTCCTCCATCTAGAGGTTTGACAGCAGAAAAACCTAGATAGAATTTCCTGAAACGCTCAGACATGAAGCTCAAGGCATTTTCCATCATGTTCTGAGGCACTCCAGCTTCGACAAAGAAGTCTCTGAACTTTTGGATTCTTTTCAGAAAATCATCTTCGCCTTGACCGATCATTTTTTCGGCGTCGCATCTGTGAATATAGACTTTGGCTCCGCTCAGATTGACGATTTTAGACACAAGACCAATGTGGTCTGAATGCGCGTGTGTCAAAATTATCCTTTTCAACTTTTCAACTGAGCCGCCCGCCTTCCTGATTCCTGCCTCGACTGCTTCGAATGACTCTTCGGTGTTTACGCCTGCGTCAATGAGCGTTGGGTTTGAGTCGTGGATATAATAGCAATTGACTCTATCTAGGGCGAACGGTGTTCGTGTTTCTATTCTATGAGTTTCAGTCATTAGTCCCTAAACTTTCTTTGAGCCCGGAAACACAAAAACAGATATACATTTCCGTCGCGTCATGAAATGATTTTTATCCCCTCTTCAGCACTATCCTACAATCACTTTTTTATAGTTGCCATAACCAATTGGCTCTGCTAACTCAATTCCTAATAATTTTCTCTATTTTTAGGTTCAATTTTGAGGATTCTGTTTAATGGTTTCAAGCGTTCAAGGCCAGATAGAGCGAATCACCTTCCACAATGAGGACAACGGATTCACCATACTCCGGCTCAAGGTCCCGGGATATCGGGAGCTTGTAACGTTGGTGGGAAATCTTATGGCTCCATTGCCTGGCCAAGTTATAAATGCGACCGGAGAGTGGACCAATCATCCTCAATTTGGTGAACAGTTCAAGGTCATTCAGTATAAGACCCTTGTTCCAGCTACGGTCACTGGAATAGAAAAATATCTTGGTTCCGGGTTAGTCAAGGGAATAGGGCCAATCATGGCCAAAAGGATAGTCAAGCTTTTCGGTGAAGAAACACTAGTAATTATTGACGAGGCGACAGGCCGTCTCTCTGAAGTAGAAGGCATCGGGGAGAAACGTCTAGGCATGATTCGCAGGGCGTGGGAAGATCAAAAGCACGTACGTGAAGTCATGGTATTTTTACAGGGCCATGGTGTGAGCGCCGGATATGCGGCAAAGATATACAAACAATATGGAAACAAGTCCATCGGAGTAGTCGAGGAAAACCCTTATCGCCTGGCAATGGACATCTTTGGAATTGGGTTTGTTACTGCTGACAGGATAGCCCAGAATCTCGGATTTCAGAAAGATTCCGCGGTGCGTGTGCAGGCGGGGGCCATTTACGTCCTGAGTCAAGTTGCTGAGGAGGGACATGTGTATTATCCCCTCGAGTCTCTTCTCGAAAAGTGCGTGGAAATTCTGGAGGTTGATCAGGATGCCATAACCAAGGCGCTGGAGAGTCTGTCCTCGGATAAGAGGATAGTGATCGAGAGACTGTCGGGCCAAGATACTGTGGCTGTATATCTGTCGACATTTTACATGTGCGAAACCGGTGTGGCGTCCAGGGTGAAAACTCTTACCAGAGCGCCATATTCCAGAAGGAAGGTAGACGCCGAAAAAGCAGTTGAATGGGTAGAAAGGGAGATTTCCATGTCCCTTGCCATGAATCAGATTGAAGCGGTCAAGTCAGCTCTTGATAGCAAGATCATGGTAATTACCGGTGGACCGGGGACAGGGAAGACCACCATAATCAAAGCCATATTGGCTATTTTTGAACGACTGTCGGTTGAGATCCTCCTGGCGGCTCCCACAGGCAGGGCGGCGAAAAGGATGAGTGAGGCTACCGGCCGTGAGGCAAAGACCATTCACAGAATGCTTGAGTTTAGCCCAAACAAAGGGGGCTTTCAAAGAGATGACAAGCATCCGCTGGTGTGCGATTTACTAATAATCGACGAAGCCTCCATGATCGACACAGTGCTCATGTACAACCTTTTAAAGGCCGTGCCGTTGCATTCAACACTGATCTTGATAGGGGACGTAAATCAACTCCCATCGGTAGGTCCCGGGAATGTGCTGCAAGATATAATAGAATCCCGAGCTGTCCCCGTTGTTAGACTTCTTGAAATTTTCCGTCAGGCTCAAGACAGCTCTATCATTGTCAATGCCCACCTTATAAATAGCGGTGTCATCCCCCGGCTCGAAGCCTCAACTGAGGGGTGGAATGATTTCTATTTCATAGAGAAGACCGAACCTGAAGAAGCGCTGGCTACTATTCTAAAACTTGTTTGCGAGAGGATTCCGAAAGCATTTGGATTTGACCCTATAGATGATGTTCAAATTCTTACTCCGATGAATAGAGGGACCGTAGGAGCTTCTAACCTGAATCTGGAACTTCAAAAAGCCCTCAACCCTGGTGAGGAGGGTGTAATGAGAGGGGGCCGGAGTTTCCGAATCAATGACAAGGTGATGCAAATCAGGAACAACTACGACAAGGATGTATACAACGGAGACATTGGCCGAATTTCCAGGATAGACAGGGAAAATCAGGAAGTCACTATTATCTTCGACGGCCGGGCAGTATCTTACGATTACCCCGACCTGGACGAAATCGTGTTGGCGTACGCCGTATCTGTCCATAAATCTCAAGGCTCCGAATATCCTTGTGTTGTGATACCCCTGTTGACCCAGCACTATGTTCTGTTGCAAAGGAACCTTTTGTATACGGCGGTCACAAGAGGTAGGAAGCTGGTCATCGTGGTGGGATCCAAAAAGGCGATGGCAATAGCCGTTAAAAACGACAAGCCCCAAAATCGCTACACTTTCCTCAAAGAAAGACTCAGTAATCCGTGAAAATACAGGAGCCACATTAACCTGGCTAGACCGGATTCATTATGGCAAGGCGCCGGCATCCTGAAATCCGTATATGATAATCACCCCAACCAGCATTATTGCTGCGCCCGCCAATCGGTTAACGACATTCTCCTCGTCAAAGAACCCCCACCCGAAGATTACTCCAATTATCATGCTTAGCCGCTTTACAGATATCATGTAAGCGACAGGGGCCATGCTTATGGAAACGAAGTGGGTAACTTCCTGAAGAGCCATGAAGACCGCCCCTATCATGAAGAAAAAGGCGAGTCGATTGTCTAAGTTAAGTTGAACCCTGGTCAATTTTATTCTAAACGTTCCAATGACCAGGAATATGGAACCAATCATGAGCGTTAACAAAAAACCATATTGTAAACTCCCAAAAATTATCGTGCCTTTCTTACCCAAGGCTGAAGTGACAGACCAGATCGCTGAAACCAGAAGCATCCGCCGAGCGCCGGGATCTGAAAGAATCGCTGTTATAGGTCCAAGCAGGCTAAAGCGGGATGGGTCAATGTTCAATATGTAAGCCCCCAGTGTCACGATGGAAACTCCGCATAAACCCCATGCGCCAATTGATTCACCTAATAGTAGGGACGCAGTGACTATCGTGAAAGCGGGGGTGAATGCCAATAATGGAGCAACCAGGGACAGGGCTGACAGGCGTATTGACGATAGAAACAAGTAATATGCCAGCGCTTCCAAAGGCAAAGTGACTACCAATAAAATCGCCCCCTCCCTGGTAAGTGGTCTGAAATCAACATAGAACAGCACAGGGGTCAACATAAGTGACGCTAGTGTTAGCAGAATTCCGCCGGTGAGCCACTCATCGCCGGTCACCATTATTCTCTTGGATATAGCGTCACAACAGGCCGCGAAAAAAGCGCAACCCAGAGCTATAAAGAACCACAACGGCAAGAAACCTGTCTCCTGTAATTTATTGTGATTGAGATGTTTTACCTTAATAGTAGGCTCGTTCAAAATGAAAAGGAACACACTTCAATCGCAAAGCGCTTGTTGGATTGGCAGGGAGTACGGTAGACATGTTTTGTTATCGCAAAGGACCAATACCATCGAGCAGGAGGGGTTAGATGCTGAGTGTTAAAATGGTGGCAGTGATAGGGGCCGGAATTATGGGTAGAGGCATCGCTCAGGTCTGCGCTCAGGCTGGGCGACAAGTTATCTTGAATGACGTCCACGCTCCGGTGTTAAGAAAGGCCATCAACGCCATAAAATGGTCGGTGGGAAAGTTCGTGGAAAAGGGCAGGTTGACTGAAGACGCAGCCGCAATAATGGGCCGCATCCGGACGGACACCGAACTCTCAGGTGTGTCGGAGGCTGATCTGATAATTGAAGCTGTGTTTGAGGATCTTCGCGTCAAACAGGGTGTAATGGAGGAACTCGATTCATTGGCCAAACCAGAGGCGCTGTTAGCAAGTAACACTTCGGCAATCCCGGTGACGGACCTTGCCGCTGTTACTCAGGCTCCTCAAAGAGTGGTTGGGCTCCATTTCTTCAACCCTGTTCCTATGATGAAAGCAGTAGAAGTGGTCAGGGGAATGCAGACTTCTCCAGAGAGCGTTGACAGGGCGACGGAATTTGTCAGGCAATTGGGCATGGAACCCATCACCGTTGAACGTGACGTCCCAGGATTTCTCCTCAACCGCATCAACCTTGTAGGATACGTTGAGGCGATTCGGCTTGTAGAGTCTGGAGTCGGAAATGTGGAGGATATTGATAAAGGTGTGCGGCTGGCTTTTGGAAGAAAAATGGGTCCATTTGAAACAGGCGACATCGTTGGTCTTGATGTTTCCTGTGGAGCGCTGACCGCCATTTACGAGGATTCGCGAGATGACAGATTTTTTCCTCCACAACTGCTCCGGCGTAAAGTGAAGGCCGGCGATCTTGGGCGTAAAACCGGAAAGGGATGGTATTCTTGGAGAGAAGACGGAACTCGCGGAGTTCCTTACCGGCGACCGTGATGGATAAAATTGATTGAGGTACAACATGAGAGATGCAGTGATAGTTACTGGGGTCCGAACACCCGTTGGACGATACCTGGGATCACTCAGGGAGATCCCAGCATATGACCTGGGCGCGATAGTCCTCAAGGAGATAGTGAAACGAACGGCGCTAGATCCGTCACGAATTGATGAAGTAATCATGGGACAATCTTACCAAAGTGGGGAGTCTGTAAATGTGGCCCGGATGGCGTTACTCAAGGCCGGGTTTCCGGATTCGATCCCCGGAATCACTGTGGATCGGCGTTGTTGTACGGGGCTGGATGTTGTCTGTTTAGCAGCTATGAAGATTCAGTCCGGATACGCGGACATCGTAGTGGCGGGCGGGGTTGAGAGCATGAGTAACGCGGAGTTCTACCTTCCCGGATCAATTAAGTGGGGCGTTGGCGGGGTCCATGGTATGCCCCGAGGCCACGGAGATCTATCAACCTGGGGCCTTCCTCTCTACGATCGCATCCAAAGGGCCAGGGTTATGTCCCAGCCTCAGGAGCGTTATGGAATTTTACCTTCGATGATGTCATGGGCAGAAACCGCAGCGCAAGTAGAGGCCATTTCGCGAGAGGACTGTGATCGGTGGTCCGTTGGAAGCCATCAAAAAGCATGCAGCGCTCGGAAGGCCGGGAAGTTTGACGAAGAGATAGTCACTGTGCCGATTCCGGGCCTTAAAGGCATTCCAACTATCTTTTCTGAAGACGAGGGCCCGAGGGAAGATACGAGCATGGAAAAATTGGCGCAACTTAAACCTATCCTTGGGGGAGTATGCACGGCTGGAAACTCATCCTCAGAAAACGATGGGGCTGCAGCCGTATTGGTGACTTCGCTGGAATGCGCTCAGCAAATGGGGATGGAGCCGCTCGGAAGGTTGAGATCCTTCGCTGTGGCGGGAGATGATCCACGCCATACGTACAGGACGATTCCTGCTGCCGTGGGAAAAGTTCTTTCGCAGACCGGAATTTCACTTGATCGGATAGATCTGATAGAAATACAGGAGGCGTTCGCTGCCCAAGTCCTCGCTGATTTAAAGGAACTCGGTATTGAACCGGGGGGGTATTCCCGAGTCAATGTCAATGGTTCAGGGATCTCGCTGGGGCATCCCATAGCCTGCACAGGAACACGAGTTCTTGTGACCTTGCTCCACGAAATGCGTCGCCGAAACGCTCGCTATGGTCTGGAATGCATATGTGGCGGCGGGGGGCTTGGGATAGCCGCAATCGTTGAAAGGATCTGAGGGCTTAGGTACAGGAGCGTCAGCCTTTGAAATGAATAACTCGTTTATAAGGAGAAATAAATGCTGATCAAGCGGGTGAGCGTCATAGGCATGGGCACAATGGGGAGCCAGATTGGAATTGTGTGCGCCCGTGCGGGGTTCCCAACCTCTATGGTAGACACATCCAGCGAACAGGTGGAGAAGGGAGTCTCCGCCATAAGCTCATTTCTCGCCCATCAGAAAAAGAAGGAAAAGATGAGTCAGGATGAAATTGATCACATCCTCTCGCTCATTTCCACAAGTACTGATATGCCAAAAGGGGTTGCGGACGCTGATCTTGTGATAGAGGCTGTCTTTGAGGATATCGACACAAAAAGGAACGTTTTTAAGATCCTGGATGAAGTGTCTCCGAAAGAGACCATTTTAGCCAGCAACACGTCCACTCTGTGGGTTACCGAACTGGCTGCGGTTACAGGCCGCAGCGCTCAGTGCATTGGCGCTCATTTTTTGATTCCAGCGGCTCTGACTACCCTTGTGGAGGTTGTGAGGGGAGCGGAAACCTCGGACAAGACACATGAAGCTGTTCTGGATTTTTTGAAAAAATGCGGCAAGGAGACCGTCACGGTGTCAGATTCTCCAGGATTCGTAATAAACCGGCTATACTTACCTTTGGTTAATGAGGCGTTCTTCGCCTTAGAGACTGGACTTGCCAGCGCCGAGGAGATTGACAGAAGCTGCGTCAAAGGGTTAGCGTTCCCGTTGGGACCCCTGGCCGCGGCGGACGCCTTTGGGTTGGACATACTTCTGGCCTGCATGAAGACGTTTCACAGAGAACTGGGAGAGAAATACAGGCCGGCTCCTTTTCTTGTAAAACTGGTCAAGGCGGGGCATTTCGGCAAAAAAACAGGGCAGGGTGTATATAAATATGGCGAAGAGACTCTAAGACATTGAAATGCAAGCCAACAGATTTTGTGGCAGACGCACTGGTGCAAGTTCATGACTGAAAGCCAAAACAGGAAATTCCTTTGTTTGAAATGTAAACATGAGTGGGAGGTCCCCTTCGGAGGAGGACGCCAACTCATATGTCCCCGGTGCGGCGGCAGCAGCATTCAGAGAACCAATCCAGGGACGAGACCGGATTATTGTAGTGGACCACGAAGAAAAATTTGCAGGCGAAGATAATCCGATAAGTCGGGTATCCGGATACTCAAAGGTCGCCATATATTCTTGCCTTGTAAACTTTACGCTTATGGCTTTGAAGTATTATTTGGGCGAGGCTTCAGGAAGTCTCGCTCTAAAAGCCGACGCAGTACATTCTTTCGCCGATGTAATTTCATCTCTGACCATATTTTTGGGGATAGTAATATCTGACCGTAAAACGAGGAATTTCCCTGAGGGTCTCTATAAAGTAGAAAACCTTGCAGCGCTCCTGTCGTCACTCTTTATTTTCTTCGCCGCGTATGAAATTGGCGCCGAAGCATTATGGAAGGTGTCCCATGAGCAAATAAAAAATCTTCCACAGGTTATTGTGGGAATCATTGCGATCATGGCGATAGCCGCAATTTTTTCGAGATATGAACTGAGGATCGGACTGGACGTGGGTTCCCCCAGTTTGGTGGCTGACGCCAGACACGTGACTACGGACCTGCTGGCCAGCGCCGTGATCCTGTTCGGCATAATTGGCACATACTTGGGATACCCTCTTGATCGCTATGTGGCTTTATTGGTAGCTTTGATCGTGGCCCGTATGGGTGTTCAGATACTCATCGAGGCCGTAAAAGTTCTTTTAGACGCTACCCTGGATTTTCCTACTCTCGACGGGATAAGAAAAATCCTGGAAAGCCGACAGGAAGTCAAGGAAATACTCAGTATTGGGGGCCGGAATTCGGGGAGGTTCAAATTTGTGGAAATATCACTTACTACAAACTTAAAGCTTCTTAGTGACGCCCATCAACTTACTTCGGAGATTGAGGAGGAAATTCTCGATCAGTACCCGAACATAGATAAAATTCTTATACATTACGAGCCGGAACACAAAGATATTGAGCTAATTGCAGTGCCCCTGGATATAACGGCGCTCAACCTGCCGGACGAGAAATCCAGACTATCCGACCACTTTGGGGAAGCGCCCTATTTTGGGATTATTTCAAAGAACTATTCAAACAGGACTGTTTCAATAGATGATTATCTGCCAAATCGTTTTAAAGATCTCGAGCGCCAGAAAGGGGTGAAGGCAGCGGAGATGCTTGCAGAATATGGAGTCGATCAGGTAAGGTCTCGCGTGCGACTCGAAGGCAAAGGATCAGGTTATGCTCTCGATGCCCTGCAAATAGAGGTCGTTCAAACCTCTGTCCAAACCCTGGAAGACTTGATCACTGAATTGAAGCAAGATCTTGTGGCGTCAAAATAATGTAAAAATAGTTTGGAATGAGGTCTCAATCACTGTCCAACGCCGTTCGTACCGACGCGAGTAATTGCGCCATCGCAAATGGCTTATGCAGAAACCCCTTAACCAGTGGACGGATATCTCTATGCAACTCATCTTCTGGGGCATAACCGCTTGCTACAAGCACACTTATCGACGGTTCAATTTTTACCAGTTCCATCAGGCAGTCTCTCTCGGGTGTCTCCAGTAGGAGAAGGTCTAGAATAACAAGTGATATCTCATCTTTTCGTGCCTGATAGATATCAATGGCTTCCTCTCCAGTGATCGCCACCATGACGTTGTAACCGTTATTCTCCAGGACCTTCCGCTCGAATTCAGCGACAGAATTACTATTTTCGACCACCAGAATCGTTTCCGCTTCTCCTGATTGGACTCTTGAGATAGGGGGTTTCGCAGTAGTCATGGATGTGTCCAAGGCAGGGAAGTAAACCTTGATCTCGGTCCCCTTGAGTAGCTCACTATCACAGGTTATGTGGCCACCGTGCTGTTGGACAATCCCTTGTGTCACCGATAGGCCAAGTCCTGTGCCTCTTATGGCCCCTCTCTGTTTTGTGGAAAAGAATGGATCAAATATTTTGTCCAGCGTGTCTTTTCCCATTCCACGACCCGTATCTGTAACTGACAGCATCACATAACTACCGGGTTTCGATCCATGATGGGATCTGCAATATTCGTCGTTCAAGGAGACAATCGCTGTTGCAATTTTCAATTCTCCGCCGTGTGGCATCGCTTCTGAAGCATTAATGGCGAGTTCCATGACAACTTGATCGATCTGATTGTGGTCCGCACGAATCGTTGTTGGACCATCCGCCAAATTCAGGTCGATTTGAACCGACGTAGGGAGCTTGCGAGATATTAATGTCGACAGGTGATTGATTTGATGATTGAGTTCCAGAGGAACTGGAAAAATCTGACGTTGTTGACGGAACGCAAGTAGCTTTTCGACTAGTTCCGCTCCTTCCTTGCCAGATCGGATAATAGTTTGAAGATCCTCATAATCCGGTTCTCCCTTTTTCCTATCATCCAACAGCAACTGAGAATAACCTAGGACAATCTGGAGAATGTTGTTGAAGTCGTGCGCTATACCGGCGACCAATGTCCCGAGCGCTTCGATCTTTTGAGATTGAAAAAGGTGAGTTTGGAGCGCCATTTTTTTTTGTTCTGCCAGGGTTCGCTCCGTGACATCATGCACGATAGAAAACATAAAGATCTGTCCCTGAGTATCAATGAGGGAAGAATGAACTTCGACCGTTCGGATTTCACCGGTGGAAAGACGGTGTGAGGACACGGAATAGTCTTGTCCGTGAATTCTATCATGCTGTTTTCCAGCTAAGGCTTCGTCCGCTTCCAGGCAATTAATGTCCTCTATTGCCATTTTACAGAGCGTTTCACGAGAATAGCCATAAAATTGAATTGCTGCAGTATTGGCGTCGACAATAGCGCCTGTATCTGGTTCGGTCAGTAACATGATCGCGTCATGACCTTCAAATAACAGGCGGAAGCGATTTTCATTCTCACGCAATCGACTCTCCGTATGCTTGGGTCTTAATCAGGACCCGTCTTCTATGGCCCAAAAACACTTTTGGGTACTATCGCAAGGCAAAGGCCTATCCTGGCCTTGTCGCTATGACTCCTCTGATTGTATCGGTTTCAATCCCAGGGACATGACAGCCCCGATTATGGACACTGCGCACGCGAGCAGAAACGGTCCTGTGAAAGACTTTGTCACGTCGGCGAGATACCCGCCGATCCATGGTCCAAGCGCCTGGCCGATACCAAAAAACAAGGTTATAAAACCAAGCCCCGCTGGAGCCAGTCTCGGACCCACGTAGTCACCAGCCGTTGCCGCCATAATAGTTGGTATACTCCACGCAGTGAGGCCAAACAGTACAGCCGACAAATAAAATCCCACGGTAATTTGAAACAACGCAAAAATAGCGTACGACAAAGCAAGCGCCATGTAGGCCATGGCCGCTCCTCTAGCCCGGCCCAGTTTGTCAGACAAACCTCCCCAGATCATGCCACAAAATATGCTTAGCCCACCAACCAATGCCCAGAGCGTGCCGGCTTCGCTCGATGCCATTCCCATTTCCCGGCACAGATACGCTGCAAAAAAAGTCATGTAGATGATGTAAGAAAAACCATAGAGAAAATAAACCGTGCCAAGATACCAGACCGACTTCATTTTGTAGATCCTGCTCCAGCCCATAGGTCCGGATGGCGCTTTCGGCGGATCTCCGGCAATCCCGGCTTTCGATCCAATTTGATGTAGCCCAAGATTTTCAGGGCGGTTTCTTATGACCAGTCCGGCGATAATCGCAATCAGCAGCACTGCCGCCCCCAAGTAGTACCAGACAAATCGCCATCCTTCCGTTCCATAGGCTCCTAGAATCATAGGGACTACGATTCCGGCGATCATTGTGCCACCGCCAATCCCTGCTGATACTATCCCTGTGGCAAATCCACGACGCTGGACTGAAAACCATGCCGAACCAAGGGCCATGGCCGGAACGTACGCAGCCCCATTTCCAAGACCGGTGAGCAACCTGCTGCCAAAGGCAAACGAGAAACTATTGGCCAGGCCGGTTAGAATCATTGTGACGCCCATCAAGACCAAGGCCAGTGTGATTACGATTCGTGGTCCGAAACGTGCGGCAAGAAATCCTCCAATGATAGCCATCACGAGGTATCCGATGAAATTCCCCGTCCCCAGTAATCCGAGTTCAGTGTAGCTGAAATGTAGCCCGTCCTTCATTGCCGGAAGGATCAATGTGTAGGACATTCGGCCAAAACCATGAGCCCCAATGGTAACCATGAGCCCTGCCAAGATAACAAGCCATCCGTAATGCAATTTGTTTTTGGTCATTTTACCGCCGCAACCCTTTACCCTGGACTGCGAGAGATGGTCTGAAAGAATTGGACCATGGCGCAAGTGTATAAGCTGCGCCAGAATAAGTAAACAGACAGGAGCGTGGACACTCGTCAAAACTACCTAAAAAGAATTATGGATTTGTCTCCACCAACTGATCCGGTCGTTCAAGCGGTCATGCATTTATTTTGCGCCAACGGCTCATCAAGTTCGTTGTGATGTTTCCACATTCATAACCATCCTACAAATTCCACGGGTTCAGACTGGTTAATATCCTAATTCATTGTTCATTTCATGTTTTTCGCAATTTCTCTTGTAGAAATGATCTTCGCATAAATAGTTGACAATGCTGCCATGAAGGCCCCATGAACCTCTGACGCCTTTATGGTTCTTCCTTTGAAATCCAAGTCCTTTGTGGCGCAAGCATCTTCGGCCACAACACAATTGAATCCCGAGTCGAAAGCAGCGCGAGTGGTTGCGTCTATGCACATGTGGCTCATTGCTCCGCAAATCACCAGGTTGTAAATGTTTCCGTTCTTCAGAATTTCTCCCAAGAGATGTGTTGCGGAAGGCATTGGGATAGTTTTTTACAACTACAGTTTCGTTTCTTCTGGGAGTTATCATTTGATTGATTTTTGCTCCATCAGTGTCCGGCAAGAAAAAAGTAGCGCCTGGGTGAGCTGAAATGTGCTGAATATGAATAACAGGCGCTTTAGTCTTTCTGAATTCGTTCAATAGAATTTGAGCGTTTGCTGCGGCTGATTGGATACCGACAAGTTCCATCGCGCCACCGGGGAAATAGTCATTTTGTAGATCAACCAAAATCAGACAGTTGTTCATGTTGGCTCCTTATCTTTTTATTTTCTGGCCATCAATACTGAAAATTGAAAAAACTTCTTGCCATCATCGTGAACGTCCGTAAAGTTATTTGAATTAATGGGTGTCTCCTTTTCAGATTGATGTCATAACGAGAATCAGGCTGGGAAGGTAAGTTAATCAATGCCGGGAACCACTGACCGGCTTGAGATAAGTCAATAGGATTGGAGTGTTCAGTGAAAGAAATCAAGACCGTTGCCGTCCTCGGAGCAGGAGCGATGGGGGCGGTATCCGCATCCAACTTTTTCGACGCGTCACATTTCTCCACGGTGTTAGTCGCTCGAGATTCACGCTACGATCGGCTGAGAAAAGAAGGGAGCACGGTCAACGGGAAGCGTTATCTCGTTCCCGTCGTTCATCCTGATGAGCCATTCAGTCCCTGCGATCTCATCATCGTAGCTCTCAAGAACCACAATCTTACAGAAGCGGTTCCTGATTTGAAAAACCTGGTCGGTGACCAGACAACTATTATATCAGTAATGAATGGGCTTGACAGCTAAGCATACATTGGTTGCGTATATTGGTTCGGTCTATGGCGTGGAGCATAATTCGAGTCTTGGAACGACCTCGGGATCGAAAATGACGCTAAATAATCGCCCGGGGCATTGCAGGAATCGTGTCTAGGAATAGAGGATTATGAAATGGAGAAAAGTTTTGGTCCGCTGCTATTTATCCCGGGAGACAACAATGGGAATTATCCTTGCTGTCATTCCCTGTATCTGAAATGTGACAAAAAGGTTTTGATTGACCCAGCGTCCAACCGGGACAGGCTCCTCACAATTCTAAATGACTCCGGAGTGGACGCAGTATGGTTGTCTCACTGGCACGAAGATCACTTCACGCATTTGGACCTATTTGACAGCAAGGAACTCTGGATATCCGAATTGGATGCTGAGCCCCTGCGCAGCATAGACCATTTCTTCGACGCATATGGTATGAACTCTGATGAGCGGCCGCCATGGACAAAAACGATGTACGAAATGTTTCATTTCAAACCCAGGGCTGCGGATCGATTAATCAAGCCAACGGATATTATTGATTTGGGCGGGATGACCATTGAGGTAATTCACACGCCAGGTCATACGCCAGGACACACGTCATTGTATTTTAGAGAACTGGAGATTCTGTTTCTGGGTGACTATGATCTGACATCCTTTGGCCCTTGGTACGGAGACACCGGTTCAGATATCGACGCAACCCTTGAATCCGTAAAAAGACTCCGTCAGATTGAAGCACGTTTATGGATTACTTCCCATGGGGTGGGTATCCACGATAGCGTTAAGCCAGAGGCTTGGGACAATTACATCAGTGTCATTGACTTACGTGACGAAAAGCTCCTGGATTTTCTGAAACAGCCCAGAAGCATTGCGGAGATCGTTGAGAAGAGAATCGTATACAAGAAAAAGCGTGAGCCTAAAGAGTTTTACGATTTCGGTGAACGGGCAATAATGAACAAGCACATCGAAAGATTGGTCAAAAAGGGATTTATAGCTTTCGATGGGAGCGTTTATCAGTTGATTTGACAAAAACGCTCCGCGAAGCTTCCTATACCTTCCAAACGAGTCGAACTACAATTGTTTCTAGAGCCTTAGACCTGAGTTGTTGTTCTTCCCGTGCTATTTTTTTGCCGGTTTTTGTGAGGAACCATCCTTCTATTTGTAAAGCTAACCAAGGAATATGGATCTTCGCATCGATGTTGAATCTTTTCGGATCTATTTCCGACGCTTCTTTGGAAAATCGCCACAGTTTGTCCGAGTCTTTTACAATAGCGTCGTTGAGTGATAGCGCTGTCTCTCGTGAATCATGACCACATATGATCTCCACTATTTCAGCGATTAAAGCCGGGTCGTATCCCACCTTTTCGAGAATTTCACCGGCTATTCTGGCGCCTTCAACTTCATGTATCCGGTTAATTGCCCGGTCATAATCATGAGGACCAAACGCCTTGAGGTGCAGTTCTTCAGGTACCATTTTCCAGCCAACATCATGAAGTGTTATTGCTGGTAAGACCACTTTCGGTTCGCCACCTTCGGCCTGCAACAATCTCACAGCAAAGGCCCTGGATACTTCCATGTGGATTCTGTTGTTCCTTGTGTCGAGGAATGGCAAAGCCAATTCATATATTTCCGAAAAAGGTTCAAGCATATTAGGCGCTCCCTCCGAAAGGAACATTAATAGAGATTTCAGAAACCATGTAAGGTTCAAACTCCGTGAGATGGCCTTCCTTGCGTGTGAACCTCAAAAACCGTCGATCCATCGTCATTATTTCGCCTATGCCTTCAATTCCAGTATATTGAAGCCATTATCCGTCAAGTTTCTTGCTCAAAATTCTAGAGTCTCTACATTCCGTGCGTAGCACGACGCGGGCTATCCCGTTCTTGCCTTCAGGCACGGTAAAAACAGCCCGGATGGAGCAATCACTATCCTCCACAATTTTTAGAATCTGCGACAAGGTTCCTTCCTTAAGATTTACATCAGCAAGCGTGATACGAGTGCATTCCAGGCCGACCTCCAACAGTTTGAAAAGCATTACAAAAATCTCTCGGTCGGAAAGCACTCCAACAACTTTGTCTCCATCCATCACAGGAAAAGTGCTCATCGTTCGTTCGCGGCCTTTCATAAGCACGTCTTCGACACTATCATCGACGGAGACGGTCACAGGCATGCGGACCATGACATCCTTGACCTTGAGCTTGTTGCAAAAGTAGTTCATTTCACACGTGTTACCACTTTCACTTACACAGGTAGCCGCTTCGCTGAGATCTCTTCTGTGCACTACCCCCCTTAATCGGCCGTTATCAACTACCGGCAGCATTTTCAGGTTATTCTGTGAAATTAGAGTAACAGCTTCTGTCGCCAAAGCGTCACTTGAGATTGACAATTCTTGAGGATGCATCCAATTTCTAACGAACATTATGGCCTCCTGAATCGGTTGCAGGCAGTAATTCCCAGTTATCGAATTCAAGCCGCGGTTGTTGCAGTTGACAGTTTCCCAGAACCTAAAATCAGAATTCTAATCTTTTGGTGATTTCAAACTCTTGGGGAAGATATCCAAACAAGCGGACGCGACGGCGTCAGCAAAAGTCTGGTCCTCCAGATTGGCATCTACCTCTCTGATGGTGACCTTATCGGATGAAAGCGCCCCTTTTAGAGTCATCAGAAACAACCTGTCCTGATCTCTATCAAACATGTGTCCCGTGGGCGGGTCGACAGCGGACCAACCTTGTGTAGGAAAGAGAAAAATGGTCGGTCCTTTGGACTGGTTGAGCTTTTCAGCAAAAACCTTGGCCATTCCGACAATTTCGTCGTCAGAGACTCTCAAGAATGTCCTGAGTTCATCCAGTTCAAATTTTCGGCGTTCATGATGCTCTGGTTTGTAATGGGATTTTCGTGGGCTGGTGAGATTGACCCCGCCCGGCGCAATTACTTGGGGAATGCCGATTTTGGCTGCGCTGGTCAGGCGATTTGCGCCAGCCGCTCTCATGCCTCCAAGATATTCTTCTCCTACTCCACCTGGGGCCAATTCCACGACTGCGTCAAAAAAGCCTTCCGAAATCATCTCTTCCATTGCCCTGTCACAAATTCCAGCGGCCGAGAATCCAATTACCTGATATCCCATGGCTTCCAGACTTTGTCTCACGGAATGAGAGCAGCGTTCTGTGGGACCGAACATGGACATTGCCACCAGAGGAATCCCGCTATCCCGCGATGATTGAACAGTAAGCGAATCAATCGTCGCCATTCCTGTGATTGCGGCGGCCGCCCTGTCCAGGATGTTCATCAGTGGCTTTGACAAACCGGAGATCTCTATAACAGTATGCAGTATAGCTATATCTCCAGCGCCAATGTATCGAGTAGCCAAGCCGGGTAGGGCGGCGGTGGAAGAAACCATTAACTTTGGAACTCCAAATGGCAGGGCCCTCATGACATCAGTCGCCATAAGGCTACCAGTAGAACCTCCCAGACCAATCACACCCCCCAGACGCCCTGACTTCATTAGATCAGTCGCTATTTTGGTTGCGCCTGAAATCATTTGTCTGGTTATTTTCTTTCTTTCTTTGGATACCCGAATCTCCTCAATATTGGCTCCTGCCGCCCGGGCTGTTTCTGCGGATGTAATATCGGCGCCGGGAAATTCTCCGGACATACTCATGTCCAGGACTAGGCATGCGCCGCCCCTATTCTTAATAGAATCTCTGAGATAAAAGGTTTCTAGGCCTTTTGTGTCTAGTGTCGACAAGAGAAGCGACACGCGTTCCATCAGGATTTGCCCTCCGCTTCCACCTTTTCCCTGATATCTTTTTTCAGGGTTTCTTTGTTAACCTTTCCGGAATCGCCCACAGACGGGAACTCGGAAACTATCTCCAGCCTCTCCGGGAGTTTGAACATGGCGATATTCCTGGATTTCAGGAAATCCACCATTTCCTTGAACGTGAATTGGCTCCCCGCTTTTGGAATCACGTAGGCGCAGGCGCGTTCTCCCATTTCCCTATCCGGGTACCCTACGACCGCAACCGAAGCCACCTTGGGATGATCGTTCAATAGGCCTTCGATTTCAGCAGGATAGATATTCTGTCCCCCGCGGATAATCATGTCTTTGGCTCTTCCAAGTATCCACAGGCACCCCTGGTCGAATTTAACAATGTCGCCGGTGGTGGTCCATCCGTTCGGATCGAAAACAGTGGCGGTGAGTTTTTCATCGCGGTAGTAACCGGCAGGAGCGTGGGGGCCTCGGAAATACAGCACTCCAGGTTCTCCATCGGGAACTTCGTTTTTGTTTTCCTCGTCCATTAGACGGACCTGGTTTCCAGGAAGCATTCGCCCGACTGTTCGTCGGCGTAAATCTCTGGAATCCTCGACGCGGCATCCGGACACCGACCCCATGTCCTGGGTGCCAAGATCGCTCGTGATGGATGCGCCGAAAGCCCGCTCGGCTTCCTCGGCAATCTGGGGGGAAAGATAGCCACCGGCTGAACGGATAAAACGAAGCGAACTTAAATCGTACTTGGACGTATCGGCGTCGAGCATCCTCACAAGATGAGTAGGCACGACACCGATAGCCGTAGCCTTTTCCTTTTCAATGAGAGCCAGGGCCCCGTCCGGAGAGAACTCCTCCAACATGACCGTTTTTGCTCCGGCCAGTGGCGCCGCAAAATATGTAAGTGTACCAGCCGCTCCTCCGGCATGAGGAGCGATAGCCATGGTAATATCGTCCTTGTTCAGTTTCCAGATATCCACACGGCCCTTTGATGTGCAGACACGTGGAGCCATCGGCCATTCCACAAGTTTGGGAATTCCGGTTGTTCCCGTTCGTCGTTGTCAAGCAGCGCCACATTCCATATAGGATCCAGCCGTCTTTCCGCAAGGATTGACTTGTCAACCGGCTTTTGGGCCCTCTCATCCACCATACGGGTAAGCGAAAATGTTCCCTCTGGCGCCGAAGCCGGGACTTCGTTGTCGAACAGAAATATGTTTTTCAAATGCGGAAACTGCTTTTGTAGTCCCTTATACATTTCCAAATAATCGAATTTGTTGTAAATATTAAGGATGATAACGGCCGATGCTTCCGTCCGCTCGACCATGTATTCAAGTTCCCTCTGTCGGAGATACGGATAAACAGTCAACGAGATCAGACCGGCCCTTTCGCAGGCGATCCTGGACAAAAAGCCGTAAACGCTGTTGGGGGACTGAATGATGATGCGGGAATGCTTCGGAATTCCCATTTCGACCCATGAAATAGCCATTGCGTCCACTAGACGCTTTGCCTCGGCCCAGGTCAACCGGTATTTGGAATCTACCAAGGCCTCCCTGTCTCCAAATTCACGGGCGTTCCGATCCCAGAAATCGTAAAACGTTTCCTGGGTCCAATACCCGTTCCTCAAGAATTCATCGACCATTTCCTGCTTATAACGAATCGGTCTCATTCAGTCCTCCTCAACAGACCGAGCTGATTAGCGTTTTCTGTATTAGCGATCTCACAATTCACAGTCCCAATTCGGACCACCGTCCCTTAACTCTTTCCACCATTTTTGCATCGAGTTCGATGGGAATCGGCTTGTCTTTCCAATCATAGGGAATGGTGGCGTCCAGGAGGAGGCGGCCAGTTATGTCTCTGGCGTCGATAGGTAGAGATGGATCCAATGGCGTTGATCTACCACGCTTGATTACCTGAGAGCGGTTAGGCTGGAATCTGAAACTAAGAGCGTACATAACCCGTGGGATGTCCCAGGGATCGATGTCTTCATCTACTACGATCACTGTTTTCAAGCCATAAGCTCCCATTTCCGTAGAGATGGCCGCAGTCAGCACTTGGTCGGCATGGCCCGGGTACATCTGTTTAACAGAGATTATGGCAAGGAACCTGCCCGATCCTTCGGGTGGACAGTAAACGGCTTTCAAACCTGGAATCTTCATGGCCAGGAGTTGCTGCCAGAGAGTCGCTCCGTAGGAAAGCGCCATAGTCATGTGGGTGTCGGTCACCGCCCGCCCTACAGTAGTTCCCCAAAGAATCGGATTGTTCCGGTGGGTGACGCATTTCACATCGACGAAATTTCGCGGGTCGGTGCCCACGCCGGAGTAATAACCGGTATACTCCCCAAACGGTCCTTCTTCCATGAATTTGTCGGCGTCCACTTCACCTTCGATAACGATTTCGGCATGCGCCGGGATGGGCAGATCAACGGTTTCTCCCTTCACTACTTCAACAGGGGTTCCCCTGAGGGCTCCAGCCACGTCATATTCAGACACTGAAGCGGATATTCGCAGCCGCCCCCATGATAAAAAGCAAAGGGTCACATCCGATTATCGAGGCCACAGGCATCGGTTTGCCCAGTGCCTTATATTTTTTTAGCATGATGTCGGCGTGTTTGCCCTTGATGAACTGGGTTCCCATCTTGTCCTTGCCCAGCAACTGGGCGCGGTAAGTACCCAGATTGACCCAGCCTGTTTCAGGGTCTTTGGTAATGAAAAAGTGGGCAGTGCCGATAAAACGCCCGCCATCCAGCGGGTACCATCGGGGAACGGGGAACTTGAAAAGGTCGATTTGATCTCCGGTCAGTATGTTTTCCTTGCATGGCGCTGCAGCCTTGTCAACATACCTGGGCGGAAGCAGATTCTCGCCCAACCGTGCCCATGCGTCGTAAAGATTCACCAGGGTCGAGTCGAGCGGTTGTCCCATGATCAGGGACAGACGTTCCGTCGTGGTGCATACGCTGGTAATGACCGGTGTGTGATAACCCTTTACATTTTCGAACAACAGCGCAGGACCACACTGTTCCTCGTTAAGTTTAGCAATATGTGACAGTTCGAGGTCCCAGTCGACCTCCGCCTTAATCCTTTTGCAGAGCCCTTTCGCTTCAGCTTCTTTAACAAAATCTCTCATGTCTTTCATACGAATCCACATCTCCTTGTCTTTAGATTATTTGGCGCTTATGTGATGGTTCGTCCCTTGATCAGCCCGGCGATTATTTGTTCAATCGCAGAAGACTTGGGCTCTACTAATGGTTTAGCCTCCTTTTGGCTCCAAACGGTTTCAGGGCGGCTCTGAAGAATAAAAATTTCTCCCTTGTAAGGCAGTCCCTTTTCTGTGGCCCATTCGATATCCATGGGACGCCCGTAATGTTGCTCAATAATTTTCCCGACTTTAGCAAGCTGAATTATCTCTTCGTCCAGAAGACTCTGCTGTGTCTGTCGTTCCGGATGTAAATCCAGTTTTAGAACTTCATCGGACTCCGGGTCTGTAGTGTAATAAATCTTCTTCTCTGAAACGGTCTTCTTTACAACATCCATGGTAATCTTGTTCACGTGAAACTGGTCAGGCGTCACTTCTCCTGACACTACGCTTTCTCCGTATCCGAAATTAGAATCTATAACTACGGTAGCCCTGTCGCCCGTGGCCGGGTTCAGTGTAAACATAACTCCTGCCGTAAATGATCTGACCATTTTCTGGATCGCAACGCTAATGAGGACAATGGAATGTTCGAATCCCATTTTTATCCTGTAGGCGATCGCTCTGGCGGTGAACAGGCTGGACCAGCATCTTTTTGTCCTGTCGAGCAACTGATCAACACCCCTTATCCATAGGAAAGTGTCTTGCTGTCCGGCAAAGCTAGCTCCCGGGAGATCTTCCGCTGTCGCCGAGGATCGAACCGCCACCGGTAGGGCTGGTATTCGGGAACGACGCGCCAGGAGTCGATAGTGCGAGGCTATGATGTCTTCCAGTGTTTCACTTATGGTTCCAGCCTCGATCCAACTTCGGATATCTTTGGACGCTTCTTCCAGCTTAGAAATGTCGTCATCATTTAGATAGACCAAACGATTGGCGATCCTGTTTTTCAGGTCATTGTCATCAAGGAATTGTTCGTATGCGGCAGTCGTGATTGCAAAGCCCGGGGGAACCGGGATTCTTGCCTTCATTAGTTCCCCCAGACTGGCGCATTTTCCTCCAACAATACCAACCATGCTATTATCGCAATTTTCAAAGGGGATCACATACCCTGATGTGTCCATCACGGACTCCTATAGTTTTACGACAGATGTCTAATCGATTATGTTGATTTCACCTTTGGAACCGTCAAGCCTTATTCTTTGGCCTGTTTTCAGCCTCGATGTCGCGGATCCGGTTCCCACTATGGCCGGAAGACCATATTCACGACACACGATAGCCGCGTGGCACATAACCCCTCCAACATCAGTAATGGCAGCTTTGATTTTCTGGAAAGCCGGCGCCCAGCTAGGAGAAGTCGTGGGGGCAACAAGTATTTCTCCTTCCTTGAGTTCTCCCACCTCTTTGACTGTACGGCATACGCGAACTTTACCTTCGACAATCCCCGGGGAACCAGGAAACCCGATGATCGTGGTCAGATCACCTTCAGCTACAGCTTTTAATTTTGCCCAGTGGGACATGGACTCGGAAGTGATACCCCACAAGACTATCGTGAATGGTTCAGTTATGGTCTCCGGCATCGTCCCCATAGCATCGGGTGGGGTCCATTCACGGAATTTATCCATGACTCCCTTACGCCAGGCCACTTCTTTGGGCCACACCAGGGGTCCTCTTGGCTTACTTCCTGTCGCCCAGCTAGTAACTACGTCCCATAAAGCGTCTTTAATTTCGGATCTTTTCAAGTACCAGATATCTTCAACATCCTCGATCAATTTGTAATCAACCAGTATTTTCCCGACCTCACGTATTTTGTTCCAGAAAAGACTGTGGAACCAGTGCTCGACGTAGAAAAGATGATTCTCGACATATGGGAAAACTGTTCTCGCTGTCCCGAGTAGCTGATCATAAGTCTGTCTGTCGGCGTCCGTATTGAGTAAAGCCCTGTATTCCGTGGCGAGCCTTTCTCTTTCTGCGATAATGTTCTTGGTCGGCCGATCTATATTGTCCCCTTTCCTAATTTTTTCTATATAAATCCCCATTGCCGACAGTGGGATATCCAGGTCATCATTCCAGCATTTGTCATGATGATACCAACCGGTTCCTGTGGACACATAGAACCACGGTTCTCTCGCTGCATGGAAGGCCTCCAACCACTTCTTACCGTTCTCGCTCGCCTGCATGCCTTCCAATACTTCAACCTCTTTGCCAATTAGCGCAATGTCATCCACTCCGAGGTCAATCGCCAGCTTGGCCAATTTTTTTAACTCTTCGTCCGGTCGATAAATTATTACATCGATACCACCGACCATTTGCGTGATCTTTTGAAGAGGAATGTCAGGAAAGGCTTTTTGACAGAAATCAACGAAAACCACGTAGGCGGCGTACCCTAAATTCAGAAACTCGAAGTGATACTGCCAGGTGAGTATGCCTAGATCGATAAGTTTGTCATATGCTTTAAGCAGCGTATACCCTGTAGATGTGCCAAGACCTTCGGTGACCACGGACTCGTCTTCGATTTCAGGGAGAGTAGGGATTTGCAGCTTCGAGACCTGATCAATAACGTCTCGCATTTTTACTTCCCACTGGTCATGGAGGCGATCCCAATTCTGATAATAATAACCCGCTCTTTTCATAAACAATTCTGCCCTTTTGGGAATCTCGCTTGGGTCAGAAACGGGTAATGGAGTGATATAAATGTAGCCGTTATGAATGCGGTGATCGACGCCCATTGCTGGAGGAACGATGAAGATCCTGGAATTGAACTGAGAAAGGCCCAAATACCATGCCTCATCCCAAATGATGTCAAAGGGATACATTGGTTCCGGATAGTGCAGTCCATCGTAAAACCAGAACATGTCCTCCTCATATTTCTTGCGTTCCGGATTTTCGGTGCTGTACTGATAGTTGTAGGGATACATACGTTCCCAGCCTTCGGTCCCTGGAATGGTTTCCGCTTCGTGTGGATTTGGGAATTTCATCTCGGCCATGTTTCGTCCTCCTGTCTCTTGTTACTTACATTGGACACGTTGACCGTTTCATGAAACGATCATGAGTTTGGACTATTTCTTGGAGTTAGGCCGGAACAGGGGAACCAACCGCGACTCCATCGTGTATGGTCAGTTTCCATCTGACACCTAATCCCATTGAATTATCCAGGTATAGTATTGTACCAGGGCGAAAAATGTACAGAGCGACTCTGCTCATTTTCCCCCTAAGTTCATTGGACAAAGAGGATTCTGTGCTAAAGAACTCTCTAACAAATGGATACCTTCTGAAATACGTCACAGTAGCTCTTGCGATCGCAGGTATCTTCGTTACAGTTTCGACATGGCCTTCCATCTGTAATCCTTTGATATCTCGCCAACTGTCACATTCTGCATGAACCGACGCCACGGCTCGTCGATTTTCCTTGAACACGGCAGAATGTCTTGAGTTTTGTGACGAAAGAGAACACGAGATCAAATCCCTGACGGGCGTAAAATACCGGACAAATCCATGGTTCATCCGCCAGGCTGCAACTGAGAGTCATTGTTGTCAATGAATCCAGGAATCGGATTACCGTTTTCTCGAGATCTTCCTTGATCATCCTCCTGCCCAGCGTTGAAACAGGTGGTGCTCGATATCGAATTGATCCAGGGCTTTTCCTATAGTTTGATCTACTATGTCTTCAATTGTCTTTGGCTTGTGGTAGAAAGATGGAACTGGCGGCAATATTATTGCCCCTATCTCCGTTACTGCTGTCATTTGGCGGAGATGACCAAGATGCAGAGGTGTTTCCCTTACGATCAAGACCAGTTTTCTTCTTTCTTTAAGGGTTACGTCTGCCGCTCGAATCAACAGATTGTCATCTATTGAATTAGCGATCATGGACAGGCTTTTCATCGAGCAGGGGGCGACCACCATACCATCAGTCTTGAATGATCCACTTGAAACACAGGCTGCAAGATCGTCAGGGGAGTGAGATACATGAGCAAGCTTTTCAAGCGCATCAGGCTTCATTGACGTCTCGTGCTCCATCGTGACTCTAGCCCCACGGGACAGAATCAGATGGGATTCAACTCCATCAATCTGGTTTAGGACCTCGAGCAGTCGGACACCGTAAATGGTCCCGCTTGCGCCACTAACTCCTACAACAATTCTCTTCACTACATGCCTTTCCAGCAATCTGATCGAATCGTGTTTGTTAATGTGGTCTGTCTACGTTGAGAATCTGCTGCTGATACTTTGTCCCAGCTTTGTAAGCCCGATAAAAACAATAATGAACTGATAGGCTACAGGTTCGCCAGTTTTGGTTCTCATGCTTTCCGTCATGAGTCTTTGGGAAGTGTTAAACCAATATCGCAAGGCCTCGACTTTTTAGCAACATGTAATGACACGCCACCCGGTAAAACAATGAAAGTTTAGCCTACTGTCCCTTTGCAGGCTATAACGCCACTTTTGTCGCTTGTCCGCAAGAGTCTTGCTTGAGGTCAATTATGAGATTCCAAACCATTCAAGTCAAGATAGAAAAAGTTATATGTTCATAAGGCTATCTTATACTATACTTAGATAAAGCGAGGTCCCTGTATGGCAATCAATCTCAAACACCTGGAAACCTTTTACCATTTCTGCCGGTTTCACAGCATGACTCGCGCTGCGGAATATATGAATGTTAGTCAACCGGCCATCTCTCAACAAATTAACCTTTTCCAGGAAGAGTGCGGTGTAAAATTAGTTTATCGTGAGGGCAGTCAGTACAAGCTCACAGACGCTGGGGAATCGGTTTTTCTGTTGAGTAAGGTCATCTTTGCCCGCCTGGACCAAATTGAATCTGTGCTTGACGATGCGAGGAAACCCAAGTCTGGTGTCTTGAGGATTGGTACAACCAAAGATTATGCTGTCACATTGATGCCGGAACTGGTCGCAAAGTTTCAGGATCAGTTTCCGCAAATCCAGGTGAAATTGAACGAGGGGAATTCTTTGGATTTAATGGCCCGTCTCAGGAGCCGGAAAAAGGATTTGGTTGTAGTGGCTCGGACCAACTATGACGCTTGCTTCAAGGCATTCCCTTTTGCAATAGTAGAATTGGTATTAGTAGCCAGACCCGATCACCCGCTCTGCCAACGCGAGAAGGTTTCCATAAAGGACCTGTCCGGAGAATTATTGATAATTCGTGAACAGGGATCGGGATCTCGAGACGCTATACTTAAGAAACTCGGAGAGCACGGTGTGAAGCCCTCCGCAATTATAGAGTCCGGAAGTCTGAGTTTTATTTTGGCCTATGTTGAGCGCCGGATGGGGGTTTCGTTTGTCATGGCTAACGAGGTTCCAAATGAGCTTTCGAAAGGGATTTTGAAGAAGATTGACCTTGTCGAAGGCGACATCCGGTTTCCGGCCGACATAGTAGTGCTTCGAGAAAAACCAATGATGTCTCATGTCCGACAATTCCTAAAAATAGCTATAAAGAAACGCAATGAGAATTTCCTGGACGAACACTCCGAATAGTGAGAGTTAGAATTAAGACCCAAGCAAGTCTGCCGAGTCACAATCCATTCCCGTGAGGTCCCAATGAAGCCTATTGTAGCAATAGTCGGAACCTTGGACACAAAAGGCTCCGAGGTCGATTTCCTAAAAAGCGAAATATCCCGGCACGAATGTTCAACGATCGTGGTTGATGTTGGAACGCTTAATCCTCCAACCTGTCAAGCGGATATTTCTCGAATAGATGTGGCTTTGGCGGCCGGAACCAGCATAGAGGACATTCATAAACGGGGGGACAGAAGAACCGCTGTAGAAAGCATGATTCTCGGAGCTTCCTCAATCGCAAGGAAACTCCACGAAGGTAAGCGTCTGTCTGGAATCGTGTCGGTCGGGGGTGGAACGGGAACTCACATCGGTATGGGAGTCATGAGGAACCTGCCGCTCGGTGTCCCCAAACTCATGGTTTCTACCGTAGCGTCACGAGACATGAGCCGACTAATCGGAACCAAAGATATCACAGTAATGCATTCAGTTGTGGACATACTCGGCCTTAACCCTATCAGCAGAAAGATACTGTCTAATGCGGCGGCGGCTATAGCGGGTATGGCTTTCGATTCCAGAAAGATCACCTCGGAAAAACTCATTGTGGGACTGACGTCTTTTGGCTTCATTACGGAAGGAGCCATGAAGGTCAAATCAAAGCTGGAGCTTAAAGGTTATGAAGTAGCCCCCTTTCACGCAAATGGAACTGGTGGCATGGCCATGGAAGATCTGATAGAGCAGGGGATAATAAACGCTGTGGTGGATTTGGCCCTTCATGAGTTTCCTGATTCCTTGTATGGGGGCTATTGTGGAGACATAGGAACAAGTCGATTGGAAACCGCAGGCCGGCTCGGCTTACCACAAGTAGTGGTTCCAGGGGGTCTTGATTGTATAGTGTTGGAATTTGACTCAAGAGAGACCATGCCCACCAATCTTCGCGACCGTGCCGTGTTCTGGTACGATTTTAGATCCGGAGTAAGAACATCGATTGAGGACATGATTCAGCTTGCCGGAATAATATCCGAGAAATTAAATCGGTCCCAAGGTCCTACGAATGTAGTAATTCCAATGGGCGGTTTTTCAGAGGCGGACGCAGTTGGCGGTCCCTTGTGGGACCCCAAAGCCAATCAGGCGTTTATTTCTGAACTCAAAACCAGACTTGCTTCCAAAGTGGAAGTGACAGAAATTAATGCGCATATTAACGACACCGATTTTGCTGAGGCTGTTGTAAACATCCTTGCCTCGATGGTTCGATAACGTTAGGAGGAGGTTACACTAGATTCCAGAATTGCTCCAAAGGCGTCCAGGACGGCGTCGATGTCCTCATGAGTATTGGAAGGCCCCATACTGAATCGCACACCGCCGTTGGGACTTTCGCCGAGGTCTTGGTGTACTAGCGGGGCGCAATGCAGGCCGGTTCGTACCGCAATGTTAAAATCCCCATCCAGGATAGCGCCTAAATCAGCAGCGCTAATGCCATCGACATTAAGCGTCAGGAGCGGAAGATGGTTGGTCAAATCATCAGCGCAATAAAGTCGGACACGTTTGAAGCAAGCAAGTCCATCACGAAGCTTCCTTAATAGATCCATCTCGTGTTCATAAATGGTTTGAAGCCCTAGCTCTGCGACATGCCGCATGCCGGCGGAAAGCCCTATTACACCGAGCAGATTAATGGTGCCGGGTTCCAGATGTTGAGGGTAATCGTCTGTATGCTCTGGGCTGTCTGAATCGACGCCGGTCCCTCCGAAACGGCTTGCCCGAACGTCTAAACCGTCACGAATGACCAGTCCGCCTATTCCAGTAGGGCCTAACAAAGACTTATGGCCTGTGAACGCTATGGCGTCCAGGCGCCATGCCTTCATATCTATAGGAATGACCCCGGCGCTTTGGGATGCGTCAATAACAAATGGAACATTTTTTTCATGGCAAATGAGCCCGATTGACTCTACAGGCTGAATTGTACCCAGGACATTTGAAGCATGGGTGATTATTACAAGTCCAGTTCCATGCCTGATCGCTTTTTCCACGTCTTGAGGATTGACAAAGCCATTGGAATCAAACGGAAGGAGTTCTAAAGTGATAAGGTTCTGTTCCCTGAGGTAATAAAGAGGCCTCAGGTACCCGAATTATGCTCCAGTCTCGAACTGACAACATGACATCCGGGTTTGACCAAGCCGAAGATGATAGTGTTAAGAGCGTCTGTGGCGTTGTAGGAAAAAATCACTCTATTTGGATCATGGCCCCCGAAGAAGTCTCTAACTTGTCGTCTTACACCGGCGACAAATTCTTCAGCTCGAACAGCCAGATCATAACCACCTCTGCCCGGTGAAACACCCAAACACTCGTAACCTTCCAACATCGATCGAATAACATCGGGAGGCTTTGGGAATGTGGTGGCTGCGTTATCCAAATAAATTGTCTTGGGGCAGGAGGACATTGTTTTAGCAGCTCTTAGGGTTGGGCAATCCCGCTATGCGACGAGCGCCGAGCTTGATGCCACCGGGGAAAATCCTTTCTATTTGCGTCAAACTTAAACCGGCGCCCTTTCTCAGTTCGGTGTTAAGGGGAGCTTTTCCCATCGACATATAGTATTTTCGCAGAAAACCAATCACCTGCCAATGAAGTTCATTTAGTTCAGACATCCCTTGCATATGGGCAATATTTTCCGCGATTGTTTCGTTCCACACGTCAGGATCCAATAAAAAGCCTTCTTCATCAAACAGAGCGCTATCGTCTTGCACAGCGGTTGTATTACTGTCACTTGTTTTGGTGTCCCAGTGGTGGCCCAAGAAGGTGTCACCCCTCTAATTCGAAGGGGACTTCATTGATTCTAATACCCGTTGCGGCGTAGCTGGTAGATCCCGTATACGGGTTCCTCCGGTAGCATTCTGAATAGCCGTGACTATCGCAGCGGCGGTGGGCAGCAGGACAAACTCTCCGACACCTACTGCGCCCAACGCCCCTCTTTTTCGAGGCGTCTGGAGCAATATCACATCGATGTCAAAAGCCGTTCTGGTTGTGGGGAACTTCAGACCCAGCCAGTCACGGGTTTTTCCGTGTACATACTGTTCGCGAAGAGCCATCCCCACGCCCATGTCTACACCGCCTTCTATTTGGCCTTCGACAATCATGGGGTTGATAATGGTTCCAGGGTCGACGATAGCCGTTATCTTGTGAATCCTAACCGCTCCTGTTTCGGTATCAACCTCGACTTCGGCCATTTGAACGCCATGGACACACGATTCGAAAGGAGTCCCCTGGCCTGTTTTAGTGTCCAGAAGGGTTGTTTCCGCTACTCTAGATCCCAAGAACCGAGTGGGTTTACCTGCGGCCACAAGTTCCTCGTACGATTTTGCTCCAACTTCTGCCATCGTGGATTTTAGGCCTTCTATAGCTTTTATCATGGCTCCGCCACTCATATAAGTTACACGACTACCGGACGCTGAACTGGAATCGGGAGTCCTGTCAGTATCACAGATGATCAGACGAATTTTCTCTGGAGGAATATCTGTGAGGTGAGAGGCTATCTGCGTGAGCATTGCGTCATTGCCTTCCCCCGGATCTGCGATGGACCCATAGACTGTTAGTCCACCATCTGGGTTGAGTTCCACCGCCACATTGGATCTGTCTGGTCCTCCTCTGCCTATACCAAAGCTACCTCCGGCTATTCCGACTCCACGTTTGAACCGACCATCTTTATTAGAGGTCGCTTCTCGAACAGCTCTCTCATAATGGGGCCTCAGAGCTTCAAGGCATTCAGGATAAGGCCACTCCTCGATAACCTGGCCAGTAGAGATTGATCCTCCCGGTTTGAGAGAGTTCAAGAGACGGAATTCCAGAGGGTCCATTCCCAACTTGGCCGCCAGGAGTTCCATGGCGGATTCCAGCGCAAAGTTAACTTGAGGTGGTCCGGCTCCTCTGGCAGCGCCCCCCCATGCGTTGTTCGTATACACCAACTGGCCTTTGGCTCGGACATTTGGAATATCGTATGATCCGCTTAGCATATACAACGCACGGTTTAGTACCGATTTTCCTGCGGATGTATATGCTCCGTTTTCAACTATGAAGTCTATGGTATATGCGGTCAGCTTACCTTGTTTGTCCGCCCCGAGTCGGACTTTCATCTGGAACGGATGTCTTTTTGTGGTTATTTGCATCGACTCTGCAAGGCTACAAATATAGCGGGCCGGGCGTCGAAAGTGGAGGGCCGCCGCGGCTGCCATTCCTTCAGCGGTAATATCCATTTTCATGCCAAATTGACCGCCGATGAACGCCTGTTCATAACGTATGTTGTTCCAGCCCAACGCCTCTTGTAAAACCATCAGATGATGGTGAATGTAGATACTGCGTCCGATTACGACCAGCTTGGCATTGTCCTCCTCATCTGGCTCCATGTATGCCACCGACGCTTCCGGTTCCAACGCTGCCTGGTGAATGAGTTGAGTTGAAAATTCAGCCTCTACGCGTGTTGACGCGCGATTCATCGCCGTCTCAGCGTCCCCTTTAATCTGAGGATGTTCGTAACAAAGGTTCGGAGACCCTTCGTGCACTTGGGGGCTGTCCTGAGCCAAAGCTTCTTGGGTGGTCATTACGGGATGAAGTATTTCGTAATCTACCTTCACGGCTTCGACGCCGGCCAATGCCTGTGTTTTAGACTCAGCCGCAACTATAGCGACAGCGTCACCTAACACGTGAATTTTTTTGTCGCACAATAGAGGCTGATCATCCTTTAGTCGGTTGGATCCTTTAATATCCTTGGCTGTTATTATACCGACCACACCAGGCGTCATTTGCGCTTCAGTAGTATCGATGGATTTTATCAGAGCGTGAGGGTAGGGACTTCGAACGACCGCCAACTCGAGCATGCCGTCCATTCGGATGTCAGCCGAAAACTTCGCCACGCCACATGCCAGCGTTAAAGAGTTGGGTCTTGGGCGTGAAACTCCGATCAAGCCGGCCATTGAATCGGGGCGTTCTTGTTCAGGGGTTGTCTCGCCTCTCAAAAACCTTCCTGCCAGCTTTACCGCGTCAACTATTTTCTTGTACCCTGTGCAACGACACAGATTTGATCGAAGGGCTTTTTTGATTTCCTCTGTGTTGGGGTCTGGATTGCTGTCCAAAAGAGCTTTAGAGGAGATTATCATGCCGGGAGTGCAAAAACCGCATTGAACGGCTCCTGAGATTGCAAAAGCCTCCTGAATCAGATGAGGATTTTTCGGTGTTCCCAGTCCCTCTATGGAAATCACATCGGCCCCGTCAAGATCCGCCACTTTTGCAAGGCAGGAATGCGTCGGTTTGGCGTTCACTAATACCGTGCAAGAACCACATTGTCCCTTCCGATCACAAGATTGTTTTGTTCCAGTCAGGCAGAGTTTGTCACGCAATAGATCCAGTAGGACTAACTGGTCGTCAGCATAGAATGTGTACATGAGCCCGTTAATGGTCAGCTCGACTTTTTTCATGACAGTTTCCTACTCAGCGGGTCGCTTCCAGACTCGCAGCCCGAAAACGTTGTTCGTCACTGGCTATCTTCCGACCCGTTTCTGTTATAAACCAGCCATCGATTTGTTGGCCCAGCCAGTTTACGTGAACCTTGGGATCAATCTTAAACCTTTTTGGGTTTATCTTAAAGGCCTCAGCAGAGAAACGCCACAACTTGTCCGCGTCCTTTACAATAGCGTCGTTACGGGACAGAGCGTATTTACGCGAATCATGTCCCAGGATGATCTCAACTACTTCATCGACCAATGAGCTTGAGAAATTAAGGCTTTCCAGGATCTCACGGGCTATTCTGGCTCCCTCGACCTCGTGAATTCTGTTGGTTTCCATGTCCTTGGCTTTTGGGCCGAATGCCTGAAGGTGCAAGTTTTCCGGCACCATTTTCCATCCTACATCGTGTAGAATTATTGCCGGCAGCACCACTGTAGCATCACCCTGTTCCGTTTCCAGCAATCTAACAGCGAAAGCCTCGGAAACTTCCATGTGGATCAGGTTGTTTCGTGTGTCAAGAAATGGGCTTGCCTTTTCGCGTATTTCCCAAAATGGCGGTTGCATAGCTGAGTTCGAGGCAGCCGATTTATCTAGAAAATTCTTAGAAGAATGGGTTCAGAACTAGCTGTTATCTCATAGGACTTTAGGACCGGTTCGCCACTGTACATCTCTCCAAACATCGTGACGAGCTTTTCATAATCGCCGCTCTTCTCATAAGCGTCTACGTCGGCTTTAGTATCCCATGCGGTCACTGAGATGCCATCGTTAACGCTGTCCTGGCATTCAAGAAGATGAACAAATCTGACACCTTTATGGTTCTTATGGGCAGGAATGACCTCCTTGTTATAAAGATTTCGCAGATCATCCATTTTACCTTCTTTGACACGAAAGAATGTCATTCGGACGTACATCGTCGAACTCCTTTCTAAACCATGACTATTAGAGAGAAGAGAAATACGGTTTTGAGCTGAGCCATCATAGACGAACCTTCATCGCAAAGGGCTGAGCCGCTTTCTTCAAACATTTCAAGGCTACCCAAAGGACGAAAGCATGTTGGATCGAACTAAAAACCTTTCATCATGTCCCTGATAAGTGACGGAATCTCAATCCTTCCTGTAGGCGCAAGTATCCGGCTATTGTAATCAGTAGCGAAATTCTTCTTAAGCTTGCGCACAAGTTTTCTGAAAATATCTGAGTCGATACACTTTGCGATGTCTACCATTGTCCGCCCTGTACATTCGGCAAGAATTTTAGGACCATCGCCTATAACCATGCGCCATGCTCCGGTGATAGGAACACTCAATTCTTTCATGCCCGGAATGCACTCGTCTTTAACAAACTGATAATGATCGATCTCCTTTCCAGGCAGGACGTTGTAATATTGATTAAATTTCCATGCTCCGGTTTGAATATGGTAGGGCCCCTCAGTTACTCTGCCGCTGGAAACATATAACTTACTCGCGTACTTGCAAACCAGAGAACAAAGCTTTTCCGTGATTATCCTGTAGTCCTCAGTGGCCAGGATTCGTCTTAAATAGTCTTGTTCATCGACTGTGCCCACCACAATTATCCGGGGTCCCTGGCCCACCGCGACGTAAAAACCGCCGAGAAGCTTGAGGCCCAGTCTTTCCATTGCCGGAAACGTACTCTTTGGTTATAAATAGAGAGTACTCGTCAAATTTCCCCGGGATTACATCCCAATACTGAGTGAAAAGGCTGGTCATAGATGCCCTCCGCTAACTGAGGTTTGGCTTTATCACATCCTGAAGATCTGAGACATTAGATCCGCAAGATATTGCGATTCGTCCAGTTTTTTCTTGGTGAATTTCGCTGGACGAGCCTGAACCCAATAAATATTTTCAGGAAAAGGCAGGTCCTGATCGATTACCCATTCCATGTCTTGAGGTAGATTGAAGTGAGCCTCCACCTCTTTAGCTATTCGGACTATCTCGGTCAGCTCATCGGGGGTTAAACATGCTGAACATCGTAAATCGCGCGGCACTTCCGCCACGCGGGTACCGACTGGGCCGTAGCAAACCATTTTCGTCTTTGAGCTAATTACGGTTTCACACTCTCCGCATGCCTTGTCGACAATGAATTGATCCGGAGTGATTTCTCCGCTAACGACACTCTCACCAAGTCCCCAATTGCCCTCGACTACCACTTTTGTCATGTCTCCAGTTGTTGGTAGGAGCGTTAAAACGACCCCTGCGCATTTTGCGTTGACCATTTTGAGAACAGCTACGCCTATTGGGGCCTTGGCAATGTCCATATTTTTCTCGATCCGAAACGCGATCGCCCGAGTAGTAAAAGCGCTCCCCCAAACTTTAGTTACCTTTCTTTCGAGATCATTCTTTCCTCGTACATTCAGATAGGTTTCCATTTGACCAGGCATACTAACAGCGCCACTGGATCGGACGGCTACAGGTAGGTCGTGGATACCGACCTTATTGCAGAGAGAAGAGTAATTTTGGCGCAACTCTTGAGCCATTTCTTGGGGTAAACTTTTGGATTCTATGATGCGACGTATCTCGATGCTTGCCTCAATCATTTTCCCAACTTGATTTATCTCGCGCCTATTATCATGGAAGTATCGCTGTACTTCTTCTCCAGCTCCACTTTCTTCCATGAATCGTTCATACCCGTCCACGGATATGGCGAAGCCGGGCGGCACTTTCATGCCAAGCCGCGTCATTTCTCCTAGGTTGGCGCATTTCTTGCCCACAACATCATTAAAATCGGAGCCGAGTTCGTCGAACCAGTAGATCCATTTCTTGGCCATATGAATCCGTCCTTTCCGGAGAGAGAGAAAGCCCAGGTAAAGAAACTCACCCCAATGAACTACTCAGACATCTGTAATTGAGTCCCAAGATTACTTGTCGAGTATGTAGACTGCCCCCAAGTTGGCATCCACTCTTATTCGTTGGCCCGACCTGATCTTGGCTGTGCCTTCAAAAACGTTCATGACAACCGGAATTCCGTATTCACGTCCAACAATGGCCGCATGGGATAGGCTTGCCCCACGGTCTACTACAACCCCTTTGATCATCGAAAAAACAGGAGTCCAGCTAGGTGAAGTGCTTACCGCAACTAAAATGTCCCCTTCCTTTATCAGGTGAAGTTCATTCTCCGTTACGATAACCCTCGCTGTTCCTTCCGCCACACCCGGCGACCCGCATGTTCCATACAAGTCGGCTTTTAGTTCAGGCTTAACCTGCGGCATGGAGCCAACTACCACTTTAAGGGCTATAGGGTCATTTGATTTGACCAAGATTCCCATTGCTTGGTCTAAATCGAATCCTTCGGCCAAAATAGCCGGTGGATTGGGAGTTTTTTGCCATTCCAACCAGTCTGCTTTTCGTCTGTCCACAATATAACGGAGGTCAAATGAACCCGGATTTAGTCCTGCGCGCCGAACTTCATCGGGTATGAGGAAGAAAATATCTTCATGGTTGTCGATTGTTCCAGTTTTCACAAAACGTCTTCCGATTCCCAGCGCGCTTCTGCGCATCATCGCATGTGTATAGAGATCAAGATAATGGTCGTGTTCCTCACTGAAAATGCCACTTTTTTGAGCCAGTCGCATAAGAGGCTCAAGCCAGGCTCTTTGTTCCGACGGAACCTTGGCAAGGAGCTGTTTTTCAGCTTCATCTCTTTGAATGCTTCGCTTGTTTCTTTCCTTATCGAGATCAAACGATCCTCCCTTCAGGATAAATTGTTTGACCATAGAAAGTGGCGGTGTTGGGTCTTCTACCCACGTCGGCAAGTTCATCTCGGACATTCGCTGCATACGCCATCCATCTTCTTTGAGGAACTCATTGAAATCCTTTAAGAAGTTTCTCCCTGTTTCCGATTCTTCTAATTTTCCACGTATATCCAGTTCTTGGTTATCAAGAAATACTCCGGCAAGTCCCTGCTCTGACGCTATCTTCGAAAACTCCCAGAGTCGTCGGTCAACCTGAAATACCTTGTTATCAAAGCCTGAAACAATGTGGTGGAACACAGGAGACGTGTCGTCTATCCCTGCTAATTCGCGACACATATTCTCGAAAAGAATATAGGCGGTATATGTTCCATACATCATGTACATATGGATTTCCCACATACGCCGGCAAGTATTGATAGTCTCTTCAAAGTTATCGAGAAGCTCAATGTTTGAAGCGGAATCAAGATCCAGTTGTTTTAAATTCTCATATCGTTCCAGAATCTCCTTGACAAAACCATTCCAAATTCCATCGTAATCCTTGATTAAAGGTAGGATAGCCTTTCTAAACTCGACTTCGCGTCTTTGTTTTTCTTCTTCGCTTTTGACCAGGAGTAGGGTTAGATATCCTCCTCCATTCATAAAACGCCAGTCCCATCCGTGTACCGTAGGTAATGACAGTTTCTCCGCCCCCCACTGCATCCCGTGACGACAAAAATTGATCCAGAACCATCCGAACATAGGCGTCCATGGTGGGACGGAATGCGTTGCGTCCAAGAACCATGCGGGTGATTGCGCCAGGTCGCGCTCTGCGTCAAATTCCAAGCCAGGTACAACGTCGTAAACTTTCATGGGTTCTCTCTCTTCCTTTTGAAATGTTGGAAAGGGTTGATAGAACGCTGGAACATAACGACTGGCCCAGTATATGCGTGGACACCTGTCGGAGAGAGCATGATAAAAAATTATGAGCGTCATATGAGGAACGGACAATCGAAGTTCCTCATAACGATGAGCGATTCTACCCAAAATTCAAATAAGTGGAAGAGAATATCCCTCTCCGACGATGCTGTTTGCATAGTATCAATGCATGGCTCTGCCTCCATCGACCAGGATGGTCTGGCCGGTTATGAAATTACTTTCATCAGAAGCAAGAAAGGCTACAATCCCGACCAGGTCTTCAGGACTTTCCAGCCTTTTCAAAGGCGTCTTGCTGGTATCATATTTGTTTACGTCCGCAATTGTGCGGCTGGCTTCGGTATCTGTATATCCAGGGGCTACAGCGTTAACACATATTCCGTGAGGCCCGAGTTCCACGGCCAAAGCTCGGGTAAGGCCAATGACGCCTCCCTTGGATGAGACGTAGTGAACAAAACCATGGGATCCCGTAAAGAAAACTTCTGAAGTCAAATTGATGATTTTGCCTTTGCCCAAAGATTTCATCGCTTCGAAAACCGCTTTGGAACACTGCCACGGGCCTTTTAGATTGACCGCCATCATTTTGTCCCATTCATCTGATGTAATCTCATGGAAAGGCTTTCTTTTTACTCCATAATAATATGCAGCGTTGTTCACCAGAATGTCAATTCTATCAAATTTATCAAGAGCTTCCTGGGCCATTCTTAGAGTGTCGGCTTCGTTGGACACGTCTACCTGGCTGATTAGTGCGTCACCGCCAACATTCTTTACGAGCTTTTCGGTTTCTTTGAGCCCGTCAAGGTCAGCTCTTGTAACAGCGACTATTTTCGCTCCTTCGCCGGCGAGTTTGACGCAGAAAGCTCGACCCAGGCCCTTGCCCGCTCCTGTTACAATAGCGACTCGACCCTCAAGTCGTCCCATCTACGCCCCCTTCTAGTAGGCTCTACCTTTTTGCTCCCATATTTTAGGGAGTCCAAAGTCTTCTGCAATCACTTTAAAGCAATTGTAAGCGCTGCCTCGACCTATGCCAGGCCCTGAATGAGCTGCGGCCGAAGCCAGATAAATATTTTTTACAGGCAGTCGATAGAAGGCTAACTCGGGGAATGGTCGCATGCGTCCCATCTGGGAAGCGATCATATCTTCGCCAGTCCAACCGCCTTGTGGCATGTTAATGTTGCGCATCTGAACATCCATAGGGGTGGTGATATGGGTGGCGATAACGTTATCTTTCGTCATATTGGGAGCATACCACGACCATTGCTCTCTCATGATTTCGACAACGTCGCTCTTCATTTTCAACCATTCCCTATCACTAAAAAATCTATACGGAGCTGTAAACTGCTCAATTAGGATAGTGTGTTTTCCTTCCGGCGACCTAGTCTTATCCCAAATGCTGTCAGGCGCCACAATTGCTACCAGCTTGTCAGGTATGCCCTTTACAAAAAGTTCGGCCTGATGCCTCGTCGCAAAATAATCCGGGTCCTTAGGACCCCAGTTCAACCGCGGACACAAGCCTATTTCGGGATTATCCTTGGCGGCGGTGTATTCGGGGAGTTCATGAAGAGCGAAGTTACCCCAAAATAATTGCGCGCGATCCCGAAGAATATTCTTAGCCCGATGAGCTATCTTGGATGGAACGTGTTCTTCACCGATGAGTTGCAGGATTGTCTGAGTGGTGTTCATGTCACTGACAACTAGATGCCGGGCCCCGATCTCCCTACCATCGTTGAGTAATACTCCAGTAGCTCTTCCGTTTTCGATGATTGCTCTTTCGACTCCAGTTTCTACGACAAATTCACCGCCCATGGAGCTGAATGCCCTCTGGAGGGCGTGAGTAATGGCATGCGTTCCGCCTATAGCAATGGAAGCGGGTTCCCATGACAGAATCAGTCCCAGCGTATGAAGAGTCTTGTAGATGCCTATGCCGTCGTTGGGAAAGACCCCACTGGATGTCATACAGGACCGCATGAAAAGAGTTCGTAAGTAGTCACTCTCAAAGAGATCAAAAGCAATCTGCTGGGAAGTGTAGAACTGATACTCCGGCGGAATTGGGGCCTCTTTATCGCCGATTAGACGTTCAAAGGCGTCATTTACTCCCCATGGGGTAGGTGGGTTGTATCTCCATTCATGAAAGGCCGCCCGCCATTTCTTCTTGTATTTCTCCAGGAGATCATAAGCTGTGTCAGCGTCTCTTTTTGAAAACCGGGCAATCTGGTCTATCGTCTTCTGAGCGTTGATCTCGTTAAATTCAGCTCGTCCAGTATTTTCGTCAACCACTTTCCAGGCCGTGTAGCCCATGAAGGCCGTGCCGTCGTCGTAAATCATACCTTCGCTATGGTCCGGAAACACATATGAGAGGCCAAGATTACGCAGCTTAAAATCTTCATAAGCTGGATGGCCATAAAATCTAGTCCAATGGGCGCATGGGTTCTGAAGAAAGCCGGGTAGGGGCAATTCCTCTCCACATGCCCCGCCTCCCAGTTCGTGTTGCCGTTCATATACAACAGTCTTCATGCCGGCGTGCTGCAAATAACAGGCTATAATCGTTCCCTGGTGACCACCGCCGACCACTATCGCGTCGTAAATCTTATCTGGCATGGAGAGGCCTCCTTTATTTGTTCAGGGTTTGGACAGGAACATCGGCTAATGAGCTTCCGGTGATGAAAGCTTCTTGCCGAAAAACAATAATTTTAACACGGCAAAGAAATTGCATGGTTTAAACATGAGACGGGCGAAAGTTCGGAGATCATCCCCGCCCACAGTCGCTTTGATGGACCAATGAACAGGCTCCGTAGCTTCTATGCTGAGTCTCATGGCAGGCTCAGATTCCCCGCTAATTTTTTCCAGGCTGGCGAAGTGCGCCACCATGGTGGTTTTTCCCAGACCAGTCGAGTTGACTTTCATGTTTCGTCTCCTAAAGTGTGCCTTTCGCCTTTGCCTTTTGCACACATTCCGGTTCGCCCCACCAACGATCTATGCCTAAATCCTCGGCGATTCTGTTGGCTGCGTTATAACCGGGACCGAACGTTATAAGGCCACCGGGAAACGTGCTTGCGCCGCAAACGTACAGATTCTTTACAGGGGTAGCATATTGCGAGCAATCTTCATTGGGGCGCAGATATCCCATTTGCAGTGGCAGATAAGCGCCCTGTTTGTAGGACCCTTTCACCATGTCGGCAAACTTGTTTCCAATGTCGAGAGGTGAGGTTATGTATCTCCACAGAATGTTTGATCCAGAGACATTTGGAGCGTATTTCCCGAGCAATTCAACACATCGATCGGCTTCTTTTTCTCGGATACGGTACCACTTTTCAGCTCCACCATCTTTGAGGTCATACGGAGCGTGCAACGAGATGAGAGCCGTGTGTTTTCCGGGGGGCGCCTGTTTGGGATCATGCATGGACGGGAAACAGCAGTTGAATCCACCCGGGAACATCTCGCCGCTGTGGATGGCGTCATAATGCTTAATGAGATTGTCAAGATTTTCGTAACCAAGTACGGTGATCAACGCGTTATTCATGTCGGCGTTTTGCTCCGCCGCTTTGAATTGAGGCGCTTCATCAAGCGCTAGATGAACATGGAAAAGGCTCGATTTTTCCCACTGCCAGTCCTTGAGTCTGGTTGCGAAGGTTGGATCGAGATTGTTTTCCCCTACATACTTGAAAAATGTTTGAAATGGATCCAGGCTGCTTGCAACAAATTTTCTGGCCTTATAGACAACGCCGTCTTCGAGTTCCACACCGGCAGCCGCTCCATTTTCCAGTATGATTCTTTTTATCGTGACAGGGGAAATGATCATCCCGCCGTTTCGATAAAGGACCTTGGTGAACAAATGAGCCAAGTGGTGTGATCCGCCTACCACAAGTCTGTAGTTAGTGGCCCTGTTGATCAGGAGGGGAACCAGATAACTGACGCCTTCGAGATCGTAGTTAAGTCCCCACATGCAGGACAGGTAAAGGAACATGGTTCTAACCCGATCATTTTCGAACAGGTCATTGACTATGTCCCTGGGAGTTTTTTCCGTGTAAGCGGTGATTTCTCGGCCAACATCCGTGGCTACCAGCTTGATCATTTGTTCAAAAGCAGGTTTCGCCATTTCATAGGTAGCCGGTCCGAGAAAATCTTCCGTCAATTCCTTAAACCTGATCTGGATTTTACTGTAAGTTTCGGCGTCCTTTTTTGAAAATTGCGCTATGGATTCGCAAGTTTTTTCGACATCCTGGTACAATCTCAATGATGATCCGTCAGCGAAAGGCATGGCCATTACCAGAGATGGGAACGCAAACTTAAGGTCATAGTCCTTTGTCAAATAGTCGTCGAAATCTCTCAACGGTGGAGCATAGTCTACCATCGGCATATAGACCGCGTGAGTGTTATGCAGGAATCCCGGCAAGGTCACTTGTTCCGTCGCTAGCCCTCCTCCTGCCTCAAAACGTTTTTCCAAAAGAAGAATCTTCAGGCCGGCTTTGGCGAGATAAGCCGCCACAGTCAGACCATTAGGGCCGGCGCCGAGGATAATCCCGTCGTACTCTTCAGCCATCTCTGGTTCCTCCTTGCTAGGGGTAAAGTTGGAACGTGGAGCGTTTGGATCCAGAACACGAGTCGTTGCGCCGAGTCTAAAAGGTAGAGCGCAACACAATTATTTGTCAGCTCATGTTGAGTCTAAAATCACAGTATTTTGCTTGACATGTCAAATCACTAAATTTTATGCTTTTATAAGAAAAACTTATATTTTAAGAATAATGAACATGGCAAAAGAACTTAATCTCAACCAACTGAGGGCATTCTACGTCGCTAGTACCTGCGGGAGTATTTCCCTTGCTGCGGAAAGACTATTTATCAGCCAACCGGCGGTAAGTATGCAGATCAAAGCCATGGAAGAGCAGTTCTGCACTCGTTTGTTGATCAGAAAGAAAAGGGGACTAGAATTAACAGAGACAGGCCAAAAGGTATTTGAAATATCTGAAAAGATCTTTGGTCTCGTGGACGAGGTTGAACGCCTCTTGACTACCACCCATGAGGATTCCGGATCCATTCTTAAAATCGGAAGCACAAAGACTCTGGTGCGTTATCTCATGGGTCGATACATTTTTGAATTCCGTGAGGCTTATCCAACTGTCCAGATTCAGATTGATGAGGGAAGTTCGGAAGAAATGATTCGAAGCGTTTTAGAAGATCGAAATGATCTAGCTATAGTCGGGAGGCTAAAGTATGCCGATAAGTTGAAAGTAATTCCATTTATTCAGGACGAAATTATCCTTGTTACGGCGCCCAGTCACAAATTTTGTTCCAGACCGGCGGTTTCAATTCAGGAATTAAGGGATGAAAATTTGATTCTGCGGGAAAAGGGGTCCGGCACTCGTCAGCTTGTTGATCAAATTTTTGAAAATCAAGGTTTTACTCCTTCAGTCTTTATTGAGACAGGGAATGTAGATTTTATAAAGGAACTGGTCGAGATGGGAAAAGGTATCGCCATGCTGGCGCGTATGGGGGTTGAACCGGACTTGAGGGAAGGGCGTTTGACTGCAATCCCTCTTTTGGAAGGACCCTTCATACTAGGAATTGACGTGATAGTAAATGGCCAACGAAAACTTTCCAATGCGGATAACGCTTTCCTCAAGTTCCTTATCCCGGTTCAACCTCTCTTGTGATGCGGCGCCGCTCCGTGAAAGGAATGTGATAATGAAGACCCACTCAGAATGCCTTTCCTGCCTGATGAAACAGTCTACTGCCTTATTGGGGCGTCTAAATCTACAGGAGAAAACCAATGGCGAAATTATAGATGCAATATCGAAAGCTATCAGCGAGACTGATTCAACGCAATCTCCGCCACTGTTGATGGGTGAAATTCATCGGATGATCAAGCATGTGACGGGCCTCGTTGATCCATATGAGAAAGCCAAGGAAAACTGTAATCGTAATGTCATGAAGTTAAATGATGATTGGAGGGAACTGATCGACGGTTCTCCAAATCCCCTCCTGAGTTCCGTCCGCCTGGCGATTGCAGGAAATACTCTCGACTTGGCCGTTGACCCAAACGCGGATCGGGCAAATATTAAAACCGCCGCCATGGAATCACTAGCAGCTGTAATTCCTACCTTAACTTTGGCAAAATTCGTGAATGATTTGAATAACGCCTCAAAAATACTGTACCTGGGGGATAACGCCGGAGAAATTGTATTCGACAGGTTACTTCTAGAACTGCTACCTGTTGAGAAAGTGACTTTTGTTGTCAGAGGCCAACCCGTGATCAACGACGTGACAATACTTGACGCTCAAGTGACTGGAATTACCAATCTGGTAAGAGTTATAGATAACGGGTCTGACTTGCCAGGTACCGTACTTTCCATGTGTAGCGAGTCATTTCAGAGGGAATTTCATGAAGCTGATTTAGTAATCGCCAAGGGGCAGGGTAATTTTGAATCACTAAATGAAGAGAAAAAGAACATCTTTTTTCTGTTTAAGGTCAAGTGCAGTGTCGTGCAAGGGATCACTGGTTATCCAATAGGTACCCACGTCTTCATGAATTTAGATAGCCTGTGAACGAAGACAATCAACCAGACCCCGAATTTTCTCTCATCTGGCCAGTATTGATTGCATGTGGTCCCGAGAAGGCCGATTCCGTCTAACTAATGTGGACAACCGTGGCGGAAAAGGCGATAAAGGTATAAGAGCGAAGTAACGCCGAATAAAAAAGTAATGATTTCTTGGAAAAAGGCTATCTGAACATGGATTGGAAATGCCCGAAATGTGGAAAAGATAAGATTGTCGAGGTTTGCGCTGGGGCTAAGGTGTCCTCAGAAATTGTCTTCGTTGACGGTGAGATCGAACATGGAGACATACGAATTGAGGACTGTGACTTTGTTGGATACGAATGCGGCAGTTGTGGATATCGCCTGCCAGCCACGTGTGAATCGGGCTTGCTGGATTATCTCGAATATCAGCGGATATGCGATATTATCCAGTAGCAACAACAATTTTTTGACCTTGATATCTTGTGGCCGTATGATTCGGATGGAGGCTCTACGCATGACAGTAAACGAAAAGTTGTTGTTCGACTCTCTTAAGCAGCTAATGGAGCTGGTGGGAGATATCACTAACGCTGCGGATGCCTCAGCCTATATTGCGGCCAATAAGGATTATATCGATATGGCAAAATCCGACGCCAATGACGCTTTGGCCGCGTTGGACTCCTCCTTTGCATCTACATGCGAGGGAGATTCCTGCAAATTTTCATTTTGACGGTTCTAACTGTCCGTTTGAACCCTTATAAACAACTGCTCAGTCTCTCAAATTTTATACCACAGGAGGACGGTGAGGCTCCTTTCTCGATATGACGAGAACATCTGAAGCCAAACGTGGGTTACTTTTTGCCAGTCGTTTGGTGGTCTCCCTGTACCATCTATATTTTTCAAGATTTCTCATTAACCGTATTCGATTCCTGAAAATCCTGAACCCGGAAACATCCTGAATCTTGAATCCGGCGGCCTGAATTTCTTCGAGAAGCGAATCGAAAGAATAAAAATTGATTCTGGAAGCCCTGGCCGCTATTTTCCAATCACATTGGCGGTCAAACGATACAGCTTCTCGAGATTGGTATATTCTTCGGCCTATTTTCTTAAAAAAAGACAGGAAATTGGGGATGGTATATATAGGGTTATACACGTACAAAATTCCCGACGGTTTGAGGATGTCGAAGAGTTCAGCGAGAAGACGAGAAGCATTTCCCAAATACATGAGAATTTCGTTTAGGACAATGGCGTCCGCGCTCGATGCACGGAGGGGGAGATTTTCGATAAGATTTGCCTGTATAAGCCCCAAGTAGGCCCCGCTTTGGGCTGCTTGTCTGAGTTCAGACGGCCACAGTTCAAGCCCGTACCACTCGACATTCGCAATTCCCTCACTGAAGAGACCCATGTTTCCTGGGCCGCAGGCCATATCCAAAACCCTGAGTGTCGCATGAGGCTCCTCCAGAGAGTATTGCCTCAAAGAGTCCCTTATTCGTGAGAAATGGGCATACTTGAGTTTAGATTCAAATTTGTGGTTGACCTCTTGATGTAGCAGACGCATCTCCCTGAATAGCCAAAGATAACGGCTATGAATAGACGGCAACGCCTAAAATAAGCGTTCACAGATTATACACGCTATTGGCTGGTTATCCAAGGCGCCAACAGTTGTCAAAAGGTCCTTGAATGTGGTTGGTAGATCACCTGTTCAGGTCTAGCTCAACCAAGACGAAATCATTAAATTCAGGCGCAGACGATATCTTTATGAATGGGGCGATCTCTGTTTTAGACAGGTCAAGGGCTTGTTTTTTTTCGAGCAGAATGCCTCTTCGGGCCAAATATAGGCCTAGCGGTTCGACCAGCTTATTGTACAGTTTAATTTTAATGAAGCCATCATGAATTTCATGGTGTTCTTTTTCGCCCGAATAGCTGATGGTTTCGCGCATGGAACTGTAGTAGCCTCCACGTCGCATAGCCGCGCCCACAAAACCCGGCATTGGTCCTGACAGGGCCAGTTCGCAGTGGTCTGCGACAATGGCGGTGTCGATATTATCGACAGCTTTTCCGTTCAGAAAAACGGTCGCAACTTCCTTTTCGACGAAATCCGGAGTCAACCGGAGTTGATCTTCAAGCAACTTTCTGATCGTCACGCCAGTGACCGCTTTTTGCCAAAATCCCTTTTGGAGAACCGGGCTTAGTATACGAATGACCGTTGCGCTTTGCATCATTATATTCCCGAAAATTCGAGGCGAATCCATCCCATAGAGCACGGATTCGCCTCGAACGACAATAGCGGGTCCTCAAGTTTGAATTTGGTTACAGTAGAGCCGATTGGTCTGCCTAAAAGTTGAAAACCTGATCCAACTCCGCGTCCGTAACCTTGAATTTGATGTTGTGGGGCGGCAACGCATCCCTTGTGAAGAAAGCGGGTAGACGATCATGAGCTGAACTGAAACCCGCCTTGCTGTTAAATTCACGCTCGTTCTTCAGAATGCTCTTACCTAAAGCCGCAACATCATCCGCTGTAAGATTCAGTCCATAAAAAGCATTGATCATATCGATCAGCGCCTGGAATGTTTCGGGTTGGTCTAGGACTGCAAAGGCAATGAATAGGCACATTCCAGTAGCGTCAACGGCTGCGGTAGCGATCTGTAAATTTCTGGAAAGTTCGACTTGGCCTTCGGGCGCCAGAGCGTCGGTCTTTCCACCAATACCAAGGATATTTGATCCTACAGCGTATCCAGCCGTATGATCTGCGCCCATCGGGCTCGTAGCGTATGTGACTCCCATTCCCTGGACAGCTCTGGGGTCATAGGCAGGCAAGGCCTGGTTTTTGACCACGGGTACACGCTCCACCCCGAACACTTTTCCGGTCACACCGGCCCCACTTCCGAGAATTCTCCCTAGATCAGTGCCTTTACCAACTTGATTGACGAAGTTGATGGCCGCTTCGCCATCTCCAAATTTTGCGAGTCCTGCCTCCATGGCGACTCCTATAGTCGCTCCCATCTCAATTGTGTCTATACCGTAATCGTCATCAAGTCGGTCAAGCATCGCTATAGTGTCAAGATCGTCAATTCCGCAATTTCCCCCGTGGGCCCACACCGTCTCATATTCAGGTTGTTTCGTCAGGTATTGACCATATTTATCCATGTAAACTCCGGAGCATCTCATGACACAACCGCGATGACATCCGTGAGTGGGGTTCCCACCCCGCTCCGTTTCCACGGCAGCCTGTGTCTCTCCGCTTATTTTAGTGTGCCCCTCGAATCGACCCCACATGAAGTTATGGGTAGGATATCCTCCAGCTTCATTCAAAACGTTTGTCAATACATTTGTACCGTAAGCAGCGAGACCTTCTCCTGTTACCGGATGTTTCTTCAGGCCGGCGACCCATTGTTTGTTAGCTTCTTTGAACTTCTCCGGATTCTTGGGGGGTCTCATAGACAAGCCACTGTCGTCGAGAATAATAGCCTTGACTCCCTTTGAACCCATGACGGCGCCGGTACCTCCGCGACCAGCGTGCCTGGTCGGGCGGCATTCCATGTCTGTGCATGCGATGGAAGCGGCTGCCAGCTTCATCTCACCAACGGGACCGATCGATATGTAAGAAGCCTTATCGCCGTACCTGTTTTTTAGCTTTTCAATTAAAGCATAATTGCCAAGTCCTTTTAAGGTGTTATTAGTTTCGATCTTCACCCCGTCCTTGTTCACAAAAATTGTGTAGAGGTCATCGCTTGAAGGTCGTCCCTCTAGGACAATGGCGGCGTAACCCAGTCTGGCTAGAGTTTGAGAGGCCATCCCGCCGGCGTTGGATTCCTTTATGCCACCGGTCAAAGGACTCTTGCATCCCACAGACAAACGGCCTGAGTTGGCGGCAATTGTCCCGCTTAACATTCCAGGAGCTATCACCAGTTTGTTTTCTTCCCCCAATGCGTGGCACAAAGGTGGGACTTCTTTTGCTACGATGGCGGATGTCAAAGCCCTGCCACCAAGGCCAGCGTATTCTCCTACTGGGAATATTTGAGCTTTAGGGCCGCCCTCCGCTCCCATGTAAACACGGATGATTTTTTCCATGGGTCTTCCTCCACTGACTAGATATGACGAGACGGGAAAAGGAAAATTGATTAAAATAGTTCCCGGGTAAAACTCCCCGCGAGTAAATATCGATATGGTCTGATGATATGGTTTTAGAGATAATGAGTCAAGAAGAAATAGGAGAAAAACGTAATAATATTTATACGTTATGCCTGATTAGACATAATAGAGGGAGCCGATTTTCAACTTAAAGGTGAAGTTACCTTTGGCTGATCACCCTCCCGCTATGGTAGGAAAAGCAGCTAACCGGTCATCGTCATTCAGCTTATGTGTTTTCGACACGGACCTCCCATTGACCAACAATATCAACTTCAGGTCGGACGGTATGCCCATTTTGACCATTACGTCATGGACTGTCGAGTCGCCAGGAATGTCTAGGTTCATGACTTCTCCGGCTGATGACCCAGCCACGAACCGTGTCAAGGAGGCGTAAAGAACCAGATTAATTTTCATCAGGTCGCTTCCTCTGAGAAGGTTTCTTCACATTTTCGCACAGCCTCGGACATTATTTTTTTGATCGAGGTCTGACTTCTTTGAGCCAATTTTTTGCAATCCTCATACTCGGGGCTTACATTTACAATCCTACCTTGGAAACGGGCTATTTTTACTCTGATCATTCCGAACTTCGTTTCCATGTCCTGTATGGAGCGTTGAGCGACTATACGGTTTTCAATTCTCCACCTGAGACCGATAGCCGTGGTCTGACTAAAAATCAGTCCAGCCATTTCCTCAATTTTTTCAACTGGGCAGATCATCTGCAGGCAAGAACCAGGTCTGTTTTTCTTCATGTTGATTGGCTGGATTCCTATGTCCAGGCAACCTCTGTCCAGCGCGAGGCCAATCATGTAGTCATAAAGTTGAGGGTTCATATCATCTATGTTGGTTTCTATGACCCCCACCAACGTAGATGTAGAATCTGAAAAAGCGCTGGGCTGTTCCCCTAGTATAACTCGCAGAATGTTTGGCGTTTCCAGGTCTCTATCACCGGCTCCATAGCCTACAGACGAAACCACCATATTGGGCATGTAACTAAAACCTTTACACAGTGTGGTAAGAATAGCGGCTCCGGTTGGTGTGATCAATTCAGCTTCCACACCAGACGAGTATATCGGTTTCCCTTTTAGCAGTTCCACCGTAGCTGGAGCAGGGACTGGGAGGATGCCATGAGCGCATTTAACGGTCCCACCGCCTACATTGATCTTCGAAAAAAAAGCCTGTTCTATCCCGAGCCACTTGAATCCAATTACCCCACCTACTACGTCTATAATCGAATCTAGGGCTCCGACTTCATGAAGATGAGCGCCGTCAACCGTGGTTCCATGAACTGCAGCCTCCGCTGCCGCAAGTCGTTCAAATACCATGACGCTCTCAGCTTTGATTTCTTTATCAAGACTGCTTTTTAGTATGGTCTGATAGATGTCTCCGATGTGGGAAGCGTGACGTTCATGCGCATGCTCCACTTTTACGATTGCCTTGGTCGCTCTTAAACCCGCTTTCAACACTTCCAGCTTGTCTATCTGATAGCCGTTTACGTTGAGGTTAGAGAGTTCTTTTCTTAAGACCTCTAGCGGCAGTCCCAAATCCATGAACGCTCCCAGGAGCATGTCCCCAGAAGCGCCGGAAAAGCAATCAAAATAGGCTATTGGCATCTTGTTCTTCCTGATGCGTGGAAAATTGGGCGCGTGACCCGCCAAATTTCCTAACTGGGGAAACCATAAATATCAGAGAGGATAAACGCTAAAGCAATTAGGGCGTTAGAGAACTTGGTTGTCGTTGGTATAAATTAACCGATTTGTTATGGTCGGCAAGATTGCTCGAAAACTGGTGGCTGCCATCATTCTTGGCTACAAAATAAAGATAATCGACGTCGGCAGGGTGTACCGCCGCAACGAGAGATTCCTTGCCGGGATTGGCTATAGGTCCCGGGGGTAGGCCAGTGGTCTGATACGTGTTGTAAGGATGCTTTCGATCCAAGTCAGCCCGTGTGATTTTTGCGCCCATTGGTTTGATGCCGTAAATAACAGTCGGGTCACACTGAAGTTTCATGTTGTGTCGCAGCCGGTTGTGGAATACGGCAGATACTAGGGCATGTTCATTTGGTTTGGCTTCTTTTTCGATAAGAGACGCCAGGGTTACGACCTGTAATGGCGTCCATCCGTACTGATCAGCAGTTCCCCGAACGTATTTGTCATAGACAGATCGAAACCTGGAAACCATTTTCTGTAAGACGAGTTTGAGGTTCGACTTCTCCGACGGCCGTACAAAATAGGTGTCTGGAAACAGGAACCCCTCCAAACTGGACGCATGAATGTCCAACTCGCTCAAAAATTCGGAGTCGGTCGATAACTTTAGAAAATCTTTTCTTGACGAGATCCCTTTTTGTTCGAAGAGATCCGCTATTTGAAAGATATTATATCCCTCTGGAATCGTTATCGCATAAACGAGAGTTTTTCCTGAAATGAGTAGATCCAAAACCTCACCAGGGTCGCTATGGGTTTTGAGCATGTAATCTCCTGCTTTTACATGCCTCTGCTCACCTCTAATAAAGGCGATGAGCTTAAAAACTAACTTGCTGGATATCACCTCATTGTTTTGAAGGATGGATCCCACCTCATTAAAGGAGGCTCCCTTCGGAATGGTTACAATGATCTCATGGACGGTCTCTTTTGTTTGGGAAGGCCTCGGGAGTAGATGATTCACAATGTCCGGGAGGCTCTTGTAGAGGTAGTGACCTCCTATCGCCAGAAAAAGAATCAGAATAACTACGGACGTCGTTCTAATTATAGATATGACGGGGACCTTCATGATACAGAACGGGCCTCGTTACGCCGACGGTCAAGATGTCCCTGAAGAATCAAAGCGGCGGCGATTCTGTCGACTAATTTTCTGCGTTTGGCTCGGCTCATGTCAGCTTCCAACAAGGTCCTTTCGGCAGCAATAGTTGTCAGACGTTCATCCCACTCAAAAACAGGCAACCCAGCTTTTTGCAGCAAAAGGCCATTGAATTTTCTTACCTTTTCCACCTGTGGCCCTTCAGAGCCGTCCATGTTGTACGGTAAACCGACAACGATCTCTGTTACATTATAATCCCTTACAATTTCAAGGATGCTTAGAATATCCCGCTCAGCGCCTGTAGAAGATATGGTTTGTAGAGGCTGAGCGATCAAACCGGACTCATCGCTGATTGCCACGCCTATTCTTTTTGATCCAATGTCTAACCCCAAGGCTCTCAATAACTGTGCCCCCATTTTCGACAATTCAGATAAGCTGTTCAGATGAACTCTCAAAAGAGCGTTTAACCAATAATGATGGTCGTGTCAAGCTTCGGCGTCTCTGAGAATGACGCCGGGCCGCTTCTTTTCAAATCAATCTGATCATTTCCTACAAGGTCTGATCAAGTCCGGTCATAGAGGAGACGCTTTCGAAGTGGTTGGGCAAGTGATGATGAGGTTCTTTGAAATTAAGGATCGCTTTCGCGACTTCCAAGATATAAGCGACATCATTTTCGTTGGAGTAAGGTATGCACTTTTGAGCCTCCAGAGGCAAGACAGACCCCGTCAGACGCTCCGGAAGCCGTGCAATTCTGACGCCTCTCAATAGACGTTCAGGAAGCTTCGAGACAGCTTCATTCGATATCAAGACAAGATTCTCATCGTCCGAGACAAAACCAAGGCCAGGAATTTGCCTATTCTTTCTCCCTACCAGGTCTTTTAGCCCAGCTCTTAAACGCTGGTTCAGAAGGCCTAATCCTAGTCGAATTTCGGCTATCTCAGCAATTCCTTCGAGAGCCTGTCTGCGCTGAATCTGGTCACCTACCGTCAGGGCTTCCTCGAAACTGTCCAACGCTTCGAGTAGAAATTTTCTGGATAGCTTAGATCTCGCTTCTATAAGCATGTTCCTGGCTTCTGGTTCATCAAGTGATTCAGGATCGAAAGCTTTGCTGTAGCATTCTACGGCTGAAGAAAGATCACCTTTATCCAGAAACTCCCGCGCTTTCGCGATGTATGACAAATCATCTGTCTTGGTGTTGGTTTGCATGTTACTACACTCGCCAGAATTAGGATTTAGTTTAGTGGGCTACCCCGGTTAAAACAAAACGCATGTACGAATCTGATATTGGCGCATATATTTGACATTAACTGAGAACCACCGTTAAGCTCCAGAAATCCACATCATTGTCTCTTTCTATGGATGCCGAGAAACTCGAAGTGTTTCTTGATACATAATTTGCGAGGTCGAAAGCCTGGATACACGAAACATATATAGACAAAAATAATATATCAAACGAGCAGTTATGCTCAGTTAATGAAGCGATGCATAACATATACATGTTAACTTATCAACTTTTTTGTATTAGGCCCATGCTATTTTTCATGTATGCTATTTAAGGTCTCCATCTGAACCCAGATCGGTTATACTTGTTGAAGCCGCGCCACTAAGTTATAAGACTGCTTGAGAAACAACACTGAGCCTAAGAAATCCCGTTTTTTAACGGGTGTTCGGTTGAAGAATCATTTCGGGAGTCCTTACTGGTTAAGAGCTTTTCTATGGACAAGACGGGTGTGATGAAAATAAAGGATTTGATGAGATATCTTCCGGTATTGTCGATAGTTCTTGTAGCCGGAACTTTACTTGTGATCGTTATTATCTTCACGATCAGGAATATAAACGCGCAAAATCAGAGAATGGAGGAGTTTACTCTACGACAGGGGATTTCGGTTATCAGAACGCTTGAAGCTGGTACGAGAACGGGCTTCATGGAGGGCGATTGGGGAATAGAGTATTTACAGATGCTGATTGAACAGGCGGCAAAGGACCCTGATGTAGCCTGGGTGGGACTCATAAATAGTGATGGAATGATAGTGGCGCATAGCGAGCCGGCTAAAATAGGCCTTCGTTTGTTAATGGGGAAAGAACTTCAGACGGTTCAGACAGTCATCAGGACCGGTGAGCCACTTTCATTCAAGCGTGAAATGCCGGATGGCAGGACAATATTTGAAATTTGGAAGCCATTTACGCCATTTCCAGATCAGCTTGCCGAGAGTGAAATTGCTGCCAAGCACACACGAATTGGTCAGGAATTGCTGAATTTATTTGACAGAGAGCAAAAGCAAGTTCTTTTTCTCGGACTTAAAATGGATCGTTTCAAAGAGATACGTCGGCAGGAGATCGTTTTTGCCGTATTTATGGGCGCCGTTCTCTTTATAGTGGGCTCAGCCAGCGTTTATTTCGTCTTCGTGGTTCAAAACGCGTATCTCGTTAGAAGAACCCTTGATGAAATGAGAACATACACCAGAAATGTTCTTGAAAGCATGGCCAATGGACTTATCACCGTCGATCGAACCTTACGAGTCGCAACATATAATCCGAACGCGCTTGAGATCCTCCGTAAGACCAAGGAAGAACTGGACGGCAGGTTAATATCAGAAATTCTGCCTGTAGAGAATGAGATTAGGAAAGTTCTATCAGAACCTGATCTGATCTCCGAAAAAGAAGTTAAGATGGATGGAGAGGGAAAGGGCAAGAATTTTCTGGCATTGACAGTGTCACCTTTGAAGGACCAGGAGTCGGCGACTCCGCGCGGCGCCGTGGTGATCCTGCGTGACATGACAATAATTCGGGAACTTGAGCAAAAGGTCATTGTGAGCGAAAAATTCGCTGCTCTCGGTCGTCTTTCTGCTGGTGTGGCGCATGAAATTCGGAATCCTCTCAATTCTATACGAGGTTTTATTCAGTATTTTCAAAAGAAACTGTCTCTAGAGCCTGAAGATTACAGGTACACAGAGCTTATGTTGACTGAAGTAGATCGTCTCAATCGTGTCATTTCGAAATTGTTGGCCTATTCCAAGCCTCGTGAACCTCGACTCACGATTCGATCCGCGGAAGAAATTGTGGATCACTGCGTAAGAGTAGTGGAGCGCGAAGCGCGTGAGGCCGGTGTTGAAATCAATGTGGACCGCCCTGAGCCGGATCTGCCTCTAGTCATGGTTGATTCTGATCAAATGACACAGGTTTTCCTGAACATTCTGATAAACGCAATCGAAGCTTCGCAAACAGGTGGAAAGGTCACCGTTAGATTGCAGACGGACGCGAACGGAAGATTGCAGGTCGTCACCGAAGACAGCGGTGAGGGTGTCCCACGTGAGAATGTAGACAAACTCTTCGACCCGTTTTTTTCAACAAAGAAAAAAGGCACTGGGTTAGGCTTGGCCATTGTCAAAAGCATTATAGAGGGTCATGGTGGGGAAATCGAAGTTGAGTCGGATAATGGCAAAGGAACGAGGTTCATAGTAATCCTCAATCCATATGAACCACCTCAGGAAGTGTTTGTGGCCTATGCTGAAGATGAGATGGCATAGGAAGTTTGGCTCTATGCCGGTTTGACCGGAGATTTCAAAGTTATTGGAAAATGATCGTTTTTTATTTGCAAAGTTTATTACTATTAACACCTTGGTGTTAGCGAACGGATGACACATGACTGGTCGACGGGCTAAAATTCTTGTTGTTGATGACGAACCATCCCAAAGGAAGATGCTCAAAGCCAACCTTTCTCTGGATGGTTACGAGGTTTTTGAGGCTGAGGACGGCAAAGACGCCATAGCTCGAGTCGCTGAAGAGTTTTACGATATAATCCTCATGGACAACCGAATGTCCAACGTAGATGGCATAGAGGCGCTTCGGGAAATAAAGAAAATATCCCCAGGTATTCCGGTCATTATCATCACAGCCTACGCATCAGTGGAAACCGCTGTGGAAGCTTTGCAGGCCGGTGCCCACGATTATCTGACTAAGCCGCTGGATATTGAAGAGCTCCGGATAAAAGTACAGCAAACCTTGGAGTTCTGGAGACTCAAAGAGGAAAATATTCTCCAAAAGCGGCGGATAGAGAATCTCTTCGACGCGTCCCAAATTATAGGGCGTTCTCAAAAGATGAGGCAGGTTCTGGAAACTGTTGCAATGGTAGCTCCCACGGAAGCGTCCGTGCTAATCCTGGGTGAGTCTGGCACAGGAAAAGAATTGATAGCCAACGCTCTTCATCAGGGTTCGTCCAGATCAGACAAGCGATTTATCAAAATTAACTGCTCTGCGCTGCCTGAGACCCTTCTCGAAAGTGAACTGTTTGGACATGAAAGAGGAGCGTTTACAGGAGCTGTTGGAAGAAGACCGGGTCGATTCGAACTGGCCGACGGGGGCACAATATTCCTGGATGAAATTGGAGAGATGACTCCCTCCACTCAGGCTAAACTACTGCGCGTCCTTCAAGAACGGGAGTTTGATCCATTGGGATCAACCAAGACCGTCAAGGTGGATATCAGGATATTGAGCGCTACAAACAAGGATTTGAAGGAGGAAGTGAAAAAAGGCGTTTTTCGGGAGGACCTCTTCTACCGGCTAAATGTTGTGCCTATTCATTTACCTCCTTTGAGACAACGCAAGGAAGACATCCCTTTGCTGATTGAGCATTTTCTCAAGATTTATAACGACAAGAACGGAAGATCTCTTAGAGGATTCCATCCTAGGGCTTTGGATGCGATGATGCGATATTCTTGGCCTGGTAACATCAGAGAACTGGAAAATGTGGTGGAGCGCGCTGTTATATTGACTCGTGATGAGTACGTATCTCTGCCTGAATTGCCGGAGGCTATGGCTCGCGCGGTGGGAGATCCTGCTCCATGGAAAATCAAAGAGGGAATACGACCGGGCATGACGATTCGCGAGATGGAGAAGGAACTTATCCTGGTAACCCTCGAACACAATGACAGCAACAGGACGAGAAGCGCTGCAGAACTTGGGATTACACGTAGAACCCTCCAAAACAAACTGAAAGAATATGGAATAGATCATCATGGATCGGATGGACAACTGGACCAGGCAGAATCGCAATTGTAGCCAGAAGTCTGGCAGTACCTTTCATTTCAGTGTGAATGTTATCTGGCAGGGTTGAGGGAAAATAAATTGGGGGATTGATTCGAGTTCGAATCTACCCCCAATTAAAAGAGGGTATTACAACTGATCAGATCCTGAGACCTCTTAACTAGAGGCCTGCTGATTAGCAAATGGTCAAGTGCTCCCGGGGGGAGTGGCCACAGGTTCTGATGATGAACCGGCGGCAGGCTGAGGATTGGGGGTAACTGTAACAGTTATGGGTGAATAAGTAGACTGGTTAGGGACCTCTTGATTCGTTGCGCTTGTCGAAACGCCCGTTGATAAGGAAGCTCCTGGATTTGAAGAAGCCGAGGGCGCTGCCAATGAAGTAGTAGAAGATTCCCCGGAAACTTCCTGCCGGATTTTTTCCATCCGCCCTATAAGATCATTGGTCTTGCTGATTTGTTCTTCAATGGCGCTGAATGCTGTAGTCGATAATGTGGAAAGATCATTATTCATACACGCGACCGATTGTTCAGCCTGAGCTTTCTGTTCTTCAAGCTGCTCTCTGAGGCGCTGCAGAAGCTCCATCTGCACGGCCAGATCTTCCTGGGATTTTCTTATTTGTTCCCCAACGCGCAGTCGAGCCAGAGATATTTGACCGTCAGTTGAATCCCTGGTCGTTTTTATACGCTCGATCTGGGTGTCGATAGCTGTCTTCAAACTGTTGATTCGAGTCAGCGCATCGGAGGTTGTCTGGGAGTAAGCCATCGAAGCGCCCATCCACAGACCCAATAAAACGGCGAACGCTTGGTAAGGTATTTTCATAAGCATTCTTCCGATCATAAACATTGATTTAAAACAACTGGTAATAATATATCATTAATTACAATTTGTTACAATAATAAATTAATGTTAAATATTATATGAATATGGAGGCGTCATCGGCTTTAAGCCGAAAGGGGTGGATAGTCTTCTAGACGTCCAGTCTTGATGCATGCGCAGGGGCGATTATATAATCTTCCAGCACCGATAAATAATTCCTGGATTCAGGGAAGTTGAGCAGGGTTCGTGATATGTGAGCAGCTGTCCTGGGAATAGCGGATAAATACCTCGATGTATTTTTCACGTAGGTCTGATACCCGAAGGTCCCCAACGCTTTGATATTCCTCTGTAGAGACATCATGTGAAACACCCTGATGAAGTGTTCAGTTTCACGTGTTTCAAGGAAATCAGCGCCTTGCAAGTATTGGGCTACTAGTTCCTGTATCAGGTCTTCAGGTAGAGACACGTAAGAATCTCTAAGTAAAGAAGCAAGATCATATTGCGCAGGCCCCATTCTAGCGTCTTGAAAGTCGATCATGTAAAAACGATCATTCTTTAGAATCAGATTTCTGGAATGATAGTCTCTATGGGTGAAAACCCTTGGTTCACTCGCCAGTTCATTACAGATGTTGTGGAAAAACTGAATCAGTTGGCGTCTCGCATTCCCATGCAGAGCCTTCTTGGCCCATCCTTTCACGAAATGTTCCAAGAAAAACTCCATTTCCTGCATCAACTTCGCTTCATCAAAGGCCAGATCGAATGCCATGCAACGGGAATCACTTATGGATGTTTGCCTGTGAAGGTTCAGCAGAGTGTCCAGAGCAAGGGCATAGACTTGTCGAATCTGCGGAAGATTTGAGGTTGAAACTATGTTCTCGAGCAAATCATCTCCGAGGTCCTCAAGTATGACGATTCCCAGCAATTGGTCGCGCAGGTAGACCTTGGGAACCGGTAAACCAAGATCTTCAAGATATTTTTGAACTTCAAGAAAGTTCAATTCCTCATTAGATTGAGCAGTGGGTGAAACCATTGCAATTGCTGTGTCGGTATTGAAAAAAGTTATCCTGAAGTAGGAGCGGGACGAAGCGTCTCCGACAAGCTTCCTTACAAATGAAACTTCTCCCAAACCCGATGATATTTCCCTGACTTTTTCAACTGTGTTCGAGTTATCGATCAATTGAGGATTCTCCATGAGCGGCAGTAATTATCCGATCGTGATAACACCCGTGGACAGAGACACCCTTGCCAAGAATGCAGCGCCTGACAGTTGATCCTGAACCCACGTGACAGTTGTCCCACAATATGGAATCCTGAATGTGGCAATGATCTCCGATCAAACACCCGCTTCCAACAGACACATACGGCCCTAACTCCACGTCGTCACCCAGAACTGCGTTGTTGGCGACAAATGTTGAAGGATCCCGGTGATAACGTTCAAAAAGAGTCTTTTGAGTACAAAGATACCGTGACGGTGTTCCGAGATCATTCCAATATCCGTTGACGGGAAATCCCATAATTTTTTGATCAAATGCTATCGCATTCTCATACGCCTCGGAAATTATGTCAGAGAAGCCATGGGGCTCTATCAGACCGAAAATGTCTTTTGACAGTACCGTGATGCCGGTAAACACATAGGCATCCCCAGTGTCGTTCTTTATAACTCTGGATCTGGGAAATGATCGAATCCTGTAGTCGCAATCAATTGTTATAGGAGTGTATTGGTACGGCTGCTTCTGCGGGTACAAAGCCAGAGTAGCCATTGCCCGGTTCTTAATATGGAAATCAATAATGGGCTCTATACTGAAATCAAAGAATATGTCTCCATTTACTGCGAGGAAATTCTCGCAGTCAAAAAAAGATTCATTTGACTTGAGACCACCAGCCGTCCCAAGTATTTGGGGCTCGTAAGAATATGAAATTTGCAAGAGATCGAATTTGAATGATTCAAGCGCCTGTTTAATCGTGTCGGGAAGAAAATGCAGATTGAGCCTGCTGTGAGTGATCCCTGAAGACTCAAGTTTTTGCAACGTTCGAGCAATTAGGGGTATTCCGAGCACCGGAATTGCAGGCTTAGCTGTTTCGAGCGTCAGGGGTCTAAGGCGAGTTCCGTAACCTGCTGTCAGGTACCATCGCCTTCATGTTGACTTAAGATCAGTGAGTATAGCTCTTCTCTGTCCATGCCGCTCGATTGCTAGGTCTATCAGATTATCTATCAATGCTTCATAAGTCAGCCCTGAGACTTCCCAAAGTTTAGGATACATACTGATCGATGTAAATCCAGGCAAGGTATTTATCTCATTAACTATTATATTATCACGAGGTGTCAGAAACATGTCGATCCGAGCCAAACCACTGCCGTCAACCGCTCGATAGGCCTTCAAAGCCGCTTCTTGCGCCGCCGCCACCTGAGGCTCAGTCAGTTTTGCCGGGATCACCAGCTCCGCTGTGGCATTCAAGTATTTTTCATCATAATTGTAAAAAATGCTATGGGAAACAATTTCGCCCGGCAAAGAGGCAGAAGGGATTTCATTGCCCAATACACTGACTTCCAATTCTCGGCCGATCACACAATCTTCCACTATAATTTTTCTATCATAGTTAGAAGCCAATTCGACAGCTTCTATCAACCCGGTGAAAGCCGACACTCTTGAAATGCCAACTGAGGAACCCAGATTAGCTGGTTTGATAAATAGAGGCATCGGTCGATCTTTCAATCCGTTCAAAATGGGTTCAGGTGATCGCAGCCATTCGGACCGGTAGAACCAAGAGAATGGTCCGACGTTAAGCCCACTGTCTCTGAAAACGGACTTCATTACAATTTTGTCCATGCCCACGGCCGACGCCAAGGTTCCACATCCAACGTATGGGATGTCCGCCAGATCGAGCAGACCCTGCAAAGTTCCATCCTCGCCGAAAGTGCCGTGCAACACGGGAAAAACTACGTCAACCGGAAACATTTCAATACAGTTTCGGCTAGACAATCTAAGAAAACCTTTGTGCTCCGGATCAGGCGAGAGGATCAATCTCTGTTCATCTTGCAAAGCTTCTGGTGGAGAAAAAGAGCTAATATCTTCATTCCTTGCGAACCACGCGCCCTCCTTGGTTATGAAGATAGGTACGGGCGTATATTTGCTCTTGTTTATGGCGGAGAAAACGGAAGCCCCTGATCTTAAGGAAACATCGTGTTCCGCTGATTTTCCCCCGTAGAGTATGCCTATCCTAAGTTTGGAATTAATCATCGGCTCTCCCGTTGGTTGGCTCTTAACAAAACGCCAATAGCACAAACTGCGGTATATAGGAACATTTTTCAAGATCTAAATGGATCCATGAGCGGATCATTCCAATCAGATGCAATAGAATTCAACTCTTGAGGTTGGTTGCATACTGAATCTGATTGTGCGAATAATTTGTCATTGACTGCGGCGAGTCGTGTTGTGTCTGTAAGACCAATAACCCTTGGAATGATTCGAGAGGCCAAAATGTCTCTTCGGGTAAGATCAAAAATCTGGATTGAAAACGACGATGGAAAACTTGTTATCGGAACCGGTCGTCTGAAAATCCTCGAAGCAATTTTAGAAGTGGGTTCCATGAACAAAGCGGCTCAGAAGCTCAAACAACCGTTCCGCGCAGTTTGGGGGAAAATACGGGCGACAGAGGAGCGTTGCGGATTCAAGCTGGTAACAGCTACCAAAGAAGGAACTAGGCTTACCCGTGAAGGTATGGATCTTTTGTGGGATTATATCAGACTCAGGAACAGGTGCGAGAAATTTACAGACACGCAGTTTCGAGAGCTTTTTGAGGATTTTCAAAAACTCGGCGAAAAAGTGGCTTCGAGGGAGGAAAAAAAGAGTGGTGACGAGTAAGACTAAAGGTACTCAGTTGATTGACAATTTATATCAAGAAGACTCGGCAAAATCGGAGTTGACCCAAGACTTTCCTTTTACTCGTTTCGTAAACGGAGTCGGTTGCGCCGGTACAATATCTTTAGCCAGGGAAACGCCGTACACCTTGTTTGTAAATGATGAAGAAATACTTTCAATTTCCACTTTGCCAATTAGGCTGGAGGAACTCTTCACAGGCTTTCTGGTCTCTGAGGGAGTATTGTTGGATCCTCAGGAGATACTAGGAACTATGGTCGACCGAGCCGCCAGAATCGTTTCAATAGATTTAGAAGTCCCGGAGGATCGTCTGGAAAGAATCAAGAAAAAGGGAATGCTCACATCAGGTTGCGCAGGAGGGATCATGTTTTCTGTGGAAACTAGTGTGAGACCTGAATCTGAATTTTTTCCCAGGGTAGTAATACCTGCGGATGTCATATCGAAGAGAATGAAGGAAGTAGACTTATTCAAGGGAGTTTACAGTGTTTCTCGAGGCACCCACGCTTCGGCGGTAGCCTCTCTGAGCGAAAATATCATTATACTTGAGGATATAGGAAGACATAACGCCATTGACAAAATAGTGGGGTATTGCTTCCTCAATCAAATTAAGCCGCATGACAAGATGTTGTTGACAACAGGGAGGATTACTTCGGAAGCCGTATCCAAGGCGTCCCGATTTAGATTCCCTATCATTGTTTCTCGATCGAGCGCGAGTTCAACAGCCATTAACATGGCCAGTCGCGCTCATCTGGATGTGGTCACATACGCCAGAGCAGGTAGGTTCAATTTATTCAACCATGGCGCTACGGAGATAGTTCCTGGTTCGGAAAACCAGTGATTTTTTCTGAAAATGCTGGCTCAGCTTTAGCAGGAATTTGTCGCAATTGTATTAACGGCCCAGATTTGAACCTGACTAGAGAGATCCAACCCGGGCCGCATTTGTAGTGACCGGTCTTCAGCCGTTTGCAGCTGTTTTCATTACACCTTCTGACGACACTTCCAGCTTTTCAACTCTAACAGCGCATACCTTGTACTCAGGAATTTTGCATATAGGATCGAGAGCCGCATTCGTAAGTACATTTCGCGTTGGCTTCCATGAAATGAAAACTCATGAATATGGTTCCGGGTTCCACTACGTCCGTCACAAAAGCTTTTGTTACAACCTCTCCACGGCGGGAGACGATTTTACAATCCCTACCATTTGTCAATCCAATATCTTTTGCGTCGTATGGATGAATTTCAATGTGACCCTCGGGCATCTCATTGTCCAGTGTAGGAGAATTTCGCGTCATCGTTCCAGTGTGGTAGTGCGGAAAAAACCTGCCTGTTGTCAGTAACAAGGGAAATTCTTCATCGGCAAGTTCTTCTGGAGGTCGGTATTCTAGAGCGTGAAAGAGTCCCTTTCCTCTGGTAAACCTTTCCTTGTGAAGGATTGGGGAACCTGGATGCTCTTTGGTCGGGCAGGGCCAGGGGATGCCCCCACTTTCCAAACGTTCGTAACTCAAGCCAGCATAGCTGGGGGTCACCTGACAGATTTCCTCGAAGATTTTTTCGGGGGACTCGTAGCTCATCGGGAGCCCAAACTTTGTTGAAATATCAGAGATAATCGTCCAATCAGCCCTAGCTTCGCCTGGAGGCTCGATGGCTTTGCGTATGCGAAGCACGTTCCTCTCTGTATTGGAAAATGTTCCATCCTTTTCGGCAAACGCCGCCCCTGGAAAAACAACATCCGCTATCTTGGCCGTGTCGGTCAAAAAGATGTCAATAACAGCCAGGAATTCCGCTTCCTCCAAAGCGTGTTTGACATGACGAACATCCGGGTCGCTACCTAGAGGGTTTTCTCCGAGAATCATCATACCTTTTATAGATCCGTCTTCAAGACCATGCATCATTTCCATGATCGTGAACCCGACCTTGGATGACATCTGAGAACCCCAGAACTCCTCAAATTTCTTTCGGTTATTCTCATCAGTCACAACCTGATATGCCGGATAAACATTGGGAAGCCCCCCCATGTCGCAGGCGCCTTGAACGTTATTTTGTCCACGTAGGGGGTTCACCCCGCAGGAGGCTTTGCCAATCTTGCCCGTCAACATTGACAGGTTGGCCAATGACTTAACATTGTCAACTCCATGGGAGTGCTGCGTGATCCCCATGGCGTACAATATTGTGGATTTTTCTGATGACGCGAACATTACGGCTATTTTTTCGATATCATCGGCCCGAATTCCAGTGATTTCCGCCGCTCTCTCTACAGGATAATTCTTAAGAGTTTCTTCTAGTTTTTCAAAACCTTCAGTGCGCTCATCAACAAAAGCTTTGTCGTGGAGATTCTTGGATAGAATCACATTCATCATGCCGTTCAATAGCGCTACATCCGACCCCAACTTTTGTCGAACGTGGACATCTGCTATGCTAGCGAGGTGAATCTTTCTTGGGTCCGCGACAATGACTTTCGCCCCTTTCGCCTTTGCTCTGTAAATTCTGGTAGCGATTAGGGGGTGGGCCACCGATGTATTTGACCCTATGATAAAGATGCAGTCAGCATCCTCTATTTCTGGGATCGAGTTGGTCATGGCTCCACTTCCGAAAGCGGCGGCAAGACCTGCCACCGTGGAAGAGTGTCAAAGACGTGCGCAGTGATCTATATTATTGGTTCCAAATCCCACCCGACAAAACTTCTGGAAAAGGTAATTTTCCTCATTGCTGCATTTTGCCGAGGTGAGAAAAGCCATGCTATCTCCACCGTATTTGGACTTGATTTCCTGGAGCCGAGACGCTGTAAAGTCAAGCGCCTCATCCCAGGAAACTTCTTGCAAGACCCCATCCTTTTTCAACAACGGTTGGGTAAGCCTTGCGGGGCTCTGAACAAACTCATGGACATTCCAACCCTTTATGCATAGCTTTCCCTGATTCATTGGGTTTGTCTTGGAAGGAACTGTGGAGGTAATCTTACCGTCCAAAGTTTCCAGCAGCATCTCGCATCCACATCCGCAATAAGGGCAGGTTGTCCTAACATATTTGAGATCCATCACGCCGTCACCTCACAGGAGTTCACGCTATCCACCTCTAACCAGCATAAAATAATGCCGCGGTGGAAGAAAATTAAGTGTGACAATCAAAAAAAAAAACGAGACAAATAAATTCGATCAAGTTCTATGAACATACTAAAACCGAAGTGGAGACCAATGTATCACTCGCTCTGTTTCTAATCAAGACTCAATCAACGGCTAAAGGTTAGGGATTCGGCAAGGAATAGGCAAAAAAATTGCCGAGCTTAACAGTGGCTCGGCTTTAGGAGGTAACGAAGCGTTGAGGTTTTGAGTCATAAAGCTTCGCTTTAACTTATAGAGGTATTATACCAATAATTAATGTTATTGTCAATTATACGCTCGAAATTACTTGTGTCGCCTACTGAGCGTAAATGAGGTTTCGGGGAGCGAGTCCGAAGAAAACATCAAGTTATTAGCCTAAAGCTTGAAAGAGCTGCTGTGACGATTACTTAAGTTTATGTGAACCTGATGAGCTGGTTTTGACAGTGGAACGCGATCCGATGAGCCACCCTAATATAATGACGTTCATGGCCAAACTACCGATTTCAAGAAACTGTGTAAGACCAGAATCAAGATAGCCTTCGTCCGCCATCCTCAAAACGTGAAAACTAAGAATAGGGGTATCTATAATTAGATAAACTATTCCAGCCGCTAAGGCAATCGCCTTCTCGTTCCAAAAAGCCACCCCAAGGACAAATGCCGGAATCATGGCTATTGCAAAGTAAAAAATCTCGAAAGTGGCGGCGGCAGAATAGGGGGTTGGATCTAGGCCAAGCATATACAGATAGCATAAATAAAGAAAACTCTTGAGATAGAACCAAAGTCCTGCGAACCAAAAAACAAGAGGGAAGTTGTCCTGAAAGCGTCTTTCAGGAAATAATTCAACGTGTTTCAAATTGCTTATGCCTGTCATTTTACATTCCATTCTCCGATTCAGTGTAAAGAGGGAATTTACTACACATTTCTTTAACACTGTCCCGGATGCGTCCTATCACAATGTCACTGGTTCGATTGTCCAGGGCTTCCGATATCCAGGAGGCAATCAAGCGCATTTCTTCTGTTCCCATGTTTCGCGTAGTAACCGCTGGTGTTCCAATTCTTATCCCGGACGCTTTGCCAGGAGGCAGTGGATCAAAAGGAATGGTATTCTTGTTAACTGTAATACCCGCTAATTCAAGAATTTCCTGAGCTTGAGCCCCATTGACATTTTTTTCGGTGAGATCTACCAGAACCAGATGATTGTCTGTGCCACCGGATACTATGGAGAAACCGAGATTCATCAATTCGTCCGCGAGCGCCTGAGCATTAAGTATAACCTGCGCCTGGTAGTCTCTGAATGTTTGGGTGGCGGCTTCTTTCAACGCTACAGCCTTGCCGGCAATAACATGCATAAGAGGGCCTCCTTGCATACCGGGAAATATGCAGGAGTCCAGAACAGAGGCCCATTTCTTTTTGCACATCACGATGCCGCCTCTAGGTCCACGAAGGGTTTTGTGTGTGGTAGTAGTCACAAAATCGGCGTACGGAGCGGGAGAAGGATGGAGACCAGCGACTACAAGGCCGGCGATATGCGCTATGTCAGCCATCAAAATTGCGTCCACTTCCTTGCATATCTCACCGAATATGGAATAATCAATGATCCTGGGATAGGCGCTCGCTCCGGCGATAATCATCCTCGGTCTAAATTTTACTGCGAGATCCCGGACCATGTCATAATCTATCCGATGATCTTCACGTCTCACGGCATAGGGAATAACATGGTAAATTTTACCGGAAAAATTCTTGGGGTGCCCCATAGATAAATGGCCACCGTGAGCCAAGTCCATACCTAGATAAGTGGCTCCTGGGTCCATGACCGAGAAGTACACGGACATATTTGCCTGAGTTCCGGAGTGGGGTTGCACATTTGCATGTTCCATCCCAAAAATTTGTTTGGCTCGATCCCTTGCCAGTTCCTCGATTACGTCAACGTTTACGCAGCCGCCATAGTATCTACGACCAGGATACCCCTCAGCGTATTTGTTTGTTAGAATGCTGCCTTGGGCTTCCATTACCGCTCGGGACGTGAAGTTTTCAGACGCTATCAATTCAAGTCGATATTCTTGACGCAGCCTTTCCTGCTGAATGATTTCGTACACATCTGGATCAGTGTTTTGAAGTGAACTCATTTCGTTCCTTTATGGAAGCCCTGACTGGATAATAGTCGGGGCGCTCGAGATATCCTAAAGTGTCTTTTGAAACTGGCAATTGAAAGAAATCTCGATGTTTCATGTAGGGTTAAGTTTTACTCGCCTATGAACAAGGAATTTTATGTTCAGATTGACTCTATTATGTCTACTCTACCTTGATGACGGCCACCTTCAAATTCAGTGGCAAGCCAAACTTCCAAAATCGATAAAGCAAGGTCTTGTCCCAGCACACGGGCGCCGAGGCACAACACATTTGAGTCGTTGTGGGCTCTACTCATTCTAGCATGATATTCATTTGCGCACAGCGCTGCCCTCACACCCTTGAATCTGTTGGCCGCCATGGACATTCCCAACCCTGTGCCACATATCAGGAGACCCTTACTTTCGGGGTTTTCCTGGATTTTTTCGCACAAATTACGCGCAAATATGGGGTAATCACAAGAAACCTCGGAAAAACATCCAACATCCTCGGCTTGAAAACCCAACCATGCAAGGTGTTTCTTGACGAGTTCCTTCAAAGCGAATCCAGCGTGATCAGAACCGACCAAGACATTTGCCATTCTACTGTGTTCTCCTTAGTAGGAGGGAGACGTTTTGCCCCCCGAACGCGAAGCTATTTGACAAACCGAATTCCATGATCCGATCCACGCTCCTGTTCGGTGTGTAGTTGAGATCACACTCGGGGTCGGGAGCCTCAAGATTTATCGTTGGGGGAATCACCCCCGTTTGCAGCGTCAAAGCGGTGAAAATAGCCTCAATAGCCCCTGCTGCTCCTAATGTGTGACCAGTCATGGATTTTGTCGAACTTATTGAAATGTCATACGCCGAATCTCCGAATAGGCGTTTGATAGCTAAGGTTTCGGTCTTGTCGTTGAGTTCCGTGGACGTTCCATGAGCATTTATATACTGGACTTGCTCAGGCAATATGTCAGCGTCTCTCAGAGCTAGACGCATGGCTTCATAGGCCCCTGCGCCGTCTGGATCCGGCATGACAATATGGTAGGCGTCAGAAGTGGCGCCGTAGCCGACTATTTCTCCAAGAATCAACGCGCCTCTGCTTTGAGCATGATCGAAAGATTCCAAAATCATCATCCCTGCGCCCTCAGCCAGCACAAATCCATCCCGACCAGCGTCGAAAGGTCGAGAAGCCTTTTCAGGATCACTGTTTCTGGTAGACAGAGCCCTTAATGCATTAAAGGCTGAAATAGCAAATTCACCCACAACCGCTTCAGTACCGCCAGAGACAGCAACATCGGAAACTCCCAATGCCACAATTCTATAGGCCTCCCCGATAGCGGAGGCGCTTGAAGCGCATGCGTTGACCACTCCAAAATTGGGCCCCTTAAATCCGAATCTCATCGCAACCAAACCAGGCAGCAAATTCACAACCGCCATCGGAATCATCAAGGGAGGCATTCTCTTGGGACCCTTTTCTCTTAATACCTCGTACCCTGCCTGAATGGTGGCCAATCCCCCGATTCCAGAGCCTATTATGACTGCATAACGGTAGGGATCCCCAAGTGGAGTCTTTAGACCGGCTTGCTGCAACGGCCTGACAAGCGGCTACAAGACCTATTTGCTGATGCCTGTCCAGACGTCGTAGTTCCTTGACCGAAACATGCGCATCCGGATCGAAGTCGGATCGAACTTCACCGGCGATTTTTGTGACGAGCCTATGAGGGTCAAACGAATTTATAGCTCTAATTCCAGAATGACCGTTTGTAAGTTCCTTCCAATTTTGGTCTACTCCTGATCCAAGACAGGTGACCAATCCCATTCCCGTAATTGCAACCCTACGCCGCAAGCGTTCCTCCCGATCTTTCAAGAATGGAAGTAAAGTCTAGGACTTCGTCTGACTGGCTTTTATAAAATCGGCCACATCCTGTACAGTTCTAATCTTCTCGACTTCCTCATCGCTAATTTCCATTCCGAATTCATCCTCAAGTAAGGCGATCATATCATAGATGTCCAAAGACTCCGCGCCTAAGTCTTCAACGATCTTTGAATCCAACCTTATGTTTTCCTTGTTCACGTCTACTAGAACCTCTGCGACGAGTTCTACAATTTTTTTCTCAATATCGTCCATACTGGATCTCCTTGAAATGTTGTCACTATGAAATGGGGCGAAAAATAGCTCTTAACGAAGGTAGAAACAAAATTTTCGCGATTCATATATTCAGTAACCTACTTACATATATAGGCCGCCATTAACTCTCAACACTTGTCCGGTGATGTAGTCAGCCATGTTGGAACACAGAAAGGCGACTGCCAAACCAACTTCGTGTGGCTGCCCAAGCCTTCCCAAGGGGACATGACGTAAAATTGTTTGGAGTTGATCCTGGTTCAATTGCTCTGAAATGCCGCTACATATCATTCCTGGGGCCACACAGTTCACAAGTATGTTCCGTGGAGCAAGTTCCCGAGCAAGCGCTTTAGTCAATCCTATTATTCCGGCTTTTGAAGCTGAATAGTTGACTTGCCCGGCGTTCCCAAGTTCTCCTGCTGTTGAGGAAATATTTATAATTCTTCCGTAACGTTTTCGGATCATTGACTTCGTTAAGGCCCTACACATGTTGAAGGTCCCCGTGAGGTTGGTATCCAGAACATCTTTCCAGTCATCGTCCTTCATGCGACCGAGGAGACCATCTCTAGCTATGCCCGCGTTATTGACGAGGATTTCAATGGACGACCTTTCACTGAGAGCCTTGATGATGTTTGAATCCACAGCCTCACTATCGGAAACATCGAATTTCTGGAGGCTACCCTGGCCACCTATTTCCGAAATTAATTCTAAAGTTCTTTTCGCAGAATCGTCGTCAGATCTGTAGTTAATTATTACGAAAGCGCCACAGAGAGCAAGTTTAACCGCTATTTCCCTTCCAATTCCTTTTGCCGCCCCTGTTACCAACGCCGTTTTACCGCTAAGGTCGAGCAGGGTCGAGACTTGATTCATGGGATCGCTCCGACAAGATCTTCGATAGCCTGGATATCCTGAACAGCAATAACCGACACCGACCGGTCTATTCTCTTTACCAGACCTGAAAGGACCTTTCCTGGACCGATTTCTACAAAGAGGCCCATTCCCATTTCTATCATCTTTCTTATACAGGATTCCCAAAGAACGGGGGATACCAACTGTTTCAACAACAGGGATCTCATTTCGCCGGGACTTGTGGGATATGGCTGAGCGTTATAGTTGGCTATAACGGGAATTCTCGCTGATGTGAAACTCACACCTTCCAGACTTTTCTGCAGTGTTTGAGTCGCTGGTCCCATGAGTTCAGTGTGAAACGCGGACGAAACTGGTAAGCGGACAACTCGTGAACGCTTCTCTCTATTCAAAGCTTCAACAGCTCGATCAACTGCGTCAATTGCCCCAGAGATTACACATTGGTCTGGAGAATTGTAATTGGCAATGTTCAGAGCGGATTCCTGTTTAACCGATGATAGTATTTCACTTATCCTATCGTGCGGAACGCCGATTATAGCGGCCATGCCGCAAGTTCCAGGAGCCTGGGCGTTATTCATAGCCTCGGCTCTAATCTTTACCAATTTTAGAGCATCCTCGAAACTCAGCACGCCTGCCGCGCACAATGCGCTGTATTCACCTAGAGAATGACCGACGGCTCCGGCAGGCTTGAGTCCGATTTTTCGCTGAATCAAACGCCACATCAGCAGGGAATGGACAAATATGGCGGGTTGGGTATACACGGTCTGATTAAGATCATCGCCGTTTTTACCCTCCATTATTTGGCTCAATGGATAACCGAGGATCCCATCCGCAACCTCCAAGGTCTCGCGGGACTCAGGGTCCTGGGCCACCACATTTGAGCACATTCCGGGGAATTGCGACCCTTGTCCAGGAAACATTACGGCAATAGAAGAGTTACCCGAGGATGACAAATCGGTCGCCATTCTTTGAGTCACAGCTCGCTAGTCAACATTGAGGACTGTCCGGTTCTTATAATAACCGCAGCTTGGGCACACTCTGTGAGGAACCACAGGTTGGGAGCATTCCGGACATTTCGACAGATTTACCGGAGTCAACTTGTCGTGAGTGCGTCTCTTATCACGTCTTGTACGGGAAACCCGTTTTTTGGGGACTGGCATTTTTAATCCTTTTCAATTCACTTATTCAATCGTGACTTCAATGTAATGAGCTTCTTCCATCTGGGGTCAGTCTCGGTTCCGGTGGAACACGGGCATCCATCGTCCCCCAAGACTGCGCCACATTTTGGGCAAAGACCAGGACAATCGTCTTTACACAATGGTTTCATAGGAATGTCCAGAAAAATTTCCTGGACGATCAATTCACCGATATTGATTTCATCGTTTTCAATCAAAATTTCATTATATTCTAATTTGGAATCCTGTTCATAATCATCGGCCTGATCTACAACTCTGCTTGCCGCAAGATCGAGATTCACAGGAATTACCTGTTCATAAAGGCAAAGGCATCTGGAGCACTTACAGACCATTTTGGCTTCTATGTCGCCGTTTATTAAGAATTTGTCGAAGTCCCTCTTGATTCCGACCCGGCCTGTGATCCGTGGATTGACGCTCACATCGGGAGGTAGTGTGACAGAGGCCAAAGCCTCAGTCAAAACATCGTTTGATCCGTCGAACTCGATTTCCAGACCATTCCTGGGTATGTCTTCAATATGAATTTTCATTCTGTCATCACGGGCGGTAAGGCTCATTGTCAAGTACAAACTGAAAAAATATAGACATTTGACTACATAAGTCAAGCTAAAAAGCGAACAGGAGAATATTCATAGCCATTTTTCATCAATCTGGCTGTCAAGGACACGCTGTTTTTCGTAATCACGAATCCCATCTTTTCAACCAATCCTCAATCATTGGAAACACCTCCTCATGCGCTCTTACGCCCAGCAGCAGATCTACGTGTCCGTAGTCACTTTTACAACCGCTTTCCTTGCCCATCACGGTGCCCTCTCTCACGCAGGAAGCGCTAGATGCTGCGCAAACGGCAAGAGCCGAGTCTCTGGGAGCTACGCGATCCTTTGTTCCACACATAGCAAGCAGCGGAGTCGCAGATGATTCAAGACCTTTTAGGTAAGGCCGTCCTGTTGAATCCTCAAATTTGCCTTGTTCAAGGAAACGAGCCATGTCCTGCCATAATCCGCTAGATGAGATCAGTTCTGTTCCAATAGCGACGATTTTTTTCAATACACTAGGGTCAATGTTTTCGAGGCAAAAAAACGCTGATGGGAACTTGGGGAAAAATTTGTAAAAAAGGAAAACGCACTTAGTCAAAGGAATCATTGGATTGAAAGGAAAAACTTTTAAGGCCGGTTTTGCAACCATAAATCTCTTGAAAGGATAATCGCCCATCGCGCTAAAATCGGCCGGAGAAGCAATCGCTATGGCCGAAGTAAGCTGAGATCTCTGATTTCTGGCTAGATAGGCCTCAACAAGCATCCCCCCCATACTGTGACCGACCCAATGCACTGACCTCGATCCCGTTTCTTTGATAACATGGTCAATGATTGCGCTGACGTCATAATTAAGATGATCATCAAAATTCCATTTTAAGGGGTTGTCAGTAAGGAGTATTCCCGGTCGACCACTGTAACCCGATCCTCGGAGTTCAGGCACCCAGACGTCTCTATTCCTTGTTTTCAGGAATTCAGCAAGCGAGGGACTATTTTTCAAATCAAATATGAATCTGTTTCCCGCGAGACCATGGCACAGGATGACTGGTTGTCCCTCAGTCTTCGTTCCTGTGAAGTAACGATGGATGGCTATTCGATGTCCGTCTTGTGTCCAGATGAAATCAGTCCGATCCTGGTTTGTCGGAGCCGTTTCGAAGTACTCCCAGAATCTGGCCAGACAATAAATCAGAGTCGAAAGAAAAATTATAAACACTATCAAATCTAGAAAGATGATGATCATAAAACGCTCGATACAGATTTATTGGATGACTATGCCATATGGCGAATATTTCGGCAAAGTGGAAAATTGACTGGAGTCTAGGTATTGGGGCATAATTCTTGACAATAGTCGCATGCTCTGATTAATTGCAAGCAAATCAGAATATGGTCGCCATCATGTGGCCATTGGCGCTATTAGGAGCGAAATAATGCGTTCTATGCGGCGTTTTCTCGGTAGATTCATTTTAATACTCACTGTTATTGTATCAGCAACCTCGCTTTTTGATGGTGCGTCTTTCGGTGATGATTGTCGCAAGACACCCAACATACTCGTTTTGTTTGACGCATCCGGATTTATGAAGGAAAAGGACCATTATCAGCTCCTCCTAAAACAGATGGACTATTTCTCTAAAGCCATCCCACTAACGGCTGACGGCTTTTTTAATATTGGTCTTAGGCATTATGGGTTAAAAGTAGGCATGGGGTGTGACAGTACGGAAAGTATTCTTTCAATGCAGCCGTGGGACCCGGAGAGATTTATCAATTCCTTCCCCAAGTCCGTGTCCTATGGTACCAGTTCTCTGGCAGCCGGGCTGAGGGCCGCTGGAGACGAAATCGCCTCAGCTAACGGTAAGAGCATTATTGTTGTAGTTGGTGGAGGAATAGAATCATGCAAAGCTGATCCTATTCGAATCGCCGAACAAATTTGTCATAATAATCCAGATGTCGAAATACACACGTTCCAAATCGGAAACGCCCAGGATGGGGCCTATTTCATGAAGGGAATCGCTCAAAAGGGTCGGGGTCAATATTATAAAACGGACCAATTCAATTCACCGGCAGGTTGGCACGCCTGGATGTTAAAATACTGGGTAAAACCGTGTGGAACGACTGGCGTCTCTCCCACTTCCGGGGCTGCTCCCGCTTCATTTGCTCCCATATTGTTCGATTTTAACAACTTCTCTGTGGCATCCAAAGACCCGGCGATTAACGCAGCTAATAGAGCTTCATTGGATTCCTTAGCTCTAGCGTTGAGACAGAACCCGAATTCTAGAGTAACCCTTAAAGGGTATTCTGACGGTCGTGGCAAACCGGAACAGAACCTGGCTGTGTCCCGCAAGCGCGCTCAAGCGGTTAGCCAATTTCTCTCAACTGTTTATGGGATTCCCCAATCTAGAATCTCAGTTCAGGGGCTGGGAGCTTCAGCGCTCGGTCTGGGGGCGCCTCATCAGCAGGATGATCGTATGGGGCGACGGGTCGAAATTCAGCTCATTCGGTAATCTTGAGTAAGTTGGCAAAGTGGAAACCTTTTTGAGCTTTCTTATTACGACGTCATCATCCTTTACGTTTTAATATTTGTTGGAATTTTCCCATTGAAGAACAGACCATTTATCCTACTACTAGAAAAAATTCTGGTAGGCAACATGTCTAAGCTTGCGCTTGGCAGCCTGTTTTTTGTAATAATTAATTCTTTATTAGTTGGTGATTGTCTTTGCCAGATTAGTCCGACTAAAGAATCTCAGGTTCTTAAATTGCTTAGTGTAGGAAGAGCCCTGGCGCAGAGGACTTACTACCTTGAGGCGCTAGATCTCCTTGATGAGGCTAGGGATTCACTTGACGCTTCCGGTTCCAATCGGCCGGAACTTTATGCTGACATACTGTATGAGGCCGCTCAGGCCAAGATTAAGGCTAGGTTGTATCAGGATTTTCCCGCTTACTATGTGAAGACAGCCTTGGAGGACGTTCAGGCTTCAAACAGAATCAGAGAGAGATCTGACAAAACAGCTCCTCAGAAGCTCGCAGATGGTTATTACCTCGAAGGTTTTATTCACAAGAAATTTTTCATGCGGAGAAAACAGGCAGAGATAAATTTTTCTAAGGCTCTCAAAATTGATCCCGGTTCGGTGGCCGCCAAGCGTGAATTAAGCGAATTGATAGCCAGTGACGACAAAGAGGTAAAATAAATAGCATAGGCGCTGCTTTCAAACCAGAAGCTAAGTAACCAGCGCACGAGGAACATATGTCAATTGAGACAGAAGAATCTATCGAGACTGATAATTTTGATATTGGCCTGGAAAAACTCAAGACAATTGTCGAAGAACTGGAGAGTGGGGGATCCGGTCTACAACAAAGTCTCAAACTATTTGAGGAGGGGGTAGGCGTCTCACGCCGTTTGTTTGAAATCTTGAGCCGTTCGGAAGGAAGGGTTGAGGAACTTTTAGCCGACCTCGATCGTGTTCCTTTTGATCGAAGCGAAAGTTAGCCGATTGAACCAAGCTTTTGAGAATTACCTTGTCGAAAACCGCGGAATGGTGGACATAGCGCTCGACCACCATTTGCCCGGCGTCCATACCGAGCCTCATGTACTGCACGAAGCAATGCGTTACAGTGTATTTGCAGGAGGGAAACGTATCAGGCCGATTTTGGCTATAGCGTCCGCCGAAGTCCTTGGGGAAAACAAATCTAACATCATGCCATTTGCCGCGGCTTTGGAATGCATCCATACCTACTCGTTAATTCACGACGATCTGCCGTCTATGGACAACGACGACATGAGGAGGGGTAAACCTACTTCCCATAAGGTTTTTGGCGAATCTACAGCGATTTTGGCTGGGGACGCGCTGCTGACACTTGCATTCGAAATTATGAGTTCCGCAGAGCTGGTCAGGATATTTCCATGCCACAGGATTATGGCTGTCATCAGGGATCTGGGCGCCGCTTGTGGTTCCAGTGGCTTGATAGCGGGGCAGGTCATGGATATGTCATGCGAAGGCAAAATGGTTAACGAGGATGCGATCCGGAAAATTGTGCTGAACAAAACCGCCGCTTTGATAATGGTTTCATTGACTGGTGGAGCTAAACTGGCTGGAGCGACATTGGAGGAGTTAACTATTTTGTCAGCATTCGGGGAAAAACTGGGAATGGCCTTTCAGATCAGGGATGATTTGCTCGATCTGGAGGGAGATCCCGAGAAACTTGGAAAAGCTGTAAAAAAAGATAGCAATCGCGGTAAAGCTACCTACCCTTCTTTGTACGGGGCGGACCTATCGAGAGGTCTTGTTAAGAGCCTACTTGATGAGGCTGGAGAACTAATCGGAACTCTTGGCGCAAAATCTTTGACCTTGCGTCAGTTCACAGAATATATGGGTCGGCGAGTTAGCTGATTCGAGTCGGACGGCATATGGAAGATAAAGAAAAAATTTCATTTGAACAATCGATTTTAAATAATATTCAGTCTCCTGAAGATATTAAAAATTTGCCTTTTGAATGTCTGAAGACGCTTAGCGGGGAAATACGAAATCTGATAATCCAAACGGTGTCTGAAAAAGGCGGCCATTTGGCTTCCAGCCTTGGAGTGGTAGAGCTTACAGTAGCTCTATTGAGGGTTTTTTCCCCTCCACTTGACAGGATTGTTTTCGACGTTGGCCACCAATCCTATGCGTACAAGATTCTGACCGGTCGTCGTGAGAGGTTTAATACGCTGAGATCAAAGGGTGGAATTGCGGGGTTTCCGAAGAGGAACGAAAGCCCTTACGACTTTTTTGATACCGGCCATGCGGGAAACGCTATTAGTGTCGCCGCTGGACTTGCCCAGGCTAGATGTCTGAGCGGAAATAACCACAAGGTCATAGCGCTCGTAGGAGACGGTTCGCTAACATGCGGAGTTTCGTATGAAGGCTTGAATCAGGCGGGCGCAGCGGAAAAGGATCTTATAATAATTCTTAATGACAACGAAATGTCCATATCGCCAAACGTTGGAGCGATGGCGGCGTACCTGAACCGAATCATGACCGGCCAGTTAGTTACTCGATTCAGAGATGAGATCAAAAGCATTCTAAAAAATCTTCCCGGAGTAATGGGTCGCTCAATTTACGGTTTGGCTCGGCAATTTGAAGACGCTCTAAAGGGATTTGTCACTCCAGGGAGATTGTTCGAGGATCTGGGGTTCAAATATGTTGGACCGATCGATGGCCATCACGTGCGCCATCTTGTCGAGACCCTCACGAATGTGAAACGTTTCCGTGAACCTGTGCTTGTCCATGTTCTCACATGTAAAGGCAGGGGCTATGGCAAAGCGGAGGAAGACCCCAGTAAATTTCATGGTGTTGGGCCATTCAATGTTCTCTCGGGAGTGGTTTTGTCTTCAGAAGGTCCACCGAGTTTTACGACTGTGTTTGGTAATACCATGGTCAAGCTGGCTGAGCAGGATTCAAAAATTATCGCCATCACGGCGGCCATGGAATACGGGACGGGTCTTGCGGATTTTGCCGGGATTTTTCCTAAACGTTTTTTCGATGTTGGTATAGCGGAGCAACATGGGATAATCTTTTCGGCCGGGTTGGCCCTAGATGGATACAAACCTGTGGTCGCCATATACTCGACCTTTTTGCAACGGGGGTATGACCACATTATTCACGATGTATGCATGCAGAATCTTCCGGTCGTTTTCGCATTGGACAGAGCTGGAATTGTGGGAGAAGACGGACCTACTCACCATGGGGTCTTTGATATAGCGTTCATGAGAAATATTCCGAATCTTGTGGTTATGGCCCCGGCTAATGAAGATGAACTCGCGGACATGCTATATACGGGCATACAAATTAACTGCCCCTGCGCCATCCGCTACCCTCGGTCCAAAGGACTCGGAGCGCGTTTGAAAGATTTTCCCGAGACTATTCCCGTGGGCAGAGGATTGCTAGTGAGGGACGGGGCGGACCTGGTTATCATTGCCCTGGGTTCGATGCTATCTCCGGCAATTCAAGCCGCTGAACTACTCGAATCTTCGGGAATCTCGGCTGCTGTCGTAAACCCGAGGTTTGTCAAGCCGTTGGATAGAGAGTTGATTAGCAGTATGGCCAGGGCTACGAAGCACGTCATTACAGTGGAAGAGGGCGTTCTCTCTGGGGGATTCGGAAGCTCTGTCCTTGAGTTGCTGTCAGATGAAGGTCTGTCAGATGTCAAAATCACTAGAATTGGAATTCCAGACCTATTTGTAGAGCATGGATCGAGAGACGAGCTACTGGCGGACTACGGTCTTACCTCGCAAGGGATAGCAAACACCGCTTACGCTTTTCACAAACAAATGACTATGGTGAATCTGGCCCCTGGAAGGGACTCCTTGGGAGTTAGTCCGCATTGAGGTAATTTGATGCAGCTCTACGAAAAGTTTTTCTGACTTCCAAGCCCATGCCCCGAAAATCCGTTTGAGTCCTAAAACCAAGCAAGACCTGGGTCATCTTAACTTTTTTTGGCCTAGCGGAGAGTGATCATCTGTGAATCGAACGGAAAACAAAGCTAAGCTTCAAACATGTCCTGAGGAGAAATCTGCCGCCGCGTCTATCAAATGATATGGCTGGAAACGGCGGCAAACTGGCTCCAGATCGAATGGACCTGCTGTTAAACGCGTCCAAGGCTCTGGCTTCGACAACTGAACTAGACCAGTTGCTCCAAATAATTGTTGGTGAAGTTCAAAATGTCATCGATTGTGAGGCGGCAGGGGTTTTACTGTACGATGCGGAAAAGGACGATTTTTACTGGAAAATCGTTCAGGATAGACAAAGTTTCCTGTCTTCCGCCAGTGAAAGAATTCGGATTCCAAAGAACGAGGGAGTTTGCGGATGGGTTTTTGACACAGGGAGTCCCGCTCTCGTGCATGACGCCGCTAATGATTCCCGTTTGTATCGACTGGTTGAAGACAAATCTGGTTTCCAGACCCGGAACATGGTCTGCGTTCCATTGCAGACACGTGAAAAACGTTTGGGCGTTCTGTACGCATTAAACAAAACCAAAGGTTCATTTGACACGGAAGACGTGGATGTAATGTCGGCTTTGGCGAGCAATGTGGCGCTGGCCCTTGAAAACGCTACTTATTATGAACGTCTAGCAAATTCGCTAAAAGAACTGGAGAGATTGAATCGTGTAAAAAGTAAAACCCTACACCATCTTTCTCATGAATTGAAGACCCCTGTAGCTATCATAGAGGCATCTCTGGCTATCATGAAGCGTAAACTGGAGATAGGTGGGTTAAGCGGCGCGAATTTCCCGTTTGAGCGAATAGAGCGAAATCTGGATCGTTTAAAAATCATTGAAAAACAGGTAGGCCATATCATTGAGGACAAAGAGTTCTCTAACAAACCTGCGTATATGACTTTTCTTGACACGTTTGAAGATCTAATTGAAATCACGGAGGAAGAAAGACCACAGTTGTCTGATTCTCTAGCGATAATCAGGGACAGGATAAACCAGACGTTTCCAGATCCAAAGGTTGAGCCTCTAGGCGTTTCTCTGGATAATGTGTTTGAGATAGAACGAGATTACTGTCTCATGATGAAACAGGACCGTAAATTAGAAATTACTTTCGAAAAACCTGATCCAGTCATTTTGAAGATTCAACCCCACATACTTCAAAGTACATTAAGAGGAGTGGTTAAAAACGCTATCGAGAACACACCGGATCACGGAAAAATAATTGTTACGGGACACAGGGTGGACGCTGGTTACATGATATCAGTTCGTGATTATGGCATCGGCATACCTGAACATGAAAAACCCAACATCTTCGAAGGGTTCTATCCTATCCAGGAAACCGATCTTTATTCTTCAGGAAGGCCATATGGTTTTAATGCAGGAGGCGCTTGTGCGGACCTGTTGAAAATCAAAATATTCTCCGAGCGACTTGGCTACAGGATCTCGTTCAATTCTTCAAGGTGTTCGTGCGTACCGACGTCTCGAGATGTCTGCCCTGGAGATATTACCAAATGTTCATGTTGCACAGGACCGGATGATTGCTTTTCTAATGGTGGAACAGAGTTCCTCATTGAATTTCCAGAGCGACTTGTCAGTTAGTATCAACCAAACCCATTCACAATCCTCCGCTAAATGCCGCTGCGTCAGCTACGGCTGCTGCGACCGCAGGACAAACATCCTTATTAAAAATGCCTGGGATTATGTTTTGATCAGCCAGTTCATCTTCCGGAATCAGATTGGCAATAGCCGCTGATGCCGCAAGTCTCATCTCCCTGGTTATTTTCCTGGCTCGAACATTTAAGGCGCCTCTGAATATCCCAGGGAATACAAGAGCGTTATTAATCTGATTCGGGAAATCACTTCTTCCCGTAGCCACTATATGAGCATAATCGAGAGCCTCCCACGGGTTTACTTCAGGTATCGGGTTAGCCAGAGCGAATACGATCGATTCGGGAGTCATAACTGCAAGGTCTTTTGCCTCAAGGAGGTTTCCTCCAGACAGGCCAATGAATATGTCGGCTCCTACCAGGGATTCCTTGAGATTACACTGGATCCCTTCGTGATTAGTCATTTCGGCTATTTCTTCCTTGATCGCGTTCATGCCCTGGGTTCTGCCAGGAAATAATGAACCTGCCCTGTCGCAGCACAGGATCTGATTAGCCCCAGCTTCCAACAGCGTCTTGATGCAGGCGACTCCCGCCGCTCCAGTTCCCGAGACAACTATGCGAGAATCGGCTAGTCGCTTGCCTACTCTTTTCAGGGCGTTCCTCAATGCCGCCAGAACCGCGATGGAAGTACCATGTTGATCGTCATGAAACACTGGGATATCAAGCTCTTCCGTAAGCCGCTTTTCGATCTCAAAACATCTGGGCGCCGAGATATCTTCGAGGTTTACCGCTGCGAAGCTTGGGCTTATCGCTTTTACCGTCGCCACAATTTCGTCAATTCCTGAGGTATTCAAGCAGATGGGAAAGGCGTTAATCCCCGCGAACTCTTTGAAGATCATGGACTTGCCCTCCATGACAGGCAAAGCCCCGAGCGGTCCAATGTTTCCAAGCCCAAGCACTGCAGATCCATCGGTGACTATTGCCACCGTGTTACCCTTCATAGTGTACTTGTAGGCGTCATCACTATTTCTGGCTATGGCCATTGAAATACGACCGACTCCTGGAGTGTAGGCCATAGAAAGGTCTTCTCGGCCCGCAAGTCTTTTTGTAGGCGTAATTTCTATCTTGCCACCTATATGATATTGGAAGGTCCTGTCTGTGACGTCGATCACTTCAACCTCAGGTAAAGCTTTCAATGCTTCTACGATTCTGACTTCCTGGCTTTCATCACAGGCGTAAATATCAAAATCCCTAATAACGTGATCTTTCTCGATTTTTACAATGGGTATTGAGCCCACTAGCGCGTCCATTTCCCCTATGGTAGTTGCCACGCGCGCCAGGGCTCCCGGGCGCCTTTCAAACCGAACTCTTATTGTTAGACTGTAGCTGGGACTGGATTGAACGATCATTGCTCCTCCTGCTGAACAAACAGAAATCTCTTATCAGTGTAGTTATACATCATCTGAACATGTTTGGGTAAGAGATCGGGGGGACATATTCGAGCCCAATTGACTCGACGCGTTTAGAGAAAGCATGTTCAGCATAGCGACCATAAGCTAATCCAAACTGTCATGGAAAGTTGAATTGATTTCGACCCTATGAAGATCTTCTCTCTGGAACTTAGCCCAGAAAACCTCTATAGATCCTAATTTGTCATCCAACTAGCTGGACTACGTTAAGGAAAAAAGAGTTTGAAAGTGTTCGGGGTGGATATACTATAAATTAAGGTTTTTAGTTTGCTTGAATTGGATGAAGAGAAAAAATGAAACTTCCCCTCAATAAGACGAAAATTGTTTGCACGATCGGTCCTGCTTCTAAATCGCCAAAAATGATCGAACAGATGATCATGGCTGGAATGAACATAGCCAGGATAAATTTTTCTCACGGTGATTTTGAGGAGCATGAGGAGATTATTTCAACCATACGAGAGGTCTCTGAGACACTGGGTAGAGATGTAGCGGTTCTGGCAGACCTGCCGGGCCCGAAAATTCGTATAGGAATTTGCGTGAAGAGCCGATTGAATTGAAGATGGGAGATGTGATTTGTTTGACTACCGACGAAATAATTGGTGACAAACACCGTGTTTCGGTCAACCTCCCCAATTTGACGCAAGCGGTAAAAAAGGGTGATCAGATTTTCTTGAATGACGGTCTGATCCAGCTAGAAGTTGTAGATATCATTGATCGGGATGTGAAATGTGAGGTAAAGGTTGGGGCGGAACTCAGATCAAGAAAAGGACTGAATCTCCCTGGAATATCTTTGGGGATTGGAGCTTTTACCGACCGTGACTATGAGTGTCTTAGGTTTGCTCTTGATCAACAAGTAGACGCCGTTAGCCAATCGTTTGTGGAATCCGCCTCAGATATAGATTCGCTAAGAGAATCCGCTTCAGTTCTAGGATCCAGTCCATTTGTAATAGCCAAGATCGAACGGTCGAAGGCTCTTCAAAACATCGATCAAATACTTGCAGCCGCCGACGGTGTGATGATAGCTCGTGGCGATCTAGGGGTAGAAACACCGATAGAAAGCATAGCCCTGCTCCAAAAAGAGATCATGGCGAAAGCTAATTTGTTGGGTAAGCCGGTTATTACGGCCACTCAAATGCTGGAATCGATGACGGGCAATCGTCGACCCACCAGAGCTGAGTCCACGGACGTCGCAAACGCAATTCTGGATGGGACGGATTGTGTAATGCTTTCAGCCGAATCCGCTACCGGCGACTATCCTGTTGACGCTGTGCTTACGCTGGCAAAAATAGCCACCCTGACTGAAAATTACAGGAGCCGCCGGCCGATTGGTCATTTCTTACCCATGCCTGAGATTCAGGACAACATAAATATTCGGGATTTGATAGCCGTGAGTGTTAAGAATGCTGTAGAGCATGTTCAACCGGATGCCGTATTTGTTCCAACCCGGTCTGGGGCGTCAGCGCGAAGCATGAGTCGTTTTAAACTGCCCGTATGGATAGTGGCCGTCAGTTCACTTCAGACTACTTGCCGGAGACTTCATTTCTCCTATGGGGTGTATCCGCAACTTGAATTGGAACATCCTGATAACTGGCGTGACTTTACCACTAATTGGCTGGCTCAACACGACATGATTGGCAAATTGGTGATTTTGACGGAGGGTCCCTCCTCCAAACACCCTGAAACCAACAATCGTATGGAGTTGGTGGATCTTTCAAGAGTATTCTAGCGGGCCTGAATTGTTTTGGAAGAGCGTTAATGAATGTGTGCCCTCTTGACTGGCCGGAGGACACACGCTACTTAAACCCATCTTATTTGAAACGATCAATTAGGGATAAAATCTCCTTGGTTTTCTCTTCAAGGAGAACCTTGTCGCTCCTGGTTTCGATATTCAATCTTATTACCGGTTCGGTATTGGAAGGTCTCAAATTGAACCGCCATTCCATGAATTCCATGCTCAGTCCGTCAATGTGATCCGTAGATATCTCCGAACCCCTATAATGCTCTTCTATTTGTGAGATGACAGAATGAGGATTGGAAGCTGTACGGTTGATTTCCCCACTGACAGGATATCTATCCATTCTTGATTTAACCAAGTCCGAGAGTGTCCGACCGGCCGAGCTAACCGCTTGAACCAAAACGAGCCAAGGGATCATCCCGCTATCACAGTAGGCAAAATCCCTAAAGTAATGATGAGCGGACATCTCACCCCCGTAAATTGCATCCTCAATTCGCATACGCTCTTTGATGAAAGCGTGCCCAGCTTTGCACATGACCGGCACACCGCCGTTTTGTTCTACGAGTTCCACTGTGTTCCAGATCAACCTTGGGTCATGAACAATTTTGGCCCCAGGATTCACCTTTAAGAATTCTTTAGCAAGAAAACCAACTAGGTAGTAACCTTCCAGAAAGCCTCCATTTTCGTCAAAGAAGAAACACCTGTCAGCGTCTCCGTCCCAAGCTATTCCAATGTCAGCTTTATTCGCTAACACCTTCTCCAAAGTAACTCCTCGATTCTCGGGAAGAATGGGATTGGGGATTCCGTTGGGGAAGGCGCCATCCGGTTCGGGAAAAACCAAAATCAAATCCAGTGGAAGTCTTGATTTAAGCTTGTTGAGGATGGGACCAGCGCAACCGTTGCCGCAGTTTGCCACGATCTTGAGTCCAGATATTTTGGAAGGATCCACGTAACTCATCAAATGATCAATATATTTGTCTGTAACATCCACGGTTGTGAGATTCCCCTTCTCTGGCGTTTGGGGATCAAACCTCTCCTTTATAACCATGTCAGCTATATCTTGGAGACCTGAATCTCCACTTATTGGTCTCGAATCCTCCCTAACGAGCTTCATTCCATTATAGTCCATTGGATTATGGCTCGCTGTGACCATTATTCCACCATCAAGTTTGAGGTGAGATGTCGCGAAATAGACCATCTCCGTAGGGCAAAGGCCAATGTCTACAACATCACATCCATGAGAATTGAGACCTTCCGATACAGCGGCGACTAACCCAGCGCTTGACAAACGGACATCCCTGCCGATGCACACTTTTCTCGGTTTTAACAGTGAAGCGTAAGCCCGGCCAATTTTGAAAGCAATCTCCTCATTCAGTTCATCAGGGATTCGTCCCCTGATGTCATAGGCTTTGAAGCTGCTACGGATCTTTGAGATAGAATCTTCCATGACGGCTCCTTTCAAACTGGAGAGCTTTCCGGCTTTCTCCCAATCGTTAGGCAAATAAACAAGTTATATAGAATAACTGACAAAGTAATGATTAAGGGCAAAATCCATTCCGAAAAACACCCTTTGGCACACTTTACAACAGTCCCTGATAACCATGCTTCTTTAGCAATTCCTGAAGTTGTTTGATGTCTTGAGCCTTATCTTTTCGGCATACCAAAATGGCGTCCGGAGTATCAACGACTATGAGGTCTTCAACTCCAACCAGGGCAGCCAATTTCTGAGGAGATGAAACTACGCAACCTCTGGCGTTGAGGCTAAGTATTTTCCCTTTTACGGCATTTCCTTCCTCATCAGTTTTCCAAACATCCTGCAGTGAGGTCCAACTACCAACGTCATTCCAGCCAAAATCGACAGGTATTACTAGAACATTGTCGGCCCTTTCCATGATTCCATAGTCAATCGAAATGTCCGGAAGAGAGTCGTAAATCTCAGATAAGGCTCTGGGTTCGTCTTCGGTGTTCAGAACCGGGATCAATTTTTCCATTGCGCGACAAACAACCGGTAAATATCTTTGAAACGCCTCGATAATTGACGAAACTTTCCATATGAACATGCCGCTGTTCCATAGATAGTTTCCCATACTTAAATAAGAACGAGCGGTTGTTATGTCGGGCTTTTCAACAAACCTTTCTACTCTGTGAGCTTTTAGGCCATCGAATCGCGATACTTCTGAACCGACGTGAATGTACCCATAGCCGGTTTCCGGCCTATCTGGGACCACACCAAAGGTGAGAAGATCTCCGGTTTCTGACGCTAACTGTGTTGCAGCCTTTAAAACTCCTATAAATTCGTCTTCCTTTGTGATCAAATGATCCGCAGGCAGGACGAGCATTACTGCCTCTGGATCTTGCTTGGCGATCTTGTAGGCAGCGAGAGCCACGCAGGGAGCAGTGTTTCTACCAACAGGTTCGGCTACGACCGAGTTTACTGGCAGTTCCGGTATTTGTTTGCGAATGTTGTCTTCGTGGTGGGCCCCGGTGACGACCATGATCCTGTCCGGAGGGGTCACAGGGATGATCCTATCTATAGTAGCCCTGATCATCGTCTTTTCACCGACAATTTTGAGGAGCTGCTTAGGCCTACGTCGTCTGCTCTGCGGCCAAAAACGAACACCACTTCCACCGGCCATGATTACTGAATACAGGTTCATGTTGCGCTCCTTCCACCTGACCGCTTCATATGTTGTGCATCACAACCAGTTGTTTCCAGGTGTTCAGATGATGAGCGAGGCGGAGTCGCCATCAAGGACAACTCCCCGGGTGATCAGGGATAACGTGCGTCTTTCAGTATAGAGCCTGCTGAAACTCTGTAGATCGTACCGTCCTTAGGCGCCACTTCCACAGATCCCTCTATTTTAACATTGCGTTCAAAGTATACGTCCCCAGACACGTTGAGATATTCGGCTCTCTCTAACGATACTGAAGCCGGATCTTCAAATCTTCTGGAAAACTCCAATGGAGAGTCCAAGAAACTTTTGTCAAATCTTACCATTGGTCTGTTTGATAAGCTGGATGGCCTCTTTGGATTCCGTAACAGTCTGAATGAGGAATCTAACACGCAAGCGTCTGACTGCAAAACAAAAAGATCTTCCACTCTTTTTGTGGGAAAAAATCTATCTCTTCCTACAACGAGCCCTCGTGCACGCTGAAAGCTCCCTATAGCGGCTCCCATCGCTGTCTCTAGCTGAACAACCGAGTGTCCTTCTATTACTTTCTTGTTTTGAATGATAGGGAGTTCAAGCTGATTTGAAAGAAGAAGTTGGTTGGTTGTTTCCAAATCTATCCACACATTGTTTGTGTTGAATACTCTGAAGTCTTGAATGTTCATGAATAGTGGTTTGTCGTCATCAGAGACCTCGGCGATTTCAACCAACTTGATAGCCCCGTCCTTTACTACCAGCGTTCCGCCCTTGGAATCTTCCACGGTCCGTGGAGTCACCTCGAGGAGGAAATCAATCCTGTCTCTGGCGATAAGACCGAGAATCCAAGGATCCAGGGATGCAGCCAAGTTGTCCAGATTCGAAATGAACGCCCATTTTATTCCTCGAGAAAGAAGCCGTTGAAGCACTCCACTATCCAGAAGACTTTCGTAGACATCTCCATGTCCCGGTGGAGCCCAATCCTCGTGATTGCCGAGGTCAAGAGGCGTGAATTCATCCATTAACAACCTTGGAACCTGGTTTTGAACAAATGTCGTAGCTTCGAATCCAATCTTTGAAAGCAAACTCAGGGTAGGTTCATGAGTGAAAAAACTATTCATAAGCGCAAGTGGGATATCGCGACCAGTTTTCTCTCTCAGGAACTTGATTTGATTGCAAATAATCTCCAGGTAGGAAAAACCGTCCTTGGCGGTGAGTATCCCTTTAGGGGTGTTTCCACCCATTGTTGTGCTTCTTCCCCCGTTCAACTTTATGACAGCGACTTTTGTGAGCAGATCCAGACCAGCGTGTTCAAGCGCATTTAAATCTTGCACGCTTTCTGGTGGTTCAAGCAAGAGATCAGATTGTGGACTTTCGACCGACCTCATGTCGACCGTGGTATCTGTCGACTGGGCAACCTTCCGAACCTGCTCGGCAAAATTCTCGATATATAACTCAGAAATGCTTTTAGCTCGCATCTTTTTTCGAATCAAATCAAGACTGGATTCGATGCCCATAAAATTGCCCTCCGCCCAATCATTACCATAAAGTCATAAAGTCGCTGATTGCTGAAACACTGCAAACCTCAGAGGATGTATTTTCGTAATGGCTTGAAAATCTCATTCTCTGGGCGCTATTTCCAGTCCCTGTTACATGGAATCTCGTTATTTAGAGCTCTCTGAATTGTCGAAACTGGATTTCTTAGCTTTCTCGATCAATTCAAGGATGCTGTCAAGTTTCGTTTTTTGAGGAGTGTTAAAAGTGAGTTGAAAAATTTCATCTCCAAGTTTTTTTCGGAGAAAAGACTCGACCTCAAAGTGATCGCTCCAACAGGTAATCGATCTAGCGCATGGGCGGTCTATTGCTTCTATTACGCAATAGCCGAATGTGACCGGTCCGCCCAGTCGGGGACATCTGATCTCAATTTCTTCAAAAGGATTCTCTAGATCATTCATACCGGATAACCTTCTTTGATTTTGAGGACGGGGAGTCTGTGGTGGGACAGTTTCCAAGAAAAACTGTCCCATTCCCAAAATTAGCTGAAGTTTGGTTTAGGGAATCCCTCTAGCGCTTTTAGAGCGAGTTCAATTTCGTCTTGCGGCATTTCGTAGTCAACCAGTTTTCCCTGGAAGAAAGCGTCATATGCTGCGAGGTCCACGAGACCATGACCGCTCCAGTTGACCAAAATCACCTTCTCTTTTCCTTCTTCCTTAGCCTTCCTTGCCTCTTGAAAGACCGCCGCCAAAGCGTGATTTGTTTCAGGAGCGCTAATGAAACCTTCAGTTCTGGCCCATGTGACACCTGCTGTGAAAGTTTCGAGTTGATAGACAGCTCGAGGTTCAACGAGACCATCCAAGACCAACTGACTGACTAGAGGGGCCATCCCATGGTAACGAAGGCCTCCGGCGTGAACAGGCGCCGGAATAAATGCGTGTCCGAGCGTGTGCATCGGCAGCAACGGCGTCATTTGCATCGTGTCACCAAAGTCGTACAAAAACGGGCCTCTGGTCATTGTTGGACAGGACATCGGTTCGACGGCGATAATCTGAACCTTTTTTCCAGCAATTTTATCCCGCACGAATGGGAAGGATATCCCTGCGAAATTGCTGCCACCACCAGCGCAACCAATCACTATATCAGGGTAATCACCAACTTGCGCCAACTGTTTTTGAGCTTCCAGACCTATGATGCTTTGGTGGAGCAAAACGTGATTAAGTCACACTGCCCAGCGAATAGCGAGTCATTGGACGGCCCTGAGCTTCACTTGTAACAGCGTCCTCGACTGCTTCACTAATTGCTATACCTAGGCTGCCCGGCGAATTTGGGTCGATGCCCAACATCTTTCGACCGGCCTCTGTTTCAGTGCTTGGGCTCGGGACGCATGTAGCCCCCCAGGTATTCATCATGAGACGTCTATAAGGTTTTTGCTCATAACTTATTCTGACCATGTAAACTTTCGCTTCAAGGCCGAATTGAGAACAAGCAAAACTCAGCGCACTGCCCCACTGGCCGGCTCCTGTTTCCGTGGAGATCCTCTTTACACCGAAAACTTTGTTGTAATACGCTTGAGGAATCGCAGTATTGGGTTTATGACTCCCAGCAGGACTCACGCCTTCGTTTTTATAATATATTTTTACAGGGCAATTTAAAAATTTCTCTAACTTATGCGCACGGTATAATGGGGTAGGGCGCCAGAGCAGCAACTTGTCCAAGACCTCATCAGGGATTCGTATCCATCTTTCCGTGCTCACCTCCTGTTCAATAAGATTCATGGGAAAAACAGGGGCAAGGTCCTCTGGACCCACTGGTTGGTGAGTGCCAGGATGAAGAGGGGGTTGCATAGGGTTTGGCATGTCAGCGGCAATGTTGTACCACTTCTCGCGGTATCTCGCTTTCGTTCAAGACAATTTTAACCGGCATTTGCATCTTCCTCCCTAGAAATAGTGAATTGATCCAGCCCTGATAGGCTTGCGATTTACAATAAATACCTTGTTCAAAGTAACAATCTATACACTTGATCTAATATAATCGCACAAGAATTATCGACAAATTATTTTATTATTGAACCCGGCAAAGCCTCTTGATCGAATTCACACAGGATTATTTTTCCTCCAGGTGAACTGGCTGCCATTACCATTGCTTCACTGACCCCAAACCTCATTTTCCGAGGGGCCAGATTGCATACGACAGCGACTGTACGTCCCACCAGTTCATCCGGCGCATATGACGATTTTATACCGGCGAAAACAGTCCTGATCTCTTTTCCGACATCAACCCGAAGTTTTACGAGCTTGTCGGCTCCTTCTACTCTGTTGCGGAAAGTATTTTTCCTACCCGGAGATCAAGCCTGGCAAAGTCCTCTATTGAAATTTCTTCCTTGAAATCCGGAATGTCTAGTCTTGATTGTTTTGGCGCTACATTGTGCATTGAAGCCTCAATAAGCCTGTCCATAATCCCTGGCTCAAGCCTGTCGACGAGCTTCTCAAAAGTGTTTATGGCACAATTTTCAAAATCGAACTTGGCGTCCTCCCACCTAAGGTTCTGAACTCCTAACAGTTGTTCAACCTTCAGCGTGTAAGCCGGCAGAATCGGTTTTAAAAGCACAGTGAGTATTTTTATACAATTTATCGCAAAAGTAAGATCATTTCGAGATTTTTCAGGATCAGACTTTATTGAGGACCATGGCTCATTCTTCTGGACATAATTGTTTGCAATATCCGATATGGCGAGGATGTTCCTAACAACGTTTGCATATTTTAGTGATCTGTAATCGTCGGAACACCTGTCAACATGAGCCAATATCTCTGATTTGACATCATCAAGGTCTTTGGGAATTGTCCCTAGCCTTGAGTCTAGCCTTTTGTTTAAGAAACCGGCTGAACGGCTGATGAGATTTGTAATATTATTGACCAACTCCGCGTTGGTTCGGTTTATAAATTCCTCGAGATTCAAATCGATATCGTCAATACTGGGCCCAAGTTTAGAAGCATAGAAATACCTGAGAAACCATGGGTTGATCTGATCGGCAAAGTGTCGTGCCGTGATGAACGTGCCACGACTCTTAGACATTTTCCGAGAATCCACAGTCAGAAACCCGTGAACATGAACAAACGTTGGGGTTCTATAGTCGGCGGCTTTTAGCATTGCGGGCCAAAAAAGCGTATGGAAGTACGCAATATCCTTCCCTATGAAATGATGGATCACCACGTCGGATTTTGGGTCTATCCAGTATTCTTCAAGGGTAGTTCCGTGGCCTTTTGAACAGTAATGCTCGGTAGCGGCTATGTAGCCTATCGGAGCGTCCAACCAGACATAAAAAAATTTATTTTCTTCTCCAGGTATTTTGAAGCCAAAATATGGGCCATCGCGAGAGATATCCCAATCCCTAAGTCCCTGATCTATCCACGACTTAACAAATCCTCTAACTTCATCCTGCAACCGACCGGGGTACGAAGTCCAGTCGTCAAGGAAACCGGAAAAATCGACAAGTTTGAAAAATAAATGCCTTGACTTGCGAAGTTGAGGTTCGGCTCCACAAATTGCGCAATGAGCATCGCTCAGGTCTGTAGGGCGGTAGGTAGCGCCACACGATTCGCAAACATCTCCATACTGATCCTGGGCGGAACACCTTGGACAAGTTCCTTTAATGTATCTATCCGGAAGGAATCGGCCGCACCTTTCACAATAGTACTGCTCAATTTCCCGAGATGAGATGTGACCTTTTTCTTTGGCCCGCAGATAGATTACTTCCGAATGTTTCTGGTTTTCCGGAGAGTCAGTAGAGTAGAATTCGTCAAAGCCTATTTCATATCTTGCAAAATCGGTTTGATGACGTTTATGAAATTCGCTGACGAGTTCCTGAGGAGTCATCCCTTTTTTTGCGGCGTTGATTTCTATTGGAGCGCCATGAGAATCGGAGGCGCAGACATATATGACATCCTCGCCGGTTAGCCTCAAAAAGCGTACGAAGATATCTGTTTGTATATATTCTACCAAATGCCCTATATGAATGTCTCCGTTGGCGTAGGGCAGAGCGCTGGTAACAAGCGTTCGATTCAAAATGATCTCCTGAATATTTATCCTGCGTTTACACTGCGCATTCTTTCCAGTCCCGGCAGGTATCGGGGGTAATTCCGAGAAGATATTCTCGTCATTCCTTGACTATTTCAAGCGCTTCAAGATTAGGGTCTTTTTCCTTGTCGATTTTGAAAACCCTCGCTTTCATCACGATGGTCTCCATCTCTTTAAGGGTATCAAGAAACTTGCGCTTTGTCTTTCTTGATCCAAACTTTATTTAGCGTAATGTAGCTAACTCTGTCAGCAATGATGAAGTTAACGTAATCGTCTCCAAGTGGACAGGGAAGGTCACTTTTCTTGTAATATCTGACCGAAATCACAATCTGTTTGTTGAGATACTTGTTCGGGTTCTCCGTGAGGCTTACTATTGTCAGGTCTTCATCGAGGTTTCTGTATATCCCACCTCGGATGTAATTCAACGGACTGCATCCGAAGGATACCAGTGTGACCAGAGCGCAAGCCAGAATTAATCTGTGGTTAGTCATAAATGAGTCTTCACGATACTTGTAGAAGAACTTCATATTTTAGCTCAAACGCTTTTCGGAGTCAAAAAAAATGGTTCACAGCACAAACTTCTCAGAATCCTGTTATAGTCCCACAAAAGCGGCTAAACTTCCAGTTCTGTGCGGAGCAATTTTCAAACGGGGGCGAATATTCCAATTGCGTATGCATTGCCTGCTGGCAATTGGAAAGGTGTGTAATGTAAGCCATGCCCTCTTCGTGACGATCAGCATTGTGCAATGACCGACCACTTCCCGGCGATAACTGAAGGATTCCAATGTCTCGGATTACTGTGCCCCATGATTTATTAGCGAAAGAATTACTTTGAAAAGTTGGACATCTGGAGCATTATTTTCTCACCTGAGAAATCTTGATCTCAAATAAATGTAGCTCTGAAACGTTTGAGGAGACAGTCTGATGAATTTGACAATATTACGGTCGGTCCTTATGACGCCCGTAAATGTTACGAAATTTGTTGAGAAGGCTTGCCTTCGTGGCGCTGACGCAGTGGTGCTTGACCTTGAAGATTCGATCCCGGCCCACGAAAAGATTCACGCCAGAACTATGCTCAAGAATGCTATCTCAGTAGCTGGAAAAGGCGTTTCCAAGCTGATGGTAAGAGTCAACAACGAGCCCGAATTACTGGAAGATGACATCGAAGCCGCCGTCTGTGAGCGTTTGGACGCCATCTTTATCCCCAAAGTTGAAACACCGGCGCAGGTCGTCAAGTTAGACTACATGACTCGTGAAATCGAAGCCTCAAGAGGGCTGGAATTGGGTAAAATCAGATTCTCCATACATATCGAAAGCCCCCAGGGCATCTTGCTTTTGTCAGAAATAGCCCAATCCAGTTCCAGGATTGAATCTATGAGCATTGGCGTGGACGACTATTGCGCGGCTTTGGGAGTCAGAATATCGGGTGATTCGTCAGTTCTTCTAGTTCCAATGACTCAGATGATCATCACGGCAAAGGCTTTTGGGATAACCCCTATTGGTGTATTGGGTAGTGTGGCGGAGTTCAGGAACCTGGAGACATTTGAAGGTTCAGCGACAAGAGCAAGAAATCTAGGATCTGAAGGGTCAATTTGTGTTCATCCCGATCAGGTTCAGATATTGAACCGAGTCTTTGCCCCGAGTGAAGAAGATATATCATTAGCCCGGCGGATAGTTAACACCTTCACTGAAGCGGTCAAGGACGGAAGGGCCTCAACGAGCCTTGATGGGCGCATGGTAGACACCCCTATATACAAACAGGCTTTGTGTATCCTGGAAAGGCTCCACGCGATAGAGCAATTCGAGGACATGAAGACTAGGGGCAGCTAATGTGTCCGAGTCTTAACTCCTGGTGAAAAATGCGGTTTGAAGAGTCCACTTTTCTGGAGGCGTTAAGAGAACCCAGACCCTATCCAGGTGGCAAACGTTGAATTTGTTGAGGACCATGAAGCAAGGTGGTTGCGAATCAATGAATTGGAATCGGCTGCTTGTGAGGCTGAACAAACTTGTTCCAGTGTCCTCAAAAAGATTAAAAGTTTAGAGAAACGAATTGATTAGTCTCAGTCTAGATACCGACATAAGTTAAAGGGACACCATGATTTTTGTGGCAGACAGTCTACATGGCCTAAATCCGGTAGTTAGTGAAGCGATGAAGAACCTGGATGCTGAGCCGATTCGACATTTACTCAAGAGGATCGAAGAATCAGGCGCACAGATGGTTGACGTTAATCCGGGACACCTGCCCAAGCGCTACGAAGACCGTATGAAGTTTCTTGTGGAGACTGTTCAGGAAAATTGCGGAATGAAGTTGATTCTCGATAGCCCGAACCCGAGATTGATAGAACTGGGCCTTTCAGTATGCATATCAAAACCGATAATTAATGCTATTTCAATGGAAAAAGTAAAGCTTGAACGCATACTGCCTTTAGCTGCCGAGAGTGGCTGCGATCTGATAATATTGCTGATGGACGAATTCTCATTCAGCCCTCCAAGTATCGAAGAAAAGATTTCTCTGGCTCTTCAAATTAATACATACTGTTCGGTTGCAAACATCCCATTGGAAAGATTGATTTTTGACCCGATTCTCCCCAGCTTGAGTTGGGACGATTCCTGGTTTCGCATAGGCTCTGCCATAAAAACGATTAGGCTTCTGGCCGCGGGAGCGATTTTCGATGAGCCAGTGAAAACGGTAGTTGGGCTGTCGAACCTTAGAAGCGGATACAGGAGGAGCCAACCGATTGATATCGACATCACTTGTCTTGGAATGCTTGCCGGCGCTGGTTTGGATTATGTTATGCTTGACGCTCTAGATTCACGCTTGCTGCATAGTTTTGAGTTGATAGAAACGATGAGCTAAATCCAGGACCATAAAATGCGGATGGTAATCTTTAGTGATGTGCATTCAAATCTTGAAGCTCTTAAAGCGTTCCTGGAGGAGGCTGATGTCAAAGGCGCTGACAGACTGTTCTGTCTAGGGGATTCGATCGGATACGGTCCCAATCCGAATGAGTGTCTGGAACTTTTACGAGGCCTTGGAAACGCCGACCATTCTGTTGGGGAATCACGAGTGGTCGGCCATGAATCTTGCAGAATCTGAGTGGCGAATGAATCCAGTTGCTTTCAGGGCTATAGTCTGGACATCCCAAAGACTTACTGGAGACAATTTCTCCTACATAAGCAACTTGCCCCTAATAGCGGAATGGAATTCTTGCTGTTTTTATCACTCTTCAGCGTTTGAACCCGAGAAATGGGATTATATAAGGCCCGGACAAAAGCTCAAATCAAAAATGTGTCTCGATTTTGCTCCCCGCAGGATTGTTTGTGTAGGACATACGCATCAGCCGATGCTGCTTGATGACAATGGAGATGAGGTCCTCTTTATGAGCCCTTTTTCAGACGGCACAACTTATCTGGACACGGGAGAATCAAGACTTATCCTCAATCCCGGCAGCATCGGTCAACCCAGAGGCGCCTGCGTCGATCCTAGCTATATCACCTATGACAGTGAAACCAGGAAAATAGTTTGGCGTCGTCTTTTAAACTACAATCCATCGGTAACCGCTGAGAAAATGCTCTCATTTGGACTTCCTGCTGAACTTGTCTATTACATGACTGGCCTGCTTCATTAGACCCCTGGCATAGCGAGACTTCAGTGCCAAGTTCAATCTGCCGTCTGCCGGCAATCATCAAGGGCGTAAAGCGCCGCTCCAAGCGCTCCCATTATCTGTGGATGAGGTGGTGTGACGACATTATTTTGTATATGAGTTTTCAGCAGATCTATGAGAAATGGATTATGTTCGATTACCCCGCCCGTCATTACAACGGTGTCCGTCAAGGTGTCCATTTCCAGGATTCTTTTGACCACGGAATGGAAGAGGCCTCTAACAATTCTATCTACAGCGGCGCCTGATTTAATCTTCTCCAAAACCTCAGTCCCAGAAAACACTGTGCAATAACTGCCGAGAGCCACTTCGCCGTCAGCGTTTTTAGCTAGATCATTCAATTGATCCATGGGCAGACGAAGGCGCAAAGACATTTCCTCAAGGAAAGCGCCTGTTCCAGCGGCGCATTTTCTGTTCATCTTGAAACTTACGCGCTTTCCTCGTGAATCGAGCTTTATGATTTTATTATCTTGACCCCCAATATCAACGACAGTCATGGGGCCTTTGAAATAATGAAGACATCCTCGAGCGTGACAGGAAATTTCTGTGAGGCTGTTGACGGAAAAACTTACGCTATTACGACCGTAACCAGTTGAAAAAACGGGAATAGGCCGGCTCATGTCTTGTCCAGCTTGGGCTATCGCTTTTCTCCATGCGATGTTCGCCGCTTCCTGAAAGTCGGTGCCGGAGTAAAGCACGTGGCTTCCGACGATATCACCTTGATTATTGAGAACGACGGATTTTGTAGTGCAGGAACCAACGTCGATTCCTCCGGAAAACTCACAGACCAATTTAACCTCTCACGGTGAAGTTCTCGTTGACGTGTCTCAGCCACGAAGGGTTTCTACCCGTCGGACAAAACAATTCGTAACCTCTTGTAATTGCTAAATGAGCCAAACCGTCCTCGATCTACCTGTCACGCTCCTGTGCTGGATTGGAATAGGTCATCCTTGATCGAGCTGTTCGATAAACGCCTCAATATTGGTTCTTGTCTGTTCGTCCGAATAACACCGGAGATCATTTAAATCCCCATGAATGACTAGAGTAGGGAGTCCTAGTCGTTTGGCCATGCGTTGAGGCAATGAATACCTATTGTTCGAATTGTTTGGGCAGGTCTTGGCGTCATGAAAGATTACGCCGTCAATATGGAAATTCTTTATCCAGTTGTCCATGTACCATTCTTTGTACGATTCGTCCCGCACAATGAACAGCTCGGTATATGCCTTCGCCATAGAATTGAGCGGATCGCTGGGGTCAAAGGCGTCAAATATCCAGCTATTGCAGTAGGTTGAGGCCACAACGCTGGTATTCAACCCAAAGAATTGATCACTTAACTCCCGGAGTTTGCCCCAAACCGGCATTCCATCCCAATACAATCGATGTTTTTCTTCTGGGATGGCGCCTTGTTTATTCTTGATCCGTTCTTTCAACTCTTGGATAAGAAGATTATAGTATTCAATCGGTTCAGGCCTACCCCGCAGGACTACCGCAGGGCCCATGTGAATTGTGGAGTCAAAGAAAGTCAATGGAGCGGGTACCGCTGCTCCACATTCAAGAACCTGACGCCACAATTTGGTGCATTGTAAAGACAAACTGACAACTTCTCGCAACTTGTCAATGTCAAACCTGTTCCCAGAAACCTGCTCCAATGTAGGGATCATTGACTTCATCTGGGCGACGATGTCGGCTACATGGTAGTCGTTTACCTCACGAATGTTTCGATGTGTATGTATCCCAACTATAGGAACATTCCATTCACGGGCATAGAAGGAAAACCAGTCTTGGACATCTCTACACTGGTTGGTGTTGTAGACCAGGATGTCGGCCTTGGGAACACTTTTGATCCCATAGGCTTTTGTCAATGGAGTGACCCCTTGAAGATACGCTCCGACGTCGGCAGTCAGATATGAACAAATATCAGGTGAATAGCCTACAGCGTTGGCGAGCGGGATGACATCGGTAGCCATTCTGGTCGCTCCGAGGAGCGCCCCATGATTTTCTGGGTAGTAGACGAGGAACCCCATGGCGTGCAATAATTCAGCAGGCCCAACCGAGGTGCACCAGGCGACTTTCTGTTTTCCGGTTTTCTTGGCCTCATCTATTTCAAGAAAATGTGACGCCATTATCTTTTTCATTTGCGCCGTTGCTGCAATTTGCGCACGAACCTGTTTTTGTTGTTCCGACACTATCTCCTCTCCATTCTGGACAAAATTAATCTGGCTGCTTCCACGCAATTCTGGAAGTCACTCATTGAACAGCTTTTCAGGGTAACGACGCCGAATTGCGGAGCAAGGTTATAAATCGGACGCCGCCGTTCAATTCAGCCCTGATAACGAACTTGTCACAGTTATCAAATTCGCCAACCAGGACAAACTCTGACCCATTTCCAACGCTTGCAATATCCGAATCTGTTCACGCGCACGCAACGTTTAACCTTGTAGCAATATGGTCTATGGTAGATTCTGTAGGCAAGTCGCTGGTCTGTAGCGCCAGTCGTAACTTGGGCGCCGGACTTGGTGAGTGGCGCTTCGGCCGCGACTGACACGCAGTATGCGCCGAATAATAAAAAAGCGCCTGCCACCAGTCCTATAAATGACATCGATAGCTTTTTCATAACGAACTCCTCTTGTCTTTCTGTTTTGAATTCCGCCATGAGTACCGAAAGATTACACCAGCCGGCCAGGTTTCTCCAACTCATTTTATTCGTCGTGTTTTATCAACGAGCCTTTACATTTTGGGGATGAAAAAATTTCGGCCCCGATTGTTTTCATCACATTCTGCCTGCTGAAGCTTTGTCGCACACGAGCTTCAAAATCAGGGTCTTTGGGATCAAGAGTCAAGTTCATCGCCATTCCTATTCCAAGTTTCTGTTTCTGCAATCTGTAGTTTTCATCTCAGAGAGATTTACCCGTTATGTGAGTGATTCGACTACCAATCTATACTTTTCATGAATCATCTTCCTGTCAAATTCCCAGAATTCTTGAAGCATTAGCTGTTGGTCCGTTTCGGAGAGGTATCTCATCATCGAGGGAAAAAAGACTTTATCTTCTTTCTCAATGTGACGAGGATAAAAATCCGCCAGAAACGCCAGCTTATCGGTAATTATCCTCAAGGCGGCTTCATCCCCGGTTCGATAACGTTTGTTCGCAGCCACCAAGTCAGAGGTAACGGATCGACCTATTACGTGATCACTGATCAATTCTTGCATTATTCGGCCATCAGTTTCGGACATATTTTTCTTGCCGAGTTCCCTGAACAATATTTCTTCTTCTTTGCCGTGGTGGGTCCTATCACCATAGGTACGGAAAAAATCCACTGCAATATCAACAAAAACCGGGTCTGTTTTTCCTGTAATAGCTATCCTTTCAAGTTCCGCTCTGAAATGAACCAGAATTCTCTCAATAAGTCGATGCTCTATCATCAATGGACCACGCGGCTGCATAATTGGGCCTCCTTTGAATTTTCGGTCGCTGATTCGTTTGTCGACGCGTCAAATGGACTCCGAGCCAATTTTGTCAATATTTCAGGAGAGTGGTCTCAGAATTCTATTCGCTGAATGTTGGAACCTCCTTGCGAATCATATCTGAGTTGCCCAAGGATAGGTCAATCTAGGGGTTAATTATAACACTTTTGTGTATTTTCTCCAATCCGGGAGCCAAGAGTCAGTCCAGCTAGCTTGCCTTACACGGAGCTTTGATATAAATAGAACCAAGCTTTTGATTCTGGGCTCCTATTGTCCTGAAATATTTATGATTCGTTTGTCAAAGCGAAGATTGGTCAAGATAAACTAGTTCAGGAGAGCTATCATATTCAATTTTCTCAAAACAACTGGCAGAGCTGGGCTTTACGTTATCTTTGTTGTGTTAGCGGTAGTCGGACTATTTGTAGGGATAGAAAAGATCTCAAAATTCGCCTTGAGCAGATCATATTTCTCCGAAGTGTATCCGCATGACTTTGAGATGGTTCGTAAAGACGCAATACACCCCGTGACGCACTATGACTATGATTTTACGCCTGGGGCATGCGTGGAATACAATATTCTCAAGGGCAACCGCTATGAGTACGCCAACAACGCTGGCTTTCGTGATCCTCGAGATATCGAGATCGAAAAACCGGCCGATGAATTCAGAATTTTTCTCACAGGGGGATCCACGGCTTTTGGGCTGGGGCCCATAGGAGAGGCTGCCCCAGCGATGAACTATTATGGGATAGAATTTAGAGAAACTATTTCCCATTACATGGAAGCGATTCTGAATTCCACTCCTTTAATTGAAGGTAAAAAAATAAAGGTCTATAACACCGCTGTTTGGGGTCATGCGTTTCAACATCTTCTGGTAAGATACCCTGTGAAACTTAGGCGTTATCAGCCGGACATGGTGATCTCGTTAGATGGAGCCAATGAACTTCCGCTTATCAGTAAACTTGAAAAAGACTGGAACTACTTTCACGAAGGACAGTACAACAACATCTTGAGAGACATGTGTTCGTACAGCGCAGGAGGCCTCTCCTCCTATCTGACGCTGTGGCTAAAGAACAACACATATTTGATGACTTATCTTTGGGCGGGACAGGATCTCTTTCAGGAAATCAATGTGAAAACCCGCTCGCATAGGGGTGTAGCCGACTCCAAAAAGGACTTCAAGGAATCAGAAGACGAACAAGAGCCTGTCGGTTGAAGAGAGTTCCCGTTATCTCGATCGTAACGTAGGTGTTGTGGTCAAGACAGTCGAAGATTACAGTTCCTTGCTTCAGAATGATGGAGTAGCGCATATTCTGGCTCTACAACCATGGTTTTACCTGACCAATAAACCGATCAACGAGAAAGAAAAAATCATAACTGAAATGGAAGGATATCGCCAATATTATGGGGTTCCCTCTGATAAAGTTTACAAGCTATTGATTGAGAAACTTGTTGAGAGCGCCCAAAAAAAGGGATACTTCTTGATAGATTTTTCACAGTATTTTGATGACGTTTCGGAATGGGTTTTCACTGACTGGTGTCATTTGACCGCAGGCGCTAATTATCTACTGGCCAAGGAATTATCTGATATCGTCAAGGAGCGTTTCTTGGACAAACCCCTTGGGCCCGGAGATTCTACTGAAGACAAGGACAGTTTTTTTTGGGATCTAGTAGCGGGTGGTGAGATCCTGAGCGCCCCACCTTCGGCAAATCCGATGTCTGGTCCTCAGAATTTCCAGAGAGGGTATCCAGGGGAAGCGCTTTACGTTTCATCTAAGCTCGACGAAAATCTTAAGCCCGAGATTGTTCTGGATTTCCAGCAGATTTACAATATCAGTCGTCTTCGGATTGTTTGGGGCGACGAGCGATCAACACCCGAGGAATGGCTCATTGAAGTTTCAGAGGACAACAATAATTGGAAACATTTTTGTTCCGGTTCTAACAAAGAAACAGATAATTACTCTCGTTGGCCTGGATTTGAATATTATGCTTCTGAACCTGTTCAGGCGCGTTTTGTACGATACAGGCAGATCAAGATGTCAGAACCCGTGATCAAGCTAAGGACATGGAATTTGTTCAGGTAGGTTTAAATGAATATTCTAGGCTTATCCGCATACTATCACGATAGCGCTGCGTGTCTGGTTCAAGATGGAGTTATATTGGCGGCCGCTCAGCAAGAGCGGTTTTCCAGAATCAAACACGACCATCGTTTTCCTTATGACTCAATCGATTACTGCCTAAAACACGCCAAAATAGAAATAAAAGACGTTGATTATGTGGTCTTTTACGATAAACCTTTTATCAAGTTTGAAAGGCTCCTGGAAACCTACCTTGCCTTTGCGCCGAGAGGTTGGGCGTCTTTTCTTATGGCTATGCCTCTTTGGCTCAAACAGAAACTTCATCTGCCATCTTTGATCAAAAAGAGTCTGGGTTATGAGGGGACGCTACTTTTTCCGGAGCATCACGAGTCACACGCCGCCAGCGCTTTTTTCCCTTCTCCTTACGATAGAGCAGCGTTCCTGACAATGGATGGAGTAGGCGAGTGGACTACGACTAGTTTTGGTGTAGGGGTAGGTAACAAACTCACAATCGATTATGAAATAAAGTTCCCTCATTCTTTGGGGCTGCTTTATTCGGCATTTACCTATTTTACCGGGTTCAAGGTCAATTCTGGTGAGTACAAGGTCATGGGGTTGGCGCCCTATGGAGAACCGAAATACGTCGATTTGATCCTTAAGGAACTCATCGACATAAAAGAAGACGGCTCATTCAAGCTCAACATGGATTATTTCACGTATCCGTATGGACTCACTATGACCGGCTCAGCTTTCGAAAGACTGTTTGGAGGTCCGGCCCGAAAGCCTGAAAGCAAGCTCACTCAGAGAGAAATGGATATAGCGAAATCCATTCAAGTGGTAACAGAAGAAGTGATGCTTCGTACCGCGCGCCACATCCACAAAATCACCGGAGAAAAGTATTTGTGCATGGCGGGAGGGGTTGCTCTCAATTGCGTGGGCAATGGCAGAATTTTGCGTGAGAGCCCCTTCGAAAACATTTGGATTCAACCGGCTTCTGGTGACGCAGGGGGCGCCTTAGGCGCCGCGCTTTTCGTTTGGTATAATCTCTTGGGCGCTGAAAGAAAAACTGACAATATGCATGATGCGCAGTACGGATCCTATCTTGGTCCGGAATTTCCCGATGGAGATGTAAAAAGATTTCTCGATGATAGAGGCTATCCTTATCAATTCATGGGGAACGGAAGTTCACCTGACAGGGTGGCTGACCTCATCGCCGAGGGTAAGGTGATAGGATGGTTTAACGGTCGTATGGAATTCGGCCCTAGAGCTTTGGGCGCCAGATCCATAATTGGAGACCCCCGTAATCCTAAAATGCAGAGTCAAATGAATCTCAAAATCAAGTATCGGGAGAGCTTTAGACCTTTCGCCCCTTCAGTCCTCATGGAGGAAGTCCAGGACTTTTTCGAGCTTGACAGACCGTCTCCCTACATGTTGTTGGTAGCCGATGTAAACAAAAAAATCCGGAGGCATATGACGGATGAACAGGAAAAACTGTGGGGAATAGATAAACTGAATGTTTCAAGATCTGACATTCCAGCGGTTACACACGTAGATTATTCGGCAAGGATTCAAACGGTGCACCACGAAACCAACCCTGACTACCACAAGATGATTTCCAAATTTTTTGAAAAAACCGGATGTCCTGTAATTGTAAACACGTCGTTCAACGTTCGAGGTGAACCGATTGTAATGAGTCCGGAACACGCGTATCTATGTTTTATGAGAACAGAAATGGATTATCTGGTCCTGGGCTCATATCTTCTGGACAAGAAGGCCCAGCCACCCTTGAAAGAGGATACCAACTGGAGAACCCAGTATGAGCTTGATTAACCAATCAAGTAACGGAGCGGATACGTTTCCATGAACGGAGTCGATAGATTACTATGAGTATTGTCTCGGAAATTAGAGAAGAGATCAAAGCGGCGTATCGTGAACCAACCAAGCGGGACCTAAACGTTCTAGCTCTGATATTTCTTGGGCTGCCTGGCCTAATAGGGGCTTATCTCGTATATTGGAAAGGATCCTCCTAACGGCTACGTGTGGATAGGCGTTGGGGCGGCGTTGTTCCTTTGCAGACTTATCCCGCCGTTGTTCAGACAGATCTATAAGGTCTGGGTATCGTTTTCGATTATTTTAGGGTACTTTGTTTCACGAGCATTACTGACAGTGATATTTTTCCTGGTAATTGTCCCGACGGGATTTGCCATGAAGCTTTTCGCAAAAGATCCTATGGATAGAAAATTGGATCCCAATGCGACCACTTATTGGCAGAAGAAGGAACAGGAGCCGGACGTCAGTGTCGAGAGATATCAGAAACAGTTTTAGTGTTGGTTCCGCAGTGGGAGAGAAAAGTTGACGCAGACACTTAATGGCGCTGAGACAGGTTTGTTAATGAAGGCTTTAGGGGCCGGGTGTTAAGGAGGAATAAACATGTCGTTGGTAAAAGAATTTTGGGATTTCATGAAGGTCAGAAAGAAATTCTGGTTAGCCCCCATACTGATAGTCCTTGTAATTCTTTCGGGATTTATAATTTTGGCATCTTTGTCACCAGCCGCCGCTCCGTTTATTTACACTCTGTTCTAATAGACTTTGGAACTGGTCGCTCCTTGATCAAGGGGGCTTTGAAACAGGTCGATTTAGACATAGCCGGCGCCTGATGCGCAGTTCAATCCAAGGCGTTTCTGAAGAGATTTTTTCTTCAGAAACGCCTTAGCAATATTTTGCTCCAGATGAGAAAGAAAAGTGAGTCTTACAGAAACTAAGAAACCAAAGGGATTTTTCGGGAAATTTGTATTTGTTTTTTTATATATAACTTTCATTTTTGCGGTTATTTTTGGGGCTCTAGCTGGACTTGAATACTACGCGTACCTCAAGGTCAAGGAGTCTCCGCTTGGACAGGCTTATAAGGGCAGGGACATGGATCTCGCCAGAAGGAGTTCCCAGACGGTGGCTCCTCAATACGGGTACGAGCCCACCCCTGGATTTGCGGCTGTCAGGAACACCCGCCTCGGAAACTCTCTCGAGTATATCGACGATGAAAGTTTTAAGGATTTTGAAAACGTCCCGGCGGAAAAACCTAAAGATGAATATAGGGTTATCGTTACCGGTGGTTCCGTAGTCTATGGAAGAGGCCCTGTTCCTCCTTCGGACGCTATCTGCGATTATTACGAAGTAACTTTCCGGTGGACTATCCCGCATATCATCCAGGAACTGATGAATGCGGACCCCGACATCAGACAAAAAATACAGGGGAAAAGAGTTCGTGTAATCAACGCCGGCGTGGCCGGGTTTGTTTATCAAAACAATCTAATGCGCTACCTGGCTAAATTGCGTCTCTATAGTCCCGATTTGGTCATAGCTCTTGATGGGGCGAATGAGGTCCATACAGTGGCCCGGCCGTTGAAGGATTGGAACTATTTTACGGAAGGCCCTTATTTCGAAGTTACCAGTGAAATCATGGACATGAGTTCGAAGGGCCTCATCAACTACGTGACTCTATGGCTGAAACGCAACACGTATTTTTTTACCTGGTTGGCTATGGAAAAAGGCGAGGGGCCCGGCATTCTGATGGAGAATAGGGGATTTGCGGCTCACCCCCAGGACCCGACGCCGGAAATGATGCAATACCTTAGAAATAATATTCAGCAGGTTGCTGATGTGATGGCCATATATCATTCCAGTTTGCAGTCAGATCGGGTACCGCATGTGTTTGCCTTGCAACCGATGTTCAGGAACTGCAAGAAAGACCGTACGCCTATTGAACAGGAGATAGAAAAAGTCACAGGCATGGAGAAGATCGGATTCTACGATTCTCGCATGACATATAACGAATTTGTGGACAAGATTAAGAAACGAGCGGAGGAAGCGAATTTTGAAGTAGCGGATCTAACCCAACTATTTGATACTACTCATGAATGGGTATTTACTGATTGGTGTCACCTCACCAACGGCGCCAATTACGTGATAGCGAAGGCCCTTTTCAATGATGTCAAACAGAAAATTTTTGGCCTTCAGTTGACAGAATCCAACAGGTTGCAGTCGCCACCTGACTCATATTTTGGCGACTATTCAAAGGACGCGAAGGTGTTGGTTTCCGGCAAAGCCAGAGATGACGGGCTTAGCATCCTGAAAGGATATCCTGGTCCAAGAGGCCTGGAAATTCCTGCCGGGAAGGATTCCGCTGTGCTCTTGGATCTTGAAAAATCCGTCCCGATATCACGTCTCAGAATTGTCTGGGGAAATGAGAAGACCGTTCCAAAGTCATGGAAAATAGATTTCTCGGAAGATGGCCAGAATTGGAAAAACTGGCTTGCCGAAGAAAATACAAAAACAGATCCTTATGACCAGTGGCCCGGTTTTGAACATTACTCAGCTAATGAAACCCATGCCAGATATGTGAGGTATTCACAGGATCCCAGCCTAGGGCAAATTTATTTACGACAACTAAGTCTTTTCAGATGAAAGTGGAAACACCTATTGGGGGACCCTTGATGATGGGCGCTCATCGGTCCTGAATATCAGTAGGGAAGGTAACAAAATTGAATGTTATTGACTTTCATGTGCATGTGGGTAAACGCGAGCATCTCGTCGACTCCTTCATAGATTATTTCATCGCACAGTATGGAGCGGAGGCTTTACAGGCGATGGAGGCTCTGACTCCTGAAACCTTCGGGGCCTTTCTTCGGGCTGAAGGAGTTGACAAGGCTGTTTTGCTCTCCGAATACTCACCAAAGGTCACAGGGGTGGTTCCGAATGAATTCACCGTAGAGTTCGCCAGAGGTAACACCAGTCTGGCGCCGTTTGGCTCCCTAGATATAAATTCGTCGATTGGCTGTGGGGTCCAGGCGGAACATGCTCTAAAGTCTTTAGGGTGCAAGGGATTGAAACTTCTACCGCCTTACGGCCATTACTACCCAGCCGATCCTAGAATGTACCCGGCTTATGAAGTCGCTCAGAGCCTTGATTCGATAGTAATGTTTCATACAGGGACATCACTGTTTCCCAACTCTCGAATTCGTTTTGCTGACCCGCTTCTCCTCGATGATGTGGCGAACGATTTTCCACGTCTTAGAATTCTCATGTGTCATGGTGGCAGACCATTCTGGTACAAGCAAGCCGAGTGGATGCTAAGAAGACATTCCAATCTCTTATATCGATATCTCTGGTATCCCTCCAGCGCAAATACCCGACCATTTCCCAAAACTCGAGCAATACTATGATCGCTTTGTATTCGGGAGTGACTGGCCTAACCTTTGGTCTATCAAGTCACAGGTTGAGCAGGTGCGAAGGTTGCCGTACAATCCTGAAGTCATAGAAGCCATTTTATGGCGAAACGCCGCATGTCTTCTTGGCCTGGAACTTTAGATCGTAATTGAAAATCCCGACTTTACGCCCGGAATCTTCCTAGCGCCTAACCAACCTCAAGCGCTTTGATATTGATATCAACATATTGTGGAGGGGTAGTTTGTCGAACAGCCTCTATCATGGTTTCCATGTCAAAAGGCAAAGCCCTGTCTCGTGTAAGTCTACCCAGGAGAATAACATTAGCGCTTTCCGACAAACCTAATTGCTTCGCTTTTACGCTTGCGTCGACAGGTATAACCCTGTTTGTGACTTTCTCGAGTTCCAGCTTAATTGCATCCAGGGGAGGGTAATCGGCCATCCCGAGCCTTACGGCCAAGGGCTGAAATCTCTGAGTGTTATATATAATTACTCCGTTACGTTTCAAATAAGGCATCGAGCGTAACGCTTCAAGAGGTTCAAGAGCAACAACTATGTTGGCCTCGCCCTTAATTATCAGAGGACTTCCCCCAATGTCCTGACCAATTCTCAAGGTTGAGATTACCACTCCTCCCCGTTGGGCCAATCCGTGTGTCTCCGAACCTATAGCTTTCAAACCCCTTATTTGAGCCGCTGAAGAAAGAATGCGAGTAACGGACCCAATTCCGAATCCTCCAACTCCGCTTACATAGATGTTCAAGTTAGATCCATTCATTTTTTAAACCCTCTGGAAATCTTCGATCCTTTTCATCGGCTTTTCTATCATGGGGCAAGTTTGAACACAGGTAGCGCAGCCAATGCACAAATCGGTATTGATAAAGACTCTCTGATCATCTGACCTTTCAATAGCCGGACAAGCGAAGCCCTTGAGGCAGTTCTGTATGTTTCGACAAACGTCCAGGTCAATTCGAAGAGGGTTGGCCAGTTTTCCGGCTTTACGTTCCATTCGTGTTCTATATAGAGCGCACGGCTCTTGCTGGATGACAACAGCCACTCCTCCATCGGGAGAATGCGCAAACTCGAAAGCTCTTTTCAATGCCTCTTCCACTTTGGCGCAATCATAGGAAGGCACTCGTTCGATAAAGCGGATTCCGAAAGCTTTTAGAATTTCGTCAATTGATATTCTTGGAGAAGGGCCGTTGGCTCCGAAACCGCTATTCGGATTCGGTTGATGGCCTGTCATGGCAGTGATGCCGTTGTCCATCACCATAATCACCTGACGGTGTTTGTTGTAAACAGCGTTAACTATTCCCGGCATAGCGGCGTGAAAAAATGTCGAATCTCCAACAAAACTTATGACCGGCTCCGACGGAAACGCCTTTGAAACTGCGCTTGCTGCAGGAGCGCCGGATCCCATGCAATACAGGAGGTTTCCAAGATTGTAGGGGGGAAGATAACCAAGTGAGTAGCACCCTATGTCAGCCATTGAGAAAGCTTCCTTGTCTTTACCAATAGCCTTCTTGGTCGCGTAGAAGGCAGTCCTGTGCCCACAGCCCGGACAAAGTTGTGGAGATCTGACGGGAGCTGTCACCGAACTTTCGGAGTAATCCAGGGATGTGTCCAGTCCAAGTCTTTGTCCCAGGATCTTTACCAGTCTGGTAGGGTCGTATTCCCCCAACATCAAATCGAGTTCCTCTTCCAGACCGGACTTTCCGATGATATTTGCCTGTATCCCTTGATCGTAACAAAAACTCTTTATCTCTTTTTCTAGAATAGGGTCCAGTTCTTCGATAATGTGGACTTGGTCCCCAGATTCGATAAATCTTTCGATGGCTGCTTTGGGTAGGGGATGAGTCATTCCCAGCTTTAGGATTTCCAGCGCTTCCTCCAATGTGCTCCAGAGCGCTAACCGTCGCCTGAAAAGGATGCCCGTAAGAAACTATTTTTGTTGTAGGCTCATCAGGTCCTACCCGTATTGATTTGTTGACGCCAAGGTTTTCAAATTCATCCCTGATTTTGACAAGATTTTGGAGAGCTTTACGTTTGAGAGGCGGGAAAGTTCCCGGTAAGGGTACATAGCCGCCTTCACGTTTCATCTCTTCGTTATTCCAGTTTAGTGAAGCCTGTGGAGGAGGCTTTTTCGCCAAATATTACAGGTCCGACCTGGTGACAATTTCGAGTAGTGGCCCTCACAAAAATCGGGGCCTGATACTTTTGAGAAACCTTCATAGCGGATACCAGGAAATCTTTAGCTTCCTGGGGATCAGAAGGTTCGACAAACGGAACATACGCGAGTCTGGCGTAATAACGGTTGTCTTGTTCATTCTGCGAACTCAGAGGCCCTGGATCATCGCCAAGAATCACCACGAGTCCACCCGGCATGGTCAGGTATGAGAGTTGAACAGCAGTGTCGGCAGCGACATTGAGTCCGACTGATTTCATCCAGCATACGGATGGACGTCCAACAATCGCGGATGTCGCAGCAATTTCTAAAGCAACCTTTTCGTTGGTAGAAATTTCGAAATAAATACCGGCTTTCTGCGATATCGCCAGTAAGGCGTTCGCCATTTCAGCCGTTGGGCTTCCAGGATAGCACGTAGCTACCTGGACCCCACTTTCAATCATGCCTCTCACAAAAGCGTAGTTCCCCATGAGGTTAGCTTTTGTCCCCGACTCTCCGAGAAGAATATCGTATTCCGACATTTTGTCCCTGAGCCATCCTTTTTTGATTAGTTACCGTGCTATATGTTATTCAGTATTGTTTTGAGAACTGTGATTGTCAAGTAACGGAAATAAAGTTTTTCGAGCTTTGATAGCCTCTCTCAATATCTTAATTGTTATTTTGACCAGTGTGAACAATGTTGAAATGTCCACATTTCGTTTGGGCGCATGTTGGCGCACTACTATGATGTCAAAGTAGCCTGACAGTCGCCAAAACCGTTCTTGACTGTAGATGTTTTTTATGAGACAATTACTACACAAGTATAGAAATCGAATTAAGGATTCGAAGACATAGAAAGATTAGTTCAAGTTCTCTCGTCTGGCGGGCTCTTATGTTGTTGTCCATGAAAAAGACCGTTTGTCTGATTTGCCTGATTATGTCGTTGTTCGGCGCCCAATCATATTGCTTAGCTCAAACATGCCAGGCCACGGACGGTTCAGCATATTGGTCCACCCTGGCGCATGAAGAAAATTCAGTGGTTGCCAGCCTCCTGTATATCCCGTATTTGGTATTGCAGATCCCTGTCCGTATAATAGACGCAATCGTCGATCCCAGCCCTACCAGCAAAGCTACTGTCCCGCCTCAAGCCCATAAAGGTCCTGGAATAGTTCGCTGACAAGTCCCTCCAAAGTTACATCGCCGGAGACTATTTGAGATCGTAATATTGGTCTTGACAGGTCCAGGCTAAGATGTGACAATAACGAATGGGCCGAAGTGGCGGAAGTGGTAGACGCGCCAGGTTCAGGGTCTGGTGGGCGCAAGCCTGTAGGAGTTCGAGTCTCCTCTTCGGCACCATAAACGATAGAAATGAAAAGGCCGTCTGATAATTATCAGACGGCTTTTTGTTTTTTCCTCATGGAGCCCCGGGCGACAACTCCGGATACAAATGATTCTAGTAGGCTTCCAGCGCGAAGGAATCAAGAGTCCCCGTGCGTCTCATAAGTCTAGCCAGGGAGTTCCAGAATATTTCCACCGAATCGAGAAAGTCAGCCTTATTGAACACTTCGATAGTGACTACACCACGAAAGTGTTTATGCAGAGTGTCCACTATGGGGTCTAATTGAGAAGAGGGGACAAAAGCCAGGCTCCTGTGGTCCGTTTCCGCGACCCCATGGAGATGGACGACTCTTGCTCTAGGAAGCCACTGTTCCAGATATTTTAGAGCATTGTGTCCATGTTTCCACAAATGACCAACGTCGGGACAGCATGAAACAGGCGCCATGTCCAATATGTGTTCCATCATTGAGGGAAGTTGCGTATCGTGGTTTTCAACACAAATTTTTCCTGGGTCACCGGCGACTTGAATAAGGGTTTCCAGAGACGAGCGAGTGTTTCTCTCCCATGCCTTGAAATCGTAATTCGCCATCTTGTGTTTGGAGTCAACATGAACAATGTAGGCTTGGGGTTTGAGCTTTCTTGTCGCTTCGATCACCGTTATAGCCTTGTCTATCGCCGGATCTTCATCCGCCAGATATAAATCCAGAGGTAGATGAGCGGTATAGGTCAAGTCATATTCGGATGACAGTTGGGCCAATTCATCGATCTCTTCTTCTGATGGAAAGCTGTTCCATGTATCGTTCAATTCAAAAAAGAGCAACTCGACGTCTTGTGTATGGCCCGCAAGCAGACGGACATTAGTGTTTACTCCAGCCCTGTAAATATATGAGGTAGTGCCTAGTCTCATTACTCAAAAATTCCTATTTAAGGCAAAGCGCCAACAATACGGTTACTTCAGTTAATTCGCACATGGACCCCAAAACGTCCCCGTTAATAAAGCCCACTTTTGATTCGGAGAAGCCCCGGAACCAGGTCGCTGCTCCGTAAGCCGCGGCGACGGCGAGCAAACCTGTTAGTCCGGCGAATAATCCTACAATTATAGAAAAGATCCAGCAAAAAATGCAAGTCCTTCGGTCGACGCCCTGGAGAAAACCGGAGCCAATTCCGATATCGGGGGTCTTAGCCCCCTGCGACGCGAGTATCATCATCGATCTTCCAACAACAGGAGCGATAAAAATTCCCAGGACAGGGGATTTCATGCTCATGATTGCCAAGATTTTGGCCAATATCAACAATATCAAGGCGATGGCGCCAAAAGCTCCGAGCCTCGAGTCTTTGAGTATCTCGCGCCTTCTTTCTTTCGGAACGGAAGCTCCGAAAGCGTCCCAGCAGTCTGTCCAGCCGTCAAGATGTAATCCGCCCGTCAAGACAACCCACAAGACTACAGCTATAAGCGCAAGAATCGCCGGAGGGAACAGAATGGAACAAATCCAGTAAGAAAGGCCAAGAATAAGCCCTATCATGGTTCCCACAACGGGAAAAGCCCAGGATGAACGACCAATTTCGACCATGTCCGGGGCGGGAGTTACTGGAGTTCTAAATACAGTCAGGAATCCGACGGTTATCCTAAACTCCCGGATCATTTTTTCAAAGCCCGATGTTTCCGGCAACTATTACTCCTTACAGGCCCCTGCTGTAGCTGGATGTCTTCATGAAGCTGAAAAAATTCTTGAACAAAAGGTCAGCTACAATTGAAAGATTATCTTGAATCTTGTCCATTCCATCCAGTATGGGCTTACATTCAGGAGTCCCAGAGAACCAGCCCGACAGCATTTCGCGAGTAACCTCGACATGAAACTGAAGTCCATAGCCGGATCCGAACCTGAACGCCTGATGGGGGCATGCGGCGCCGGATGCCAGCAAAGCACCCCCGACGGGGATCTGGAACATGTCTCCATGCCATTGAAAGACGGAAAATTCCGCAGGCAGTCCAATAAAAAGCCTGTCAGACGAACCAAGCGCCGTCAATCCGACCTTCCTCCATCCCAATTCCTTTTCGGGAGATTGAACTACTCGGGCGCCTGCTGCTTTCGCTATCATTTGCGCCCCCAGACAGATACCAAGCAAGGGCGTCTTAAATCTTAGGGCCTTTTGGAGTAGGGCGGTCTCTTCCCTCAGAAAAGGGTAGAGATCCTCCTCATACACATTCATAGGGCCACCCATAGATATTATCGCGTCGTAATACAAAGCGTCCGGTGGAATTTTTGCGCCGGAGAAAAGTGGAATTATATCAATAGAGACTCCTCTCGATTGAAGAAAACTACCTATATTCCCTGGACCCTCCGATGGATGATGGGTCAATATTAAAGTTCTCATTCTTCGCTTTCCCTTCGAATGCAATTGGAACTCCCATTTGTTATAGGTAGACGCCTGTCCCTACCGAACGCTTTGGGAGTGATTTTAACACCGGGAGGCGCCTGTCTTCGTTTGTATTCGTTTATGTCAACCATTCGGGCGACTTCTCTTACGGTGTCCGGTGGGAACCCCGAAATGTCCTCACAAGCCATGTCGTCCTCAACATAGGCTTTTAAAATAGGATCCAAAACACTGTATGGAGGCAACGAGTCCTCGTCTTTCTGATCGGGTCTCAGTTCCGCAGTGGGAGGCCTTATCAAAATAGATTGAGGGATGATATCCTTGCCCGCCTTTTCGTTAGCATATTCTGACAGTCTGTAGACAAGGGTTTTCGGAACATCCTTGATCAGGGCGAATCCACCTGCCGTATCCCCGTACAATGTGCAATACCCAACCGCTGTCTCGCTCTTGTTCCCAGTCGTCAGCACCAGCCATCCAAATCTGTTGGATAGCGCCATGAGTATTGCCCCTCGAATCCTGGCCTGAAGGTTTTCGCTCTCAAGGCCCAAAGGCCCAGGCCCAAATGGGTCCCGAAGCGCAGACAGGAATGCAGTGTGTATGTCGGCAATGGGAACGGTTAGAATTCTTATCCCCAGGTTTGAAGCCAGTTGTCCCGCATCGGAAAACGTCTCGTTTGATGTGAAATCCGAGGGCATAGTCACGCCTACAACTCTATCCGCTCCCAGCGCCTCGACCGCCAGGGCCGCGGTGAGGGCCGAATCTATGCCGCCGCTTAAACCGACCACAACCGTTTTAAAGTGGTTCTTTCCGACGTAATCGCCTAGCCCCAATATCAAAGCCTGAAAGATTTCTTCAATTTCGCCCAATTCCTCTGTGATGCGAGGAAGAGCAGGGGTTTTCCGGTGCGCTTCGCCGTGACGACGAATCTCAGGACACGGACTGATTGGATTCCAGCATTTGACCGGTTTGAGCTTTGGAGAGACCTCAATGTCCGTTATCAAAAGATCTTCCTTGAATCTGGCGCCCGACGCAATGAGACGGCCTTTTGCATCTACAACGAAACTGCCTCCGTCAAATACCAGTTCATCCTGGCCTCCAACCAGGTTGTTGAAGAAGACCACGCAATCTACAGCCTGTGCAAATCGTGTGGCTATGTTCTTTCTTATCTGGTATTTCCCGGCGAAGAACGGGGATCCCGATATGTTCAAGACTATATCCGCGGAGTTATTGATGGCGCAGGACTCTGTTATGGAGCCTGGTATCCATATATCCTCACAAATTGTCACCGAGACACGGACCCCGGATAGATCAAAAACAAAACATCTGTTCCCGGGGGTAAAATATCTCTTTTCATCAAAAACTCCGTAATTTGGGAGTTCCATTTTGTGGTAAATTCCAACAACTTCTCCATTAAATAGTAAGGCCGCGGCATTTTGCGCTCCACCGTCCACCACATCAGCGAATCCCACAAGCGCCGCCACCTCAAAACGCTCTCGCGCCAAATCCATTAAGGCGTCCTGGTTGTCGGATAAAAATCTTGACCTGAGAAGAAGGTCCTCCGGCGGGTACCCGGTCAATGCAAGCTCCGGGAAATGTGACAAGGTCCGCTTCCGCCGCTTCCGCTAATCTGATTTGCGACAATATCTTCCGCATATTGCCTTTGATGTCGCCGACTATTGGATTAATTTGCGCTTGAGCTATTCTCAGAATCATTGTTTCTGTTGAACCCCGTGCAGCGAACTGTCATAAACCAGCCATACGGCCCGGATCCAATTGTAACATACCCGGGATTTGATACGCGCCTTATCTGAAAAAAAATGGCCGTCAACATCAAAGAGTGATTTTGACGGCCAACGGGTCTGTCTGTTCTTACATTGGCGCAGGAAACAGAGTTAAAAGCTTAGGCCTGTTTCTTAAATGTCAAAGTATAGGGCGAATTCATAAGGATGAGGTCTCATTCTAATGGGGTTAAGCTCCGCATCCGTTTTGTATTCGATCCATTTGTCAATGGCGTCCTGGGTAAAAACATCACCTTTCATCAAGAATTCATGGTCATTTTCAAGAGCCTTCAGAGCATCTGCAAGATCTCCAGGAGTGGACGGAACGCCTTTGAGTTCTTCGGGGCTCAATGCGTAAATGTCCTTGTCCAGAGGCTGGCCTGGATCCATCTTGTTTTCAATTCCGTCGATCACTGCCATCAGCAAGGCGCTGAACGCCAGATAACCATTACATGAAGGATCCGGCGTGCGGTATCTCTATTCTCTTGGCCTTTGGGGAAGCGCTGTACATTGGAATTCTGCAACAGGCCGAACGGTTTCTGGAAGAATACGCCAGGTTGACTGGAGCCTCAAACCCCGGGACCAGCCGCTTGTATGAATTGGTCGTAGGATTACAAATGCCGCATAGAGCAGGAGCGTGTTTGAGAATGCCTCCGATTCCCCAAAGAGCCATCTGGGAGAGTCCTGCGTATTTGTCACCTGCAAAAAGAGGTTCTCCACCTTTCCAGATGCTGATGTGGGTATGCATTCCGGATCCATTGTCCTCAAAAAGTGGTTTGGGCATAAAAGTTACAGTTTTGTTATGACGCTTGGCCACGTTCTTCAGAACATACTTGAACCACATGAGTTGGTCACCCATTTGCACTAGCGGGCTGAACTTCATGTCTATTTCGGCCTGGCCGGCTGTGGCGACTTCGTGATGCTGGCATTCAATGATGATACCAAGACTCTCGAGTGTCAGAACCATTTCGGTTCTCAAATCCTGCTGGGAGTCAGTGGGGGACACTGGGAAATAACCCTCTTTATGCCTCGGCTTGTATCCAAGGTTGGGCTCTTCATCACGGCCCGTGTTCCAGACGCCCTCTATTGAGTCGACCTGGTGAAAACCATGGTTGGGACCATAGCTGTACCTAACATCGTCAAAGATAAAAAATTCCGCTTCCGGACCAAAAAAAGCCGTATCACCGATTTTCGTGTATTTGAGGTAAGCCTCGGCTTTCTGCGCTATGTTTCTCGGGTCACGAGAGTATTTTTCCTTGGTTACCGGATCAACTATATTGCAGATCAATGATAGTGTGGGGTGGTCCATAAACGGATCCATTAAAGCTGTGTTTGCATCAGGTATGACCAGCATGTCCGACGCGTGGATAGGTTGCCAGCCCCGGATTGAGGATCCATCAAAACCAAAACCATCTTCAAATGAATCTTCCTCGAGTTCATGCAGTGGCACGGTAAAGTGCTGCCACATACCGGGAAAATCCATGAATTTCAGATCAACCATTACGGCGTTATTCGCTTTTGCGAATTCCAATACTTCTTTTGGTCCCATTAGTTACTCCTTTGGTCTTTCTTTATCCTAAACAAACGGCCATTTTATCGACCGAGTTCATCAGTTGGCCCGTAGCGCTGACCCAGACATTCAAGTTTCCCACAGAGCTGGGGTTGACTCAAAGAGCGTCTTCATCGCGCTCGCTCGTTTCTAATTCTGATGACAGTTTCTACCGGCGTTACAAATATTTTTCCATCCCCAATGCTGCCGGTGCGAGCCGCAGCAATTATCTTTTCAATGACCTGATCTACCAAAGCTGACCGGACAACCACCTCCACCTTGATTTTTGGGAGGAAATCCACCAGATACTCAGCTCCACGGTATATTTCCTTGTGGCCTTTCTGGCGTCCGAATCCTTTGACTTCAGTGACGGTCATGCCCTGAATACCCAGAGAATTAAGCGCTTCTTTTACGTCGTCAAGTTTGAAAGGCTTTATGATCGCCTCAATCTTATTCATAACTGCTCAGTTCCCCTTTCCATCCAATCCCACCGGACCAGTGTTACGCGCTTGAGTTCCATAAAACAATCTGATCCCGACAACTCGAGTCGTAATGATCAGAGGCTGTACCCTACTTCTCCATGAGCGGTCGTGTCCACGCCCAGCTCTTCGTCCTCCTGAGTTACACGCAGGCCCATTAAAGCCTTGATCGCATAGAGCAGCAGAGCTGTCACAACAGCGCTGTACACTAAAACAGCTCCTATCCCGATGACCTGAACCAGCAGTTGATGAGCGTTACCAAATAAAAGACCGTCTCCTCCTTCCGCATTAATCAGCCGGGAAGCGAAAAGTCCCGTACAAAATGTTCCCCATATACCGCCGACGCCGTGAATCCCGACAACATCGAGGGAATCATCATAGCCGAGACTATCCTTTGCCAGCACCGCCATATAACAAATTACTCCCGCAATTCCTCCAATGAAGAGAGAAGCCTCCAGTCCGACGTATCCACAAGCAGGGGTGATAGATCCAAGACCGGCTACCGCTCCGGAAGCCAGCCCCAATGTGGTGGGCTTTCCTCTGTGAATCCATTCGGCCACAACCCAGGTGATCGCTCCAGTAGCCGCTGCCATGTGAGTTACTATAAAAGCGTTTCCCGCAACTCCGTCGGCCGCCAAACGGCTTCCGGCGTTAAATCCAAACCACCCGAACCACAACAAGCCCACGCCAAGCAGCGTCAGTGTCAGGTTATGGGGAATAAACGCCCGTGTTCCGTAACCGCGTCTCTTTCCAACTACCAGGGCGGCCACCAAAGCGGCTACTCCACAATTCAGGTGAACAACCAGACCGCCTGCGAAGTCCAGTATACCCAACTTCGACAACCAGCCACCACCCCACACCCAGTGACAGATAGGGGCATAAACAACAGTCATCCACAAAAGCGTGAAGAGCACAAAAGGGCCAAAACGCATTCGCTCGGCAATCGCCCCGGAAATCAGCGCTGGAGTAATAATGACAAACATCGTCTGAAAGGCGAAAAACACGGAATGCGGTATAGTCAGCCCCTCTTTTACCTCAGAACCTACTCCGTGTCCGAAGAAGTACGTCAGGTTTCCTATAAATCCTCCGACATCAGGGCCGAATGACAGGGTATAGCCCAATATCAACCAGAATATTGACGCCAGACCCATCAGAAAAAAGCTGTGCATCATTGTAGAGAGCACATTCTTGGACCTTGTCAGGCCGCCGTAAAAGATCGCCAGACCCGGAGTCATAACCAACACCAGAGCCGAGCAGATCATGACAAACGCAGTGTCGGCAGGGTTCATAAAAAGCCCTCCTCGTAAATTGTCCAAAGCCCTTACGGAGGAGGTCCGCCTACGAACATTCGACCAACTCACAAGGCCTGAACGTGGATCCGTTGGTATGCCGAATTCACAATTTTGGCATTTCAGCAATTGATGTGCCAACAGATTCACGTTCAAGTAAACATTAGCTAACAGATTGAAATCAAAGAACTTAAATAATTAGCTCAATCTCGTTTACACGTCTTGTGCCTGAAAAATCCTACCATTTGGTAATAATAAACGACTCAGTAGGACATTTTTGTAGGTTCCTCAGTGATGCTTTTCAGGGAGAAGGCCTGCATTTCGGTAGGCTTTCTCCCTTTGATTTCTAGATGGCGTCAGCGTCCCGTTCTCCGGTTCTTATTCTGACTACCGTCTCTACAGGAAATACGAAGATTTTCCCGTCACCTATTGTTCCCGTTCTTGCGGCTGATATTACCTTTTCTATGATCTGGTCCACGATCGCTGTTTCAACCACCATTTCAATCTTGATCTTCGGAAGAAAGTCGACGAGGTACTCGGCTCCGCGATAAATCTCTTTGTGTCCTTTTTGTCTGCCGAAACCTTTGACCTCGGTCACGGTCATCCCCTGGACTCCTATCGAGTGCAAGGCCTCTTTTACATCATCCAGTTTGAAAGGTTTGATAATTACTTCTACTTTTTTCATTCCTATCCCCTTCCATCTACTTCGCTAATTTGTTCATCAGTTTATGATGTCCCGGACTCTGTAGCCACTGGCCACGATTCCAGGACACGTTACGATTGTTTAAATGTTGTATGCGGTTTCTCCGTGTTCGGAAGTATCGCAGCCAATGACCTCGTTTTCATCAGTTACCTTGAGCCCAACGATGGCTTTCACTACGTAAAGGATTATCAGCGTGGCAACGAGAGAGTAGACAACGGTGGCAAGCACAGCCACAATTTGAATCCATAGTTGCCCGGGGTTACCAAAGAATAGCCCGTCACTGCCGGCCGGGTTGATAGCTTTCGACGCGAACAGCCCAGTGGCGATTGCGCCCCAGATACCGCCAACTCCGTGTACGCCCACGACATCGAGCGCATCGTCATAACCCAGAGAAGATTTGGCAAGCACTGCCAGGTAACACAACACGCCGGCCACGGCTCCCAAAATGACTGAGGAAACAGGCCCTATGAATCCCGAAGCCGGAGTAACCGCTACGAGACCGGCTACTGCGCCTGAAGCGACACCTAGAGTGGTGGGTTTACCTCTAATAATCCATTCAGCGACCAACCATGATAGAGCAGCGGCGGATGTGGCCATATGAGTTACAACAAAGGCCATTGCCGCTCCTTCGCTTGCGGCCAGCGCGCTACCGGCGTTGAAGCCGAACCAGCCGAACCATAGCAGGCCTGCGCCAAGCAGAGTAAGTGTAAGATTGTGAGGAATCATCGCCACCTGGCCATAACCTTTTCTCTTGCCTATTACGATAGCGCAAGCCAGGGCGGCTACACCAGCGTTTATATGGACAACCGTGCCACCTGCGAAGTCAAGAGCCCCCATGCCGGCGAGCCAACCACCCGGACCCCACACCCAGTGAGCCACCGGACAGTATACAAACGTGATCCACAATATCATGAACAGCACAAACGAACTGAACTTCATTCTCTCGGCGAAAGCTCCAGTAATTAGAGCTGGTGTAATAACCGCAAACATGCACTGGAAAATCATGAATGTTGTGCCTGGAATAGTCATGGTCTTTGAAGGATCCACAAGGTCCGGAAACAAAGACGCCCCTATATTGTTAAGAAAGAAGTAGTGCGACCCTCCCAGCCATCCTCCTAAAGCGTCCGGAGCAAATGCGAGGCTGAAACCGTAAAACATCCAGATTATCGATGCCAGAGCGATCAGAAAGAAACTGTGCATCATCGTTGACAAAACGTTCTTGGCCCTGGTCATACCGCCGTAAAACATCGCCAAACCGGGCGTCATCAGCAAAACTAGGGCTGAAGACACTAGAACCCAGGCATTATCAGCTTGATTCATCTTTCTACTACCTCCATTATTTTTGCTTTGTCTTAAGCCTATTATCTTCTCGTCTTTGCTGAGCGCTCTTATGCGGTTTTGCTTCGAGTAACAGGTTCTTTGTCTGAACCGGGGCTTAAGTTTTAATGGAGACAGAGCAAGCGTGGCGCCAAAGTTGTAAACATCAGAGACAAAATACGTAAGGGCTCGTAATTACTTTGGATAGCCTGAGTAGATCAATGATTGTGAAGCGAAAATCAAAAGACAAAGATACACAAATGTATCTTTAAGCTACGTTGTTGTTACGATAACGTACGAAACCTCGTCGGATCTATCCCATACTTTCGGACACGCAAACCCATGATACGCTCTGTCAGGCCCAAAGCCCGAGCCGCTTTCGCCTTGTTGCCTCCAGCGGCCTTTAGAGCGTCAACGATCAGGTCACGCTCAACCGTTGTAAGTGTAGAGTCCAACGTCCCGAAATGGGCTGTGCCACTAGCCTCGGCTGTTTGTAGGGTTGGCGGAAGGTGATGGGAATGAATCACCTGGTCGGAACTCAAGAGAACCGCTCTTTCGATGCAGTTTTCCAGCTCCCTGACATTACCCGGCCAATGGTAACTCATGAGCATGTCTATGGCGGGCGTAGCAATTCTTAAAACAGGTTTGTCGTTAGCGCGGCTGTACTTTTCAATAAAATAGTCCGCCAGTAACGGTATGTCCGTCTTTCGCTCCCTTAGCGGGGGAACGTGTATGGGAAATACGTTGAGTCTGTAATAGAGGTCGCTCCTGAAAAGGCTTTCAGCGATTAAGGTCTCAAGATCCCTGTTTGTCGCCGCTATGATTCTCACGTCTATTTTCAGGGTCGTAGAACCGCCTACACGTTCAAACTCCTTTTCCTGAAGCACTCGAAGAAGTTTGATCTGGGTTGTTGGGGACAAGTCTCCAATTTCATCCAGAAAGATCGTGCCCGCATGGGCTAACTCGAAACGCCCTTTTCGCGTGGCGATAGCGCCGGTAAACGCTCCACGCTCGTGGCCGAAAAGTTCGCTTTCCACAACACTCTCAGGCAAGGCGCCGCAGTTTACCTTCACAAAAGGCTTATCGGCCCTTGGGCTGTTATAGTGAATAGCGTGCGCTACCAACTCCTTACCAGTGCCACTTTCTCCTCTGACCAAAACGGTGGCCTCACTTGGCGATACCTGAGAAATCAGATCGTAAACAGCGCGCATGACTTTGGAGTTGCCGACGATATTAGATGGCCTGAATTTTTCCCGCAGTTCGCTCTGCAGACGCGCGTTTTCCTCGAGGAGCCTTTGCCGTTCTTCCTGAGCTTCCTGTCGTAACCGAACCGCCTGAGCGATCATGGACGCGATAATGGATAGTAATCGAACATCCTCCTCGAATGAAACGCCCTCTTCGAAAAGTCTGTCGGCGCTGAGCGCTCCAATGACCTCGTTTCCTATCTTTATGGGGACACAGATAAAGGATATGTCGGTCTTCTGAAGGCGTTTGCGCGCCCCTGTCCGGTCCAGAAACATGGGCTCATCCGATATGTGAGGAACAATTGCCGGTTTTCCGGTTTTTACGACCTGTCCGGTTATTCCTTCACCCGGGCGGTACCTTCCTCGTTCCTTCTGAACTTCAGACAACCCGTGGGCGGTTTCAATCATTATCTCGCCGGATTGTCTGTTCAAGAGTGTGATGGTGCCCCGCATCATCCCCATCTGTCTGGCGATGGCCTCCAGACACTGGGCCTACAACTTCGGCCAACTCTATTGACTGATCAAGAATCTGACTAACTTCAAACAGCAGTAAAAGTTCCTGTAGTTCTCTTTTAACCACTGGTTGCTTATCCTTTTTAATAGCCATATAAGACCTTTCATAAGGCACGATTATTCAACCTACAAAATTGTAGGTTGAATAATCTTTTTTGTCAAAATTGTTTTATGTTTCACGAAGAATTAAAGCCGTTGCTAAAAAAGCTCAATAATGATAGAATGTTATAATTATAAACCATTTGACGCCAGGTTTTTTGTCTTGAGCCGTCTGAATTGCCAACGGAATTGAACCTTAGCCGGAGCAATTTTCGGGCGGTTTGTAACAACAACTGAACATGTATGACCAAAACAACAAAATGATCCTGGGACCCGCTGAAGACCGACAAATCAAGGCCACAAGAATGGGCCTGATATTCAGGACGGGCTTTATCTCAGTGGCCTTATCGCTATTATGTTTTGCAATCTGCTCTCATGCAGTTGCGGCCAAGCCATCTGAGGAGACTGCGAAAAACTCTTTTCTTGAGGGCAAGAAAGCGTTTGACGCGGGAAACAGTTCCGGGGCGGAAAATCTGTGGAAACCTGTTCTATCCGACAACCTTTACGGTCCGGTCGCTTACCTGCTTTTAGCAAGAAGCTTCGCCCGGGATGGCGCTTTTTCCAAGAGCGAAAACCTGGTCAAAGAGTTTCTTAAACTCTATCCTGCAAGCCCATACCGTGAAGCGTCAATCGAAGATCTGACAGACTATGTTTATCAGCAGGGAAAACCGGAAGCCTCCAAACTCATGCTCAACGCTTTTCCTAACGCCTCCGAAGCCCGTAAGCAGACCCTTCTGTTGAGAATGGGGGACATAGAGGTCCGTCACGGGGCGTACAGCAAGGCTGAAACCTATTACAGGAAGCTTTACATAAATTATCCGGCTGGACAGGAAGGTCTACAGGCCAAAGAACGCATCAGCCGTATGGTTTTCAACGGTAAAATCCCAAAACCTGAATTCACCGAAGCCGAACTGTTGGCGAGAGCTTCTCGTTTGACCTCCGCAGGTCGTCATGACATGGCCGCTGATGTTTATCACAGCCTGTCCATGCAAAAACCAACGGACTACAGCCTGACTCTACGGTATGCCCGAGCGCTCTACAAGGATCGAAAAAACGAACTGGCAATAAAAACTCTTCAGGAGGTTATTGGCAAGCCAATTCCAGAAGAGAAGAAACTTGACGCGTTATATACATTAAGCCTGGTTTACTGGCGGACAGACCAGGACTCGGAGTTCGTGGCCTCCTGCGCGAGGATTCTGGAAAAAGGGGCGCCGGCCTTGAAGAAGAGGGTCCTTGCCAATCTGGCCGCGTTCAATTACGAAAAGGGAGGATTGGCCAAAGCCGAGGCTTATTACAAACGCCTGCTCGCTGAATCTCCGGAGCCGTCAGTCAAGGCCAAGATTAAATGGCGACTTGCATGGATAAAATACAGATCGCGAAATTACGCAGGCGCTGCGAACGATTTCAGGGAACTAAGACAGATATCCAATGATGGTCACATGGGTAAAGCGTCAAAATACTGGGAGGCTCGCTCTACTACACTCACAGGTAATTTTGATAAGGCCGCGCCTCTGTTCAAGTCCCTGGCTGAAGAATCCCCGTATGATTATTATGGTTCACAGGCGCAGAAGATACTTGTCTCAGCCAAACAACCAGTAGTCAGAAACTGGCGCGTCCGGAAAAACATCCTTCCCGGATCTGAGTCTGAGCGCAGCAGCGCGATCAAACATACTTGTAAGTCATTCCATAAAGTTGATGGGTCTGGGACTCCCGGAATTCGCTCTGATGAATCTCCAGGCTCTCCCCAAGGGTCTCCGCTCTTCTCAGTCGATCACTTACATGATGGCGAAGGCGGCGCAGGAATCCGGCTATTACGGATTGGCTCACGAAATAATAGTTTCGGGTTTTTATGGACTCGTCGACAATCCTCCGGACAACGCCCCGAAAGAGTTCCTGGAAATGGTTTTCCCAAGACCGCATCAGGTCGAGACTGCCCAAAACGCCTCAAAAGGTGGCATTGACCCATTGCTTGTTTGGTCCATTGTGAGACAGGAAAGCGCATACGACTCATGCGCGGTTTCTCCGGCAGGCGCATTGGGGTTAATGCAGGTTACGCCTCGGACGGCCCTTGTGGTCAGTAACCAGAGTGATTGTTCAAGTCATCAGATTGTGCAGGATCTTTTGGACGCCAGGAAGAATCTTGCGCTGGGAATTCTGATCCTGGCCCAGAACATGAAACAGTTCAAGGGGAACATTATTCCGGCGATTGCGGCGTATAACGCTGACATTAACAAGGTCAAGCAGTGGGTGGGGCGAAACGGGCGCATGAGACAGGATGAATTCATAGAGAACATCCCGTATTCCGAAACACGTCTGTATGTAAAAAAGGTCTTGGCCAATCTTGCGGCGTATTCGAAAATCTATTCAAGACAGGATCTGGCCGGACATCGGTAGCGCATCATTAGTATCCGGCTCACACAATTCCCTCAGAAAACAAGGACGCTTACGATTGAACATTGTAGACACCACATTTTTTGACGTGACCCCATATCTACGGCTATTCATAGACAAGGACGGCAAGTGGTATCAAAATGGCGTGGAGATAATTCACCCAGGGGTTTTGCGCCAATTCATAGAGGCTCTGGAAACCGATTCGGACAGCCACTACAGAATAAGAATAGGGAAGGAGGTTTGTTCGGTCGAGGTTGAAGACACTCCATTTGTAGTAACTGGAGTTTCCGAGGACAAAGACGGAAATGTGTTACTGGTGTTGAATGACGGCACGTCGGAAATCTTCAATCCAGAAACGTTCCGAATTAATGACTCTAACATTCCATACTCCGTGGTACGCAATGGAAAATTTCCCGCCCGTTTTAGTCGTCCGGCCTACTACCAGTTTGCTGACAGGCTGGATTTCGACGACCGGGAACAGACCTTTTTTATCAGCCTGAACGGAAAAAAAATAATCATAAAGACCCCGGAGAAAAGCTAGATCAGCCTTGACCCCATTCTGCAATATTACTGTTGAGTTCTGGAAATTCTAATTTGAGGGAGGGGTTTCAACTATCAGGGTAACAGGCCCGTCATTTATCAACTCCACTTTCATCATGGCCCCGAATTGTCCTGTTTCTATTCGGAGGCCGGATTTTTCAAGCAGTGAGATAAATTTCAGATACAGTATTTCGGCTGCTTCCGCTGGTGCGGCGGAAGAATAGGAGGGACGTTTTCCCTTTCGACAGTCGCCGTACAAAGTGAATTGAGACACTACAAGTATGTCGCCTTTGATCTGGGAAACATCCAGGTTCATCTTACCCGAAGCGTCAGCGAATATTCTTAGCCCCAACACTTTATCCGCGAGCCAGCTCACCTGATCCTCCGTGTCGGTCACCGCTGCCCCAAGCAGGATTAAAATCCCCGGGCCTATGGAGCCAACGGTGTGATCTCCAACGTTTACACTGGCTCTGGTTACTCGCTGGATTACGGCTTTCATTGGAATTTCGTTTTCAAATACAATCTCCACAACAGAACAAAGGCCGGCACAAAATCTTCAGGATCCTTTTTCATCAAATCCGTCAGATTTGCAGGAGACATGAAATCGCCCGAACTTATTTCCTCCCAATCGGGGGTAGGGACAACATCAGAATGGACCTCGAACAACTCGACATGCTCGTTGTCAGTTTCCGGGCACGCCGCGACTTTTAGAACTTTTACAGGGACAGCCTCGATCCCCAGTTCTTCCTTGAGTTCCCTGATAGCGCAATCAAGGTAGTTTTCCCCACTATCAACATGGCCCGCAGCGGAAGAATCCAGTTTTGAAGGATGTCGATCTTTGGACGGAGATCTTCGTTGGACGTAAATGTAGCCTGTTGAATTAAACAGGAATATATGCGCAGCCCGATGTAACAAAGCGCGGTTATGAACATCAGAGCGAGTAGCCTGACCGATTACACGGTCTTCCAAATCCACGACATCAAGTATCTCGCTCGACTGTTTGTCACGCTGATCCATGATTGCTACGCCGTTCCCTACGTCGCTACTAGTGACCTAACCCTTTGGCAGTTCTTTTCCGAGCTGTTCTTCCACCGATTTGATCTTTCCAGCTATTCGTCCGGAGGCGCCTTTTCTGTCGTCAATTTTGACATAGGTTACCACTCTGTCCGACTGATCCACGATGTTGTCATGACACTTGCGTATGACTTCGAAGACCTTGTCTGAAGGCCCTTCAATAAGGGTTCCCATAGCGTGGATTTCAAAATCAAGACCGCTTTCCTCAATGATTCTCATGGACTGAGCCACGAAAAAACTAAGGCCTTTTGATCCCTTGTCTAAAGGGAATACGCTAATTTCAGCTAGCATTTCTTTGTCCCCACCTAAAACTTGAAGTCGACGCGAATCTTGAATATCTTCTTCGCCGGGAATTCGAAGAGTTCAACACCGGTTTTTTCAGACATGTCGCGTATGATTTGTTGTTTTACAGCCTCAGACTCAGCGATCAGAGTGAACCAGACATTATAATCGTGTTTTCTGAGATAGTTGTGAGTCACTCCCGGGTATGAATTGATAATGCTCACGAAATCCTCGAGGCTTTCAACCGGAGCTTTGGCGCAGACCAGGGTGCTGACGAATCCCAATCCGCGGGAGTTGATGGAAGCTCCTATTCGCCTGATTATTCCATCCTGCCTGAGTTTGGCTATCCTTGCCAGGACTTCGGCCTCGGAAATTCCGAGGCGCTCGCCTAGAACCCTGTAAGGATGGGATTGGACCGGGAAGTTTGATTGCGCATGGTTAAGAAGCGCTCGATCCACAGCGTCCAGGTTCGGATGGAAAATCTCTTTGGACATGTTTCCTTGAAAAACCGGGTTTTGATATTTGATTTCAAATCATAGAAAGAAATACATCTAATTTCAAGTCTGGCTCAAGAGGTATGAATATTCCTTCGGATTATCTCTTATGATGGATAGTCCCTTCACAGCGCCATGAATCGGGTTGGGCGCGATAGTAACCCGAAATCCGGTCATTTTGGAAATGAGTTCCGGCAAACCCGGTAAACTGGATGAACCGCCGGACAGCACGATAGGAAAATGTTCGAGGTCAGACAACACTGCGGGAGAGGAATTTTCCAGAGCTTCCTGAATCATTTCAACAATGGAATTTATCGGATCGTCTATGGCCATTGATATTTCAGTGGATGATATATCTAGGCTCTTGAGACCGCCTTTTCCAGCTTCTCTGCCGGTGATTCGCATCGTCTCTTCAGGAACAGGGGCCTCAACGTACCCAATTTTCTTCTTGATGTCTTCGGCCAATTCCATCGTGATCTCGAGATTGTAACGTCGAAGCAAATAATCGCCGATGGCCAAATCCAGAGTTTCCCCACCGATGCGACTGGAGTCGGAATAAATGACGTGCCCAAGGGCTACGATGCCCAACTCGGTAACGCCACCCCCCATCAGGATCAACATTTGGGCCCTTGGAGAGTCGAGCTTGTAGCCGGATCCGATCGCTGCGGCCATAACAGATGAAGCCAGAAACACTTTGCTTGCTCCGGCTCTTGTCGCTGCCTCAACCAGCGCTCTGCGTTCAAGTTTGGTTGCGCAGATTGGACAGGTTAGAGCCATGCGGAACCAGCGAGGTAGATTCTTTTTCCAGGAATTTTCGATGAAAAGCTTTAACATTAGCCCCGCTGATTCGGAGTCTGAAATCGCCCCATTGCTTATAGGCTTGTGAAGCGAAACATAATGAGGAGACCTCCCTATAAGCGACCTGGCTCTAGATCCGGCCGCTACCGGCGCAACAACCGCGCAATCCGTCGCGAACAACGACGGTTCATCACTGATAATCCCTCGGCCTCTTAAATGGATCCTGGTATTGCTTGTCCCCACATCTACGGCAAGTTCCGTGCCGGATACCCCACGGAACGCCTCGATAGCCCTGCCAAGCCTGTCGATTCCGCCGTTCAGATTTTTTGACCATCTTTTAGACGTTGAACCGTTGATAATTTTCTCCAGGGCTTCAAAGTTCACAGTTAGGTCTCCGGATTCAGAGGCGGTGTGGTCTTGATCCATTTCTTCCATAACCTCAAGAGCGAGATAATATTGCTAAACCCGCGTCGAGTCGAGTAATAATAACGCTACTCCATGAATTTGCGTCACTTTCATGAGTAACGACTGTTGGCCCAGTGAGCCGACAAGAAACAGGATCCGAGAAAAATGCTCGCCCAAGAGATTCAGTTGCTCGCCGCAATTGTTCTGGATTCCCTGATCGGCGATCCGAGATGGTGGCCACATCCTGTGCGCCTAATAGGCGTGGCAGCCTTGGCTCTTGAGCATAGAGCCAGAAGATCCGTCAGCGACGAACGAGTAGCGGGAGTGTTGACAGCGGGCGTCATTCTGGTGTCATCGGGTCTGATAACATACGCGTGCATATCTGTCGCCTACTGGTTTGCCCCGTGGTTGGGAGGGGCTGTTTCAATATTTATCATGTACACTGGAATCGCGGCCCATGATCTCGCAAAACACGCTCGAGCGATTCAGACGGCCCTTGATGCGTCAGATCTTCAACTGGCCAGGGAAAGGGTTGGAATGATTTGCGGCCGGGATACCGGAAATCTTGATGAACAGGGTGTCGCAAGGGCGACGGTGGAAAGCGTGGCTGAAAACTGTGTCGATGGAGTAACCGCTCCTTTGTTTTACGGCGCGTTGGCCGGGCCCGTCGGAGTTATTGTATATAAGGCGGTCAGTACTCTGGATTCCACTTTTGGATACAAGAATGAGCGGTATGGACAATTTGGTTGGGCCTCAGCAAGGCTGGACGACGCCGCCGCGTTTGTTCCCAGCAGACTCACCGGTCTCCTGGTTCCGGTAGCCGCATGGATCCTGGGCATGCGAAGCCAGGACTCATTTAGAATATTCAAACGCGACCGGTTAAATCACGCTAGCCCTAATTCCGGGCATACGGAAGCGGCCTTCGCAGGGGCTATGGGGTTGAGGCTGGGGGGACCGAGCTATTACGAGGGGGCGCCGCATGAAAAACCATTCATTGGCGACCCGATTTTCGAGGCGAATTCCGAGAGTATCGGACAAAGCGTAAAGCTGATGATGGTGACAGCCCTCGTGTCGTTCGTCTCATTCGTGGCATTGTGGACAATAGCAAGATTAATATGGGGCTATATATAAAGCGATCAGTTCCGGCAGACAACCGGGACTCAACAATGACTCCCATCATAGGTACTTATGGCGGAACTCCACAAAATAACAGTGATTGGTTGCGGTCCGGGATCACCTGAATATATCTCAGGCGCGGCCGTGTCCGCAGTAAAAGAGGCTGCAATAATCGTTGGGACTGAAAGGCTGCTGGAATTGTTTCCCGATTCAGGCGCATCGAAAGTGGTTATGGGATCTGACATGAATGCGGCCCTGGACGTGATTGAAAAAGCCAAAACCGTGGGCTCCGTCGCCGTACTGGTCAGCGGAGACCCGGGTCTTTTTAGTTTTGCCAGAATGATTGTTAGAAGAATAGGAAGGGATGAGGTCAGGTTTGTTCCGGGGATAAGCTCCGCCCATGTGGCGTTTGCCAGGCTTGCCCTCGACTGGGCTGACGCCAGGATCATCAGCGCCCATGTGGCCGACCCGGGGGATGAATTGAGCAGGTCATTGGCCCAGGAACACAAGATCGCCGTCCTACTCGGAAGATCAGGCTCAATGCGGTGGCTGCGACGATTCCTCCACATGTATCCCGCTCCCAGGAGGATATTTCTGTTTGAAAATCTTACTCTTGAGGATGAGGCCATCCGTGAGGTCTCGTGTGATGGACTGGAGGGCCTAAAAGTGAGTTCGAGGTCGGTAGTGGTAATGGTTCATCCCGATCTGCTGGAATGATCCCCAATGCCCGTGTTTCTACAGACAAACGATTGGCCCGCTAAACGCATACCTGGAATAGAGATGAAATGATATTACTCCTGGGTGGAACGTCAGACGCTGTAGACCTCTCAAGGCTCCTTATCAACGAGGGACTGCCGTTGATATTTTCAATGGCAACCGAAATCCCTGTCGATTTTCCGGAATCGAGTTTGATCACGGTAAGGCGGGGATGTCTGGATGAGGCAGGGATGGAGGCCTTGATCCTGGATAGTGGATCGACGGCGTTACTGGACGCGACCCATCCGTATGCTGAGGAAGTCACAAGGAACGCTCTGAAAGTATCCAGGAAGCTTGGGATAAGATATTTCAGACTGACCAGGGATACAGTTGTCGAGGAAGGGCCTGACGTAATTTTTGCGGATAGCCACCAGGACGCCGCAAGGAAGGCCGCGACAGCGGGAGGTCCGATTCTGCTGACGATAGGGGTCAGAAATATAGGCCTCTACGCATGGATCCAGAGTGAAAGAAGCTTAAGACTTGTAGTAAGAGCGCTCCCCAACCCTGAAACCATAAAAGCGCTGGCTAATAATGGAATAGCTCAGGCAGACATGATCCTTGAACAAGGCCCGTTTTCTTACGAGGACAATATTCGGGTCATCAAGGAATTCGGAGTGAGAACGGTGGTGACCAAGGACAGTGGTTCGCGAGGCGGAGTGGAGGAAAAGGTTCGAGCAGCGCAAAGCCAGGGATGTAAATTGATAGTAGTAAGGAGGCCGGGTCAAGGAAGATGTTGGTTCTTTCCGCGACGCTCCCGCCATGGTCAACGCGGTTAAAAGCTATTTGATGACCACATCCTCAAAAAGGGAAGGGGCGACATCCATCACCACGTTGTAAAGCATTACAGCGATTCTTCTGACTTCCCATTCAGCGTCTTTGGGGAGCCTCAGTCGGAGAAAATCCCGAAGCGCCCTGGCGTTAATCCACCAGATTCTTTCCTGTGACGAGGCCACAGGTATAGCCCTCCGCGCGTCTTCCTTGCGCAACTTACTTGCAGTTCCGGAGATTCTCGTATACTTCGAAAGCCTTCTGGTTTGCCTCGCTAAGCTGTTTCAGAGCGTCCTTGACTACCTCTTCATCCGTGATGTAGTTGAGAATAGGATAAACAAATGAAATTCCCTGGGCCTGGAATCTTCTGCTGGAACTCACATGACCCTGGCCGATCCTGTGACGTGAGATTTGGGCCCCACACGCTTTGGAAATTCCCGACACGTGAAAGTTGAACTGGACCGACTCAATCGGGGTCAAATGGCCGAGGCTTATTAGTTTTTTATTTAGCGCCCTCTTTCGGTCCACATCGTCAGCCATCTTTTCCCTGGTTCCATAACTAATAGCCGCTGACCACGCAGGAAGAGTCTCAATTCTGGTCCACAAATCCCGTGTTTCCTCGAGCCTGCCAAAGGCGTCAAGAGGGGCTGTCACGGCTTCGAGCGTGACTTCAGGCTCTTCATTTCCAAAACACTGTTTTCGTAATTCTTTCCACGGATCATCAATTGTAAGCATTGTAGCGGTAATCTCAGCCATAATATTATCCTTGTCTCAAAAATATCACTTGTGGCGCATATATCGCTCCGGGCGCCTAAAAGAAACTCAAAGGGCCAAGGCGACTTATTCTCGATCTAAAGGTTAGTCCAACCCTGCGCCTGACGTGTAAACGGCTTGCTCTTGGACAGCCTCGCAAGGGTCTGTCGCCACAACTCTTCAAAGCTCTTACACTCAGTTGGAAAATGACTCCAGCCTATCTTTACGGAATGAGGTATTTCAATTCCGTCAACATGGGTGCTTTCAGGACTGAAAAGGCCCTGGACCCTGTGGATTATTTCAGTCGCCTCATCCAGTGGAACATTTTCAATGAAAGCGCCGAAGCCGCCTGTCCTGAATTTTCCAGCCAGAGATTTGCGCTTACTCAGATTGAGAAGTTTCTCAGTGAAAATAGTCAGAAAGCGTTTGATTCTTGAAATGTCGTGCTCAAGGTAAATCGAGTCCATATTTTCAATCTGTACCAGGATCAACAGGCAAGAGGACCGTTCCGCAGAAAGTTGTGACACCTTTATAAGGGTTTGCGCCCTGAAAAAACTCTCGTTCATGAGGCCGGATTCCCCATCGTACAATCGAACGGCCTTGAGTAGCTTCTCGTTCACAATATTTCTTCGGACTATAGCTAGCACCGATCCTAGAAACTCCCAAAGTCCCCTGTCCTTGTCGAGCGAGGGATCCTCTTTCCGCGCCGCCAGCAGCAGAAACCCATCAACTCCCTGATCCCTCGTCCAGGGAACTATTACAGCGCTTTTTACAGGAAACCCCAGCGCTTCTCCAGCGTGAAAGACCGGTATGAACGCCTCGCCGGATTTGGGATTGCCCATGACAACCGATTGAAGGTTCTCGATAGCCCATTTAGCCCAACCCGGCCTAATCTTGATAATGCGCCCCTTGTTAAGGGATTTTGAGAAACCAGTAACCGAACGAATACGACACATCATGCTTGAGAGCGAGACCGTGGCTATTAGCGCTCCATCGAATCTGCCTTTGTTGACCAGATTGGACACCATGCTGTCAAAAAAGGTGTCCGAGATATTCGGCGCCAGTCGGTACTCGTTCAGAAGTTCAGCTATTGAGGAAAACTCGGATCGTGACGTTGTTACGCCTTCTGAATAATTAACCAGACCAAGGATGCCTTCTATTGTCCTGGCCAGGCCCTGCACAAACTTGACTTGACTCGGTTGAAAGGCGGGAGATTCCGTGGTGTCGACTATAAGTAATGCGCTGTCCGCAACGGGCGCTATCAGCATTGCAAGGACCGGTTCTGGTCTTGAGTAGATCTCCTGGACCAATGGCGCGACGCTTGCGTGAGTCTCGTGACTGATAGATCCTTTCCGCGCCAAACCGACTATGCGGCTCTTGTCCGGAAGTAACGGGATGTCCCAGTTGAAATGCTTGCTTAGAGTCTTGTGGGAAATCAGACGGAACGCCCTGTCAATATTCGATTTCAGATACAGCGCCACGGTAAAGGCGTCGAGAGTTTCAGCCGCGGAGTGGACCACGGTATTCAAAGGATGAACCAGGTCGGATCTGAAGTTTGTCGATGTATGATCAGTTTCTTTCAAGGTTTTTCCGTCTCGAAAATTACTGTTACCTGAACAGGCTCAATTGAATCGATTCTCAGCCCTTCGGGTTTGATGGCAATGGGAACTTTCATTTGTTGCTTCAGAGCCAGTTCGGAGATGTTGACAGGATCGGTGGTGACGGACACAAGCTTTTTCAGGTCTCCCTGCGAAGCCCTCACCCGTACATCAGGAGGAGACACCACTATTTTGCTCTTCTCCGGCAAGACTCCGACAATTGTAGGCACAACCTTAAAAACCTTAACAGAAGCCGCTTCGATGTTGAGTTGAAGATCTGATGGCCTGATTTGGGCGATTGTTATGCCCGGAGGGACCTGAAGACTGTTTGGAGTCATTCTAAAAAAATTCAGGCCGGGCGTAACCTTGCTGAGATCGACTACAGCCCTGACAGCTCCAGGATGGAGACTTTCCAGGCCGGAAGCCGATCCTCTCGCCCGAACATCTATCCTGTCCATCCAGGGTCCCACAATCTCCATCGAAGAAGGAAGATTGGTATACTGAATCGGTACGGAAATCCCGATTTCCGAGCGCTGAGGTCCCACTATCAGGAACCAGAGAAATATGGACGTAGCCAGAGCAAGCAGTTTCAGGCGCCAGTTGAACGAGAACATGGATCGCCACGTGCGGGGAGATTGCTCCCCGGTGGTTCCACGGTGATTTGAAAGGCTATTTATTAATGGCCGCAGTGAACTCGCTCCTCTTTTTAAAATGCGTGATTTGAGACCCATCTACAAGAGAAACTTCTCCCCGCTCCTCCGATATCACGACACAAACGCTGTCTGACCTCTCACAGATTCCAATGGCCGCGCGATGTCGCGTCCCATATTTCGCGCTGAGGTCCTCGTCGCGAGACAACGGCAGGATGCAGGCCGCCGCTTTGATACGATCCCTATATATTAAAGCCGCTCCATCGTGCAGTGGAGAGTTCTTTTGAAAAATAGCCTGGAGTAATTCCGCCGACAGGGCGCTGTCCAGTTCCTTGCCCTTTACTATTAAAGTGTCCAGGCCGTCGAGTCTTTGGAAAACAATGAGAGCGCCGGTTTTTTGACGGGCGAGTTCAGTGACGGCGTCGGCGATCTCTTCGATCAGAACGGAATCCGCATCGGGATGACGCCTGTTTCTCCAATGCCTGAGTGGTGAGGCTCTGTCGAGCATCTGCCGGATTTCCGGCTGAAACACTATTACCAGGACAATTATGATCGCCGCCCATATATACTGAAACAAAACCGAAGTCAGGATAAGCCCTAGCTTGGTAGCCAGAAAATAGAATATTCCGGTTCCTATGAGTGTGATCAGTATCTGAAACGATCTGGTTCCCTTGAACCATAAGGCCACGAAATAGATAAGGAACGCTATCAACCCAATATCAACAAGGTTTATGAAGCTAATTGAAAGAATAAATTCCTTGATAAATGACATCTATGTCTCTGAAAATCTTATAGATAAAATATTACATTGAACAGTTAGCCAAACAATCAATGGCAGTTATCAAGACCATATTTCGCGGCCTTTTGCAAGCAATACCGTAGGCATGAGAATGAACGTCCACAGAACCTGTTGATAACCGGTGTGTAATCCTGTTGATAAATTTGGTAGCCGGGCTTATGACCCCAAGGACAAGCGCTTTGTCCCATAATAGGGCGCCACAAAAAAACTAATAAAATCAATACGAAGTGTAACCCACCGTAATCTCAGGAGGCGCCTGAAATACCCTTTATTCTAGGTGGTATACTTATAAACATCTGTTGATAAATGTGTTTTTTGGTATGAATAACATTTTCCGAACAGAAGCCTGAACCAAATCGATCCAGGTCCCTGTTTTTCAAAAGAATAGTCTAAATCGCCGGGGCCCGCACGTGACACGCGGCGCTATGGCCATTGCCCATGTCCTTCAGAACAGGCGAAATTTCCGGGCATATCTGAACTCTGAGCCGACACCGTGGATGAAATCGGCATCCTGATGGCGGATTGATCGGGCTGGGCGCGTCTCCTTCGAGGATTATCCTATGGCGCTCGATTTCCGGGTCCGGTATGGGGGCTGCGCTCAGAAGGGCCTCAGTGTAAGGGTGGAGCGTATTTTCGTATATGGCGCGTTTGGGGCCTATTTCCACTATCTTGCCAAGATACATAACCGCCACACGGTCCGAAATGTGCTCTACCACGGATAGATCATGGGAAATAAATAGATATGTAAGATTATACTTGTTCTGGAGTTCTTCCATCAGATTGAGAACCTGTGAGCGAATGGAGACGTCCAGAGCTGAAACCGGCTCATCGGCCACGATGAGGCTGGGATTGAGCGCAAGCGCCCTGGCTATTCCAATTCTCTGACGCTGTCCTCCCGAAAACTCGTGGGGATATCTCTCGGCAAATTCAGATCTCAGGCCGACTTCTTCCATGAGCTGCTTGACCCGGTCAATACGGTCTTTCCTTGATCCAATGTGATGAATCGTCAAGGGTTCCATAATTGCGCTCTTGACTGTGCGGCGAGGATTAAGAGCGGAATACGGATCCTGGAATATGATTTGCATCCTTCGGCGAAAATGTTTCATCTCACTGTTCGGGATACCGGCAATGTCACGGCCTTCGAACCATATTTTCCCTGAATCCGGTTTTTCGAGTCTGAGAACGAGTCTTCCCAAAGTGGTTTTTCCACATCCGGATTCTCCCACAAGACCGAGGGTCTCACCTTCGGTAATGGATAAATCGACTCCATCTACAGCTCTGACGACAAGTTTGCCCGGTCGAAAAAAAGTTTGGACTATGGGGAAAGTCTTGAAGATATTTTCGATCCGGACCAATTCCACCGGATTTCCATATGTTTCCTGAAGCTGTTCGGAATGTGATGGCAACTCGTGTCTCCGTTTGAGGCGTCCAGCTTGGCGGCCTCTTAAATCCGTGATATACGGTCACGCAAAGAAAGTCAAACGAGGACCATAGTCATAGAATTCTTATACGCTCTGGTGGGAATAGCGCCCGGAATAATATGGTTGCTTTATTTCTTCATAGCTAACCGTAACGAGGCGAAGTCTTTCGAGACAGTCTTTCGGGTGTTCATCTGGTCCGCGGCTTTTACTATCCCCGCAGCGATTCTGGAGCATGCCCTTGACGCGACACTGAAGAAGGCGACACTTCAGGAGTCATTGTTCGCAAGTTTTGTCCTGATAGCGCCGATAGAGGAATTTTTCAAACTGTTGGCGGTCTGGGTTGGGGCATACAGAAGATCAGATTTCCGTGGTCCAATGGATGGCCTGATATATGCGCTTACGGCGGCTCTAGGTTTTGTGGCCATTGAAAACGCCCTGTACACGTTACGCCTGGGACCGGAGATTCTCTGGTCCCGAATGCTTTACTCCACTCCGGCCCATCTTCTTTTTTCGGCTGTTTGGGGCTATTCCCTGGGGGTAGCCAGGTTTGTCCCGTCAGGCGAAATATGGATCATTCTGAGGGGATTTCTGGTCTCGGCGCTATTTCACGGCTCTTACAACTTTGTGGTGGCCCTGGACCCGGCCAGGGCAAAGATTAACCTCATTCCGCTCTTGCTTGTTCTTGCCGGGGTGTCGGTTTATCTTGTCAGGAGATTGAACAGGCTTTCCCCATATCCTTATTTGGGTGACGCGTTATTGATCGTCTGTCCGGATTGTGAGGCGTATACCCCCGAATCTTCGGGAAAGTGCGCGCGATGTGGATTTAATCTGACCGAACTGGATCCGCACGCTCCGAGGTTTTGCTGGAAGTGCCGCCACAGGGTAGCCCCCACTGCGAAACGTTGTCCGAGATGCTACGTGCGCCTCAGGCAGTTCAAGGCTCCTGACGCTCACGAAGAATCTTTGAAAAAATCCGGGTAAACCTCCGGTTTGAATAAAAAAATAATTGACCGCACAATTTTTATGAATACATTTGAGAAAGATTTCGTTTTGAATGGATCTTTTTCCTTGACAATTAGCCATGTGGAGCGGCATAAACTCTAGGTTAAGGTATGATAACGATCCATAAAAACAGGACGGCTGATGAACTGGATGATTTCCTTGATGACAGACTGTTCCCCATTGCTTTATGGGAAAAACCACGTCTCAAGTCGCGTCCGTCCCTGTCATTCAATTTCCACACTTCAAAAATCGTTTGACGGAGGGGTTTGCCTGAGCGGGGAGATCTTAGATCGCCTCCTCGTAAGGTTGAGATCCTAGTCCCACTGGGTTGGAGGAACGCTGTTCCTCTCAATCGGCTTTTTGAGCCGGCGCTTCGGTTCATTGAACCGGCAAAGGCCGAAAACTCAAGTGTAGGCGCTCATGACTCCGGATCTGATAACCCGGAATGTCGTGGGCGTAGTATCGTAATATCCGTATAATATTTCGAGAGGCGATTAGGTCCACTCGGTACGGGGGATGACTATGAAAGCTTTAGGGATTCATCTCTTGATCGAGCTTTGCTCTTGTAACAGGCAAAAGTTAGACGACATGGATTACCTTGAAAAAATAATGGCCACCGCGGCGGAAGTCGCAGGGGCTACAGTGTTGAAGACAGCGTTTCAGAACTTCAACCCTCAAGGGGTTTCAGGTGTCGTAGTTATAGCTGAATCACATTTAACCATACATTCATGGCCTGAGTACGGCTACGCCGCTATCGACATCTTTACCTGCGGGTCCAAGGTTGATCCCTGGAAAGCGGCCGTTTTTCTGAGGCAGGAACTAGAAGCTGTCGATATGCAGGTCAGGGATTTTCAAAGAGGAATTCCCTGGGAAATTACCGACGCAGTGTCCAGTCATGGAGCGATAGAGCATGAGCATGCTTCGTGTAGCGGTGTTAACTGTTAGTGACAGGTCGTCAGAAGGAATCAGGCCGGACGCTTCCGGCCCGGCCCTGATCGATAGCGTTCGATCCCTGTCATGGCGAATCGTGGACACGGCTATTTGTCCGGATGATGAGACAAGCATATCCAGACAGCTCATTGAATGGGCCGATAAAGACGTAGCTGATTTGATCCTGACGACGGGTGGCACAGGTCTGGCGCCACGGGACGTAACTCCCGAGGCGACCCAGACTGTGATCACGCGTCTTATACCCGGTATACCTGAAGCCATGAGAGCCGCCAGCCTTCTTAAGACCCCTCACGCTATGCTCTCCAGGGGTATAGCCGGAGTGCGGGCTAGGGCCCTGATCGTTAACCTGCCGGGAAGTCCCAGGGGAGCTGTAGAGAATCTGGAGGCAATCTCCAAGGCCCTTGAACACGCTGTTTTGAAGATCCAGGGCGATCCTTCGGACTGCGCCTGATCGTGATTGAACAGTCAGGGATAGACGCGACCACTTAGGAAATATTGTATTTAGAGCCCCACATGAAGATCAGGAAACGGACTTTTCCTCAAGCCGCGGGATCAATCCTGCATGGCGCGCTAAGAGAAATGGGGTTGAGTTCATCCCTCGCCCGCCAATCCATTGTAGTCAGATGGCCTGAAATAGTCGCGTCCGCTGTGGCGAAACACGCGAGAGCTGAACGACTGCTCGGCGACACTCTTTATGTTGTCGTGGATTCATCCGTCTGGATGAATGAGCTTTCCGCCATTAGGCTAACTCTGCTTGACAAGTTGAACGCTTCGCTTGGCCCAGGAGTCCCCAAAATCCGGGAAATCAGGTTTGGACAGGTTTCATGGCGGCGAGGGGAGCAAAAAGACGCCGACGCCCCACCTGCGATGGCGCCAGCCAATGTCGAGCCGGACGAGAAATCATTGCGAATATCAAGAAGCAACATCAACCTGGTGAAAGACGAAGAAGTTCGAAAGATTATCGAAAGGCTAATACTTAAGGACGCTCGTCTCCAGGCGACCAAAAAAACGCCTGTCTAGACCGCTGACATTCAATCCTGACTTTTGTGGGGAGATTGGTTACCTGGACCCGGCTTTGCCTGGTTCGGGCGGAGATGTGTCCCTGGCCATTCCGATTCCAACAGATCCGCCTGAAAACGGCAGAAGTAGCCAGACCCTGTTGTCATCCCTTTTTCTTACAGGAATCAACTGTGTCCCTCGGTCCGGGGCTTCTGGGTCATAGATGAGCAGGCCCTTGGCTGTAAGATCCCAGCGACCTTTTGACGGCTTGAACAGATTGCTCATTACAAATGTGCCGTCGGGATTTATCTGCAGGAACGCCTGTGATTTGTCATTTGCGATCACGCGTGACTTTTCCTTGTCCGTAACACCCCACTTTGAAAACTCATCGAGTTTCCTCCATTTTCCCACAATAAAATCAGCGGTAATGGGCTCAGACACACCAACAAGATTCGTGGATGGAGAAAGGCCCGGCGCCTCCTGGGGCGTGACGCCTGAAAAAAGAGGCATGAGTGTCAGGATAAGAACCTGGAGATCCAGCAAATTTCCGACTCCGAATGATTGGATTAATATAGGCGCCGCTTCCCCTTGTCTTGTGGGGTTGTTTGAGGGAGCATATTACAAATGCGCTCCAGGTGGCAACCCGGATTTCCTGGGACCGCCTCCACTGCATTCGAGGTGTTTGAATTGATTGAAAACAGGTTGAGGTCAATTTACCGGATACTTTTCGCCCACTTTGGGCACAGGCGATGGTGGCCCGCCAGGACCCCTTTCGAGGTATGTGTCGGCGCGATTCTCACACAGAACACGTCGTGGAAGAATGTTGTCAAAGCCATCTCGAATCTTGATGAAGCAGAGCGCCTTGACGTGTTCAGGCTCTATGAGATCCGGGAAGAAGACCTTGCGGCCATTATAAGACCAGCGGGTTACTACAACATCAAGGCAAAACGGTTAAAGAACTTCATAGCGCATGTTGTGGAGAACCATGAAGGCTCCCTGGATAAAATGTTCCTGGCTTCAGTGGATGATCTCAGGAAGGAATTGCTATCCATAAATGGGGTTGGCAGGGAGACGGCGGACAGCATGATACTCTATGCGGCCGGAAAGCCGATATTTGTAATAGATGTTTACACAAGGAGGGTCTTGCAGCGGCACGGCATTTTAGGGGCAGAAGCCGATTACGATGAGGCTCAATCGGTTTTTCACAGGAACATTGAGCCTGATGTGGACTTGTACAATGATTTTCACGCGCAGTTCGTAGCTGTAGGGTCCAATTATTGCGGAACGAAACCCAAGTGCTCAGGATGTCCTTTGGAGGGGATATAGGGTAGGGGGATCAGTAATACAGCGCAATCTGGAAGAAAGGACCCTGCCATAGGGCGTGCGTTGAAACGTAATCATTGAATTCAGCGTCCAGCGTGACGGATCTGAAACCGGCTTCTATTCCAAGGGAGAATGTGGAAAGCCCGAAGGCGCTGGCGTCCCAGACAGCGGGCCTTGCCCCTACCGCCACTTCCCATTCGAACATTCTGGATTCATTCTCCATACCCCAGATCTGTTTCCAGTAGGGAAAAGCGAATAGGATCTTGCCCTGGACAGTTAAAGGCACTTCCCTGACGCGGGCCGGTATGGCGAATAAATGAAGACCAACACTTGCGGGGCCGTTAGCTGTATGAAAATAGTCTCTCGAATGCTGCAGTGTTCAGGGTTGTTTACATACCCTCTATTTACAAGAAAAGTCACTCCACTGAAATTATATTCAAAGTCAATACCGGCACGCAGAAATGGATATCGAACAGATGTCCAGACTGAGCCCCGCTCTAGAAGAACTCAAGTCAAGTTCTGAAATCCTAGTAAAACCGCTTATCATTTGGATTAAAAAAGGCCCCTCTAAAAATCAGGTCTTCGTCAACAGTCAGTCTGCAGGCCCAAGCGATCCACCTGTAGTTGAAACATGAAAGAGTTGAATGGCTCAGGTTGAGGATCAAAATTGTGCAGGTCCGAAGATAAGAGGTCGAACTCCTTAAGCTGGCCACCGCTAGGCCGCTTCAGGTATCCTGAAACCAATCTCGGGACGAAATAACGATATCTCATCGTTGCACGATAGTCCGACCAGTCCCACCAGGTCCCTGATGAGAACCACGAAGAAAGATCCTGACTATGAGATGGAGTGGCTGAAAGGGTGAGACAAACGACCACAAAGAGCGCAAAGGGAAGAACCGCCGCAGGCAAATGTAATTTCGGCTTCAATCCATACCTCTTTGTGTTAATAACGAAAAATAATAATAACAATAAACTATTAGCCCTGACTATATAGCAAATTCCGGCAAAGTGTCAAGAAATTGTTCCTGTCAAAAGCTTATCAGGCATTGTGACAGAATAATATGTTTGATAAACCACGCCAACTATCCTATTCATCATTGCGTTTTTCTTGAAATTTGATATGATAACATCTAATAATTCCAGCAATGGAGGTTCCTGTGAGACTCCTAACTAAGGTTATAATAACGTTAATGATTCCTGCTACGATGATGTTTTCGGCCTGTACCGACGACACCGCGGAGCTGAAAACAAGAATCGCAGAGCTAGACAAAAAAATCCAGAAGCAAGACAAGGATCTGCGGGAATTCTCAACCAAATTCGCTCCTGCGAAGGATTTCAGCGCTGATATCCAACGGCTGGAAGATCAAAATGATCGAATTTCTCAGACAATCAAGACCAAGGTAGAGCCCCTGAACAGCAAACTCGAGGAATTTCGCGACTGGGCCCAGGAAGCTCAAAAGGAAAGAGAAGCGGTCAAGGACAAAATAAAAACGCTTGACGCAAATCTGGCGGAGCTGAAGAAAAAATACGAATCCAAGAGCAAGGAAATCGCCGCGGCCAGTAAAGAGACTATTGCCGAAAAACGATCCCTGGACGCGATGAACAAGCGAGTCGACGAGCTAACCAAGGGCCTGGGTGAAGTGAGGAAAGAAGTCCTCGACAACAATACCAAGCTCATCAACGCCGTAAAGAAAACTCTGCCCAAGGTTAAGGACGCGGCTGTCGCCGAATTGAAGGAAAAACTCCAGCCCATCGAAGAATCCATAACCACTCTGAAAAGCGGAGTGGAAACAGAGAAAAAGAATATTTCATCCAAAGCCCAGGCTGTGACTGCGGACGCGTCGAAGGATATAAAATCACTGCTCGGTAAGGTCAAAGATTTGGAAGATATTGTGGCCGCCCAGAAATCCGCTCTATTGGAGATAGGAACGAAGCTGCACGACATTGAAAGACGCTAGAAACTCAAGGCCGGATTGCAAAAAAAGCGGGAATTTTCCCGCTTTTTTTTGTTCTTTTAATCAAGTCGCGATTAACTTCGAGCTTCTTTGATCGCCTCTTCGAACCCTTTCAGCGAACCTTCAATCGTAGCGTCCGAAACACAATAAGCGATTCTGAAATAACCCGGGCCGCCAAATCCGGTTCCCGGCACAGTCAGGATGAGCTTCTTCTGGAGGAGGTTAACGAACGCCACATCATCCTCGATGGGCGACTTGGGGAACAGGTAAAATGCGCCTTCAGGCTTGACCAGGTCATATCCGAAACTGGTCAAGGCGTTGTAAAGCGTGTCTCTCCGACGTTTGTACACCCCAATGTCAACAATATCATCCAGGCATAGTTGAACGGCTCGCTGCATGAGCGCAGGCGCGTTTACAAATCCAAGAATCCGATTGCAAAGGACAAGGCCGTCGTAAGTCTGCTGGGCGTTTTCCATGGCAGGATTCATCGCAATGTATCCAAGCCTCTCTCCGGGCAAAGAAAGGTCTTTCGAGAAAGACGTGACGACCATGCTGTTCGGATACGCGTTAAGGACGCTTGGCACGGTAACGCCATCATAAACAATCCCTCGATACGGCTCATCAGAAATCAACGTGATGGCCCGACCGAGCTGTTTGCTCTTGGAAGTCAACAAATCGGCCAATTGCGCAATTTCAGCCTGCGAGTAAACTTTTCCGGTGGGGTTATTCGGTGAATTGATGACTACAGCGCCTGTCGTCGGTGTGATGGCTGATTCAATAGCCCCAATATCAAGCGAAAAATCGGCCTTGGTGGGAACAAGGACCGTTTTACCCCCCTGGTTGTCAACGTAGAAAACATATTCGACGAAAAAGGGCTTAGGTATAATGACTTCATCCCCTGGATTGAGGATGGTCTTCAACGCGACATTCATGGCGCCGCCGGCGCCGACCGTCATCAGAACCGTCTTTTCGTCAATCTCAACGCATTCGTCTCTGGCTATTTTCTTAGCCACAGCGGCCCGTGTCGCCGGAAGACCGGCGTTTGCCATATAGGCGTGGACACCGGGGGATGTGTCCGAGGCGGCGTTCAATATAGCCTTCTTGACGGACTGGGACGGATCGATGTTGGGATTCCCGAGGCTAAAGTCAAAAACATTTTCAGGTCCATGCTGACTTTTTAAAAGGGCTCCCTGTTCAAACATCTTTCGAATCCATGAAGAACGTTCCATGAATTCGGCTATTTTTGCGGATACAGGCATATTGTAGACCTCCTCGGGTTATTGCGTACAAACGAAAGCCCGGCGGAAAATCTGAGATGAGTTTTAGCCGGGCTTTCGACCTTGCATCAGCCCTTTTTTGCTAAGGGTTACTAACATTACCACATTAATCGTCAATATGTCAAGGAAATTTAGGCACATGCTGTTAAGGGCGACATCAGGGTCAATACGACCCCGGTTTTCGTGTTCATTGTCATTTGAAGTCTAATCTATTAAACTTAAAACGCCATACGAACGCTGTTCACGTGGTTAGCAAGTCATCTCAATGGTTAGACGTTTTAAGAATACCACTCTGGTCGCTCTTTTTCTAGGTCTGTCGCTGTTGATCTGGAGTGACGCCGCTGTCGCGGATGAATTCGCGAGGTATTCAGGCCATGGACGCTGGTCAGGATGACATGGCTATCCGGTCTTTCAGTTCATATCTCGCAAGAAGGCCGCAAACTTATGAAGCCCTTATAAACAGGGGCGCAGCCTTCATGCGAAGCGGACACGTCTATGAAGCGGTCTCGGACTGGAGTGACGCCGATGAAATTGCCCCCATGTTTGGTTACGCTTTTTATACGGCCGATATACTCAGGTCCGTCGCCCCCAGAAAAAGCCCCGTCAAATACGTGGCCTCGATAGAGTTGTATCCGGAAAAGGCGGGATCGGTAGTGATGACCGGAGCCGCTTACCTGGACCTCGGCCTCACATCCAGGGCCATGGATCTTTTCAGGATGTCCGTCAGGCTGACAAAAAATCCGTTGTTCAAGACTGATCTGGAATACTGGGTCAAGTCATTGGGCCCCTCGGAAAATAACCCATCGGAACAGCCCTGATCAAGCGCCACACTTTCGAAAGTCTTTACAAAGCCTTCACTCTCTAAGTCAGTATCGGCAACCTGATAAGGAACGTCGCTCCCTGGCCCTTACGGCTGCGGCTTCGATCGTCCCGGAATGAGCTTCAATGATACGCTTGACGTTGCTCAGCCCCAGTCCGCTTCCGTGAGTCTTGCTCGTGCTAAACGGCGTGAACAAGCGTCGAGCCTGATCAGACGGGATTCCGGCGCCGTTGTCTCTAACGCCAAGTTCCAGGGAGGGGAACTCATCGCCATCCAGAAGTCTCGTTGATATGGAAACACGGCCCCCGTATGGGGCGGCGTCAATCGCGTTGAGCAAAAGGTTTATCACGGCCTGTTCAATTTTTGCCGAGTCCAGTTTTATTGCCGGAAGGTTTTTTGAATGGCGTTCAACTATTTTGAGACTTTTTTCCTGGGCTTTTGGTTCGAGCAGATCAACGCATCTCCTCGTGATTGATGTCAGGTCCGCTGGCGCTTTGTTGAGTGTCAGAGGGCGGGCGGTGTCCAGTAATTGCCTCAGAATGTCCTCAAGTCTCGAGACTTCATGAACCGTGATTTCAAGACGCCTGCGATCATAGCCGTCAAGTTCGAGTTTTCTTTCCAGTATCTGGAGGTTCATTTTGATAGAGGACAGAGGATTCCTTATTTCGTGGGACAGGGAAGCTGAGAGTCGCCCAACGTACGCCATTTGTTCATGCTCGGGTCTCCTTGGCTTCCATGGACACTCGTTCACTGATATCACGACAAATTCCGATGAGGACCGGCCCGGCGCCAAGGTCCGCCAATCTTGCCCTGACTTCGCGATACGCCTGTTCGACAGGTTCTTCGGCAAGAAGATATTGAACCGGGCCGGGCCCTGATCCGCCATTCATGATTTCAGCGTATGCCTTCAAAAGAGTTTCTCGCGTTTGTGGAGCGACGAAATCCACGAAGAGTCGGCCAAGCGTTTTTTTCAGGGACGCTCGATGCATGGAACAGAAAGCCTGGTTGGCGAAGATGATTCTTTGATCCTGAATTACGAAATAGCCGTCGTTTATTCCTTCGACCAGAGTCTTGTAGCGTCTCTCACTTGCCGCCAGTTCCGCAGTTCTGACGTTTATGGCCTGCTCCAGGTTCCTGGCGTGTTCAGTAATGGAAAGTTCGTGGCACGCGCTGGTAATGGTCTGAAAATTTGTGAATGGTGTATGAAAGACATCCATTGATGGAGTCTACAGATTGAGCCAAAAGCGTTAAACGGCGTTCAGACTTGAGACGGGCGATCACGATGACGCGGAAAAGTTCGAAAGCCTTTTGAACGTCTGAAAGTGGGAAGCCGGCCTGTAGTCTCCTTTCAGTGATATAGTCGATGAATTGCTGTATCTGATCAAGACGACCGGAGGACAGATACTCAAAGTTGCCCTTGAATGCCCCTGACACTGTGCCGGCCAATTCATCCAGTGTGGTTTCGAAAAATAAGAACCGGAAAGTGTTGAAAGTCTGTAGGCCCAATCGCGTTTTATTTCATCGGCGTGCTTTCTGAGCCATTTCAGGAAGGTTCCTGAAACAGGATGGACAGGGTTAACGGAAGATTCGGCCGGAACTTCGACGGTTGTGGACCGATTCCCATTTTTGTTGGCTCGCGCTGGTCCCCGGCAGGGACTTGGACGGTTTCGAAAATATGGGTTTTTTTTGTTATCTACGAGGTTCATGTTTGTTCTGTCGCAGATTACGCCGACCGTCAAAGAAAGGCATGGGATTTTCAGATGTCGAATAATGTCGCGATGGCGAACGCATTTCTCAAAATGTTTCGCAAGAAGCTCGCAAGACGCATTATGGCATAATGGGGTATGAGGACGCCAGTATTGACTTCAGACGCCAGGAGATAGAAAGAATATCGATCGTGATACTAATTGGCCTGGCGCGGGAAATCCGCCGGAGTTTCATCGTGGGATTTTCTGTTCACAGCGTGCTTACAGGGTTGTAAGCTACTTTTTTACTTTTCCCTACCGGAGTAACTAGCGTGAAAGGCCGTATTGAAATCAATCGGGAACGCTGCAAGGGCTGCGGCTTATGCATTACCGTGTGCCCCAAGAAAAAGATCGAAATTTCTCCCACATTAAATACCAAAGGTTATTATCCCGCGAGCTTCCCTCGAAGAAGACATCGACGATACCGAGAAAATTGAATGCACGGGTTGCTCCATGTGCGCAATCATGTGCCCGGACATCGCGATCCAGGCTTTATCTAAGGACAAGAAATCGAAAGACGAAACTGATTGAGAGGAACTAAGAATGTCCGGTAAGACTCTCATGCGTGGCACCCATGTGCTCGGGGAAGCAGCGATAAGGGCCGGTTGTAGAGCATACTTCGGTTATCCCATTACTCCGCAGAACGAATTGCCGAGGTACATGTCTTCCAAGTTCGCTAAAATGGATGACGCCGTCTTTATTCAAGCGGAAAGCGAACTCGCGTCAATAAACATGGTCATCGGAGCCGCCGCTGCAGGCGCCAGGGCAATGACATCATCTTCCAGTCCGGGGATAAGCCTAAAACAGGAGGGTATTTCCTATCTGGCCGCCATGGAGCTCCCGGCCGTCATAGTCAATATGATGCGGGGTGGTCCGGGACTGGGAAATATAGCTCCGCGCAAGGGGATTATTTTCAGGCTACCCGCGGTGGCGGACACGGCGATTATCGTGTCATTGTGCTCGCTCCCGCCTATGGTCAGGAAATTGCGTACATGACCCGGCAGGCCTTTGAACTTGCAGACTATTACAGAACACCTGTCATGATTCTTGGCGACGGAATGATGGGG
>CAWJXP010000058.1:0-85858 GCA_963846725.1 uncultured delta proteobacterium | reverse complement strand
TAGGGAGCCTCTAAAAATCACTTTTTCAGTCTTTGGATCCCCTAAAATTTCACAGTTCAGCATAATGTGATTAGAATTTTCATCATCACACGTTATAAATCATTTTTTCGGCCTAATCTTGCCTGGTTACGCTACTGCGGATACATCTTTTCTGATGTAATCTATTCCCAGGCTTGCGGCCTTCGCATCCAGCTTGATCAATTGAATCATACGCCTCATGTTGTAAACAAGGTTCATCATGCCAATCTTGGCCTTAGCGCGAGCTATGCCAATAGTGCGAACAATGTGGCCTCCCATTGCGTGCTGCGCCCCCAAATACGTGTTCCACCCGAGCCCGAGTCTTTGACTTGATACGATTTGAGGCCTTTTGTTCATCCGTAAGAGGATGGTTCCGAGCCCCTTTTTCATGGATCTGACTATCAAAACCATTACCAGCCAGACTCTCTTCCTGGTCTTTGGAACGATATGCGCTGTCTGCGTATATCGGGCGCTTTTTATCTTTAGGGTCAATTGTCTGGTCAAGGAGTTCTTCAAATACCTGGCTGTCATGGACAGCCGCATTGCTCACAACGAAGTTCTGCACCAACTTGTTGGTTTCGTCGGCATTGATATGGTTTTTGTAGCCGTAATGTTTCTCTTGATTCTTTTTTGCCCAACGTGCGTCCGTATCTTTTTGACGAAGCATGTTGGGGGTCTTGCGCCACTCTTGAGGTATTTCTCCAGATTTAATGGTGGCGTTGTCTTCTCGGCTATTGCGTTGACGCGGCGCTTCAACAAACGTAGCGTCAATCATTTGCCCAGCCTTGGCCACATATCCCTGCGCAGCCAACTGCTCATGAAACTTCGCAAACAGCTCTTCAACAAGATCTGAGTTCCTTCAGACGTTCACGGAACAGCCATATAGTCTTGGCGTCCGGCACCCTGCTCTCAATCTGTAACCCCAAAAATCTCATGAATGACAGTCTGTCCCTTATCTGATATTCAATCTGGTCATCTGACAGGTTATTGAGTTGCTGAAGCACTAGAATCTTGAACATTAGGACCACATCAATGGGCTTTGCTCCTGCATTACTCTTGCGAGGCTTGTCATACACAACATTCAAACAGGGTCGAAACGCCTCCCAATCAATGAGTTCTTTCAACACAACCAACGGATCACCCATTTCAGTCAACTTGGCTGTACGCTCATGGATGTCAAAAAAACCAGGCTGAAGGCGAATTGGCATTTTGCTTGTCCTCCCTGCTTGATATACTTTCCCTATAGCACAGACTGAACAAGCCGCGAAGACAATGGGCTGAGAAATCAATCAATTTTTAGAGACGCCCATAGGTATAACAGTTATATCAAATGCCAACATTAAAGCTAACCGTTTTCAGTCTATTTGTTGAAAATTGACGAAACGGTAGGCTTTTTTCACTGAATCAGGATAGATGGAGAAAAAAGTCCCGTGACCCTTACGTGCCAATGGGTTGATACGATTCTGACATCGTAAACACAAGGGTAGGAACCGGTCTTTTAAAAGACCTTCACCATGGAACTCATGGCGAGTGGCAAATGTCAGAAACTATAGCAGGCAATAACTGGAGAATACTGTGAGTAAATATAGTTAGGGTGATACCTGACCCGCCGTTTCTCCATTAAATAGGTAAAGTCATCTACACGACCAATTCGATTGAGAACCCAGATATGACGGAAAATTATTAGGAATCGGGTTGGTTTCCCAAGTGATGAATCAGCCACTGAGCCGAAGTCTCTGCCGGTTTCGAGACATTCTCCGTTCAGGTCTATGGCGTGACCTCAATTCATCCGATGCCGGAAAAGCCAGCCTGCAATACTTAGGGTCACAATACCGATCAGGGCCATGGGCCAGAACTGATTCAGCAGGGACAAAAAAGGAGCGCCTTGGAGGAAGACTGCCCGCAGGACGACCATGAAATAGCGTAACGGGTTAATATAAGTGAGGTATTGCACCGCCTGCGGCATGTTGGCTATGGGCGTGGTGAATCCAGACAGGATAATTGACGGCACAAGAAAGAGAAATGCGCCTAGTAATCCTTGCTGTTGCGTCACGGAGATGGAGGAGATCATCAGTCCCACTCCAATCGCCGAGAGAAGAAAAAGAAACAGCCCCATGTAAAGGGTCACCAGATTGCCGAGTAAAGGAACGTGAAACCAATAGACCGCGACCACAATGATTAGCGTCGCCTCGGCAAAACCGATGATAAAGCCGGGTAGAGCTTTTCCAAAAACGATCTCCGTGGGTCGCATCGGTGTGACGAGAAGTTGGTCGAAGGTTCCTTGTTCGCGTTCGCGAGCCACCGACAGAGCAGTCACGAGCATCGTGACCACCAGTGTCAGCAGGCCGATGATACCCGGCACGATAAACCAGCGGCTTTCCAGGTTGGGGTTGAACCACGCTCGGATTACCAGGTGCGCTCTTGGAGCTTCCAGCCGCTGTTCGGCGGTCCATTCCTGACTAAAGGCGTCGACGATCGATTGGATGTAGTTCAGGGCAATCATGGCGGTATTGGAGTTGCGGCCATCCACGATGACTTGAAGCTGAGCAGGTATACCGTTGGCAAGGTTGCGGCTGAAGTCTGGGCCCAGGTGAATCATCAGCAGCGCCTTTCTGCTATCTATCAGAGGGGCAATTTCGGCGTCATGCGCTGATCGTTGCGACTTCATGAAAAGTCGGTGACAGACGCAGTTTGGCGAGCAGATCTCTGGACGCTTCACCCTGATCTTCATTGTAGACAGCGAACGGGACCTGGTTGAGGTCATAGGTGGCGGCATAACCGAAGACCAAGAGTTGGATAATGGGGGGACCAATCGAGTACAATCCGACTCTTTTTGTCCTTGAGGATCGCCAGAAATTCTTTTCTCATCAGCGCTACAATGCGACGCCACATCAGTTAGGCTCCTAATCCAGCCGTTTACGAGCCTTGCGCCGACTGACTCCGAGGAAGATGACAGCCATCACAAACAGCGCCATTGTATTCGGCACGATGACGCTCCAGATATCGCCAGCCAGGAAGATTGTCTGGAGAATCGCCACGTAGTAACGAGCGGCAATCAGGTGGGTGATAACCTGGACCGCGGTCGGCATGCTGGTGATGTCAAAAATGAAGCCAGAGAGCAGGAAAGCAGGGAGAAAAGTGACTATGATGGCCACCTGACCGGCCACAAACTGATTGCGGGCGATGATCGAAATCAGTAAACCCATGCCCAACGCCACCAGGAGAAACAAGGCCGATGTAGCGATCAAAAGCCACAGCGAACCTCGAAGGGGGACCTGGAACAAAAAATACGCCATGGCGACGGCCAGAGTCATTCCACCCATGCCGAGAATGAAATACGGAATCAGTTTGCCCAGCAGGATTTCGGTCATAGTTACGGGAGTCACGGCCAGAGCTTCCATTGTGCCACGCTCCCATTCTCGCGCCACGACCATTGACGTTAACAAGGCTCCGATAAGGGTCATGATGACGGCAATCAGACCGGGCACCAGGAAATTGCGACTGCGCACATCGGAATTGAACCAAATCCTTGGACGCAGATCAATCGGAGCTTGAACGGATTGGCCCTTTAGCCAGGCTTGTTGAGCGAGCCAGATCTGAACCGTTCCTTCGATATAACCCGACACAAGGCGCCCTGTGTTGGCGTCTGAGCCTTCAATGATCACCTGTATAGGAGCGCCTCCAGGCGAATAAATCAGACGTCCGAATTCTGAGCGCAGATGAACGATTGCGTCTGCCCGCCTTTCATTCATGGCTGTGATGGCCTCGGACATGCTTAAATAGACCGTCGGCTTGAAATAACGCGAAGCCATAAAGGAGCCTGTCAGGCTTGCTGTCTGCGGATCTGGGGCCTCAACCACCAAGGCCACTGGAACATGCTCAGCATCCAGTGATACACCATAACCGAAAAGCAGCAGCAAAAAGAAAGGCATCAGGAAGGCGATGGCGATACTGCTAGGATCGCGTAGAATCTGGAGAAATTCCTTTCTGATCAAGCCGTTCATTCGCATTAGTGGTCCGAATCGGCCTGAAGGTGGGGGCAAAGATAGCCTGGCCTCGCTCATGCGGCGTTCACTTTCATTCTCTCGTGTTCTTCGAGTAGGCCGATAAAGGCGTCCTCCATGGTAGGCTCCGGTTGCGAATCGGTCCGCATCCGCTGCTTGATCTGTTCCGGAGTGCCCAACGCAAGAATTTCGCCGGCAGCCATTATGGCCAGTCGGTCACAATATTCAGCCTCTTCCATGAAATGAGTTGTCACCATCACGGTGACGCCACGTTGGGCCAGGGCGCTTATGCGGCTCCAGAATTCACGGCGGGCAAGAGGGTCTACACCCGATGTAGGTTCATCCAAAAACAGGATGTCCGGCTCGTGCATCAGGGCGCAGGCGAGGGCCAGACGCTGCTTGTAACCAAGTGGGAGATCGGCGCTGGTGGCTGAAGATACCGATTCAAGCCCAAACTGTTCCAGCGCCCAGTCGATCCTCCTCGCCCTCCGCCGTCTATCAAGCCCATAGGCGCTGCCGAAGAATTGCATGTTTTCGCGAACACTCAAGATACCGTAAAGAGAAAATTTTTGAGACATGTAACCGATGCGGCCGCGAGCCGTTGCAGCCGAGTGACGCAGATCCATCCCCGCGACCCTCAAAGTTCCCCCACTGGCAGGCAGCAAGCCGCAGAGCATGCGAAACGTTGTGGACTTCCCGGCGCCATTGGCCCCCAACAGTCCAAAAACCTCGCCACGGCCAACATCGAACGTAATGCCTCCGACGGCATAGAAATCCCCGAAGCGTCGCGTTAGATCCTCGACCTCGATCACTGGTCCGCTCTGCGCCGAGAGGGCCTGGTCGGATGGAATCTCGCCGGCATCGAAAAACATACTTTGTGGTGTTTGGGACACTCGTTCGCGGAGCAGAGAAATAAACCCGTCTTCGAAACGGGGTTCCACTTCGCGCAATTTGACGTCGCCGCCGCTGGGAAGTAATGACGCTCCATCAGTTTGAACACCGTCTTTTAACACAACTCTGACTTGTTCACCCTGAATCACGGCGTCGACAACCAGGGGATTGTCCATCAAATCCTGCTGCATTGAGCGTTTCTGGAGCCCCGAAGCGGAGATACTGAATGTTCGACCCTTCATCGGGGCGCTGAAATTCATAGGAGACCCCACCCCCAGGATCTGTCCTTCATGAAGCAGCACAACCCAGCTACAACGCTCGGCTTCGTCGAGGTAGGCCGGTACTGAGCAGGACACTCATCCCCTCGCTTTTAACAAGGTTCCCTACGATAGCCCACAATTCTCTTCGCGAAACGGGATCTACACCTACCGTCGGCTCGTCCAGCAGCAGGAGACGGGGCGAACGAACCAGCGTGCAGGCAAGGCCAAGCTTCTGTTTCATCCCTCCGGAAAGCCGCCCCGCCAACCTCGACGTAAACTGCGTCAGACCTGTCATGTGCAGAAGCTGCGAGTATCGGGCCGGCCGTTCTTTGTGGTCAACTCCCTGCAAATCGGCATAAAGATCGAGATTTTCTCGAACAGTAAGGTCCTCGTAGAGTCCAAAATGTTGGGGCATATAACCGAGCGAGGATTGAACTAGTGGGGTGTGTTGCTGGACGTCGACACCCAGAAAGGTGATCGCTCCGGAGCTGGGAATCAGCAAGCCGGCGGCCAGACGCATGATTGTGGTCTTGCCCGCTCCATCTGGGCCGATCAAACCGGTGATAATGCCGGGCCGCACATGAAAACTAACCCCCTGCAAGGCCTGCACGCTCCTTTTGCCTGACTTGAAAACCTTGACAACGTCGTTGAAATTGAGAACCGGGTCCTTAATGCCGGCCGATTCGGGAATCGAATCCGTTGTTAACATCAGGACTGTCCAGCGCCCGAGGGGCCAGGCATTGAGGCTTGTTCAATATCGATAGTGACCGTCGCCGGCATCCCGAGTCGTAATTCGTTGTCATTCTGATGTACGAAAACTCGTACCTGATAAACCAGGCGAGTACGCAAGTCGGTAGTCTCGACTGTCTTAGGGGTGAACTCCGCCGTTGGCGAGATGAAACCGACCCAGCCGGCGTAGAGTTTTCCAGGAAAACTATCCGTGGTGATCGTGGCTTTCATGCCGAGGCGAAGTTTGCCCAGGTCTGGCTCCGCCACGTAGGCCCGAACCCAGAGGGGGTCGGTCAAGGCAAGGGTCAAGACAGGATTTTGGGGTGTCACCATGCTGCCGGGTTCCAGGATCCGGTCGCGGATGATACCTGCGGCGGGGGCATAGAGTCGGGCGTCGTGAAGTTCCTGCCGGCGCAGGGACAGGTTGGCCTGAGCGGCGACCAGCGCTGCTCGCCCCGCTGCAATGTCCTCAACACGTGAGCCGGCTAAAGCCAGGTCTAACGCCTGCTGGGCTGCATTGAAGGAAGCTTGCGCCGCCTTGGCCGCAGCTTCGGAATCATCGGCCTGTTGTTTGGATACGGCATGTTCATGAAAGAGGTCCCGTATGCGTAACCAGGTGCGCTGGGCGTTATCTGCGTCAACTCGCGCTTTGTTGGCGTTGGCCTCTGCCTGACGGATCTCCTCGATCCGGCTGCCGGCCTCAAGTTTCTTAAGGACTTCGCCCTGTTGCAAAGTCTGAGCCTCGGCCTGATTGACAGCGTCTTCCAACCGCCTGGTTTCCAGTTCGGCCAGTAATTGGCCGCTGGTGACCCGATCACCCTCCTGGACTAAAATCGAGGCAATACGCTGATTGCCGTTAAAGGCCAGATTCACTTCACGAAGATCCACGTTCCCGTAAAGGACTAATTGGCCCGTTTTGGCCGGCTCCATGTGGATGTGCCGCCACCATAGGCCGCCGGCCAAAGCCATCAGAGCCGACAGGGCAAAGACTAGGATGACAATTTTTCTCATAATCGACCCTCACTGGAATTATCCAGCGGTATTGCCAATGCTGAGGTGTTTGCCAAGCGATCGGGTCTCGTCAGCGTACCCCTGGCGCCACCATGAAACGCTATTTTTGTGTCTGGCCGGTTAGTCGATAAAGAAACCTTTCCGTCCTGTCAGAAACCGGCGCCTTTTCACCAAATTGTTTGGTTTCAGAGCATTGACAAATAATTCCGCCCACATAGTATAAGAGTCATCTACTAACAAGATATGTCAAGGCCACACGGAACGCAAATCATGACAACAGGAGGAAACAACATGGCGCTCATTCAAACCACACCACCGGAGAAGGCTGAGGGAAAGCTCGCTGAGCTTTACGCTGAAGTTGAGCAACTTTTCGGTATGGTTCCAAACAACGTACGGATGCTCGGGGTCAGCCCAGAGATCCTGGACAATCAAATTCAGCTCATGGGATACTATATGGGACATCCCACCCTGAGCACGCCGCTTCTTGCCATGATACGCATGCTTGTATCCAGGGCATGCAAATCCCCCTACTGTCAGAATCTCAACACGGGGTTACTTGGCAAGGCCGGGTTCACCAGCGAACAAATAAACGCAATGCAGGACGATCCCAGCCAGGCGCCTCTGGATGAAAAACAGAAGGCTCTGCTACTCTTCGTGTTAAAGGCCTGTGATAACCCGCATTCGGTGACCGGTGAAGATTTGGAACCTTTAAGGGCTTTGGGATGGGAAGATAGGGACATCTTCGAAGCGGTGGCCCACGGGGCGAGGATGGTTGGAACGAACATAATTTTCGACACGTTCAAGGTCGATGTGGACACCTAGACCTTTTTCCTGTCTTCCTGGCGATAAATTAAGGCCCATCCCTAGAGGGAGGTGAAGTTTTGGGTGTTTTCTGTGAAAGTATCACGATGGTCAACTTGTTAATATTTATTAACTAATCATGAATATGTGTAGTTTTGGAAGGTTTTCTCTCTCTTCTTCAATATATAAAATGATTTTAAATTAGTATTCCTTTAAACAACAAAATATTCTTTTTTAAGTAAAAAACTAAGGAGTAATAAAAAGTGAATAAATCCAGGTTTTGTTTTATGATGCTGGAGAGTTAGACCCTTTCAATAATTTCACAAAACTACACGGTTTTACAAGTCAGGATCTGTTTCCGCGATGAGGGTATCAGATCTATTGAATTCCAATTTCCGAAAACACATTCCATTTCGGTCTCTCTCGGACTTTACGCCCAGATGTTTCTCTATTCCCCTGGAAAACCTGTTACGTCCCAGTGGCCTGTACCCGCATCGTTGAGCCCATTGCTGATATGCTGCGTAAAGTTCATTCAACATCACTGGATGGCGCGAATGTCGGTCTCCAGGCACGGTCCTGACATGGCGATCTTCAATAAACTCGACTACCGGCTCAAGGTTTCGCTGGTAATCCCGGATGGCGTCGTCACAAATGTCGGAGATAGAATAGCGCTGGTTCATCCGAAGCCGGTTCAGCCCTTCAAGCGCCCATTTCAGAACTCCGCTCATCTCATTGGCGATAATCCGCCCGGCCCTCTGGGGATCTGAATCTTCCTTGCCGAAACGTTTCGGGAAAGGAATAATTATCCAGCGTCGCAGGTACCCGTAGCTATCATCTGTAGAAGGAGGCAGGTTGTTCCCGGCTGTTATCAATTTTGCGAAATTGCGGAATTTGAAGGGCTTCATGAATTTTCGTTCAGCCGTGACCGGGTCGCCGGTCACAAGCGCCTTGAATATTGAATCATTGACCAGTTCATTTGAGCTTACCTCAGGACTGATGTTGACGAGCTTGTTTTGAAGCTCTGAGAGCTTGAATCTGTCTCCCAACCTGGCGAGATGCACTGCGCTGACATTTTCGCTCCCAACGAGCTTTTCAAGAACATCCAGGATCACTGATTTCCCGTTTGAACCCTGACCCAAAAACAGATAGGCTTTCTGCGCCCATACGTCGGGTGTAAGACAAAAGCCGAACAGTTCCTGAAGAATTAGCCGGGCGCCCTGGTCTGGAATGATATCTTTCACGGTTTTGAGCCATACAGGACACCGGGCGGTTTCTTCCAGCCTTATAGGATTCTGAAATGTGAATTTGAAATCAGGGCTGTGATTCAAAAAATCCCCGGTTTCAATGTTGATTATCCCATTGCCGATATTTAACAGGCCCTGTGGGTTAACATCGTCAGTCCTTGTGAAACATCTGATACTCAGCAGCTCCGACACAGCTTTGACTTGGTGGGCCTGGGCGTCCGCTCCGATCAATCGCATCACCTTTCGGCGGATCTCCTCTTCGAAAGCTTGCCGATAATATCCCTCCGCATATTGATAGAAAGTCCCATCGACATATATTGTAGGCGTCTCCTCAACTATAAGATCAACATAATCAAGGGGATGGAATACGGTGTTTTTTTCGAGGCCATATTCGCCAGACGTCTTTTTATTGAATTCAGCGACCAGTTGGCGTTTCTTAAAGCCGGTTAAGGATTTTATCCGGTCAAGATAATGGTCAGCGATTAAGGGGCCTTTGTTCGCAATCGCCTCGTAGAGCTTTTCCAGTTTGTTGGCCACATCTTCCGGATTGCTCCCTTTATCACCCAAATAGAGTTCAAGAAATGGTTGAGTCTCAACACCATGGAACTGATCGATTTGACGATCCGACAGAAAAGAATTGATGTCGGTCTTGGGGGCATCATTTTCCAGAGGCAATGTTTTGATTGAGACGCCAAAACCATTCCGAAAAAGTTTGAGTCCCTGTTCTATTGCTGATCTTTGTCCGGTCCAGTTTCGGTCCGAGTCGAAACATAGGGTAATTGTTTTGATATTGGTTTCTTTCAACAACTCGATTCTGTCAGGTGTCAGGCCCTGGACTCCGAAGAGAGCGATAACGTTTGACACGCCCCGGTCGACTAGCGTCAGGAGGTCAATCACGCTTTCCGTGAGATAAACATCTTTTAGATTACGGCATTGGTCGATGTTGAATAATGTTCGTGGTTGAGGGGGGTCCGTGAGTCCGCAGCTAGTGTGCCTGGGTTTGACTGATTCGTGAATTGAGCGGCCGTAGAAACTTACGATACGGCCGTTACGGCGCACTGCGAAAATGGCCCTACCAGCAAACAGGAACCTTCCGCTTTTGCTCAGCAACCCGGCTTGTGAAGCTATCTCGCTGTTCGGGAATTCGTAGTCCGGCGCCAGATATCCCACCAATCCCTGACACGTTTTCCGTGATATTGAGCGTGATTCCAGATAGGTGTGAGCGGGACTGGGGTCTTTGAGGGCGTCTCGCCAGACTTCTTCATAAGGATCCTCTATCCTGGAACAAGTGTCGTCATAACGTTTGGGAGATTCGGCGATTACCCTGGGTAAACCGGTTTGCTCCGCCAGCCAATTCCTAACTGATATGAAGGATTTTCCCCTAGGGTTGGGATCACCATGCAAAAACGCTCCCACCAGGCTGTAGCTGTCGAAACGCGTTTTGCATGAGAAACAATAAGCGTGATCGTCGTAAACATGCAAACTGGGGCGCTTATCCTGGTGAAGCGGGCAGGATATTTTTCCATCACGACCAATTTTCGCTCCAAATCTCTCAACTATTGTGCGCAACGGCATGGAGTTCCTGTAAGGGTCATCCTTGTAACTGTCGTGTGACGCTACTTTAGTTCCGCATGCGGCGGCAAATCGCATACTTTTGTCTCCTTGATTTCCGGGTAGTTGTTGATTAAACTGGTTTTGGCGCCGGTTTCTTGGAAGGTTACATCCTGTCTGAATTCTCTTGCGCCGGCGGATTGGAATGCGGCGCTATGCGCTAAGAACATTGTAAAAAGGGGGGTTCCACCGGGTCAAGGGCTAATTAAAATTGTGGGCTTCATGAATTGGAACTCCAGAAAATGAAATGCGGCGAAAAAATCCTTGATAATGATTCAGGCAAAACCACCAAAGCCCCATTCCCTGAACTTGATGCGCTTTCAACTGTTTTTGGGAAATATCCCGAAATACTGGCGGTGTATCTTTTTGGCTCGGCCGCTACCGGTAAGGCAGACGCCGCGAGCGACCTGGACATTGGCGTGTTACCAAAAAACTCTTCGCTTCACACCAAAAAACTGGATATCCTTACAGACTTGGCTTCAGTCGGATTCTGCGAAGTAGACCTCGTTTTCCTGGATGTCAAGGACATCGTTATAAGATTCGAGATAGTCAAGCATAACAAAGTCATATATCGAACGGACGATTTCGACAGCGGGGAATATTATTCCAAGGTTCTACGTATGTATTTTGATTTCCTTCCTTATTTGAAGGTCCAGCGTGAAGCCTTCAAGAGGAGAATCCTTGATGGTCAACAAAGAGATTTTACATAAAAGGCTTGGTAAGGTTGAGGAATATCTCGGTATTCTAGACCGGCTCAGAAGATTTAGTCGTGACGAATTTCTTGAAGAACCTGAACGATACGGAAGCGCCGAGCGATTTTTACATTTGTCTATAGAGGCGATCAACGACCTGGGAAACCATATAATTGCAGACCTGAATTTGGGTGATGTTAACTGGCAAAGTGATATTCCCCACATTCTTTTCGAAAAAGGCCACCTGTCGGAAGAACTCAGGGACAAGTGGATCAGAATGATTGGGTTCAGAAACGTGTTGGTCCATGAATACCTGAGTATAGACCGTGAGCTTGTTTATGATACGCTGCATAACAACCTGCGAGACTTCAGGGAACTGATGGCGGCCCTGGCAGGATGGATTTAGGCAATCCTATAACTCTAGGCTACATAACGCCAAAAAAATAGCATTCATAAGACATATTGGATGAATCTTTTTGACTGCTTAACTTTGAGATCAACCGACTTGCGAGAGTCCGATCGAGATATCCATAAAATTTTTGCACACATCTAGGTGTTTGATACAGAAAGACCTCTCCATTCGGCTCGAAAGAAAACGATGGCCCACCTGAATGAAACCAGTTCTTCAAATGGGCCACTGTCTCGATTTGAATAAGTCGTTGCGCCTGAACTAACTCCTAGAATTTTGGTACAGGGAACAAATAGCCACCAAATATTATATAGGCGAGTAGAAGTGTCCAGAGGATGTTGATGCCCTGAGCTAAGACGAAGGCCGCAGCCGGCTTGCCGCCTCCCATGGTCGAAATTTCACGGAAGTTTGTTTCCAGCCCAATGGAAGTAAACGCAAGAGCGAACCACACTGTTCGAATGCCGCCGAGGGTACCTTTTGTGGCGTTGACCGTTTCCGGGCTGAGTACAAAAGAAAAGAGGATTGACATCGCCATAAACCCCAAGACGAATTTCGGGAATCTTATCCAGATTTCTATTAATCCGGGTTTCTCCCCACCGGGATTTTGCTCCGCGTTCTTGAAGGTCCAGACAACAGCTAGAATAAAGGCCGCTACTCCAATAAGAACGTTCTGTGACATCTTCACTATAACGCCCACTTTCATTGCGGTCTCACTGATCAGAGATCCGGCCGCTACGACTGACCCACTGGTGTCCAGCGTCCCGCCGAGCCATGCCCCGGCAACAGCGTCCGGTATTCCACACCACTTGGAAATTAACGGCTGAAGAAACCAACATCGGCACTGCGCAAATAAGGACCAGGGACGTAGTATAACTAAGTTTCTTCGGGTCACCCTTGATAGCTCCGGAAGTTGCGATTGCGGCTGAAACTCCGCAGATAGATACTGCGCTCGAAAGGATGGCGGCAAATTCTTCGTCTATCTTGAACTTCATGCATATCCAGTAACAGGTGTACCAAATTACGGCTACAACAAGCACTCCCTGAATCATACCCAGGGCTCCAGCCTCCATAATCTCCCCGAAAAGTATGTTGGCCCCTAATATCACCAGTCCTGTTTTGATGTAGAACTCGGTTCTCACCGCCATTTCAAGCCACTTGGGAACGCCTATGACATTACTTATAAAAAGCCCCAACGCCAAACACCAAAGGACGTATTCGAGACCATAGTAATTCACAGTCTGGTTGCCGGCGATGAACATCGACAGCCACGCCAAAATGAACACAATAGGGAAACCAATGGCGAATTTGGCAATGTTTACCGAGAGCAAAGCCAAGGCAATAGCGCTCAGGATTAGAATCCCCAATGCGATATAAATGGAGTTTATAATGTTGTCGGACGAAAACACCTTGTCAATGAGGTTTGAAGCGCTATCCCCAATTTCCTTGCCAAGCTTTGAGGCCTTTTTTTTGAATGAAGCGTCCTTCAGTCCTTTGGCCGCGTCCTGGAATTTCTTGGCCGCGTCCGCTACTGCCTTGCGGTCTCCCTTTTCCATGGCCGCCTTGAGCGCCAGAGCCTGGGTTTGAAACGCCGTTTCTCCCTGATCACCGGCGGTCTTGGCAAGTTTATCAACCGTTGGTATCGCTTCAGCGACAAAGGTCTTGAACTCTCCGTCAGTAGCCCATTTGAACTTGGGGATTTTGATTGTCAGGCCTGCTACGACCAGAGCAATGATCAAGAATCCCAACCAAACGGCCAGCCAATCTTCGCTTCTGATCAACGCCGACCATTGCGATTGTTTCTCAGGCATCTCCCGACCTCCTATGAAAAAAAGAGTATTTAAGTTACAGCCCCCTGTATCACCAGGCGCCCGGCATTAACCGGACCCCATGTTGATCATGACAAAACTGTGGACTTTTTCAAGCAATTTAATCGATTTACACTAAATTCCGTAAAGATAGTAACAACTCCTGCAACCAACGGGGGGTAACGGGAAATTCCTGGACCTGGGAAAACCATTCGGATCGAGCAAGAAAGACTTGATTGATTCAATAACACTTACTGACAATCGGTTCTCGAACAATCTGCGAAAGTCCACATAATCTCTGGATTCGATAATATCCATGAGACTGGTTTCCTTAATATTGCCAAACCGATAGACAGGGGTTTCTATTTTTTGGCCATCGAAGTACCTGTGATTCATGTAAGCCAGACTTATACAGGGCGACACAAAACCATCGACAGATACAAAAAGTGTCTTCAAGGGATTCTGTTCACAAATTGGGCTCTCCGACGCTGCCAATTCATAAACTCTGAAATTTAATTTCAGTTTGGCCGCTCGTTTTTTAGCTTCTCCAATAACCCTGGAAACGTCTGTAGCCATGTCGTCTTCAACAGGGAGTCCAAATACACGGTCAGAGTCGTTTCTGGAATTGACAATAACATCCAGATTTTTGGCAACCACGAAATTGACCCCAAAGCTGCTTGCCAGGTCAAGCATATCAGGCAGTTCGAAATAATTCGCTTTCATCATTACGAAGAAAATCATTAGCGATGGGCGCATGTCATTTCGTTGGTTTCTGACACTTTTGATGTATTCGAGATTATCCAGCGTATCCTCAAAAGAAGCCCCGATCCTGATTTTTTGGTACGTTTCCGATGTAGCGGCGTCTATTGAAAAAGCTACCCAGTCGAGACCGGCGTCAAGCAACCCGTCGAACCTGTCTGGAGTCAATAACACTCCATTAGTGCTGAATCCGACCCTACAACCGGAATCCTTGGCAATCCGGACCATTTGATCGAGGTTCTTATTCATTAGAGGTTCACCGGATCCGGTGAGATCGATTTCTTCAACGCTACTAAAATCTCTAGACAACGACTTGTAAAGGTCCAGGTCCATGTCCCTTCCGGAACGGTGAAGATGTTCCCAGGGGCACATTACACAGCGCAGGTTACATCGGGTTGTCGGTTCAATCTGAAACAGCCGGAAATTTCGTCTCTTCATGACTTTGTATCCATGCGTGTTTAGTCATCGAGTGTTGGGTCAAAGCCTAATCAGTTTACGACGTCGCTGGAAATCATCGCCTGTTACCGCGGTCTCTTTGTGGTCTTCTTTCGCGCTGGTTTCTGGTTTTGTTGCTGTTGAGGCGGCCGGGCTGGTCTGGGAGGACGTTTCATATCCTCAAGAGCCACGCCCAGGGGTCCACCGGTAACGACAGTTGTCGTTAATTCGCCATTATTCATGACACTCAACGTTACCTGGGGAGTCCTTGTATATTCTTCGACGAGCTTTTTGACGCTTGCAACTCTTAGGCCTGTCTCTCCGGCGTATTCCACCAGAACATCACCGGGAACTATGCCAACCCGGTCCGCTATGCCGCCTTTTTGAACTTCCACCACCTTTACTCCCGGCGATGTTTCCAGTTCCTGCAAACGAGACAGGATAATGCGGGCGTTTATGGTATCCCCCATTTTACGGAACTCTGAGAGAGCCTGAGTGTAGAGTTCCTTAGCCTTAAATGTTCTGTTACGTTCAGCGTATATTCCAGCAATTGTCGCCTTCACCCGCGCTATCCATTTTGGATCTTCCCGCCGTTCGTAAAGTCTCAACGCCTTTTCAAGGTCATCTATCGCATTGTCCCACTGTTGTTGCTGAGCTGCGAACATGGCTTGCTGGAATAGCCTGATACCGTCTTCTTCGCTCGGCGGCATGGCGGCCGAAGCTGATGATCCCCTTGACGACGAGCCGCCTTCAGAATCATTTTGCGCTGTTGTCGATTGAACTCCCTTTGTGTCGTCTTCCAGCACGACACGGAATCCAAGATTCCAGAAGCTCATGCTTTCTCCGGAAAAGCCCCTGAAGGCGCACCGGCAATCAGTGGGGCTGGCGAACCAGTTTCCGCCTTTGTTTATTCTGGATGTTCCGGTCGAGGGCCCTTGAGGATCATTAATTGGCGATGTCTCATAGTAGTTCCGGTCATAATGATCCTGAACCCACTCCATGACGTTTCCTTCCATGTCGTAAAGTCCGAACCGATTTGGAGGATAGCTCCCCACCGGCGCTACATTCTCGTAGCCATCGTTCACGGTAGTCATGCTGTCCGGTAATTTTGGATTACCATCCCCAAAATTTGTGTCCCGGTCACCAGGAAGCTTGTCTCCCCAAGGGTATCGAGACCATGCGGAGCCGCCTCTGCAGCACATTTCCCACTCCGCTTCCGTCGGCAGCCTGTACTTGCGCTTTTCTTTACCGCTCAACCACTTGCAAAATGCCTGCGCGTCATTCCATGAGATGTATACAACCGGTTGATCATCCGCAAGCTTCCACGGGCACGAATCCCACTTCCTGTTTTTCTGGGGAACCCACCTGTTTTCCTTATTGCTGAAATCCATCCCGCCATCCGATTTCTCGGCGTCAGTCTTATACTTGGTGTCGTTTACAAACTCCCTGAACTGCTTGACTGTTACCTCATACGCGCCTAAATAAAACGGCTTCGTTATCCGGACCGGATGTAAGGGGGTCTCGTCCTGAAACCATTGTTTGTGACCTTCACGCCACACTTTTTTAAACGTAAGCCTAATCCAGTCCTGTTCCTGTTTGGGGCTTCCCATCATGTATTCGCCGGCTGGTATCCTTACCAGTGTCATACCGATCGAATTTTTGTAGACCGTCTTCTTTTTCGGGGATTCCAGCAACATGTTCAGGCCTTGTAACGGCCTAAGCCACCTGGAACAGTCATTACTGTCCCCCTGGGATTGCTCACATTCTTTAAGGGCCTGGCGAAATATTTCCACTGCGCGTCCTGTGTCACCGTCCAGGGAAAGTTCTCCGGCCTTTTGGATTTTTTGAGCAATGTCTTCGGGGGCGGAGTAAACTGATCCCGGGCAGAAAAAAACCAAAGCGGCAAAGAGCGCGAGCGCCGGGAAAAGAGTTGGAGACAGGAGAGGATTTTTTTGCAGAGCCCGGCCACTGCGGAAAGACGTTAAGATAATGGTGAACATCAAAAATATATGTCAAAATTAGCCGTTTAACATTAGATAGATACCTGTTTTTAGGTCTATCAAATATTAGATATTGATTATAATTAACATTGACTATTTTTCTTAGTAAATTAGTTTTAAAAATTAATTTAATCATAGCAAAATTTCCTTGACAAAAAAATATAATCGAGGGAATTGTAGCAGAGAACAGGGGTGAGTCAAGTAAGGACTTGGGACCCAAGCCCTGTTACTGTCGGTATCAGATGTAAATTAGAAAAAGATTGACAACATTGACTAAACATGGTACCGATTAAGAAATGTTTTTTTGGATATTCTTAAGGGAGCAACTGTTTTCGATTAGAAGACAGCGAATGTATTCTCGTTTAATGAGGAGGTAACGATTTCAATGAGAAGATTTGCAGTGACGCTCGCGGTTGTAGGTATGGTTATGTTGTTCGCTTCATACGGCTTCGGATTCTATGCTTGGGCTCCCTATTCATCATGGGGCAATGCATCATCCAGCAGTAGCAGCAGCGGAAACTATACAGCCAGTTCATCCAGCAGCGGCTATTATTGGCCGGCTAGCCTCTTCAAGCAGCAGCGGAACCGTAGCATATTGCTGCGCCCCGGCTTCAAGCAGCAGCAGCGGCTATTGGCCGACTGCCTCTTCAAGCAGCAGTGGAACCGTAGCGTATTGCTGCGCCCCGGCTTCCAGCAGCAGCAGTGGCTATTATTGGCCGGCTAGCTCCTCAAGCAGCGGTTACTATCCTGCGAGCAGCTCTTCAAGCGGCTGGTTCTAAGATCAATTTGTGATAAGGACTTATAATAGCTTTTTGACCTAAAAAGCTTAGTGGAAAAAGCGATCTTTTACTCAAGGGTCGCTTTTTTTATTTGTCCCAGCATGGATCCATTTTTAAGATCATGAAAAAAACTAAAATCCTAACCCTAGGGCTATTATTGCTGGTTTGTCTCGGCCTGTTCAGTTCGTGCCAGGACCGTAAAGCGGTTCGCACAACAACAGAAGTTCCGTCAGAACTGTTAGGGACATGGGTCTTGGCCGCTCGCATTGTCGATGGACAGGAACAGCCTGCCAATGACCGCGTAATCAAACTCGTGTTCAGAAAAAACGGAACTTTTCAGGCAAGTTTTAGAGGTGAGCCAAATCAGGCGTGGGTAGCCGCGGGCCAGGGAGCCTACTCTTACAACTCTCCATTGATGTCTTTACACTGGGACTCAGGAAGAACGGTCCCCCTGTTGATCAGCGTGTTAAACCCCGACAGGATACGTGTTCATCACGGGAGAGAGATGACGCCAATGCTTGATCAGGAACCCGACGAAATTTTTCAGAAGGCCCAACAGGAAAAAGGCCCGACCCGCTAGGAATCGTAGCCTTTCCCGTCGCTTTTTCAGTGTCTGGCTAGGTTGATCAGGCCACCTGCCAACAGAATTTTTCTTTCTCTCTGTGTGACTTCCAGCTTTACCTTGATTAATCGCCCGGACTCGGTTTCAACAGCTTCAAAAGTGTCGAGGCCCTCTTCAATTTTCTTTCTTATCCCTGAGATTTTCAAACGACAACCCGGTTTAAGGAATTCATAATCATCGGGATTTTCAAACCGGAGTGGCAATATCCCGAAATTTATCAAATTAGCCTTGTGTATTCGGGCGAAACTCTTGGCGAATTTTGCCTTAACTCCCAGGAATCGAGGGGCAATGGCCGCATGTTCCCTAGAGGAACCTTGACCGTAGTTTTCACCGGCCACGATAAACGTAGATCCCAACTCCTGCGAACGATGCGGGAAATCCGGATCTATGTTGTTGAAAACAAACTCACTGATGGCGGGTATGTTGCTTCTCAACGGAAGCACCTTGCTCCCGGCAGGCATGATGTGATCCGTTGTGATGTTGTCGTTCACTTTCAGGGCTACGATTCCTTCAAGATCCTCTTCCAGTGGTCCAAATTCCGGAAATGGCTTGATATTGGGTCCCATGATCACTTCGACCGGTTCTCCCGGACCTGGCGGATAAATCAGGTTCTCATCGTTTATGACGTAACTCTTTGGATTTGAAACGTCGGGATATTCTCCCAACCTTCTTGGATCCGTAATTTTCCCGAAAATGGCTGAAGCGACAGCGGTTTCCGGTGAGCAGAGGTAGACACTGTCGGGAAAGCTCCCACTTCGACCCAGGAAATTTCTCGGAAAGGTTCGCAGTGAAACACTCCCGGTTCCGGGAGCCTGCCCCATGCCTATACAGCCAAGGCAGCCGGACTGATGTATTCGCGCTCCTCCTGTTATCAGGTTCGTGAGACCGCCGAAAGTAGTCACATTGAGCAGAGCCTGATTGCTGCCAGGGTTGATCTCAAAACTGACATCCGGATGACAATGTTTGCCTTCCATAGCCTTGGCGGTGATCATCAAGTCACGAAACGAAGAGTTGGCTGATGAGCCTACGATAACCTGGTTGACAGGAATTCCTTCGATTTCAGATACCTTCTTGACGTTGTCCGGTGAACTCGGAGTAGCGATCATGGGTTCTATCTGGGACAGATCGATTTCAATTATTTCATGGTAATGGGCGTCAGGGTCCGCTTTTATCTCAGTCCAGACAGATCCTCTGCCCTGGCTTTCCAGGAACTCTCTGGTCCTCTCATCCGAAGGGAAAATGCTTGTAGTGGCCCCCAGCTCAGCTCCCATGTTTCCTATGACCGAGCGGTCGGTAGCCGACAGGGTTTCCACACCCGGACCACAGTACTCATAGATTTTACCTACTCCGCCCTTGACTGACTGGCGTCTGAGAAGTTCAAGGATAACATCCTTCGCCGACACCCATGGCTGCAAACGACCAGAAAGCTTCACACCGATTATTTTGGGCATATTCAGAAAGAACGGCTCGCCGGCCATGGCCATGGCAACGTCCAAGCCACCAGCGCCAATGGCCAGCATAGACATGCCGCCATTTGTAGTGGTGTGGCTGTCAGAACCCAACAAGGTCCTCCCAGGCACGCTGAATCGTTCCATATGAACCTGATGAGAGACTCCATTGCCCGGCCTGCTGAATATCACACCAAATTTGGCCGCCGCGGTACGCAGGAATCTATGATCGTCCGCGTTTTTGAAATCAGTCTGAAGGAGATTATGATCTACGTAGCTTACTGATAGTTCAGTTTTCACACGGGGAATCTTCATGGCCATGAATTCGAGAAAGACCATTGTCCCTGTGGCGTCTTGAGTCAGCGTATGATCAATTTTTATAGCTATTTCGGACCCCGGCTCCATCCTACCCTTTACGAGCCGCCCTTCTATGATCTTTTCCGCTACAGTTTTACCCATTTTCCGTTTCCTTTAGTTGCTCACGAATTCCGCCATCATAATCTGAAGAACCGTTGGATCCGTCTCAACCTAATGTTGGGAGCCAATACTGGACAGTATTCTTGATCATCGGATTCGCGCCGCTTTTTACGATCCGGTTGTGGCATGGTAACAGTATGTCGATATTCAGGCTCGCAATCAGTTCCAGAGATTTCTTCAGGCTCTCCGGATCGGCTGAAAAAAGATCGTATCTCCCGATGGCGCCGTCGGCGTATATTGTGTCCCCAGACAGGAAAATTTTCCTGGATTCATCATACAGACCAATACTCCCAACGCTGTGACCCGGAACATGGACTATCCTGAACTTGTTTCCATCAATCTCCAGGATTTCCCCGCCTTTTAGTTTCCTGTCTACCTTAAATTCAAAAAACCTCTCCGGGATAGAATATTGGGATCTTATCATGGACTCAAACATCTTGTTCCCAAATACCAGTCTGTCGTCACCTCGTTCGAGATACCGGGCTTCATCCTCATGAACCCAAACTTCCAGATGGGGACCTTTATCCAGGAATTCCCGCAGACATCCGATATGATCCAGATGCGTGTGCGTCATTATAATTCTCTTTACCTGGTCCAAAGATATCCCATAGCTTTCCAGTTCATTGATCTTATATTCCCCCATCTCTACGATGCCGCAATCTACTATGGTAAGATCCGAAGAACCGATTTCTCCCAAAACATAAATGTGAGAATCGGGCATAAATTTGTCTCGTCCAGCTATCCACAGAATTCCATCAGCAACTTTATCTGCCACTTTTTACTCCACATGATTCGTTAGTCAGGCGCATAAACATAATGTTCAGGCGAATATCCATTCCCAGTCATTTTCTGGAATGAGATTCTTTTTTATCTGGTCGGTGTACTGTGACATGATTATCCACTCACCCTTGCCATAAGCCACCGGCTCAAAGTTTGAACCGCTCAGCGAGAATATCGTTCCGCTTGCGGTGAAAAATCTGGGCGCCGCTGGATTGCCTCTAATTCCTGTCGGTTCTCCAACAAACAGGAGTTTCTCGGTTCTTCCCACGGGTCTGAGCAAATTAAACTCGAGCCTGACTGACAATCCTGCTGATTTGGTCAACATGAATCCCGCCCAGGCCGTATTTTCATCAAACATTGAGATGAGGGCCGCCGGATGCAACTCTTCTTTGGCGATAAGAAAATACTTTGCCCTGTCAAAATCATCCGGGTGGTCTCCCCACGGAACGGTAACCTGCACTACGCGAGTCGCCTTGGTGAAACCTGAATCTTCGTTGTAGACCCGGATCCTGCCTGGCGTGACCGCAGACAAAGCAGTTCCTGTAGTATGGCAGCGCCCGAAAATTGTCATAATTGAGGAACGCTGTTGGCGTTTGAGGGTCAACAACTTCCGCATGAGCTATTTCAGCCCGCAGATAGGGCTTTTTATCACCGGATTTTGAAATTTTAATGTCTAATCCATCCGGGGACGAGTTTAGTTTTCCTATTTCAAGAATAGCCTGGTCACCGATGAATATACCGGATCCCCCGAATTTGAAATTCACGGTAACCGGATAAAGTGGCTTTCCCAGATTGCGCCACGCATCCAGACATAGCCCCATACCTATGCCACCATGAGGTATTCCGATCAAACCCTCATGTTTAAGATCAAATTGAATTGCAGTCGCGAATTTTCCATCGGAACTACTTGCAAAATCAACCGGCATGAATGGATCATTACCTGTGAGAAATGAATGGGGATTATCTTTCAAGAGCATTTTCCAACCCTATTTAATACGGTTAAATGAAATAAAACAGGGGCCGGCGCCTTGGTCGCGCTTTCGGTCCCTGTAGGTCGCTTTTGGATCGGGGCGGTTTATCTGTCAATAAATAGTGACACCGCTTCACCACCGCCCAGGCATAGTGACGCCATCCCTGTTTTGGCGTTACGCTCGCGCATGGCATAAATCAATGTCGTCAATACTCTCGCTCCACTAGCGCCGATCGGGTGACCAAGGGCGACTGACCCACCATTTACGTTACATTTTTGAACGTCCAAATCCAGTTCTCTTATCACTCCCACGGTCGAGCCCGCAAAAGCCTCGTTTATCTCCATGAGATCAATGGACTTGCAATCGACGCCTTCTTTTGCGGCCACTTTCGGGATGGAAAGCATGGGCGCCATCAACACATATTTCATATCCAGACCGGCGCTTCCCTGAGCCCCTATTCTCGCCAGAATTTCAAGTCCTTTTCTCTTGGCGATGTCTTCAGCCACGATACATAAGGCGCTTGCGCCATCCGATATGACGGATGCGTTTCCGGCTGTAGCGACTCCGGTTTTTTGAAAAGCCGGTTTCATCTTGCTCAATAGTTCATACGAGGTTTCTCTCGGGCATTCGTCAGTGTCAAAGACTTTCGGATCCCCTTTTCTCTGGGGGATCATGACCGGCATTATCTCCTGCTTGAATTTTCCGTCTTTTATAGCTCCCAAAGCCCGTTCATAACTTAAAGCGGCGTATTTATCCTGATCTTCTCTGGAAATGTTGTACTTTTCGCTACAAAGGTCGTTGCTTATCCCCATGTGAAAATCGTTGACGATGTCCCAAAGACCATCATGAACCATGTGGTCGAAGAGAGTTCCATTATTCATCCTGAAACCAAATCTGGCTTTTTCAAGATAATATGGCGCAGCGCTCATGTTTTCCATCCCGCCAGCGACGACGATGTCCGCGTCGCCTAGCTGAATGGCCTGGGCTGCCAGCATTACAGCTTTAAGGCCTGATCCGCATACTTTATTTAGTGTAAAGCACTGGGTTTCATATGGAAGCCCGGCCTTAATAGAGGCCTGTCTGGCCGGATTCTGGCCATAGCCGCATGGGAGGACCTGGCCCATAATTACTTCATCAATCTCAGACTTGTCTAATCCCGAACGCTTTACTGCCTCTTCAATAACCAGCCCACCGAGTGTGGTCGCGCCTATGCCGCCCAGAGTTACCGTTGAAAGCTCCTAAAGGTGTTCGAGTAGCGCTTACAACAACTGCTTCACGTAGCGATTTCATACACACTTCCTTTCCTAGAGATATTTCTCCACAAGTATTTCAGCTATTTGCACGGCATTCAAGGCTGCCCCTTTTAGAATGTTATCCGAAACAACCCAAATATTCAGTCCGTTTTCTATAGACTCATCCTCCCTGATTCTCCCGACGAGGGTAAAATCCTCTCCTGCAGCCAGAGCTGTCAGAGGGTATTCATTTTTGGAGGGATCATCCATAACCTTAACCCCCGGAGCTTTGCGCAGAGCATCCCTGGCCTGTTCAGCCGTAAGCTTTGTTTCCGTTTCTATGTTCACGGATTCGGAATGTCCAAAAAACGTGGGGACTCTGACTGTCGTGGCGGTCACTTTTATAGCTGGATCCAGAATTTTCCCCGTTTCCCATACCATCTTCATTTCTTCTTTTGTGTAATCATTAGGAAGAAAGACATCTATGTGAGGTAAGCATTCGAAAGCTATACGATGAGGGTAAACGCTGGTTTCGACCTTACGAAACGGTTTCAATCCAGCCCAGAGCTTATTCAAGCCATCGTCTTTGGTCCAGTCGATAGCGTTCGCCATCCTGCGGGATTGCAGCAGCATTTCTTCCAATGCGTCCTTACCGGTTCCTGAAACTGATTGATATGTTGAAACTACTATTCGTTTTATTTTAGCCGCGTCATGGATGGGTTTCAAAGCCACCAGCATTTGAATTGTAGAACAATTTGGGTTTGCGATTATGTTTTTTACGGTGTAATTGGCTATTTGTTCGGGATTCACCTCGGGAACTACGAGTGGCACATCCGGATCCATCCTGAAATGGGCCGTATTATCTACAACTACACATCCAGCTTGCGCCGCGTATGGGGCAAACTTCGCGCTTATTGATCCCCCGGCGGAAAAAAGTCCTATATCTACCCCTTTAAACGATGATTCCTTAAGTTCCTGGACCGGGTGTTCCTTTCCGTTAAATTCAAGCATCCTTCCGGAAGACCTACCGGAAGCCAGCAGAACTATATCCTTAACAGGGAAAGAGCGTCGTTCAAGAACCTTGATCATCATATTGCCCACAGCGCCGGTCGCTCCGACTACCGCAACAGTGTAACCATCCTTTTTCATCATGTACCTCAAACAAAGATATATTTTTTTAGCTTAAGCCATTCATTCCGATGAGCCGACTATTTTCCAGGATGAGTGGCTCCTGGATTCTGAATTTCGTTAAGCTGATCCACCGGGATCCTTTGCAATGATAAGTCCCCGGAAGTTGAGTCTTTTTTGAAAATCCAAATCCTTCCCGTTTCCGTATCCAACATAAAGGTGTGGCCTTTGACGTTTGGTGAGACAAAGACCTGAAATCGTCCCGATCCGATAAGGTATCCGGACGATTCACCCGATTTCACTGTCCCTGCGGACAAATCCTTACCCAAGGGCCACTGACCGTAAGCCGCCATGTCGAATAACTGAGGAGGGGCTAACAAAACGAGCAACAGGAAAAACGCGGCCTTCGTCATATTGGTCCTCACATATTACCATTTTCGTTTAGTTATACTCATCATAGCCCTTAGCGTCAAAGGCGAATTGAGGAATTGAGTTGAATCAGGTTCCTAGGTGGACAGTTTTTCAATTTCAGCCTGGGTAGGCTCAAGTCGCTGTAAGGGGCTAGGGGCGCGATTGGGACAGTCCTGTCATAGGCTACGCTTCGATACAGGGACGGAATTGATCTGAAAGGGATGATCCTTGAAAGATGAAGACAGCGCCTTGCACGAAAAGTATTGACTAATGTCCCGTTGACTCTTTCTGGACCATGAGTCGGGTCTGAACATCGAATTCAGGAATTTTATTTGTGAGTATATCCCAAATTATCTCCAGGTCTATACCGAAATACTGATGGATTATGATGTCGCGGAGCCCGGCAATCCTGACCCAATCAATGTTGGGATATTATCCGCGGCTACTTCAGGAATGTTTTTGACGGCTTCACCGATAATTTCCAAATTTCTTAAAATGCTTCCTGTTTCATTAAATTCTGAGTAAACTCTTCAAACGCCAAGCCAAGCGTCAGTGTCCGGATTCTATCCAGACAATATTCGATGTCTTCAATGGAGGCCCTATAGTCCCTGCGCATAGATGGTTTCCTCAAAAATCGGTTTACGAAGGCGAGGTTTTACTGCATCGGCGATGACCAGATCGACTTTACAATCGAATAGCCGCTCCAGAAACATTTTTAGGTCCATATAGTTGTCGAATGTCTTTTTTTCAAACTCCACCAGAAAATCCATGTCGCTACGTCTGTTTTCATCGCCACGGGCATACGACCCAAAGAGTCCCAATCTACGAACACCAAGGTCTTTTATGGTGTCGTGATTCTCATCCAGTTTTTGAAGAATAGATTCTTTGTTCATGACTGGCAAATCTTTAAAAATACATGAAAATCAATTCCCTGGAAGTTATGACTGGAAGTTATGACAAAAGTCTATCAAAGCCTAAACCACTCTATATGAGATTGCAAGTATCATGTTAATTCTTTTTCCAACTCTTGACCAGTCGGGCGCTTTTGTGCTATCCTTGTTACGCTAAATCATATTTTTATAATTGAATCATAGACATTTATTCAACTTTTAAAGATGTGGCTTTAACTTTTATAAAGCGGTTTTTGAGAGATAAGTTAATAACATTATGAGAAAAACTTTTTTATTTTTCGTCACCTTGTTGGCTATTTGCGCATACTGCTTTACTCCCGCGTTTTGCGAAATGACCGCTGAGGAAATCCTTACCAAAAGCGCTGAACAGGGCTTTAAAGACACTTTTAGGGTAGCTCTCACGATCCAGACATTCAAGGGCCAAAAACAGGCGTCTACCCAGGCGCTATGGGTTTCGGGCAGACTGAAAAACGGTCAGGCCGATTTCTTTTTTGATTTCGATGAACCCAAGGAATCAAAAGGGTTACGCTTTTTGTTGCTAACCAAACCGGACGAACAGCCCAAGGTTTTCATGTACTTGCCCGCTACTGGAAAAACATTACCAGTGGTGACCGACGATCCCTCGTCGGACATTGGCGGCACAGGATTGCATATTGATGACATCATGGGCTTCGTTCCAAAATCCGGAGAGAAATACTCAATTTTCGGAGAAGAGAAACTGAACGGGCAGGATTGCTGGATTATTAAAATTGTGAGACCCGACAACAAGGGCGAACGTCTTGTCTGGGTTCAGAAAAACAATTTCATTACAGTAAAGTCTCAGGATCTCGAGGACAAGAAAATCACAAGGACCTACCGTGTAACAGAGTTCTTCAAAACTGAAGACGGAAAAGAATTCCCGCGGGAAGAAGAAATCACTAATCCAAAGAAAAATTCCCGTATTTTGGTCAGACAGGAGAACGCTGTTTTTGGAATTGAACTCTCAGACAAATTGTTCGATCCGAAAGAATTTGGGACCTACAAGTGGAAAAACTAGCAAACTCCGGCTCTTGCTGACCGGACTATCAAAGCGACAGGTATTCTATAAAAATGTCAAAGACCGGACTCTTTCAATCCTTGAGAATGTTGTTGATTATCGTTTTGTTGACCGGAGCATTGTCAGGTTGCGGATTGTCCACGATCAACAGAATGCAGAACAGCATGGAACAGATGACTTATTATATGGGAGTGGTTGCCTCATCCATGCCTCAAATGGCGTTCAGCACCAAGCGAATGGCCGATACGGCTGAGGGATTGCAACGCAAGTCCGAAGGGATGATGAGCGATTTTCAGAAGAAAGGTGTTTCTACAGAAAGAGCCGTACAAAATTACGCTCAGACTTTTATTGATAATGATAGAGCGATCATAAAGAATTTACAGGGGATCAAAGAGGAACTGTCCAACCTTAAGCAACCTTCCGCCCAGGCCCGATCTTCAGAGCCGGCTCAGAAGAATCAGGAACGAATCAATTCCGCCATTCTCGAAAGGCTAGGGAGACTTGAATCTCAGTTACAGGCCATTTCCAACAGGACTAACAAGACTTCTCCATGATCAGGCGTCCCTGGTCATTAAATGTGGGGCTTGCGTGGGGTAGGATTCACAGGGCTCAGTGAATTTCCAGGTGAACTTCTTTTCCCTTTTCCTTCAACATTGCGGCGATTGACTGGACGCTACGACTCTTGAATCCCATTTCCTGGGGAAGATTCGGATTCAGATGAGCCGGATTTATGGCCTGTCCCAAGAAAATATAAATGCAATCGGCTAGCAGGAACTCCTTAGCAAGTAAACTGGCCCCATCACGCAATCCCGCAAGTTCATCTCCTTCTTTAATTTGTTGAAGGATTTCAAGAGAATGGTTGACCGTATGGACCCCTTCCGTAACCAGATCAAGCCCTTCCATCTTACCGGTCGGTGGTATCTTGTTGGTCATGGTCGATAGATCAACTGTCACGTCTTTCCCAAGGACCTTCGCAAGAATGCCGGCGGTGGTGCCTCCGCTCACTATCTTCCGTCCCGGCAACGCAAGAAATCGTTTAGCCACGTCAATGTCGTCCTCACGCCTTACCGGTGGACCGATCATAAACGCGCCGAATCTCTTGGGCCTGATTTTGAGAACACCTACCGTAGTATCATCCCCGGGCGATCCTCGTAGAGTTGCCTCGCCTGATCAACAAGGACCTGCGCCACCTTCTGCGCTGAAACATCTTCGTAGACCTGGGTTTCCAGGAATTTCGCTATTTTTTCCCAGTCCCAGCCCAAATTCAGCAAACCACCTATTCCGGCGTGAATTTCTCCATCGCTCACGGTTATCAACCAGTCTCCAGCTTCAGCGTGAACGTGGGCTTCCCTTATTTTTCTGGAGCCTAGGGTCTTGTCCTTGTAATTTAGTTTACTGATGTACCCGCGTTTCAGATAGAAAGTTGGAGGATTGTCAAATTCCGCGAGGTATACCCTTCCATCGTCTTTAACTTTCAACAAGGTAAATGTGCTGTAGGCAATTTTTCTTACTTTACATTCCGGTAAGGTGTCAGTCAGAGTTTCTACGACCTCTTCGAGCGGGAGTCCTCTTTCCATAAGACGAGTAGCTATCTTTGTAGTCAGGGTCGCAAGGATATTCGCTTTCACACCACTCCCAAGACCATCCGACAACACCATGAGTTTCCCGTCACCAATGGATGCTACGGAAAGAGAATCTCCACAGAGAATCTCTCCGTATTTGCAAATCGATGCGCCACCCGATTCAATGAAGAGAGGTTGACTCATCTGATTGCTCCAACATTTTCAGCAAATTTTATAAGCTCAAAAAGAGCGGCCTTAGTTTCTGCCGTGGTCTCACCAAGCAAACCGGCGATTTCCTGGGCCACTCGCATCTGTTGATGGATGACCTGCTGGGCCCTGTTGATAGTTTCCGTCTTAAAAACATCCGCCTGCTGGTCTTTCATGACTGTTTCCGTCACATCCAGCAACATGAGAACCCTCAGATCCTCTTCCGGCAGGTTGAAATTGTACAGCTTGGCCGTCCTGCCCAGCTTTTCAAGTTTCAGCCACTTGGATCCACCGGATTCTTCAGCGTTATCCAAAGGATCTACTCCAAACAAGTCCTTGAAGCTTTGTCCTTTGACATCTTCCTCAGACTCTTTAGCGGTTAAATCGAGAAAGGCCCGGTTGTTGTACACTACCCTGTGAGCGTCATCGGCAAGGGCTATGGCCACGGGCAAGCGCTGAAAAATGGTCTCCGCCCTCTGCGCTGCATGCTCTCGCCTTGTCTTTGCCAACATTGATCGGGTCTGTAACGCGGTATAGACCATGAGCAGTATCTGGTGAGGCCCAAAAGGCTTCGGAATATAGTCATAGGCTCCCAGTTTGACGGTTTCAACCGCATCTTGAGTCGCCTTGAACGAGGCGGTCAAGATAACCAAAACATCCGGCTGCCTGATTTTAATCTCCTTGAGCAGCGCTTGTCCTGTCATTTCAGGCATTTCTATATCTGTAATTACGACATCGTAAATTTCTCTCTCCAACTCAGCGAGGGCGTTAGGCACGGACTGACTTGTTATCACCTCAAATCCGTCATTTTCCAGTATGCGTTTGCAGATTTCGAGAACCTGATCGTCGGTGTCTACTACCAGAATCCTGGAATCAGCGAGGCTCCCCTCGTCCGAAGTCCCAACAGGCACCAAAGGATCTGAGATGTGAGCCATGATGTGGGCCATACCATCGGCCATCTTTTCGAGGGAGGCCAGTTTCTTGACTCTTTCGACCTGTTCTCTCGGCCTGGTCTAACTGTCCGGTCTGCTCTGCGACTTTTGAAGCGAGCTGAGTGCCCCATTCCTCTAACTTTTTTCTTGATTCAGCGAGATTTCTGATCATCAGATTGAACGTCGCCGCAAGTTGTCCTACTTCGTCCCTGGCGACTACGGGGACTTCGTGGGTCAAATCTCCTTCGGCGGCTCCTTTGGCCGCGTTGAGCATCTGTTCAAGTGGTCTGTTGATCCAATTCACGAGGACATACGATATAGCCCCCATGAGTATTACCCCGCAGAGCGCGATGATCAAAAAAGCGCCTACAAGGCGATCAATAACTGAAAGAATCGGCTTTTCCAGACTAGCTACCTGAATGGCGCCTATCACTTTGCCCGTGAAGTCCCTAATCGGCTCAGTAGCCGTCAAGTAATCGTCCTGAAACTCCCTTTCGGGTCTGACAACTATTTCCCCTTTTTTCAGAACCTGATCCCGAAGACTCGGATTCATTTTAAAACCAACCGACGGGAGTTTGTCAGGCCCGCGCAGGGATGAGCTGATAGCTTCATCACTCTGAAAAATGGCCACGAATCCCATTTCTTTGTCCGCATAAGCTTCATCTTTAAACAGGCGCTGGGAAATTCGTTCGACCATGGCATGGTTGTTGTTTATAAGGATCCCGCCGTACACCACGGCTATTACTTTGGAATCCTGGAAAATAGGATATGCGGCTTCCAGGGTAAGGCCTTCCTTGGGGAGCTTCGTCCCCAGCCTCTGAGCCAAGGTTGGGTTATCTTCAACCAATTTTTCAATATTGGTGATTCTAAACCCTGAAGCGCCTTTCCCGGATACAGCGGCTTTGATTATCGGGTTGGCCGCCAGATTTTCGTTTGTCGATTCGAGTTGAAAAGCCCTTGCGATCAGGTTACCATCAGGATTCAAGATAGAAAGGAAATCGAGATCATTTTCCAGATTCATCATTGCAAGGCGATTTCTAATCGCCGAGACCTCCCCGCCCTCAAGGTATTCTTTTATCTTGTCCGATCCTCCGATCATCCTTATCCTGAGTTCAAGGTTCTCTTTGTAGCTATTTATTATAAACGCCGCTGTCGCCAGATCGCTTGAGACCTTTTTCTGAGCCTCTTCAATGATAGTGTGTCGGGCAAGGCGCATACCAAGGATCACGGTAAGCAGGCCGACGAACACGGCCACTCCCAGAAACGCGCCTAAAACTTTCTTTTTTAATGAAAAATCCTGAGCCCAGCCTGTGAAGTTATCCCAGCTTTTCCAAGGCACGCGAATGGTCTGTTTTTGTTCCATGTCTCGCTACCCTCTTAGATTTTGTCTAGAATCTCCTGTTTGAAAATCGCCCTGGCGTCGTCAACTGTATTGGCGTGAAACAACACATCATCTACCAACAGATTAGCGCCGTCGGTACAATGATCCATGCAAAACGACCCTTTTAACTCGACTTTATTCTCAAGTTCGGCGTCTTTTATCGGCTTCTTTAAAATAATTTATGATGTCGTGAGAACCTTTAAGATGGCATGCGCTTCCCACGCATACAGTAATGACACGCATAAGGGACAACTCCTTTCGCTAACTATAGTGGACAGGAAGATTACAATTCAAAAAATCACAAACGCTCTCATAAACTCCGGCCGGAGCGCTCGTGAATCTTTAGAACTGAGTATAGCGTCTATGGCATCCAGGATCTTTTTTTTGTCCCGGGAAGAGTAGCTTTAACAGGCAAATAGTTGGAAGCGTGATTGGATCTGAATACGCAGTTCGTGAACGAAGACTCGGCTATGATCGTTCTAAGTTCTTCGATAAGCCCGAAAGGGTCAGGAAGTTTAAATGCGCCTGCTGAAAACTCCTTGTGCAGTGGGGTTCCAGGAACCACTATCACGCTGAGCGCCCCAACGTAATCAGGATCCATATCAGTCAGTATTGCCGCAGTAGCTCTGGCATGATCATAACCTTGCCTCAACGCCGCCTATCCCCAGGAGTACCCGTAACAGAGAGGGTTATTCCCGCTTCCTTGACTCTGTGAGCAGCCTCTACGAGTTGTTTGTAATCAGCTCCCTTACAAATCTTCTTCAAAAGCTTCTCGTCGCCGGTTTCCACGCCGAGGTATATGATACCAACTTTTAATTCTTTGAGCCGTTTGAGTTCATCCACTGATTTCCGTAAAATATCCTTCGCGTTCGAATAGACCCCTATCCGCTCCGCTTCCGGATGAAAGCGATTAACTAATTCAAGTATTTCTATAAGACGCTTTTGCGGAATACACAGAGCGTCGCCATCGGCCAGAAAGATTCGGTGAACAGGGCCCATACTCATTGAATCGGCGAGGTCTTCGGTTATCTCTTTGATGTTTCTGATGGAAAATGGTTTTTCCAGGTAACTTCCGCAAAAGGAACACTTGTTGTGACTGCAGCCTAGCGTCACCTGGATTATAAGGCTTTCCGCCTCGCTTGGCGGTCTGTAAACACTCCCAATGTATCTCAATAAGGAATTCCTCCGTGTCTGCGCAATTTAGCGGTAATCAATACCGTCTTTTACAAATTTGTCGAATTTCTTGATGGCGTCTTCATGGTCTGCTCCATCAACCTTTAGTAACACATAGTAGACGTTTTCCGAACCAGGAATCAGATAGAGTATTTTTCTCTCCGGAATTACCGGACCGATCAGAATCGGAGTCTTAGTCCCGGAAACAGGGTCTTCCCATGTTGATTCAGACCAACCTGGAGGTATGTCTTCCGGGGTTTTTCCGGATTTTGTCTCAAGACGCTTTCTTTTTCTGATGTATTTTGTGTTAAAGATTACCTTATACGCTGTTTTCCCATTAACGGTAACATATTCTTCCCTATCTCCCGGATGTATTGTCTCTCCATCGGGAAAAAGGGAAGGATAGTGAATAGCCAGGTTCTCTACCGATTTCGAAACCGGGGCTTTCCGAATCTCGATCGTGACATCGTCGCCGGCGTCTTCATACTTGACGAAACTTCTGTTTTCACTAATTAAGGGGAACGGTTTATATCTGATTTCGGCCATTCCTGAGGGGCCGAAACAGCTCTGCGTGAGGACTGCCACGATCCCCGTCGAAATGACGATTAAAAAAAACCTCAAAATGATTGACATTCGTTGTTTCGGCCTGAAACCCGGTTCATTTCAATGGTGCCAGGTTCCGGCCGGAGCGGCAAACCTTTTACTCGGTTATTATTTCTGCTACGGTTAAAAAAAGATCCGACTCTCTTAACACTCCAATTAATTCGGCTCCGTCATAAACCGGCAACACGGTGATCCTGTTAGCGTACATCATCTTCAAAGCGGTTAGGAGATCGTCTTGCGCCTGGATTACACCTCTAACCTTTAACATCAGGTGTTTTATCTTGGTATCGGCATTCTTGATTACCCTTGCGCGAAAACTCAATCTTGATTCGTCCAGTTCGAGACTGTCCGCTTGCGCAAAAGCCATTGTAACACCAAGGGCCTCGAGTCGGTCCGTCAATCCACCGGTTATTTCGGGGATCATAACTTGCAGGATAGTCCTGAAATCCAGGATTCCCACCAGTTTTTTTGAAGAGTCCAACACTAATATATTTCGGTGCCCTGCTTCAGTGCACTTTCCGGTTTCTACCTGACAATACACTTTTCTCAAGGCCAGGATCGCCTCTGACAGAGGACTCTCCTGATTAACCACCGCATAATCGTTTAGCGGCACAATCAGGTCCGAAACTTTTCTTGTCAATGGCATTGTCATCACCTCATATAAGGCTCAGAATGTTTGAAAAACCTTGTCCAGCTAAATGATCTCAGGTCACTGATCGTGTTTTTAATGTCCGCCTGTTCCTAATATACCACTTGCGGCCACGCCGAGGATCACGGCTTCGAGCACCGAAAGAACAGCGTATATTTTGTCATTATTTTTCCACAGAAGCGGCACAATGACGAGGAAACAAACTATCGTAACGCCTGCCAGAAGAGCTATCCCTATAAAATTCAGGAAGTCTCCATATCCCAGCATGCCGGTCCACCACCATCCCGGATGAATATGAGTCTTATGTAAATAGTCTCCGACGCTCATTGACCAATAATTTGATATTTCGGTGACTGGTATATACGGCTTGATAATCCCAAGCAGATAAATGGCGTAAGTTACAAAAAGTAGCAGAAGCCCTATATACATGCCCTTTTCCAGAACAGCGGCGTAAGCTATCTGTTCAGGCGAAGCCCGCAAAGATTTGTGAGGATCGATTGACATTTGGATCACTCCTAATATTAGTATTCCAGCCGTAATTCTATGTCCGGCGAATAGAACTTGAAAACCGGTTTAAAAACCCAACCCTTTAGTCAGGGCTTTTAATCCCGCAAAACCCAGCATGCCTATAACAATCCATCTGACCAGACCCGGCTTGGCTACTCTCAACAAACGCACGCCTACAAACGAGCCACCCATGATTCCAATCAGGGAAGGAACTACGATCATCGGTATGACGCATCCCTGGTTCAGATAAATCCAGGCCGCCGATGTGTCGGTAATGGATAACAGGAATTTGCTCGTGGCCACGCTTATTTTCAATGGAGCGCCCATGAGTAGATTCAGCACAGGCACATTGGCCCAGCCGGCGCCGAGTCCAAACATGCCCGCCATGATCCCGATAACCACAAACAGGACGAGCCCCTGCCACGTCCTATGAATTTTCCAGTCTATTATTTCGCCCGTGCTGGCTTCCTGATAAACCCCATAAATTCTCAATACGGATGATATTCGATCCGCCTTGGGAACATCAGGCACGGTGGATTTTTTCGCTATGAGCATCAGAATACAAATGCCCAGAATTGTTACGCCTAATGCGATCTGCACAACTTGAGTGGGCAAAGCCAGACCTATCATGGCGCCTATGATCGCAAAAGAACTGGCTATCAGCGCTACCGGCACTGCGAGCCTTAAACTGGCCAGATTCATCTTCAACAGCCCCGGACCAGCCGCAAGAGCGCCCGCCAAAGCCACCAACAAACCGGCTCCACGGACAAAGTCCAGATGGAACGGGAAAAAGCCACTTATTATAGGAACGAACAAAACGCCACCGCCAACTCCCCCGAGGACAGCCGCAATTCCCATGACAAACGTGACCACCAAAAGAAGAAGGGGCCACATCCACCATGGAGCTGATGACACGCTATCAGCCGCCATTGCGTCGGCGCCGGCGAAAACTGAGCCGGCAAAAACGGTAACCGACAATAGGAGCGCCAGAAACAACGCGCCTGGTTTACCGGTCCTTGTCATATTTCACCTCTTGATTAGCCAAATTTTAGAAAAAGGTCTTCCCTCAATAAGACCTGCCCCAACCACAAAGAACCTTACGATTGAGAACTGTTTCTAGAAACAGATGGAACTAAATAGGAGTTTCAGCCCTATTCAACCTTCACCACCCTTTATGTTCAATTATCTTGTTTATTTCGGCTTGCCGAATTCTTTCCTCATGCTCAGCTTTTCTCTGGTATGCGTTTTTGATCTTTTCCGAAAGATCTTCTGTTCCGGTCGGCTTCAGAAGGTAGTCATAGGCTCCTACTTTCATTCCTTCTATGGCTGTTTCGACAGTGCCATGACCTGTCAACATGATGACCTCTACCAGAGGCCACAACTGTTTAATTTCCTTAAGGGTTTCTATCCCACTCTTACCGGGCATCATGACATCCAGCAATACGATGTCCGCATTTTCTTCTTTTAATTTGGAAATAGCCTCGTCTCCATCATTGGCTACCCTGGTTTTAAATCCCCTTACTTCAAGGCGCTCGGAAAGGAGTTCGGTAAATTCTTTTTCATCATCAACTAAAAGGACTTTTATTATCATTGACTCGCTCCTGTTATTTCTTTTTCTTGCCTTGATCCATAATCTGCCTGGCGGATTCAAAATCCCCCTCTTCAGCAAAAGAGGCCGCTACCATGGCTTCCTCAATTTTCTTTTTGTAAGCCGCTTTAAGGGTTCGCATGAGCTGTTCCAGAGGAACCGGCTTTCGCAAATAGTCAAAGACTCCCAATCGTCTCGCCTCGGCTTCATCAGCTTCGGAACCGTGACCCGTAAGCATGACGACCTGAACACCAGGATAAGCTTCCCTGGCTCTCTTCAACACTTCCATTCCATCCATACCCGGCATCTTCAAATCTACAAGAAGCACATCAGGAGTTTCCTCCGCCAGCTTTTTCATGGCCTCCTCGCCACTCAGGGCCACGGATGTGTCAACGTTCCTCAACTGCATTCGCTCATCGAGTGTGCGAACGAAATCTTCTTCGTCATCCACCATCAATACTTTGAATTCTTTCATCAAGTTCCTCCAGATAACAAAGGCCTGTTTTCAGACGCTCCTAAAACCCGGCTCCAGCCGGTCGAAACTTTAGTTCCACTGAATTACGCCAGGGGGATCGAGGCGCAAAACTCCCGATTCCTACCCAAAGCTTATCAGTAATGAGTTCTTGCCGTCGGATAGTCCAATCGACACGTTCTCGGATTTGAACTCGTTACACAGGGAGTCCCAACCCGGAGAACCCAGGATCTTTTCAGCGCTATAGTCAACTGATCCGACAGCTTTTATGAAAATTTCAATACCAGGACTTCCGTTAGAGCGCTTCAGCGGCTTGAGACGGATTTCAGCTCCTTTTCCAGTCAGCGGCGCCAAAAACTCAAGGACCTGGTAAATAATCGTTCTTGTCTTCATGGGATTTCCGTCCAACATAATGGCGTCGGCGCTTCTTTCTCCAATGAAGCTTACCCCGTTTGATCGGCCTAATTTATGCGACAAGTGGACCATTTGATCCAGGACGGTATTCAGATCTTCGTGGCTGGTTTCCCGGTCCGGCGCATGCGCGAAAGCATTCAATCGGGAGACGATGTCCGCCCCTCTCTCAATTTGGTTGTCGATCTTGCCCATTATCCCAAAAAGTTTATCTTTATGTGGGAAATCGGATTCCTTTGCCGCAGTGAGCAAATCTTGAGCCAAGCCGGCTGATTCTCTAATGATTGCAAGAACGTTCTTTATTTCATGCGTCATTGAGGCGGTGACTTTACCCATGAGAAGTGATTCTTTCATCATCGTTCCTGAGTTATTGTGTTCTGAGTTTCTTGTTGATAGCCAGACCTATTTTCTCAATCAACTCTTCTATTTGCAATGGTTTCATCAAATAGTCGAATGCTCCCAGCTTCATACCGGTAACCCCTTCCGAAGTAGATCCGATACCGGTAAGCAAAATGACTTCCATTTGCGGATAAAGCTGTTTTATACGCTCCAGTACGGTCAAACCGCTCATTCCAGGCATCATGAGGTCCAACACCACGACCTGCGGTGTGTACGTCTCAAGTTTATTGAGCGCCGACGCCCCGTCCAGTTCAGTTTCAGCCTGGATTCCGCGCATCCTCAGCCTTTCCGCAAGGGTCACAACGAATTCCTCTTCATCGTCAACTAGAAGGACTTTCCAGTCTTTCATTTTATGTCCCCGGTTGTGTATCGGTTTTTTTGGGAAGATACACGGTGAAGCGAGTCCCTGTTCCTACTTTGCTTTGCACTTCAATATCTCCACCTAATCTTTTCACAATTCCATAGGTTATGGATAGGCCTAAACCAGTTCCCTGGCCCGCCTTTTTTGTGGTAAAAAACGGCTCGAATACATGCTTGAGAGTCTCATCGCTCATTCCGTGTCCGGTGTCCTGAATTGTAACTCCTACCATTTCGGAATCCCGTTCAAAACTGACCAGTGAAATGGTTCCCCCTTTATCCGTAGCCGCCAGGGCATTGTTCAATATATTCAGGAAAATCTGTTGCAACTGCCCGCGGTCCGAGGCGATTTTGGGCAATCCTTGAGCAAGCTCAAGATTTAATTTGATATTTCGGTAAAGAGCTTCCTTTTCCAAAAAACCCAGGGTTTCCGTGATCACGTCATTTACATCCAGAAGTTGAACTTCCACATCCATCCTTCTAGCAAAACCAAGAAGACGATGCGTAATCGCCCGGCATCTTTCAACAGATTGAATGATTGCCCTCACCAGATTCAAGAATTTTTCCTTGTCGGGAAAATCCTGGGTAAATTCTATCACATCCTTCATCAAACCGGCTTTTTCATTGATTACCGCCAGCGGATTGTTTACTTCATGAGCGACTCCAGCGGCCAGCCTACCGATAGAGGACAATTTGTGGGAATGCTCCATTTCCCTGAGAGCAAGCTGTCTCTTGTCATCACTCTCTTTCATTCGTCTGATCATGAGGTCGGTCAGTTTCAGCACGAACGCGACAATCGCAATTATACCAATGATGAATATTATCAGTAAATCACCGCGTAATGAGTACCATACTTTCATTACAGCGGCTCGCGGTTTGACCAGCATAAAGACAAAATCCGTCTGGTTAAAGTATGCGTAAGCCATAAACACATCTCGTCCCAGTGGATCCGTTTTTTCAATTACTGTTGGTTCGAAACTCTTTGGGGGCACATCCGGGCAGTGATCCAGAACATCCCCATAAAATTTTGACTTAGTCTGGAAAATCCCCTGTCGGTTAATGAGGAAGGCGTCGCTTTCCGCGTCCAATCCCATCGAGGCAATGAGATCGTCAAATTTGGCGGTGTTTATTGTAGCCCTGACAATCCACACCTTTCCACTATCGGCGATATGCTGAACCGCTATGACAATGTGTGGAAACTTTCTGTACCCTTTGAACACGTCACTTATATATACTCCGTTGACTTTTACGTGCTCGAACCAGCTTTGGCCGGCGTAGTTCTTGCCCTGAAGCTCATAGGGACCGACATAGCTGACCTGTGTTCCCTGGGAGTCAATCAAGCCGAGATCGACAAAGCCTTCGAATTCCTTCTTTAAGACCTTGAAAATTCTGTTGAGATTTTTTTCATCGGCGAGTTCTTCGTAGGTATATGCGGAAGCTATAAAATTTACAGTGGATAGCCTGTTTGCCAAAAACAGTTCAATAGAATGCTTGGCTTTATTGACCAGGGTTTTCAACGGCGTCATTATTTCGTTTCGGAGAGCCGCCCTGTATTCAAAGTAGTTTATTGCGCTCATCAAGGCCAGTGGTATGAGGGTGATCATAAGCATCAGAATAGCCATATTGCGTCTAACAATTTGATATCTTCTAGGTGATGACTGTTCGTCAGGGATATCCAACAGATGAGTAAATATGTCTTTCAATGGTCTCATAAGCGAGTCTCACGCGGCTCAAGGCCAAGACGTCAGTCCATAAAAGGCGGACTTGTGTTGCAAACGATCAATCAGTTCTTATCGGTAGAATTTTTATCAGGAATAAACGTGATTCTTGACCATCAAGCATAATGATGGCATTGCGAATTTATCATAACGACGGTCAAAGTTGAAGCTAGAAGCTTACAAATTTTAATTTTTTTGAGTCCGGCAATAAGAGTTTGAAAGTAGTTTGCGTAGAGGTTATAATTATAAATTACGCTTTGAATGAGAGTGACCCGAAAATTGAACTCACCCCGCATAGCCTATCTTGCCCTCTGGTTCCCAAAACCATCAGAAACCTTCATTTTCCGAGAGGTTCTGAATCTATGGAAAATGGGTCTATCATTAAAGGTCTTTACACTTTATGGAGAACTTAAAACCCAACTTTCTCCAGAGATGAAATCAGTCCAGACAGACCAGGTCGAGCATTTGGGGATTCCCGCGTTGAAAAAACTTCCAGCGGATCTCGCCTATTGGTTCCACAAAAAAACAAATTAACAAAGCGATTGATGAGAACCATCCCAATCAGGCGCTGGAAATCAATCGAATTTGGTGGAGAAAATATCTTCGGTTTTTTGTGCGGTTTTATTCTCGCAAGGCGATTTCAGGAACAAGGTTTTGATCACATTCACGCTGCATGGGCTATGGGGCCGGCGACAGCGGCCTGGGTGGCTTCCGAGTTGACCGGAATTCCCTACAGTTTTACTGCCAGAGCCGGTGACATATATCCGCCTGATGGGGCTCTGAAAGAAAAAATTGAAGCGGCCAGGTTTGTTATCTCAGACAATATGACAAATGTGCCGTACCTGGAAGAAATCGCCCCTTCGTCAAAGGGTAAGATCTTCGGTATCTACAACGGCGTCCCCCTGGAGAAAGCCGCCGAGGCCCCTGTCCTGATGACGCTTCCATATAAAATTCTCGCTTTGGGGCGATTCGACAGAATCAAGGCGTTTCACATACTGCTGCAAGCCTGTAAGATACTAAAGGACTCAGGCCTTAGCTTCAGGTTAACCCTTGCAGGGGACGGGCCGCGAAGACTTCAATTGAAATATCTTGCTCGCAAGTTGGGATTGACGGATTATATAAGTTTCCCGGGATTTGTTCCTTACAATTTTGTCTCTGATCTATTTTGTTCGGCCGACGTGTTTGTTATGTCCAGCGCCGTCCATAGCAGCGGTGACAGAGACGGCCTGCCTACGGTCATAATGGAGGCTCTGGCCCATAGACTTCCCGTTGTAGCGACTGATGTCTGTGGCATTCCGGAAGTGATACTTAATGGGGAGACCGGTTTACTGGTGGGTCAAAATGACCCGCGATCTCTGGCTGAGGCCATTATGGCCATGTTACAGGATCGCGACGCTGCGCTCCGCATGGCTGCCAAAGGTAGAGAACTGGTCCTGCGAGAATTCGATCAGGAAAAAAACCACACTAAAATATTTGAACTGTTTATTAACCAAATTCATGGAAACCAATCTCAAACCACCTTATAGAACAGTCATTACTGTACAGGACCTGGAATTCGGGGGCACTCAAAGGTACGCCTTGCATCTGCTCAACCATTTGAACCGTGAGCTTTTCGATCTGGAACTCTGGGTGTTAAGGGGTGGAGAAGAAATGTTACCTATGGCCGAGGCTTCAGGTGTGCCGGTAAAATATCTTTGCAGGAATTCATGGGTAACTCCGCGAGCGCTATGGGAATTCTTCTGGAGACTGAAGCGTCACAAACCCGATGTGCTCTACACAATGACTGCTGTGCCCAATATATGGGGACGTATTTTCGCTGCAGTGACTACGGATTCTGTTGTCATCTCCAGTTGGAGAGGAAGGAAAGAACAACAGTTTGAATCCATTTTGTGGCGATTAACCGACAAACTGATATGTAACGCCAACGCCCTGCGAGAGTTTGTCATCAAGAGACACGGAGTTGATCCAAAGCGTGTGGCGGTAGCTCCAAACGGAGTTGACACCAATTTCTTCACGCCGGATTTGTCCTGTCGTGAGTCTCGACCTACAGTTGTTTTTGTTGGGCGGCTCGTCAAGGAAAAAGACCCCTTCACATTGATTGAAGCTTTCGGGCGCCTTCGAGAACTCGTTGAAAACGTTCACGTGATCATGATCGGACAGGGATATCTGGATTCGAAGGTTCAGGAAAAGATTAGCGCCGGCGGTCTATCAGAACTCATAGAGTTCGTTCCAGGCGTAAGAGATGTGCGGCCTTTCCTCAGGCGTTCCTGGATATTTGCGCTGTCATCGGTTTCAGAAGGTTTCCCGCAGGTTATACTGGAAGCCATGTCCAGTGGCTTGCCGGTTGTAGCCACAACTGTAGGAGGGATTCCGGAAATTGTAGAGCACGGGGTAAACGGCCTGCTCGTCGCTCCTGGATCGCCCGAGGCATTGGCGACATCCATGGCAAGCCTTTTGCTGGACGACAAAACCAGGGATTTAATGAGCCGCAGAGCGCGTGAAACAGCGGCCGAATGTTTTTCGCTCGAACATGTAGTTAAGATCACTGAAGAAATTATCCTTGACACGGTGAGAAAAAAACAAATCGCCAGATGAATGTTTCCGGCCTTGATCAGGGCCGCATCCGGCGATAATGCGCAATAATCAACAAGATTACGAATTTCAACAAGGCGATTTAAGACATGGGAAAATTTCGAACGGCCAAAGTTCACGGCCTGCTTGACCAACCGATCGCTTTATCCCAGTTTATCAATGAAGCGCCAATCGGTATTTTGGTCGTTGATCCGGGCCTGAAAGTCGTTCTAATGAATCGGGCGCTGGAAGCGCTTACAGGTTTTGTCAATCAGGAGGTTAGCGGCATACCCTGTTGCTTCGCTCTGAGGACCAACTTATGCCTCGACGGATGTCCGGCCAGAAGCCTCAGTCCGCAAGGCGGTTCGGTTTGCCTGGAAGCGAACATCATCAATCGAAACAGGGAAAAGATTCCGATCCGTGTCACCACCGCCCCTCTCATAGGAGATCAAGGTCAAATCCTCGGTTACATCAAGTCCGTAGAGGACATGCGTTATCTGCAAAAGACCGACGATCACGGAGGTAGGTTCTTTTTCGGGAAATTGATCGGAAACAGCCCCGAAATGTTGAGGGTTTTCAGGCTGCTCCCCGCTATCGCCCAAACGGATTCCTCAGTTCTGATCACAGGTCAGACAGGAACTGGTAAAGATTTTGTAGCTGAAGCCATTCATAACGCTTCCCAGAGATCCCGAGGCCCATTTGTAAAGGTCAATTGCGGAGCATTACCGGAAAGTCTGCTCGAATCCGAATTGTTCGGCCATCAAAAAGGAGCGTTTACCGGCGCCATTGAAAACAAGCCCGGCCGATTCAGACTCGCCCACAATGGGACTCTTTATCTTACCGAAATTGGGGATCTCCCACTAAATTTACAAGTCAAGCTCCTGTCATTCCTGGATGACCAGGTTATCTATCCATTAGGAGGCTCCAGAGGAATTCACGTAGACGTGAGAATAATCGCGGCCACCCATCGGGACCTTGAAGGCATGACCCGTCAGGGAAGGTTTCGCGAAGATCTCCTGTTTCGACTCAATGTAATACGGCTCCAGTTGCCTCCTCTTTCGCAACGTGGAGACGACATAAACATGCTCATGGACCATTTCCTTCATCACTTCAATTCACGTTTCAGGAAAAAGATATCAGGATTTAGCGCAGCGGCTCGAAAAAGTCTCTTGAATTACAGCTTTCCCCGGTAATGTTCGTGAATTGAGAAATATCGTGGAGTTTGCCGTAAATCTCTGCGAAGGGGACCAAATTCAGTCGGAACACATTCCCGCCTATGTAAAAACGCCTGTGGTCGATACCGTGGAAGTTCAACCATCAATATCCATTGAAAAACAGGAATTTGTTATTGACGCTTCTTCTGACAGCCGAAATCTCGATTGGCCTGATGTTGAAAGACAAATGATAATGGACGCTCTGGTCAAGGCTCGCGGAAACAGGGCCAAGGCCGCCAAATTGCTTGGGCTCGGACGTAGCACGTTGTGGAGAAAGATGAAAATCTATTCAATGGTCCCATAAGAACTCCAAAGGCCGGTATTCGGAAAAACACATGAAAATAGTCCTCATACCCCTTAAAGGGGACGAAATAGCGCCTCGGTTCGATCTTGCGCCCGAAGTCACGATATTCAATATTGAGGATGACGGATCGATAGGTGAACAGAGACTGATGGTTATGGCGCACGCCTCTCCTGAATCCTTGTGTGAACTGATCCTGAGAGAAAAGGTAGATGTGGTTATTTGTTGTGGTATAGAGGAAGAATTTTACCAGTATCTGTCGTGGAAAAAAATACGCGTAATAGATTCGGTCGTAGGAAGCTGCGAAAGAATAATAGATTGCTTCAGAATGGGGAATCTGGTTTCCGGAGCAATTTTGATGTGATTTAAGCGGCTCATTTTCCACGGCCATTCCACGATGTCTTTATATGTCCCACTTTGTTTCATACCGTTTCATGATACGTTTCACGACTGTATCATTACAACCTACCCTAATAAGATAACCTACTGTTTTATCAACTCTTCTGCATTTGGCACAATGTTTGCCTATATTCCTGCTTAAGTTTCGTGTTCTTGCAAAACCTCACGAACCCCCATTTTCCAAGACAGCTCTGATTTAAAGTCCCGATTTTTTCGGAGTCGGCAGTATGGCTTCACGCATTCTTCTGGTGGACCAGGAGGAGAAATTCTTGCAGGCCTTGGCCAAGCGATTGGAAAGCGCGGGTTTTCCAGTCCAAATCCTGACGGACGCAGCGGAAGCCCTTGTTTCAATTGAGAACCCGGAAGTCGAGGCGTTAATCCTCGGAGATCCTGATGATGGAAGCAATTTCCTGGGTCTGCTTGGAGAGATCAAGAGGTTGCGACCTGAACTGGCCGTAATCATACTGACGGCTCATGTTTCTTCAGATTACGCAATTAAGGCCATGAAAATGGGAATTTACGATTGTCTCCCAAAACCGACAAACATTGGCGATCTTATCGATCGGTTGCGGGAAGTTGGAACTGGAAAGCCCTTGTGAATCAGGCGCACGCAAAGATAGGGATTCACGCGAACTTATAATGGAATGCATTCAGGAGGCGACCCTAATGGAAAGTATTCGAGTCAGGGATTTGATGATTCCAGTGGAGAAATATTCGACCATTGCCGACACAGCGACACTCTATGACGCTGTCCTCAAACTGGAAGAGTCCGAGCGTGATTATGAGGCCGGGAAATGCCCTCACAGAGCTTTGCTCGTTAAAGGCGGTTCCGGTGAGATAATCGGCAAGATGGGTAAGATCGACGTAATGAGAAGCCTTGAACCAAAATACACCGAACTGGGCGAACTGAGAAAAGTGTCAGGTTTTGGTTTGAGCGCAGAGTTTCTCAAATCGGTAATGGAGAAATTTGAACTCTGGGAAACTCCTCTTGACGATCTCTGTCGAAAAGCCGGCGCTCTCAACGTAGGCGCCATCGTGGCCTCCCCTCTCGAAGGAGAAACGGTGGATGCGGACGCGACTTTGAACAGGGCGGTTCACCAGATCATTCTGGGACATCACCAGTCGTTGCTGGTGACATCCGGATCCAGGGTAGTCGGCATTTTACGTTTGGTGGACGTCTTCGACGAAATAACAAAGCGGATAAAGCTCTGCAAAAATCAATAATCATTTTGAAGCTTGAAAATTCAGGAGGATTCCTTCTATGAGCGCGGAAGCTGCAACTCTAACCAGTGGAATAAGGATTAACTGGACCCGCTTAATTGCGCTATTGACAGGTGTAGGTCTGTTTGTAGTGATTTACTATTCACCCCAGTGGCCGGACGCGATTGATCCGGCGGGCAAGCCTTTCCCATTATCCGTTCAAGGAAAGGGGGCAATAGCCGTCTTTATGCTTGCCGGTATCTGGTGGGTTTTCGAGGTAGTCCCGATCGGTGTCACCAGCCTCGTGATAGGCATAACCCAGGCGCTGTTCATGATCCGGCCCGCCAAAGAGGCGTTTAATGATTTCATGGATCCGGCTGTCCTATTCATCTTTAGCTGCCTTGTCATTGGTCTGGTTTTTACCAAGACCGGGCTTACCAAACGTCTGGCTTACAAGATGCTTGGAGCGATCGGTGAAAAGACAACCACAATTTATCTCGGTATATATTTACTTATTACGGTATTGACACTCATAATGGCCCACACTGCGGTAGCAGCGACCATTTATCCCCTGTTGCTAGCCGTTGTAAGCCTTTACGGAGAAGGCGACAAACCGACTAAGTTCGGAAAAGGCCTTTTTATGGGCATGGCTTACGTGTGCGGGGCCGGCAGTATCATAACCTTGCTTGGGCTCCGCAAGAGCCATTGTCGCTCTCGGATTTTTCAAGGAAATGACAGGAGTGGACACGCCCTTTTTTACACTGACCTATTATATGGCCCCTGTTGGCCTGTTGATGGTGTTCCTACTTTGGGTATTCTTTGTGGTATTCTTTAAACCTGAAAAAGCGAACATTCCTGGGCTGAAGGAGCGGGTAAAAGAATTGAGCGCCAACCTGGGGGCAATAACCAGGAAGGAAATCCTGAGCCTCATCATAATATTTGCGGCAATAATCTTCATGTCTCTCCAGGTAACCATTCCGGCTCTGAGAAAAATAGACAAGACAGCGATAATCCTGGTAGCTACCGTGCTCTTCTTTGTGTTGAACATCCTCGACATCGAAGATCTCGAATTGATCCCATGGAACATAGTCCTTCTCTTCTCAGGCGCTATGAGCATTGGTTATTGTTTGTGGCAAACCGGCGCGGCTGAATGGATGGCCGTTAACTGGCTTGGCAATGTTCAAGAACGCCCATTGGCTCGTGTTTGTGGTAAGCGTGGCGTTTTTCGTCATGATACTAACCAACTTCATTATGAACGTGGCCGCAATCGCAATCGCTCTACCGGTGGCTCTTGTAATATCCAAGTACCTCGGTGTCGACCCCACTGTGGTTATGTACGCCTGTCTAATGACGGCTGGTATGCCTTTCATATTGTTGGTAGGCGCCGCGCCCAACGCTATCGCCTATGATTCCAAGCAGTTCACAAGTGGTGAATTCTTTGGATACGGCTGCCTCGCCAGCATCATCCTTATGGCGGTGTGCGCCCTGGCCTGCTACGTAATTTGGCCGATCCTGGGAATGCCAACGACCATCCCGAAAGTGATGTGAAACAGGTTGTTTAGTTAGGCGACATGTAACAAGGTCTAAAAAGAGAGGAATCGCAAATGAGGCGCCAGTTAATTCTTAGCCTTTTAGTAATATGCTCATTAATGATGATTTCCGGCGTAGCTTCAGCAGAAAAGACAGACGCGGCCAAAGACGCTCTGGTGATTCAGGGCAAAATACTGGATTCCGCCGGAAATGCTCTTAGTGAGGCGAATATATTACCGTATCTCAATGGGAAACCATTTTTGGCCACTGGTCACGGAGCTGAAGCGGAGAAGGACTATTCCACCGGCAAGAATGGTCTGTTCCGGATCGAGATCCCGACAACCGAGGAAAAAATCAAGTCAGGGAAATGGGAATTAAAAGTCACCCGGCCAAGTTTTAAGCCGTCTCAACTCCTCACATTGAAGGTTTCTGGACGATGGGGTGGCGGAAGACGGGGTCCACAGGTGGGTAGCTAACGCCTCTGTTCAGCTTAAGAGAATGCAGGGCGCTGCTTTCTGGATCGCCTTGATTGTGTTCCTTGGAGTCTACGTGTTGATAGCGTTTGAGATCGTGCACAGGACGCTCGCCGCATTCCTTGGAGCGGCGCTCGTGCTGTCTCATTACTCATACATTCGGTCACTTTGACGAGGCTTACAACATTCTGACATGGGACCAGGCTTTGCATTCAGTGGACTGGAACGTGATCTTCCTGTTGATGGGCATGATGATCATAGTGGGAGTGCTCAAAGGATCGGGTGTTTTTCAGTGGCTTGCTTACAAGTCCTTTCAGGTAGCCAGAGGACAATATATTCCTCCTGGCTTCAGTGCTCTGCGTGGTAACCGCCTGTTGCAGCGCTTTCCTGGACAATGTAACGACAATGCTGCTGCTTACACCGGTCACAATGGAAATCGCCCTGGTCCTGAAGGTTTCTCCGTTTGTATTTCTGCTTCCGGAGATACTGGCTTCGAATTTCGGCGGCACTGCCACGCTCATTGGCGACCCACCCAATATCATGATCGGATCATACGCCGGCCTGACATTCAATGACTTTGTGATCAATCTCACTCCGGTTGTAATCCTGGTTCATGGTCAGCTCAGATCATTTACAACAAATTCGTTTACGGCGCGGACTATCACAGGGCCAAGGTCGAAGACGTTCCCAAGATGATCGCATTCCTGAAGGAAAAGTACAAGATAACCGACAGCAAGCTGCTCTATCTCGGAGGCGCCGTGCTCCTCGGAGTCATCGCCCTCTTTGTCTTCATGGCTTGTTCCACATGGAGGTTTCAGTGTCGCTGCGCTTTTTGGAGCGGCCGCTGATAGTCCTGCTATGCAAAGATGGACATTGTAGAAATGCTTGAGAAAGAGATAGAATGGCCCTCACTCGTCTTTTTCATCATGCTGTTTATCGTTGTAGGCGCTGCTGAGCAAACAGGCATATTGCAGGTCATCGCTGACTGGATAAAAGATGTCTGCCAGGGGAGGCTATGGTTGGCGGTGCTGGTGATTCTCTGGGTGTCTGGTTTCGCTTCCGCAATTATTGACAATATCCCCTACACTGCGACCATGCTACCGATAATAGCCTTTTTGAACAAGTCTATCCCAGGAGCGGAATCGGGTGTGCTCTGGTGGGCTCTAGCGCTTGGAGCGTGTTTTGGGGGTAATGGGACCATAATCGGAGCCTCGGCTAACGTTGTTACCACTGGAATAGCTGAAAAGGCCGGCTACAAAATAACCTTTGGGCAATTTGTCAAAGAAGCGGCGCCGATCACTATTATCAGTCTGATCATATCTTCGGTGTTCCTATTGCTCAGATATTAAGGCAAAACAATTCAGAGGTTACAATTCTGTAAGATGAAGGAGAATATACGATGATAGCAAAGGTCCTGTTGGTGGACGATGAGTCGCCTTTTGTCGAAGCCCTGGCCAAGCGGCTCAAATTGAGGGAGTTAGAGGTGGCTATAGCCTTGAGTGGACCCGAGGCGCTCGAGAAGTTGGAGCAGAACTCCACAACCGACGTGGTAGTGCTCGACGTAAAGATGCCGGGAATGGACGGCATTGAAACCCTCAAAGCCATAAAGGCAAGATATCCACTTATCGAAGTGATCATGCTGACCGGGCACGCTACGGTCGAATCCGCCATAGACGGCATGAAAGTGGGCGCTCTGGACTACCTGATGAAGCCCTGTGACATGGACGTGCTCATGGCCAAAGTTCGCGAGGCGAAAAACAAGAAGGCCGGTCAGGAGGCAAAGATAGCCGAAGCTAGGGCCATGAATATATATCATCGCCGAGGCGATTGAAATTTTTGCTCGTATCACAGATACCGTGCGCCGGACCTCCTGGTTAATGATAGATCAAGGCAGTGACCTGGAGAATAAACGAGCTGTTCGGCGCCACTCAACACTGTATGTGAGGTGAATTATGCCGTATTCCGTTCCTGTCTCAAAGCTTATGATCAAACCGGGCGAGTGGCCGATCCTGGCGGTTGAAACCGACGTGGAAACAGCCATTAAAATCCTGCGTATAGGCACTGAAGAAAAAAAATTGCAGCATGGGCATTCTACCCCTTTAGTAGTTGATGATGATTACAACGTAATAGGGTTCGTTCACCTGATTGATCTGCTAAGAGAGGTCAGGAGATTATGTGACTCCTCTGCCTCTCCCTGTGACACCAGTCGAGCGACAAGACCGCTGAGTGAACTTGTGACTCCCTTTGCCGGCGCAGTTGAGCCTGAAGACCCAATTATCAAGGCGTTGGACGTCATGATGGAACACGGGATATCGGTTGTCCCAGTAATGAAGGACAACAAACTGCAAGGGGTGGTTAAGCTGGCCGACATATTTAACACCGTCGCTGCCATTCTTTTTGATAAAGAAATCATCGATCAAAAAGAAATCCTAATGAGACGACTTCATTTGTAATTTAGGGAAACCGCCATGATTATAACAAAACTGCTTATGATAGACGACGAGGAGAGCTTTGTGTCCGCTTTGTCAAAGAGGCTCGCTCTTAGAGACATTGAGGTCATTCCTGCCCACAGTGGACAGGAGGGACTCAATAAACTGGATGAAGACCCTTCGATTGAGGTGGTTTTACTCGATGTAAAAATGCCTGGGATGGACGGAATTGAAACACTTAGACGCATCAAAGCGGCTCACCCCATTGCGGAAGTGATCATGCTCACTGGACACGCCACCTTCGAAACTGCGATTGACGGCATGAAACTCGGGGCTTTTGACTACTTGATGAAACCTTGCGAGATCGATGATCTGACCACTAAACTCGACGCTGCGAGAAAAAGACATCAGGAACATCTCGACAAAATATTAGAGGCTACGGGGAAGCAGTTGCGAGGTCAAAGAGCCAGGTGAGACGCGATCCCGATCATAGTTTTTATTTCTAAGCTCTTCCGCATGATCAGGGGGAGACCGATGGAGATCAAATCAATGCCGAAAATTACGGGCCGTATCCTTCGAGGCCCAGGTCTCCCCTCTTCACCGAGGGTTTATCGATTCACATTTTTACGGGTCACTCTCGCTTTCGGCGGAGGCCGTTTATGAATACCAGCGAAAAAACAACTGATTCATATTACAGATCTTTAACGAGAAATATCGTTTTGATAATTGTCGGTGTCTCGGTAGTTCCTCTAATCTTGATCACACTGACCATAAGGCATTTTTCGCAGACATCATACCAGGACAAAGTTATTGAACATCTTCAGGTACTAAACAAGAAGCATAAACAGAATATCGACAGTTTCCTGCGTGAACGACTGGCGGATATCGCCGTCCTGAAAGACTCTTACAGCTTTGATCAACTGGCGAATGACGATTTCCTCAAAGAAAAACTCCGGTCTCTGCAGAAGACTTCCAGTGACGCGCTGGTTGACCTCGGGATAGTCAACGATCAAGGGATTCAGATCGCTTACGCAGGTCCTTACGATCTCAAACGGGCCCATTACGCCGAAGCTCCCTGGTTCAAGGATGCGATTCAGCAACCCAGCTACATTAGCGACGTTTTTCCAGGGCTTCGGGGAATTCCACATTTTATAGTCGCTGTCAGAGGAAGTGACAACGGCGGGAAATGGCTGCTAAGGGCCACTGTTGACTTCGACAAGTTCAACTCGCTGGTTGAAAACATACGAATCGGAGAAACAGGTTTCGCTTTCATTTTGAATAAAAAAGGCGAATTTCAGACCAAGCCCAGAACCGAAGTGCCACCTCTGAAAGACCCGTACCTGAATTTTCTGTCTCCGGACGCTCGGGACAACGAGCAGGAAGGCATAGTCTCCAATTCTCAAGTAGACGGCAAAGCTGTCATACACGTCATGTCCAGACTGAAGAATGGAGACTGGGTGCTCGCCTTCCAGCAAACCGAGTCCGACGCTTACAAGGCGCTCTACCTGGTTCGAACCGTAAGTGTCCTGATATTCTTCGTGGGAGTCATAGGCATAATCGTTGTCGCTGTTCTCCTGTCAAAGAGACTGGTAAAGCGAATAAACAGGCTGACCAGGAAAAGGAGATGATGAACGAGAAATTTATTGAAGCGGGAAAATTAGCCTCAGTGGGAGAACTGGCAGCCGGAATAGCGCACGAAATCAATAATCCGGTGGCGGTCATGCTGGAGGAAGCCGGTTGGATACAGGACCTGATAACAGACGCCGGTCCCGAATCAATACCGATGGTGGACGAATTTCAAAGGTCCCTGGCTCAGATAAAGGCCCAGGGAGTGCGCTGCAAACAAATCACCCACAAGCTGTTAAGTTTTGCCAGAAAAACGGACCCAATTCCCAAGAAAGTCAACATTAATGATGTCACACGTGAGGCTATCTCACTGTGCGAACAGCGAGTCCGTTCCGGCAGTGTGAAAATACAGGCTCAATTCGCCGATGGACTACCCACGATACGGGTGTCTCCTTCGGAAGCCCAACAGATATTCATCAATCTGATAAACAACGCCATCGACGCTATCGAGCCCAAAGGTGGCGCAGTCAAGATATCGACCAGGCAGGAAGGCGAGTTCCTGGTTGTTGATGTGGCTGACAACGGACCGGGAATCCCCAGTTACGTTCTACCTCGGATCTTTGATCCATTCTTCACTACAAAACCGGTCGGTAAAGGCACTGGGCTGGGACTTTCCATCTGTTATGGAATCGTGAAGAAATTGGGTGGAGACATAAGTGTGAACACCGCTGAAGGCTTAGGAACCACCTTCCATGTAAAATTTCCGATACCTAAAGCTCGAGCAGACAAAACGGGCCACTAGAGGGAAACAATGAGTTCTGATCTTGTTCGTGACGCAAATCAAATCAAATTGTTGCTGGTTGATGATGAACAGGCGTACGTGAGTGTTTTGGCCAGGAGGTTTCAAAGAAAGGGCTTCCTTGTCAAAGTAGCCAACAACGGGACGCAGGGCATTCAACTGGCGAGGCATGAAGATTTTGATGTCGCAGTCCTGGATTTGAAAATGGACGATATGGACGGAATAGAAGTTTAAAGATCTTCAAGAAAATGGTTCCAAAAATGGAGGTTATCATGCTTACCGGACATGGGTCGGAACAGGCGGCCCGGGACGGCATGCAATTCGGCGCTTATGACTACCTTACAAAGCCATGCGATTTTGAGGATCTCATGGCCAAAATCTGGCAGGCCCATGAGCGCAAAACCCTCCCAACTGATAATGGCGACATCGACTAAGAATATGGATTTACAGCGTATTCAGAATTTCAATCAGGCTTGTGATTGTCACTGTCTTCAAACGCCCTTGGCTGGGAGTATATCAATGACGACCAACGAAGCTCTGGAGTTGCTTAAATCGGGGAATTTGAGATTCACACAAGGTTTACACACCGGACACGAGCAGCATGAACATAGACGAATTCACACTGCTGAGACAGGCCAGAAGCCATTTGCCGCAGTCCTGGCGTGTTCTGACTCGCGTGTCCCGGTCGAAATGCTATTTGATTGCGGCATCGGGGATATTTTCGTGGCTCGTGTAGCCGGAAATGTAGCCGGGGTAGAGCAGTTGGGGAGTCTTGAGTACGCCGTGACTCATCTGGGAGTCTCGTTGGTGGTTGTGCTGGGACACAGCAAATGTGGGGCCGTAACCGCTGTTGTTCAGGGTCATGACATGCAGGGGCACATTAAAACTCTCGCTGAACGGATTGCCCCTGTTGTGGAGAAAACTCGCAGGATTTATCCCAACCTGGAGATGGACGAGTTATTGGACGAGTGTATCCGGGCTAATGTGCGGCATATTAAGGATCATCTTACTGACAAAAGTGTGTCCATGAAAAAAGCCGTAGAAGATGGCTCCCTAAAAATAATAGGCGCTCATTATGACATTGGAAGCGGACACGTAGATTGGGATTGAAACATTTCCTGGGGAAATATTTCCGACATTTATCTACCGACAACTCCCGGAGCGAGCCCCTTGATTCGAAATACGTAGAAGGGCGGCTTAGCGGCCTCTTTACCGTTATTAAGGGGAGCGGACCGGTGCAATTGACTTGCCACAAAGTATAGATAACCATCAGGGCCAAAGCTGAATGACTCCGGCCAGGAAATCCTTTCATCCTCTATCAACTTTTTATACTGGCGATCCGGGGTGATGACACCGATAGCGTTTGCTTCAAGGTCGCTAATATATATGTTCCCGCCATTGTCTATTGAAATACCGTCACAGATTGGTTTATCGCTGTAACGTTCAACCCTGTCCGCCAGTTCTGAAGCAGTCAATTGGGGGTTACGAAGATCGGCTGTGCGGACTCTATACATGCTCTTCCCGTTCATGGGACCATAATAAAGCCATTCGTTCGAGGCATCCAGAGCTATGGGATTCACACCTATGAGGATCGCCAGTTTTCCCGAATCCGGAAGTGTAAAATCAAGCTTTCGATGTTCCATAACCAGAGGGATCTCTTCAGGCTGAACACTTTTGTGACCCTGGAGGACATACCGAGTCGTCCCCGTTTCCAGGTCAACAACCACTATCGCCGAATTTTTAACCCCTCCGCTGTGAGAGAGGTAACAAACCCCGTTGTTAGGGTCTACAGCCAGGTCATTAAGAAATGCCGTTTCAGGCAAAGCAATCCTGGTTTCAGACTTCGGCGGGATGAGATTGATAACCTTGTGGAGCCGATTATTTACCGTGTCCCAACCGACGAGTTTCTGGTCCGACAAGTTTCGTAAACCAGTGTCGAGCATCCAGACAACACCATTGGTATCGCATTGAATACCCAATACAGAGTCGAAGGCAGTCCCACTATTTTTTGTCTTGCCCTGATTCCAGCTTTTGTCGGGAAACGGGACAAGTTTACCGTCTTTGCGAAGTTCCACTACCCGATCATTGAGCGAATAGAACGGATGAAGGCTAATGATAATTCTTTTGTCGGGTGTCACGGTAATGTTGCCGGGCCCTGAGTCCAGTTTAGCCACTACCTCTAAATCCACGGCAAAAGACTGGCCGGCAATTAAAGCGAAAAGCAGAGCCAAACAAGAAATGATCACTATTTTCGAGCGCATGACTGACCCTTTCAGAGACTGTAAAAACGGTCCGATCTTTTGGCGTATCATTTTACCATTAAGATCGTGGTAAAACAAATCGGCAAAATCAAAACATAAATGTTTCCGCACTTCATTAGGCGTAAATTGGAGGTATGATTCCAATAAGCCATCAGCGAGGCACGAGTCGCTGATCGCTTGCAACGACACTGAAGGTCAGCGTGACCGAGCAGACTCCTGGCTTCCCGATTTCTGATCTCGATATTCCATCGGTCGCTGATTTTATGGATGGTATCTTCATAGGAAGCGGCGGTATCGACTACGGAGCATAGCTCAGAAGCATTTCTGATGTGACAGGCGCTGTGAAATCGATTGATATCATGACACTCAGAATGAATATGGTCAGGATGGAGAAGATGAAGAGCTTTTTGGCCCAGAGCCGCTCATCGGGAGCCTTATAGCCCGACAAGGCCATATACAGCCAGGACAGGCCCAACACGGTCGCCACAGCAAAGGCTCTGTAACCTGTGTACCCCCAGAGGGTCAACATCAGGGTAGCCGCCATAAAAGCCAGGATATAACCAACAATATGCCTTTTCCCCGCGGTTGTCCCCTGCTTGACCGGCAGAATCGGGATGGCCGCGGCAGCGTAATCATCAAACCGAAAAACAGCGATGGAGTAGCAGTGGGCCATCTGCCATAGACTGAAGATCGACAGCAATATCACCGCTCCCATGTCGAAGCGACCCGTGACTGCGCAATATCCGGCGAGGGGCGGTGTGGCTCCCGCCAGACTGCCGACCAGGGCCCCGTAGACCGAATTGCGTTTCATGTAGAGGCTGTAAACGACCACATAAATCACAAGGCCGGCCAGCACGATGATAACGGACAGCAGGTTTGTCGCCACCCAGAGCAGCGCCAGGCCGGCAACGCCCAAAATTGTGGCGTAGGACAGGGCGATCTTCACTGAGATGAGCCCCTTTGCAAGCGCCCTGTCGCGCGTCCGGATCATTTTTCGATCTATTTTTCTATCAATACAGTTGTTGAAAACGCAACCGGAAGCCACAACCAGGGATATGCCGATGAGAGTCGCCGGGAGGGCAAAGCCGTCAACCCGCCCCCTGGAGGCAAGAAAAAAGCCGGCGGCAGCGGAGATCAGATTGCCGAAAACGATCCCCGGTTTGGTAATGAGCAAATAGTTTTTGATCCTGTCAGGCATTCTCACATCATTCGATAGTACAGGTCATACATGATCCAGATGGTTCCGCCGACAAAGAGGACCATGATCACGAAAGTGAACATCAGAGCCAGCACGTTCCAACGTTCCGCCGATGAAGTGTCCAGATGCAGGAAGTAATGCATATGCGCCAGAATCTGCACGATGCCGGCGCTGAAAATGGCGGCCAGGGTCACCGAGGGCGACAGGGCTCCACTCATCACCAACGCAAACGGAATGGCGGTCAGAATGAGGGAAAGAACGAAGCCGGTAAGGTAAGATTTGAGACTTCCCCTACTTGCGCCGGAGCTGTTGATGGATGCTTGACTCATTTACACAACTCCCATTAGGTAGACGATACTGAAAATTCCGATCCAGACGATATCCAGAAAATGCCAGAACATACTCAGACGCATCAGCCGTGATTGAACAGGAGATGTTAATCCTTTGACCGCCACCTGCGCCATCATGACCGCCATCCAGATCAGCCCAAAGGTCACATGGGTGCCGTGAGTCCCTACCAGGGTGAAAAAACTCGAAAGGAAGGCGCTTCGGTCCGGTCCATGGCCCTCGGCAATCATACGGTGGAACTCATTGATTTCCATGGAGACAAATCCGAGCCCCAGCAGAAACGTGACGGCGAGTCCCATCAGAACCCATTTTTTCACACCGTCATGCACGGCCAACATTACCAGACCAAAGGTTACGCTGCTGAACAGCAGGAACAAGGTTTCAACCAACAGGTAAGGCAGGTCAAACAACTCCTTGCCCGTCGGTCCGCCGGCATAGTTGGTCCCCAGGACGGCAAAGGTAGCGAAGAGCGTCGCAAACAGGATGAGGTCACTCATGAGATAGATCCAGAAACCGAATGTCTGAATCTCGACCGTATCGGTGGATTCAACTTCTGGATTATTAGTGGCGCCAAAGGTTGAAGCGTCTGTTGTAGTCATTTACATCTCCGCTACAGGTTCTGGGGTGGTCTGACCGTATGTGGGGCGTCTATTTGCGATAGATCCCAACTGTAGATAGCGTTCATTTTCGATCCGCTCGACCTCGGCGGCGGGTATGATGTAATGGATGTCGTCATCCATCGAGCGGGCAATGACAGTGAAAAGCATACCCAGGGCAGACAGTATGGCCAGCCACCAGACATACCAGATCATGGCGAATCCGAACACGAAAGCCAATGCGCCAATGATTAGGCCGTGCGGCGAGTTTTTCGGCATTTCGATATCGTTATATTGATCCGGCCGCTGGTATGCGACGCCTCTTTCCTTCATGTCCATAAATGCGTCGACGTCTTCCACGACGGGTATTTTCGGGAAGTTGTAGATCGCTGGAGGTGACGATGTCGTCCACTCCAATGTGCGGCCGTCCCAGGGGTCGCCGGTCGGATCAGCGAGAGAGCGCCGCTCCCTAATACTGACGAACAATTGAATTGCCTGAAAGAGAATGCCGAGCAGGATCACGGCGGCGCCCAATGCGGCGACAATCAGATAGGGGCGCCAGTCAGGGTTGGCGTAATGAGCCATACGACGGGGCATGCCCATGAAACCCAGCACGTACAGGGGAGCAAAAGCGAGATAAAAGCCGATCAGCCAGGCCCAGAAGGCGCGTTTGCCCCAATTTTCGTTCAGGCGAAAGCCGGTCGCTTTTGGAAACCAATAATAAAAACCTGCAAAAAAGCCGAACAGGGAGCCGGGGATCAGCACATTGTGGAAATGAGCGATCAGAAACAGGCTGTTGTGGAGCACGTAATCAGCGGGTGGTATAGACATCATTACGCCTGAAGACCCGCCGACAGCGAAGGTCACAATGAACGCCAGGGTCCAGTACATCGGCGTAGTAAACCTTACACGGCCACGATACATTGTGAAAAGCCAGTTGAAGGTCTTTACCCCGGTGGGGATGGCAATCAACATGGTCGCAATTCCGAAAAACAGGTTGACGTTCGGGCTCGCGCCCATGGTGAAAAAATGATGCAACCAGACGGAAAAGGACAGGACCGTGATAACCGCAGTGGCATAGACCATTGATGTATAGCCGAACAGACGTTTTCCGGAGAAAGTGGCTACGACTTCCGAAAAGATCCCGAAAGCCGGAAGGATCAGGATATAAACCTCTGGATGGCCCCAGGTCCAGAACAGGTTGACATACATCATCGAATTGCCGCCGAGTGTGTTGGTGAAAAAATGCATGCCCAGGTAGCGATCAAGTGTCAAAAGCGCTAGATCGACCGTAAGAACCGGAAAGGCCCAAATCATGAGCACCATGGTGAAAAAAGTGGTCCAAACAAACAACGGCATCCGCATGGGCTTCATACCGGGAGCCCGCATCTTCAGGATGGTGACGAGAAAATTGATGCCGGTCATGGTTGAGCCAATACCGGCGATCTGGAAGGCCCATATCCAATAGTCCACCCCCACGCCTGGGCTGTACTCCAGTTCGGTCAGCGGGGCATACCCCGACCATCCGGCTTTGGAAAACTCGCCATAACCCAAAGATACCATGACCAGCAAGGCAGCGGCTGTGGTCAGCCAGAGACTGAGCGAATTCATAAAGGGAAAGGCCACATCGCGTGCGCCGATTTGCTGGGGCACAACGATATTCATCAACCCGACCATAAACGGCATGGCCATGAACATGATCATGATCGAGCCGTGAGCGCTGAATATCTGATCGAAGTGATCAGGGGGCAGAAAACCAAGGGAGCCGCCGGCGGCGACGGCCTGCTGAGAGCGCATCAGAATGGCGTCGGCGAACCCTCGCAGCAGCATGACCAATGCGAGGATAATGTACATGACGCCGATCTTTTTGTGGTCGAGGCTGGTCAGCCATTCCTTGTAAAGGTAGGTCCACTTTCTGTAGTAAGTGATCAAGCCCAAAATCACCAGGCCCAGCAAAATCGCTCCAACTACAGCGGGCATAGTGATCGGATTATCATACGGAATCGCTGAAAGGCTTAACTTTCCAAACATCTCAGTTTTCCTCCGAAACATCGGTCCCTGCGTGAGTAGAAACCGATCCTCCGCTCATAGCGCCGGGATTTTCTCCCATAGTCGGATTGAATTTGCGCAGGATATACTCAAACAGATTGGGCTTGACTGAAGCGAAATAGGTTACGGGGTGGTGACCGACGCTCGGCTTTGCGAGCTTTCTATATCGGTCCAGATCAAGCTTTTCCGTAGATTGCCTGATCTTTTCCACCCACGACTCAAATTCCTCACGGGAAACCGCGTTCGCCTGGAAATGCATGTCAGCGAAACCGCTACCGGTGAATTGCTGATTTTGACCGGCATAAGTCCCCGGTTTATCGGCCAGGAGATGCAATCGGGTTTGCATGCCTGCCATAGCGTAAATCTGGCTGCCCAGTTGCGGGATGAAGAAGGAAGCCATTACAGTGTCGGAGGTGATTTTGAAGCTGACCGGAACATTGACGGGAAAAGTGATTTGATTGACAGTCGCGATATTGTGATCCGGGTAGATGAAGAGCCATTTCCAGTCCAGACATACGACTTCGATGTTGATGGGCTTTTCGGCCGAATGTATTGGCTTATAGGGATCCAGAGAATGGGTCCTGGTCCAGGCCAGAATCGCAAGAACCGTGACAATGCCAATGGGAACCGCCCACATGAAAAAGTGGATTTTACCGGAGTGACTCCATTTCGGCATATAGGTCGATTTGGTATTGGAAGCTCTGTACTTCAGGGGAAACCAGAAAGCCATGATGAAGACGGGAATGAGGACGATCAGCATGAGCGCTATGGCTGCAACGATGACAAACCGCACCGACTCGCCGATCGGTCCTTTGGGGTCCAACAGGATTATCGTGTTGCAACCTCCAAGGAAAGTCACGGCACACAGGGATGACAAGCCGACAAAAACGAAATATTTGTTTCTCTTCATTTATCCCCCAAAGCCTCAAGGGTCTTGGCCCGGAATCATGCGTCAGTCGGATGGTTCTTAAGCGGTTGTCCCGCGAATCCGTGGATCCGCAGTGACAACCTGATGTAGTTCCAATTTAACTTACTGGGCATAGAAATCCTGTGTTATCGCGATTTGCTAGAGCAAATCCTGTGCCAGCTTATCAGGGCGCTGCCGGCGAATATAACAAGTCGTCTAATCCCAATAGGTTATATAGCGGTTTTTTTTGTAATTAGCATAGATAGGCTCAGTGGAGCAACGGAAGAATACCTTGAGGGATAGAGAAGATATGGCCGGTTCGCACAATATTGTTTATGTCTGACAATTTAATGTGTAAATTAAGGAGGTTATCGTTTGTGCGTTTATCGCTCTTTTGATTAACATCGCGGATCAATTCCGCACATAAGTTCCAGTCGCTACCAGTGGGAAACGTCGCCTGAAGGACGTTTTTGAATCCCTTTATTGTTTTATCGACTTTGACACTTTTGTTGAGAAAACATAGATATATCAGCACGTTGATTTTTGTCTGGGGCACTACTCTTTCTTTTCCTGCAAAACTTAGGTCATTGGTCTTGGCGCCTCTGATCGTTTGAACCCGGAGCGACTGACCCCAGTTCATTCCACCCCATTGCCATAACAAATCCAGCTCCGAGCCTGTGTGAGTTCGCCAGAAAGATAGTTCCTGGTCTTCACGGTTCAGTACCCGGCTAACACATTCCAGCGCAAATCCTTCCCAGGAAGCGCCCAGCTTTGGGTTAGATTGCAGTTGATCTATAGTTTCAATGGACATGAGAGCGTGAAACAGGCCGGAATCACGCAGGAACAGCTTTGGTCTCCGCACAATCCGCTTTCCGATATTCGCTGCCCAAGGCTGGATAAGACGGACCATGAATGCGCCCTCCAGAATTTCGCAGTATTTGCGCACCGTCATGTCGGACACACCGAAGGATCGTCCGAGTTCGGAATAGTTAAGGATTTGGCCGTGGTAATGACTCAACATGGTCCAGAACCGTCGCAGGGTTCGAGCTGGAATGGTGATACCCAACTGAGGAATATCCCGTTCGAGAAATGTTGAAATGTATTGCCGCCGCCAGACAAGGCTTTCTTCGTCTGTCTCAGAGAGGAACGATCTGGGAAGACCTCCCCTCAACCACAGGGCCTGCGTCTCTGTCAGCCTGACATCACTCAAGCGGAAACCGCCTAACTGGTAATAGGCGATACGGCCCGCAAGCGTTTCTGAACTCTGTCGGATCAAGTCTCTAGAAGCGCTTCCCAGAATCAAATATTTTTGATCAGTGTTGGAGTCCACAAGGAAGCGGAGTAATGGAAAGATGTCCGGCATAAGCTGGATTTCGTCAATGACGATCAACCCGGTCAGGTTTTCGAGGGCGAGTTGAGGCTGTTCCAGTCTGGCTGCGTCTCGAGGATTTTCGAGATCAAACGAGTGATCAGCTCTGAATGATCGTGCCAAGGTTGTCTTTCCACACTGCCGGGGTCCAAGGATCGCGGTCACGGGAAATGCAGCGATCAACTTCGTAATGGCCTGAATGTCCTGATTTCTCTCAATGATTTCCATGAAAAGAGGCTAGCACACTAACCCTGAAAATTCAAACGTCATATATGAAATTTCAATTAGTCCGCTAGCTCTTATACATCGATTTGATCAGATCCCCAAAATTCTTGTTTACGTGGCGTCGCTTTACTTTCATGGTAGGAGTCACTTCACCGTCCTCTTCATAGAGCTTCTTGGGAACAATCCTGAACTTCTTGACTGTTTCCACATGAGAAAGGCCTTTGTTGACTTCCTGGATTTCGGAATCGATGAGCTCTATTATTTCCGGGGCCTTGGTGAGGCTTTCATAAGTGGTGAATGGTATCTTGTTGTCTTGAGCGAACTGCACTACGTTTTCTTCATCAAGCACAATTAAGGCCGAGATGAATTTCAGTCTGTCACCGATGACAATTGCGTCATTGATGTATGGGCTGAACTTAAGTTGATTTTCTATGTTCTGAGGCGCAATGTTCTTTCCGCCTGCCGTAATGATCAGGTCTTTTTTACGATCAGTGATTTTCAGAAAACCTTTGTCGTCAAGCTGCCCAACATCACCTGAACAAAGCCATCCGTCCACTAGCGTTTCAAATGTAGCCTCAGGGTTTCGGTAATATCCCATGAATACGTTGCCGCCCTTAACGAGTATCTCACCATCGTCGGCTATTTTGACCTCAACGCCGGGTAAGGCCGGGCCAACATTACCTAATTCTATGTCGTCTCCCCGATGAATACATGTAGGGCCTGATCCCTCAGTTTGGCCGTAAACTTCTCTCAATGGGAACCCCGATACCGTGAAAATATCTGAGGACATCCGGCGAAATTGGAGCAGCCCCTGATACGGCGAGTCTGACTCTTTCAAATCCAAGGCGTTCCCTGAGCTTGTAAAAGACCAGGACATTCACGATAGATCTCAGAGCTTTCAGATATGTAGGCGCCGTCCCATACTGAAATCGGGCCTTTCCATATTGCAGACTTATTTTATCGGCGATTGAGTAGCAGACTTTCTTGAACCAGGTCGAGTTCGCCATTTTTATGCGGATTGTTGAATAATATTTTTCCCAAATTCTCGGCACAGCGAAGATAACCGTAGGAGAAATTTCCTGAAAGTTCGCCTGAATGGTGTCGGTGCTTTCCACAAAATTGACGGTGTATCCGTAACGTATTGGCAGAAAGACGCTGAACATTCTCTCCGCAATGTGGCTCAGAGGCAAAAATGACAGTAGTTCGTCGGTATCAAAGATCGGTGTAGCGTCGCCAATGGATTTTGTTGTCCAGGAGATGTTGCCATGAGAAAGCATAGCGCCTTTGGGAGGTCCGGTTGTCCCGGAAGTATAGATGATCAGCGCCATGTCGTCCAAACTCGTCCTATTAGTTAGTCGCTCAAAGAGTTTGGGGTTCTTTTCCTCCACAGATTCCCCAAGTTTTAGCAATTCGTCAAAGGTCATTACCATGGGGTCGGAGAAACGCTTAAGACCTTTTGTATCCATAACGATTATTTTCTTGAGTTCAGGGGTTTTGTCCCTAAACTCAAGAGCCTTGTCCAGTTGTTCCTCATCTTCACCGATGTAGAACTTGGCTCCTGAGTGGCCAACAACATATTCACACTGAGTAACCGAGCTGGTGGTGTAGACCCCAACGGTAACAGCGCCCGCCGCCATTGTAGCAAGGTCCGCATAAAGCCATTCTGGTCTGTTTTCACCAATTACAGCGACTTTGTCACCCTTTTTCAGCCCTAAAGAAACCAGTCCCAGACAGGTCAATTTCACGTTTCTGAGATAATCGGACCATGTTATGTCGCGCCACACGCCCAGATATTTTCGTCTTAAAGCGACTTTATCCGGCGCAACTTGCGCTCTGGCCAGAAACATTTGAGCGATTGTCAAATCAGTGTCAAACATAGAAATTTATCCAGGTTAATTATTTCTGATCAACGCCATCGTTTTTTGCGTTTGTAGCGTTGGAATCCCTTGACCGAGGTTTCCTGTTTTACGCCAAGATAAAACTCCTGAACGTCCTCGTTTTCCGATAGCTTCTCGGGAGTTCCCTCCAGCACGATTCGTCCGGATTCCATGATAAACGCGTGATCCGCTATGGACAACGCTTTACGGGCGTTTTGTTCTACCAGGAGGATTGTGGCGCCGGCCCGATTTATGGATTTTATGATGTCGAATATTTCCGAGACCAACAAAGGGGACAGTCCTAGAGATGGCTCATCGAGAATCATCAGTTTGGGTCTGGACATCAGGGCTCGAGCGATCGAAAGCATTTGCTGCTCTCCACCGGAGAGTGTTCCTGCCAATTGTTTCAGTCTGTCTTTTAGCACCTTAAAATAACTAAAAACTTGTTGCAGGTCGGTGTCTATTTCCCTGTCTCTCCTGGTATAAGCGCCCATCATCAGGTTTTCTTTGACCGTAAGTTCTGGAAAAACTTCTCTCCCCTCGGGAACGTAGGCTATTCCCAGGGGAACTATCTTTTCGGTTTTCATTCCATCGATGCGTTTTTCCTCGAACCAGATCGAGCCCTTTTCGGGCTGGTCCTCGATGTAACCCATAATGGTCTTGAGAGTAGAACTCTTGCCGGCTCCGTTAGCGCCAAGAATGGCTCGAATCTGGCCTTGTTCCACTTTTAGAGACAGGCCTCTGACCACCATAATTTTGCCATAATAGATTTCAATGTTTCGTAATTCGAGCATGGCTCCGCTTTTCTTCGATCTTGATTCAGCGTGAACTTGTCATATTGATTAAATGGCCTTAATCCTGTCCAAGATAGGCTTCGAGCACCTGAGGATGGTTTCTGACTTCATCCGGCGTACCCTGAACGAGTTTCACGCCGAAGTTCAGCGCCATCACCTCGTCTGAAACATCCATGACCAGATTCATATCATGTTCGACCATGACAATTGTGACTTTAAAGTCATTACGAATGTCACGGATCCAGAACATCATGTCCCGTTTTTCTTCCTGGTTCATTCCTGCTGTCGGCTCATCAAGCAGCAAGAGAGTGGGTTCCATGGCCAGCGCTCTACCCAACTCGACCAGTTTCCTGACGCCATAAGGCAAAGAGGCGACGAAGGAATCTCTGTAAGCCTCAATTTCCAGGAATTCGATAATCCGCTCGACCACTTCCCGGTGATGGCATTCTTCCTTTGCTGCTGGAAAATTCTTCCCCAGGAACGAAGCTCCTGAAAAAACGCCTGTTTTCATGTGAATGTGGCGTCCCAGAAGCAAATTATCCATTGTGGTCAGGCCCCCGAACAATTCTATATTCTGAAAAGTTCGAGCAATACCCAAACTTGCCGCATGGTGAGATTTTTTGCCGGTTATATCCTGACCTTTGAAGATAACTTTACCTTTCGTAGGTCTGTATATCCCACTGATGCAGTTAAAAATAGTGGTCTTACCAGCGCCGTTCGGTCCTATGATCGAGAATATCCGACCTTCTTCCACCTCCATGGAAACCCCATGGAGAGCCACAAGACCACCAAAAGAAACCAACAAATTGTTCAGTGACAGCAGAGCCATTTTGGATAATTAAACGCCCTTGATTTTTATTCGTTGAGGCGCGGCCGGAAATTCGCAATTTACGACCAGCGCCTCATCAGAAACTAGCGCAACAATCATTCACCCTTGTAGGTGATCCAGTCGGACATCTTAATTTGCTCTCCATTGGGACCACACTTGGCGATAAAAACGGATTTCATCCCCTGATGGTCTTCTGGAGTAAAAGTGCAGTCGTATCCCAACCAATCGTTCCAGTGTCGAATGGTTTCCATGGCCTTTACGAAAGTATCGGGGTTCAAGTCTTTACCTGCTCTTTTCAGGCCCTCAACCATCGGCTCAACAAAGACAAAGCCGGCCAGGAAGAAAATTCCCGTGTACTGCTCATTCGGAGCGAATTTCTTCTGGGCTTCGAGATATTTCTTTACCAAAGGACTTTCCACGTTCAGGAAGTTGGCGTAAACAACGCCATCCCAAAGACCTTTTGTGATTTTGTGCATCAAATGGGAGTCTGAAAGAGTGGAACTCGCTACCCACTGCGGCTCATAACCCGCGGCTTTGGCCTGACCAAGTATTATTGCAGCGTGTTTGGGCAGTATCCAGAGTATTACCGCTTCGGCTCCGCTCTCTTTGAGCTTTAAGGCATGGGATTTAAGATCTGTGTCGGTAACTTCTACCGGGACTTCAGCGGTTAATTGGAGTCCTGACTTTTTGGCGTATTTTTGAGCGCCAAGCAGACCTTCTTTCCCGTAATCATCATTCTGATAGAAGAAGGCAATTTTTTTCTTACCCATCTTTTCGACGAGATACTGTGTCAACAGATAGGCTTCGTCAGTGTACCTAGGGTAGACGGCGAACAGATATTTTTGAAGCGGTACCGACCAATGAGCGGACCCTGTGGCAGGACCAACCCATGGGACCTTGTTTTCCATCAGGTAATCCCGAACTGCCATACCTGTAGAAGTGCCGACTCCGGAAGCGACACCGAACACTCCTATGCTTTCCACAAATTCTTTTGCGATGGCTTTGGTCTTGGCTGGCTGATAAGCGTCATCCCTAATGAAGTACTTGATTTTTCGACCGGCTATTCCTCCCTCTTCATTAACCAGATCAAAAAACACGCCTGTTCCTCGAGCCACAGCCCCCCATAAAGCCGCGGGACCTGTTTGGGGACCCCACTGACCTATCAGGATTTCAGTGTCACTTACCCCTCTGACTTTTTCAGCGGACCAAGCGGTGTTGACGGTAATCGTCAGCCCCACTGAGAACCGCTAAAACCACTAATCTCATCAGGCCTTTTTTCATTAACTACTCCTTTTTCTTATTCAGACTAACCGGAGCAAATCCGCTTCACCGGGCTAACCGATTTGTAGACAAACAAACACTCTAACCCTTGTACCAGGAGCCATTCTCAAAGAGGAAAATAAACACGCTTATGTTCTCACTCTCTTTTCCAGACTCACCTTTTAGGCGAACTTTAACCACCACCGTGCCGATTTTCTCAACATTGGGCAAATTTTCCTTATCGGTGTTTTCGGAAATCTCCGGCGGAAATTTGAGTTCATAACCCAGGACTCTGATCGGATTCAAACGGCACAACTCAAGGTAGTTCTCGTATGAATAAAATTTCTTGAATATTGAAGACGGAGCGAGCAAATTCCATACTTTATCACCGTTCCGACTCATTTCAGCTTCAAAATAGTCTTTGACTACAGCCTGTAAATCATCCTGGGAACCGGCCCAGGACAATGTTTGCAATGAAAGAAATGACGGAATTATTACGAGTTTCAATATGACGGAAATAATGAATAATCTGTGTTTCACTGTGAGGATGCCTACACCTTGCGTTCATAATGTTTCACGAACAGGCCCGAAGGTTTCACACACAAAATCAGTACTATTACGCCAAAAGCCACCAGTGATTTAAACTCCAGCGATACGTACCCTCCAAAAAGATTTTCGATTATTCCCAGCAAATAAGCGCCCGCGGCCGCTCCGGGCAAGCTCGTTAATCCTCCGAGCACTCCCCCGGCGAAGCCCTTGAGCATTGGATCCAGCATCATATTCGGATCGAGTGTGGCCATTGGGGCGATTAACATACCGGCGATAGCGCCGGTCATGGAACTCAAACCCCAGGTGAATGTGAGGATTCGTCGAGTCGGTATACCCATGGCTTTGGCAGCGAATGAGTTCTGTTGAACCGCCTTCATGGCTGTTCCGAGTTTGGTGAACCGAAAGAACAGGAAGAGAATGACCATCACTGCAAGGCTCACCACGACTGTCCAAAGGTTTATTTCGGTAATTATGACTCCACCGATGTTTACCCCGGAGTATTCGGAAAAAGGAACAGGAAAAGGGTTCTGATTGGCTCCCCATTTCCAGCCTGCTATCCCATAAAGGATCATCTCGGCTCCCAGGGTTATCACTATGGACCCAAGGACTCCCGGGTTGTCAGCGGGCCGGAGGAAACAGATCTCCAACAGGGCGCCCAAAATAAAGGCGAAAATCAGGGTGAGCGCAGCCGCGGTCCAGAAACCCACTCCGTAACCGGCTATCATGGTGTAGGCCACAAACGTAGCGATCATGGCCATCTCACCTTGAGCGAAATTCGGCACTTCAGACGTCTTGTAAATAATGACCATCGCCAGAGCTATTAAAGCGTAACAGGCGCCAATCGCCAAACCGCCAACAATTAAATCCATCAGGAAGTTCATTCATATCCTCTCAAAACGGCCACATTTTCCAGTAACGCTTGAATCTGAGGTATATGCCCCTCATTCCATGGGGTTCGAAAATCACGATCCCGATCATGATCGCTCCAACGATAATGCTTTGAATATTTGGTAAACCTTCCGCTGTGAAGAATCTTTTTGAAATATCGAGCAGCGCTGGGCCTATAAAAGGAGCTTCCTGAATGATCTGTAACTTGATCTGCAGATAGGTAAGCAAGGCTGCGCCCAGAATAGAGCCCATTATGGATCCTAAGCCGCCAACCACTATCATGGCCAGGAAGGTTATCGACAAAATCAGGTTGAAACTGCCGGCGCTTATATGAGCAAGCGCAAACGCCATCAACGCCCCGGCCACACCTGTGTAAAAGGCGCTTATGGCAAAGGCCAGGGTCTTGTATTTCAGGACATTGACTCCCATGGCTTCCGCCGCTATTTCACTGTCTCTGATCGCGACAAGAGCCCTACCCACACGGGTCTTCATCAAATTGATGGCTGCTACGGTCATGATAACCGTGACCGTCATTATGATAGCGTATTGTTCATACCCCGTGTCAGCCACGAACCCACCAATGGACATCTTGGGCGCTTCCAGCCCCATATGCCCTCCGGCAAAGTCCCAGTGGCTTATAATCTGCGTGACCGCCATGCCGAAACCGAGTGTAGCGATCGCCAAATACGGGCCTTCTAATCTCAATGAAGGAAGCCCCAACAGAAAACCAAAACCGGAGGCGACAAAACCGGCCGCTACAAGCGCTACGGGAAAAGGAAGTCCGGCCTTGACCATCAACAGCACTCCGGTATAGGCGCCAATTGCGAAAAAACCGGCGTGTCCGAGAGATATCTGCCCCGTATAGCCCACAAGTATGTTCAGACCTATCGCGACTATTGAGTGGATGGCGATCAGGTTGAAAATGTATAAGTTATAATCTCCGACGAAAAGAGGTATTAAAGCCAAGGCGCCGAACAGGGCCACACTAAGAACAAGCGTGGTATTGGTCCTGAAAAGTTGTATATCCTCGTAATAGTCTCGCTTCATGTCCATTTTTGAGACAACTACGCCTCCTTAGCGCTTATTTTAAACAGTGACCGACAGTTAGAAACGACGGGGGTCGTCAATCAAACGTAATATTAGATGGAAACTTTAAGAATCTCGTCGCCGGAAAGTAGATCTAAAGCAATCAGAAGATATTTCCTTGAATTGGATACCTTTTGTCAACTAGTTTTTCCGCGATCCTGGATATTCCGGAAGAAAACATGATGGGTCTTCCGAGAGATAATCTCCAGAAAAGGCCATGGAGCGCCCTCTACATCCCCCACAAATAGAGTTGTATTTACAATCTCCGCATTTGCCTTTCAGCAGGTTTTCGCGATTAGGTTCTTCATTTTGACAGGCTCGAGTTCAAGGTTTCAACCAGCTTCGACGCTGCGGGAGAAAGTTTCCCCTGCTTATGAAAGAAAATATCGATGATTGAGCTATCTGAGCCGTAGTAGCTTTCATTGGCGCTCCAATCAGCTTCCAGGAAAGCGCCTTGTATAGTTAGACCCGCAAAAAGGCCTCTTGATCGGGAATATGACAAAATGCCGGCAGTAAGTGTGATGTCCGTATCCGCGGAGGCCTCCCGGCCAACAGGCCCTGCTGCTATTGATGCGTCAACGCCGATCGTGAATCTCTTGTTGAAAATATTCTTCAGATCAACGTCACTCATTATCAAAAGTATCAAATCAGCGGACTGGACGCCGATTTGCCAACCGAAACTTCCGCCTATAAGTGTCACAAAGGCTGGAGGGCCCCACTTACGTTCCTGAGAATCAAGCCTCAGCGCCACTCCCTTGCCGTACTGGCCACCTATGCCCATGCCCACTTTAATGACTGACGGAAATATGATTATGGCCTTAGCCTTGCGAAGCAGGTCTCGTGGTATTTTTCCATCAGGAGCCTGGAGCGTTTCGCTTATTATTCTGGCAGATTCCTTCAACCTGTTTTCAAGTTCCGAATTTTCCGCTTTGGCCGGATTAAGAACCGTGATCTGAAAGAGAACCAGTAAAAGCAGGAACTTCAATATCCTTTTTGGGGTCATAGGCTATCCTTGTCAAGATTCACCTTAATGTTTACATGGTTCAAGTAAATTACGCAACAGGTCACAGATAAAGCGTTTCCGCTTAATTACCTTGACAATTAAAGCTTACCTCGATATTTCATTAGATGATACCATCTTTCCCACATGCCATTTATAAACCTAAGGAGTCTAAAATGAGAATCAGCGCATTTGGACTGTTGGCGGTTGTATCGTGTCTGATCCTGGGCTTTGGCCTGGGGTGGGCGGCGGACCCTCCAATTAAAATCGGAGTGGTGCTACCTCTCACCGGAGAACAGGCAAAGTTTGGAGAGATTGAAAAGAATTCCCTTCTCATGGGCCTCGAAGAAATCAACAAGGCTGGTGGAGTTAACGGTCGGCCTATCGAACTGTTGATCGAGGACGATACAGGGAAACCGGACGTGGGAAGGTCAGCGGTAGAAAAACTGATATCTCAAGACAAGGTTGTGGCGCTCACAGGTGGATATTCCTCGTCTGTCACCTACGCCATTTGCGCAGTAGCGCAGCAACGCAAAATCCCTTTTCTGGTCAGCACAGGCTCAGCGGACAAGATAACCGAGCAGGGATGGGATTATGTGTTCAGGATTGCTCCTCCGGTAAGTGAATATCCCAAGGCTCTGAATTCATTCCTGGGCGATGTCGTAAAACCACAAAGCGTAGCAATACTTCATGAAAATACCCTTTTTGGTCAATCCGGAGCAAAAGAATTCGCTGAGCAGTGCGAAAAATCCGGCTACAAGGTACTGATGAAAGAGGGCTACGAGGCCGGAGCTGTCGATTTTAAGCCACTCCTTATTAAGGTAAAGGCCGCCAAGCCTGATTTTGTCTATATGATTTCTTACGTGATGGATGCCGCTTTGTTGATGCGTCAATCAAAGGAACTTAATTTCAATCCGAAATTGTTTGTCGGTGGAGGCGCCGGATTTACACTGCCTGAGTTCGCCAAGAACGCAGGAGACGCCGCTGAACTACGTTTTCTCCGCAGACCTTTGGTCTCCCCAGTTACCTTATCCAGGGGCAAAGGAATATTTCGAAAATTATCAGAAACGATTCGGCACGCCGACTGAATATCATGGCGCAGAAGCTTACGGCTGTATTTACGTTGTGGCTGACGCCCTGAAACGCGCCAAGGAACTCACCCCCGCCGCCATCCGTGAATCCCTTGCGGCCACCGACACGATGACAGCGTTTGGGCCGGTAAAATTTGTGTCTTACGGTAAGAAAAAACAGCAAAACGCGTTACCGACCTATCTGGTGCAATGGCAGAAGGGAATTCTTGAAACGGTATGGCCAAAGAATGTGGCCACCAAACCCTATGTCTATCCAGTCCCGGAATGGTCTCAGAGGTAGACGTATAATTGATGAGAGAAACCCGACCCTCGCGCCTTGTAGCGGGGTCGGGTCCGTCTGAAACGCAGAATTCAATCTCGACTGAACAAGAACAGAATTAATGGAAGTCTTCCTACAAACGCTGGTCGCCGGTGTTCTCAAGGGTGGGCTCTACGCCCTCATCGGCATAGGTATGACTTTGATCATGGGTGTCATGGGCATAATCAACCTGGCTCATGGACAGTTCATGATGGTCGCCATGTACGTGACCTATACGATGTTTCACTTCCTGGGGCTTGACCCGTATTTTACACTCCTGATCAGTATGCCGGCCCTTTTCCTGTTGGGAGTCATAATCCAAAAATATCTTCTCAATCCGCTGATGAAAGTGGACAGCATCCTTCCCGAAAACCAGGTGCTGATGACCGTAGGCATCGCCATGGTGCTGACTGAAGTAGCCAGGTTTATTTTCAGCTCAAACTATCTTTCGGTTAAAACATCCTATTCATCATCCGCCTTTTTTATCGGGGGTATATCGTTTTCAGTCGCTCTAACAATTGCTTTCGTTTTCGCCTGCCTTTTGACTCTTGGGTTGTTCGTGTTTCTGATAAAAACCGACATCGGCCGTTCCATTCGAGCTGTTTCTCAGGATGGCGAAGCCGCTCAGTTGATGGGAATCAATTCTGAAAAGATAAAAGTCATTACGATGGGCATCGGCGCAGGCCTGGTAGCTGCGGCCGGCACATTGCTATTACCCATTTATTACCTGTTTCCCGACATTGGCGGTCCATTTACCAGAAAGGCTTTCGTTATCACAATACTGGGGGGCTTAGGCTCAACAGTTGGAGCCATCTTCGGCGGCTTGACGCTCGGTCTTGCCGAATCATTCGGAGCCACATATATCGGGATGGATTTTGAGGACATGGTCGGACTGGTAATTTTCTTGCTGGTTTCTACTTTTCCTTCCCGGCGGCTTTAGACGCCTGACCAAGGTTTAGAAGTTTATGAAAAGACCGCCCGCCCAACTGATATTGTTAATTTGCCTGTTGATATTCCCTCTGATAGTTCAGGAATCGTACTACCAGCATTTAATGATACTGGTTCTGATGTGGGTGGCGATCGGATCGGGTTGGAACCTGATTTCCGGATATACCGGCCAGGTTCTTTTCGGAGCGGCGGCTTTCTTTGGAGTCGGCGCTTATACCGCGGCTCTTCTCAGTAGCAAACTTGAAATTTCGGCCTGGTGGGGGCTTCCACTCGGGGCGTTGCTCTCGGTGGTAATAGCGTTTCCATTTGGGTGGATTTGTTTTCGGTTACGTGGTCCTTATTTTGCTCTGGCCACCTTGGCTTTGAATGAGATTTTCAGAAATATCGCCACGGTATGGGAATCGCTTACCGACGGAATGATCGGCATACTGGTTATGCAAACCTTCATCTCCAAGATTCCCTACTATTACGTGGCGCTGGCAATCGCTGTCTTCGCCGTCGTGTTTATTGACCGGGTGATGAAATCGCGATGGGGATACTATTTCGTTTCTATCCGTGAAGATCAGGACGCTGCCGAGAGCATGGGAATTGACACTCTTTATTACAAGATGATCTCCCTGTGTATATCGGCCTTCTTAATTGGCCTCGCAGGCGCTCTTTATACCAATTATATGGGGTTCATCGACCCCAAGGTTGTCTTTTCCCTACATGACATATCGATTATGGCCATCCTGGTGGGAATCGTCGGAGGAGTGGGAACCATCTATGGTCCTATGGTCGGGGCTTTCATCATGGTGGCGGTTCAGGAGATTTTCCGAACAGGCGGATTCGGATTGATCAGCGCTGTCGGCAAGTTTACCGGTTGGTCTTTTATGAATGTGGTTGTGAAATACATTAGCGAAGCCCATGTGTTGAGTTTTGGTATTCTCGTAATCGCTGTCATCCTGTTTCTGCCCAATGGAATCGTCGGAGACTGGCAAGTTGTCAAGAGAGCGTTGTTTAGACACAAGAAACCGGCGGTTTGAGGAAAATTATGGCCTTTTTTGAAGTCAGAGGCATAGTCAAATTCTTTGGTGGGCTTGCAGCCGTCAATGGAGTGAGTTTCGCGGTACAGGAAGGGCAGATCTGTGGATTGATAGGGCCCAACGGATCTGGGAAAACCACTATTTTCAATTTGATCAACGGTTATTTCCCCTTGAACAAAGGTGAAATTCTGTTCGATGGTGAAAAAATATCGGGGCTGAAGACTCATCAGATTTGCAAGCGAGGGGTTGGAAGAACGTTTCAGGTGGTCAAGCCTCTTAAGAGAATGACTGTTTTGGATAATGTTATAGCGTCCGCATTCCTGAGACGGCGTTCCAGAGCGGAAGCAGTGGGATTGGCTGAAGAGACGATTGAATTTTGTGGGTTGACCCATTACAAGGACAAGATTGCCAAAAGTTTACCGATAGCCTCACGAAAAAGGCTCGAGATTGCCAGAGCCTTGGCGACCCAGCCCAAACTCATTCTTCTGGATGAAACTGCTGCCGGCCTTAACCCTACTGAACTGGACGAGGCTATCAATCTAATCAAGAAGATTCGCGATTCAGGAATAACCATCATTATAGTAGAACACATAATGAAAGTCATAATGACGATTTCTGATCGTATCATCGCCATAAACCACGGCATGTTGATTGCTGAAGGATCTCCGGTTGAGGTGGCCGCTAACCCGGAAGTTGTCAAAGCTTATTTTGGAGCGGATTATAGTGCTTAAGGTCGAAGGGTTGAATGTTTACTATGGTGACCTTCAGATCCTCTGGGATGTGTCCTTTGAGGTAAAAGAAGGAGAGATAGTGGTCCTGTTGGGCGCCAACGGGGCCGGTAAATCCACGACCCTGAAAGCCATATCATCTTTAGTCAAGCCGTCCAGCGGGTATGTGGAATTTATGGGAACCAGGCTTAACGAAGTCCCATCGCATAAAGTAATAGACTATGGTCTGGCTCACGTGCCTGAAGGCAGGAGACTTTTTCCGGAAATGTCGGTCGAGGAAAACCTCATTCTCGGGTCACTAACACGCAAAGCCAAAGCCCAGCGCAAGAAATCCTTAAAATGGCTTTATGAAATGTTCCCAAGGCTCAGGGAAAGGAGCGCGCAGCCTGCCGGTACCCTGTCAGGCGGAGAACAGCAAATGGCCGCCATAGCTCGCGGTCTCATGTCCTTGCCCAAACTCATTATGTTTGATGAACCCTCACTTGGGTTGGCTCCAATTATGGTTTCTGAAATATTCAAAATCGTTGAGATGGTAAATCGGGAGGGTGTGACCGTGCTGCTGGTCGAGCAGAATGTTCACCATACACTGGCCATGTGTAACAGAGCCTATGTGTTGGAGAACGGGAGAATTACCCTTTCGGGAACCGGAGACGAATTCCTCAACAACGACCACATCAAGGAAGCCTATCTCGGAATTTGATTCCTGAATTTAAATGACCGACAATTGGGGAGATTAAAAACTAATCCGGCGTTTGAAACGCTTTAGAAAAAGCTTCAGACGCCGGATTTGAATTATTGATTATGCTGCGACTGGTACTATGGAGACTAGTTTGCGGCGCTTGTCCTTGACTCCGAACGTAACGACTCCGTCAATTTTGGCATACAGAGTGTAGTCTTTGCCCAGACCTACGTTGAGCCCCGGATGAATTTTTGTGCCTTTTTGGCGTACCAGAATATTACCGGCCTTTACGACCTGGCCTCCAAAGCGCTTCACACCGAAGTGTTGACCAGGGCTATCCCTTCCGTTACGTGAACTTCCTCCAGCTTTCTTGTGAGCCATGGCCTATCCTCCGTTTTCACGATTGCTGAGCGGTTTCAGTCTCAATCGGACTGGCGCTCAACTGATCGGATTTGTTTGCTAATTGATTGATCTCTTCCACCTTTAAGAGAGAATACCATTGTCTGTGTCCCTGTTTCTTGTGGTAGCCCTGTCGTTTCTTTTTCTTAAAAACTATGATCTTTCGATCACGGGCAGTCCTGATCATCCGGGCTTTAACAGACACGTTCTCAAGCAATGGGGTTCCAAAGATTGGTCCCTGTTCATCTACGACTGCGAGCACCTGTGACAACTCTACAACTTCACCGGGTTCACCGGGAACTTTTTCTATTTTCAGTTGATCACCAGGAGCTACCTTATATTGCTTCCCGCCGGTTTGAACGATGGCGTACATGATAAACCCTCCTTAACAATAACGTTTTAATAAACCATTATGACTGGCAAATGTCAAGATCTAACTAAATTGCCGAAAAAGGCGGTTAAATTGGTTAGTTTCTTTCTAAAAGCCAAAAATCCTCGGGAAAAGCCACGAAAAAATTCTCAGAAAAAATATGGCGTAAACTGAGGCAAACAGATCGTCCAGGAGAATCCCCCATCCACCGTGCGCGTCCTGAGCCATATTTGCCGGAAATGGTTTGATGATGTCAAAGAATCGAGTAGCGACGAACGCCCAAAAAATAGTCAAAATAATGCTGGGGGTTGTAAAGAAAAGGACGGTCAGAAAAAAACCCGCTATTTCATCCAGCACAAATGTTCCTGGATCCTTTTTTCCACTCCTTTGTTCGGCCCACTCCCCCAAAGCCACGCATCCCACACATGAGAGCATCAAAAACAATAATATCGCTAACTTATGAAACGCCGGATCAAGGGCGCATCGAATAACAATGTATATCACTACTGCCGGCAGGGTGCCAACGGTTCCCGAAGCGAATGGTGAATATCCCAGCCAGAATCCTGTGCAAACAGCCTCTTTTGTCTTTTTCAGTATACCTGTTCATTCTCGCTTCTTCCGCCTATATCCAGCCAACAACAAAAACCAGGGTTCTTTACTACACTTTTACGCAACATTTATTCAACCCTGTTTTTTGACAGAAATATTTCGTGATTGGTTCCATCCTCTCTGAGAAACTTGTGGGGCGGGGTTTTACCGATTTTCCATTTTCTGTTATAAACCAACTACAGTAAGTCTGACATTTTAAATATTGAAGTGGTGTTCACGAATTGTCCTTAAAGATTATTCTGGCCCGTCATGGCCAAACACGGCTTAACGAGGCGGGGGTCATCCAGGGGCGGTCGGATTCCTTACTTACCGAGACAGGGATCGCTGACACATTGAAAATGCCGCATTTGGTGGCCCATTACCAGCCTCGGGCTATTTTTTCCAGTTCTTTGGGAAGAGCCGCTCTTAGCGCCTCTATTTATTCCGAGGCGTTAAAGATTCCTGTTCATTTTAGAGAAGATCTAGTCGAGATTTCTTGCGGAGAATGGGAAGGTTCTTTGAGGGCCGACGTCATCGGACCACGTCCATCTATAAGGTCCGGGTGGCACGACCGACCTCCGGGAGGAGAGAGCTACCTCGACAGAGAATTGAGGCTGAGCGGCTTCATACAGGAACTTTCGGAGCTGCCTGTCGACTCCAGCTGTCGTAATACTTGCGCACGCCGGCTTGAACCGGGTCCTGGTGAAATGTCTCCTCGGAATGGAGCCGGAACAGGCTCTATTTATCCGTTTTCCCCATGATACGGTTTACGTGATTCAAAGCGGCTCACCGGTCAGTTGGCTGGGACTGTCCACCGGTTCAGGGATTGGTTTCCTTAGTGAAATTCAATGATTCTCTGTTTATGGAAACTGGCGTCGCAGGAAAAGGCGCGTTTATCACTGATTCAAAATGGGCCTTCGACTTGACAAGTCTTGACGCGCGAGCTTTCACGATAACATTCCAGCCCAAACGGTTGTATGGAAAAACTGATCCGAGGGTTCTGTCTATCCAGCTTAACGCGTCCAACCTGTAAAATTTCTTTTGTCCAGTTCCTAGCCTTGGGATCTTGTAAGGCACTATATACGCCGAGCGCCATGCCTCGCATTCAAGCCCCACGGCTTTTAGCTTTCTGGCCAGACCAAGGGGCGTATAAAACCTCAGATGAGTTTCATCCCAGCCGAACCATTGCTTGTCATTACGTAAGACCCGGTGGTAAGCGCCCTGAATCGCATAATTGAGGGACACGGCGTTCTGGGTGCTGATTATTAAGAAACCCCCGGGATTTAACATTTTGGAAGCGGCCCTTAAGAGATCCATATCGTCCGGAGCGTGTTCTATTACATCTTTCATGATGATCACGTCAAACGCTTTTCTTGCGCCAAAGCTGGGGAATGTCGCGCTCTGGATAAAAGCGACACGACTTGAAACACCTTCCAGTTTGGCAAAGTACCGAGCTGTAGCCAGAACAGAGTGTTCAGCGTCAACACCGAGCACCTCGGCCGCGCCGGCTTTAGCGGCGTACACGCAAAAGTAAGCCCGCCCCGCAACCATAATCCAATACTCTTTTATCTTGCAGGTCTCCAAGGAGTTCCCGAACAAAGTCATTTTTGACTTTGCTGTAAGCCTTGGATTGTTGATCCAGGTAATTATTCAGCGCTTTTTCGCTGTCGAATGACCTTATCCAATGATCGTCCGGATATCGTTGAGGTGGAGCGTTCATGTTATCAGTCTATTCACTCATATCCATGTGGTAAACTCACAATTCCACAAATTTCCGATACACCTGTCTCCATTCTTCGCGCTCCCTCTCCGCGGAGAAGAGCTTCATTTTCTCTCTTCCTGCTTTTGAAAGTTTGTTGGCCAAATCCGGGTTGTTAAGTATCCGTTCAATCTGCGAAACAAGGGCGGTCGAATTCCCCGGGGGACACAAAAGTCCCGAAACTCCATCTTCGATCAAATCAGGAACGGCCCCGACTTCGGTGGCGATAGTAGGAACTCCTGCGGCCATAGCTTCCATAACTATATTAGGACAACCTTCGGTAACAGATGGAAGGACAAATAAGTCCAGAGACCTTAACCAGCCTGATATTTCTTCGTGCGGAGCAGGTTCGAGCATTGTGACCAACCGCCGGATGTTGGTCCTTGTCAGAATTTCCTGAAATACATCCTTTTCCGAATGTCTTATTATGCCTCTCAGCGCCAGATGCAAATTCCATTTTTTTGATAATTCGGCCACTGCCTTGAACAGGTACGGCAGCCCTTTGGCGTATTTAAAAATTCCTGCGCACCCTATCCTGATCCTGGACGGCGGTTCTGTCCTGGGCTCCCAGGATTCATCAGGTATAGTAACTGAATTATATATTACGCGTGATTTTCCGGAAATAGGAGATAACGCGTCAGCCAGGTCAACCAAACTCTTGCTCAAGCCAACCACAAAATCTGAATTATCGAGTCCGCTCTTACAAACAGATACCTTTTCAGGACTGAAAAAATATCTGTTTACGTCATTTCCTACTATACACGATATCATTGGTTTTTTAACCTTCCTGGCTAAAAGACCAGTGATATAGCCTACGGGATAGAGGAAAAACGACTGAAAAATATCATACTTGTTTGTCGCTTCAAGAGATTCCAACGATTGAAACATCATCTGTAATGAGAGGTTGTGGGGACATTCCCAAATATCTCTCTGATCCGGATCAATATTATCTTTGCCTACAATTATGTTGTGGGTAACGATCCCTTCAAAGGTTGTAGTGGTCCGATTCTCGTCAAGCAGTATGACCTTCTCTGGTTCTACGGTAAGGCGGGCCACCTGGGTGTCGATCCCCAAATTCATGGCGTGCATGGCCACTTTCAGGACTGTCCTGGCCAACCCTCCCCACTGTTCAGGAGGGAATTCAGGTGTTACAATTAGTAGCTTAGGATGATTATCTTTCATGAAATAATACCACGGCGGTGAAAAGCCGTTTCACTTAGAAATCGAAACAATAAGTCTTTTATCACCACCTTGGTAAAACTGGAATAGCAAGACCATATTCTGAGCGCGTGATTTTGACGTAAGAGTAAAGGTTTCGGAGAGTTCCGTCAGGTAAGTTCATATTTTTCAGGGGTTTAAGTTATCGTAAATGCGGGTAGCTCTGGTTTTTCATAAGGATCCTGGCGGGGATCCTGGCAGCATTGATCTGATCCGGCTTCGCGCGATTTCTTCGGGTTTGCTAAACCGAGGAATCCAGACGGACATATTTGCTCCAGTTTCCCGTCCCAGTGTTCTGGACTCGGGGATCAGGGTCTATGGCCTGGATCAGCTTAAGGATACACAGTGTTACGACATAATCAAAACATGCTACCATGACTCCATAAAACTGATCCATTCCCAAAACGGGAAGATAGTCTCCCGGATAGTGCGTGTAGTGGATAAAACCTATCCGGAAAGGGATGAACGTTTTAGATGTCGCCTGCTTGAATGCCAGGACCTGATTCTCGAGAAAGCTCATACTGTTGTCTTTAACAACGAGGAGAACCGATCCAGATGGATCAACCTGTACGGCTCCCGTAACAAAACCGCTCTCGTGCCTACGGGCTGTCCGCAAAACATTCCGAAGCCAGGCGCCAACCCATATAGCGCCAACAAGAAGGTCATCCTTTTTTTAGGCAGCTTGGCCGCCCCTAGAATGATCGCCATGCTTAACGAACTTGCCACGCGTGTGGTGGACATTGCCGAGATTCACGTGGTGGGTCTTAACAAGGCGATGATGTACGGCGGCGCTGAAATGGGCCTGAACCCTCTGATTATCAGCCATGGAGAGAAGCGGGAGAATCAGACGTGGGACTATATTTATCACGCCCATATCGGGTTGGCTTTGGCCACTGGAATCCATCCTTTTGACAACGACATTTCGAAAATCTATAGTTATCTGCGTGGAGGGTTGCCCACTCTGTCTGAAGAACCAATTCTGAACAACAAAATGATATTGGATCTCGCTTATGGGTCGGTGTTCGAGCATGGTGACATGGATTCTCTCGTGTTTCATTGTCGAAAACTGTCACAAAACGCTCCTTTGGCAAAAAAAACGCTCGTTATGGACTATATGGCAAGGGAACATTCGTGGGATGAACGGGTGGACAGATATATTCGCTTGTTCGGTAATATCCTGGAAGAGCGTAATTAATTAAAGATTTTACAGGACTTGAGTAATGAAATTGGTCCTAGTCCGACCTCCTTTTTATTCGCTGTTTGGGTTAACTACCCCAAAAATGAAAACGTACCCGCTGAACCTTCTTTATCTTGGATCGTACGCGCGAGACTATTCAGGATGGGATATTAGCGTCATTGACGGCGAAAATGTGACTCTCGAGACAGCAGATTCCTCTTTTCCAACGGACCTGGATCCTGAATTGGTAATGAACTCCAGGATCCCCATGATGGAATCCATAATTAACGATAGCGGGCACAAATTTTGGGACCTGATTGAGTCTGAGATTGTAGCCCAAAAACCTGATCTCGTAGGAATCACCTGTAATTCCGGAGCCATGGATACCGTAAGGATTCTGGTAAAACGGCTCAAGACATTCAATATCCCTGTAGTCCTTGGAGGAAGCCATCCTTCAGTCCTGCCTGAACAGAGTCTGGCTTATACCTCCGCAGATTTGACGATAATGGGCGAAGGAGAGCTTGCCCTGGTTGATCTGCTTCGGGCGATTGAGGGAAGGCTTGATTTTTCTGAAGTAAGGTCTCTCGCATGGAAAAACGATGGAAAAATCGTTGTCAACCCCAGGGCTGAACTGATACCTGACCTGGACGAGTTACCTATACCTGACAGGGCATTAATCGACAGAAGCCGTTATTACGGGGATGTCATAATGACCGGCAGGGGATGCCCGTTTAACTGCGCATATTGCGCTTCCCGCAACATCTGGGGGAAAAAGGCGCGTCTGCGGTCGATAGATTCGATCATAAAAGAACTCAATATCCTGAGACAGAGGGCTCAAGAATTCCCGGCCTGTCCCGGGGACGCCATGAACACTGCTGATCCTTTGCCGGGACGATGGGTTGTGAAGGTTTTGGATGACACTTTTACAGTGATAAAATCCAGGACGATGGAACTGCTCGACGCCATTATCGCCAATGGGTTGAACTGTTTCGAGTTCACGGGTGGAGTGAGAGCCGACACACTCGATAAGAAGTTAGTGCGAAAAATGAAAGAGGCGAATTTCAGACGGGTCACGTTGGGAGTGGAAAGTGGGAGTCCCAGGATCCTGAAACTCATCAGAAAAGGGGAAACCAACAAACATGTGATAGACGCAGTGAGGATGCTTAGAGAAGATGGTATCAAGTCTCATGCGTTTTTTATGATAGGTTTTCCTGAAGAAACTGAAGAAGATATTGAGTTAAGCAAAAAATTGATTCTTGAAGCGCAGCCGGATCATGTTGAAATCAACATGGTGACCCCATACCCGGGAACCGACATCTTTTCGAAAATTATAAAAGAAAATCCAGACGACATTGATCGTTGGTATCGCTGGTTTCACCAGGGGCTCGCTACACATTCCTGCGCCAGAGGATATGATCTTGATGAGGCTTACAAACGATTTCTGGAATTTGCCAAAAATTACCATGACTCAAGGAAAACAGACGCATAGATTTGTCCTCATTGCTGATTGACGATATTGTTTGAGCTTCGAATGAATGCAATGTCGACAAATTCCTGGTTCCTGCGTAGAGAGGCTTTAATAAACATGAGTGAAATAAGGATTGTTCAGGTTCAGACCCGAAAAGACCTAAACAGGTTTGTCGATACGCCCTGGGCTATCTATCCACCGGATTCGAATTGGGTTCCACCACTCAAGAGCGATTTCAAAAGACTCCTGAACACTGCGAAGCATCCTTTCTGGAAGTTTTCCAGGCGTGAACTGTTTATTGCGGAAAGAGACGGACGCCCTGTAGGCAGGATCGCAGCCATAATCGATAATAATTACAATGATTACCACAATGAGAAAATGGGGATCTGGGGGTTTTTCGAGTGCTTTAATGACCACGAAGCTTCGAAGGCCCTATTCTCGTGCGCCGAAGAGTGGGTAAAATCGAAAGGGATGACCTTTATTCGTGGCCCGTTAAACCCATCTACGAATTACGAGGTTGGCCTACTGATCGAAGGATTCGAGTATTTGCCCACAATAATGATGCCCTGGAATTTTCCGTATTATCCCGAGCTTGTTGAAGAGGCGGGATATGTGAAGGAAAAGGATCTCTTCACTTTCAGGGTTTACCAGACCGACCCTGCTGGACCTCGCATTGAGCGGCTTGGGAAAAGAGTGCTTGGCAAGGGGCACGTGAAGATTCGGAACATTTCACGGAAAAATTATGATTCGGAAATAGCGCTTCTCGCCAGGCTTTACAATCAAGCATGGGCGGAGAACTGGGGTTTTGTGCCCATGAGTGATGGAGAAGTCCATGAGATGGCCAAAAACCTGAAACGAGTTTTGCAAGAAGATCTTCGTGTTTTTCAGTCTATATGATGATGAACCTTCAGGAGTAATCATGGTATTGCCGGACATGAACCCTCTTCTGAAACAGGCCAATGGCAGGCTGGGTCTCATAACAGGAATCAAGCTGGTCTTAGAAAAAAGTTTGTTGTGGGTTTGCGAGCCGCAATGTGTGGGTTAAGGAAGGAATTCAAAAGGCTGGGAGTTCCTCTCGTGATGTTTCATCATTTGAACAGTCTTCTCCGGGGCCACGACCTGATTGAGTTTCTGGAATGTGGCTGGACTCTGGAGGATAACCACGACATCAATCAGCTTGTAATTGAGATTGGGAGCAAAAAAACACAGCGTTTACAGAATATTACAGGAAGTCTTTAGCTTAATTAACAGGATCAATTTGAGGATGACATATTGAAGACCTTACTAATAAATCCGGAATTTCCAAATTCTTACTGGAGTTTCCCTGAACAGCTAAAATTCCTGACGCCAAGACAATGAACCCTCCACTGGGTTTGCTTACCGTTGCGGCTCTCTTGCCCAGGCGATTGGGATATTCGTCTTGTGGACCTTGCCACCCAACCCAGGTCTGACATTGATTGGAACTGGCCGGACCTCGTAATGATCTCAGCCATGTTGATCCAACAGAACAATTTCATTGAATTAATCAGGGAGGCCAAGAATAGAGGAAAAACCGTAGTTGTTGGGGGTCCTATCGCAACATCGGTTCCGGAAGATTCGCTGGCGGCCGGTTGTGATTTTTTGGTCAGAGGCGAAGGCGAAAACACCATACCATTGCTATTGGAAAGCCTGAAACAGGGACAGTCAGGGGGTGTCATAGAAAATCCCGAAAAACCCGATTTATCCCTGTCGCCTGTTCCACGTTTCGACCTGCTCAATCTCAGGAATTATGAAGCTCTGGGGATTCAGATCATCACGAGGATGCCCATTTGGCTGCGAATTTTGTGACATCATTAACCTGTATGGCCCAAAGCCGAGATATAAAACCCCTGCGCAGGTGGTCAATGAGCTTGACGCAGTCTATAAGCTCGGTTGGCGTGACGTCATATTCATTTGTGACGACAACTTTATCGGTAGCCGCAAACACGCCGTAGCTCTCCTGAAGGATATGGATGTGTGGATGAAGGCCAATGCGAGTCCTTTCAGTTTTACAACCCAAGCGTCAATAAACCTCGGGCAAGACATTGGAACTGATAGATCTTATGACCCAGCCAAATTTCTCTACTGTTTTCATAGGACTGGAATCTCCCGATGAAGATGTTCTGGCGGGCGCAAACAAATTTCAGAACATTCGAAATCCTCTTCTGGAGTCGGTAAACAACATAACCAGGAATGGCCTTACCGTCCTGGGGAGTTTCATAATTGGTTTCGATGGGGAAAAACCTGGTATGGGGAAAAGAATAACCTCATTTGTCAAAAAGACCAACATCCCGATTATAATGTTCAACAAGCTTCAGCCCATTCCCAACACAAAACTGTGGGACAGGCTGAAAGTTGAAGGCAGACTCATTGAAGGTAAACATGGGGGCAACTTCATTACATCCGAGATGAATTATATCCCATCAAGACCTCAGTCGGAAATCGACGAAGAATTCGCGGATGTTTGGGATGAATTGTACAGTCCGTCAAATTTCCTTGCGCGGTCTTATAATTATTATCTCACCATGCGACCGACAAGAGACGCCATGGCAAAAAAACAGGGGATTGAAGTCCGCCAGAAGCGCAGAGCAACCCGTCAGCTTACGCAGGGTCTTGCTGGACTAAGTCAAATCATTCGGCTGGCTTGGAGACGGGGATAGTATCAAGTGTCAGGCTGCAATTCTGGAGACAATTGATTGGTATAATAAGGAAAAACCCCAGTCGGTTAGTCCCTTACCTGACTTCTTTAGTAATGGGGGAAGACATGTTCAAAATAAGGAAAGAAATCCTCGCTTTCAAAAGAAATATTCGTAAACACATGATAAACGGGGTTGACATAACGAATCATTTTGTTAAACTATAGAGATGCCGCGGGGTGGAGCAGCCAGGTAGCTCGTTGGGCTCATAACCCAAAGGTCAGAGGTTCAAATCCTCTCCCCGCTACCAACGATATTAACGAGGTTACAGGGTTTTTCCTGTAGCCTTTTTTGTTTGGGGTGTCCATCCGCATCTTTCGTGATTCCCTCTCTTTCCCAAGAAATCACGCTGAGTTCTTCTGTTGTCGCTAGGTTGTTATCCCAAAAAAATATTTATTATATTGTAGATGTAGCTGTAATGCCAATAAGCATAAGGTCTTAAACTATCCAGCGGAACTGTCTTCTTGCCACAGACCGATGCGATTGCCTTCCGGGTCTAGGATCACTGCAAACCAACCAGTTCCTGGAACAGGGTTCGTCGGGACTACGACCTGCGCTCCGAGTTTCTGCGCCTTTTCCAGAGACGCCTGTACAGATTCTACCTTAACGTAGTTCACTGATGTATGTTGAGGATCCTGGCGAGCGGTCATACCGCCTTTGATCGTATCAGATCCCATCTTTATCTTGTAATACCTGAAAGGTCCCGGAATCTTTTCGAAACTCCATTTGAAAAGCTCGCCGTAGAATTTTTGTGTGGATTCAAAATTGCCTGTGGGTACCTCAAAAAAGCAAACTGTATTTATCATGGCACTCCCTCGTAACAAGAATTTTTGACCATAAGATCGGACAAGTTCAACTTTCAATAGCGCCCGGCTTTACCCTCTCAACTCGGCATTTGTCAGAATATGCGCCTGAATCAAAAAATGGCAAGTTTAGATGCTACAAATTTGTGGCTATTCAGTTTCGAGCGGCCTAGAGCGACGGTTGATATTTCTCTGCCACTCGAAAAATTAGAATACACGCCTGCGAACGCGAGATAGTATAAAGTCGATGATTCCGTTTGAAATCTCTTGCGTTTTGTGCTCAGCTAAACAGATTAAAGATAGAACCAACATCGGGCAGCGCTCTGTCCGGCGCACGTGTGACCCGAACATCAGGAGGAATGTCATGAAAAAATCCATAGGAGCCAAAACAATTCTCTACCCTACCCCCGTTTTGATAGTGGGCACGTACGATAAGGCCGGTAAGCCCAACGTCATGACCGTCGCTTGGGGTGGGATTTGCTGCACCGCTCCACCCTGCGTCTCAATATCAGTTCGAGAGGCAACCTACACTTACGGTAATCTCATGGAACAGAAAGCGTTCACGATAAGCATTCCCTCTGAGGATTACGTGAAGCAGGCTGATTTCATCGGTATAGCCTCCGGGAAAGATACCGACAAATTTGTGGCGACTGGACTGACTCCCGTGAAAAGCGACGTGGTGAACGCTCCATATGTGGGCGAATTTCCATTGGTTCTGGAGTGTAAGGTCATCCATCACCACAAAATTGGCATTCACACACAGTTCATAGGTGAAATTCTGGACATAAAGGCAGATGAGACGGTTGTGGGAGAAAAGGGACTTGAGATCGAGAAGATCAAGCCGTTCATGTGGGCGCCTGACTCTTCGCGGGGTTATTACGGAGTCGGTCGGCGTCTTGGCAAAGCGTTCTCGATAGGAAAGGACCTGAAATAGTCTTAAGAGTAGCCTATAAGCGCAAATCCTATTCCAGCGGATGCGGCTGCCCTGTGCAGGATACCACATTGCTCCACAGCCTTCCCTCAGGCTCTATCTTCCTCCGAGCGGTGACGGCCAGATCAATGGGCACATGGGTGAACTGACGCTGCCAGTTGCCGACGACCATGTTGGTTTTTCCTGCCATTCCCGCATGTACAGCGTTGTGCCCCAACATCAAGCAGAACGCTGAGTCGTGGGGATTCGCGGGCATGCTACGAATTATGTAGCTAGGGTCAATGTACTTCAGGTTGAGTTCATTGCCGCTCATCTTGAAGCGCTGCACAATCTGGTCCTTCAAATACAATCCCACGTCACTGAACCGGACGTTTCCGGATGCGTCTCTCTCGCCTGTGCCCTGAACGAGATCTTGCCCTGCTCCTTCGGCTACGACAATCACGGCATGGCCGCGATTCTTCAGTCTTTCTTCCAGGGCTCGAAGTAATGCTTCCACAGTGAACTTAACCTCGGGAACCAGACAGAAGTTGACATGGTTCGTGGCAAGGGATGCGTAGGCTGCGATAAACCCCGAATCTCTCCCCATAAGTTTCACGAGCCCGACCCCGTTTCTCCCTCCAAGGGCTTCAGTATGCGCTGCGCTGATAGCCCCTCTAGCCTCGCTCACAGCCGTGACAAAACCGAAGGACATGTCCACGGAAGATATGTCATTGTCGATAGTCTTAGGGACACCGATAACAGAGATCTTCAAATTGCGTCGGTTGACCTCTTGAGCTATCGCTCCCGCTCCCCGGAGTGTGCCGTCTCCGCCCACAGCGAACAGTATCCCCACATTCATGCGTTCGAGTGTGTCGACCATCTCTCCAATATCCTGCGGCCCACGGGAGGATCCGAGGATGGTACCGCCCTTCTCCTGAATATTGGCGACCAGGTCAGGCTTGAGTTCAACAGGTTTGTGTCCGTATTTGCAGGTGAGACCTTCATAACCGTATCGGAATCCGAAGACGGTCTGAACTCCATAATGGTGAAAAAGGCAAAGCGCTATGGATCGTATCACGTCATTAAGGCCAGGGCACAATCCCCCACAAGTTACAATTCCGCACTTGAGTTTCGAGGGGTCGAAAAAAATTTGCCTCCTGGGGCCTGCCATTTCGAAAGAAGGTGGCTGCTTGCCGGAACCGAGGTATTCCTGAATGTCTGAAAGCGCCGCATGGTAGAGGATTCTTTCCTCATCTCCCACGAACTGTGGGGTTTGCATAGGAGAGGGAATCGCGCATTCGCCGAGCGTTTGTATTTCGAAATCCGAATTCTTTAATGCCATTGTGACGTTGCACCCCCTGGAATTGTTGAGATCTTACTCGTCCCTCACGTCATACCAGGCCTGGCCTCATGGATTTTTGCCCCAGAACTTTTTACTCAGCATAACATACTCGAGTATTGCCGTCGATTCGCTGTTTGGCGCCATTTGGAAGCCTTTAATTTTACAATTTATTTCCGCTAAAATAGCACACCTAAAAGACG
>CAWJXP010000057.1:0-82117 GCA_963846725.1 uncultured delta proteobacterium | reverse complement strand
TGGCTGTTGGTGAGGCTAAATGAGCCATCTGACAAACAAAAGAAAGAAGCGCCAAACGCTGGGCAATAGTGTGTTGATACGGTCGTTCTTGATAGCCAACGAGCGAGCGAATATTTTGCAAAATAAACAAAACACAAACGGAGAGAGAAACATGAAACGTCAATTGTTCCGAAATTCGTCAGTAATGTTTGTTGTGATAGTTTTTTCTCTGATGGCCGGGGTTGCTCTGGCTGAGAAAAAACATTGGTTTGTGGTCAAGGACAAGAATGGAACGTGCAGGGTGATCGAAGCTGACACCATCGCAGGTCCATTCAAAACCATGGAAGAGGCGGAAAAAAGAAAGGCAAGGGACTGTTCAAAGGGCGCAGGACAACCCACAGAACAGGTTCGTCCTCAAAAGGAGCAACGTGAGCGTATACACCCTGATCGCGAGCAGGCCGAGCCGATGCGACGTCAACACATGCAGCGGGAAGAGCTTCAGCAAGAACACCTAAAGCAACAGCAAACGCCGCGACAACAACAAATGCAGGAGCCTCAGCGGCAACAGCAGATGGAAAAGATGAAAGAAAAGACCCAGGAAAAAATGGAAGGGGCCAAGCCTCAAGAAGAAAAGGTCAAGGAAAAGACTAAGGAACCCAATCCGTCAGACAAGAAGAATTGATGGAGCATTGAGAAGTTCCCTTGCCTGATTTCTCGGAGGACACTGCCCGGGTACTCTTCGGGTTAAGGCCGAATGAAGTGAGAAGGGCATGCTATGAATGCGAATGATAAACAGCACCGTGCTATTTTACAGAGTATCGCCGAGAGGGCGATGCTTGAGAGAGGATTGCTCCCTGACTTTTCTGCCGAAGCGCTCGCCGAACTTGCCAAGATTCAGGCACCTGCGGAGATGAACGGTGAGCCAGTTCGTGACCTGAGGGACCTTCTGTGGGCTTCCATTGACAACGATGACTCCCTTGACCTGGATCAGCTTACCGTTGCCGAGGCAATGCCAGGAGACAAAGTAAAGATTCTTGTTGCTGTGGCTGACGTGGACTCGCTCGTTAAAAATGGATCAGCCATTGACGAACACGCTCGCCACAATACTACCTCTGTTTATACCGCGGCTCGGATATTCCCAATGCTTCCTGAAACACTTTCCACCGACCTCACATCCCTGAATTTCAATGAGGATCGCCTATCGATTGTCGTTGAAATGGTGATTGGCGCGGACGGATCCCTTCAGGATTCTGATATCTACAGGGCGCGTGTCCGCAATCATGCGAAGCTCGCATATAACAGCGTTGCCGCATGGCTGGAAGGGAATGGAACTGTGCCTGAGGCTATTGCCGCCGTAAATGGGCTTGATGAGAATCTGCGCATGCAGGACAGGATAGCACAACGCATGAAGAATTTCCGGCATGTTCATGGGGCGCTTAGTTTTGAAACCATTGAGGCGAAACCGATATTTGACGGCGATGAAATCCGTGATCTCGAAGTGGAAAAAAAGAACCGCGCCAAGGACATTATTGAGGATTTCATGATAGCGGCAAACGGCGTGACCGCCCGGTATCTCTCGTCAAGAAAATTCCCTTCGATCCGCCGTGTGGTACGCACTCCAAAACGATGGGAACGGATTGTCGAGATTGCCGGGGAACATGGGTTCAAGCTTCCTGATAACCCAGATTCAAAAGCGCTGGAGGAGTTTCTCATCAAGGAGAAAGCAGCCGATCCGCTTCGATTCCCCGACCTATCCCTCGCTGTTATCAAACTTTTAGGAGCTGGTGAATACGTTGCGGAACTTCCTGGAGAGACTGCCCCAGGACACTTTGGTCTCGCTGTCAGGGACTATACCCATTCCACAGCCCCTAATCGTCGCTATACCGATCTGATCACTCAACGCTTATTGAAGGCCGCCATAGACAGAGGATCTTCGCCATACAGCGATGATGAACTGGATGTTCTGGCGAAACACTGCACGGAAAAAGAGGATGCCGCCAAGAAAGTCGAACGGCAGGTCGGCAAATCCGCGGCTGCGCTTCTCCTTGAATCGAGAATCGGAGAACAGTTTGATACCATTGTCACTGGTGCTTCTTCCAAAGGCACCTGGGTCCGGCTCCTCAAGATGCCTGTTGAAGGGAGGCTGGTCCATGGGTTCGAGGGTATTGATGTCGGCGACCGGATTCGCGTGGAGCTGATATCTGTAGACGTTGAGCGGGGATATATCGATTTCAGGAAAGTTGGTCCATCAAGACATTGATGCTGTAGCTGATGTTTCTTATGTTCGACACTCGGAAAACCTTTTATGGATCAACTCCATACAGTTTTTTAATCACTGGTTAGGCTTTTACGCCACTACAAGGGAGGAAAATGATGAGCAATAACAAGGTTGAAAGCGCAACGCAGCATGTCCTACCGTCTCTGCCCTACGCTGATAACGCACTGGAACCCGTAATCTCCGCAAATACGATTAGTTTCCACTACGGGAAGCATCACAAGGGTTACGTAGATAACCTGAACAAGCTGGTAGCAGGAACTGAGTTTGCGGACCTGCCGTTGGAGAAAATCGTCATCGAGACAGCCGGCAAAGCTGACAAGACGGCGATCTTCAATAATGCGGCGCAAACATGGAATCACACATTTTACTGGCATAGCCTGAGACCAAAGGGTGGTGGTGAACCACCGGCGGTGTTGAAGCAAAAGATTGAGGCTTCCTTCGGCGGCTTGGATGCATGCAAGAAGGAGTTGGCGACTGCTGCAATGGCCCAGTTCGGCAGCGGCTGGGTGTGGCTCGCTCTGGATGGTGACAAGCTCAAGGTGGTCAAGACCGGCAATGCGGATGTGCCGATGACCACTGGTATGAAACCGTTATTGACCATCGATGTGTGGGAACACGCCTACTATTTAGATTACCAGAACCGACGAGCGGACTATGTCAACGCAGTTCTGGATCAACTGATTAACTGGGATTTCGGGGCAAAGAACCTTGGCAGATAATTAACGATCCCGCCTTCGCAATTTCGTTTGTGAAGTATAATTGGCCTCTCGGATCCCAACCCTCGACTCATATGGCTGTTTCCTGGAAGTCTACCAGGCTTGGACAGTAATCTCGCGATACTGCAGCAAGAATTGATCGGCGGAACCACGGAGATCATATCAAGGCGCGTTCCTGGTCACATAAACTTGAAATGAACTTGTAATTGGGGTGCCGCATGCCAGATCGAGATGAAGATAAGGGGAGCCATTCCAACCTCCGCAAACAGGCTGAGGCAAAACTTCGCGAAAGTGCACCCACGACCGAGGACGTATCAGCTATGTCCTGCGATGAGATGGAAAAGCTAGCTCATGAGTTGAGAATATGCCAAATCGAACTCCAAATTCAGAACGAGGAACTAGGACGAACGCAAGACTCCTGTGGCGCTGTCCAAGATTTGATTTGTCACAGGTCCACGTTGTCTGACCCCCGAGGACTTGTTTGGACTGATAGGCGTGATTCTCAACATCATCGAGCGCAACAAACGGGTCGAGGATGCTGTGCTCCAAGCAAAGGCAGCGCCGGAGGAAGTCAACGGGATAAAGAGCCAATTCTTGGCAAATATGAGCCATGAGCTTCGTACACCTCTCAACGCGATAATTGGGTTCTCCGAGATTCTGAAGGATGGGAGTTTTGGCGAACTCAATCAGAAGCAAACCAAGTGACGTTGAGAACGTACTGGTTTCAGGGCGACGTCTGCTGAGTCTCATCAACATATTGCTGGATCTTGCAAAGTTAGAGGCAGGAAAGACGGAACTGGAGCGTTCAGAGTTTGACGTTAAGGTTTTGCTCGATGAATGCCTGCTTCTTATAAGAGAGCAGACTCTCAGACACAGACATACTGTTGACGTGATCGCTCCTGCAGAATTGTCCATGTTTGCTGACGAACGTGTAATGAGACAAGTGATGTTCAATTTATTCTCCAATGCGACCATGTTTACTCCAGATGGTGGCAAGATCGTGGTGAAAGTTGGAACGACAGACACTGATCTCAAGGTTAGCGTGCGAGATAGTGGTATCGGAATAAAACCTGAAGATCAGGAAACAATTTTCCGCGTGTTTGAACATGTGAATAGTGAGGCTTCGTGTCAGTGTAAGGGCACGGGCCTGGGACTTACCTTGACTAAGCGCTTCGTGGAGCTTCACGGAGGGAAAATATGGGTGGAAAGTGAGGGTGAAGGCAAAGGGACCGTGTTCACTTTCACCATACCCTTGGACATTCGTAACGAACGAATCTTAACGCAGGAAAAGAAAATGAAGGCAACGTTGAACGAGGTTCCTTCTTCGCCGACTTTTCTGAAGAGGGACGAAGCGGCCACGAGCGCCGGCTGTATGTCGAAACTTTCACTAGAAATCGATCCATTGAAATCTCTGTCTCTGCTACGAGAGTTGAAGGTTTCTTGTAGGACAGAATTCCACAAGGGCCGATGTCTTGATTGGCCCCATAAAGGAGCAACTACACGGCGGTGCGTTTGAGAAACGCTTGAGTGTGCTTCAAGAGTCCCTGGAAAGCTATGATTTCGCCAGAGCCGGGAAGGTTCTGGCCGAGCTGATGGCCGAGCTGGAAATTTAGGATGTACAATCATGAATTGAAACAAACCGTCCTTATTGTAGACGACCGCTCAGAAAACATTCGTGTTCTGGATGTTATCCTGAGGCCTCACTATGAAGTGAAAGCCGCCTTGGACGGAGAAGAAGCCGTGGCTATAGCCCGGTCCACAGACCCGCCGGATCTCATTTTGCTGGACATAGCGATGCCAGTGATGGATGGCTATGAAGTCTGCCGTGTCCTCAAAGAAGATGCAAGGACGTCGGATATTCCGGTCATTTTCGTCACTGCCAAATCAGAGGTAGAAGATGAACGGAAAGGATTCGATGAAGGATCGGTGGACTACATCACCAAGCCGTTAACTCCCACGATTGTTCTCTGCGCGTGTCAGGACGCATCTCAAAATCCAGAAACAAAAGCTCCAACTGCTCGATAATTACAAACGACTCCGTGAACTCGAAGACGTTAGAGACAGCCATGTTCATATGATTATCCATGATTTGCGCAGTCCCCTCATGGCAGTCCTTGGTTATTTGGAAATCCTGGAGACTTACGAAAAGGAAAATCTTACTGATCGTGGGAAAGAATATGTCAAATCCGCCAGGGCCTCGACCGAAATGCTAAACGGGATGATTGGCTCGGTTCCGATGTCAGTCGCATGGAGTCCGGGTCATTGACTCTGACTTTAGCCGAATTTGACCTGGCGCAGGTCGCGAGGCAGGTCCTTGCGAGACTTGGGTCTTTGAAGGGTAACCGTGAAATCGTTCGTAAATTACCGGAGCGTCCCATCCTACTTGTAGCCGATCAAGGACTTGTTTCCAGGGTGATTGAAAACCTTCTGGGGAACTCCTTCAAGTTCACACCTGCTGATGGGAGGATCACTGTTACGGTCAATTCCAATGGAAAACATGTCAGCTTTGCGGTTGAAAATACTGGTGAAGGCATCCCTGCGGAGTATCACAATAAAATCTTTGAAAAGTTTCTGGCAGGTAGAATCAAATCAGAGGGGACGAAAATACTCGACAGGCCTGGGGCTTGCCTTCTGCAAGCTGGCTGTGGAAGCCCACGGCGGGAGGATTGGTGTTAACAGCGAACCTGGTCGGGGGAGCGCTTTCTGGTGCGAATTGCCGGCGAGTCCTCCGGTTAACTCTGTGTCTGAAACGCGCGACGAGAAAACAAAGGAACACAACATCTTGATTCAGAATTCACCTGCTTTCATGAGGAAGATCCAAAATGCCAATTAATATCCCTGACCGCAAACTAGAAGGAGGCTTTCCCATCCGTACTGGATGGCCCTGGTTAGTTTCTTTTTTTGGGAGCGACCGCAGTGCTCTTGATCGCAGGTTATACATACTACACCCATGAGGCTGAGCGAATACAGAAGGAGAATTACGAGGACCTAGCGAGCGTCGTCAAGTTGAAGATCGATGAGATAGTAATGTGGAGGAAACAACGACTTGGCGACGTCTGGATTTTGGCGAACGGTCCTTTTGAGAGAGACGCATTATCTGAGTGGCTCCTGGACCAGAGCGACAATTTACTCCAGAAAGCGATGCAGGATAGATTGGCGCTTGAGCAACAAACAAGAAGTTACGCCGACATCGTGTTGTTCGACCTCGACGGTAACATGCTCTTGTCTGCCAAGCCCCAGCCGGAATCGTTGAGCCCGGTTGAGAGGGAGGCCGTACAGGAAGCTCTTACCAAGGGCTCTGCGACATTGAGCGAGCTGTATGCATCATCATCCCAGGGTATTATTCAACTCGCGGCGGTGGCGCCTGTTCTGGGCCAAGAGGGCAAGGCCGTTGCCGTGGCGGTCCTGAGGAGCAATGCCGAATCGCTCCTGTACCCTTTGATTCGTTCTTGGCCCACCCTCAGTCGTACGACCGAGACGCTTCTGGTCCGCAGAAACGGCGATGAGGTTCTTTACCTGAATCAAGTCCGTCACCGGCCCAACACTCCGCTCACCTTCAGACATGTCCTCGACACGACACTTCCGGCCACTCAGGCAATATTAGGAAAGGAAGGGCTATTCGAGGGGAAGGACTACCGCGGAGAAGATGTGCTTGCCTATCTGAAACATATTCCCAATTCGCTCTGGTTTATCGTGGCCCAAGTGGACAAGACCGAGATCCTGCAGGGGGCTCATTTTCGGGGCATCATTGCAGCGTTGTTCGCCGGGGCTTTGATTCTGGTAGTAGGAACTGGTAGCGCCTATGGATACCGAAATCGTCAGGCCTCTATGTATAAGAACCTCTACAGGTCGGAGCAGGAGCGACGGCTGATTGAGGAGCGGTATCGGACTATCCTTTATTCTATCGGTGACGCGGTGATAACCACTGACACAGGAACTCTGGTGCAACAGATGAACCCTGTGGCTGAGCGACTTACCGGATGGACGGAGGACGAGGGCAAAGGCAAAACCATAGATGATGTTTTGCGCATCGTGAACGATAAGCCCAGTAAGCCTGCACAGAACCCTGTTCAGAAGGTCCTCTCTGATGGGACGGTGGTGGAATGGGCGAATGACACCGTGCTCATAGCACGAGACGGCGCCGAGCGCTCCATCGCATACTGCGCCGCCCCAATCAGCCAAGACGGGTCTATTAGTGGAGTAGTCCTTGTCTTCAGGGACCAGACCGAGCAGAAAGCGGTCCGCACAGCGCTTGAGGAAAGCGAGGCCAAGATTCTGTCAATCTTCCAGTCTGCATTGGACGGTATAATTGGTTTCGATGATCAGGGTACCATAGAAATGGTTAACCCAGCGGGTGAGAGACTGTTCGGCTGCCCGGCCCAAGAGATGATAGGGAAAAATGTTAATCTGTTCGTGCCGGATCTCTATTCCAGGGTACAAGACGAATCTCTGAAGCCTCGGTTGAAGGCATTGGAAACAGGAGTAAATGAAAGAATCCGTAACAAAATTGCCTTTAGAAAAGATGGCGGCACGTTCCCCGTGGAGATATCAGTGAGCGAATATTCGAACAAACATGGGGGACATTCGGCAGCTCTAGTCAGGGACGTTACCGAACGCGTGACGGCCGAGGGTGACCGGGCTTTCCTGGCTGCCATAGTGGAGTCCTCGGACGAGGCCATAATCGGCAAGAATCTGGATGGTACAATCGTGAGTTGGAATAGGGAGGCAGAAAAGATGTACGGCCTTACTGCTAAAGAAGCGAAGGGGCAGTCTATACTCGCTATTATACCCCCGAGGCTTCACGCTGAGGTGACGCATCTTCTTGAGATGGTAATACGTGGAGAGCGAACAGAAAACCTTGAAACTAGCAGAGTTGCCAAGGATGGGAGGGAAATCCCAGTCCTCCTGTCCGTTTTTCCGATCAGGGATTCTTTCGGAAAAATCCTGGGCGTATCATCCATAGCAAGAAACATATCCCAAACGAAGCGATACGAAGATGAGTTGCGCCAGGGCCAAGAGGACATCGCGTCATCGGAGGCGGCAAACAGGGCAAAGAGCGAATTCCTCGCAAGCATGAGTCACGAACTTCGTACGCCTCTGAATTCAGTAATTGGGTTCTCAGAAGTTCTTCATGATAAGACTTTTGGGGACTTGAATGCGAAACAGGTCAGGTATGTTGACAATATACTCATAGCTGCACGTCACCTACTCAGCCTCATAAATGACATTTTGGATTTGGCAAAGATTGAGGCAAGAAAAACTGAATTACGTTGCTCCGACATGAAAGTCAGAGAGATGCTGGACGAATGTCTTCTGCTGGTTCGGGAGAAGACGCTTAATCGCAATCTGGACGTAAGTCTCCATGCTCAGGACGACCTGATGGTGTGGGCAGACGAACGCAGCCTAAAACAAATTATCTTGAACCTGCTGTCCAACGCCACGAAATTTACACCGGATGGAGGCAAGCTTTATGTGGCAGTGGAAAAGAAGGAGAACGAACTTGTCTTCAGTGTACGGGACAATGGAATAGGCGTAAAGGTGGAGGATCAAGAACGGATTTTCGATGAGTTCGAACAGATCGACTCGGGGACTGCCCGGAAGTATCAAGGTACAGGGCTAGGACTGGCTTTGACGCGGAAATTGGTAGAATTGCACGGTGGAAAGATCTGGATAGAAAGCGAGGGAGAAGGTTGCGGGAGTATTTTCTCCTTTACTATCCCATGCGCTGCTGAGCCAACCTGGGAACAGGTTGATGGCAAGAAACTATAGGAGGTGTTACGTAGTCATGAAAGTGCTAGTTGTCGAAGACAATCCCATGAATATGGAACTGGCTGTCGATCTTCTGGAAGTTGCAGGCTACGAAGTCCTGCAGGCGACAAACGCCATGGATGGAATCAGCGTGGCAAAGGCTCAGCATCCTGATATTATCCTTATGGATCTTGGATTACCCGGCATGAACGGTCTGCAGGCCACCAAGATACTGAAAGGGGATTCTAATACGCTCGACATACCCATTTTGGCCTTGACGGCCCATAGCATGCCCACTGACGAGGCCATGGTACGTAAAGACCGGATGCGACGGGTATATCTCCAAGCCTATTGATACCAGGCAGTTTGTGAGAATTATTGAGAAGTATCTTCCAGTGGAAAGGTCTGAGAAATGAGGAAACGCGCGCCCCGAATTTTGGTCGTGGACGACGAAGAACTCAACAGGGAACTGTTGGAGGCTATGCTATTGAGCATCGGATATGAAGTAGATTTTGCCGAAGACGGTTTTCAGGCGCTCTCAATGGTCACGCTGGATTTCGACCTCGTGCTGCTCGATATCATGATGCCCGGCATGGATGGCTTTGAAGTAGCACAAAGAATCCGTGAAGACGGGGAGTTCTGCGACGTGCCCATCTGTATGGTCACATCTTTGGACGGGAAAAAAGAGCGGTTGAGAGCTGTGGAGGCGGGGGCAAACGATTTTATCACCAAGCCGGTGGACAAGCTGGAATTGAAGGTGCGTGCCGCTTCTCTGGTCAGGATGAAGGAAACGCAGGATGAAATCAAGCGATACCGTGCCGAATTAGAGAACATGGTGGAAAAGCGAACCATTCATTTGAAACAGGCACTGAAAGATGCTGCCGAGGGACAGCGTCAAACATACCAATCCCAGTTGGAAACGATTGAGAGGCTGGCAATAGCGGCTGAGTACAAGGACGAAGACACCGGGCTTCATGTCAGGCGCATGAGCCGTTATTGTCATCTTCTGGCGACCAAAAGCGGCCTCACACCTCACGATTGCGAAAATATACGCAACGCAAGTCCCATGCATGACGTTGGGAAAATGGGCATCCCTGACGCCATATTGCTCAAGCCGGATAAATTGGATCCAGACGAATGGGAAATCATGAAGCGACACACTGTCATTGGTGGAAAGATTCTTGGCGGGTCTTCGTCGGAATTACTTCAGGCAGGCGAGACCATAGCGCTGTCCCATCACGAAAAATGGGATGGCAGTGGCTATCCTAATGGACTTGTCAGGAGAAAACATACCGCTTTCACGGAAGAATTGCTGCCGTTGGCGGATGTCTTCGACGCCTTGACCAACAAGACGACCCTACAAGGATGCGTTTCCTAACGAGAAAGCCCTGCAGATCATGAAGGAAGGCAAAGGAAAGCATTTTGACCCTGCAATACTAGATGTCTTTCTAGAAAACCTTGGTGAAATAGAGAAGATCCAGAGCCAACATCTCGGATCTTGAACCAGCGCATGATTCGGGACGTAATTCCATTAATCCGCCGAACTTTTTCTTCCGGCCATCTATTTGATAACAAGAAAAGCGGATTTTGTGAGTAAAGCGAATCGAAATTAAGAGCGAAAATCGCACCGCACGCCTGGTCGATTGACCTACATTAAGACACTACGGCGAATTCTTAACCCCTTGATAAAACACACATCAGGAATTGTGTGGCCCGTTTGTAGGGCACATTTCCCTCGTCCAGCTTCTATTGTAGACGCTTCGTAAGTTGCGCCAAACTCTGCCGCTATATCTAACTATATAATTAGGTTCAGTTTTTCAAGCAGATGGTTCTGCGTAGGGCAGTTGGCACGAAATGTGCTCTATTTGCGGCAAGGGTTATACTATCTCCGTTACCATAGTTTGAAACGTTTTTTGAGTTCTCAGGACCAGGCTCTGTAACTGTGGACATCTGCAAAGGTATCACTTTGGAGGCGTCGTGCATGCGAAGGTTGTTCAGGGGAATCTTGTTGATAGAAAGAACTCCAATGCCTATCGAACAACGAATCGACAATTTGATAGCTGCGGGCTGGTATGTGCTCGACTCTGATTTTGATCCGGCCGCTTTGCAGCATTGGAGGATGCAAGCTTTTCATTGCATTGAGGCCATGCTTGGCTCCGATCATGTTACCACTAAAGATTTTGAAAATCTTGTCTCATTTGGCTCTTGGGCTCATTTCACTGAATAACGGGGGCTGAGGTTACGACACAATGAAGACTAAAACTAAACTTTTGGGCTCGCTCTTGTTGGTTGCGACAATCATCATCACGCCGGGTACCGTTCGATCACAGGATTTGTCGATACCATTCGATGACAGCGCTTATCAGTTGATCGAACAGATACAGGACTTGGAATCGATGGGGCGCGATATAGAACGGTGCTATGAGGCTGAGAAACGAACAGCCATGTTAGCGCATTTGTCGCGACAATCATCGACAGATTCCATGCAATTGAATGGCGAACTAATTAATCGAGTATTCAGTAATCTCGCCGGAGCCCCCGAACATGAAAGGTTTGTCAAGGTGTACCATGCGCTTATTCAGAGCCCTGGTTATAAACAGCTATATTCGGCGAATCTGTTCGCCGAATACATGCGTTTAATAGAGTCTGCTCGAGCTAGATTGACGACTCAATTGAAGGAACGGCTGAGGACTTTAGCAAGAGAAAGTTCAGTTCAGTTTTACTCTAAGAGCCGATTCTCTGAATCCGATCCCCTAAACATTGTTATTCGCCAATACTCTGGGGGCGTAAAAACAGGTCAAAGTGAGGCAGTAAGCCCGACAAAAACTGAAGAAGCACGAGCAATCCTAATTGACGGAGGAAAAGGAAAAGACCTGAAAAACTTCCGGCGCTAACTAATTTTGGCAGAGTCGCCTGGATTTGGCGCCGAAGCAAGGGATGTAATCCATAACGAAAACCGAATCACAACACGAAGGAGAGAGTTATGAACGTTACAGGAAACAGAGCGGTCGCTGGAGTGTACAACAACCACACAGCGGCAGAGGCTGCAGTCAAGGAACTCCAGAAGGCAGGACTTGACATGAAGAAGCTGTCTGTAGTGGGCAAGGACTATCACTCTGATGAGCATGTGGTTGGATACTATAATACTGGGGACCGTATGAAGGCTTGGGGGAAGATCGGCGCTTTTTGGGGCGGGCTGTGGGGCTTACTGTTCGGCGCCGCCTTTTTTTTCGTTCCCGGTATAGGTCCCATTGCCGTAGCGGGACCACTGGTGAGCTGGATCGTGGGGGCGCTCGAAGGAGCTGTAGTTGTTGGCGGCGTCAGCGCAGTTGGCGCCGGGTTATACAGTATAGGCATCCCAAAAGACAGTATCATCAAGTATGAAACCCAAATAAAAGCCGACAAGTTCCTTGTAATCTGTCACGGGAGCACAGAAGAGGTGGAGAAAGCCCGGAGCATCCTGGAGAACACTGAAGCGGATGAGGTCAACATGCACGGTGGGGTGACGCCTAACCCGCTGTCTAGAAGCATGATTCAATTGCTCAATATTACATCGATTTTGTGAAATTGATTTTCACCTGCCGTACTGGCGGAACGAATAACAGAAGGTGACCCCCATGTTGAGAGCGAAAACTAGTCCAAAGCCGCACATTAGTGTCCTATCATCAGGCACTGATAAATATATAACCCCTTGATAACACAGTGACAGCAATTGGGTGGCCTGTTAATAGGACACTAACCGCTTTCTTGTCGCCCCTTGCTGTTTCAACCCACGGCCATCGCTGTGGCTAACTATCTGATAGGATTACTCTTATGGAAAACCTTATCCATTGCCTTAATTGGCACGCAAGGTGCATACCGGAATTATAAGGGTTAAAAGCGTCTCCAGTGATGGTTATGTCACTGACGCTATTCTTAAAAGTCTGGAGGGAGAAAAAGAATGGGCACTATTCTAGTAATTATCCTGATCCTTATGCTCGTAGGAGCGCTACCGACCTGGGGATATAGTCGTAGCTGGGGGCGTGGCCCCAGCGGTCTCCTTGGTGTGGTGCTGATCATCGTGATCGTGCTCCTATTGACGGGCCGTCTCTAACCATGAAACCGGAAAAACCCGGCGAATTATCGTCAGAAGCGGCATAAGGAGGAAGAAAAATGCTTTGGACCATAGTGGTAATCTTGTTGATCCTTTGGCTACTAGGTTTAGTTACCTCGTACACCATGGGCGGAGTCATTCACATTCTTTTGATCATCGCGCTCGTGGTGATAGTGATTAATCTCCTTCAAGGCCGAAGGGGCCTTTAGCGGTCCTGGAATGGCCTGCGGTAGTACGAATCTCGGTTCTCAAAAAAGGAGGTGAACAACATGAATCTGAACGTAACAAAAAGATTGGGATTCCTTTTACTTGGCATCTGGCTGATCGTGACGGGCCTGCTGCAGGCGCTATCTGTCGGTAATCCGGTCGTCAGTGTTTTATTGGCTCTGCTCGCTATCGCTGCTGGTATTTTAATCGTGCTGGAGCGGTAGACTGTTCGGTTTCAGCGATTATGGACATGTCAAAGCGGTAATTTCAGTGTTTGGCTGTTAATAATGGGACTGGGTCCTCATCGCTCTGACGCCTTTAGAATCATCACGATAACAGGAAGGAGAAACTCGATGAAAAAATCGAGAAACTTTATGACGCTGTTTCTGGCAGTCTTTACCTTGTTTGTAACTCAAGCGCTTGCCGCTGAGCCAGAGGTGGGTAAGACTCCCAGCGTCCAGGCTCAAACGGATGAAAAACCCCCGACGAGCGCAGAACAGAGCCAAACAAGCGAAAAAACCGCCCTGGAGCACGCAGACAGAGTAAGTAAGATACTTGGGAAAAAAGTGATAAGTCAAAAAGGAGAGGACCTCGGAAAGATTGAAGATATAGTGCTGAGTAAAGACGCATGTCTCGACTATATAGTTTTGGCCCCCGCAGGTTTGCTCGGGACAGGTGACCGATTGATACCCATTCCGTGGAAATCCGTGAAGACAAGCGCTCAAGCGGACACGATCATTGTAGACATAGACAAGGTTCAGCTAGAAAAAGCGCCCAACTTTGAAAGCAAGAAATGGCCGAACTTCACTGACTCTGAGTGGTATGGGAAAATCCGCGAGTTCTTTGGAGGAAAAAACTAGCCTGATACGAAACTTTTTCTCAGGACTTTCCGGGGTCTGATCGTCCGGGAGACAGCGTAATGTGATTGGGCTGCCCAAAAGAGCGTAATTGCAGTTGGTAACAAGGAGAAATCCTATGAATCGGCATTTATTCGTCGGAAACGTGAAGCAGTTGAAAGGTAAGGTCCGCGAAAAATGGGGATGGTGGAGTCATAGGTATTCCAGCGTTCTTGGCGGAAAAATCAATCAACTGGCCGGCAAGATACAATCACTGTACGGAAGAGTCAGAAAATGATTTGAACAATGGAGCCTCGTAGCGATTGATGGAGTACACCAGGCGAATTCCTGGACGTACATTGTTTATCGACTAATTGTCGCAGGAGGAAAACATGAGAATCAATATGCCAATTGAGCCATTGATCGGGTTCTTGATAATAGGACTTGTCGCCGGTTTTCTGGCCGAACAAATTATAAGAGGAAGAGGAACTGGGCTGGTTATCAATCTGATTGTAGGAGTCGTAGGGGCCTTCATCGGGGGCTTTCTGTTCAGCTTCATGAGGTTGTCCTTTCACGGACTCATCGGACCATTGATCAGTGCGACGCTCGGGGCGGTGGTACTCCTGTTCCTGCTCGGATTAGTCGAGATTATGCTCTATCGCCGGAAATCAGGCTGGCAAGGGTGGAAGAACTGGTCCAGGTCTCTTGGACGCCGTTAGAAATGAAGTTCCTAAACATGAATCACAATAAACGCAGTTTCTGCGGAGCGATTGTCCCATGGAGGAAGACATGAACATAAATCTGCAACTTCAGCCGGTGGTAGCTTTGATAGCCGGTATTTTGATACTCATAGCGCCTCGTTTCGTGACATGGATCATCGGGGTTTATTTGATCATAGTAGGCGCATTAGGTCTGCTCGGCAGATAACAGTAAACGATTGAGTTTCCATAGCTAAGACGATTATAGGGCATGCCTCGCTGTTCCAATCAGGGGCTAAGTGATCTAGCTCGGTCTTTGAACTCAAAAGAAATAAAATGGGAGAACTATCCATGAAGACGAAAATCTCAATGGCCGCAAGCATGAAATTAGCTCTTGTCTTTGCCGTGATGTGTTGTGTCACAGTAGCTGGTCCGGCCTCATCGAACGCCCAGGTAGTGGGTCCACCGCAAGCTGCGGTACAAGCCGTTCAGGGAGACGCAAGCGTGGTTGTGGACCGAGACCAGGAGCCGGCAAAACTGGCCGTAGGGAGCGTGGTCGAGGCGTGGAACACGGTGAGCACGAGCGAAAACGGAAAACTGTTCCTCAAGTGGAAAACGGGATTACTGAACTCGCTCGGCAGCTCTTCCTCCATGTTCCTCGCTACAAGAGAAACTGAACATGGTCCGGCGGATGTCATTGAAATGACCCAGGGTCTTCTTCGAGTGACCAAGCCGAGCGTAGGAAGCTCAGGCGCTCCTTACATGGTCTTAACCCCCGCGGCTTCCATTGAGCCCGTTAGTAGTGATGAGCCAGTGGATTTCATCGTAGAGGTTTACATCCCAACGACAGCCGTCATAACGGTCATTTCCGGTAATGTTCGGGTCAAGAATTTGACGTTGACTCGGCCTGCGGATACAGTCCTTTCTTCTTGCCAGACCGTTTACGTGGAGGATGGGAAGCCGAAACTGGAGGCGCTGGCTTCGTCTTCGGAGGATCTTAACAGGCTTGTGGATGGAACGACTATTCCCGGAACTATAGTCGCAAATTTGGACATCTGCCCTGTGACGCCTTCACAGCCGGGCGTGGCCGAACGGAGAGTTTCTCCCGGTCCACGATATGCGGAATCCTCTTCTTATTCGGATTACGACTTTGAAGACTGGGAATCCCAAGACGTCTACCCGTACGATGAGATCCGCGTTCTTCAGCCTCAACCGGGATTGGGCGTTGTAGTAATACTGCCGGGTGTGGGGCGTTGGATCATACCTGTAGACGCATTCACCGGCTGGAGGTTCGATCCTGCCGTTATCGAGATCTACGCCAGGCGCCTCATCCTGGACAACATAATTTATAGCGATCAGTATTATCTGGCAGATTTGAGGCTTCAGCAACGACAGTACCGTGATCTGGCATACCTGTCTCAACTCTCCGGCAATAGGGGTATGTTGTGGAACGCTCAACGCCAACTGGCCAATGTTAATATTCAAGAGGATTGGGCTATGAGGCGGCTGAACCGTCTCGAAAAGAATGTGACGAGTCTGAAGCAGGAAGAACACAAGTTCGCCAGTAAGTTACCTCAAGGCCAGAATTTGTTCCAGGCTGTCTCAAGTTCCTTCAATTCTCCCAAGAATCTTAAGGTAGTCCAAAATTTCCGCGACAAAATGAAGACCGACCTCAATGTTCAGGCGCAGTTAGCGGGAGTCGCAGGGAAGGAATTGATCGATCTGCGCTCTAGGGTCGCCAACGAGCGGGATCCTCAAAAGCGTCTGGCTTTAAGGCACGAACTCAGTAAAATCAACCAGGATGTGATTCAAGGGAAACTCCCGATACCCGCAAAACAGACTCAAGTCAAACAGGTCGTGGAGAAGCTCGCGAAAGAACAGGATCCCAAAAAAATTCAAAACCTTCAAAAGCAATTAGGGCGACTGACAAAAACTGAGGCGCCCCGTGCTGCGGATCTTCTGACTCCAGACAAGCTTGCCTCGTTGAAGCAAGACCTCGCAAAATTCCCGAATCCACAAAAGCGCAAAGACCTGGAAGCACAGGTTGCGCAACTCGGACAATCGGTCGATCAGAGAAAACGAGCGGAACTTACAAACCAGAAGATCGACTCTATAACGACGCAGGCTGCAAAACAGGGGGATGTTCGAAAACGCGATGAGCTTCTCGGACAACTCAAAGAACTTGGAAAAACACCGGAAGCAGGGCCGGCAGGCAGGTTGGATTTTCTCGGTCAACGGCGAAACCTGGAGAGCCAGCTATCCATCGAACAGGACAAACAAAAACGGGAAGGGCTCGAAAAAGCTTTGGATGAGCAGCGAAAAAAGCAGTCAGAGATGGTTGGCCAGCAACCGGAAAGAGGACAACAACCAACGCAGTTACGCGGGAGCCAGGAAGAGCTCCGGAAACAGACTGAAAGCCAACAGCTTGAGCGTCAGAAGCAGACTGATGAAAAGCGGCGCCAACAAGAACAGGTTGAGCAGACTCATCGGAAGGAACAGCAGGCTGAACAGTTGAAGACACAACAGGGACAGGCTGAGCAAAAGCGCCGTCAACAAGAGCAAACTGAGCAGTCACATAAACAGGAACAACAGCAGGTCGATCAAAAACGACGCCAGCAAGAACAAGCTGATCAAACTCAACGTCTGGAGAAACAACAGCAACAGAGGCAAGAGCAGGTTCAACAACAGCAACACCAGCGCCAACAAGAACAGGCTGAACAGACGCACAAACGTGAGCAACAGCAGGTCGATCAAAAGCGGCGCCAGCAAGAAGAAGCTCAGCAGAGTCAGCGTCAGCAACAGAGACAGCAACAGGGCAGAGCAGGTTCAACAACAACAGCACCAGCGCCAACAAGAACAGGCTGAACAAGGACGCCGCCAGCAGCAACAACAGCAGCAGGCTGAACAGTCGCATAGACAGCAACAGCAGCGCGAGCAGGTTCAGCAGCGGCAACCTCAACAACAACGAGAGCAGCCTCAGCAGCGCCAACAGCAACCGCCACACGTCCAGCGACAGCAAATGCCTCAGCAACACCCGCAGCCACAGGCGCCTCAGCAACAACAGAAGGAGGAGCCCGGCCATCAAAAGAAATGAACAATTGGTTGGCCGCATTGGTGAGGACATATTAATGAAAGCGCTATTAATTTACCCGTCGATACCCGACACTTTCTGGAGCTTTAAGCACATTATGAAGTTCATCCGCAAAAAAGCGGCTCACGTGCCTCTGGGGCTGCTGACGGTAGCCTCCATATTTCCCAGGGACTGGGACCTCAGGCTTATCGACGCTAACGTTGAAAGCGTCTCGGATGAAGCGATCAAGTGGGCCGACATGGTCTTCATAGGGGCCATGATCGTTCAAAAGGAGTCAGTACGACAGATTGTCGCCAGATGCCGATCTTTGGGCAAGCCCATAGTGGGTGGGGGACCTCTGTTTACAAGTTGTCCGGAAGGCTTTGACGATTTCGATTATCTCGTCCTCAATGAAGCCGAGATGACGCTTCCACTGTTCCTGAAGGATCTGGTCGCCGGAAACCCACGCCGAGTCTATACAACTGAGAAGAAGCCGGACATCACTTTGACTCCCCTGCCCAGATGGGACCTTATAGACATGAAACTCTACGCATCCATGTCCGTTCAGTATTCCAGGGGATGCCCGTACGACTGTGAGTTTTGTGACATTGTCAACCTTAATGGCCGGAATCCCAGGGTAAAATCGAATGACCAGATGATACGGGAGTTTGATATTCTGTACGACATGGGTTGGCGTGGAAGCGTGTTTGTTGTGGATGACAATTTCATCGGGAATCAATCGAAGGTCAAGTCGTTCCTTAAGGCGCTCAAACCGTGGCAGGAGGCTAATGATTTTCCTTTTGCGCTGTACACCGAGGCATCGGTGAATTTGGCTCAAGATCAAGAACTCATGAAGCTGATGACCGCAGCAGGTTTTGACTCTGTATTTCTTGGGCTGGAGACTCCGGAGGATCAATGTCTCGCTGAATGTGGCAAGAGCCAGAACCGTTCGGTGGACTTGGTGGAAGCCGTCAAGACGATACAACGAAACGGAATGGAAGTGATGGGTGGCTTCATAATAGGTTTTGACAACGATCCGCCGGACATTTTCGAGCGCCAGATTGAGTTCATTCAAAACAGTGGAGTGGTTAGAGCAATGGTAGGCCTGCTCGAAGCGTTGCCGGGAACCCGTCTTTACCGGCGACTCAAAGAGGAGGGGCGACTTCTCGAAGATTGCTCCGGGGACAATTGCGACGGGGCCATGAATTTCATTCCAAAAATGGATTCACAGCTCGTTCGGCAGCGGTATAACGCGGTTCTGAATTACCTCTATTCCCCGAAGGAATACTACGCTAGGGTTTTGGAGTTTCTTGGGACCTACAAGCCTGTGAGACGGCGCAGGATAACGTTATTGGGAGCGACCGCTTTCCTCAATTCCATTCTTTACCTGGGCATTCTCGACAAATGGAATAACAAAATCTACTACTGGAAGCTACTGCTAAAGTCTTTGATGTTCTATCGCCGGTCTTTGCGTGAGGCAGTGACGCTGATGATTTTCGGATATCACTATCGAAAGCTGTTCAGAGAGTGAACAGATGTGACGGGAAAGGTAATTACCAATTGGTAGATGACTTGAACAGGCGACTCCCAGTGGGAGCCGAAGTTGCAAGGGGAGGGGAGGCCACTCACTTCCGGGTATGGGCCCCTCTTTGTCAAGAGGTACAGGTTGTAATCGAGGAGGGCTCATCGAATCCCAGTGATTCGGACGGGAATTTTGATCTGGTTCGGAGACGCTGACGGGTATTTCTCCGGGCTAGTGGCTGGAGCGAAAAACGGAACTTTGTACCGGCTATCGCCTAGACGGGCGGACAGAGGTTTACGCCGATCCAGCTTCGCGTTTCCAACCAAGGGGACCGCACGGTCCGTCAGAGATAGTGGATCCGGGGTTGTTCAACTGGACGGACCAGGAATGGCCGGGCGTTTCGATAGATGGCCAGATATTGTACGAGATGCACGTCGGAACCTTCACGCAGGAAGGCACGTGGGAGAGCGGCGCCCGAGAGCTACCCGAACTTGCCTCCCTCGGCATAACGGTAGTGGAGGTAATGCCCGTAGCCGAATTTCCGGGAAATTTTGGCTGGGGATATGACGGCGTGAATCTTTTTGCTCCGACGCGGCTTTACGGACGACCTGACGATTTTCGCCGATTCGTGGACAAAGCCCATTCCTTAGGAATGGGAGTGATCCTTGATGTTGTGTACAATCACCTGGGCCCGGATGGTAATTATCTGTCGAAATTTTCCGATGATTATTTTACTGATCGTTATGAGACGGATTGGGGAAAGGCGATCAATTTCGATGGACACGCAGCCAAGCCCGTGAGAGATTTCTTCAGTTCCAATGCCTTCTATTGGATCGAAGAATTCCATCTAGACGGTTTGCGACTGGACGCCACCCAAACCATCTATGATCAGTCACCGGAACATATTCTAGCTGTCATAACTCGGTCCGCGCGCCGAGCCGCTGGCAAGCGTTGCGTCATTCTGGTGGCGGAAAATGAACCGCAAGATGTAAAGCTGGTGCGGCCGTGCGGTCAGGGCGGGTATGGTATGGACGCCTTATGGAATGATGATTTCCACCACAGCGCCATGGTGGCTCTTACTGGGCGCAACCCCGCATATTATACCGATTACTTTGGAGCCCCACAGGAATTTATTTCCGCCGCCAAGTGGGGTTTCCTGTTTCAGGGACAGCGGTACAAACACCAAAAGAAACGTCGCGGGACCCCTTGTCTTGATCTAAAGCCTTCTACGTTCATAACGTTTATTCAGAATCACGATCAGATCGGCAACGCAGCAGGAGGGCTAAGGTGCCACAACCTCACCAGTCCAGGGCGCTACAGGGCAATGACCGCTCTCATGCTGTTAGGTCCTGGCGCCCCGATGATCTTCCAGGGCCAAGAGTTCGCAGCGTCCAGCTCTTTTCATTATTTTGCGGATCATGAAAAGGGATTGGCCGGGAAAGTATATCAAGGCAGGATCGAATTCCTTAAACAATTCCAATGTCTTGATGCGCCTGACATGAAACATCTCCTTCCAGATCCCTCGAACCCGGCTCTGTTCAGAGAAGCAAAACTCGATATGTCCGAGCGGCAGCGCCACGCGGGAACTTACGCCCTTCATCGTGACTTGATGAAGCTTCGACGCGAAGACCCCGTTTTTCGTGCCCAGCGATATCGTGGACTCGACGGCGCTGTCTTGGGACCGGATGCCTTCGTGTTGCGCTTCTTCGGAGAAAAGGGAGATGATAGATTGGTGGTGGTGAATTTTGGCCGGGACTTGCACCTTGATCCCACGCCTGAACCCCTTTTGGCTCCACCGGAATTCATGTACCTTGGAAAATCATTTGGTCGAGCGAGAATCCCAGAGTACGGGGGATCCGGAACCTGTCCCGTAGATACTCCTGACAACTGGAGAATACCGGGTCACGCTGCAGTGGTCCTGGGACCAGGGAAACCCGGAGAAAGCTGGTCATGACCGATTTGGCTCACAGCATTCCGTGTCGTACGCAGGACGCAGTCGAAACCGAAGTGTTGCTTACACGCGAATGGCTTGTGGCAAACGGACTGGGTGGATATGCTTCAGGAACTGTGTCCGGTGTCCATACACGCCGCTATCACGGGCTCCTGATTTCTGCGCTTCCGGCTCCTTTGGGACGAGTAGTAATGTTAAACGATCTCGCGGAGCAAATTGTTCTTCCAGATGGGACAAGAATGCGACTCGGCCAGGAAATGAAAGCAGGCAGCCCGCCGCAGCTTTACGGCCCGCCGATCCTGTCGGAATTTCGGTTGGAATCGGGGCTCCCTGTCTGGCTCTACACAATAGGAAATTTTGTCATCGAAAAAAAATTATTACTCCCCCATTTGCAGAATAGCGTGCACATCATATACCGCATGGTGTCCGGCGACGGTCCGGTGAGGCTGGAATTATGGCCGGCAGTTCACTTCCGTATGCATGAGGCGATTCCGGATACTCCCATTGAGGAAGATTACTCAATTACTATTATTGGCCGTAATCGTTACGAGATTTCCTCAGGTGGTCCTGTACGGCAGCTCCGCATTGCGCTTTATGGTCAGGGTCCAGCATTCGTTGTGGACAACAGAACGCTAGAACCGATCGATTTCTGGATGGAAGAAATGCGAGGTTACTATAGCAAGGGCAATCTTTGGAGTCCGGGCCATTTTCACCTTGATCTTGCAAAAGAGTCAGGACGTAGCGCTGGTGGCGTCGAGCCACAGTTGGGAGACCATGCTTGCGCTGAAGCCTGAAGAGGCTTTCCTGGCCGAGAAACAACGCCGTGAGCATCTCATTAGTTTGGCGCATCCAGCGTCACGTACGGGGACATCTGCGGAACTGGTCCTGGCCGCCGATCAATTCGTGATTAAACCCGCGGGGCGCAAGGAAGACGCTGCTCGCGCCCAAGCCACCGGGTACGAACTCCATAGCGTTATAGCTGGCTATCACTGGTTCACAGACTGGGGTCGCGACACCATGATAAGTCTCGAAGGGCTCACGTTGACTACGGGGCGCTACATCGAGGCGGGTTCCATTATTCGCACCTTTGCTCATTACATCCGGGATGGACTTATCCCCAATATGTTTCCTGAGAGTGAGAAACAAGGCCTGTACCACACTGCCGATGCGACACTCTGGTTTTTTCACGCTATCGAACGATACCTGCAGATCACGAAAGACCGCGCAATACTCCGGCTATTGATTCCCAAGCTTCTGGACATAGTGGATCACCACATTCGAGGCACACACTTCAACATCAAGGTCGATCCCACTGACGGCCTTCTCTCTCAGGGGCAAGAAGGTTATCAACTCACGTGGATGGACGCGAAGGTTGACGATTGGGTCGTAACACCGAGAGCGGGCAAAGCGGTCGAAATCAACGCTCTGTGGTACAACGCTCTGAAACTGCTGGAAACCTGGGTTACCGAAGAACAGGGAAATCAGGCGGCAGCTTACCTCGCGGACCATGCCGCTCGGACTTACGCGTCGTTCAACGACCGCTTTTGGTATCCGGAGGGCGGTTACCTGTATGATGTTGTAGACGGACGTGATGGCGATGATTCGGCGTGCCGTCCCAACCAAGTCCTCTCAATTTCCCTGTCTCATCCTGTTCTGGAGTCTTCACGGTGGGATAGCGTCATGAATGTGGTCTCGGAACGACTGCTCACTCCTGTTGGACTCAGATCGCTGTCTAGAGATCACCCGGACTACAAGCCGACATACAGCGGTGATATTCGCTCTCGAGACGCTGCCTACCATCAAGGTACAGTCTGGGCGTGGCTTATCGGCCCATACATTGACGCATGGCTGAAATTGCATCCGCAGGACAAGGCGGCGGCGCGGCGGTTTCTGCTGGGATTCGTAACGGAATTGGAGGATGCTGGAATCGGTTTTATCAGCGAGATATTCAACGCCGAGGAACCGCATACTCCCCGAGGTTGCATCGCACAGGCGTGGAGCGTAGCCGAAGTTCTCAGATGTTGGGTGAAAACCTACGGTCGGGACGACCATGAAGAACAGTGATTCGGAACTTCTGGTGGTCTCTAATTTAAAACAGAAAGATTAGATCATGGACAGATTCATATGCATTCATGGGCACTTTTATCAACCTCCAAGGGAAAGCCCCTGGCTGGAGGCAATTGAGATTCAAGATTCAGCGTTTCCATACCACGATTGGAATGAACGGATTTCGGCTGAATGCTACGCTGCAAACGCGATGTCCCGAATCCTGGACTCCGAGGGAAGAATCGTCCAACTGGTGAACAATTATGCCAGCATAAGCTTCAACTTTGGCCCAACCGTATTGCTCTGGATGGAGAAGTACGCCACTGACGCGTATGCGGCGATTCTGGAGGCGGACAAGCAGAGCATGGAAAAATTTTCAGGCCACGGATCTGCTATGGCCCAAGCCTACAATCACATGATCGTGCCACTGGCCAACAGTCGCGACAAGAAAACCCAGATTATCTGGGGAATTAAGGATTTCGAATACCGCTTTGGACGCAAGCCAGAAGGTCTGTGGCTGCCAGAGACGGCTGTAGATCTTGAAACCCTGGACATCATGGCGCAGCTCGAAATCAGATTTACCATACTCTCCCCTGGTCAGGCGCATCGGGTTCGGCCGATTGGCAGTAATGAATGGCAAGATGTGAGTGGTGAAAGAATCGATCATACCATGGCTTACCAAGTGTCACTACCGTCAGGCCGCGTCATGAATCTGTTCTTCTACGACGGTCCCATTTCACAGGCCCTGGCATTTGAAGAATTGCTCAACAGTGGAGTGGAGTTCGCCAACAGACTGATGTACGAGTTACCCGAAGACCATTCGTCTCCTTGCCTCGTTACCATCGCAACGGATGGAGAAACCTATGGGCATCACCATCGCGGTGGCGACATGGCGCTCGCTTACGCTCTCCACTACATTGAATCCAATGGGTTTGCCAAACTGACGAATTACGGCGAATACCTTGAAAATCAGCCTCCGACGCACGAAGTAGACATTTTTGAGAACAGTTCGTGGAGCTGCATTCACGGAATAGAGCGGTGGCGGTCGGATTGCGGGTGCAACAGCGGGGGCCATCGGGGTTGGAACCAGGCTTGGCGAGCCCCCCTGCGTGCGGCGCTGGACTGGCTCCGAGATGCCGTGAATCCGGCTTATGAACGATTGGCCAGACGGTTTCTAAAGGATCCGTGGGCGGCGCGAGATGACTACATCGACATCATCGTGGATCGATCACCTGACAGAGTCAGCGCGTTTCTGAGCCGTCACGCGAGTAGGCCATTCAACTCCGATGAAGAAATCACCGTCCTGAAGCTTATGGAGTTGCAACGCCACGCAATGCTCATGTACACGAGTTGTGGTTGGTTTTTTGACGAGCTTTCCGGTATTGAGACAGTTCAGGTCATACAGTATGCCGGCAGAGTGCTTCAATTGGCCGACCAGCTTTTTAACGGCTCCTTCGAACCTGATTTTCTCGAACATCTTGAACTTGCCAAGAGTAATATACCCGAACACGGTGACGGCCGAGCAATTTATGAGAAATTTGTCAGGCCTGCTATGCTCGACATGAAAAATGTGGGGGCCCACTATGCCATAAGCTCTCTGTTCCAGGAAATAGGTGAACGAAGCTCGATCTATTCGTATTCCGCCACCCGGCAGGACTATCGCAGTTTTCAGGCGGGAAGCTCACGGCTTGTAATCGGGCGGGCAACGGTCATTTCGGAGGTTACGCGCGAATCTATAAGCTTGTGCTTTGGCGTATTACATCTTGGTGATCACAGTATCGCCTGTGGCACCGGCGAATATCAGGGAGCGCAAAAATATGGAGCGCTTGTCGATGAGATTTCGCAGGCTTTCGCCGTCGCTGACTTCCCGAAGACCATCCTGTTGCTGGGTAAGTACTTCGGGAGGTCGATGTACTCTCTGAATTCGCTTTTTGCCGATGAGCGGCGAAAAGTTCTGAACATGATCATGGAGCCGACGCTACGCGAGGCTGAAGCTGCATATAGCTCCGTTTATGAGCACCATGCTCCGTTGATTCGCTTTCTAAAAGGTTCCAACACGCCTCCGCCTAAAGGCCTGGCTTTGGCGGCGGACTTATGTCTGAACGCCAAGATTCGTTGGGCGATTCAAGGGGAGGGGCTTGATCCCGAGGTCGTTCGACCTCTTCTGGAAGAAGCTCGTTTGGCCGGCGCAACTCTGGATGCGACAGCTCTCGGATTATTGCTGGCAGTCGCCGTTGAGCGTCTGGCCGAACAACTTCTCGAACAACCTGACGACCTTTCACGAATGGAGAGGTTGAATAGGGCTGCAAAACTAGTCCGGACATTACCGTTCGATGTTAATATCTGGAAAACCCAAAACATGTGCTTCAACCTAGTTCACACAAATTGGCTGGATTTCAAGGTGAAGGCCGACATGGGCGACAAAGACGCTCAAGATTGGATACGGGACTGCACGGTCCTGGCCAGAAACTTTTGGATTCGGCTCCCCGAGACCTCAAAAATTGCAGACCTGCGATGAACCACAAGATCGGAGAGTCTCTTTATGCATAGTCCAGCCGCGACGTATCGGATTCAGTTCAGTCCTTCCTTCGGTTTTCAGTCCGCGATTTCGGTCGTCCCCTATCTGTCGGACCTGGGCATATCAGACCTGTACGCTTCTCCAATCTTTAAAGCCGCAAAGGGTAGTCTCAGCGGCTATGATGTGGTTGATTCCAATCAGTTGAATCCTGAGTTGGGAAGCCTCTCCGACCTCGAACTGCTCTCCGAGGAACTGCAAAAGCGCAACATGGGATGGATTCAAGACATTGTCCCGAATCATATGGCGATGAATTCGGAAAATGGAATCCTGATGGATATCTTTGTGAATGGTTACAATTCGCAGTATTTCAATTTCTTCGACGTGGATTGGGGGCATCCACCTAACGGGCCCAACAAGAGACTCCTCGCTCCATTTCTTGGCAGGTTTCTATGGAGAGTGTCTCGAGGATGGAGAAATTGCGCTCACATACGGTCCTGACGGATTCAAGGTTGCTTACTATGATTTGGCTTTCCCGTTGCAAATCGAGTCTTATCCCCATCTCTTTAAAAACCTGGCCAGTTTGAAAAGAAAACTTGCCGCAGATGATCCCGACTTTATCAAAGTGTTGGGTATCCTCTACGTGTTGAAGACGCTTTCTTCCAGCGATGACGCGGAGGAGCGCTCCAACCAGATAAAACTGATTCACCGTGACTATGTGGGAACTCTACAGAGCCAATACCACAATAAGAACATTTATCGACGAAAATGTACGGGCATTCAACGGTGAAAAAGGGAAGCCAGAGAGCTTCAACTCACTTGACGACCTTCTTTCTCAACAGCTTTTCAGACTTTCATTTTGGAAAGTGGCAGCGGACGAAATAAATTATCGCCGCTTTTTTTGTATAAATGATCTGATTTCGCTCAGGATGGAAGACGAGAGCGTTTTCAGCCACACGCACGGCCTGATTTTCGATCTGATTAAGAGACGAATCGTAACCGGTTTAAGAATAGACCATGTCGATGGTCTATTCGATCCGACAACCTACCTTCAAGAATTGAGAAAGAAGGCGCCGACAACCTATATCGTCGTTGAAAAAATACTCAATCTCAAGGAAGACCTGCCACATTTCTGGCCAGTGCAGGGAACGACCGGCTATGATTTTGCGAATTATGTCAACGAAGTATTTTGTCAAAAGGAGCATGCGCGAGCGTTTAGCAGAATCTATTCGAGTGTAACGGGCTCGAAGAACTTGTATCAAGATGTAGTGACCGAGAACAAGCGACTGATAATCCAGGAAGACATGGCAAGCGACGTCCACAACCTTGCTCAACTCCTGAAAGAGATCTCCAGCCGGGACCGTCATGGAAGCGACATGACTCTAAATGCTCTACAAAGAGCCTTGACCAAAGTTCTTGCGATGTTTCCCGTTTACAGGACCTATATCAACCATGTGGTAGTGTCGGACAACGACAGGAAATACATTTTGGATGCAGTGGACAGGGCGAGGACCAATTTCCCCGCCCTGTTACATGGGCTTACGTTCTTGCGAAGGTTCCTTCTCCTGGACTTCCCAGATTATGTCTCTGATGAAGAGAAGAGGGGCTGGATCCTCTTTGTCATGAGGTTTCAGCAATTTACCGGGCCGATCATGGCGAAAGGAGTTGAAGATACGACACTCTATGTGTACAACCGGCTTGTGTCACTCAATGAGGTGGGTGGACGACCTGACCACTTTGGATGCTCGCTTGAAGAATTTCACACCTTCAACAAGAAGAAGAAAGACTTGTGGCCGGATTCCTTAAACACCACCTCGACCCACGATACTAAAAGGGGCGAAGACGTTCGCGCGAGAATAAATGTGTTGTCCGAGATGCCGGACGACTGGCTAAGAAAAATCCGGGCATGGATCAAGATAAACAGGGGCAAAAAGAAACGTGTCGACGGCTCAGCCGTTCCGGATAGAAATGACGAGTACTTCTTATACCAGACGCTTATCGGAGCGCTTCCATTTTCAGACGACGAGTATCCCGATTTCATTGAAAGAATAAAGCAATATATTGTCAAAGCTGTCAGAGAGGCAAAGGTCCATACGGCATGGCTAAAGCCCGACATCGAGTACGAAGACGCCTATGTTTCATTTGCTGAAAAAATTCTCGTCCGTTCAGAGACCAATGCATTCCTGAAAGAACTGGTCCCTTTCACCAGGAGAATCGCTCATTTCGGTATGCTGAACTCGCTCTCGCAGACGCTTATAAAAATCACATCACCTGGTGTGCCTGATTTCTATCAAGGGACGGAGCTGTGGGATCTAAGCTTAGTGGACCCTGACAATCGCAGACCTGTAGATTTTGAAAAAATACGCTCAATGCTCGCAAGCATCCGAGAACAGGAAGATTCAGATATTGGCGGACTGATCCAAGATCTCCTTCGAACGAGAGAAGATGGAAAGATTAAGCTCTTTCTCATTTATCGGGCGCTCAAAGCGAGAAGAGGCCATCGAGAGATTTTCCGGGAGGGCGCTTATGTTCCCCTCGAATCGGCGGGAAGATTCAGGAGCCACATCATCGCGTTTGCCCGAAGGTATCACCATCAATGGGCCATTGTCGTTGCTCCGAGGCTTCTCAGTCACATGGTTCAAGAGGGAGATTTTCCTCTTGGAAGACAAGTATGGCAGGACACTGAGCTGATAATGCCTGACGGAGCGCCCTTAGAATGTCGGAATGTTATGACCAACGAAGTGCTGTCCGCTGGCAATGTCCTGCCTGTCGGAGACGCACTACACAGTTTTCCCGTGGCGTTACTGATGGGAGAAGGAAAGGAGCAGTATGCTCAAACCGCCTGAGTCGAGAGGGTCCGAGAGTATTCCCCCGGCGTGGTGGCGGACCGCCGAGAGTCAACACGTAGCTATATTGCAATACTAGTCTGAGGTTACAGAGGTGAAGATGTCCACAAATACCAACGATGAACCCTTCATCGTAAAAGACTGCGCTCTGCTGAACATAGCAGTAGGGAAAAAGGCCGCAAACCTGAAAGAATTGAGGGACCATTTATTGGATGTCCCCCTTGGCAGTATATATCATCATTTTTGGGGCGGGCTTTTAAGATACAGGTTCGATGAGCCTCAATACAACAACGATTTTGCGGAATGGGTTCGCTATTCCCTCCAAGACAATATTCTTGCTGAACGACTATCTATTATCGACCCGTCTGCATTTGCAGATCTGGAATCCTTGCGCCAAGCGCTGCTCGAAGTGATTGAACAGAGGTTGGATGAGACCGAAACGATTGCCTGGGCCGAACTTGACATGCAGTTCCATTTTGTAAGCTCTCAAGTAATCGTGTTCGATACCCGAGAAAAAATTCAAGAACCGAAGCAATTGGTGGAGGCTGTTTCCAAAATGTCTGGAGGAAGCTTATTCTATCATTTTATTGACGCCAGACGCCGCAGCCCTGAAATGATGGACGACTTTCGCTCATGGCTGCGGCCTTTCGGTGATCCTTATAAGGACCTTTGTTCACAACTGGCGTCAGTAGATCCCTATTTTGTATCCCTCGTGGAACTGCGGACGCAACTGACAAATCTATTTGAACATTTTTTTCAGGGAGTGTCCGGATGATATCTATTCAAGATTACGCCGCAGTGACCGGAGAAGACGTGATCGCTCGACTCCGTCAGATTGCAAGACCATTAAGAGGAATCAAAGTAGTGCACGTGAACTCCACCTATGTAGGTGGAGGCGTAGCGGAAATCCTAACCAAGCTGGTTCCACTTCAGAACGATCTGGGTCTCGATGTTCGGTGGGAAGTTATTCGAGGGGAGGAGCGGTTTTTTCAGATTACAAAGAGCTTCCACAACGCATTACAAGGCATACCTGTCCCACTGGGAGATACAGATTTCAAGGTTTACGAGGAAACCGGCGCCCAGAACTCGGAAGGGCTCCGTTCGACCCTTGAGGAGGCAGACATCGTTTTCATACACGACCCTCAGCCACTACCCCTGTTGAGGTCATGTCCGAATAGAAAAGGCAAATGGATCTGGCGATGCCATATTGACTTGAGCCACCCTTATCGTCCATTGTGGAAGTACTTGCGTAAGTTCGTCATGGAATACGACGCGAGTATTTTTTCCCTCGCGGATTTTTCGCAGCCCTTGCCTCACACCCAGTATCTGATGCCGCCCAGCATCGATCCTCTCAGCGAAAAAAACATGAATCTGACCGAAGAAGAAGTCCATGGCGCCAAACTCCAATTCGGTCTGGACCCCGACAGACCAATAATGCTCCAGGTCTCGCGTTTTGATCGCTTCAAGGACCCTCTCGGCGTGGTGAGAGCCTATCGATTGATCAAACCGGCCGTTCCAGAGCTTCAGTTGGTTCTTGCGGGCGGCGGAGCCACCGATGACCCTGAAGCCGAATCGGTCCTGGCCGAAGTTCGTAGCGAGGCGGGCGCAGATAAAGACATTCACGTGCTCCACCTAGCGCCGGATGCCCACGTTACCATCAATGCCCTTCAGCGGGGCGCAGACATTGTGCTTCAGAAATCTCTTAAGGAAGGATTCGGCCTGACCGTTACCGAGGCCATGTGGAAAGGAAAGGCCGTAATAGGCGGCGACACCGGAGGAATTCGTCTTCAGATCGTGAACCACCACACCGGTTTCCTGGTTAAGACTCCAGAGGGGGCTGCTTTGCGAACTCGATATCTCTTGCGTCGCCCAGATGTTGCCCTTGCAATGGGTCAGAAAGCAAAGGAATTGGTACGTCAGAATTTCCTGCTGACCAGAAATATGGCGGAATATTTGAGCATAATGCTGGCCCGTATGTTTGGGGACCCGGAGAGGATAGAACTGGAAGACGCCTCAGGCCTTTGAAGGCTGCCATAATAGGAGACTGATATGGGCAAATCTCCCGCGGCGTTTTGGAGCGTCCCATCGGCTGAAATTCTTCAGCGACTAGAGAGCGCTCCGATGGGGTTGACTGACCGTGAAGCTCAGCGGCGACTCTCATTGTACGGCTCTAGTCTTCTCAAACCGAAAAAGAGATCTGATACGTTGACGCTCCTGGTGTCTCAGTTCAAGAGTCCGATTATCCTGATCCTTCTTTTCGCCACCGGATTATCGTTTCTTTCTCCATGATCACGTAAATGCGATTATTATTCTCGTAATTGTTGTGGGAAGCGGCCTTCTCGGATTCTGGCAGGAACGGGGAGGTGCTGACGGAGTGGAAAAATTACTGGCAATCGTGCAAATAAGAGTACCTGTGATTCGAGACGGAACTGAAAAAGAAAATCCCATTGGAAGAAATTGTCCCGGGCGACGTGGTTTTAGAACTGGCTGGTTCATGGAGTCTGTTGCTTCCGCATCGCTTATTGTGCTTTTCATTAGAAGTAGGAAACCGTTCTTCAAGAGCAAACCGGGAAATTACCTCTTAGTGGCCACCCTGATTGTCTTTGCCATCACATTGTTTCTGCCGTTTTCACCTCTCGCTGGCTTGCTTGAATTTTGGCCCCTGCCTCTTTTGTTTCTTCTCATGTTGGGGGCGATCTTGATCGGTTATATTGTTTCGACGGAATTGCCTAAGGGAGCCATTTACGCTAGGGTAAAGCTTTAACAAAATGCTGCATGAGACATTATATCGGTTAGATGTCGATTGCCAAAGTGGCGCAAGAGATCAAGACAAATCCGTCTTGACGGTTCGACTTATATTAGCTCATGAAATGAAGAGGTGACAAACATGAACGTACTGGTTCTTTACTATTCTAAATCAGGACATACCAAGAAATTGGCCGAGCAGATCGCTGAGGGTGTAACATCTGTCACAGGTGTTGAAGCTGTGCTCAGGTCAACTCAGGAAGTAACTAAAGAGGATTTCGCAAACTCTTCGGGTGTCATCGCCGGTTCTCCTGTTTATTTCGGCATAATGGCTGCCGACCTGAAGCGGGTTTTCGACGAGTTTGTGGGAGTCCGCAAGCAAATGGAAAATAAAGTAGGAGCGGCTTTCGCTTCGTCCGGATTCCTGGCGGGCGGCAACGAGACCACGCTCATATCGATCATACAATGCATGCTCATCTATGGCATGATAATTGTTGGTGATCCGATGAGCGCGACGGGGCATTATGGAGCGGCTTGCGTAGCGTCCCCCGATGAAAAAGCAATCGATACGGCAAAGAAACTTGGCGAACGGGTCGCCCTGTTGTGCAAGAAACTAGCATAGCCTGATTTTGAGAATAGCGACCTGTAACTCAACCTACGGTCAACCGTGGCTAATCCGATTCTATTACCGAGCGTACAACTTGCAGGGCTTTTTTCATGTCATAGGGCTTGGCTAATGATTCTTTGGTCGCCCATTCTAAGGGCGATCTGAATGGAACTGTCCGCAATATATCCGCTGGCGATGACCACTTTGACCGTTGGGTTGATTTCTAAAAGTTCCTCCAGACACTTCAGGCCACTCATTTCAGGCATCATAAGATCCAGAAGAACCAAAGCGATCTCATTCTGCCGTTCTTCTTGGTACAGTTTTAGGGCGTTTACCCCATTAGAAGCTCGAATGACCTTATAACCGCTACTGGTAAAAATCCTGGAGGCTAAAAACAAAATGGATTCCTCGTCATCCACAACGAGGATAGTCTCGGATCCACCCGTTGTGACAGTGGCCTGGACGCCTGGCGCTTCTTCTTCTGTTTGAGGTTCCAGCGCTGGAAAATAGATGTCAAACTTAGTGCCCTTCCGTAGCTCACTTTGGCATGTCACCAGCCCCTCATGAAGGCGAACTATCCCGTATACCACTGACAGACCTAGACCAGTGCCTTTTCCTATACCTTTAGTTGTGAAGAACGGCTCGAAAATATGTTTCTATCGACTGTTTGTCAATACCGGAGCCATTATCCGAAACACCTAACCGGACGTGCTTTCCGGGTTTGAGTGGGGGATGGGTATCAGAGAATTCTTCGTTGAGCCACACTTGTTCCGTTTCGATTGTGAGCTTTCCTCCGTTAGGCATGGCGTCCCTGGCGTTGATCGCCAGATTCATTACTACCTGTTCTATCTGTGTTTCATCTGCGTTTATAGGCGAAATGGCCTCATCAAGCGCTATCTCAATACTTATCATCTTGGGAATGGTTCGCTCCAGCATTTTTCGAGTTTCTTAAAACCTGCTGGTTTAAATCAACCGACCGCAGGTTAGTCTCGACTTTTCTGCTGAACATGAGTAGTCCCTTGACCAGGTCGGCCCCATTTTGGGCCGCTTGTATTACTGCGGAGAGATCATCTTTATATTGCTGTGGGATTTCGTTGGAAAGCGTCATCATTTCAGAGTAACCGAGGATAACCTGCAGAAGATTGTTGAAGTCATGAGCTATCCCTCCAGCCAATGTTCCGATCGCTTCCATTTTTTGGGCTTGGGACAACTGGTCATGCAAAAGCATTTCCTTGGTGACATCACGTTTCACCGCCACATAATTTACTATCTTTCCATCCGGGTTCTGGACTGGTGAAATGGTGGCTTCTTCATGGAATATCGCCCCATCTTTCCTTTTGTTCTGAAGCGCCCTCGCCAGGTTCTTCCCCCGCTTATTGTGGCCCAGAGTTCCTGGTAAAATTCCTTGCTGTGCTCACCGCTCTTGAGAATTCGAGGATTCTGGCCTATGGCCTCGCTGCTGGTGAAACCGGTGACAATTTCAAACGCAGGGTTAACGTATAGTATCGATCCATCAGTGTCTGTCACCACTACGGTTTCCGCAGCCTGTTCGATAGCCGTTTCCAATCTAATCCGGTTCTGTTCCGCTGTTTGCTGTTCCGTTATGTCCTCCGTCAGCTCTATCACGTTCACTACGCGACCAGTAGAATCTTTGACCGGCGATGATACAAGGCGGTAGTTTCTTGTCTCAGAGCCTGCAGGAGTCTCGGTTACAGTAAGGTGAGTTTTTCCATCCTTCAGCGTTAGAACACATGGGCAGTAAGCGCATGGCGTGGACCTCGGCGGGTCATTGTATTGTTGATAACAAAGTTGGCCTCGTCCGGGTTGAACATCAGGGAAATATTTTTTGAGCGCCTTGTTAACATTGATGATTTCCATGTCTGGACTTAGCACGGAGATCCCGATGTCTATGTTGTCAACGACAGCGCGATACTTTTGTTCACTTTCGCTGAGAGCCTGCAGAGATCTCTTCAGATCCGTGATATCGGTAAACATTGCGAACGAACCCTGAAAAGCCCCATCATTGTCGAGAATCGCAGTGACAGAGACAATGGTCCAGATTTCGCAACCATCTTTGTGACGGAATCGTCGTTCATATACCTCATTTTGTCCTGTTTCACGAACTCGCATGTGAACTGCGTGGTCCGCCAAATCTTCGTCGAACATGAAAAAGTTCACGGGAACGCCAATCATTTCATCAGGCGTGTATCCCAGCATGTCGGCCATCCTGTTATTGACAAATGTGGTCTTGAAGTCACGATCCATTGACCACACGCCCTCATTTGCCGTCTCGACGAACCGCCTGAACTTTTCTTCACTTTTTCGTAGATTCTCCTCTGCCCGCTTTCGTTCGGTTATGTTGTCAAATACAGCTACAAAATACCCTTTTTCGACACTATACACTGATAGAGAGAACCAAATTCCCAACGGAGGGACATAAGTTTCAAACCTCGCCGGAATTCCAGTTAAAGCTACTCTGACCGTAGATTTCCAATAATTCTGGATTAGACTCCATTATGCCGGGAATTACATCGCTGATTTTCTTTCCCGTCACGTCTTTAAGACCCGTAAGTGTTTCAAACGAGTCATTGACATCCACATATATAAAATCTTTTGATTTCCCATCCTCGTAAATCATTTTGCATAAAGCGAATCCGTCCAGCATGTTGTCGAATATGGACCTGTAACGTGTTTCACTCTGTCTGATGGATAGCTCTGATCGTCTCAGTTCCGTAACATCGGTGAAAACGGAGCAAGAACGGACTACATGCCCTTTAGTGTCCCTCTCTGCTGTGACATTCAGCAGCAAATCAATTATGTTCCCATTCTTTTTCACAAAATGTAGTGGAGCGTCTTTGACGGAACCGGTTTCTAAGAAATCCAGGAATATGGTTTCTCGTGCATATTTCGATGATTCCTGTGTTTGAAACTCAAAAGGTGTTCGACCGAGAATTTCATTCCTTTCGTATCCAAGTTTTTCCAGAAAAAGATCGGTCGCCATGATGATTCGTGCGTTCCTATCAAGCGATATCATCATGACTGGAGCCTTTTCCCAGACCCTCCAATGAACATCTTCCAACTTTTCCTGTTCGGCTATTCTTAGTCTCAATCGATTTAGCTCTTGGACAAGTTGTTCACTTGTTTTTTCATTATCGTCCATCATTCGTCTTCACCAAAACACAGAATCTTTCAAATGTTGTGTGAAAGTACTAAACACCAAAAGCAGAGTCTTGTAAATCTTACTTATTGTTGGCGTGTAGAACCAATTACCACGAACAAAAATAGGCGCTTAATAGCGCCTATTTTTCTCTAACATTAAGAATCCCGTTTTGGAATACTTGTTTCAGCCGAACAGAAAAGGCTGAACTATTTCCCACACTTGTCTGCAGGCGGGTAAATATCGGATTGAACGGTGCAACAAGGAGGATTGACTACCTCAGGACCCTTGAGGCCTACCTTTTTGAAAACTGAAAGACAAATTTCACCGACCCATTTTTGAGGAAGAATCTTTTCAGTGAGCCAAACTAATACAAACACTATGGCGGCAATTATTCCCGCCGAGATCAAAAACGATATCAAGGCCGCCAAACCAGCCAGCAGCAGTAAGAAATAGAATGGGAAAAAGAAACCATAGAAAAAACCTCTTCCGATCCTCGTGGCGGCTTCTTCGTCTTCTTCCCTTCCAAGGATATCGTTAAATATGTTTACAAAAAAGTTCTTCTTGTAGTAGCTTAAAATACCGCTAACTATTCCAAGAATGACCATACCGATTAATTTCATAAGCATTTTTCCCTCCATCTGGATATAACGTCGGTTCAAAATAGGGAACCGGATTTAAATATCAAAAATCAGTGATTTGTTTAGCGTCAAGCCCGGCAAAGTTCACTCGAATTAAACTACTAAGCTCGAGATTATTTTCGGGATTTCTTTCTGGCCTTTTTGGCTTCCTTGTTCTTTTTCCTTTGCTTTTCAAGATTCTTCTTGGAAACCTGCTGAACGTTCCTGACCTCAGGTAGGCCAAATGGATTTTCAGCGCTCGGGACGGCTGTCGAATCACCTCCCATCAAGTTTCCCATGCCTCCGCTGAACATTCGCTTGAGACCTTTCAATCGCTTCCACCGGCCCCGCAATTTGCCGCCGCCCATAGCGCCCATAAGGTCCCGCATGTCCTTAAATTTGACGAGCAAGTCCCTGACTTCGTTTTCTTTTCTACCAGCTCCTCTTGCTATTCTAATGATCCTGCTATCATTTATAATTTCAGGGCCCTTACGCTCAGCCGGAGTCATTGAGTTAATAATGGACTCTATTTTAACCAGTTCATAGTCATCAAAATTGGCCTGTGGCGGAATGCCTCCTTGAAAAAATGGTAATTTCTCCACGACATCTTTGAGTGGCCCCATTTTTTTAATGGTTTTAACTTGGGAGAGAAAATCATTGAACGTGAAATTTCCTTGAAGCATCCGAAGGGCGTCTTCTTCAGCCTTCTTCTCGTCAACAACTTCTTCGAAATCCTTAACCAGTCCTACGACATCGCCCATACCCAGGATACGGGACGCTAGTCCTTCAGGGCGAAACTCCTCAAGCCTGTCTAGACCTTCGCCCATACCCAGGAATTTTATCGGAACCCCTGTCGCTTCCTTTATGGATATGGCGGCTCCACCTCTCGCATCGCCATCAAGTTTCGTCAGGATAAAACCGGTGAGATTGATCCGCTGGTTAAAGGCGTTCGCTACATTAACCGATTCCTGACCAATCATGGCGTCACAGACTAGGAGCACGTTTTCCGGCGCGGTTAGTTCTGAATCCTGCGGAGTTCCTCCATGAGTTTTTCGTCCACAGTCAGACGACCAGCCGTGTCAAAAATTGTGACATCACAACCTAGTTCAGCGGCTTGCCTTTGAGCTGCCACGCATATTTCAGGAGGATTGGCTGAGCCATTGGAGTAGACCGGAATATTAAGGTCACTACCGAGTTTCTTTAATTGATCAACCGCAGCGGGTCGGTAAACGTCGGCTGCAACTAGCATGGGGGTCTTGCCGGACTTGATTAAGAAGCGGGCTATTTTCGCGGCTGTAGTTGTTTTTCCGGATCCTTGAAGCCCCACCAGCATGATCGAAGATACAGGTCTGGATTTCAAACTCAAGGAGACGTCCGCAGGTCCCATCAACCGAATCAACTCATCATGACAAAGGCGTATAAAGTGGTCACCAGGTGTGACCTGGAGCTTCTTGTCCTTGTGTTTAACCTTTACCTGAACTATCTCGCCAATAGCCTGCTCTTTGACCCTGTCCAAAAAAGACCGAGTTACATTGAATTCGACGTCAGCTTCCAGCAACGACATCCGGACAATCTTGAGGGCCTCACCGAGGTTCTCCTCATTCAATGTCCTCATGCCCTGCAAATATTGTCGAGCGTCCCGGAAACCGCGAGACAGGATCTCAAGCACTTTTCATGCCTCCAGATCTAACTTTCCTGAAATGTAATTTTTTATCATAGTGAAGGATAAAATGTAAGGGTTTTCTTTCCTTGATAGGCCAGGCCTTTTTTGTTATAGCATTGTCGAAGTTTGGATCGAATTCCCCCGATAAATAGTGGAGATCAAATGTTATCAGATCTTAAGACTTTTCAATTCCGCACCAAGATTTTTTCAGGACGCGGTTCCGTTTCAAATCTTGGAACCATCGCCAAAGATTTTGGCGCTCGTAGCTGCCTTCTTGTAGCTGACCCGGAACTCGAACGTCACGGTCTAATAGAACCGGTGAGAGCTTCTCTGCGCCAGGCGGGAATTCATGTTGAATCCTCCATGAAAGTAGAGCCTGAGCCCTATCTGGACAACGCTGATGACGCTGCGGCGATTGGCAGAGATCTGGGAGCCGATATCGTGGTCGGGTTGGGAGGCGGATCAGCTCTCGATACGGCGAAAGCCGCCGCCATCCTTGTCACAAACCACGGAAAGGCGGAGGACTATGTTGGGCTGAACAAAGTTCCCGTGGCTGGTTCACGGACCATAATGATACCCACTACATCCGGAACAGGAGCGGAAGTAACCTTCACCGCCGTGTTCACCAACCGGCTGACAAAGGCTAAGGGCGGAATCAATAGCTCTTATATGTATCCGGACGCAGCCTTGCTGGATCCTGAACTAACGCTGTCTCTCCCCCCGCAGGTAACGGCTTTTACCGGGATGGACGCCCTTACGCACGCGATCGAATCAGTCACTAGTCGATCAGCATCGGTGTTTACTCAGGCTTTGAGTCTCACGTCCGTTCGACTTATCTCGGAAAGCCTCAGACGGGCGGTATACTATGGTTCGGACATTGACGCCCGAGAGAAAATGCTGCTTGGTAGTCTTTTCGGCGGGTTGGCCTTGGCTGACGCCGGCGTTGGGGCGGCGCACGCCCTCGCGTATCCATTGGGGGGACATTATAGAATTCCCCACGGACTGGCTAATGCGATCCTGATACCTCACGTCATGGAGTTCAACTTGCCGGCTGCTCAAGAGGCCTTTGCTCTTGTGTCGAAAAGCATGGGTGAGTCCATTGAAGGCTTGGCTCTCAGATGGGCGGCTCAAGCTGCCGTCGACGCAGTCATAACATTGGCTGGCGACATAGGGGTTCCCGTGTCCCTGTCCGAATTAGGAATTCCTAGAGCCGACATTCCAATGCTCGTAGAAGGCGCTCTCAAAGTAACGAGACCAGTAGAGAACAACCCAAGAAATCTAGGGCCAGAGGAAGCCGAAGCCATATATGAAGCTGCTTTTAGCTGTTGATTGTCGGGCATATATGTTGGAACATCTCACGATGTCTTGAGAGACCAATTAACGCATGGAATATTCCAGGCCGTAGTTAAAATGAGGAGGCGTTGATGCCAGGTTTTGAACTTATAGGAGATGCTGAGCGGGAACAAGTTAACCAGGTTCTCGATACCGGGATTTTTTTCAGATATGAATTCCCTACCGAAAGAAAAGGCGTCTACAAAGTACGTGATTTTGAGACTAAATTCGCAGAATTTGTGGGAACGAAATACGCTCAGGCTGTGACTTCGGGAACAACGGCGCTCAAAGTTGCCCTGGTGTCACTTGGGGTTAAGCCCGGCGATGAAGTTATAACACAAGGATTTACCTTCGTGGCCACGTTTGAAGCTATCATTGAATGTGGCGCAATCCCTATTCCTGCAGAAATCGATGAAACCCTGAACATGGATCCGGTTGATCTTGAAAAAAAGATCACGTCAAGAACAAAGGTGGTCATTCCTGTCCACATGCTGGGAGGACCGGCAAGGGTAGTTGAGATAAAGGAAATCGCAGATAGGCGGGGATTGAAAGTGACTGGAGGACACGGCTCAGGCCCTTGGGGCCTCAATAGCCGGCAAAGGGGCGGGTTCTATTGGAGAGTGCGGAACCTTTTCGTTTGATTTTTACAAGACCATCACCACAGGTGAAGGAGGTATGATTACTACCGACAACGCGGATCTTTACAGAATCGCGTCCGAGTACGCGGACCACGGCCATGACCACAATCCCAGTGTCGGTAGAGCCTTAGAGGGCAGGAGCTTTCTCGGATTCAATTACCGGATGAATGAGCTTCAGGGCGCTGTAGGTTTGGCGCAACTTGGTCGAATCAGTCAAATCCTTGCGGTCCAGAAAACTAATCATGCCATCATATCAGACGCCCTAAAGCCGATTCCGGCGATAACAACGAGAGCCTTGCCAGAAAATTGCAAGGACAGCCATACCCATGTGTGTTTTTTTCTCCCCGACTCCAAATCCGCTGTTGAGTTTCACAAGAAGGTCACGGCAAAGGGGATCTCCGCAATAAGTTTCAAGAATAATCTTTGGCATTTTCTCGGTAACTGGGAGCATCTGATTAACAAAAAGACTGCATGGCCGGGTCCATTCCCCTTTGGATCTCCATATTATTCCGGAAAGATAGATTACTCCAGGGAATTGTTACCAGTAACCGCAGGGTTTCTGGAACGCCTCATAGTCATTCCGGTATCACTTAGAATGAAGGCCGAGGACGCTGAGAATGTGGGGAAAGAGCTTGCGCAGGCGGCTAGAGCAACCCTTTGATTCTTCATGTTTTTTTGTATAGAAAGGCTACCAACCTGTAGTAGGGAAAACGGAAAAGATGGGAGAAATCGTCGGATTTATACCTGCCCGAGCCGAATCATCGAGATTCCCGGGGAAACCGCTTGCGGATATTCTCGGGAAGCCCATGATAGTCAGAGTTTGGGAAAGAGTTAGCGCATGTGAATCGTTGTCTCGCGTTTACGTAGCTACTGACTCCGAACGAATAATGAATGCCGCAATTGATTACGGAGCGGAAGCGATCATGACTTATGGGGATCATGCGTCAGGTTCAGATAGGGTAGCCGAAGCGTCCAGAACCTTGGGACTGGGTCCAAAGGATATTGTTGTGAATGTTCAGGGCGATCAGCCTCTAATGGATGTCGAAATGATTGACGAAGTTGTTGGTCCACTTATTCAGGATGAATATATCCCTATGACCACGCTCATTTACAGAATAGTGCGTGAAGAGGAGATTCACCATCCAAACGCCGTCAAAACTGTTTTCGATTCCAATGGATTTGCGCTCTATTTTTCAAGGTCCACGGTCCCTTTTCCAGGAAGTCCACAAGACGGGGGGATATATTTCAAACACCATGGTATCTACGGATTTAGAAACGATTTTCTGCAAAAATTTAGTCAACTTCCTGTAGGAAACCTGGAGCGTGTTGAGCGATTGGAACAACTCAGGGCCCTTGAAAACGGCTTTAAGATAAAAGTAGTGATTACCGATAAAGATTCTGTAGAAGTCGACACCCCGGAGGATTTGGAACGAGTCAGGCGAGAGTACCTGTCTATGACTTGATTTTCAAATTTCAACAAAATAATACGCGTGTGTATAGACTTTTGACGCTGGAAATGTAATATTTGGATTCAAGTGAGGCGTGTTTTCTTTGGAGCTTAAAGCAATATTCGGAGAACCGCAAAAAAAGAGAGGAGATTTTAAGTAAGTGAGTCGTGATGACAATGTAAAGGTTGAGGGAACTGTGGTCAAGGTGCACTCAGGAGGCATGTATCAAGTTGAAACCGACGATGGGAAGAGCATCCGGACCAAACTTTCGGGAAGGATGTCCCGTTTCAGGATAAAAGTGCTTCTGGGAGACCGTGTGACTGTAGCCCTTTCTCCATATGATCTTAGTCATGGGCTCATTGTCTACAGAGGCAAATGAATCATCTAATTCCGCTAGCTGAGGCGACAGAATTTATCATCAACGCCTCAAATGTATAGAATCCGCCCAGTTTTGTTTAACCCCCTACCCAAAAAACAATCATTGTGCGATATAAAACCATCTCCGGTTTTATGGCAAAGGGGACCGGAAACATAGCCGCCAGACTGATACCCTATGTCATTTTTAAAAAATCTGAGTTACCAGGCTGAGCCATTTTTTGTTGATCGCGAAAAATTATTTGTCGTGGAGGAGCGCTTATGGAAATCAGATTTCTGGGGACCGGAAGCGCCTGGCGCCTGCCGGAACATTCTTGTGAATGCGTGATATGCAAAAAGATGGCTCAACTTGGTGAAGAACGAACCAGAACATCCATCGAGATAAACGCCTCATTAAGAATACTAATCGACCCCGGGCCCGACATCCTGGAGCATATGAAAAGATATAGGCTTAGGGTTCCGGATCTCGTTTTGATTAGCCATGAACACGGTGACCATTATCTTGGCATGGATGACTTGCTGGCATACAGGAGGTCTCACGCTCGCGAGGATTGGAGCCCTATTCCTGTATATGCTTCGGAGATTACCTGGAGAACTGTCGAGACAAGATTTGGCTATTTGTTGGGATCTTTGCTCGAGAAACGAGTAATTGAACCTGGCGCAACCATTCAAATAGGCGCTACCTCGATAACGTCTTTCAAAACATTCCACGGTAAAACTGCCGAAGGTTCGGTAGGATATATAATAATTGAGAAAAGGCCGAACCTGGACGATACAAAGGTTGTTTACACTTCTGATTTCATTGAAGTCCCTGTAGAAGTTCCTCAGCTTCAAAATCCCGACGCTCTGATCATCCAAAGCCACTGGTTCAATGAGCCCGTCGAAAATCGTCCCTCTCACATGAGTCTTCAGCGCGTGTTAAGTTTCATAAAAAAGTGGAAACCAACCCAAAGGATTTTTCTAGTCCATATTTCCGGTGGCGATCAGGTTGCAGGTGATCCATGCAACGATACCGTCAAAAAGGCGGCTCCTCTTGAACCCATGAAAGATCCAAACACTCTCGAAGCTTACCCCATACCGCTTTGCCAGGAGGACTGGTCCAATGTGACGAGCAAGATCGCTGAAGGAGCCTCTTTGCAATGTCGCATAACAGTTCCAAAGGATGGCGATGTGTTTACTATGTAAATACGAGTTGTTATTAATAAGAGAACTTACGATGGAGGCGCATAGTGACCGAAGATTTAAAAGCTAAAACGGCTAAGACGGCGGGCTTGTATTTTGAAAATTATGTCGGTGAACGGCCTTTTGATCTATGGCGTTCCTTTGACAAAGGATTGGCCAAGGAACTCTCAATGTTCATTACAGGCCAAATGTACTCTCGTGAGCGAATTCCTCACGCCACCAGGCAACTTGTTACGATATCAGCTTTAACGGTGCTCGAAAGGTCGGAAGAACTGAAGTTACACATCAATGCCGCCCTGAATGTCGGATGTAAGCCGCAAGAAATATCTGAGGTCATATTCCAGTGCGGAATTTACGGTGGAATGCCGGTCGTTAACCAGGGTCTGAAGGTTTCTACGAACAGTCCTTATGGAGCGAGAAATGTGGCCTCTGGAAACAGAAGGCGCTTAATCCACCGGATCTTTCCCCGTAGGGCTCAAGGGCCATTTGGGGCTGAAATGTATTTACTTGAAGACTATTTTCAGGTATAAGATTGATAATGTGTGTTATATTAAATAGGTATACATAATTTATATTGTTTTTATTGAAGAATATCAGTGGTTCTATTGTTTGACCTTCACACGATTCTAAGTCGGAGCAGAAGCCATTGTCGGCTTTGGCTGACGCCGCTACTGATCAGCGTCATCAGTTTGACTCTTGGTTGCGCTTCTGTTCCACATACTGGAAGAAAACAGCTAAATTTTGTTCCTAATAAGGATCTCGACGGCCTAGGCGCCAGAGCCTACTCAGAGGTGATTACAAAAGAACCGGTTTGCAGGAATGAAAAAATCAACGAAATTGTGAAACGGGTAGCGGATCGAGTGAGCAAAGCAGCTGAAGACATTGACCATCCCGGATTTGAATGGAAAACCCACGTGGTCGAAAAGGATATACCAAACGCGTTTTGCCTGCCAGGGGGCAAGATCGTAGTATACACGGGGATCCTGCCTCATGTGAAGAACGAGGCCGGCTTGGCCACTGTAATCGGTCACGAAGTAGCTCACGCCGTAGCGCGGCATGGAGGCGAGAGGCTGAGTCAACAATTGGCTCTTCAGGGGATAAGTTCCATCGGATCGGAGATCTTTAAGGATAAAGAAGGCAAATTGGACGACAAGACTAAAGCTGTAATCGGAGCGCTCGGTTTGGGAGCCACGGTAGGCGTACTTTTGCCTTACAGCCGTACTCACGAGATTGAAGCGGACAGAATAGGGCAGTTATACATGGCCAAAGCGGGTTACGATCCTTCAGAATCAGCCCGCCTGTGGGAGAGAATGTCAAAAATAGACAAACCCCCTGTCCCGGTCTGGCTGTCAACCCATCCAGCCGACGAGGATAGGATAAAAAATTTGAGAGAATCATTATCAGCAGCTAAAGACATCTATAATAAAGAGCCCGTGAAGTACGGATTGGGCGCTGCAATATGAAGGGGCCATGACATCGGCGACTTTGAAAAATTCGACTAACGATGAGATCAGGTCTTTTTTGGCTCTGGATCTGCCTGGCCCGGTATCTGATTTTCTTGAAAAGCTTTCAAATGAATTGAAGAAGAGTAGGGCGGATGTTAAATGGGTAACCCCCAAATCCATTCACCTGACCATCAAATTCCTCGGAAATATCAACCGGACCACGATCCACGAAATAGAAACAACGCTGAAACCTATCTTTGCAGAGCAGATGCCGATCCAGCTAAAGGTATCAAATGTCGGGGTTTTTCCAAACCCTCGTCAGCCGAGAATAATTTGGGCAGGCATAGAAGACCCTACCGGATGCATAATGAGGATAGTTCCGATCATTGAAGACGCTTTCTCCAAAATTGGGTTCGCAAAGGAAAGCAGGCCTTTCACACCGCATCTGACTCTTGGGAGAACACGGTCCGCAGAAGGTAGAGAGAGACTGATCAGTGTAATGTCCGAGTTAAAATGCGATGGTCCTGTTTTTACCATACACAGAGCGATTCTATTCCAAAGTGTACCTGAATCCAGCAGGCGCCAACTATTCAGCCCTTTCCGTGTTTAAACTTGGCGAATCCACATAGCCCGGAGTTCATGGCTCATGAATTGGAACTCACCCTCAATAATCACCTTAACTCAAGACACTTTCGTCCCCCGTCCTTATGGGCGTACCGCAAACGCGTTGATAATAGCAGCCTTGGTTCTTTTTTGCGCATTGCCATCTTATGCGAAGACATCCCTCGTGGACCTGTCCTCCTTAAAAAGCAATATTGATCCTGGTCCTGGAAACCGAGCCAGCCACTCAAAATCCGAAGTCCTGAACAACTTATCAAGGGAATTTGACTCACTGGCGATTAGCCAGACGCCTCTCGGCAAAACTCAGGCTCCTTACGATCCGTGTCTCCCGGGATTATATAGAGATTGGCTTGAATACAGTGATGATCAGGAAGCGCTCAGAAAGGCCTCAGGTGTCCATGGAGCACGCATACTTATCGATAGAATAAGATATGAAATAATAATTGAAGCTCTGTTTAGGGATGGAACGGCAAGAGAGGCTTATCGCGGGGCTGTAGCCTTAGGCGCCTACAAAACTCCAACGCCAAAGGGACGTTTTATAATAAACCACTTGTATTGCTATCCTGATGTTCTGTTTTTCGCGTCTGATTCGGAGCCGATTATGAATCTCTACAGGGGGTTTTTTGCCCCCCTGCAAATCTGTGACGCGTATGGACATTGTGAGAGGTACAACGACTTGGGTCTCCACGGATTCGAACTCTCCGCCCATCCACATCCCGAAGTTTTACAAGCCGGGGTTAATGGTCCTGTTTCAGGCGGATGCGTAAGAGTCTCTGATCCGTGCGCGATCAAGAGAAACCTTGTACGTTTGGTCGGAGTTGGGAAGCTTGGAAGAAACGACCGAGGAACGTATCATTGGCTGAAAAAAAATGTGGAGGTTGTCATTTTTGATGAAGAACCTGAACCAGACGGAGCGATCACGCTAGCCGGAATTCTTGAAGAAGGCTTGACATCCATAGGAACAGGACTGAAAAGCGTCATGAACTTGTTTCAGCCCTGAATCCTTCGCTCAAAATCGGCTTTCTCATCAACGCTAATTGGGGAGTATTATCTTGAAGCTAAAATCCGGCATTTGACAACCATCTCAGAAAGACAACACTTCCAATCAGAAACATAGCCGTAATCAACCATTCTAGAGAATTTTTCATACTCGTAGCCTATCCAAAGAAGTGAATGCTCTGGAATGTATTTATCATATTTCCTGGTATGATTTGAAGTGAGCGGTTTCTGAATGAGGAATTTGATTTGATGGGGAATCCTGGGTTGATAAAATTGCCGGGTTTCAGCCTCTGACAGTGTGAGGTTGGCGAAAGATCCGCCTAATTGAGTTGTTCAATTACTGATTAATTTTCGACAGCGTCTCTAGCCCTTTCCAACACCACCCGCAGTTCTTCCCAAGAGTCAAATTGGCAGCGTTACAATTGATAGATTCATCGGCTCATCCGTAAGTAGGGTTTCTGGAGAAAACTCCGTTGCCCCAAAAAGAGGGCAACGGAATGTCTGCGACGAAATTTTAGGCCGCGTCATTTGAGTCATTCCGGTCAACCGCGCCTACTGTGTGTCTGATCTGACCGAGGAGTAACGCGCCAGCGAAGAAACTTTGTCTAGAAGGTTGATCGATGAGCCTCTGAAAGTGGAGGGTATACATGTTGTTTCTGCCAAATATGGCGTTAAGGCCTTCTTCGGCGCTATGAGCCCACGACCTAAAATCTCTTTCGTCGAAACCACGTTTGACTACTTGCCAGCCCGATTCAAGCAACGCATCCATAACGGCTTTCACACTCATGACTTCAGCACCTTTCTTCAGCGTCAATCCTTGGCGCATCCCCAAAACATATACGAATAGACGCCAACAACACCGACAACGGCTTAGAGATTGATTCGTTTTCAATCTGCAAGCAATGTTAATGCCATATCGCATGAGGGTTATAGGCCAATTCGTGCCATGGGCCATTAACAGGGGTTATCAGGGAGTTAGACTTTTGTTGAGACTGGTGGCGTGTCAGGGAAAGAAAGAAGGAGAGTGATTTACAAGAGAAGAAATTGTGGCGAATTCGCACCATGTTGCGCGTCAGCTAAGTTACATCGTGAAATCAAGCCTTGATTTAACGTGCGAACAGGGCACGCAAGACAATCGCAAGGCGCCATTTTCGCACATTCACATATGTAAGTCTTTCTTGGAGTCTGCTTACCCCTCAATAAGAGAAAAAGACCTCAGAGCCCGGATGGGGGGGTTATGGGGGAGGGAGGGTGTCCACCCGGGCCGAGGTCCAAATGGGAACAAATCGGCAAAAGCCAAATCATGTTCTCACAGTTCTGGAATATAGGATAGATCTGATTAAAAGTCAATAAAATACTTTAATAAAGCAGTATATCACTTTGTTATTATTTAGATTAAATTAATTACAGTCGTTAATATGGCAAGTTATCCAGATCCGGATAGACCACGAAAGAGGGACATCCCTATGGAGCCCAGACTCAATGCGATCAGCGCCACGACGCAGACCCAGGCAAAAATATTGAACACCCGACCGTTAGAAAAATTTCGCATCACCGATTTATCGTTAATCAAACGCAACATGAATACGAGTATTACCGGCAGAACTATACCGTTCAAAATCTGCGACACGTACATGATAGGTACAAGTGGTAAGTTTGGGGCGAGGATCACTATGCCTGAAAAGAAGATTATGAAACAGTAAAGCCCATAAAATTGGGGAGCTTCCGAGAATTTCTTGTCAAGACTGGACTCCCAGCCAAAAGCCTCACAGATGGTATACGAAGTCGACAACGGTAGAATCGCCGCGGCAAACATGGACGCGTTAAACAACCCGAACGCAAACAGCCAAGTACAATATTTCCCGGCTAACGGTTCAAGAGCCAGAGCGGCTTGGGCGGCTTCCTCTATAATTATGCCGGATTTGTAAAGGGTGGCTGCGCATGCCAGAATTATAAAGAAAGCCACTATTGAAACAGCTATTGATCCAACGACGACATCCAGGCGAACGGCCTTTAGGTCCTGAACGCGCAATCCTTTGTCAACAACCGAAGCCTGAAGATAAAACTGCATCCATGGCGCTATTGTCGTTCCCACCAGGCCGGTGAGCATTAGCAGGAAACTGGTGTCAAGCTGGATCGTAGGATGACCCATTGCGCCGACGACCTCCATCCAGTCAGGCTTGATTAGGAATCCGACCGCCACATAAGAAACGTAGAATACGCAAGCGGCGAGAAACACCTTTTCCACGGATCTGTACGTCCCCTTGACCGCTAACCACATCAAGAACATGATCCCAAGCGGAATGGCCAGGTATTTTGATATCCCAAATATTTCCAAAGACGCCGCTATACCGGCGAACTCCGCAATAGTGTTTCCCATGTTGGTAAGGACCAGCAATATCATCAGGTAAAAGGTAATCTTTGCGCCGAACCGTTCCCGGATTAGATCCGAGAGTCCTTTACCTGAAACTACTCCCATCCTGGCGCCCATTTCCTGAACAATTATGAGAACCGCAGTGATGGGGATCAGCGACCAAAGCAAGCTCAATCCATAATTGGCGCCGGCAAGGGAATAGGTGGTTATTCCTCCTGCGTCATTGTCGACATTGGACGTTATGATTCCCGGTCCCATTAGCAGCGATCAGGGCCCACAGTCTTATCAGTCTGGAACGAAAAATCTTGCGGTCGTTATTTTCTGTTTTTTCGGAATTCGACAATGTTACATTCCCGGGGGCTATCATTTGCCAAGATGTGGAGCGAGAATTTCCAGCAACGCCTTGAATCTTACCACACCGGCCATTTTGTTTTCTTCATCTACGACAGGAATACCCCTGAAACCATATTTTGCGAACAATCCGGCAAGGTCGTTTGGGCCGTCGTCTATCTTCGCTGTGATTACACGGGTAGTCATGATATGTTCAAGTGGTGTGAATATTTCGTTTGAAAGCAATTCCTTAAGGTTGGTCACTCCTAACAGCTTGCCCTGATCGTCGACTATATAAAGGTAGTAAACAACATCCGTTTCATTGGCATGCCGTCTTATGTGAGCCAAGGCTTCTACGATCGTCCGATCCGGCGGTAAAGCCATGAATTGTGTCGTCATCAGTCCGCCGGCCTCATCTTCCTCGTGGGCCAGAAGGCCTATAACTTTTTCTTCATACTCATCGTCCATCTCCCTCAAAATTCCTGTAGCCGTTTCGTGAGGCAGATCAGCTATGAGGTCCGCCGCTTCATCAGGAGACATCTCTTCAATAATATCAGCGGCTCTATCAGGTTCAAGTTGCCGCATGATGGAAACCTGAATCTTCGGGTCCATTTCTTCTATGGCTTCAGCCAGAACCTCTTCATCTAAGCTCTCAGCGAGAGCTGATCTTTCATGCACGTCCATATCTTCGAGGATATCCGCTAGATCCGCCGGGTGGAGTTCTGACAAGCGGCTTTGGGGGATCTGAAGTTTGAGGCGATCAGGATAAGCCAGGGGCTCAACGTAGTTCCAAGCTATAAACCGATCTTTGAGATCATAGTCGAAAAACCATTTATTGAAACGGACGATGGAATCCTCGAAACCTATTCTGCGCAGAAGCCCTCTCAGGCCAACGTCGACCTGCACAAGCAATAACTTGCCATCAGACCGTACGAAGTAAAGATCATTGACTCTCTCAACCTTGGCTCCATGCACATCGACAATCTGTTTGTCCAACAGAAAATCCCGGAGCAAGACCTCCGTTTGTCCCATAACTTTCCGGTCAATCGGAACCGGCGCCCTTGAGTCCTTTTTCACAATGATCAATGATTTGTCGAGAGCTACAACGTTATCCCAAGCCAAAAAAAAACGTCGCGTAGAGAACTTTCGTCGATAGATGAGGCCGACCACTTCAGGCGCAGGCCTGTCAAGGTCAAGTATCAAATCGGAAACTTTACCCAACGATTCGCCCATTTCTTCGTGAACGCTGCGAATCAGCAAATCGCTGAGAAAGTAACTTTCAAGGCCGTTAGGCTCCACTTATCCTCCGAAGGAACCGTCATGTCGCCGTTAGAATTTTTTGTCCGACCAGGCGCTCAAAATGACGCAAATGTATCTTTCAAACCGCCGAAGCTCTGCCATGACGCCCCTGAACTCGTATCTTGTGAGAGTTGGCGTCCTATGAAGACTTCCCGAAAGTTCGAAACGGGACCTAACGTGTGAGCGGTCGCGACTGGAAACAGCGTCGACCGTTGGTGGATAACTGGAACTATTGTTAGGATGAAAAAAGTTTATCATGAAAAGATTTTCTTTAGAAGAGGAACTGAGGCATAATATAGTAAAGTTATCTGAAAAAGTGGAGCTTGTCATGCCTGTGAAAAAACAATTGGAGGTAATGCTGGCTGACGCCCCCGGCGAGCTTGCGAATCTCACCGACATTCTCAAGAATGAGCACATCAATATAGAGGCTATGAGCATTCAGGACGCAAATGAGTACCTGCTCGCCTTGTATGATGTTCGAAGCCAGACTGGCCGTCGTGTAGCCCCACGCGATTACTACGAGGCCATTCTGAAGGAATCCGCACGGTATTCAATGATTCGTCTAATCACTGACAATCCTGAACAGGCCGTCGAGTCTTTGAACAAAGCCGGATACAAGGTTAAAGCTGAGGATGTGATCGGGTTGATTTTGGATAATACCCCGGGTATCCTCAACAAGGTATCACGAGCTTTTGGAGATGCGGGCATTAACATATCTTACACATATGGTTCCGGGTTCTCCGACAGCGAAGCCGCCTTATTCATTTTCAGGGTTTCTGACCTTAAACGGGCGGTGGAATTGTTTCCTGACGGCACACCATAGTTATGGAAGTGAATGAGTTGTGGCAGGAAATGACATTGGTAAAATGTCCGATAAGATATATTATGTTAACTCGGATGCGGTAACATGACGGGCGCTCCTGTCACTGTTCAGTCCCCTGATCCAAAGCCCCGCCTGAGCGTAGTAATTATAGCAAAGGACGAAGAGGATCGGATTCGACGCCTTTTGGACAGTGTGTCGTTTGCGGATGAAATTGTTGTTGTAGATTCAGGAAGCGCTGATAGTACCTTAGAAATCTGTCAATCTGTTGGGGCTAAAGTTTTTCATCAGGATTGGCTCGGTTACGCCGGCCAAAAACAGGTTGCCCTGGAATTGGCTGAAGGTGATTGGATTTTGTCTCTCGACGCTGATGAAGTCATTTCCGATTCCTCACGTGTTGAGATACTTGAAGCCATTAAAACTTCCGATCCTGAAATCAACGGATTTTCATTCCCCAGAGTGAGCTGGTATTTGAATCGCTGGATTCGTCACGGTGGCTGGTTTCCAGATCGGAAGGTTCGCCTGGTCCGTCGTGGAACGTCCCGATGGGTCGGAGACAGTCTGCATGAGAAGCTTGAGGTTGACGGCAGTGTGGTCCAATTGGCGAATCCGATCTATCATTTTGTTTATCGAAATGTTTTTGATCAAATCCGGACTGTGAATTCTTTTTCTTCTACCTTCGCCTCTAAAAAAAGAACGGCTTTTCCTCGTTTGTATCTCGCTTTTGGCTTTTTTCACGCTTTTGGGAAATTCCTGGAATGCGCTATTTGGAAACTCGGGTTCCTGGATGGCGCTGCAGGACTTATAATTGCTGTCAATAGCGCGTTTTACGTTTTTCTGAAACATGCCAAGGTATGGGAAGTCAGCCTCGATAACCTGACCAAACCTCATGATTTCTCTTAAAAGCCCCCACCTTCAATCCGTTATGTTGTCAAAGTCTCTAAACTGTATGGTTGGCGTCGAATGAAACGGATTGCCTTGGCAATAGAGAAGTTCAGCCGGTTTTCAGGGGGCGCGGAGTCTTACGCCGTCGAGCTGGCGGAAACCCTCGAACGTGAGGGTTGGGAAGTCCACTTGATCGGTAACTCCTGGGACGGAAGTCCAACCAAAGCGATTTTTCACAAAATCAGACGATTACCGAAACTGATCCCTCCTTCACTGAGGATTTTGCATTTCGCCTCGGCGCACCGTTCTATAGTGCAAAATTTGGACTTGGACGTCATATTGGGTTTCGGCAATACTATTGAGATGAATGTCTATCAGAGTCACGGCGGTGTCCATTTTTATAGCAGCCTCAGAAAACTTGAGGCTGTGACCAATCCTTTCATTCATATGATGAAGAGGCTTCTAGTCTTTGTCTCTCCAAAGAGCCTCGCCAGAGCCTGGATCGAAGGCGCTCCTTTTAGAAGAAAACCACGACCGGTAATCGTCGCCATATCTGATATGGTCCGGAATGACATATGTCAAAAGTATGGGCTTGGAAAAAGTGACGTTGAGCTTGTTTATAACGGCGTCAATCTTGAAAGATTTTCCCAACCACGTGACATTCCATCTCGAAAAAACATGCGGCGAGGTCTCGGTTTTTCAGATGAAGTAATCTTTCTCTTTATGGCTTATGATTTTAGAAAAAAAGGAGTCAGTTATTTACTCCAGGCGTCAGGGAAACTTTTGGAGAAGGTGGGAAAAGGGAAATTTGGCGTGGTTATTGTGGGTTCGGACCCCTCCCCTTCGCTACTTAGATCGGTCACGGCTCTGGGACTTCAGTCAACGGTTGTGTTTCAGGGGCAAACAAGGGAACCCGAAACGTATTACAATTCTTGCGATGTATTTGTGTTACCCACGTTTTATGACGCATGTTCTCTAGTTGTGTTCGAGGCCATGGCTGGGGGGCTTCCAGCGATTACTACCGTTTACAACGGTGCGTCAGGTATTATTGATAACGGCTGCGACGGCATTGTTTTAAATGATCCCAGAAATGTTCAAGAAATGACCGCAGCTATGGAAAGATTCTTGAACTTGGACTTCTTGAAAGACTCTTCTCAGATGGCGCGTGAAAAGGCCTCTAAATATACTATCCAATCTAATCATGCTCGAATGCTCAATATTTTGAACCATGTCGCTGATGGGTTTTCCCAAGATCAGTAAATTAAATTGTGAGCCAGAATAATGCGCGAAATGTCGCTAACAAACGTTATGTTCTGTTAGCTCAACTGAAAGCGGCGCATAATCAGTAAGTTGACTCCTCGTTTTGAGCTGGTTTAGACTAAATTTTCTTGAAATATGTTTCACAACGGTGGCATTATCAAAAATCGCGCATTAATTATATAGGGATTAAATATAGCGAATATGGACAGAGCGAATAATAAAATAGTTGTTTTTCATTGCAATAACCTTCGCCTTTTTTCAAACGGGGGACAAAAAGAGTTTGCCAAGGAATGGCCTGGACTGAAGTTGGTGGCCATACCGTGCTCAGGAAAAATTGAAGCTCATTTTTTGTTGAAGACTCTCTCTGCAGGCGCTCAGGGCGTGCTAGTGCTTGCCTGCGCCGAGCGGTCGTGTCAATATCTTGAGGGTTCGATGCGATCTCGGAAGAGAGTTGATTACGCCCGTTACTGGCTCGAAAAACTAGGAATTGCCCCTGAGAGGATCGAGTTTGTTCGTCTTTGGCCTGTTAGCAAGCAAGCCCTGGAAGCTGTCTTGAAAGAGTTTGAAATAAAGCTCGAATCCCTTGGAGCGCTGGGCGCTCCAGAAAAAGTCCAAGGATAAAATTCAATCAGTATTTAGATCGACTCGTATCAGCAAATTGATACGGTCAATCAGCCGCGCTTCGTCGGAGCCGTTTCCAGAGGGCCTAGAGCGAGTCGATTAAGGAGGAAATCCGTGATTGTCGCAGAATTAAAAGAAGTTGATGAAATCAGAAGGATGATTGACCGTTATTCTTCCATTCTGGTTGTCGGATGCGACTCGTGTGTGGCTGAGTGCGCAGCAGGTGGAGCAAGAGAGACGCAACTACTCGCCTCAGCGTTGAGATTGTCATATCTCAAGGACAATCTTCAGAAGATTATAACTGAGGCATGTATTGACAGGCAATGTGTCGATGATTTTATCGACGTTATCGCTGAACAGGTTCCGGATCATGAGGTCATTCTGTCCTTGGGATGTGGCGCCGGGGTTCAGGCGCTTGCCCGTGTGTATACCGACAAGCCGATAATTCCAGCCCTCGATACTCTCTTCATAGGGGAGACTGTGATGAGAGGGGTGTGGACAGAAAATTGTCTGGCATGTGGTCAGTGCAAGTTGGGCTATTTTGGGGCCGTCTGTCCTGTCACTCGATGCTCCAAGAAACTTATGAACGGACCGTGCGGAGGTTCAAAAGGCGGTCGATGTGAAATAGACCCCGACATACCATGCGGCTGGGATCAGATCCTGACGCGTCTTGCGGCGACTGGTGAACTTGACAGACTAACCGAGTATGTGCCGCCCGTAAATTGGTCCACATCGCATTCCGGCGGACCACGTCGTGTCATTAGGGAGGATCAAAAACCTTGAAGACTGAAAGTTTACTCGAAAAGGCTCTTGAGTCAGGAAAATTTGTCGTAACGGCGGAATGTGGCCCACCCAAAGGGGCTGACACTGAAGTCCTCATTAAAAAGGGGAAGTCCCTCCTTGGTTGGATAGACGCCGTAAATGTAACGGATAATCAAACAGCCATAGTGCGCATGTCCTCAGTAGCCGCTTGTTCAATATTGAAGCAGCTTGGACATGAACCGATACTCCAGATGGTTACGAGAGACCGGAACCGAATTGCGCTGCAAAGTGATTTATTCGGAGCATATGCCCTCGGGGTCCGGAACGTCCTCTGCTTGACTGGTGACCATCAAAGTTTTGGTAACCAACGAGAATGTGTTGGAGTTTTTGACCTGGATTCAATCCAACTCTTGAAAACAGTTCGCGATATGAGAGAAGCAGGAGTCATTATCGGTGGAGAGGCTATTCAGGGTCCTCCTAAATTGTTCGCGGGCGCGGCTGAGAATCCATTTGCCGACCCTGTAGATTGGCGAGTAATCAGGTTGGGAAAGAAGGTTAATGCCGGCGCTGATTTTATCCAGACTCAATGTATTTACAACCTTCCTAGATTTGAAACATTTATGTCTCAAGCCAGAGACATGGGATTAACTGAAAAAACTTACATTCTCGCTGGTGTTACTCCGTTAAAGACTGTTGGCATGGCTCGATATATGGCCAGCAAGGTTGCCGGTATGGATATCCCCGAAGAGTTGATCAGCAGGATGGCCAACACTCCTAAAGAAAAACAGGCGGAAGAAGGCATAAAAATTGCCGTGGAAACAATACAGAGAGTAAAAGAAATTCCTGGCGTCGCTGGGGTTCACCTCATGGCCATTGAGTGGGAACATAAGGTCCCGGAAATTCTTCGGGCCGCGGGGATTGGTAACAGGCCGGAAGGATCAGCTTAATTCGTAAGAAGGTCCACAGCCAAACGGTTCCAAGAATTTCTAATCTTTTAGGGCCGTTACAAATCGGGTGGGTTCAGAAATGCCGAAAAAGTATCATATAGATGTTCAGCCTATCGCCAACAGGTTTCCCGTAATAGGAAGATCCGGAATTGTTGACTGGGGAGAGGGCTGCCTAAAATGCGCAAAATGTGTAAAAACGCAATGCGTATATGGAGTTTACAAGAATCGTTCCTTTTCGACTTCCATAACGGGTGACACAATTGATGAATTTTGCAAGAGTTGCTTCCGGTGCGTCCAGGGTTGCCCTAAACGACTCATTCACAAAACCATCAACCCTGAATGGGAAGCGCTTGGTGATCAGTTGTATAGCCCCGAGATTATCACGGCCACTTGGGAACAGGCGGCGACTGGAAAGATACCTGTTTCCGGAGCCGGGTATGGTGGTAAGTTTTCCGGGAACGGTTTTGATTCAATGTGGACGGACATGAGCGAAATCGTTCGGCCTACTCGAGATGGAATCCACGGAAGAGAGTATATTTCGACGGTCGTTGATTTGGGACGCCGCTTGAGCAAACTGGAATTTGACAATGCGGGAAAACTTCTTTCACATGCTCCCAATTCAATAAGGCTCCCCTTACCTATCATCTTCGATGTTTTTCCTTTCGGCGATTTGTCCCCTAGAGTTTTGTCCGCCGTGGTTACTGCCGCTGCACGTCTTGATACCATCGTGTTCATGCCATATGAGGAAGCCCTCAGTTATTCAGATTTTACCAGTCAAATCGTGCCTCTTGTAAGCGCCGACCATATCAATAAGGCTAATCTGAGTAATTTTAGAATGGTTGAATTACCAGACGGCCATAAAACAATTGAATTGTTAAGTTCGTTGAAAAAGGATTTTCCAGACCTGTTGGTATCGGTCCGAATGGAAGCGCAATCATCGCCGGACAGTATTCGGCGAATGTTGGAATACAACAGACTACAGGCGGACGTTATCCATTACGTGGCTGATGAAACAGGATACGAACCCGGCGTGGCCGACGGGTTGCACATTAAGGACGTAATCAAGGAGATCAACACTGGGCTCTTGAGAGAAGGATTAAGGGACCAGGTCACATTCATAGCTTCCGGTGGGATCGCTATGGCCGAACACGTGGTCAAATCTATTCTGTGTGGGGCAAATCTCGTTGGAGTGGACATCCCCCTTCTTATAGCGCTTGAATGTCGGGTTTGCCGAAATTGCAGAGATGGCCTGACTTGTCCGGTTTCGATTTCTAAAATTAACCCGACCTGGGGCGCCCAGAGGATAGTGAATCTCATTGGCGCCTGGCACAACCAATTGCTGGAAATGATGGGGGCTATGGGAATTCGTGAAGCCAGACGTCTCCGTGGAGAGAGAGGCCGAGTCATGTTTCGGGAAGATCTCGAAAATGACACGTTTGCCCAACTATTTTCCGATCGGAATTCTTAAGAGGTTTCAGATAAATGCATTATAGGAATATATGGAACGAGGCGCCGCAACCCAATGTCAAGCACACGCCTTCGCGTTTTGGAAGGGCGCTGGGCAAATACACGGTGAGAGTTCTGGATGCTTGCACTGACTGCTTAAAGTGCGTTGCAGTATGTCCGCAGAGTGTATTCCAGACTAAGGGAAATCGTTTGACAGCGCCTCTCGATCATCTCTGTCTTGGACGTGACTGCGCTAACAAAGCTAACCGATGTGTTAAAAACTGTCCCGTAGACGCCATTAGGGTCGGCCTAAATCCCAGCTCTAAAGCTTTAGGAGACTTTCGTTGGACCCCTGATCTGCTTATGAGCACATGGCATATGGCTGAAACAGGGAAACTTCCTCCAAATGATCTGGAATACCGTATCGGGGGATCTGAAGGGGGATTCGACAAACTCCGTTTTCGATTTCCAGAGACTCCTCCGATTCCGGATATGGATCGATCCGAAATAGACACATCCGTCCCGCTGAATAAGAAGAGCGACGGGCGATTTGACATAGTAATACCTATCCCGATCTATGGTGGTGGGATGTCGTTTGGCTCAGTCAGCCAAATAACGATGTTGAGTAGAATCAGGGCCTTTGCGGCCTGGGACTCCTTCACGTGTACAGGCGAAGGAGGATACCCTGAAGCTTTGTACCCCTTTGACGACAACATTATAACTCAGGTTGCCACAGGTCTCTTCGGGGTCAAAGAAGAGACCATACAACGAGTAAAAATCGTTGAATTCAAATACGCCCAGGGAGCAAAGCCGGGTCTTGGCGGTCACTTGCTAGGCCCGAAAGTGACTGAGGCGGTTGCTCGAATTCGAGAGACTGTCCCTGGTTCTTCCCTCTTTAGCCCCTTCCCTTTCCATTCTGTTTACTCTGTTGAAGATCACAAGAAACACATCGATTGGATTAAGGCTATCAATCCAAAAGGTTTGGTGTCTGTCAAGGTTTCCACTCCGTCTGATGTGGATATGGTGGCTGTTGGTTCGTACTACGCCGGGGCCCACATCGTCCATCTCGATGGGTCTTATGGAGGAACCGGCGCTGCGCCGGATGTGGCGAAAAAGAATATTGCTATGCCAATAGAGTATGCAATCCCGAAAGTTCACAACTTCCTTGTAAATGAAGGTGTAAGGGATTCGATAACATTGATCGCTTCCGGCGGTATTCGCACGGCTTTCGACATAGCCAAGGCAATAGCTCTAGGAGCTGACGGCGTGGTAACAGGGACCCCCGAACTTGTGGCTTTGGAATGCGTAAGATGCCACAACTGTGAAAGCGGTAGAGGTTGCGCTAGAGGCATAGCCACCACTGACCTGGAACTTGTGGGGTTGATGGAGCTTGAGTGGGGCACTCAGCGGATCATCAACATGCTGAGTTGTTGGAGGGATCAACTCCGAGAAATTCTTTACAGACTGGGTCTGCGTAGCGTCAGAGAACTGGTTGGAAAAACTGAAGTTTTAACTCACTTGGATTATAGCGCCTCCAGTCCCGATGACGATATCAGATCCAGTTTGGTTTGAGGTTGAATTATGCGCACATCAGAATATGCTAATCAAATACTGGCTTCCCGAATTCGTGAAATGGGGATGTCGGACTTTACAAAGTTGAATAAAGGAGAAGACGAGGGAGGTTGTGGAGTTACAGGCTTCGCCTCAACTATTCCTCTGGCCGGCCGCCACATTTTTGAGCCCTCTTCCCGGATGCACAACAGAGGAAACGGCAAGGGAGGGGGAATCGCTGCTGTCGGTATGGACCCTGATAAGTTAGGTGTAAGTCGTGAAGTTCTTGATTCACATTACATGCTTCATATCGCCCTACTCGAACCCCAGTGTCTTGCTTCCCTTAAGGATTCATTTATAGCCCCATTCTTTGATGTCGCTAAAGAGGAAGTATTGGATCATTTGTCCGACTTCCGGGAACTTGAAGGTCTGGAAGTCAAGCCGCCTGATATCTGGCGGGCGTTTGTGAGAGTCAAACCCACTGTGATAAAAGAATTCGCGGCTCAAAATGGACTTAATGGTTTGTCGGAACGAATGCTTGAAGATGAGTTTGTTAGCCGAAACTCCATTAAATTGAACAAGCAGTTTTATAGTTCACTAGGAGAAAAGCAGGCATTCGTACTATCTCATGGCCGGAACGTCATGATCCTCAAAATAGTAGGATATGCTGAAAATGTTGTGCGTTATTATAAACTGGATGATTTTCCAGCCCACGTCTGGATAGCTCATCAGCGTTATCCTACCAGGGGGAGAGTCTGGCATCCGGGAGGCGCTCATCCGTTTACCGGGCTAAATGAAGCGCTTGTGCATAACGGAGACTTCGCAAATTACCACGCGACTTGCGATTATTTAAAGCAGAGAGGCTACGTGCCTCAGTTTATGACCGACACTGAAGTCAGCGTCATGCTTTTCGACCTATGGAATCGCGTTTACGGTTATCCGTTGGAAGTCATAATTGAAGCCTTGGCTCCGACAGGGGAATTGGACTTCGACCTTCTGCCTCCGGAAAAACAGGCCCTTTATGAGGCTGTGCAGTCCACACATATTCAGGCCTCTCCTGACGGTCCATGGTTTTTCATCATAGCTCGAAATATACCAGATCAAAATACTTTCCAATTGATAGGCATTACCGATACGGCGATGCTAAGACCGCAGGTTTTTTCTATATATGACGGAGAAGCCCAGATTGGATTAATATGTTCTGAAAAACAGGCTATAGACGCTACGCTTAGATCGATTTCCTCCGAAGATCCTCGGTTTAGTCCGGTTGCCGACAAGTATTGGAACGCCAGGGGTGGTTCTTCTAGTGATGGAGGAGCGTTCATGTTCAACGTGAGCAAAGCAGGTAAAGGAGGACATGAACTCCACTGCTATGACAAGTTTGGGCATGAAGTGGCGGCTGAGAAGCGGCAGCCGATGGATATAGCTCAGCTAGTTACTAAGCCGCAAGACTGCGAAGAGATTTCCGAGAAACTGCAACAGGCTTTGGTCCAAAAAGACGCTTATGGAATTTTCAGGCTGTTCGAAAAGGAAGCTTCAATTTGGGACTACAACGCCACGCGATGGGTTATTTCGGAACTGACAAAAAAGGCGCTTAAAAGCAAAGATAACGTTCCCACAGCGATTGAGGTCCTGACCCTTTTGTTAGACAGACGAGTTCCGTTGGGGTCCAAAAAACGGTCCGCTCTCGTACAAGTTATAATTGACAGACTTAACGAGATTCTCAGGTCTTTGCCGAAGATTACCGAGACCACCAAGATTGGTCATTACAGCCTTATCGACGCGGCTAGCAGATCAGGTCTTCGTCCCCCCATCGCTGTTGAGAGAATCCTGGTTATAGACGGTAAAGATTTTGACCCTGAAGGTGACAAATGCGACGCAGTGTTGTTAGCAGACGCATATAGGCTAGGGTGGAGAAAATTTATAGTGTTCGATCTTAGAGGTCAGCGCTTTGAAGGCTGTGGATTTGGCTCCATGACTTCAGGGGTTAGAATGGATCTGTTCGGGTCTTCGGGCGATTATACGGCCAGTGGCATAGATGGTATGGAAATCTACATCCACGGTAACGCTCAGGACCAGATAGCGCAAATCATGAAAGATGGACTTTTGGTCATCCATGGGGATGTAGGACAGTGCTTCATGTATGGAGCCAAGGGTGGTTCTGTCTATGTTTTGGGCAATGCGGCCGGACGTCCCCTGATCAATGCGGCCGGACACCCGAGAGTTGTCATTAACGGAACCGCTCTGGACTTTTTGGCCGAGAGTTTCATGGCAGGAGATCCCCTAAACGGAGGCGGATTCGTTATATTAAATGGCTTGACCATGAATGAAGATGGAGCCATCAGTTTCCTTGATCGTCCCTATCCGGGATCCAACCTCTTTTCTCTAGCGTCCGGCGGAGCTATTTATGTCAGGGATCCCCATCGTTTGATAGTCGCCGAGCAGCTTAACGGAGGCTCGTTGGCTGATTTGAGCGAAGAGGACTGGCGCCTGATAGTGCCCTATCTTAAGGAAAACGAAAAACATTTCGGCATATCAATTGAACAGCTCCTGACAGTCGATGGGGTTTCCCTTGAGCCAAAGGCCGTTTACAGAAAAGTAGTCGCTGTTCCTCTATCGGTGTTGACCCAAGTTCCAAGCACTGACGATTCAGCTTGGGACGCTGACGCCGCATGACAAACTCTCTTGACCTAAATCAAGCTTGGGGCAAAGTTGTCGACCGAATGGCCCCAGGCTTGGCTCCTTGTGTCCTTGTGAATAACTCCATAGCGTAAATCATCCCAAAGCCCAAGGTCACTCAGTTGTCAGGACAAAACTCCAAACCAGAACAAATTGATTCCCTTATGACAGCCGATCAGAACAGGGACATGTTCAATTATATCGCTCCTTATTATGATGGGGCCAATCTCATCCTATCCATCGGTCTTGACCAAAGATGGAGACGTCAAGCGGTCAGATGTCTTGACCCGCGTCCGGATTGTCTCTATCTAGATGTCGGATGTGGAACAGGGGATATAAGTTTTGAGATACTTAGACAAAATCCTCAAGCTCGGATCATAGGGATTGACTCGTCCGTGGGTATGTTGGAGATAGGGTGGAAAAAGATACGTCGACTGGGACTTGAATCGCAAATTTCATTTCGGGAGGGAGACTGTCTGGATCTGAAGTTCCCGGACAATACATTTGACGGAGCGATATCCGTATTTTGCGTTAGAAATGTGACCAACCACAAGCAGGCTTTCCAAGAAATTGTCAGGGTGCTCAAACCGGAGTCCAAACTGGTAATAATGGAACTTACCGAACCTGATGGCCCAATAATGAAGCCGCTATTTCGAATTTACTCTAAGACGGTAATGCCTTTGGTGACCAAAATGATGTCTTCAGTTTCCGCCTACAAATATCTTGCCGATTCCATGGCGGCTTTCCCCAGACCTGAAATAATAAAGAATGAGATGTCAGGCGCAGGCATGAAGGATGTTCGGTATTTTCAGATCACGGGAGGAATAGTTACTGTTTACCACGGAATAAAAGCGATTTCCTGACCTTAGTAAGGCATCGAAAGAACTTGTTTACTCCGGTGGCGCCCCGATTACTTTCTTAATTTCACCTTTTGTAATGTTGATGTATTTGGTCACTGGGATTTCTTTAGGGCAGACTCTGGTACACTCGTAATGATTCAGACAAGCCCAAACTCCGTTTTCCACATCCAGTTGCTCCAGGCGTTCTGTCTTCTGAATGTCTCTTGAGTCAAATATACGGCGAAACGCTTGTACCAGAGGCGCTGGTCCAAGAAAATTCTCATTTTCGTTGGCTACCGGACAAGCCGCAGTGCAACATGCGCAAAGAATACATCTAATAGACTTCCCCATTTTTTTACGCTCTTCTGGGGTTTGCAGGCGCTCCTTCTCCGGCGCGTCTCCAGAAATCAGGAAAGGGCGAATAAAATTGACTCTTTCGAAGAACTGGTTTAGATCCACGATGAGATCCTTAAGGACAGTAAATGACGGCAATGGCTCCACAAGGATGAAATCAGCCTCGCATTCTCTCACAAGTTTTTGACAGGCGAGAGCGCATCGCCCATTAATTTTCATTGCGTCAGAGCCGCACACGCCATGAGCGCAAGACATTCGATAGGCCAGAGTCCCATCCTGATCCCATTTGATTTTATTGAGGCAGTCGAGCACACGCTCATAAGGTTCAGCTTCAACATTGTAATTTCGATAGTAAGGAGCTTCGTCTACTGAAGGATCAAACCTGAATATGCGAAGGGTTACGTTCATCAGAATTTCCTTGCCTTTGGCTGAAACTTCGTTATTTTTACGGGCTTGAATGATATTTCAAGACCATCGGATCCCGCTGTAACTAGGGTGTGTTTGAGCCAGTTCTGGTCGTCGCGTTCCGGATAATCCTCTCGGTAGTGAGCGCCTCTACTTTCGGTCCGGCTCAGAGCTGACACCAGGATAACCTCGGCTAACCCAAGTAGGGATTCCAGTTCTATAGCGTCCAGCAGGTCTGTATTGTAATTGGCGCCTTTGTTATCTATGGAAACTGATTGATACTCGGCTTTCAGGCCCCGTATTTCATCCAGTCCTCTCTCCATGTCCGTCTGGTTCCTGAAGACGGAACAGCAATCGGTCATGATTAATTGCATTCTGGTTCGAAGGTCCGAAGGCTTGATCCCCTTACCATCCTTGATGGCTTTAATTCTAGCTTCAACTCGAACTTGCGCATCTTTTACAGAAGGGGGGTCACTCAAAGTTCCTATGTCCTCTTTTATGGCTCGCCCTGCCCTTCTTCCGAAGACCACCAGATCAAGAAGCGAATTTGTGCCAAGTCGATTAGCCCCATGAACCGACACACAGGCCGCTTCCCCAGCGGCGTAAAGCCCTGTCAATGGGACGCCTTCTTTACTCAGAACTCGTCCGTTGAGATCCGTAGGTATTCCACCCATCATGTAGTGACACGTAGGAGTAACCGGAATGGGCTGGGTCGCTGTATCCACCCCAAGGTAGATCCGGGCGAAAGATGAAATATCGGAGAGCTTTTCCTGGATTTTCTCGGCGCCTAGACTCGTCAGGTCGAGATGCACGTAATCTTTCCCATTGACGCCTCTACCAGCCCTGATTTCAGTGTCTATGGCGCGAGAAACCACATCCCGAGGAGCCAAATCCTTTAAAGTCGGGGCATAATCGGTCATAAAGCTGTTCCCCAGACCGTTTTTCAAAACACCGCCCTCCCCTCTGGCGGCTTCACTAATCAAAACACCTAGAGGATAAATTCCTGTGGGGTGGAACTGAACGAATTCCATGTCCTCCAATGGAACCCCGGCTCTATAGCACTGATAAACCCCGTCTCCGGTGTTGGAAAAACAGTTCGAATTGGTTTTGTAGACTCTTCCGAACCCTCCTGTGGCAATCAAGACCGCCTTTGCCCTGACAGTCCGTATAGCGCCTGTGGCCAGTTCGTAAGTTATTATTCCGGTCGCCCTTCCACTCTCGACAAGAAGATCGATCATGTAAATTTCAGAAAAGATGTGAATTTTTCTTTCCAAAGCTTTCCCGAACAGTGTATCCAACACAACTCGGCCGGTACGGTCCGCTGCGTAGCATGATCTCTTTACAGGCCCCTCACCATAATTCCTGGTGTGTCCTCCGAAAGCTCTTTGCGCAATTTTCCCCGCTGTGGTTCTATCAAACGGGACGCCCAAATGTTCAAGTTCGTAAACTGCTCTGGCTGCGTCGATCGCCAGCGTTTCAGCGGCGTCCTGATCGGTAAGATAGTCTCCACCTTTTACCGTGTCATACATGTGCCATTCCCAGGAATCTGGCTCCTCGTTGCCCAGAGCCGCGCCGATCCCTCCCTGGGCAGCGCCGGAATGAGATCTGGTCGGGAAAACCTTGCTCACCAATCCGACTTTTAAAGTCGTGGGGACTTCAAGGGCAGCCCTGAGGCCGGCCAACCCTGATCCTACAACCAGTACATCAAACAAAAATTCCATTTTGGGATCGCCTCTTCACTGATCGGCTTCACCTTTCTTTCAAAGGCGAGTATTCACAGCCCATGAGACCACAGTAGTTGCCGACGTACTCAGCTTGTGGTCTGTAAAGCATGGGTTTTTCCTGGGCTTCTCCGAATTTTTCCTCAATAATGTGGCTGCACCAACCTGCTATCCTTGAGATGGCAAAAATCGGAGTGAACAGGTCTTTCGGGATTCCCATCATGAAGTACACAGGAGCGCTATAGAAATCTACGTTAGGGCGAATCTCGCTTTTGCCACGTTTATCAAATTCCTCAATAGAGACACTTTCTACAAGCTTGGACAATTCATCCCATTTTTCCATATTTTTGGCTTTGGCCAGACGAGTGGCCATTGGCTTGAGATATTTGGCTCTCGGGTCCATCGTCTTATAAACAGCGTGACCCAATCCCATTATCTTTTCGCCGCCTTCTATCCTTCTTCTAATCCAACCTGACACATCGGGTTCATGTTGAATCGCCAGAAGCATCTCCATCACTTTTGTATTGGCTCCGCCATGAAGGCTTCCCGAAAGCGCCCCAACTCCGGCTGCGACAGCCGCATACATGTGCGCTCTGGTTGAGCAAACCTCTCTGCACGCAAAAGTGGATGCGTTGAATGTGTGGTCCGCATGCAAAATCAGGCAGCAGTCCAGATCTTTCGCTGTTTTGGGGTCCGGTTTTTCGCCCGTCAATCGCCACAGGAAATTTCCAGCATGCGAAAGGGATGTGTCATAGGGTAAGGGATCCAAGCCCTGGCTAATCCTGTGCCAGGCCGCCACTACCACTGGCAATCGGGCGATAAGCCTCATAGCCATTTTGAGGTTGGCTGGGCGGTTATCATCCTTTATGTCCGGATCGGCGGTTGCAAGCAAAGGGACACACGCCTGAAGCGTGTCCATAGGATTGGAGTCATGCGGAAGCTTCTTGAGGCAATCATAGACGTAATCAGGAACTTCCGAATTATCCGCAAGGATCTGTTCGAACGTCATTAATTCTTCAGGACTGGGGAGGTACCCATTCAACAGAAGGAAAGCGGTTTCCGGAAAGGTCGATCTTTCGGCAAGCTCTTCGATTCTGTAGCCGCGATATATTAGTATCCCCTGATTGCCGTCAATGAAGCTGATTTTTGTATCAGCCACCGTGACGCCCCTAAGGCCAATATTCTTTACCTCTACAGTTTGTGCCATACCGCCCCCATATTTTATAAAATAAGTTCTTTAGTTGGCCACCCAAAACTTTTTGAAAGGCGGCCGGTTGTAAGACCCGCGCCTTTCAACAGAGCGATTGAAAAGCTCCTTGCAAGGCGCGGGGAAGGAATTGAAACTACTCAGCCAGGAAAAACTCGTTCTTTTTCGCGCCGCAAACAGGACATTTGTCTGGCGCTGAATCAGCTATAGTATATCCACACTTTTCGCATATGTAATAATTTTTCTCCTCCACGACGGCGCCTGATTCGACTGCCTGAATTGCTTTTTCATACAGGGCCCCATGGATTTTTTCCACTTCATTGGCCCAGTGGAAGCTTTTCAGAGCGGCGCTGTTTTTCTCCGCCTTGGCTGTTTGCAGAAACGTGGGGTACATTGCAGTAAACTCATGATGCTCGCCGCCAAAAGCGGCTTTGAGATTGTCCAGAGTAGAGCCAACTCCTTTTAAAACCTCCAGGTGATTATGAGCATGAACAGTTTCCGCAGCCGCGGCGGCTCTAAATAGTTTGGCTACGCCTTTCATGTTTTCCTGTTCGGCTTTTTTCGCAAAAGCCAAATACTTCCTGTTGGCTTGTGATTCCCCAGCAAAAGCTTCCTGCAAGTTTTTCTCAGTTTCACTCATTATTTCTCTCCTTAAATTTTCAGCCCACAAATAAAAACTTCACTGAAAAGTTAAGCATTATCGGGGGAAAGAAAAGTGTTCTAGCCGCGTGTTATCCTCGGAATAATCATTTGATGATGAGGACAGATTGAGTCAGGGTTTTGATACGCGCAACCAGCGAAGGCTACCATATAATCCCTCATCTTCGTAAAAGACACCACTTCATCAACGAATCCCCGTTTTGCGCAGTATATTGGCCGGGATTGATCGTAATACTGCTTTGCCAACGTGTTCATTTTGTCGATAATCGGATCCAGTGGTCTGCCGGCGTCCTTTTCCTTGACCAGACGCCGTGCGAACGACGCTGCAGACGCTGTTTCCCCATGCATGACATATATTTCACTGGCGGGTGTGCCCAGCGTGAAAGCACAGTGGTTGTTCGCTGTAGGCCCTCCCATGATGTAATGAGCCGCCGCGGTTCCTTTCCGTAAAACGAACAGCATCATCGGCACATTAGTTTGCTCAATTGAATAGATCAGCGACTGTCCGAGTCCAAGCAATTCAGCCTTTTCGGCAATATCTCCCACGTCGATTCCGGAAGTGTCCTGAAACCACACAATAGGAACTCTATCTCTACCGCACAATGTGACAAATTCATTCATCTTTATGAGACCCTGACGGTAGAGCTTGCCTCCAATGCCAGGATATGGCGCATACTCGGGGTAGCCCTGTCCCAGAAAGCCCTGTTTGTTGCCAATAATACCGACAACGAAACCGTCAATCTTGGCCAGTCCTGTGTACACCTCCGGGCCGTAAGTGGGTCTGAATTCCATGTGTTCGCTGTTATCAGTCAGCCTCGCCAAAATGTCCGCAAAATTGTATATAGCCTTCTGATTCATCGGGACGATGTAGTTGAGATCCTCACCGCTGAATTTTGGTTCGGCAGGCGCCGCCACCCTGAAGAACCTTGGATCATAGGCCGGCATAAAGCTCATGTATTCTCGTAAGGCGCCCAGCAACGCTTCCTCGGTGTCAAAAACACGTTTAAAGAAACCGGTTTCATCATAATGGATTCCGACGCTGCCTGGGGGAACTTCCTTGAAATGACGCGTGGCGTTGATTAATGATTCAGCCCCTTCAAGATCAAAAAAGCCTTTAGGGCTCATACCACTAACTATTCCTCCGCCACCGACAGCTATGTTACAGTCCTTGTGAGCCAGCAATATTGCAGGACTGATGCCGTGATAGCCTCCACCGGCAGGGTTGGTGCCATAAATTCCAGCTAAGACGGGGATACCGAGTTTTGCCAACTCAGCGTGACGGAAGAATGTCGCTCCACCGCCTCTGCGATCAGGATAAACTTCCTGCTGTTCTGTAAGCTTTACTCCGGAGCAGTTGACGAGCCATACCAAAGGCAGTCTCAATCTCTTGGCCAGATCAGTGACCCTTAGTACATTAGCGGCCTGGCCCTGAACCCATGCCCCTGCCATAACCTTGTTGTCGAATCCGATTATGACCGCCCATTTCCCATTGATTTTACCCAGACCGTCAACAACCCCAGTGCTGCTTTCTTCATTGTCTGCCGGGTTAAAAATGGTATGAAGAGGTCGCCACGTGCCAGGATCGACGAGACGCTCCAACCTCTGGAAAACGGTAAGCTGTCCTCGTTCATTAATTTTCTTTTCAGGTAGCCCGGCTAATCGTTTCTTGGAGACTTCTTTCTCCAGTTCCTGCTCGACCTCACGAATTTTAGCCAGATTGTCGGCGCCGTCACGTATCTTGGATTCCGGAAGTGGTTTTCCAATTTCCGCCATCTTTTCGAAGTACGGTCTCATCCATTTTCCTCCGTCACAGACATTTTCTGATGCGCTTTTCCTAGTGGATACACTACAATATCAGCTTAATAGACGCTTTTCAACTGTCATTGGTTGGAAAAATTAACTATTAAGATTTTCTGGGGGGTGATTTGAGGGCGCGGATGCCCTCAAACGAATCCTAAACCTTCAATTGGTCAAAACTTGCGAAGATCATCTCCATCTGACTGCTCGACACCTTCTCTTAGTTCGTCCGGGGAGAATTCCGATTTTTTGGGTGGAATACTTCTAAGTGGCGGGAAAAGCCCTTTGAATTTTGGAGAATTCTGTTCCATCCTTTCGGGTGAATGGCGGGACCAGTAAGGGGTGGAATCTTCCTCTTCTATCAGGACCGTCAGTAAAAGCGCCGGGTATCTGTATCTCGGATTGTTTCCAAGGAAGGTGAGCATTTCCCTGGCCCTTAGAAATGACTCTTTGCGTCTGTTAATTTCACCCAAAAGATACATGACCATCGCTGGGTCGCCCTTTGTTAGTCCCCTCCGAAGGGCGTCGTCGAGAAAGAAGTCCGCTTTTTCCAGGAGCAGCGCTTCGGTGCGCAAAGCGCCTAGTTCACGAGCGGCCCAGGAACACTTAAGGCCCAATATGCCAAGGTCCCGAGGATTCAGGCCTTTTGCTTCGAGAACGGTCAATAACGCCAGTTGTGATCCTGCCCGTCTTTCTTCGCTTGACTCAACCACAAAAATACTCTGATATGCTGATGACCTGACAACGAGTTTCAGATTCTCCGGGACTCGTGTCTGAAAATCTTGAGTCCTATAGGTAAAAAAACAGTTTGGACATGTAGCTGTGTCAGATACTCGATTGGAATCGCGGGGCAAAAGTCTGAAATCCAGCCCGAACCCAAACGCCGACACCGCCTTCCCCTCACCGTTCCAAAAATGGGAGAAATGGTGGTGGCATACCGGGCATGCAAGAACTTTCACTGAACTGTTCACGCGATCCTCCTTCAATGATATTTAACTTTCGACAACCTAACAAAATGGAACTGATGTAGTAATAATAGCATAAATGAACGTTTTTGACCATGGTTTTCTTTATTCCAGTTCTTACTTCTAGGCTTAACTATCTCATTATCCGGGGTTTTGGATCTCATGAAAGGCAGCCATTTTAAACACAGGACCATTGACTATGAAACAGAGATGAACTCATCGCAGTTTGCGGCGGTTTCCACCGGAGAGGGACCAGTCCTCGTGATTGCCGGGGCTGGATCAGGAAAGACACGGACCATAGTTTACAGAGTCGCATGGCTTGTTGATCACGGGATCGATCCCTCATCCATTCTATTGCTAACCTTTACCCGAAAAGCCGCTCAGGAGATGCTTGGAAGAGCCATGAGACTACTGGATGACAGGGTGGCGCTAGTTTCGGGTGGGACTTTCCATTCTGTCGGGGCGTCCATCTTGCGCAGATATTCACGCCTTGCGGATTTTGACTCTTCTTTCACGATTCTGGATCAGGGCGACAGCCATGATCTTATCGACCTGGCAAGGAAAGAGATCTCTCCGCCAATTCCGGACCTGAAATCATTCCCCAAGGCAAGGACAATCTCCGAGATAATCGGACGAACCTCAGGATCGGGAGACTCCATTCAGGATGTGATTCGACAGAGATACCCCCACTTTGAAGAGTATGGACCGGACATAGAAAGGGTTGCGCAGTTTTACCAGGAATACAAGAAGACTCATCAATCGATGGACTATGATGACCTGTTGGGGCGCGCCGTGGACTTGCTGGAAACTAATCAACAGGTAAGACGTGACGTATGTTCGAGATGGTCTCACATACTGGTAGACGAATATCAAGACACTAACAGGATGCAGGCAAGGATGGTTCGTCTGCTTGCGGATGGACACGACAATGTCATGGCTGTTGGTGACGACTCCCAGAGTATCTATTCATTCAGGGGGGCAGATTTTAAGAATATCATGCGATTTCCTGATCTGTTTCCCGGAACCAGGATAATCAAGCTCGAGGAAAATTTCCGGAGCGTTCAGCCGATTCTGGAGGTAGCTAACAACATAATTGCAGGCGCCGCTGTCGGGTTCCAAAAAAGATTGTTCAGCAGCAGGAAGATTGGTGTGAAACCTTTACTGGCAACCCCGTTCAGCGAAAAAGAACAGAGCCTGCTGGTGTTGAGAATTATCAAAGAATTCAGCCGCCTCGGTATTCCAGGAAATGATATTGCCGTGCTCTTTCGAGCGGGTTTTCATTCGTTTGATCTCGAAGCTGAGCTTACAAAGGCCAGATGGCCGTACGTGAAATATGGGGGATTCAAATTCGTGGAAAGCGCGCATATCAAGGATGTTTTGGCCCACCTTAGGGTCATGACCAACAAAAATGACAGAATCAGTTGGGCGAGAATTCTCAAAATCATTGCTCATGTTGGAGACAAAACGGCGAAGAAACTGGCGGAAGCGTTTGCAAAGGCGGACAATGACACTGATATGGCGTGTATTGTTCCTGAGCGCAAGAAGTATACAGAGGATGTGAAAACGCTCCTTAGAACGCTCACGGAAATCGATGGATTAGAAGGTTCCTTGCCTGAAAAGATAGATCAGGTGACCCGATTTTTAACCCCATATCTTCAAGCTTCATACGACAACTATCCTAAGCGTCTCAAGGAACTCGACCAGTTAGCCCAGATGAGCGCCGCATACAAGTCTTTGACCGAGTTTCTTAACGATGTGGCTATTGAACCACCTGAACACGAAATTGACGAGGATTTTGGGTTTCAAAACAGATTGATACTGTCAACCATACATTCAGCCAAAGGTCTTGAGTGGGGCACTGTAATACTCATCTGGGCAGCGGAAGGGAGGATTCCGTCTCCAATGGCTCTGTCTAATCCAGACGACTTGGAAGAGGAACGTAGACTCCTCTACGTCGCTGTAACTAGAGCCAAGGAACGATTGATCATAGTTGTTCCGCAAACCATGTACGACAGGAGATTGGGGGTAGTAGGGACAGCTCCATCAAGATTTTTGGCAGAAATTCCCGTGGAGTGTTTTGCCAGTAATTGGACCACAGACATGGTTCAGGACCATTTGCTTGAAAAGCCTTGACAGAATTTCCCAAGACCAATATTTTAGAAACTTGAGGCTTGGAGAGATGACCGAGCGGCCGAAGGTGCTCGCCTGCTAAGCGAGTGTGGGGTGTAGAATCCCACCGAGGGTTCGAATCCCTCTCTCTCCGCCACAAAAATTCTAGTCTTCCAAAATTATCTTGCAAAGAACCTTTGCGTATAAACCAGAAACTACTTATCGGTTCAAAAATCGAGTCTCGTCATTCCCTATTTTTTCACATCACCCGAATATGATCCTGCATACGACAATGGAGGCGACCACTCCTACCAGGTCAGCCACCAGCCCTGCGTGAACTGCGTATCTTGTCTTGCTTATATTAACCGCTCCAAAATACACAGCTACCACATACAACGTCGTCTCCGTGCTACCTAGAATTACCGACCCCAACCTGGCCTGGAAGGAATCCGGACCATGAGATGTCACTATTTCCCCCAAAATTCCTAGTGAAGCCGCTCCGGACAATGGTCTGGTTAGAGCCAACGCCAGTACATCCGATGTAATTCCGAGGTCTCGTAAGGACGATGGGATGAAACCGGTCAGGATATCCATGGCCCCTGAAGCTCTGAACATTCCCACAGCTACCAGGATCGCCACCAAATAGGGAATTATATTGACAGCAATCTCAAAACCCTGTTTGGCGCCATCAACAAAGGTCTCATAAACTTTGACGCCCTTCAGAGCGCCATACAGAGGAATGCCCACGAGGAACAAAATCAGGATCAAATTTGATATTGTGGATGCTATTTCATTCGTCGACATATTTTCCAACGCGTGGGAAGTCAATCCTGATATCTTTTCATCCTGGACAGTAAACGGGCGATGCAAAACGCTGAAACAGTCGAAAAGGTAGTTGCGATTATTGCGGGAAAAATGATGATCGTTGGATCTTTAGATCCACCGGCCGCCAACAGGGCGATTGCTCCAAATGGAACCAACTGCAAGCTGGAGGTATTTAGAGCAAGAAACATACACATGGCATGAGTAGCTGTCCCTTTTGTAGTATTGAGCGTTTCGAGATCCTTCATCGCCTTGATCCCTAAAGGTGTGGAGGCATTGTTAAGTCCAAACATGTTTGCGATCATGTTGGAGGCCATCGTCGCAACAGCGGGGTGATCGCGGGGAACACCAGGGAAAATTCGAACCATCAGAGGGGCGATTAATGCGCTAAGCTTTTCGGTCAGGCCACTTTTTTCAGCAATTTTCATTATACCGAGCCACAGCGCCATTATTCCCGTCAATCCAAGAGCGAGCCTAAATGCGCTCATGGCGCTTTCAGGAACGGAGTTGACCAAAGGCTTCAAGTTTCCAGTCGCAATGGCTATCACGGTCGAACCAACCAGTAGAAGCAGCCATATGATGTTGAGCAAAAGACCTCCACGTATAGCATGAAACAGCCGCGCTTGACGGCCAAAACAATCCAGAACTGAGCTTGCGGTTCAGACTTTCTTAATCGATCAACCTTCCTTTGCCTTTTTTCCCCCTGGGCGGGTTTCCGGTTTGGACGGCGCTGGTTCTTTCTGTTTTATTCGCTTCAAGTTTTCCTGAATCGCTTTGTTGTCAGGCGCCAGTTTTATAGCCTTATTCAGTAATTCGGTCTGTTTCTTGACGTCCCCTTTTTGATCGAGGCTGACGGCATAATCGTTGTAAGCCAGGCAAGATCGGTCTTGATCTGACTGTTCTCCGGTTCTAAACTTAGGGCTTTGTTAAGATACTGGATTTCCTGTTCATGTTTACCCTGATCGCCGTAATTCACCGCCTGATTATGGTAAATTGCCGCGAGGTTGGACTGGGCCGCCTTGTTTTTTCCATCATATTTCAAAGCTTTTTCCAGTGTTGTGACTGCCTTGGACACATGGCCGGCCTTGTATTCCGCTATCCCCTGTCTAGTCATGATGATAGCGAGATTGGAATGAGTAAGTTGATTCTTGGGGTCCAGTTTTAAAGCGTTTTGCAGGTTGGCCAATCTTTCTTCAACACTCAGAGAGCCATCCTTGACTGAATAATTGTTGTACGCCGCAGCAAGGTTTTTCTTGGTGGTCGCGTCGTTGGGATCCAATTCAAGCGCTTGTTTAAGTAAAGAAATTTGAGTGTCGAATTCACCTGCCTTCCCCTTAATCACGGCCAGATTCGAAATTGCCCTGGCCATTGCTTGCTCAGTGATTGGATCTTTAGGACTATATTGATCAGCTTTCTTGAGCAGCTCGATTTCTTCTTCGATTGCTCCTGTTTTCCCCTTCTCTATCGCCATGTTGTAATAGGCTACGCCAAGATTTTTTTTGATCTTCAGGTTTGCAGGGTCGAGAGCTAGAGCGTCTTCCAATTCTTTTATCTCATTTTTTTCCGACAAGCTTGTAGTATCCGAAATGCCCTGATTGTTCAACAAGGCCGCCAGCGCTTTTTTGATCAAAGGGTCGTTTGGATGGGCTTCGATTGATTTTTTAAGAAAATGAATTTTATCCTCGTCAGAAATCTTTTCGGGGGCGCTTGAAACCGCCTGAAGGCAAGCGTTTACTAAATTTGTTTTGATCTCTTCGTCATCGGGTTGAACGTTCAGCGCCTTTTCAAAAAAACGGAGTCCATCAAGAATTTTCCCTTCTTTGCTCAGACGAATTCCATAATTGTTATAAGCTATGGCGAGTACCCGACGGAATTTGGCGTTTTGGGGGTCCAGAGTGAGGGCTTCCTCGAGAGCCGGGAGAGCTTCATTCATGTTGTCCCTGGCCAGAAGATGGCTCCCGCGAAAAAAAGCGTTCTCAGCTTTTTGAGCATCGGTTGGGCTTGAACCCCAGGACACGGAATTCCCTCCAGAGCATATGAGAAGCGTCAAACAAAGAAAAAGCAACTTTTTGCCTAAAGATCGCTGTTGAGTCATAATTATTTTGAATCTCCTTCACAATTCAGGTGTCGTATAAATTCAGTTTGCCTGAACTATGGAGCATGATCAGCTTCACGGGCGAAAAAGCTATATCACGGCTCGATTGGGCGGTCAAGAATGGTTATAATTATTAATATTTGATAACAGTATGTTAAGCTTTTAACATGTAAAAGTTGAAAATCTATGATGACAATATCTTGAACATCCAGCATATAATTCTCCATTCAAGAATAAGCTGAGTGTCACTTGACAAAAACGCGTCAGTTGCTAAAACGGCCATCTGAACTAAGAATTTAGGAGGGCGCCATATGATCGAGGTCAGCGGATTGACCAAATATTATGGGAGTCTGGCTGCCATAAAGGATGTGAATTTCCTGGTACAACCTGGAGAAATAGTAGGTTTTCTGGGGCCCAACGGAGCCGGAAAAACTACCACGATGCGCATTCTCACCTGCTTTGTTCCTGCGACATCGGGGACTGTAAAAATCGCCGGAACAGATGTCTCTGATGATTCAATGACAGTCAGGCGCAACATCGGTTATTTGCCTGAGAATGTTCCGCTTTATAATTGGATGCGAGTTCGTGGTTACCTCGAATTTGTGGCGCGGGCCAAAGGTGTTGCATCCTCGAACAGGGATAATGAGATCGACAGGGTTTCAAGCATAGTGGGGATACAAGAAGTAATGCCCAAGATGGTCCGTTGGCTATCAAAAGGTTATAGGCAGCGAGTAGGCTTGGCTCAGGCGTTGATCGGAGATCCTCCCATAATTATTCTTGATGAGCCGACCATTGGCCTGGACCCCAGACAGATCAGAGAAATCAGAAATCTTATAAAAAGCTTCGCATCAAATAAGACGGTGATACTGTCATCCCACATTCTGCCGGAAGTCAGCCAGGTCTGTTCACGAGTAATAATTATAAACAAGGGCTCAATAGTCGCCGAAGACACGCCTGAAAATTTGATAAGTGGCTCTGCTAGAGGATCAAGGATTCAGATTACGTTACGGGCCCCGGAACATGAATCTACCCAACTCATATCCACCATGAAAGGCGTTTCCTCCGTCAGGACTGCGGCGCCGTTTCAGGATGGCCAGTTGACACTGACCGTGGAATCGGAACAAGGGTTCGACATGAGGCCTCAACTAGCAAAAGCTGTCGTAGAAAAGGATTGGGATCTGTTGGAGCTTAAATCCATAGATGTAAGTCTGGAAGACGTTTTTATAGATCTTGTGACTGAAGAATCCGGGGACCTGATCTCCAAAGGCGCTGTTTCAGAAAGAGAGGTGGCCTAGTGAACGGTTTCGTGGCGATCTTTAGGAAGGAAATGGCTAATTTCTTCGTATCTCCCATAGCCTACGCTGTAATCGGCATTTTCCTAATTATAGCTGGATTTTTCTTCTGGGCCAACCTGTCCTTGTTAAGTCTTGTGAGTTTACAGGCGGCAAATGATCCTTCAATTATGACCAGGATCAACCTGACGGATGTGGTGATCCGTCCGATGGTTCAGAACATGAGCATCATACTCCTCTTCCTGACGCCGCTATTGACGATGAGGCTTTTCTCCGAGGAAAAAAAGAGCGGAACAATCGAACTCCTGCTCACCTACCCTGTCAATGATTTCGGAATTGTTTTCGGGAAATTCCTGGCGGCTGTAGCAGTGTTGCTGATCATGATGGGTTCCACCCTGACCTTCGCAATTATTATGGCTACATTGGGATCCTTTGACATAGGCGTCTTTTGCAGCAGTTATCTCGGTTTGATCCTGATGGGGTCATCATTCATAGCTTTAGGGGCGTTTATTTCTTCGGTGACGGAAAACCAGATTGTGGCTGCGGCGATCTCCTTTGGCGCTGCCTTGATGTTCTGGATCATCAGTTGGACTTCCTCCTTCACCGGTCCGACCATGGCCGCCGTAATCCGTCAGACGTCGATACTGGAGCGGCTCGATTCATTCCTTAAGGGCGTAATCACCGTTTCAGATGTCACCTATTTTCTATTTTTCACGGCCTTTTTCCTGTTTCTGAGCTTTCGATCCGTTGAAACTCAACGGTGGAGGGGATGACATATGAGTGATTTTTTTAAATCTCGGACTGCTAAAGGTGGTGGACTAGCCTTTGGAATCATTATCTTCCTGGCAATAATTGTAGCTCTTCAATATATCGCCGTTCAGAACCCCAAGAGATGGGACGTGACCAAGTCCGGTAGCCATACACTTGCGCCCCAGAGTCGACAGGTTATTGAAACATTTAAAGAAAAGAACCTCCCAGTCGAAGCTCTGGCTTTTTACGAAACAAAGGATCAAAGAGGTCGGGAGCACACCCAGGATCTGCTGGATCGTTACCGCGACGTATGGAAGAATTTTACCTACACCTTTTATGATCCGGACAGGGACCGGGCTCTAGCTCTCCAAAACAAGATCGATAGTTACCCTACAGTCATTTTGAAAGTTGGCCCCAAGACCGAGAGGCTTAATCAATTGGATGAGGAATCACTGACCAACGCTCTAACACGTTTACTGCGGACGGAAGTGAAGAAAGTGTATTTCCTTAAGGGCCATGGTGAACTCGATCCTTCGGACACAGGAGTTCAAGGTTTTTCAGTGGCCAAGGATCAGATTGAAAAACAGAATTACAAGACGTCTGATCTGATTTTGCTTGAAACCCCCAAAGTCCCGGACGATTGCGCAATTCTTGTGATTGCGGGCCCAAAAACCGATCCGATGGATAATGAGTTTTCGGCTATTGAGGATTACGTAGGTAGAGGCGGCAGTCTCCTGGTAGCGCTCAATCCCTTCAAAACCCCTAAGTTATGTGATGCTCTAAAGAAATACGGCTTCGAGACTACGGGTGACATCGTTGTCGACAGAATGAGCCAGGCTCTTGGTGGCGATTATCTTATGCCTGTTATCACGACGTATGCGCAGTTTCCAATTACCAGGAACTTCACTGTCGCATCATTCTTTCCACAAACACGGTCCGTTGGGGTCGTGACTCCAAATCCCCCGGGTGTGCAGGCTATTGAACTTGCGAAGACAAGCCCTGTTTCCTGGACCATCGACGAACAGCAGCTTGACTCCGGCGTCGCGGACTTCAATGAAAAAACCGGCAAGAAAGGTCCGATACCAGTTATGGCCGTATCGACTATCACTGCCAAAGCGCTCGCTTCAAAAGCCGCCACAGATTCCAGCGCAAAATCTTCGGACAATGATCAGGCGCAGCAATCCGACGTGGCAAACGACCCAAAAACCACCAAGAAGGGTCGCGTTGTTGTTACCGGCAGTTCTCTGTTCGCAGCGAACCGTTTCTTCAAACTTCAGGGAAACGGAGATTTGTTTCTGAACAGCATATCCTGGTTGGCTGAAGATGAAAACCTTATAGCAATTCGACCCAAATCCGAAAATGCCCAGCCTATTGTTCTTACTGGGAACCAGTCGCTGGTCTCATTCATAATCCCAGTGATCATTGTTCCACTGATCTGGATCATTGCGGGTGTGGCCGTATTTGTTTACAGGAGAAAACTTGCCAGGGCAGGAGGATTGGATTAGATCCATGAAACCATACAAGATACTGATCTATTTGGGCATTTTGTTAGCCCTTGTTGCGTATATATATTTTGTAGAGATCAAACACAAACAGGCTGAGACAGAGCGTAAGGAGAAAGAATCCAGGATCGTTCAGCTTGACCGGGACCAGATCAAAGATGTCAAAATTGTAAGACGTGATGAAAAAGCCATTGATATCAAGAAATCAGATTCTAAAGGATGGAATATCACCAGCCCTGTCAACACTTCTGCGGACACGAAGGCTATCGAGGACCTGTTAGTAGCGTCGACACTAGCCCAACCTGAAAAAACCGTTTTGGAGAAGGATGTCAACTGGAAGGACTATGGGTTGGACAAACCTGATCTTGAATTGACTTTCACCGGGCCCGGCAAGAATGTGAAGATCTGTTTCGGAGCCTCAAATCCTTCCAAATCATCTTATTATTTGAAAGTCGAAGGAGAGCCCCGCCTTTTCCTTGTGCCGGACACTCTGAGGATAAGTCTCAACAAGACGCTGTTCGACCTTCGCGACAAGTCTGTGGGGAAATTTTCTCCTGGCCAGATCGATAAAATTGAAATCGTCAAGGATGGTCAGGAAACAGATCTTGAACGGAAAGAAGGGAAGTGGCGCATTCTGAAACCTGTTGCAGCGCCAGCGAAATCAGCGTCGGTTGGCGCTCTTCTCAGGAGTCTGGAGACTCTAAAAGCCAAGGAAATACTTGATGAACCGCAGAATGGCAATAACCCATATAATCTAAAGGAGTCCAAAAATTCGATTACTCTTAGCGGAAAAGATTTCAGGAAAACCCTGACACTGGGCGCCATCAAAGATAAGAATTCGGGAAGCGGCCAATCCGGAAATTACGTATATATGTCAGTTTCAGGGGAGGCTCCTGTATATGTGGTGGATGACAGGTTCTTTAGTGGGGAGAAACTTAATCCGGATTCTTTGACCGACAGGTCCATTGTTTCAATCAGAACCAAGGATAGTGGAAAAGATCCTGATAGAATTCATGGGGAAAAACTGGGAACTTGCCAGCGCCTCTGACAACAAGTGGAAAATGGAACAACCTGAGCGCCGTGACAAACTGGAGGACTGGTTGGTAAGTGATATGCTCTGGTCGCTCAAAGACCTGAATTACAAATCAGTCATTTCTCCTATCCCTGATGATCTTGCTCCGTACCAGCTTAACCTGCCACAGCTTGTAATGTCGATTTACCAGAAAGGGGCAAAGGATCCAGTAAAGATAACCGTGGGGTGGCCGGCTTCTGAGGAACCACCATCCAATGCTGACGCTCGAACGAGCGCTGACCATGCCATTCGGCCGGACAGCGACAACAAAAAGCCTGCGCAGGGGCTGGATGCTTCGAAGGTCCCGAAGATCGTATACGCTATGGTCGAACCGCCAAACGACGAAAAGCACGTGATTTATATCGTGGATGGTGAGTTTATAGGAAAGCTGAGGGTTGATCTGGATCAACTATTGAAGAAAAAGTGATCGATCTCCAGAATTGGTCATATTCTTAATGCTGTGACACTCAATATTCGCCATGCCATCTATGTATTTTGCTAGATATAGCAACCAGGTTCCCGATGTTAGGAGATGTGATGAAGATGATGGGATTACCTGGCCTTTTGGATGAGTCACAGACTAATTCAGATCAGACTTTGGACTGGACGCTGCGCAGGATTACCATGATTGCGGTAACTGCAGCCGGAGTCACTCCAGAAACTCGGGAAACTTGACCTATCGAGTGTGGTCGAGTTGAGCCCAGTCGCTCTTTTAACTCACGTGACAATCCCGGAACCGACTCATAATCAAAGTCCTCCGGGATTCTCACCTTCTCCAGTCGGACAAACTGTTCAGCCTCACGCTTTTGTCTCTTTATATATCCTTCATATTTGAGTTCTATTTCGATTTGGGTCTGAAGTTTTTCATCAATCTTCTCGTTTTCCCAGAAACCTAGTTTTTCGAGATCTGCGAATCTAATTTCCGGTCTTTTCAAAAACTTGGCGGCGGACATTGCTTCACGCATTTCCGATCCTCCACGAGAAACGACCAGATTGTTGAGTTCGGCGGAAGGTTTAATTCTTATTTCATTGAGCCGATACAAGTGGTTTTTGAGGTCTTTTTGCCTCTCTTCAACGATCCGTAGTGTTTCTGAACTCAACAAACCCATTGAAGCGCCTTTCCTGACGAGACGTTCGTCCGCATTATCTTCTCTTAACAGTAGCCTGTGTTCCGCCCTGGATGTGAACATCCGATAGGGCTCAAGCACTCCCCTGGTAACCAGGTCATCGATCATTACGCCTATATAGGCCTCGGAACGGTCGAGAATCATAGGTTCCTGCGCCTTCAGTTTTAGAGCTGCGTTTATGCCTGCCATTAAGCCCTGGGCGCCGGCTTCTTCATAGCCTGAAGTTCCATTGATTTGTCCGGCCAAATAAAGATTGGCTACAAGTTTTGTCTCGAGGGATAGTTTGAGACATCTGGGATCTACGAAATCATATTCAATAGCATACGCTGGCCGCACGATTTCAACTGCTTCAAGCCCAGGCACGGTGTGAAGAAGCTCATATTGCAAGGTCAGCGGGTAATGAATTCCCCAACCCCTTCAGATATATTTCCGTTGTGTTCAGCCCCTCTGGCTCGGCAACGACTGGGTGGCTCCCCCGTTCAGGGAAACGAGCGATCTTATCTTCCAGAGATGGACAGTATCTGGCGGGCTTTCCCTGGATAGCGCCAGAGTAAAGGGAAGACTTGCGCAAGTGTTTTGTGACAAACTCGTGAGTGGCCGTAGAGGTATGAGTTTTGAAACAAGATCTCATCGGACGATTAATAGACACGGTTCTCATGGAGAAGGGTTTGGCTCTAATGTCACCTGTATCTTCGGACATGACTGAAAAGTCGATGCTGGATCGTTTTATTCTTGGGGGCGTGCCTGTCTTGAATCGCCCTGATGGTAAGCCAAGGTTCTCTCAATTGTTTTGCTAGGCTTATTGATGGGAATTCCCCTGCCCTACCGCCCTTGTAATTGACCGGCCCAACATGGATTGTCCCGTCCAGAAATGTGCCCGTAGCCAGTATTACTGATCCAGCCGTAACCTCATAGCCAGTTCTTTCAACCACCCCACGACATTTAGAGTCCTTGACTACTAGGCCTTCAACCATTTCCTGGCGTATAAGGATATTCTCCTGGGCCTCCACTGCGATCCTCATAGCGGTCGAATAATCGAGCCGATCGCATTGCATTCGTGATCCTCGAACGGCAGGTCCCTTGCTGATGCCTAGCAACTTGTACTGAATACAACTCTTGTCGGCGGCCGCGCCCATTTCACCACCAAGTGCGTCAATCTCTTTCACCAAGTGACCTTTACCTATTCCACCGATGGATGGGTTGCACGGCATCAGTCCGATCGTGTCTACATTGAGAGTATAAAGCCATACACTCAACCCCATCCGAGCAGCGGCGAGCGCTGCTTCGCATCCGGCGTGCCCCGCTCCCACAACAATTATGTCAGTTTCACTCCAGCGTTTCATCAAACGACCATAAGACTAGATATCATACGGAATATATACTTACTCAATGGCTTTTTGCAATGGCGCAGTCGGGTATGCGATTCTTCTTTACAAGTAGTTTCGATATGTTATAAAATAAGCCAATTTTCCCGTGTACTTCAGATCATGTTCGAGACTATGCTTCTATTACGAGGAGATTCTCATGAGATTCCGCAACCTAGGATTGACGACCAAGATTACGGTTACGACTCTCGTTCCTGTACTACTGGTTGTAATTTTGTCCACAGTTGGGGTATTTGCTCTCAGAGACCTCCTCAAACTGGTGGACCAAGTTGAACAATCCTATAAGATTTTAATGCTATCAGCGAAGGTTCAGGAGTACGCTCATGACATGCTCTGGTAGTAATGCTGGCCCCGATTCTCCGAAGAGAGTTCGAAAAGGAACCTAAGCCAGTACAAATAGAAGTGGGGCATGCCCTCAGGAACATGACAGGATGGACCATGCTGCAGGAATTTGTGGGGTCTATTAGATTTAGTCGGTTCCCCGCGCCTAAACCTACGCCATCAGATGATCTTGGATGCGCTGGTAATACAGCAACCTACCTCGTTCGGTGTTCCCAGTAAAAACATCAGACCAAAGAAAGATTATTTTAGGGATATCAACTAATTAGCCTCACATAAGGCTTCTCCTTTTCTGGAAGATCCGATACAGAAGAATCAATATGATTTTCCGTGGGATTCGTAGGATTCACTGTTTTCGGAACCATGAGTGTGTTATTGTTCTAGATCTGACTCATCTTATCTTATAGAAGATGAAGAGCCGATTATCGCCCTGAACATCACCGAGGAGGTAATAAATTGACCAAAGTCATCATGGCAGGCATGACAATGGGATTTGTCATTATCCTTCTAGTTGGCACGAGTATCGTTAAAGCAACAGATAAAAATCTGGATTTGATGGAGGCTGTTAAGACAGGCAATTTGGTTGAGGTCAAACGTCTTCTGGCTAAACGAGCGGACGTTAATGCTAAGAACAAGGACAGTTTGACAGCGCTGATGTTAGCTTCTACGACGGGTAACCTTGAAGTCGTAAAGCTTCTTCTGGCTAAACGAGCGGACGTTAATGCTAAGAACAAGGACGGTTTGACAGCGCTGATGTCAGCTTCTACGACGGGTAACCTTGAAGTCGTAAAGCTTCTTCTGGCTAAACGAGCGGACGTTAATGCTAAGAACAAGGACGGTTTGACAGCGCTGATGTCAGCTTCTACGACGGGTAACCTTGAAGTCGTGAAAGCTCTTCTTAACAAAGGGGCGGATGTTAATGCTACGGACAAGGATGGCCTGACAGCGCTGATGTTAGCTTCTACGACGGGTAACCTTGAAGTCGTGAAAGCTCTTCTTAACAAAGGGGCGGATGTTAATGCTACGGACAAGGATGGCCTGACAGCGCTGGAAGCGGCTTCTACGACGGGTAACCTTGATGCGGAGAAGCTCCTGAAAGCTCACGGAGCCAAGGAATGATGCACAAAAACAACTGACTATTTCCTGTCTTCGACCCAGATCCGCCCACCGCCGTATGCCAGCGGTAGATACTGCCGCCCTTTCCTATAGCCGACAACTCGGCCAATAACGCATACCAACTCCCATGGCGTGAATAGCCACAACGATAAATGAAAATCCTATTCTTTGATAGGAGGGCTTAGATATACTCCATATTCTATAACTAAACTACAAAAGTAAGGAGGGAGTAATATCATGCCCTTAAAG
>CAWJXP010000056.1:0-22175 GCA_963846725.1 uncultured delta proteobacterium | reverse complement strand
CTGGAACGTGGTTCCCGAGACCGGGCTCGCTCTCACAAGCGATGTGACCGCCATGCTGCTTGACGATGCCATGGACAGTCGCAAGTCCTAGTCCCGTCCCTTTCCCCGGCTCCTTCAGTGCTCGAACGGCTCGAATCTATGTGAGACAGTGTTTCCTTATCCATCCCCTGACCGGTATCAGAAACCATCAGCAAGACGTAACTTCCTGGTTTGGATTCAATATGCTCCCGGCAATATTCCTCGTCCAACGCAACCATTCCGGTCTCAATGCTCAATGTCCCGCCATCCGGCATTGCGTCCCTGGCGTTCACGCCAGATTCATTAAGACTTGGCCTACCTGAGACGGATCGGCTTTGATTGATTCCAGGTTTCCTTCGAGATGTAAGTCAATATTTATGGTCTTTGGAATCGTGCGAGATAAAAGGCTTCGAACAGAGGTTACTTCCTGATTCAAGTCCACGGGGACATATTTTGTTTCAACCTTTCTGCTAAAAGTCAGCAGGCCACTAACCAGGTCGGCCCCCCGCTTTCCCGCCTGATATATTTTCTGTAGATCGTCATAGTCAGGTTCCCCTTCTTTCTTGCGTTCGAGCATTAAGTCGGAATATCCCAATACCACTTGCAGGATGTTGTTGAAATCGTGGGCGACGCCACCAGCCAAAGTCCCCACCGCCTCCATCTTCTGGGCCTGGAACAACTGCTCTTGAAGCTCAATCTGTTTGCTTACGTCACGTTTTAGCGCCACAAAGTTCGTAAGCTTACCTGATGTGTTATAAACCGGCGATATGGTAGCGTCTTCATGGTATTCAGTCCCATCCTTTTTCTTGTTGATAAAACGTCCAGACCATATATTCCCGGCGTTAATGGTCTGCCAGAGATTCCTGTAAAAATTATCATCCTGTTCATCACTCTTGAAAATACTGGCTTTCCGGCCGGTGAGTTCATCGCTACTGTACCCGGTAACAGCTTCTTCTGCAGGGTTGATATATTTAATTACCCCTGTAGCGTCGGTAATGATGACACCCTCCGCCGCCTGTTCAATAGCTGCGAAGAGAAGTCTGTAGCTTTCTTCAGCATGTCTAAGATTTGTAATGTCATGAATTGTCCCAAACACTGAGTTCTTTTCGGCGTCATAGTGGGCCATTGAATGAACATCAACAACCTAATCGTCATTCGCTCTCTTATTTGGAACTCATGTAATAAGACGTGCCATCCCTGATAAGCCCAAGAAACGCCGCATCGAGCGAGGATCTGAACTCCGGCAACGGAAATTTCCGTATATCGTCAAGAGTCAATTCCTGCTGCCCCACGCCGTAAATTCTCCTTGCTCCATCCGATACAGTGACTTTTTTTGTGGAAAGATTGACCTCCCAATTACCTAATCCAGCGATAAGTTCCGCTCTGCTGAAACGAAATTCGCTCTGCAGAAGCTCTTCTCGAACCCGCTTCGGTTCGGTGATGTCGACAATCACGCCGATCAACCCCAGAACATGGCCTTCGGAGTCCGAGTACGTGGACTTGTGGAAAATTATATCGTGAACAACGCCTCGTCCATCCTGTATTGGTGGTTCTAGACCTGAACACCTGGATTGTGAAAGAGTTCGTTATCCTTTGCATAATAGACTTTCGCCAACTCTTCCGGGTAAATCTCGAACACAGTCTTGCCGATAAGCTCCCGGCTCGGCTTGCCGTACAACTCCTCAAACGACTTATTGAAACCGACAAACGACCATTTGTATCCTTGTAGAATATCGGCAGCGGAATAGCGTCTATCAGTGTGTCGAGAAATGCATTGGTCTCCAGTAATGATATCTCTGCCCGCTTCAGATCAGTGCTGTCTACAAGTCCACCATAGAGACGAAGACTGTCAGGTGAACCTGATTCCAAAACACATTGGGCGAACGAGGAAACCCACACGATATTCCCGTCTTTGTGACGCACCCGCAGTTCACAGGAATCTGACGTGCCTGGAGAAATACCTGTGACGTGACTGTCAAAAACAGGTAAATCTTCCTCAACAACCAGGTTACGCCAACATTTTAAAGCCTTGATCTCATCCACCGAATAACCGAGAATTCGTTCCGTCGCTCCTGTAATCCAGTCAATGGAATAGGCTGCGTTGGTTGACTTGCAGCAGGAATAGGCAATATCCGAGGTAATGGATGAGACTCGTTGGTAGCGATCCTCAGCCAACTTACGCTCGGTGACGTCATTGTGAAGCCATAAGCGGCCATAGCGTTTCCCATCAATGAAAAGGGGAATGAAATCTCTTATTAAGGTTCGGCCATCGTTTAAGGTGATCTCTTCACCCTTTACAGGGAGCCCGCGATCCACGAGTGTCTGTATACGATTAATCGCTTCGTCCGGTTCAGCGAAAGCGTTTTTGATTCTTTGAATTATTTCAGGTGGCGTAAGTCCATGGAGTTTACCCGGAGGATCCTGAATATCAAATAAATCACAAAACGCCTGGTTGACAAAATCTACTCGCCCCTCTTCAGACGCAACCAGCACTCCTCCATACATGCTTGAAAGGATCGCATGGTAGCGCTGGACCGTCATAGATAACAACTCTTCAGTTCGCTTGCGTTTGGTAATGTCCGCAATCACTCCGATGGCGCCAATATGATTTCCGTTGGCGTCTTTGATACAGGAAGTCGAAAGGTCACCCCAGACAACCTCTCCGTTTTTCCTCAGATAACGCTTCTCAAGTCTGTAAGAATCTCTTTCCCGCATTATGAGAGAATCGAGGTTTTCTTTGGAGATTTGCCTGTCATCTGGATGAGTTATTTCTTCAAAGGTGAGTTTCTTCAACTCGTCCTCAGTATAGCCGAGCATTTCGGATAACGCAGAATTCACCTGACTGATTTTCCCATCGCGGTCGAGCAGTGTCAATTCCGATCGCCGCATTGTTGAAAACAGCCCTGTATCGTTCCTCACTTTGCCTTAGAGCTTGCTCCGCTGAGACACGTGATTCCTGGTCCAGGAAAAGAAGGCAGACTAACCAGGTGGCCGCTGGATAAATCAGTAAGACTGGCGTGGCTATATGTTGCAGAGTTTTGAGCATAACTTCATTAGGAAGCGTCAGCGTAAGTGAGAGCATCCCCACATGCACCAGGAGACCAAACCCAAACAGATACAAGTTGCGAGTCAGCGCTGGGTAGAGCGGCCGGAGATAATAAAAAACCACACCAAGTCCGGCGGATTCCACAATTACGCTTGTCCCCATGATCACCCCAGGACCACCCAGCCAGAGCCGGTAAATTGCGCTCATTATAGCGGCTATTCCTGCTGTGACAGGGCCACCAAACAACCCGGCGACACTAAGAACTATAGAACGCCCATCGAAGATGAGCCCAGGCACGAGATGAACAGGCGTCATCATTCCTACCAGCGCAACGCAGCCAAAGAGAAAACCGGAGAAGATCTGAGACGCAAGGGTGTATCTATTCCATCGACGTATTATCTGGCCGTGAATTACGACAAGGCACACCAGGAGACCAACGTTCTGAACTAGCTCCAGGTAAAACACTTTGTTTCTCCTTGTAAGGTTCTATACGCTCTCTGAAACCTTTTTTTGCGCATCAACCGGCAGTCCCCAACGATAGCTCAAATTCGCCCTTCAGGTCGCTCATTTTGTAGGATTTGCCGCTTCTATTTGCCGAATAGACACTCTAGCAGAACCGCTCGGGCGCCTAACAACTTTTTCTCTCAATTTTTGTCCAGATTGTTTTCAAATTGAAATTATTTCAAAAATTGCCCTGTTTAGTTATTCTCTGTGGACATTTGATCAGTTTTTGATATTAATTTAAAATAGAAGCGAAAAATCCTTTCCCGAGAATCCGTCAAACGGTTCTGTGTCGAGAAAGGTTTCTATCAACATTTTCTAACACCATATCGAATGGGGAACCGAAGCCTGTGATGGGGCGGGAAACCGGACTGAAGGGACTATCTGGCGCTACGGCAGTGATATTGTTTGCTCTGATCTCTGGTAGCGCCCCTGACAAACTCGGTTCAGTGGGTCTTTTAGCGAGCTGGTTTGCTACTTACAGGTTTCCGGAATGGTTGATCGGAATATTCGAATTAAAGTCTATGGAGGACTTGATTCAACCATGGCAGAGATGACCAAATCCCAGAGGCCTCCAACAGCCGGGCCGATGTTGACTGAAATTGAGCGGCTGAAATTGCGATTGCAAGAGGCCGAAGATGTTTTGGACTCCATTCGGCGCGGTGAAGTAGACGCTCTTGTTGTCTCAGGACCTGATGGCGATCAGGTATATACACTCAACGGAGCTGATAGAGCCTATCGCATCCTTTTTGAAACAATGAACGAAGGGGCCGCTATCTTAGGCGCCGACGGCACGGTCTTCTTTTGCAACAAGAAACTGTCATCCATGCTCAATAGCCCAATGGGGGCTATCGTTGGTCAGTCTATACTTCGTTTCGTCACCGCGGCGGATTCACCATCCTTTGAAGCCCTGCTGAACCTTGGCCTGAAAACACCTCAGCAAATCGAATTCAACTTGAAATGTGACGACGGGAATATCGTTCCTTTTAATATTTCTACCAGCCCATTTTCAATTGAAGACTCCTCGAAAATTTGTATGATTGTGACCGACATCAGGGAACGTAAGAAAGCCGAAGCTAACCAGCGTGAAATCGAGCAGCGTTTCAGGGCTATCTTTGAAGGAGCCCACGACTTCATTTTCATGAAGGATCTCTCTCTAAGATACACGCATGTCAATCCCGCTACGGCAAAACTTTGGGGCGTCTCAGAATCCGATATGTTGGGAAAAACCACTGAGGATTTCCTTCCAAAGGAAGCGGCCAAAACTATTAGGGAACTTGACACTCGCGCTTTAAGCGGAGAAACGGTAGAAGACTTAGTCACCAGAAAAATAAGGGGCGCCCAAATAACTCTCCACGAAGTCAGAACACCCCTGTATAACGGCTCAGGAGAGATCGCGGGGATTTGTGTAATATGTCGGGATGTGACAGACCTTAACAAGATACAGGATAGGCCAAAGCATGATCCGCAGGAATATCGTTCAGAGGCTATGAAGTCTGCTCTTGAGCTAGCGACGTTCGCAGCGTCCGGCAAAAGTGTCATACTCCTGTTGGGCGAGAGTGGCGTAGGTAAAGATTACCTTGCCAAATACATTCATGAGCGATCTGATCATTCTTCAGGACCGTATTTCTCCATAAATTGCGCTGCTGTTCCATCAGAACTTGCGGAATCCGAACTTTTTGGTCATGAAGCAGGGGCGTTTACAGGGGCCAATCGACGAAAACGAGGCCTATTGGAACTGGCTGAGGGCGGAACTCTGTTACTAAATGAAATTGGAGAGCTTTCCCCGGCCCTACAAGCAAAATTTCTCACCTTTCTTGATACCAGGACATTCACCCGGGTTGGCGGACAACAAGAAATCAGGGTCAACGCCCGTATTCTTGCGGCCACAAATAGAGACCTCCAAGATGAGATATCGTCCGGCCGTTTTCGCGCTGATCTCTATTACCGCTTGAATGTGCTCTCAATAAGAGTTCCACCTCTCAGGGAACGAACCGAAGATCTGCCGATCCTGGTAACCCAGTTGCTGTCAGCCCTCGCCAAAGATCTGCAGATGAGTTCTGCTCCGGAATTGTCAGCCAAGGACATGGCCAAGCTTTACAATTATCACTGGCCCGGTAACGTCCGAGAACTTAGAAACGTTCTGGAACGTGCGATAATCCTTTCAGGCGGTGGAGCCATAAATCTGGATATTGGGGGATCTGGGCCCTGTGACGCTGTTTCACCACTATCTAGGGACTCAAATGTCACTGATACTTCGACATTAGCTGATTCGATGCAGAATCTGGGTCGAGCGATGATAGAGGAAGCTCTAGAGCGTTCAGGGGGCAAAAAGGAATTGGCCGCGTCCTATTTAGGGGTTTCCCGTTATACATTGAGGCGAAGGATAAAAAAGCTCGGGATTGATGTGCGGGACTGAGTTTAAATACCACAAACGATCTATTTGCGACCCCTTTTCTATTTCTCTTGATCCTTCTCCAAAGGGCCAAGAATTTCATCAGCTTCCTCTGGGTATAATTTTCTCAAACAGTCAGGGCAAATGCTGTGGCTGAATAGGGCTTCCGAGTGACCACTAATATATTCTTCGACTTGCTGCCAATATCCTTTGTCATTACGGATTTTCTTGCAGGAAGCGCAAATGGGCAAAAATCCGCTGAGTTTCTTCACTTCGGATAGAGCTTGCTGGAGATCAACAACGATTTTGTCCTTTTCTTCTTCTAATCGCTTGCGGTCTGTGATATCCACAAACGCCGATCGGCTATGACTCACTACCCCATTGATATCTTTCATAACATTCACCGTGAGGCTGATCCAAAAGACCGTTCCCGCGATGTTTTGCATCTGAAGCTCTTCACCTATAATAACCTCGCCGGCCTTAAATTTCTGCAGTACACATCTGGCTTTGATTTTTCCTGAGGGCGTATCCGCATAAAGATCCAGTACAGGCTTGCCTAAAAGCTCGTCTTCCCGGAAGCCGGTTAATTGCTGGGTAAGTCGATTTACACTGACAATATTTCCATCCGCCCCAACTGAGAGATAGGCTACCGGAGCATTATTATACAAGTCTAAGTATTTCATTTCAGATGCTTTCAAGGTATCTTCAAACTCTTTTCGCTTTGTAATGTCATGCACGATGGAGAACAGGGGTGTCAGGCCCTTTTCCCCTTCTTCTCTTACCGGGGTTTCAATTCGTATACTTTCAACACCAGCGTATAATAACGAACCATCCTCACGTTTAAGCTTCAGATCGCAGGTGTGTTTCCCTTGTTGTCCAGATGCCGCAAGAATGTGCTGATCCCACTGGTTCTCGGACTCAGGAGCTACAAAGTGTCCAAAACCTCGCCCTATCAATTTTGGACGTGGCATCCCGAGCAGTGTGGCCCCGGCCAGATTGACCTCTTGAATGATCCCCTTATGGGTTAAGGTAAAGTATCCTGCAGGAGAGTTGTCATAGAGGCTTTGGTACTTATCCCTGGAATCTTGTAATTCGAGCTGAACTCTCTTGAGTTCTTCATTCTGCATCTCCAGCTCAATCTGGTGGACCTGGAGTTCGTGGATGATCTCTTCAGGGGTTTTATCTTTGAATTCCTGAGTCACATCTGGAGATTTGCCGAGTTTTTTCTCAGCTACATCTCTCAAGCGACCTTTGTTAATCCGATTCTTGTCAAGGTCCGTTTTTTTTACCATGAGTTTATATCCTTACGGACATGGCAATCCCAATGGGAGGCGGCTTCCGCTTAATCTTCATCAATAATCTTCCAGATCGTCTCCAGAAGTTGGGGCATATCAAACGGCTTCCCGATAAAGCCGGTAGCCCCAGCTTGCTGCAAATCCTCAGCCATCCCCTGCGTGGACTGTCCGGTGGCAATGAGAACCCTAACCTTCGAGTCCGTGCTTTGTAACGCTTGAAGGCACTGTTTTCCATCCATCCCCGGCATTATGAGATCCAGAATGACCAGTCTGATTTCCATTCGGTGTTTATGATAAACTTCCAGCGCATTCTTGCCATTTGAAGCGGTAACCACCTTGTAATTGGCTCGATTTAATAACCGTGAAACAATTTTCAGAATGCTGGGCTCGTCGTCAACCAGGAGTATGGTTTCACCTCGCCCCTTCAGTGGTTCCTTTTTCTCAGGATATTGTTTCCGAGGGACTGCCTCAATTGCCGGAAAGTAGAGCCTGAACGTCGTGCCTACAGATGGTTCGCTGTCGCAAATAATCTTTCCGGCATGCCGTTCCATTATCCCGTATACCACTGCGAGCCCGAGTCCGGTTCCTTTACCTGGTTCCTTGGTGGTGAAGAATGGTTCAAAGATATGACTCACAGTCTCCTTGTCCATGCCTGCGCCATTATCCGATACTGTAATCATGGCATATCTTCCAGGCTTTGCTGCTGGGTGTAAACGGCAATATTCCTCATCCAGCGCAATGTTGTTTGTTTTTACGGTTAGCTTTCCACCATCCGGCATGGCGTCTCTTGCGTTTACGGCCAGGTTCATCAATATCTGCTCAATCTGAGTCTTGTCACCATTAACCGTCCAAAGATCATCGGCAAGAAAAACATCTATCTCTATCATCTTGGGTATTGACCGGCTTAACATAGAACCAGCCTGGCTAACAAGTTCGTTCAGATTGATGGGATGGAATTCGACTGGCGCCTTCCGGCTGAACACCATCATTCCATTTATCAATTCAGCGCTACTACTAACGGTTTGCTTGATTACTTCCAGGTCCGATCTTAGAGTCTCCGGCAAATCCTGATTGAAAAGAGCCAGGTCTACGTAACCATCAATAACCTGGAGCTTATTGTTGAAGTCATGAGCGAATCCGCCTGCAAGCGTCCCTATGGCTTCCATCTTCTGGGCCTGGAACAGTTGCGATTGAAGGTCAATGTGTTTTGTCACATCATGTTTCAGCGCCACAAAGTTGGTCAGGCTCCCTGACTTGTCATAAACAGGAGAGATAGTTGAGTCTTCATGGTATTCAGTTCCATCGTTCTTCCTGTTGATAAACCTCCCGGACCATACATTGCCTGCGTTTATGGTTGCCCACATGTCAGTGAAAAAATGTTCGCTGTGTTTATCGCTTTTGAAAATGTCGGCCCCATTGCCGATTAATTGATCTTTATTATATCCACTAATTTTCTCCTCAGCGGGATTGACGTATTGAATTATCCCATTTCGGTCGGTAATGATGACGCCCTCGGCTGCCTGTTCAATAGCGGTGGATAGAAGCTTCTGATCCGCCTCGGCAATCTTGCGTTCCGTTATGTCCAACATGGAGCCAACGACCTGCGGTTCTTCTCCCTCTTCGACTCGCATCAGCCCGCGTACTTCTGTCCAAAGGCGTTTGCCGGAAGAAGTCAGAATCTCGGCTTCAAGCCTGAATGGATTCCCATGATTCAAGGTATTCTCTATCGCTTCTCTGATGATGGGTCTATGTTCAGGAACAAAGAATGTCCCGCCTTCTTCAAAGTTGGGAAGATAATCCCTTGGGGCTTCGAGGATGTCATACACGCCTTCTGTCCAGTGCAGCCTGTTCGTGAACGGATTGGCTTTCCATCCCCCAGTGCGAGCGATTTTCTCAGATAGACGCAGAAACCGTTCGCTTTCGCTCAGAGCGTTCTCTGAGCGCTTGCGTTGCTGTGATATCCATAACAATCCCAATGTAGCGAACAACGAGACCCTTCTCGTCAAAAATCGGTTTTCCCCTCGACATCAACCAGCGTTCGGCTCCCTTGCCATCCCCAACCCGCCATTCCGCATTCAGTTCAGTACCTTTGGAAGCAGCCTCGTTCACGGCCCGTTCCGCTTCGGTTCGGTCATGAGGATGAATAGTCTGTCGCCAAACTTCATAAGAAGGTTCACAACTTGTTCGGCTCCAGCCCGTACAACGTCCACAACTCCTCAGACCAGAAATTCTTGTTGGTCCGCAAATCCCATTCCCACATGCCGGCTTGCGCCGCATCCAACGCCAGGCGGAGCCGAAATGCGGTTTGTTTAAGGGCTTCCTGAGCACGCTTCTGATCAGTAATATCGCGAACAGGTAACCACCGACCCGACAATCGCGCCGTCCTGATCCAGAATGGGTGCGAAACTGTAGCTCCCTACCCAGGTTTCACCCGTGCCTTTGTGTCGCAAAGTGTACTCGGCGTTCGGTGGCCGCCTCGCCTCGAAGCGCTCTGGGGACCGCCCACTGATCCAATGGCGCCGGCTCTCCGTTTGCCATGAACACATCCAGAAACACAGGATAGTCTGCAAGCTTTTTGGCGCACTCCTCTTTGCTCTCTGAACTTGTGGAAACGTGGCAAACGCCTCGTTGAAGTCAATAAAGTTCCCGTCGGCGTCAGAGACGAACACAGCGTCGGTCATGCTTGCCAAGGCAGCCTCCAGCTTGTCCTTGTTCTCAAGCGCCGATTGCTCCGCCATCTTACGCTCGGTGATGTCATGAAATATCTCTAGCTTGGAAATAGATCCATCCGGATTTCTGACTGGCGTATCGAAAAGTTCGTAGGTTTTTCCGGTTTTGTAGGAGTACCATTCCCACTGGACTGATTGACCCGCAAAAACCTCTTTATTCTTGCACCAGGGGCATGGGTCTGAACGGTCATGGAAATACTCGTAGCACTTCCGGCCGGCCGTGCCTCCAAAACCGGCCTCAATTACCGGATTAACGTACTCTATCGTCATGCTGGGCGTTGACTATGTAGACACCGTCATTCATGGCATGGAGAATCCCCCTGAGCTTGTCTTTCTCAGCCTGGAGGCTCACCTCCGCCCGTTTTCGTTCGGTGATGTCCCTGTTGCTGCCTCTTCTGCCTAATAGTTGTCCATTTTGATCATAAACCGGTTGGCAGACATGACCAATCCAACGTGTTTCGCCATCGCGACGGACGATGCGGAAATCCATCGCATGCACTGCGTCTGGGACGATTTCTTTCACATGACAGTAATGTTCCGCCATTTCATGGCTGTCGTCCGGATGGACAATTCGATTCATTAGATCCGGGTCGTCAAGAAATTCTTGCGCCGTATAACCCGTTATCCGTTCGCAAGAAGGCGAGACGTACGAGAAATCGCCTTCTGGGTTGACCCAATATTCCCAGTCATAAGCGTAGTCGGCTACAATACGATATCGAGCTTCACTCTCACGCAATCGTTTTTCCACATTCTTGAGCTTAAGCATGGATTTGACACGGGCCAGAAGTTCCCGATTCGGTATTGGTCTTGCTATGTAACCATCCGCCCCTTGCTCCAGACCCTCGGCTTGTCTGTCTGATTGGATATGAATACCGGAAAGTAGAATCACATAAATGTCCGAGGTTTCCGGATCGGATTTGATACGCCTGCAAACCTCCCTACCGTCAATGTCCGGCAAAACGACATCCAGAAGAATCAAGTCAGGCTTGTGTTCAGCCGCCAATCTCAAGCAATCTGTCCCGTTACCCGCTTCAAATACCTCGTATCCGGCGCCCGCCATGATTCTTGACACGCCTTGGAGCGCATGGATTTCGTCATCCACGACCAGGATTCTCTCGGTATGCGTTTGTTTCACTTCCGGATTTCTCCTCAACTACCGTCCCCTAACAATCGCTCCAACTCGACCTTCAGGTCGTCCATTCTGTAGGGCTTGCGCAAGACACCGGCAGGACGTTTCCCCGGAAAGCTCAGCAGTACATCATCCTCAGTGTACCCACTGCAAAGTATCACCTTGACATCCGGTTCGATCTTTATTAGCTCCCCGAAAGCTTCAATCCCATTCATTCTGGGCATTGCAAAGTCCAGCATCACCAGATCTATGTCATTATGACGTTCCCGAAAAACCTGGACACATTCCTCTCCATCTCCTGCGACCATCGTATCGTAGCCCAATACGTCCAGACGCCTGACAGCAAGTTGTCTAACCCCGGGTTCGTCCTCGACTATGAGAATAGTTTTTCGTCGATTAACCGTTTCCGCCGCTGGAGCCTTCGTCTCAACCTCTTCAATATCCTTGGCGGATGGCGCCTTAACCTCTTTATGCAGAGGAAACAGAAACACGTAATGTGGTCCCCTTGCCAACTTCGCTCTCCACTACTATGGCGCCACGATGACCCTTTATAACCCCGATTACTTCCGCCATGCCCAGACCACGGCCAGTGAATTTTGTTGAGAAGAAAGGATCGAACAGCTTGCGCAGTGTCTCAGTATCCATGCCGCAACCAGTGTCGGAAACCTCCAGGAACACGAACCGACCTGGCTCAGGTTTGTCTTCCAGTCGGCTATGACTCAGATACGTCTCATCGCAATCCACGACTCCTGTAGAAAGTTTAACTTCTCCGTGATTATCTCCAATCGCCTCAGAGGCGTTGATCAGAATGTTCATAACCAGGCGATTTATTTGATCCTCATCCCCTTTGATGTGAGGGAGCGCTCCACGGACCTGAAATTTTAGACTGACATGCCCGGAAACAACCAATTTCAACAGGTCACGGTTCTTGTTCAACAACTCGTTGAGATCCAGGTCCACTGGTAAATATAAGGCGCTGCCCGTGTATATCTGCATCTGTCTGGAGAGTTCCGCTGAACGTTCAGACGCCCGAATGGCGTTGATTATGCTTGCTTTAGCCTCGGAATCAGGGGGCAGATCATCGAGAGCCAGTTCCAGGTTTCCTAATATTACCGCTAACTGGTTGTTAAAATCGTGGGCTACGCCCCCGGCCATGACTCGGAGACTCTCGAGTTTCTGAGCATGGAGAAGCTCACGTTCCATCTCCATGCGTTTGCGCTCAGTGATGTCGGTAACCACTACACAAGCCGACATAACAACAGATGAGGATGGAGGGCCAAACGCGACAATACTCAACCAAATGACCTTATTCAGTTTCGTATGTACGGTAATCTCCGCTCTGGCTTCGTCCTTAAAGGCTTTTTCCAGTGTGGTTTCAAATGACGCAATATCTTCAGAAACGATAAAGCGTTGCAATGAAGCCCCTAGAATCTTTTCAATAGGCGCCTCCAGCATCTCGGAAAGTCTTTGGTTGCAAAACAGGATTGTTCCTTGAGCATTGAGTGTAAGGGCGCCTTCAGCCATTTCCTGAAAAAAAATCCGATAGACAGCGTCAGCTCCCGAAAGAGTAAAAACTTTCGGGCCATCAGGACCAGGTAAGACCAGGGCGTCTATGGCCCCACTCCGGATTGCGTCCAAAGTATCTTCGGCTTCTTTCAGGCGGGCTTGAAGCTCCTGGAGTTCGGCGGCGCCGATCCTCATGCATTTTGTGTTCCTCGCCCGTCAGTGGCGTCACCGTCATTATTTACTCTGCTTTCAAAGCCAGTCCAACCAGGACCCGTTGCGTGTCGGAAAGGTCTCCGATAATCTTTCGCACTGGAAGAGGCAGTTCCCTTCATCAGTGTCGGCACACCGATAATTTCGTCTTCTTTAAGACGCTCCGGTTGCTGATATACGTCTATGATCTCAATTTCGCAGACGGTCCTTGAGATACTCCTCGCATAATTGTTTCAGGTTTTCGATGGCATGGACCGATCTGGTGGTTTGACCACTTACGTACAAGCGTAATACATACTTGTCCTTTCCATGTCTCAACGATTCCTCTTCCAGCCTATCCGCCGCCTCGATCCCTTTGTCTTGACTCATCGTGGGGACTCCTAGATTCTTTACCTGACCGGACGTAAGTCCAACCCAACCAGAACACGCTCAGTGTTGGAAAGATCCCCTATGATCTTCCTCATGGGGACAGGGAGTTTTCTTACCAAGGTTGGAAGAGCAAGGATTTGATCTCCGGCTGGCTAGTTGGGGCTTCTCCATTAGATCGACTACCTCTATAGAGTATTTCCCTGGAAGGTGGGTCTCACATATCTTTTTCAGGTTATTAAAGGCTGTAATAGATTTATGGGTCTGTCCAGCTACGTACAAACGCAGATTCCAGACACCCTCTCCGATTCATCTTTGCAGTCATCGTTAAGCTCGCGTGTCCATTGATGGTCTCCTTTGGTAACGTATTTCGGATGCTGTCAAGAAATCACGTTGTCTGCTGGCGAATCCGTGCCATGTCCTCATTAACCTTTGCCAAAAGATCTTCGCGAGAGACGGACTCGTCGATGAGTCTCTTAACCTCTCTTTCTTCCTGCCTCAAATTCGGTTCACAAGGCCGAGTTCTGGCGTTCAATAAATGTCGCCTTTGCTCCAGTTCAATCTTTTTCCGATCTATCTCCTGCATCCGAGCCAGCGCCTCGGCCTTGTCCTGAGCTTCTCTTGCGAATCGTGCTGAACCGGTCAGGACTTCGCCCGACCCAACGTAAACATCAACCAGCTCAACCCCTTTATCTGTTAAGAGAAACTCCCGGATTTGGTGTGAATGATCCATCCCTCTGGACTTGGCTATATAAAACGACCGGTTACGCTCACCGCTGCATTCCAGAGATCGAAGCAAGAGCCATGTATCCATAAGCGACGACATCCCGACTTCGGTCTTTTCCAAGACTATTCCGCCATGTATTAGATCAGTGAAGAGTGTGGTGATCCCATTAGTCTTCAGAAAATCTACCAGCCGCAACAGCATCTCTTTTACTTCAGAGTTGATTCCCACCGGTAGAAAACTTGAGATTGGGTCTATCACCACGGCCGCTGGTTTAAATTCATCGATTGCCTGGTGAATTGTCGACAGGTGCGATTCGAGCCCATACTGGGAAGGGCGAATCGCATGGAACTTTAGAAGACCATTTTCTAACCACTGATCCAGGTTGATGCCTATTGACTTCATATTTCTAACGATCTGCCTGGGTGATTCCTCAAAAGCCACAAACAGGGTTCGTTCACCGCCACTGCACACCGAATCAGTAAAATGAGACGCAATGCTGGTTTTCCCAGTGCCTGCGGTTCCTGAAACCAGTATCGAGCTACCTCGATAATATCCCTTTCCCTCCCAGCATGGTGTCCAATGCGCCGATTCCAGTCGAGATTCTCTCTTCGGAAACCACATGGTTCAGACCCGAAGATGTTATTGGGACCAGCCATATTCCACCTGTGGAAATCAAAAACGGGTATTCATCGGCCCCATGCATTGAGCCACGGTACTTGACTATTCTCAATCGTCTTGTGGAAATCTGGCCCATGACACGATGGTCCATCAGAATTACGCAGTCAGCCACATATTCCTCTAAGCCATGTCTGCTAATGGTATCCTTGCCCCGCTCGGAGGTGACTATTGCAGTAAGTCCTTTGTTTTTGAGCCACATGAAGAGCCGACGTAGCTCAGAACGGAGGATACCCTCATGGGAAAACCCTGAAAAGAGGGCTTCAATGGTATCCAGAACCACCCGTTTCGCTCCTATTTGGTCAACTGCAGACGCCAGACGGATGAACAGCCCCTCCAGGTCATATTCACCCGTTTCTTCAATCTCACTTCTGTCTATCCAGACATGGTCAATCACGAGCTTTTTTCTGATCTATCAAATCTTGCAAATCGAATCCCATGGAAATGAAGTTCCTTTTTAGATCCTCTTCAGTTTCCTCAAAAGCCATAAAAACCCCAGGTTCGTCATACTGCAATGCCCCACGAACAAGAAACTCCATACCTAACAGTGTTTTTCCGCACCCGGCGGAACCGCAAACCAATGTAGGACGCCCCTGAGGCAACCCTCCACCGGTGATCTCATCGAATCCCTGCGATCCCTGTCAGACATTTCGTCAGCATCGTCATCGGATCCAGTCCTCCTGTTCTTGAATGACCAATTCTATGAATGAGCGCTAACTGGTTGCTTACCTGAGATCATAGCGCCTGTTTCCCCGCCCTTCAGGTTCAGCGCCGAGGCGTGGTTCAGCGAAGAAATAAAACAGAAAATATGCGTTTGAATAGTTCGGGAAATATTAACTCCTGCAGGGACAGAAGGCTCACCCCTTGAAAACTGGCGCTTCCTCCTGCAGTGGCTTTTTGTCTCAATCATATAAGCCATGAGCTACTTTTAATTTAGATGATGGAAATTAGTAACACTATCCTGAAGAACAATCAAAAGGAATCGCAAGCAATATCGCTGGTTATAAAAAAACCCAGGAGAGAATAAATACTATAGAGCCTCCGAGGGCATTGAAGAGAACTACCGCAAGGGATATGGATGTAAGTTGCTCAGGAGGAGCTTCTGGATAAAGAAGAAGCAGGATTGGCATCAGGACAAAGCCTCCTCCTGCTCCGATTAGAGTGCCGTAGAAGCCGGTTATAAAGCCCAGAGATATAAATGCGACAAATTTCGAAGCGGATAACAGAGTCAGTTCTTCTATAACTCACTCCATTTAATAGCCAACTTAAAACAGCAAGTTAGGCGCTAATGTGAATAAACTACTTTAGAGCTGACGCTTCAAGTAATCATACTTCTAAACCATAACGCCATTGCTCAAGACTATTTTTTTCTCGTCCATACCCCAACGGCTACCACGATGTCGAAGGCGGTAACATGACGATAAACAACCTCAATAGTGTCCTTGTCGATTATCTTGCCTTCAATAAAACCATCTTCATCCGCAAAGTATATGGTCTTGTTATCCAGGCCAATCCCACCGAGGAATTTCTCTGTTTCCCCAAGGGGCGCCTTGAAGGTACCATGTATTATCCTTCCCTGTTGCTTGGTTATGACCGCTTCGCCGGTAAGAGCGCTGAAATCGCCTTTATGATGTGTCTTCGGGCCTGGTTCCTTTCCTTTTAGCAACATCCCGCCCTCACTCTTGACCACCCATGTTCCAACAAGGTTTGGAATGTCCGGGCCGGCCATGCAGACCGACACGCAGAACAGAGTTGCTATCAGCACGGATACGACACAAATAGACTTCTTCATTGTAGTCATCCTTTTCCTGAGAATATTCCCTCAATTTTAGCTGTTGAGGATGGTGGCGCACTGTTGTGCTATAGCACGAAAAATTACTCAGAAGAAAGACGTATAATTCTGTCAGAAGATGTTGAGGCTAACCCGGCTTCACAGGTTATTTGAAATTCACGATTCTCTAGCATCCGGTGTCATTTCTTGTATGCCATTAATTCGGCTGAGTGTTATGATAATGAAATGCGGGAATCTAACATGCCAGGAGTATTTGACCTGGTTAAAAAAATCGTTGGTAATGACAATGACAACGGCAGTGGCAATCGTAGTTATCCTCATGTGTATATTAATCGGTTGGAGGATTGGCTTTATAGCAAAAGAACGCTCGATGCGTGCAATGACTAAACAGTGTCCTCATTGTCTAACAGGAATCAAAAAAGAAGCTACTGTGTGCAGACATTGTGGAAGAGATCCGGAGTCATGACATGTCTGGACGAATTTTCCGTCTCAGCCTCTCCACATGGATTTTTATCGGTCTTGGTTTGGGTGTGGCTTTTGGTCTTTTCTTCGGAGAACTCTGTCGTCCGTTGAAATTCGTAGGCACGGCCTTCCTTAAGCTGCTACAGATGGGGGTACTTCCTTATATGGTGGTGACGCTGATCCACGGTATAGGATCATTGTCCTCGGGTGAAGCCAGACTTATGGCCGGTAAAGGTTCCATAGTGTTGGGGCTTTTCTGGGTTGTCGGGCTAATCGTGATCTTTGTCTTCAGCTTTGCCTTTCCCGTTGTTCAGAGTTCCTCCTTTTTCAGTGTTTCAGAAACGCCCAAGGTTCAGAGCACTGACTTTCTTGATTATTATATTCCGGCGAACATATTTGACGCCCTGTCCGATGCCCTTATCCCGGCTATCGTGGTCTTTAGCGTGTTTCTCGGCGTAGCGCTCCTTGGCATCGAAAACAAAGAGCCGTTCATGAACATGCTGTCGGTTCTGGCACGAGCTTTTTCTTATATGACCAAAATGGTGGTCAAGACTGCGCCGATTGGCGTTTTTGCGCTCACTGCAACAGCGGTGGGGACCTTTTCCGTTGAGCAGCTTCAGCGTCTTCAAGTCTACTTTGTTTGCTACATTCTGGCCAGCCTGGTGTTAACCTTTTGGATACTACCTATGATAGTGACCTGTTTCACATCCTTCACATACCGTGACATTCTCAATTATTCCAAGGAAGCCTTGGTATTAGGTTTCGCCACAGGAAACAATTTCGTGGTATTAGCGGTCATTGCGGACAAATCGAAGGAATTATTCGCCAAAGTTATTCCGAGGGAAGAGAAGACCGGAAACGTAATCGATAGCGTGCTGCCTCTCGCGTACAGCTTTCCCAGTGTCGGCAAGCTCATTGAAATCCTCTTTATAGTCTTCGTGGCCTGGTATATCAATCGCACTCTAGGGATCGGAGAATATCTGGAACTGGGGCTATCAGGAATAATGAGCTTGTTTGGATCTCCCAAGGTCGGGATTCCGTTCCTCCTGGACTACATAAAATTGCCTGGAGTCTATTTCGATCTATATATCATGGCCGACGTGGTAACACGCAAGTTCAAGGTCCTGCTTCAGACGATGAGCATGCAGGCCCTAACTATCATTGTTACGTTCCTCCTCCTAAAGAAGATCACCATCAACGCGAGGAAAGTTACATTGGCGATTGGCGGAACGGTCCTGCTACTGACACTATTGATCGTCACTGCTAACTTCGGCCTTAGTTACTTAGTGCGTGGCTCTTACCACGAAGACGCTGTACTTTTGGGAATGGAGATTACGGATCAATCTCCGGCCAAAGTCCGGCTAAATCCTCCCGATGTGAACAGCGCTGCTCGTAACCCTACAGGAAAAGGGAATGATTTGCTAAAGCAAATCCGGGACAGAGGAATTCTACTGGTTGGATACAATCCTGAGGCTCTGCCATTTGCCTTTTTCAACTCAAAAAATGATCTAGTAGGCTATGACATATACTTTGCCCACCGTTTGGCTCGAGACATGGGCGTATCTCTAGAGTTCATTCCTGTTCAATGTGGTAAACTCCAGGAGTATCTCGATGCCGGTATCTGTGACATAGTAATGTCAGCCGTACCCATTAGGGTGGATGATCTCGGGAAAATGAATTTTGCCAGTCCCTATATGGATATGAAGGCGGCTTTAATTGTTAAAGACTACCGAAAGAAGGCGTTTCAAACGAAGGCGGATATTGCGTCAATAACGGGACTGCGCGTAGCGGTTACACAGGACAACAGCCTTGAAGACCGACGCCTCCTTCGAAGCTACATACCGAACGTGAAGCTCGTGGAACTTCAAAGTATCAAAGACTTCTTTCTTAAGACCGACATTGCTGACGCCCTGTTGACGACCGACAAAGTCGGTAAGGCATGGGCGCTGCTGTATCCTGAATTTGGAGTGGTAGTTCCAAAACCTCACTTGTTCGCATATGATATCGCCTATCCCATCCCTATTGGTAAAGGGGATTATATTTTTCTGGAATACCTTAACCAGTGGCTGAAATTGCAACAAATCAGCGGCATGGCTTCGCGACAATTCGACTATTGGATACTAGGCAAGACCCCCTCCCGGAAAACGCCACGATGGTCAATCATAAGGAATGTATTGCACTGGGTTGACTGACCTCACATAAAATTAGCCCAAAAGCCTCTTAGATTGATGACTAAAGGTTCTTTTTGAGACATTCATAATAGTGGTGGGAACAACATGAGCGCCTGATCAGGCATAGTTCTGAACGAGATTTTAGACCGATTTTCTTTTGTCAACCGACTCATAGCGTTTATGGTTCAAATATTGTTCAGCTTTTGTCGCGTTAGTTATATTTGTCATGCTGGAAAACTATCTCTTGATATGTACCTATTGCCACAAATAATTTGTTGATGTCACCATAGCAATGAAAAAATCCTGTTTGGCTTGGGTTCGCTGTCTTTGGGGCCTGCGCCAGGACCAAGGTCATCCTTGGCTCTGTTCGACTTTAGTACTTTTGCTATTTCAAGGTTATCTCTGTCGATAGCCAGCATGAGCGCTGTCTTGCGCTCATTGTCCTTGACGTTCACATCGGCTCCTTTGTCAAGAAGGATTTTGACCACTGCGAGGGAACCGTTCCAAACAGCTTCCATCAGCGCTGTGCCCCCATTCTCATGTCTGGCGTTGATATCGGCCCCTTTATCAAGAAGGGCTTTCACTATTTCAGGATAGCCACCATCGGAAGCCCACATTAGCGCTGTTATGTCAGACGGTGAGCTAAACTTCTGCTTAGCGTTCACGTCGGATCCTCTATCCAGGAGAAGCCTCACAACTTGAAGGTTTCCTGTCTTGGAAGCCCTTATCAGGGCCGTGCCGTGACACTCGTCCTTAGCGTTGATGTCGGCTCCCCTATCGAGAAGAAGCTCTACGATTTCAAGGCGCCCAAGCTCCGACGCTTTCATCAACGCCGTGCTACCACACTCGTCCTTTGCGTTGACATTGGCTCCATTATTTAATAGACGCTCGACTTCTTCTGATCTACCGTTACTAGCGGCGACTACCAGGGCATTAGGGTTATCTTGCCCTTCAGCGATACTTGTGTGGGACGAAACAAAGATGACGAAGCCTGTCACTATGATTGACATGAATACTCTGATCATCTCATAGACTCCCACATAGACTCCTCAACGCTGTTCAGGGCGCCCAAGAACAGGCCAATGGCCTTTGACAGTTGGATGCCACAAACACACGTAACCAGCTCTTTCACGTAGTTCTCGTTTGCTTGGACAGGTTCCCCAAAAAAATAGGAAAAGACACTTAGAAATGACGTGGGGAACAAAGCGATGTTTCTTAATAAAACATTTTGTTCGAGACTAATACTTTGCAACTTCAGGATGTCAACTATCGCTCCCTCAAAAAAAAGAAATCCCGTCAGGGCTGCGTGCTGTGACGGGAAACGGTTTGCAATAGCCACCCCAGGAAAATGGATTCTGTAAATCGAGAGAAAAAACCCTTTTGTCTAATCATTTCCAGACATACTTCTTCATAAAAACGTTTTCTCACTCCCTGATGAAAAATGATTAAAATACGATTGGATAAGTGCGTTCTTAGTTCGTCAACCCTTTAATTACGCATAAGAGATCCCGCGGAGTCTTATTTTTCGTAAAAGACGAAGTAATCCTTGGTGTATCCCCGATCATATCGTGTCAATGTGTAATCAAGTTGGCTTGGAGAGAGTTTGTTTCGTTTTACAACATTGTCGTTTTCATCCCGGAAATAAAAATTGCATACAACGTTATGAATGTTTGCGTCGCCGTGAATAGCCCTTTTGCACCCTGCTAGCGCCAAGGCTCTGGCGAGGTCCTTGGTGCTTACATGATGCCCCATGGCAAATACAATGTGTCCATCATCCGTGACACCAAAGGCGGTTCGATTAGCCAGAAACCAATTTGGCCTCTCCATCGTGCTAACGCCCCCAACGTCAATCAATCGACCACCCAAACCTATTTCAGAGTCAGTGACTTTTCCTTGCTCTAACACATGATAAACGACCTCACCGTTTTTCAAAATCAGATGGCTTAACTGTCGAGCGTCCTTAACGGTTGACAATGGAATCTCTTTACTCCATTCCAGCACATCAACTGAATCATCCTGATATACAACCAGAGTCGCCATCCCGGGAACCATAGGATACACAATCTTCCCCCTGGCTATCGCTCCGCCCCCTTTCGAATGCTGTTGCATCCACAAGGCGTTGGTGATGGCCACTATTTTCGAGAGAGGCTCCACCAGCGACTCATTCGAAACCTTGTAAATACCCGGTTCAGCGCTACCAATAAAGAGACGGGTTTTAAGGCGGCTCATGTCGAAAACAGCCATATAAACCACAGTATTTGGAAATTCCACGCTAGGACGGTAAACTGTTTTGTATATCAGAGGCTTTCCATCTCCGCCAACAGGAGTGTCCGCGCTCACCCAGTTCCCTTCACTGTTAATTTTGGGGGATGTATACAGCGGAGGAATGTCTTTCAAAGAGATGATGTTTCCAGGCTTAACAGATCTTTCCGGTTTTTTGGGGCTCGTGAAACTTTCATCGATACCTTGGTCCAGTCGCATATTTTCGAGCGAGGCTGTTTTCGCATCTTGATTTTCAGGCGGAACCCAGTTGAGGACTGACAAGAGCCAGTCTGGAATAGAACAATGGTCACTCAAATCTTTTTCAAAATCCCTATTGTCCTTTTGCTGTTCAAGGGTTATGACATCATCAGACGATGACTTGAATTGATTGGCCAGACCCACTTTTGGCGCAATTGTAAAGGTAAATACCAGTAATGGTATTGTCATAAAAATGAACACCCTCCTATCCATCAGACCACTCCCTTTGAATTAATCAAAACTCAATAAAAAATAAATGTTTTAGAATTCAAACAAAGAATTAGATATCAGCGACATACCTGTTCTGCAAAACCAGATTGAATAGGATTGAGGAAGAGGTACACATAACCCAATTTTTAATTTACTTAAACGTGTCTGGTAAAGTCAAATAAAAATATGGGTTCGGCCGTTGATAAATAGATTGTGGCTTATTCAGGGAACTATTACCTACATTTAATGAAGTTTTTGCCCTGACAGGAGGAACCATTTAGCCAATAATCTGTTATAAAAATGGAGGAAACACATTTCGTAGCAATGTGAATATTCTAAAGGCTATTGGAATGATTTGCCTGACTTCATGGCGTGGATAAAGGTTTCGGTCGCGATTATATAAGATGAGGCTGATCAGATAGC
>CAWJXP010000055.1:0-182170 GCA_963846725.1 uncultured delta proteobacterium | reverse complement strand
CCAAAGATCTAGCCGTTGTCCGGGACAAAATAATTCTAGTCGTTGATGACAATGAAGTTAACCGAAAAATTCTGAAAAAAACCATTGAATCATGGGGCATGAAACCGGTAATGGCTGAATCCGCCGGAAAAGCTCTCGAAATCATAAATTCTTGCGGCCAGACCGGAGACTCTATCGCAATAGCGTTGATAGACGTCATGATGCCGGAAATTGACGGCTTCAAATTGACCGAAATGATTCGTAGTGATCCCAAGCTCTTAAATTTGAAGATAATAATCATGTCTTCCGCTGATCCGATAGGTGGCTGCGAGAGATGCGCCGAATTAGGAGTTGACGGGTATTTGTGTAAGCCTCTTAACTACAAAGACCTTTTACATACTATAGCCGTCACATTGTCTCCTGTGGATTCGGAACCAAACCCGCAAGCCATCCTCCTGTAAGAAAAAGAACTTCCACAGCTAAAACCCTTGAGGATCCTGTTGGTCGAAGATAATCTGGTCAATCAAAAAATGGCCACGCTAATACTGGAGAAAAAAGGGCACTCTGTTGTTGTCGCTAATAACGGTTTGGATGGTGTCGAAAAACATAAGACCGGAGATTTTGATCTAATACTGATGGATGTACAAATGCCGGAGATGGATGGTCTGGAAGCTACCAGAGCTATCAGAGAATCTGAGAAGGAAACCGGTAAACAAATCCCCATCATCGCCATGACCGCTCACGCTTTTAAGAAAGACGAAGAAGCCTGTCTCGAAGCCGGCATGAACGCCTATGTTTCCAAACCGATATCCAAATCACTTCTTTTTGAAACCATGCAGGACCTGTTTCAAACCGCAAAGTGAATCTGTTCTTGCCTTGATCAAGACTCGCCTCAAAGCAATCCCCTGATTGTGTTCGTTCAAGCTAATGCGCCTGTTACCCCCGGGATATGTACCGTTAGCCTGATTATAACGCCGCTAACCATGACTCTCGTTGATTATCACCCTTTTACATGTCAAGTGTCAAAATCATAGAAATTTAAAAGCGTCAGGCCAGCCCAAGTTTTCACGGTTGGCGCCACCAGGGCGGGATGTTCGCTTTTGCAATCACTCTCCTGCTCCGTTCGAGACCCGGCGCCAGGGTGGAGTTGTTTATATGCACAAGTCAATCGGTCAACAAAATGTCAAATTTTTGGGATTACGATGCGCATCTGACATAGGAGAAAACTTATGAACGCTCTTACTTTAGTATTTGTCGCTTCATTGGTGTTTGCGCTCGCATATCGATATTATGGCCTTTTCATAGCCCAAAAAGTCCTGGGCCTGGACTCTTCGAGACCAACCCCGGCTGTGACTATGGACGATGGCCATGACTATCATGCGACCAACAAATACGTGCTATTCGGTCACCATTTTGCAGCCATAGCTGCCGCAGGCCCCCTGTTGGGCCCTGTGCTCGCCGCTCAGTTCGGCTATCTGCCGGGAGCGTTGTGGATCATCATCGGAGCCGTGGTCGCAGGCGCAGTGCACGACATGGTTGTGCTGTTCGCTTCCGTAAGGCACAAGGGACAGAGTCTGTCCTCAATAGCCGCCACTGAAATCGGACAGAGGGCAGGTTTGGTGGCCTCTTTCGCCATCCTTTTCATACTTATCCTGACACTCGCGGGGCTTTCCATAGCGGTGGTCAACGCAATGTTTCAAAGCCCGTGGGGAACCTGGACAGTTCTTTGCACGATTCCCATAGCGTTACTCATGGGTGTCCACATGGAGCTTATTCGACCGGGCGATGTACGGGGGGCGAGCATCATGGGAGTGGCGCTGCTTTTCTTGTGCGTCATAACGGGCCCATATGTCGCGGAGAGCCCGACTCTTTCTTCCTGGCTGAATCTTTCGAAACCCCAGTTGTCCATAATGATACCCATCTACGGATTCATAGCTTCCGCTCTCCCTGTATGGTTGCTCCTGTGCCCGCGTGACTACCTGTCAACATACCTCAAGATCGGAACCATCTCGCTGCTGGCTATTGGAATTGCGGTTGTTCACCCTGAGTTGCAGATGACCTCAATTACGAAGTATGTCCACGGCGGCGGACCGATAGTTCCCGGCTCGGTATACCCGTTTCTGTTCATCACGATAGCGTGTGGCAGCGTTGTCCGGATTTCACGCTATTATCGGGACCGGAACCACCCCAAAGATGGTTGGCAACGAGAAAGATATTCTCTTTATTGGATACGGCGCAATGCTCGTTGAGGGCTTCGTGGCGATTATGGCTCTGATCGCAGCCTGCGTGCTGGTACCGGCGGATTATTTCGCCATCAATACGCCGGGGCCTGTTTTTGAGAAACTTGGTATGGCGCCTGTTCATCTTTCCGAATTGTCCAGACAAGTTGGTGAACAGTTGCAGGGCAGACCTGGCGGGGCTGTTTCACTTGCCGTAGGTATGGCGTACATTTTCGGTTCTGTGCCAATTTTCAAGGGCTTGATGGCGTATTGGTACCATTTTGCGATCATGTTCGAGGCTGTGTTTATTCTCACGGCCGTTGACACCGGCACGCGTGTGGGACGGTATCTGCTTCAGGAAATGATTGGAAGAGTCATTCCCAAGTTTAGCGAGAAAAAATGGACACCAGGGATAATTATAACGAGTTTTCTTTTTACTTTCTCGTGGGGATACCTCGTCTACACTGGAGATATATCAACGATCTGGCCTCTATTTGGAATGAGCAACCAGCTTCTGGCGACATGCGCTCTGATCGTGGGGACGGCCATGATAATGAGAATGGGGAAAAAGCGATATGCGTGGGTTACCGCGGTTCCCGGCCTCTTTATGATCCCGGTCGTAATGTCTGCTGGTTACTTGAATATTGTTAACAACTATCTTCCAAAAGGCTTGTATCTCCTTGTGGTTCTATCTGTAATTTTGATGCTACTCATGACGGAAGTGTTCGTTGAAGCTTTCAGAAGATGGTATCAACTTTATCATGAGCCGGTCGTAGACATCTCCGATGCAAAGAAAGAATACGAGGCTGTAGGCCCGTAAATATTGACGCATAGGACAAGAATCGCTCTTGCCATCCGGTCTCTGTCAAATATCGAGGTCAACAATCGAGTTTGATGGAGGCCGGTTTTTGGTATTTATGACATTGATTAGAATAAACTATAGTAAGATTGGTTTCGGCCCATCAAGATTGGGGTAGTATAGCGGCGCGAGCAGGAGTATGCCATGAGTCTTTTCCTTCAGCTTTTTCAGACCATGGCCGTTTTTCTGGTAGTAGGTTATGTTTATTGCAAATCACCATGGTTTCGGCCACTTACTAACCAGAGTCTTGATCTGAAAGACAAGATCTACCTATATTTCTTCTTTTCAGCTCTGTCGATCATGGGGACATATCTGGGGCACCCTATTCAGGATGCCCTGGCTAATACCCGATCCATAGGACCAGTTTTGGCGGGGATAATTGGAGGCCCGGTACTTGGGACTTCTGTGGGCTTCACGGGCGGTCTACACCGGTATTTCCAAGGTGGCTTCACTGCATTTTCGTGCGGGTTGTCGACCACTGCTGAAGGTTTTTTTGGCGGCATGATCCATCTCTATCTTGCCAGAAGGGGCAAACTCCAGGACATGTTTCGGCCGGAAATCGCTTTCGTTACAACCTTTTTTGCCGAAGCTGTCCAGATGATCATAATACTCGCTGTTTCTAGGCCTTTCTCCGAAGCGCTGGCTCTCGTAAAGGTTATCGCGTTACCCATGATCTTGACCAGTTCCGGCGGTTGCGCTCTTTTCATGAGCATTATACGGGACCAACGGGACATGCATGACAGAGCGGCCGCTGCTTTTTCAGCCAGGACTCTGAAAATTGCAGAGAGAACGTTGAGTCTGCTCACAACTGGCTTCAACAGACAGACTGCCGATGAGATGGCCAAAATCATTCGTGAAGAGACAGGAGTTAGCGCCGTTGCGATCACGGACACAGAAAGAGTGCTTTCTTTTGTTGGCGTAGGATCCGAGCACCATTTTCCTGATCAGCCAATTGAATCCTCACTGTGCAAACAGGCTATTGACGAGAATAAAGTAGTCTTTGCCGACGGAATTCACCACAGATTTAACTGTTCAATATCCGAGCGCTGTCCGCTCAGTTCCGCTTTGGTAGTTCCTCTTACGATGGATGACTCTGTGGTGGGGACCATAAAACTTTATGAGGCGGGTAATAAGAGATTCCTCAATATGAACAAGTCCCTGGGCGAAGGGATTGCCCGACTTTTGTCGAATCAGCTTTTATTGTCCAGATATGAACAGCAAAAAAACCTTCTAGTCACTACAGAACTCAAACTACTCGAGGCTCAGGTTAACCCACACTTTCTATTTAACGCCTTGAACACCATTATAGCGATCTTGCGTAAGGATGCGGATCGAGCCAGAGAGTTGCTGATTCAACTCGGGGCCTTTCTCCGCAAGAATTTAAAAAGAGACAGCGAATTGTCGACACTCGAAGAAGAACTCGCCCATGTAAGATCTTACCTGACCATTGAGAAAGCCAGGTTTGAAGACCGTCTCACCGTCGAAACAGACGTGGACCCAAGTTTACTTAACCTTAGACTGCCCGCCTTTACCTTGCAGCCACTGATAGAAAACGCCATAAAGCACGGAATATCCAATATGCTGGAACCAGGAATAGCGAAGATTAGCGCATTTAGGAATGGTGAAACAGCGGTAATCGAAATCGAGGACAATGCTGGTTCTTTTTGTGAAAACGAAAACGAGAAAGGTTTAGGAATAAGGATTGTTGACAGAAGATTGAAGCTTTACATGGGAATGAATTATGGGGCGACGGTTTCCTGCGTTCCCAACGAGTTTACAAAGGTTACCGTTCGTGTTCCTCTGGAATCAATAGGGCCAAACGCATGATACGCGGATTGGTTGTGGATGACGAAATTCATTCTCGAGACGAACTCGAGGCTCTTCTTGAAGAAACCGGATCGTTCGCAGTGGTCGGGAAATGCGAGAACGCAATCGGCGCTCTCAAAGCCATTAAAAGAGAAAAGCCGGATGTTATATTCCTGGACATTCAAATGCCGGGAATTTCAGGCATCGAGTTACTGAGTATGATTGATGAAGAAATCATGCCCATCGTAGTATTTGTAACCGCCTATGACACTTACGCCATAAAGGCATTCGAAGAAAACGCTTTTGATTACCTTCTGAAGCCGGTAGAAAAACACAGGCTCGAGAAGACACTTCAGAAAATCCAGAGGAGGCTGAGCGCAAAATCGGTCAATGCGTTTACGGGGATAGAGATAAAGAGAATTCCGTGCGTAGGATCGAATCGCATTAAATTAATCAATACTTCGGATGTGGAGTTCGTCAGATCTGACGCAGCGGGTATTTACCTTGTTTGTTCTCAGGGGGAGTTCTATACGGAACTAACCCTAAGGATTCTGGAAGCCAGGACCAACTTGGTTCGTTGCCACAAGCAGTTCCTTGTTAATATTGATCAGGCCGATGAAATTATACTTCAGGAAAATCAGTCAGCCATTATACACACTCGTTCAGGAAAGAATGTTCACGTCAGCAGACGATATCTCAAAAAAATCAAGGGAAAGCTTGGATTGTAGGAGTCTGGTCTTTGTGGCGCTCGAAAAGGCTGCCAACGAGTTGTTTTTCCCTTATCATAAAGTCCACATGCGCTACCTCTGATTTTTACGCAGGCCAGGCGAGAAAGATAGAAGGTTTTCCCGTCCGAGAGGGGCATCGAGACGGCCTTAAAAGCAGTAGAAATACTGTTTTGTTCCGATTGCGGGGTCAGGGACCTGACATCCTAACCGCTTCTTAAGTTCCCGTCGTCACATCAAGTTGAGGGAGAAGTTCATAGTTTCTATCGCCCTTCGAAGAAGGCGATAGCCCTCCGCAGTTCCGAGAACTCGTAGATAATGTAATCCGGCTCAACCCCTTCCGCAGTTTTCCGTCCCTGATTGGAGGAAAAGAATACCGTTTTTATTCCCAATTGCTTAGCCCCGTAAATATCTCGGTACATGTCGTTTCCTACAAAGATGACGTTCTCGGGTCGCAGGTCGAGCACGCTCAGGGCTGCCTTGAATATCCGTTTGTCAGGCTTTCTGAAACCCAAGTCGCCGGAGACGATGATGGGATGGAAATATGCGTCAATGCCAACCTCTCTCATTTCCCACAGCGCCCAAGCGCTTTGGGCGTCGGAAAGGGCCGCCAGTTTGAAACGTTGGAACAGCTCATCCAGAACGTTCTTCACTTCAGGATAAAGCTGCAATCGGAAACGAGATAACCCCCGGAACATTTCCGCTAAAAAAAGAGGCGTCCAACGCAGTTTATCAGGAGGCAAGACACTGGACGCTTCCGGCCTACGCCGGAGGAATTCCCTCCACACCTCCACGGCGTCGAACTCAGGGAAGGCTTCGGCGCTTGCCCTTTTCTGTTCGTTCATTATACGGAAATATTCGTCTCGCGCCTCCCACCGGTGGACATATATCCCCTGGTACGTAAGGAAATGGCTAATGCCTCGATAGATTTCCTCGGCGCCTTCATCAGTATGGATATCGATAAGTGTGCCGTTGACGTCGAAAAGAATTCCCTTAATCTTCATGGCAATACCCTCAGAATCTGTTTGGCCTCATGTACGAGGCGCCAGCGGTAGTCCTGGTCAATCCAGGAATTTCGAGCGATCCTCAGCAGAGTGATACCCATGTAAAACTGTGTGCGTCGGGTGATTGCCCTGAAGGCGCCCATTCTATCAGGAAAGTGGCAGCAATATTCCCAGAGAAAATGACCTATGAAGGGTTCCGCCGCATTACGGTCACCCGTGACCTGGAAGAAGCAATGCTTGAGTTCGCCGCAAAGCCGCCCGAGATCGAATGACCGGTCTGCCCATTGCATACGCTCCAGGTCAATGGCCATAACGTCGTGGCCTCTGCCTATCAGGAAGTTGGACGGCGTGACGTCGCCGTGGACCAGAACCGCCCGGTCTTCCCACATGCATCCCTGGTAGCGCCATGCCTCGCGCAGGCGGTACAGTTCGTCGGAATGTTCGTGCCCCATGCCCCGCTTGACGATGAGCGAATTGAGCAACCGCCCCATATAGGCATGGCTGTGATCGAAGTTGACAAGCCAATCTCCCTCCGTACGGTTGTGCATACATACCAGGAACTGGGCCATGGCGGAGAGTTTGCGATACAACCGGTTATGCCTGGCCAAATGAATGGCGTCGTTTATTACTGCGCCCAGAAGACCGCAATCCAGATATTCCACCATCAGGACGTTGCCTATAGCAGGATTAAACCCCAGGGGTTTGACCACATAATACGGGGGCGCATCGAAGCCCAGGGAGCGCAGAAACACGAGGTTGTTGTATTCGGTTTCCCCGGTTTTCGAAGGGTGTGCGTTGGAATTACGTTTATCGGGATGGAATTTCCCTATTATCCGCAAACCACTGTGTTCATCTTCGTAAAGGTAAACGTGATGGGAGTTGGCGGGTTGAAATACACGAAATACGGCATGATTTGAGGCCACGCCCAATTGAGGAATGATCTGATCCCGCATATATCCGTAAAGGGGATCGTCGTAGGCAAGATGTCCGAGATACCTGCCGTTCATCGTGACGCTCCGGGCTTGCAATAAATCTTAGCCAATCTAAAGAGTATGGCACAGAAGCCAAACGGAACAAAGGGAAAGCATCCCAATTACATAGCCATCACTCAAGAGCCAGCGACCTGTAATGGAAGTCACAACAGGCTCTATTTTTAAACCCAACCGCCTGGAAGTTGGATCTGCGCCATATTGGTTTGCGAACGTCTGTTACCATATTGTGGTATCAATTTAGATACATAAATTAATAATATGTAACTATTTATATTAATTGTGAATATGTTTCATTTATAAATCAGCGGAACATCTTTAGTGTTTCGTTGTCACTACTTAACAATGAGAAAAAATCCTGACGGAGAAAGAAGGTATTGCAGATGAAACGCATCAAACAGCTTATTATCGCAGCCCACACCCTTCTGAAAACGAATGTTGATGTCGAAGCCTTCAGGAGTTGGAAAAAGAGTTCTTTGGCTGCGCTCGTTGCCCTGTTGGGTCCTTCACATTACTACACCGAGAATTTTTTGAGATTCACAAAGGAAAAGAACCGTCGGGGCCTGCTGGCTGGAACGGGGATACTGACAGCGGTCGAGGAACAATTCGCTTAGAACCTGAATTGACACAATAGACAAATGTTGGGGCGGCGTCACTGATTCTGACTGGAATTATTCAAATTTCTCGTCACTCACACCCTCCAGTTCCATGAGCCTCCGCTCTTGCTCCTTGAGCGATTCCTCCAGTTGTCTGAGTCGGTCCCTGAAATATATCAAAGCCGTCCCCACAAGTCCCACAAACAGCACGCAGACAACAAAAATGTTGTCGATCTTGTCAGCGAACAGCGCCGATAAGAGCGGCGCTATCACGACATACGTGAAGATGACGCCTTTCAGTTCGTCAAGCTGCCGGCTCAGGAGCATTTCTCACCAAACCTGTAACGCAGGAACAGCAGAACCAGTATTGCGACCGGAACAGCCAGATCGCCTATCCAAAGGACTGGCCCGGCATTGTATATTGCAAGGTTCCCGTGTGCGCTAATGTCCCTTACATGCCCAAAAGCGCATCCTATAAGGAACACTGCGCTTCCTATACCTGTCGCCGTCCAAAACCCCTGTCTTAACCAGATACAGAGCACACCGCAAACTCCCCAGCTCAGGTCGGCTATAGCCACCTCAAACTGAAAAGGGCTTCCAGGCTGCCAACCGATCTTGCGGGCTATCTCATCGGCCATAAATGTGTGTCCGTACCACGCCAATAGAAGACCAACGCCGATGTTTATAACGAGCAGATACAGAAGGAGGAGTTCAACGGTTCTGGCTCTTGTGCGGGGTTCCCTTCCCAGGAACAGGTGAATGGCAAAACCAATGAGTGACGCCAATAAGAAAATGACCGCCAGCATCATTACCTCCAGTGGGTCTTGGGAACAATCAGATCTCTTGAGTTAACATTCATATCATATCCCCTCATAATCACAGACCTAAATTTAAGGGATGTTCTCGGTCAAGGCAAAAGGAATAAGCTTTAGATAAGGGATACAATTTTTATGACCCAATCGGTCACAAAATAGTGTATCTCTATGAGACAGTTTAATGACACCGGTCGATTGCTGATGAATGACCAGTATATTGGGGAAACCGATGATGAGATTCGATAAAGATATATTCGGTATCCTAAAATGTTTTGCAAAAGGGGGGATTATAGATGATCCCGAGCAAACGAATTCTGGTAGTCGATGATGAACCCGTTAATCAGAAGCTGATCGAGAACCTCCTTGAGGTAATGGGCCATTCGCCGGAGTTTGCAAATAATGGTTTTGAAGCTCTGGAGAAGATTAAATCGGGATTCGACCTCGTTCTGCTTGATATCAGGATGCCAGGGATTGACGGGATCGAGGTAGTGCGGCGCATCCGTGGGAATCCGGAATCTGCTGACATTCCGATTATCATGATCACCGTTCTTGATGACAAGCAAACTCGCATCGAGGCTATCCAGGCGGGAGCAAACGACTTTATAAACAAGCCTATCGACCGACTGGAACTCCAAGTCAGAATGGAATCTCTGCTCAAGATGAGAGAGGCGCAGAACGCGATCAAGCTACATCTGGATGAACTCGAAAAGACCGTAGCGGAGCGCAACGCAAAATTAATAGAATCCAATGAACTCCTGAAATCTGAGCTTGCGGAACGTAAACATGCGGAAGACTCCCTTCGTGATAGTGAACGAAAATACCGTTCGCTGTTCGATGTCGCGCCGATAGGGATAGTCCTGGTGGACACCGAAGGGAAGATTCTAGAAGTTAATCATTTCCTTTTGGAAATCTTGGGTTCCCCCAGTCCGGAAGCTACCAAGGCAATAAACATGCTAACCTTTCCTCCATTAGTCGCAGCCGGCGTCTCTCGGGTCTTCAAGGATTGCATGGATGAGCGCCGGAAAATGAGCGCAGAGATTCCCTACACGACTAAATGGGGCAAACAAATCTGTTTGAGAGCCATTGTTACGCCCAAATTAAACGAAAAAGGAGAAATCGAGGGATGCCAGGCTGTGATGGAGGACATAACTCTCCGAAGACAAACCGAACTGGCGCTGAAGGAGTCCGAAGGGCGATACAAATCTATGAGTTCGTTGATGCGCCTGATGTGTGATAACGTGCCCGACCTTTTGTGGGCAAAAGATCTCGAAGGCAAGGCCATCTTTGTGAATAAGGCGGTATGCGACAAATTGCTGGGCGCCCATGACACCGAGGAACCTATCGGTAAAACAGATTATTTTTTTGTAGAGAGAATGCGAAGGGAAAATCCTCAAGATCCCAATTATTTTACCTTTGGAGAGACATGCGCTAATTCGGACGCAGTCGTCTTGAACACGATGAAACCCGGTAGATTTGACGAGTCTGGTAACGTGAGAGGCCAATTTCTTGTTCTGGATGTCTACAAGGCTCCGTTTTTTAACCAGGATGGGACGCTGATCGGCACAGTTGGTTGCGGAAGAGATGTCACAACTGAAAGGGAGGCGGAAACAGAAAAGACAAAAATTGCGGCAGCCCTTCGTGACAGTGAGCAGACATTAAAGACCATTTTATCAACTTCTCCTGTGGCCATTACTCTGATTCAGGACAGAAAATTTATCTGGACTAATGAATTCGGTCTAAAGATGTTTGGCTATGATACCTATGAAGGATACGTAGGGCGGGACACCAGTGTCATTTATGCTACGCAGGACGAATATGAAAGAGTAGGTAGAGAAGTTTATACTCACCTGGCGACTGGAAGGATCGCTCATGTTACTGCGAAGTTAGCTCGCAAAGATGGTTCCGTCTTTGACGCAAGAATAAGAACAAAACTTGTTGACCCTTTGGCGCCAACCAACCTTGCAATAGCGGTAATTACAGACATTACAGATGACCTGCGGGCCGAACAGGAGAAAGAGTCCCTTCAGGCCCAATACCTTCAAGCGCAAAAGATGGAAGCCATTGGAAACCTTGCCGGCGGAATTTGCCACGACTTCAACAACCTTTTGCAGATAGTCCTCGGGTATGCGGACGTAGTCCTTAGCGACGAGGAATTGACAGACAGATCCAGGGCCAACATCCAGGAAATAGCTTCAGCGGGAGAGCGGGGAGCGGACCTCATCAAGAGATTGTTGACGTTCAGCAGAAAAGTGGAAGTCAGCTTTCAGCCGATCAACATGAATGATCAAGTGGGAGTGCTCATTAATATGTTAGCCCGAACCATCCCCAAAATGATCTCGATTGACACGGCGCTTGCTTCAGACCTGGCTACGATCAATGCAGACCCTACCCAGATGGATCAGGTCCTCATGAACCTTGCCGTCAATGCAAGGGACGCCATGCATGGCGAGGGCAAGCTCTCGATCAAGACCGCAAACGTGATTCTGGACGACGAATACTGCAAAGCGCACATGGGGGTTGTGCCAGGCCCCTATGTCATGATCAGTGTTTCAGATACCGGTCAGGGCATGGATAACGAATGTCTGGGGCATATCTTTGAGCCATTCTATACCACCAAAGCAAAAGGAAAAGGAACCGGTCTAGGGCTCGCAACAGTATATGGCATCGTTAAAAGGCACAACGGATTTATTGACTGCGAAAGTAAACCGGGGCATGGCGCCACATTCAAGATATATTTTCCCGCGGTCAAAGCGGAGGAACCGATCCCGGTAGACGCAACGGAGGAGGCATCGCCCAGAGGTGGAACCGAAACTATTTTGGTTGTGGACGATGATGTTACAGTAAGATCTCTAATGGAACACATGCTCAGCCGCTCTGGCTACAACGTCCTGACGGCTGGTAATGGCGGAGAAGCTCTGGATTTGTATAGCGACTGCAGCGGGAAAATATCATTGGTAATTCTGGACATCATAATGCCTGAAATGGGCGGCCAAGAGTGCCTCAGGAGAATCTTTCAGATTAATCCCAAAGCGAAGATCCTTATTGCTACCGGTGTTCCCCCTGACGACGAACGAGTGAAATTGGCGATTGACAATGGCGTCACGGAAGTCATGCACAAGCCGGTCAAATACAAGAATCTCCTCAGGACTGTTCGTGACTCTCTGGATAAGGTGTAGGAGATGGGCTTGAGTTCAATTGCTCACTTTGAACATTATCTGTTTAAATTGAAGGACAGCGCCAATTCTGACAGGAGTTTGTGAATTTTTAGAGGTTCGAGAGTATTGCCGAGTCGTCGGCCACAAAATCTTCCCGCTGGGAATAAGGCCGGAAGGTCGAATACTTGGCGTCGAAAAATGCTGTCACCATACCGATTGGACCGTTACGCTGCTTACCGATAATGATCTCGGCTTCACCCTTTTTGGGGTTATCCTCACTCTTATTGTACACTTCATCCCGGTAAATGAAGATAATAACGTCAGCGTCCTGTTCGATAGCGCCGGATTCCCGTAAATCAGCAAGCTGAGGTCTTTTGTTAGGTCTTTCCTCGACTTTCCTGTTTAACTGGGATAATGCGATGATCGGAATGTTAAGCTCCTTGGCCAACGCCTTCAAAGACCTGGATATGTCGGAGATTTCTTTTTCTCTGGAATCGGCTCTTGCCGGTCCTTTCATAAGTTGCAGATAATCTACGATAATCAGCCCCAGATCCTTCTCTTTTTTAAGACGACGAGCTTTCGCCCGAATCTCCAACGTGCTTATGGCCGGAGTGTCATCAACATACAGAGGAGAATCCGAGATACTGCCCACAGCCAGAGTCAGTCTCGCCCAGTCTTCCGGGGTAAGGAACCCGGTTCGTAAGCTCTTAAGATTCACTTTGGCCTTGGAGCAAAGTATTCTTAGGGCTATTTGCTCCTTACTCATTTCCAGGGAAAAAATTGCGGTTGGCTTGGCGGCGTCTGTCGCGGCGTTCATTGCGATGTTCAGCGCCAATGAAGTCTTCCCCATCGAAGGCCGACCTGCGACAATAATAAGATCGGAATTTTGAAATCCTGCTGTCATGGCGTCGAGATCACGAAAACCGGAAGAGACACCGGTAATGTTTTCTTTCCGCTCATACAGACTTTCAATCGTTTGGAAACTCGTCTTCATTAGGTCCTGGATGTGGTAGAAGCCGGTCCCTATCCTTGATTCCCCGACTCTGAACAGAATCTGTTCGGCTTCATCGAGAAATTCATCCACATCCTGCTGTTCATCGTAGCATCTGGTCGATATTTCGGTAGCCGCTGATATGAGCTGCCGGAGGATGGACTTTTCTTTGACGACTTTGGCGTAATGAATAATGTTTGCGGCGCTTGGCACAGCGTCGATAAGTTCCATTAAAAACAATGCGCCACCGACATTCTCGAAAACACCCTTTTCCTTTAGTCCGGATGTGAGTGTTATGAGATCAACCGGTTCGTTTTTGTTAAATAGGTCAACTATTGCGTAGAAGATATTGCGGTGAGCTTCTCTGTAGAAATCTTCAGGAGTAAGTGTAGCCAGGACCTTGGGGACAGCGTCATTATCGATAAGTAATCCCCCCAGTATGGCGCGTTCGCCTTCGAGAAACTGGGGGGGAGTCTTCATATGCGCGTTACTGTCCTGCGCCATCCTTCGATGAGCCCTCTGGGTTAACCACTACCTTAAGTGTGGCTATGACTTCAGGATGTAATCTAACAGAAGCGGAGTACTCACCTATACGCTTTATAGGTTCTGACAACGAGATTTTTCTTCTGTCGAACTCATATCCTTGCTGGGCAAGAGCTTCTGCGACGTCCGCGTTAGTTACGGAACCGAACAAACGAGCGTCCTGGTCTCTGGATTTTCGGACAAAAGTCAGGACAACAGAGGCAATGCTCTGCGCCTGAGTTTCTGCAGCGCCTTTGGCTTTAGCGAGCTTTTTCTGTTTTGCCTCGATTAGTCCCTTGTAAAAGTTAAGATTCTTCTCTGTGGCCAAACAAGCCAGTTTTTTCGGCAAAAGATAGTTCCGGGCGTAGCCGTCCTTCACTTTTACAGTCTGGCCGACCAAGCCCAAGTCTTCAATATGATCAAGTAATATTACATTCATGGCTCATACTCCATTACAGAAACTAGCGTCTGGGTACCGTGAAGGGCAGAAGCGCTATGTTTCTTGCTCTCTTGATAGCGGTAGTCAACTGTCTCTGATGTTTGGCGCAATTCCCGGAGATCCTTCTTGGGACTATCTTCCCGCGCTCGGTAACAAAAATCCTCAGCAGGCTTGGATCCTTATAGTCCATTCGCAATCCGGAATCAGCGCAGAACCTGCAAACCTTACTCCTGGGGAAGGGGCGACGTTTCTGTGGTCTGTTATTCATAGTCCCTCCTCCTTGGTCGGGCTTTCGCTAGACGTGATGTTCTCGGTAGACGCGGGTTCTTCAGCTACCAATTCGTCTGACGGCTGCGCCAAGACTTCGGTTACCTCTGTTTCTTGAACCACCACATCTGTCAGGGCTTCGGCCGTCTCGGTTTTCGCTTCTTCTGCTGGCGCTTCCGGGGTCGCCTCAGTGACTACGGCTTCTTTCTCGGCTTTGGCCTTAAAAGCCTCGAGATCAACCTCATCATCCAGTTTAACAGTCAGGTATTTCATGACGTCTTCAGTGATCTTGAACTGCCGTTCCAACTCGTTGATGAGTTGAGGCCCACTGACGAAATCGAAAAGGATGTATCGTCCTTTATCTTTTTTTCGGACCAGATAAGCTAGCTTCCTGGTCCCCCAGTCCTCAATCTTGATGATTTCCCCGGCATGATCCTTTATTATACCGCTCAAACGCTCGTTAAGCGCTTTCACGTCATCATCTGGCATGTCGGGATCGAGGACTATTAATGCCTCGTACCGTCTCATAGTAGCTCCTTTCGGCTATCAAGCCCTGTAAAGGGCAAGGAGGGTTAATGTGAAATTGGTAGATTACCTAAAAATGAATAATTGCGCAATTGTTTTTTCGGAGAGTGTCTGGACATGTAGCAGTTTGGAACATTAAAGTTCCGGGCGGCGAATGAGTAATCCGAGGCAGCCGAGGCGGGTCGCTAACGCTTCAGCGTCTCCTTGCAGTCCACACAACGCCATATATTCTCGCGTATAAAGAAAAAAAGTGTCCCCACGGCGATGAAAATTGAACCGATGTAATAAAGCGCAGGCAAAGCGAATCTCATGAACCACGGAGCCTGATAAAAGTTGGTAAAGAAACCGTAACCGGCCATCAGAAACAGGCCAAGCAAAATAATGACTACGCCTGCGGGCGCGGAAAGTATTCTCCGGGACGATTTTCTCATCACCCCGCCGCAAACTCCGCATAATTTAACCTTGCTTGTCATACCGCTTTCCCCGATGGATACCGCATGGATACTTTTTCAATGGCCCATACGGCAAACACAAATACCCCAATCTACGAGATATAGAAAGAGTGAAATTGTAAAACAGATTATCTTGGGTCCTGGAAGATTCAGGGTGGGATAAAGGGGGCCCTCAAAGTGGCCCCCAAAGATGAACTTAAACGCCAAGGAATTTGACGTAAGGATTACCGAAAAGAAGAATCAGCGCTACGACAAGCGCGTAAATGGTAAGAGATTCGATCATGGCCAAACCGATGATCATGGTGGTCAGAATACGGCCACCGGCTTCGGGGTTCCTGGAGGTGCCTTCGCAGGCTCCACCGATGGCGGTTCCCATACCGATTCCACTACCAATAGCGCCAAGACCGATCGCCAAACCGGCGCCAAGAACTGTCCACTGAATTATGCCTGCGGCTGCTGCGGTAATTTCACCGGCGGCGAAGGCCAAACCGGCGCAGAGGCTAAGGGCGATTGTCATCAAACCAGCGATAACTACTTTTCTCATCAAATAAAAACCTCCCATGTTGTTGGAATATCAGTGAGCTTCTTCCAGAGATCCGGTTATGTACATCATGGTCAGCATGATGAACACGAGAGTCTGAATGAAAGAAGTGAACACTTGCAAAAACATCATTGGCAAAGGAACAAGATAAGGCACAAGCATCGTCAGAATTATAATGGCTAGATCCTCACCCATTATGTTTCCAAAAAGTCGGAAGCTCAGTGAGAGGATCCGGCTGAAATGTCCAATCAGTTCGATAGGAAGCATCAATGGAATCAACCACGGTACGGGTCCAAGAAAATGTTTGATGTAATGGGTTCCGTGCGCCTTGATCCCAACATAATGAGTCGTAAAGAACGCAACAAGCGCCAATGCCAGCGTCGTGTTGAGATTATTGGTAGAAGATTGGAACCATGGAATTATTCCGATCAGGTTACACGTTAAAATGAAAAGAGCTAAAGACGCTATCAAGGGGAAATAGTGTCTTCCGTGTTCGCCCATGGTCTGAACGACTATGTCTTCAAGGGTGGATACGATAACCTCCCAGAAGTTCTGGCCGCCTCTCGGAATCATCTCAAGTTTGTTCTTCACAAGGACAGCGGCTACCACTAGGATGATCATAACAAGCCAGGTGTTCAGAACGTTGTTGATATCAGCGTGAGTAACTCCCTGACTCTCAAAGAATTGCCCCATCGAATGCAATAAAGGATTTGCGACGGCGTCAGTAAACACAGGCGGGTGAATGCTAGCTGACATTTATTAGACCTCCTTCGGCCTCCTATTCGATATATAGATTAACATCAACATTACAAAAAGTCCGGCCGGGACTACAGACAGCCCGGTTACAAGTCCGACCGGATCTACTTTTTCAAATTTTATCAGACAAAAAAGGCAGACCGCCAGTAAAACAAGTCTTAAATAGAAGCCGCCCATCATTGTAACCAGAGCGCGACCCTTGTTAAGAAAATCCGACTTCTTGATCCGGCGAGCTGAAAGCCATGCGTTCAGTAAAACCAGACTGCCGCCTGCGGCATATCCTAGAGTGAATCTCATAGGCGCGAACGCAAAACAGGCGATAAAACCTGCAAAAAAAACAATCCCTGACACGAAAAACCAGATCTTAGGGATTTTTTGAAAGTCCATTCGTCTGCCCCGAATGTTGGGTTCGAAGCTGTTTTCGAACCTCAATCCAGACATTTCGGCTCGCAGCCGCTATTCCAAGAAAGAAAAATATAATACTTAAATATGGAAATGTGCCGAACTTTCCATCCAACCAGTACCCCAGAGCAGCCCCGATCAGGATAGCAAAAACAATCGACGCGCCTAATTGTAGGCCATCTCCGACTAGCTGCCAGGTTGTTTGTAAGTTCTTCACTAGAGTTACTTTGGTTACCAGATGAGGACCGCTTTTGTCAACAACGTTATGCCCGGGGGGCTTCAAAAAAGCGTCCGTGACAATTTCAGCAGGCTCACTTCATTTAACAACAATTCCCTGAAGCTATCCAGAAAATTCTCCCCTTAGCGTTGAAATTGTTAGTTTTGTTGACGGTATTTGGCTCCGGTGATAAGCTGAAACCATTATTTGCGCTTCATTCATGACTTTGGCGCTTCTTTTTCATAACACACTAACATTTCTTTTTTTCTGGGTTCTATAAGAGCTGCGATGAGCCTGTCACAAAAATATAACCTGGGAATTACGGCTCGGGTAGTTGAAGAGTTTCTCACTTCAAAGCTGCCGATAATTTTCATAATTGGGTCACTCCTGGCTGGAGCGGCAGCGCTTATAGTGACTCCCCGCGAAGAAGACCCGCAAATCGTAGTGCCGGTTATTGATGTCATGATCAGTTTCCCCGGCGCGTCCGCTCAGGAAATAGAAAACCTTGTAACAATAAACCTTGAACGTAAATTGTGGGAAATTGATGGGGTTGAATACATTTATTCCTCTTCCAGGCCAGGAGGGGCAGTCGTCACCGCCCGTTTCTATGTCGGCCAGGAGATGGAAAAAAGCATTCTAAAGGTCTACAGCAAGATTATGGCGTATACTCCGGACGCGCCTCCCGGGGTTACAGGATGGGTTATCCGGCCAGTTGAGATAGACGACGTCCCTATAGTCACTTTTGCCTTATACAGCTCAGCCTATTCCGATTATGAACTGAGAAGAGTCGCTGACGAGTTAATACATCGACTGCAGAGCATTCCGGACACCGGCAAAACCAACGTGATTGGGGGCCGGGAAAGACAGATAAGAGTCCTGCTCCAACCGGAGAGAATGTCTGCAAGGCACGTCGCTCCATTAGACCTGGTTCGTTCCCTCAAAGGCGCTAATGTAAACTTGATTGCCGGGTCCATGGACATACTGGACAGGGAAATTATTGTCGAAGCCGGTCCATTTATCAAATCCGCAGATGAAGTCAGTAGCCTGGTCATTGGAATAGACCAGGGCAAACCTGTTTATTTCAGGGATGTCGCTGAAATAATTGATGGCCCGGCGGAAGTCACTTCGTATACAAGCCTTACTTTCGGGGCCGGGGCGCATGCGGACCCTGAAACTCGTGACTTGCCTGGAGCCATTCCAGGCGAAAACTTACAATCAGGTCACGATTGCAGTAGCCAAACGCAAGGGTACTAACGCCGTTCAGGTAGCCGATGGGCTCATTAAAAAGTTCGGGGAGCTGAAAAAAGATGTAATCCCTTCCGACATGCGCTTTCTAGTCACGCGCAACTATGGGAAAACAGCCAATGACAAGGTAAATGAACTGGTCAAACATTTACTGATAGCGATTGTGAGCATCATAGCGCTCCTGACGATAATGCTGGGCTGGCGAGAGGCCATGATCGTGGCTCTTGCAGTTCCGATGACACTCTCTGTTACACTTCTCGCTAATTATCTGTTCGGTTATACGATCAACAGGGTAACCCTCTTCGCTCTGATCCTGTCACTTGGGCTGCTCGTGGATGATCCCATCGTAGATGTTGAAAACATTCATCGCCATTTTAAGCTGAAGACACATCCACCGCTAGATTCAACTATCCTTGCCGTGGATGAGGTCCGTCCTCCAACAATCCTGGCCACTCTGGCTGTTATAGCGTCGTTTCTCCCCCTGTTCTTTATTACCGGAATGATGGGCCCATATATGAGGCCAATGGCCATAAACGTTCCGATAGCCATGTTGATGTCCCTGGCCGTAGCCTTTACTGTAACACCGTGGGCCACCTACCACGCTTTAAGAAAAGAATACGACCGTGAATCCGAACCTTATGATTTCAAGAGCGGAACAATTTACAAGACTTACCGGGCAATAGTGATCCCTTTCCTGGAAAGCCGTAGGAAGAGCCATTATCTCCTGGGTTTGGTCGGGTTAGCCTTTATAGGATCCATCGCCCTGGTCGGACTCAACCTGGTTCCAATGAAGATGCTGCCTTTTGACAACAAAAACGAATTTCTTATCCTCATAGATATGCCGGAAGGAACCACGCTGGAATCAACTGATAAGGTAGCTCAGGATGTTAAGCTATACTTGGCTTCCGTCAACGAGGTTCGGGACATTGAAACCTTTGTTGGGGTCGCGTCGCCTATGGATTTCAACGGGATGGTGCGCCAGTATTATCTTCGAGATGGCCCCTACCTGGCAGACATAAGGGTAAATCTGATCGACAAGGAGGATCGGCAATTCCAGAGCCACGCTATAGCGTTGAGAATCAGACCGGCAATACAGGAAATTGCTCGCAAGTGGAACGCAAACATAAAACTGGTAGAGGTTCCGCCGGGCCCTCCGGTGTTTTCAACACTAGTGGCAGAGGTTTATGGGCCGCCCGAAGCGTCCTATGACGACATTGCGGCTCTGGCCAAACGTGTAAGAAAGCTCATGGAAGAAACGACTGATGTCGTGGACGTAGACGACTCAATTACAGCCCCGCAAACTCAGTACAATTTTTTGGTTGATAGGACAAAGGCCGGTCAGCACAGTCTAACTGAAGAACAGATCGCTCAGTCCGCAAAAATCCTTTTGGGTGGCGAATCTCCGTCAATAGCCCATTCCAATAAGGAGAGAAATCCCCTGGAGATAAACCTACGCCTGCCCAGGTCGCTCAGGTCGCGAATCCAGGACATGGGCTCGATCAAACTCAAAGGCTCCGATGGCTCAATGACACCTTTTGCGGAACTCGGATCGATTGAAAAAACAACCCTCGATAAAACCATATTTAGAAAAAACTTGCACCGACTAGTCTATGTAGTCGGAGACACAGCGGGTCTAAGTCCGGTAAACGCTATCCTCGAACTAACTTCATCCACAAAACAACTCAATATTCCCAAAGGTTACGAAGTAAATTGGGCGGGTGAGGGAGAGTGGAAAATAACTCTTGATGTATTCCGGGATCTGGGAATAGCATTTTTTGTCGCGTTGGTATTGATCTATGTTCTACTCGTGCAGCAGACAGAGTCTTTCTCCGTGCCACTCGTTATAATGATCGCCATCCCACTCACGCTTATCGGCATATTGCCAGGATTCGCCATACTTAACATCCTGTTCGCTACGCATATCGGAAAATACACGGATTCTATTTTCTTTACCGCCACTGCAATGATAGGAATGATAGCTCTCGCGGGGATTGTTGTCCGCAATTCCATAATTTTGATTGATTTCATCCATGTCAGGGTACGGCAGGGAGTTGATCTCAAAGAAGCTATAATTGATTCAGGAGCCGTAAGGTTTACCCCCATTCTTTTAACTGCCGGCGCCGCAATCTTTCGGCGCTTGGGTCATCACTCTTGATCCTGTCTTTTCGGGACTCGCATGGTCGTTCATCTTTGGAGCGTTTGCGTCAACCATATTTTCCCTGGTCATCGTTCCCGTAGTCTATTATCTGATCTATTCCGGCAAGGTCGGTTCGCACGGCCCAGACGCGTCGAAAACCGATTAGCTCTCCTCAGGACTGGAAACTTTGCGTTACCGTCTTGATCCTTCTGAATCTCTATAAATCGCGTCGCATCTGTTTACTAGAGACCGATAGAGGTCGGTATAAATAAAACAGGAGAAAGGCGCCAAATATGATCAAAGAGAAAATTCAGGACGAATTCAATAAACAGATTAACGCTGAAACTTATTCTTCTTATCTTTACCTTTCAATGGCCGCATATTTCAGTTCAATCAATTTGCCCGGTTTCGCCAACTGGATGAGATGTCAGGCTCAGGAAGAGCTTATACATGCAATGAAGTTTTTTGATTTTGTCAATGAACGTGGTGGAGAGGTTACCCTTACAGCCATTGATGGGCCGCCGACCAAGTGGGGCTCGCCGTTGCACGTATTCGAGGAAGCTTACAAGCATGAGCAGAAAGTGACATCTCTGATCAACAGTCTTGTTGACCTTGCCATGGCTGAAAAAGACCACGCCTCTGTCACGTTTTTGCAATGGTTTGTCAACGAACAGGTCGAAGAAGAGTCCTCTGCCTATGATGTGGTTCAGAGGCTTAAACTGGCAGGAGACCAAGGTGGCGGCATGTTCATGATAGATCGGGAACTTGCTACAAGAACTTTCGTGTATCCCACAACAGTGACTGCGGGAGCGTGAAAAACCACGTCCCTTATAAAAGTTTGAATTCTGGCGCTTCAATTTTTGTCAGTCGCTAGATCTGGTCGTCCAAATGTTTAATAGGAGGAAAGAATGACTGAAGTCAAAAACCCAGCTCTTGGAATGCTAGCAGCCGCTCTCGAGAAGGAAAAGAAAGGTCAGGAATTTTATAAAAAAGCTTCCGAAAACTGCGTCAATCCACTTGGAAGAGACATATTCAAGACTCTAATGATTGACGAAGGGGCCCATATAATAAGGGTAAAGGAACTTTTTGACACCCTTTCAAAGGGCCAGGGATGGAACACAGACTGGAAAAAGCACAAAGTGCAAAATGAAGATCTCAAGAAATTGTTCAGAAAAAGAATAGAAACATTAGGCTCCCGCGTCGATGGTGACAATTCGGATATTGAAGCTCTTTCAATAGGTATAGAGATGGAACAGGGCGCAATAAATTTTTACGAGGAGCAGCTTACCAAAGCTACGGACCCTCTGGAAACGGAATTCGTCAAAGTGATGATCACTGAGGAACGAGGACATTTCGGGGCATTGGAGGATCTGAAGCTGTATCTTGAAAACCCTGAATCCTGGTTTACGGAAAAGGAGCGAGGTCTCCTGGAGGGTTAAGGTATTATATTAGTTTTGAGACGTTTTTTCTTGTCAATGTATCTGAATCACAAACAAATTGCTCGAAGTAAAACTCTTCTGAAGAGAGGCTTTAAGTGAAATCAGACCGGGAGAGGTGGAATCGTCGTTACTCTGGAGCCCTGGAAGAAATTCCTCCTCCCGATCAATTGTTAGTTGAATCCGAGCCTCTGCTCAAATCAGGCAGAGCGCTTGATTTAGCTTGCGGGCTGGGATCTAACGCTGTGTTCCTGGCCGAGCGTGGTTACTGGGTTGACGCGTTGGATACCAGCATGCATGCTTTACAACGACTCCAAAAAGAGATCAGGGAGCGAAATCTGACAATAGGGCCGGTTTTGACGGATCTCGATTATTATCCCGTACGTTCAGGCTTCTATGACCTCGTCATAATATTTTATTTCTTTTCAAGGAGCCTTATTGGTAGGATTATATCAAGTCTGAAACCCGGGGGGCTGCTGATTTATGCGACTTTCAATTATCGTCATTTGATTTTGCATCCCGGGTTCAATCCCGATTATCTCGTTCCCGAAAAAGGCCTTGCGCAATTTTTCCCTAACCTCGAAACCATAATGTCCGCTGAAAATTCAGGAGAACAAGGAAACGTAAGTCAGTTCATCGGCAGAAACATTTCCTGTATCAATCCTTAAAGAGGGCCTGAAATGGATCATCAAGAAACGGAACAAGCCAAATTGAATGAAGACCGGCGATGGCGACTGGTGAATAGAACCATGAGGTTGCATGGACATCAACCAGACGCTTTGATCGAAACGCTCCACGCCGTCCAGGAGTCATTCGGTTTTCTTGAACCTGACTCTCTGAAGTATGTAGCGGAGTCCCTACACCTACCGCTAAGCCTGGTCTATGGGGTTGCGACATTCTACCACTTTTTCACGCTCAAGCCCCCTGGGGAGCATACGTGCGTCGTTTGTCTCGGAACAGCCTGCTACATAGCGGGATCGTCAAACATGATAAAAACGGTAGAGAAGGAAATTGGGATAAAGCCGGGTGAAACGACCCCCGATGGGAAACTCTCTCTCTTGACCGCCCGTTGCATGGGATCATGCGGGCTTGCGCCGGCTGTGGTGTTTGACGGTGATGTCCACGGCAGGATGTCTTCAGCTTCTTTGCTCGAAGGCATCAGGAGGCTCATTAATCATGACGATTGAAGAATTGCATGACATTGCAAAAATAGAAAAGGACAAACTGCAGGGATTCAAACATCGCATCCACGTGTGTGTCGCGGCTGGTTGCCTTTCCTGCCAGAGTGGACTCGTCAAGGAAGCGTTAGAAAAAGAAGTTGCCCGTCGTGGACTTGAAAGCTGGGTTTTGGTCAAGGGGGTAGGATGCCTGGGCCTATGCACCGCAGGTCCCATGGTGGTTATCGAACCCGATGGCGTTACATATCAGGAAGTTGCAGTCTCCGACGTATCAGACATCCTTGAGGCCTTGGGGGGAGAACCGGTAAGCCGTCTGGATTGTTCAGCCCACCTGCCTTTTTTTGCCAGACAAAAAAAGATTGTGCTTGAGAATTGCGGTCGAATAGATCCCGAGAGCATTGAGGACTACATAGCTGAAGGTGGTTATGAAGCGCTCTACAACTCTCTGCGGATGATGACTCCCGCAGGAGTCATTGAACAAATTTCCAAGAGTGGCCTCCGCGGTCGAGGAGGAGCCGGTTTCCCAACCGGACTTAAATGGACTGCTGTTTCCAAGACCAAGAACAATGTCAAATTTGTCGTATGCAACGCTGACGAAGGCGATCCTGGCGCCTTCATGGACCGTAGTGTTCTCGAAAGTGACCCTCACAGGGTTCTAGAGGGCATGGCCATAGCTGGTTTAGCCGTCGGAGCCCATTATGGGTTTGTTTACGTCCGGGCTGAGTATCCACTGGCGGTAAAAAGAATCAGGACGGCCATAGCCAGAGCCGAAAGACTCGGACTGCTGGGTCGCAACATATTCAATACGACTTTCAGTTTTGAAGTGAATGTCCGGCTAGGAGCCGGAGCCTTTGTTTGCGGTGAGGAAACAGCTCTTATGGCCAGCATAGAAGGCCGCAGAGGTAGCCCCAGGCCAAAACCGCCCTTCCCTGCCGAACTTGGACTCTGGGGTTACCCGACTTTAATCAACAATGTTGAAACATTCGCCAATGTCCCTCCGATTATTCAAAAAGGTGGCTCGTGGTTCGCTTCCATCGGTGTTGACAAAAGCAAAGGCACCAAAGTTTTCGCTCTTGCCGGCAGAGTAAAAAATACCGGATTGATTGAGGCCCCGATGGGCACCACTTTGAGGGAGATCATTTTTGATATCGGTGGAGGCATCACCGGTGGCAGAAAATTCAAAGCTATACTAACGGGCGGGCCCTCGGGGGGGTGCATCCCATCACAATTCCTGGACATGAGCATGGATTATGAATCCCTTGCGCAAGTAGGAGCGATCATGGGGTCCGGCGGACTGATAGTGATGGATGAAACGTCATGCATGGTAGATGTGGCCAAATTTTTTATTGAGTTCTGCATGAGCGAATCCTGCGGTAAGTGTGTCCCCTGTCGTGTCGGCACAGTGCAGATATACAATCTTTTGAGAAGAATTACACAAGGGGACGGTAAACCTGAAGATATAGCTTTGCTTGAAGAACTTTGCGACCTCGTCAAAAGCACAAGCCTTTGCGGCCTAGGTCAGACGGCGCCCAATCCGGTTCTGAGTTCCATGCGTTATTTCATGGATGAATACAAAGCGCACATTGAGGATAAAGTGTGCCCTGCCGGAGTCTGTCACATGGAGAAATCACAATGAGATACCCGGCTTTTTTGCAAAGAGTCGCTGATCTTGCGGATGTCCAGCCTGCAAGAGTATTGACCTTCAGCATCAACGGGCAAATGGTAAGCGCCCGGGAGGACGAAACCATCCTGACTGTGGCCCGCGAAAATGGGATCGCCATTCCCACATTGTGTCACCTCGAGGGCTTGTCCGAACGCGGGGCTTGCAGGATTTGCATAGTAGAGATAAAGGGTTCTCCAAAACTCAGTCCCGCCTGCGTAACACTCGCTCGCCAGGATATGGAAGTGATTACAAACTCGGAGAGAGTCATGGATTATAGAAGGAAAATCCTGGAACTTCTCTTCGCTGAACGAAATCACGTGTGTTCTGTTTGCGTTTCCAACGGTCACTGCGATCTACAGGCCCTAACTATCGAATTGGGCATGACCCATGTTCATTATGAGTATTTGCATACTAAACACGTTGTGGACGCTTCTCACGAAAGATTTTCCGTGGATCATAATCGCTGTGTCCTGTGTCAGCGATGCGTGCGGGTTTGCGACGAAATAGAGGGGGCGCACACATGGGATGTCATGAGTCGGGGTTACCTTTCGACGGTTATTACAGACCTGAATCAGCCATGGGGAGAATCAAGCACCTGCACAGGATGCGGAAAATGTGTGCAAGTCTGCCCGACGGGGGCTCTATCGGAAAAAGGGAAATCCATCGCTGAAATGACTAAGAAAAGACAGTTTCTACCTTACCTGAAGATGATGCGCGGAGAAGAAAAAACATGAACCGACTCAGACTCGCAACTGCATGGTTGGATGGTTGTTCGGGGTGCCACATGTCCTTATTGGACATTGATGAGAAACTTCTTGAATTGTCGGAACAAATTGAGCTTGTGTATAGCCCTTTGGTTGATTTCAAGGTGATCCCGGAAAATATTGATATAGCGCTTATCGAGGGAGCCGTTAGTTCCGAAGCTGACAGGGAAGAGATTTTCACTTTAAGGGCCAGAAGCGGAATCCTGGTTTCCTTTGGAGACTGCGCTGTCACGGCTAACGTTCCCGGAATGCGCAACAAGTTCAGTTTGGAGGACACCTTGTCCCGCTCCTATGTAGAAAACGCCACCTTGGGGAAACGTATTCCCTCTGATGACGTGCCGAAATTATTGGAATATGCGAAACCTGTCCACGAATACGTCAAGGTGGATTATTTCCTACCCGGCTGTCCACCCCCGGCCAGCGTGATATTATCGACATTAACTGATCTCCTCAATGGACGTTTGCCGGCCCTTGAGGGGAAAACCCGTTTCGGAGCCTGATAACCCTGGAGAGCGAGACATGACCCAGACACTACAGATTAAACCGATTACCAGAGTAGAGGGGCATGGTAAAATAACCATAACTCTTGATGATTCAGGAAGCGTTTCCGACGCCAAGTTTCATGTTACCCAATTCCGAGGCTTTGAGAAATTCGTGGAGGGTCGTCCGTTCTACGAAATGCCTTCATTGGTGGAAAGAATATGTGGTATATGTCCCGTAAGTCACTCAATAGCATCCGCCAAAGCCTGTGATTCAATCCTGGCGGTTCGGATCCCTGAACCGGCCAAAAAGTTGCGACGTATTGTAAATTGCGGTCAGTTTATACAGTCCCATGCGTTGAGCTTCTTCCATCTTTCAGCGCCAGACCTGGTTCTAGGATTCGATTCAGATCCAGAAAGTAGAAATATTCTGGGACTGGCCCAAAAACATCCTTCGCTAGTCATGGATGGAATTAATTTAAGAAAAATCGGCCAGACAATCATTGAGTCATGCGCTGGCAAACGCATCCACCCGTCCTGGGTCGTACCCGGTGGTGTAAACAGTCCCCTGACTGAAGAAATTCGCGACGAAATCATGGGGCTGATTCCCCAAGGCTTCGAGATCATTCATCGAACCCTGGACTGGTTCAAAGGAAACCTTGAAAAGTATCGGGAAGAAATTCGAACATTTGCAAACTTTCCTACACTTTTCGTGGCCCTTGTAAATGACCGGAACAATCTTGAACATGTTGAGGGGAAATTGAGATTTATTGATTCTAAAGGATTCAGGATTCAGGATGATGTGGATCCTAAGGAATATATGGACTATCTTGGTGAAAATTCAGAGTCCTGGTCTGTACCTGAAATCCCCTTATTTCAAGTCCTTAGGTTATCCTGAGGGAATTTACAAATCTGGACCGGCCGCAAGAATGAATGTCTGCGACGGCTGTGGAACTCCTCAAGCCGATCAGGAATGGGCTGAGTTCAGGGGATTGGAGCGAGGCCCGGCGCTAAGTTCATTCTATAATCATTACGCCAGATTAATCGAGATCCTTTTCAGCCTGGAAACAATCGAACACCTTCTAAGCGATCCACAAATACTGAGTTCTCACATAAGGTCCTTCGCAAAAAACAACGAGTTTGAAGGTGTCGGGGTAGTTGAAGCGCCGAGAGGACTTCTTATACACCATTATCGCGTCAATGAGCAGGGGTTGATTACATGGGCGAACATGATAGTAGCTACCGGCAACAACAATCTTGCGATGAACAGAGGGGTCCTGCAGGTTGCAAGACGTTTCCTGAAAGGCGACAAGATAACGGAGGACGCTCTCAATAGAATTGAAGGATTGATCCGGGCTTTTGACCCATGCCTGAGTTGCTCCACACATCTGATAGGGGGGATTAATCTTCAAATAGATCTTGCCGGACCCGAGGGGGTTGTTCTTGACACAAAATATGTATAGAATCGGAGAAAAATAATCATCGAATAATCAATGAATGTAATTTTTAATATAACTATAGCGCTCATTATTCTTTCAAATTCGATTTTCGCCATGGCAGACCAGAGAACTGGCGAGCAAGGTCAATCACCGCTTGATCACACTGTTTTTGGGGCCCAGAATTCTTTGATGATGGCTCCAACATACCAGGAAGGGGAATTTTCTTTCCCTTTACTCCCTTCCTGTCCATTTGGTCCCGCAGTTCCTATCCCACCACTGCCCGATCAGAGAGTGTCTCCCCAGAGGAAGGATCAATCTCCTGAAACCACCAATGTGGCGGAAGGAATTGGTAAGTACAAGGGGATGATATTAATTCCGGCTGGACCTTTCGAGATGGGCAGCCCCGAAGAAACGGGGAGGCCTGATGAAAGACCTTTGCACACCGTGTATCTGGGTGATTTTTACGTGTCGAAATATGAGGTCACCAATACTGAGTTCTGTAAATTTCTCAACAGAAAAGGAGAAATTTCCAGTGACGGCTTACCGAGTCTCAGAATTGACGACCCGTCGTCTCCTGTCACCAAATTGAATGGATTTTTTCAGCCCAAACCAGGTTTTGCAGACAGACCTGTAACTCATGTTTCATGGTATGGAGCTTCGGATTACGCCCAGTGGGCTGGAGGGCGCCTGCCTACCTCAGCGGAATGGGAAAAGGCCGCCATCTATACATCAACCAAAGCCCCGCCTGATGATATTTCGCTCCCTGGACAGGAACAATCTACTCCAGTGTATGTGGCCACTACCGGAGCCTTCGGGATCACGGGAATAGAAGGAAATGTCTGGGAGTGGTGCTCTGATTGGTACAGCCGTGATTACTATGCGTTGAGCCCATCACAAAATCCTCTCGGGCCCTCGTTGGGTCAGGAAAAGATAATAAGAGGCGGATCATGGGCTGCTCCTGTATCATCGACGAGGATTAAAAACATCCATAAGGCTGTTCCGAGAGGATACTACCGGACGGTGGGTTTTCGCATAGTCAAAGACTAGAGCCCTTCAGTTTACGGTTTAAATGGTCTCGTTTAGACCAAAAGTCCTGGCATGACAAAAATCAGTAGAGTAAAAACCTTCCCGAATTTGGCGCAAAAAGAGTTCATCGCTCTCGTTTGCGCATGCGCCCTGATTTGTCTCATTTCAGCTCTTGTTGACGCTCCCATGGAAGGAGCGGCGGATCCTAACGGTGTACCCCTGGAAAATGTAAAAGCCCCCTGGATTTTTGTCGGAATTCAACAGATGCTGAGAAGTCTTTCCCCTGAGTTGGCCGGTATTATCATACCCCTGGTCTGTTTATTGATCCTGGCTCTTGGTCCTGTTTTGCTAGGCCATGGAACAACGTCATCCGTCGTCTTTTTCGGGGTTCTCGGAATTGCTTCGATTCTGACGCTATGGGGATTTTTGTATTGAAGAATCAGGGGAATTTTTTTTTCGGCCTTTTGATAATTTGCTCGGCGATCTTCTTCGTAGCTTTTTTTGTGGTGTCTTATCGGGAACATAACCCTGAGTGGAAAAAATATCAGTTGCAGGGAGTTTCCCTGGCGGTTTCCCTCCTTAATCAACAGCTTCAAAATGAGCCGTTGGAGGAAAAACAGAAGGTTATCAGAGCCAAACTCCAGGAACTGGGAAAATTTACTCCCCGGGTGATGGAAATACATCCGTTCGGCGGTAAAACGCCGTCAGAATTTTGTATAACATGTCACTTTGGAATAGAGGACACCTCGGCTTCGCACCCAAACTCCACATTTGGCTGCGTGATATGTCATGGGGGCAGTGGGGCCGATCTCACAGTGAAAGGCGCTCATCGTGGTTTGATCGGAGGGGCCAACCCTACCCGCCTGGATCTTGCTTCCCAGAGCTGTGGAGGATCTTCCCTTACCACGGGCATGTGCCATACAGACAAGGCGTCTCCGGTACTTGACAGAGTCCGAAACACCCCCCGTTCAATAATGGCGACCAACGCCGGCATCATAGGCATTTTGCGTTTTCAGTGGGGTGTGGCGAAAATGGGAGAGGAGCGTTACGGAATCAGGCCTGTTTCGGACGGTAAAACCAGCCTGGATGAAATTGGACCAGAGCTAACCAAAGATCAAACCATCCATCTGGCCGAAAGTCACTTCCGGAAATTCTGCTCTACCTGCCATTTGTGGGGAAAACAGCCTGAAGAAAAGATGGGGCGTCTTGCAGGTTGCGCAGCGTGCCATGCTACCTACGATCAGACAGGGAGGTACCAGGGAGGTGATCCCACAATTAACAGGTATGAAGTGGGACATGCCGCTTACCATTCCATAAACACAAGAATAGATGATGATCGCTGTCGAGCATGTCATAATAGAAGCGCCAGAACCGGCCTAAACTATCATGGTGAGATGGAAAGTGAACAGTATGGGACCCCCTTTATGGGCGGATTTTATGACAACCAGACATTGAGTGATGAAAGATTCGTGTTGAACCTGGTTCCTGACATTCACTTCGAAAAGAAGATGGGTTGCATTGATTGTCACACTTCTCAGGATACCATGGGAGACGGCAAAATTTACGGCCGGATGAAGGACCAGATCGAAATTAGATGTGAGGATTGCCACGGAGGGTATGATCATCCACCTAAAGTAACAGTGGCGGATTTCAACGATCCCCTTACCGTGGCGCTAAGCCGTAGTTCCAAGTTCATAAAGATTTCGGACACGGATCAAATTCTTCGAACATCCAGGGACCGCCCTTTACCCCATATCCGAAAAACTGAAAAAGGGCTTGTCCTGACAAGTAAACTGTCCGGCAAAGAGAGTCCGGTCAAAGTCATTACCAACGACAATCGAGGCCACAACATCAAAGGCCATGAACGTCTCGAATGTGACACATGCCATAGCGCCTGGAGCCCTCAATGTTTCGGTTGTCATCAGATTCTGAATCTTGGCATGGAAGGAAAAGATCACATCTCTGAAAAAATGACCCGTGGAGCTTGGGCGGAAGGACGTTCATATTTCAGGTTTGAGAAAAACATGTTTGGCATAAATTCCAGGGGTCGTGTGGGCATCCTCGTGCCGGGCTGCCAGGTTTGGAATACGGTCGTAAATGAAAAAGGCGAAGTTATTGACCCCTACAATTCCAAGATAATGCCTTTGAAAAACGGTTTGAATTCAATCGCGATCGGCCCCACTCATCCTCACACCACAAGAAAAGAAGTCCCCAGGTGCATAGATTGTCATCTTGATTCAAAAGCTTTGGGGCTAGGAGAAGGAAATATTTCCTGGGATGCCGGGAAAAAGATCGTAACCGTCTCCCCAATTTATGATTCATACGGTAGTGGCTTGCAAATTGATTTTCCGCTGGATGGAATAATTGACGTTAACGGAAAAGAGATGCAGGGCTCCTCTCATAAGCTGAGCCGGGGATTTAATAAAGAAGAACTCAACAGAATACTTGGAATTGTCCCCTGCCTACCCTGCCACGACAGGTATGATGATCCGGTATGGACAAGACCCGGCCCTTACAAAAAAACTCCTTTATGCGGGAAGCCGCCCCGGGGCGATAACGCCCGGGGACAACCTCCGAATACATTATTGCAGTCTCCCTGACATCACCATCGAAAAGTACGGGAACCGAAAAGTGCGCTATTCCCTAGGTCTTCTTCTATTCTGAGCAGTTGATTGTACTTGGCTATTCTATCAGTCCTGGAAGCTGACCCTGTCTTAATTTGGCCGGTACCTAGGGCCACCACTAAATCAGCTATTGTCGTGTCCTCGGTTTCTCCGCTCCGGTGTGAAACTATGGCCGTATAACCATTTGCCGAAGCCATATTTACAGCGTCAATTGTTTCTGTCAGTGTCCCTATCTGATTGAGTTTTATCAAAATTGAATTTGCAATGCCGTTTTCGATTCCCTTCGAAAGCAGGTCCACATTGGTAACAAATATATCATCACCTACAAGCTGAATTTTTTGACCCAGCCTATCGGTCAGCATTGCCCATCCATCCCAGTCATTTTCATCCAGGCCGTCTTCCAAAGAGATTATCGGATAACGTTCTATGAGATCTTCATAAAAATCTATCATTTCTTCAGCGGACTTTTTCTTGCCTTCACCTTTGAGATCATAGATATCATTCTTGTAAAAAGAACTTGCCGCAGAATCCAACGCTATCCAGACATTTCCTCCTGGAACATAACCAGCTTCTTCTATTGCCTTGACAATAACCGCCAAAGCTTCTTCATTCGATTTCAGATTGGGAGCGAAACCCCCTTCATCGCCTACAGATGTGTTCAATCCCATACTTTTTAGAACCTTTTTGAGCGTGTGAAAGATTTCTGCGCCCGTTCTCAACGCATCGGCGAAGCAGCACGCTCCTGCAGGCATGACCATGAATTCCTGAATATCGACATTGTTGTCAGCGTGAGCGCCACCGTTAAGAATGTTCATCATTGGAATAGGCAAACGTCTGGCGTCTACCCCTCCAAGGTATCTGTACAACGGCATGCCTAACTCAGCCGCGCAGGCTTTGGATGCGGCGAGACTGACGCCCAGGATAGCGTTTGCCCCTAGATGACTTTTGTTTACAGTTCCATCCAGATCGATTAGCATTCTATCCAATGACGCCTGATCCAGCGCGTTCATTCCAAGCACTGCCGGTCTAATTTCATTCATCACGTTTTCTACGGCTTTTAGCACGCCTTTCCCCTGGAAACGATCAGGATCACCGTCGCGAAGCTCTACAGCCTCGTTTTCTCCTGTTGACGCTCCCGAGGGCACAGCAGCGCTGCCGAAAGCGCCGTCCTCGAGAATTACATCCACTTCGATGGTTGGATTTCCTCTGGAATCAAGAATCTCACGAGCCTTAACTTCACCAATATCAAATCTCATTTCATCGCCTCCTTGGTCGCACACTTAAACTTCTCGGGGAATGAATTGCCTGACGGGGCCACTAGTGTTACTATTGTAGCATAATATCCCCATAAACGCCTCCTACTGTGTAGGATTAATGTCCGTGGACAGTGATAATTAAAAGGGGGACTTGGCTTTGAAAATTTCCCGAATCCTTGTAATTGGTGGAGCGGGCTACGTAGGTTCACATTTCTCGCTTTATGCCGCGAATTGTGGATTGAACGTAACTGTAATGGATAACCTGTCCAAAGGTCACCGATCCGCTTTGCGGGATTCCGAATTTATCGAAGATGATTTGCTAAATTATGACAACATGCTGAGACATCTTTCTGAAAATCGATACGACGCAATTTTTCATTTTGCCGCCAGTTGTCTTGTCGGAGAATCCGTTTCGGATCCGGCTCAGTATTATAGAAACAATGTTCTCGCCGTGTTCAACATGCTGGAGGCCATGCGTCATACTGGGCATGATAGAGTCGTTTTCTCATCAACCTGCGCCGTATATGGTTACCCACTACAACTCCCCCTCAAGGAAGATCATCCCAAAAATCCAATTTCGCCATATGGAAGGACCAAACTTACGATTGAGTGGATGATGGAGGATTACAATGTCGCCTACGGCATTAGGTCCGCTCAGTTGAGATATTTCAACGCAGCCGGATGTGAACCGGACTTTGGTTTGGGAGAAGACCACAATCCTGAAACTCACCTGATACCAAATGTAGTCCGTTTTGCTCTGGGCCTGTCGCAAGATCTCACAATCTTTGGAAATGATTATGAGACTAGAGACGGGACGTGCATTCGCGATTACATCCATGTTACGGACCTCGCGGGAGCCCATCTCAAGGCTTGCTCCAAGTTGGATGAAATGCCCATCATAAGGGTTAACCTTGGAACCGGCACTGGATATAGCAACCTTGAAATAGTGGACTCTGTCCGAAAAGTATCGGGAGTTAAAATTACCCCGAATTTTGGTCCCAGAAGGCCAGGAGATCCTGCTGAACTGGTCGCTGACGCCTCCCTGGCCCGAAGGCTTCTCGATTGGAAGCCGGCAAGATCCGATCTGGACTCAATTGTCACAGAAGTTATAAAATGGTTTGCTTTATACCCCCATGGTTACACTAATTAGCTGTGGCAGGCTCTAAACGCTCCCTAGAGGAAAAAGATGGCACGGATTCTGGTCACCGGCACAGCCGGATTCATCGGTTTTTATGTAGCAAAGGCGTTGCTAAACCAAGACACAACTGTAATTGGCGTTGATAATTTTAATTCTTATTATGCGCCTGATCTGAAGTTCGCCAGAGATGAAATTCTGAGGAAAAACAAGAACTTTATTTCGATAAACTCCGATATCTCGGATCTATCATCTGTTAAGAGCATTTTCAAGGAACACAAGCCTTCCATGGTATGTCATCTCGCCGCGCAGGCGGGAGTTAGATATTCCCTAAAAAATCCTTACTCTTATCAGAAAGCTAACGTCGAAGGGTTCGTCAACCTGATCGAGCAGTCAAGGCTGAACTCAATCCAAAGATTCATTTACGCTTCCAGTTCGAGTGTTTATGGTGGAAATACGAAACTTCCCTATGGCGAAGATGATCCAGTGGAAACCCCAGTGAGTCTCTATGCCGCGACCAAGAGGTCCAATGAACTGATAGCCTACGCATATACGCATTTGTGGGCGCTCCAAACCGTTGGTCTAAGATTTTTCACCGTATATGGCCCATGGGGAAGACCAGACATGGCGTACTGGAGTTTCCTTGAAGCAATGCGACATGGAGATCCCATAAAGGTATTCAATCATGGTAAAAACAAGCGGGATTTTACCTACATAGATGACGTGACAACCGGTGTCATGGCTTCGCTTGTAACTGAGAAACTCAATCAATATGAGATAATCAACCTGGGAAACAATGAGCCTGTAGGGCTAATGGATTTTATTTCCACGCTGGAAGAACTTAGCGGGCTGGTAGCTATCAAGGAAATGGTTCCTGCCCAACCTGGAGACGTGGTATCCACATTTGCCAGTATTGATAGGGCTTCCGAGAAGCTGGGGTTCAAGCCGTCAACTTCGTTACGAGATGGGCTTGAACCTTTTGTAAAATGGTATCAGGACAATCCAACTTTGGTCGAAAAAGTCAGGGAGTTCCGATTGTCAAAAGATGAAATGTCACAATAACACCATTTTTGTTTGCTATTGAAAGGTTATCAAAATTGAAAAAACTATTTAATCCATCGTCGGTTGTTGTCATCGGCGTTTCAAGCGATCCTAGAAACCTGGGGAAAGAGATAGCCAGGAACCTGTTTGAGTTCCGATACACTGGAGTAATTCATTTCGTTGGACTGGATGAAGGTGTGCTTTTTGGCCGAAAGATACACAAATCCCTGGATGAAATAGACGAACCGATTGATCTGGCCATAATCCTCACTCCTGCACGAACGGTCCCGGACCTGTTAGAAAAGTGCGGAAAGAAAGGGATAACTAGGGCGATCATAGAAAGCGGGGGTTTTGGTGAGCTTGGAGGCCAGGGCGCTGAATTGAGTGGAACCCTGCTAGAAATCGCCACCAGGTATGGGATGAGATTTATAGGTCCCAATTGCATAGGCATAATGAACGCTTCCAATGGCCTGACAACACCTTTCGCCAGGCTCCATAACACGTTCAGAGTCGGTGAGGTCGGAATTATAGCCCAAAGCGGGGGAGTGGCGTTATCCTTTCTTAACATGTTCGATAGCGAGCAGCTCGGTTTCAGCAAGTTCGCTTCAATAGGAAACAAGCTCAACATAGATGAGAATGATCTGCTTGAGTATTATATTGAAGATCCTCAAACGTCTGTAATCTCTATGTATCTCGAATCAATTCCCGATGGTAGGAGATTTATGGAACTGGCAAGGAAATCTACTAAGCCGATAGCCGTCCATAAAGCCAACATAGGCGGATTCAGCCAAACAATTGCTCAGTCGCATACGGACGCTCTGGCTAATGATGACATAGTCGTTGACACTGCCCTGACTCAATCGGGCATGATACGGTTTCGCGACATGCGCGACTGTGTAGATTTTGTGAAGATACTAAAAATACCACGAATGAAAGGCCGCAACCTTGCAATAATTTCCAGATCCGGCGGTCATGCTGTTATTGCAGCGGACGCTGCCTTCACATACGGGTTCAATCTGCCACCTTTTAATGAAGATTTTCTGGACCAGATTAGACAGAAAGTCAGGGCAAATGTGATCAAACTGGCTAATCCCCTGGACCTCGGTGATTTGTTTGATTTTGAGGTTTATGTTCAGATCGTCGAACATACACTGCAACAACCAAATGTTGATGGAATCCTGTTACTGCAAACCTATTTCGCCATGGTTGAGGGAGAGGCTTCAAGGAAATTGCTGCGTTCGGCCGCATCCTTGTCGACACAGTATCAAAAACCGGTGGCACTGTGTGTCTCTACTGAACAAGTGGAAATATCCCGTCTGCTCAAAGACTTTGATTTCCCGATATTTATATCGCCAGAAAGAGCTGTCAGCGCTCTCGACACCTCAATAAGATTTGAGAAACGCCGGGAATTGATAAAACTGGAAAGCTCCGAGCCAACCCAACCTATGGAAATGGATAGATCCGCCATATCGAGAATTATTGACAAATCAATTTCTGAAGGCCGTTCGCCTCTGTTGCATGAAGCCCTTGACATACTAAGGTTTACCAACCTTACCATTCCCGATTACACCGTAATTAAACCAACCCAGGATGTTTCAGCCAGACCTCCTGATTTCCCAGGGCCATACGCCGTCAAGGTCATTGCTCGGGAGATATCACATAAGTCGGATAGAAACGGGGTTGCGCTTGGGTTAAAGGACCTGAATCAGGTCAGGTCGGTTTTGGACAGCATGTGGGGACGTTTCATTCCGGAAACGGACCTTGGCCTTTACGGATGTCTCATTCAACAAATGGCTCGGCGCGAAGCGGGAACGTACGAACTGATTGTTGGAGGAAAACGCGATCCTCAATTTGGACCTCTTGTGCTAGTGGGTTACGGTGGTGTACTAGTCGAAGTTTTCGCAAAAGCTTCCCTCCGAATAGCGCCTCCATCTGCGAGGGAAATAGATGAGATGATTGACGAACTTCCTGGATCGGAGATTTTCAAGGGTGTCCGAGGTAGGGCTCCTATCGATAGGGATAGCCTACGCAAAACAATTTCAGCCGTGTCGACTTTGATGGTCGAGTTCCCAGCCATAGACCAGATAGATGTTAACCCTGTGTGGGTTTCACCTTCTGGGGCCACTGCCGTCGACGCGAGGATATTCCTGAAAGTCTAGACAGGGCGAGTCAATAATAATTGACGCAAAACAGCGCCAATATCTCAATGTATGAATTGGATCTAGGATTTTGATATGCCGCACCGAATAGATGTATGCTTAAAACAGTCATTACCTGATCCGGCCGGTCGACGAACGGCAGCACGGATAAAGTCCGATCTGGGATTCCAAGTTGACAGTGTTCGGGTCGCTGAAAGTTTCATAATTGATATGGACCTTGAACGACGGGAACTTGAATCTCTTGTCGAGGATGTTTTCGTAGACCCTGTCATCCAGGAAGCCACAATTGACGAACCGATCAATTTACCTTTCGACTGGCTTGTTGAGGTCGGATACCGCCCTGGCGTAACAGACAACGTTGGTCGTACTGCCAGAGAGTCCGTTGAGAGGACTCTCGGCGTCAAACTGAGATCAGGCGGGGGCGTATTCAGTAGAAAATTGTACTTCTTTAAAGGACGCCTGACTCGCGACGAAATTGGCGGGATAGCGAAAGATTTACTCGCTAACGATTTGATCCAGACTTCACAGATTTTTGCTCCATCGGACGATCGTTCGACGACAAACGTTCCAATTGTGAGATCCATGGCTGAAATTCTCGTTAGGGAAATTGACCTGAACATATCGGATTCCGAATTGTTGCGCATAAGCCAGGAAGGGGTGCTGGCCCTCAATCTTGAAGAGATGAAGACAATCCAGAGCTTTTTCAATAATCCCGAATTTATCAGTCAGAGGAAAAAACTTGGGTTGAACGAAAAAATCACTGACTGTGAGTTGGAGGTACTAGCTCAAACTTGGTCCGAGCATTGCAAGCACAAGATTTTCAATGCCGCCATCGACTATGAAGAAAGCGGAAAAGTATCCAGAATCAACAGTCTTTTTAAATCTTATGTTCAGAAGGCGACCGAAGATATTCGCGCCAAACTTGGGAACAATGACTTCTGCCTGTCAGTATTCAAAGATAATGCAGGCGTAATTAGACTGGATGACGAATGGAATTTGGTCGTCAAAGTCGAGACGCATAATTCGCCCTCGGCTCTGGACCCATACGGTGGCGCTCTGACGGGCATAGTTGGGGTAAATCGTGATCCATTCGGCACCGGCCTGGGCTGCCGTTTAATTTTCAACACGGATGTCTTTTGCTTTGCGCCGCCTGACTTTAATGGGGTTATCCCGCCTCGTCTACTTCACCCCAGAAGGGTTTTTGAAGGAGTTCGCGAAGGAGTCGAACACGGTGGAAACAAAAGCGGAATTCCTACCGTGAACGGCGCTGTTGTCTTTGATGAACGTTATCTTGGAAAACCACTGGTTTATTGCGGGACAGGCGGGTTGATGCCTGCAACCATTAACGGCAAGCCGGCGCACATAAAAAAGGCCAATACCGGTGACCGGATTATCATGACGGGCGGACGAATAGGTAAAGACGGTATCCACGGAGCCACTTTTTCTTCGGAGGAGCTGCATGAAGGCTCGCCCGCGACTGCCGTTCAGATTGGAGACCCGATAACCCAGAAACGCATGACTGATTTCTTGCTCATGGCTAGAGATCGCGGGCTTTATAGCTCTATAACCGATAACGGCGCCGGCGGTCTCTCGTCTTCCGTAGGTGAGATGGCGAATGAATCGGGTGGGGCCCACATAATGCTTGACAGAGCGCCATTAAAATATCCTGGTTTGCAGCCGTGGGAAATCCTGTTGTCAGAAGCTCAGGAGAGAATGACCGTAGCCGTCCCGCCCGACAAACTGTCGGAATTTATGGCTCTTGCGGAAAAATTGGATGTGGAGGCGACGGATCTCGGGGAATTCACCGACGATGAGTCCTTCATTGTTTACTGGCATGATGCGCCGATAGCCTATTTCCCCCTGGACTTTCTGCATGACGGCGTTCCTCAGATGCGTCTGAAGGCTACATGGGACCCCTCCCAGACACCCGGAACCGGATTTTAAATGTCCTCCGAACTTGAATCAGGAATTACTTGAACTAATGAGCCGCTGGAACATTTGCTCCAAAGAGAAGCTGATTCGTCAATACGACCATGAGGTTCAAGCAGGCTCTGTGGTCAAGTCCCTAATCGGCTTGAACAATGATGGTCCTGGGGACGCTGCGGTTCAACGGCCTATGCTGGACAGGTATCTCGGTGTCGCCGTGGGATGTGGGATAGCCCCGAGATACTCTGATATAGATACATACTGGATGATGGCAGCCGTAATAGATGAAGCCGTAAGAAACATAGTCGCGGTTGGCGCTAACCCGGACCACATGGCCGGCCTGGACAATTTCTGCTGGTGTGATCCGGTAAGGTCTGAGAAAACGCCTGACGGAGAATATAAACTCGCGCAGTTGGTAAGAGCGAATAAGGCGCTGTACGATCTGTGTGTCGAGTATCATATCCCGTGTATCTCGGGAAAAGACAGCATGAAAAATGACTATCTCATAGGCGGGTCAAAAATTTCCATTCCGCCGACCGTGCTTTTTACTGCCGTGGGAGTTGTACCGGACGTTAGAAAGGCCGTTACCGCTGATTTCAAGACCGCAGGCGCCTTGATATATGTCCTGGGAACGACGAGAGACGAGGTTGGAGCGTCCGAATATCTGGCTTCAAGGGGATACATAGCATCAAATGTCCCCAAGGTATTGAACCCGAAATCTGCGATTGAATCTTATAGGGCATTGTTCAGGGCTGTGACCCAGGGACTGGTCGCTTCGATTCATGATATTTCAGACGGCGGGCTCGGTGTAGCTCTGGCGGAGAGTTCATTTTCGGGAGGAATCGGAGCAAAGATCAGCCTTGCCAAACTGGGATATGAGGGCGTAGCCCGTGATGACTTCGCATTGTTCTCAGAAACCCCTTGCCGTTTCCTCATAAGTGTCTCACCGCTTAACAGCAAAGTGTTCGAAGAAACCTTAGAGGGTTTTCCCTTGTCACTTATCGGAGAAACTTCGTCCGACCTCAACCTGACTGTCGAGGGGTTGACCGGCAAAACAGTCATTGACATGAACATCTGGGAATTAAAAAAAGCGTGGCAAGCGCCTGGTCTCTAAGGCGCCTGTCGAGCATTATGGTTTGTCCAATTTCACAATAAGGCTAGGAGGTTGTGGCTAATATCTTCACGTGCCGGGATCTGCTTCCGCTCTTAAGCCTTGGAGGCTACGGGAGCGTTGTTTAAACAGCATTACAGATTCATCAAGGGATATTCGCTGGTTCTAGCGGCCACTGCAATTTGGTCCGGGAATTTCATTGTAGCCCGGATACTTTCCAATTCGGTTCCGCCAGTTACAATTTTTATTTTCCGTTCGTTGATAGCGATTACTATTCTTGCGCCTTTTGTGGCAGGCCACTTACGCCAAGAGTTTCCAGCGATTCGCAAGCATCTCGGCTATCTTGCCCTTACAGCTTTTCTCGGGTTGACGATCTGCAACACTGTTGTATACATAGCCGCGGCTACCACCAAAGCCTTGAATCTGACTCTGATAGCAATCAGTTCCCCTGTTTTTACAGTCATTTTTGCTCGAATATTCCTGCACGACACCCTGACTCTTCGTAGGGTAATAGGTCTAGTAGCGGCTACCGCCGGAGTTGTGTTGCTCATCACCAGTGGTCAGATCTCACATTTGGCGAATTTGACGTTTTCTGAGGGTGATTTGTGGATGCTTGGACAGGCTTCATCTTTTGCCCTTTACACCATTTTGGTCAGGATGAAACCTGGTGAACTCAGTCCGCTCCCATTTCTATTTTCTCTGTTCATTATAGGCATGCTTTTTTTATTGCCATTGTTCCTGTGGAAACTACCTGAAACAGAGGCGGTCCACTTTACCCCGGCCATCTTGGGGGCGATTCTCTATTTGGGTGTCGGTCCATCATTGTTAGCCTACCTGTGCTGGAATGAATCGGTCGCAATCATTGGTCCCGCCCGCGCGTCATTTGTCTATTACTGTCTGCCGCTCTTTAGCGGTGTTGAGGGTCTGTTATTGTTGGGTGAACAGGTCACGGCCATTCATGTGTTCAGTGGTGTGATGATTTTAGCCGGCGTTATTTTTGCCACATCGGAATAAAAGTCTTCAAGCAGTTAGCAATGATTGACGATATTCATTCCTAACCCTCAGACAACTCAATATTTGTGGATCTATTTCCCTTTGACATGAATCAAATGTGAGACCACCGGAGGATCGGACCCAACATGAAAAGAACGGACCCGGTCTTCGACCGCTCGGTCTCCAATAGTGAAACGGGCATGCTGACGAACATGCTCGGCCCAGGAATCCACAATAAATGTCTCCACGTATTTCCCCGGATCAGTAATATCGTGGAACAAGCCCCATCGTCTAGCGCCGTCACGATGGCGAATACGTTTAAGTTCGTATGCTGAGTGAACAAATTCTCCAAATTTTTCCGCGTCAATGTGGTATTCAACCATTACCAGCACCGGCCCTTCCTCCGGATCCGGATCAAACGCAACAAGTGGTTCGGACCAGTGCAACGATGGCCTGAGATCCAATTCTCTGATCCCCTTTAGGGGCCATAGAAAAGCCCCCACTACGCCTGTCGCCAGGCCAAATCCAGCCAAGAGAAGAGCCCACGAGTTTCCCCAGAATTCTGCTATTGTCCCCCACATAACACTGGACACACCCATTAGTCCCTGAAAAGCCAGTGTGTAAAATCCTAACGCCCGTGACTGAACCCATGAGGCGGCGGACGTTTGGGCGGCCACGTTAAAACTTGCCATTACAGTTACCCAGGCTATCCCTCCGGCAATCATGAAGCCGTAAAGCAGAAAATCAATTCGTAGGTATCCGAGTGTGACTGTCACTATTCCAAAAATTATAGTGGCCAAAATCAACAAGTTGTCGAGTGTCATCCTTTTTCTGGCGCTCGGTAGAATCGCTGCGCCGGCTAGAGCCCCTAATCCGAAAAAACCCACCAGAGCCCCATACCCGCGGGAAGTCATGCCAAGCTCATGTCGGGCTACCAATGGCATCAACGCCCATAGGGCGCTCCCGCAAGTGACGAATATGCAACAGCGGATTAACGCGGAACGCAATTCTGGGGCATGAAGAATATATCGAGTTCCCGCTCGAATTGCTCCCATCACGTGTTCCGCTGGTAACGGATTTTCCCTCTGAGACGAATCCCAACGATAAATTATAGCAATCACACCGAGAAAAGATAACGCATTCAGGAAAAACACCGGACCTGGCCCCCAAAACGCCACAATAGCTCCTCCCAAGGCCGGACCGATCGCTCTGGCGATATTGAAGGCTACGCTGTTTAACGCCACGGCCTGCGGTAGTTCTTTTCTGGGAACCAGGCGTGGAACCACTGTTTGCCAAATCGGCATATTCATGGCCGCCCCCATCCCAAGGGCAAAAGTAAAAGAGAGCAGGATCCAGGGGGTTGTGGCGTTCATAAACGTTACAATACTCAAGCCTGCGGCCGCGACTGTCATCCAGCCCTGAGTAAAAAGCAGCAGTCGTCTTCGATCAACTATGTCGGCGATCGCTCCAGCGGGCAGCACCACCAAAAAAACTGGGAGACTGCTCGCAGTTTGCATCAGGGAGACCATGACCGGCGAACTCGAAAGGGACGTCATCATCCACACACCAGCCACGTTCTGCATCCACGTCCCAACATTTGACACCGTGGCCGCTATCCATAGCGCTCGAAAAACTGAATAGGCTAGTGGGCTCCATGGAGAATAATTTTGGACTGTGTCTTCAGACATGCTGACCTTCGGGTAAACTAATTCACTGAGTTAATGTATCCCCGAAATTCATCATTGGAAAGCGAGCGCGACTTTGTCTCAACTTGAGAGGGGTAATCGCGTGAACTCCATTAGGACCCTGCCGTCACCGCAATTGTCCAGCCGCTACAGTGTCGGCCAGGATCAGAGAGTTTTCCCTCCGGATTCGGCCACACGGAATTGATTGATCGCCATTCCAAAGTCGCTCGACTACTTCAGTCTTCTCTCTCCCTGTCACCAACCACAGAATCATCCGGGAGCGATTAATGACCGGATACGTCAATGTCATTCGACGTGTCCCCTGATAAAGGCCAGTCAAAGCGACATCTTCTTCGGTGATTTCAAGAACCGGGTCTTCGGGCAGCAACGAAGCGGTATGTCCGTCCGTTCCTAGTCCAAGGTGGACCAGGTCGATCACGGGCGGCGATCCGGCTATCTCTCGCAGAATTGTCGTGTAACGGCTAGCGGCGGAGGTTAGGTCTTCCTCCTCCACCGGCATCGCATAAATCTGCTTTGGGTCGATTCTATGGTTCTGCATAAGGATTTCACTAATGTGAGTAAGATTTCGGAGCGGGTCACCTACAGGAGCCACCCGTTCGTCCACTTGAGCCAGCAGCACGCATTCCCATGGGACATCAAGAGTTATCAGAGACCGTAGCATGGCCCACGGAGTGCGACCACCACTGAGCGCCATAACGAACCTTCCGCGGTCGGCGACAGCCTCCCTGGCCTCCGCTGCGATAATAGCGGCGGCTTCCTGGGCGACCGAATATTCATCGGCGAAAACTTTGATCTTCATGACAGACACTCCCCCATTTAGGTTGCCCCTTCTTTTAGATCAGCGCCCATAACAGACCAACCTTCATCATGAGGTGGCCCGCATTTTTCGATAGCGACGAATAAGGCCGTTCGTCGAACTGTCATGGCTGAGAACAGGCTCCGTCAGACGACTCAAGTTCAGGAACAATCCGCTCCGCAAGCGCCTTACCCAGTTCCACGCCCCACTGGTCAAATGAGTTGATGTTCCAGATAACGCCCTGTGTAAATACTGAGTGCTCGTACAGGGCCACAAGTCTGCCGAGCGTTTTCGGAGTCAATTGTTCGGCAAGAATGGTATTGGACTGGCGGTTGCCTTCGAACACGCGGTGTGGAGCGAGCCAATCCGGAGTTCCCTCGGCTTTCACTTGTTCAAGTGTCTTTCCGAACGCCAGGGCTTCCGCCTGGGCGAAGACATTGGCCAGAAGCATGTCGTGATGGCGGCCGACGGGATTGATCGATCGGCCAAACGCTATAAAGTCACATGGAATCGTCTCCGTGCCCTGATGTATCAACTGGTAAAAGGAGTGCTGACCGTTAGTCCCCGGCTCACCCCAGTAAATCGGCCCTGTCTGATAGGTAACATTCGTTCCGTCGATCGTGACATGTTTGCCGTTACTCTCCATTGTCAACTGTTGAAGATAAGCCGGGAAACGATTCAGATACTGCTCGTACGGCAAGACCGCCACAGTGCCGGCGTTGCAAAAGTTGTTACGCCATATAGCCAGCAGGCCCATCAGCGCCGGAAGGTTGCGCTCGAAAGCTGTGCGCCGGAAATGCTCATCCATCTCGTGGAAGCCGGCCAACATCTCGCTGAAATCGTCCGGACCAATGGATAGCATTGTGGAAAGACCGATGGCCGAGTCCATGGAGTACCGCCCACCGACCCAATCCCAGAATCCAAACATGTTCGCGGTATCGATACCAAATTTCGTCACTGCCTTGGCGTTAGTCGAAACAGCGACAAAGTGTTTGGCGACAGATTTTTCATCTCCCCCGAGGCCGGCGACCAACCAGGAGCGAGCGGTATGGGCGTTCGTCATTGTCTCTAGCGTGGTAAAAGTTTTGGACGAGATTATGAACAGCGTCTCAGACGGGTCCAAATCTTGGACAGCTTCCCGGAAGTCTGTTCCATCAATATTGGAGACGAACCGAAAGGTCATAGAGCGATCACTATAATGTTTGAGAGCCTCGTAAGCCATCACGGGCCCTAGATCCGAGCCCCCAATGCCAATGTTGATGATATTGGCAATGCGCTTCCCCGTGTGGCCTTTCCATTCGCCGCTTCGGACGCGGGAGCAGAATTGAGTCATCTTGTCGAGAACCGCGTGGACTTCCGGCACTATGTTCACTCCGTCCACAAGGATGGTGGCGTCCCTCGGCGCTCGCAGGGCTACATGCAAAACAGCCCGGTTTTCGGTAACATTGATCCTGTCTCCCCGAAACATGGCGGCTATCCGCTCGCTTAGACCCGATTCCTCGGCAAGTTGAATCAGGAGTTTCAAGGTTTCCTCAGTTATCAGATTTTTTGAATAATCTAGATAAATCCCCACATCCTCCAAAGTTAAGCGCTCGCCCCGTTTAGGGTCGTCCTCGAATAGCTTTCGGAGACTCAGTTTCCTGATTCGCTCATAGTGGGCTGCTAGAGCCTTCCATGCTGGTCGTTCAGTAAGTGGCGCGACATTCCAGGTCATGTTTTTGCTCCTTTATCTCCTTGGTAGGCATAGAAAGGTTATTTTAACGATATGAAGACCCAGGATCAAATGGTTCCGTTCCTGCCCAGTTTATGGGTTAGGGTCTTGACGTGCAATTTGTTTCATAAATGTATTATTGTTTACTGGTAACATTTTTACCGCCGGATTGATCACCGCGAGGTTAAACCGATGTCACAGAGCATTGAAGATCGAATACATGAAATAGGTCAAAAGATCTATTCACTAATGGGACAGGAACTCCCTTCCGTGTTCGATAGAAAAAACTGGAGCGGGCGGCTTACCGATTGGGTGATGAGAGATGAAGCCTTGAAAATCCAGCTTTTTCGGTTCGTGGATGTCCTCCCTACTCTAAAGTCCGACTCTCTCGTTGTTAGAATGCTCAAGGAGTATTTCTCGGATATTCCAGACAATCCTTTCCTCCATGGCGTCGGGCGGCTCTCGGGTATTTTGCCTCACGTTGCGGCGAAAGCCGTCAGAACCGGAGTCGAATCTATGGCTGAGCAGTTTATCGGGGGCCGTGATGAACACGATGCGCTAAGAGTATTACAGAAACTGAGAGATGATGGAATCGCATTCAGTATTGATCTGTTAGGTGAGGCTGTGTTGGCTGATTCTGAGGCGTTCAGTCACGCCGAGCGTTACAGGAGACTTCTCAAGTTCCTGGTCCCTCATATAAATCAATGGTCGGAAGTTCCCATCCTGGATTATGACAATCACGGCCGCATTCCTGTTCTGGATGTTTCAGTCAAGATCTCGTCGTTTTACTCCCAGATCGACCCAAGGAATTGGGACGGCTCAATACGGAAAATCAAGGAAACCTTGATACCGCTCATTAAACAGGCGATTGAAATGGACGTGTCAATCACACTGGATATGGAAAGTCACCATTTCAAGGACCTGACAATAGCTGTTTTCAGGAGCCTGTTCGACGACGTCCCGGATTTAAAATTTGCTGGTCTGGTCCTTCAGGCGTACCTCCCTGAAACAAAAGGTGACCTTCTCAGCCTCATGGATTGGGCGACAAAGACAAAAAATCGCATCGGTGTTCGCCTTGTCAAAGGCGCATACTGGGACTACGAAACGGTCATTAACCAGCAGCAGGGTTGGCCTGTGCCTGTCTTTCTGAATAAGGAAGAGACCGACCTGAATTACGAGGAACTCACCAGGATCCTTCTTGAAAATACGGACCGCATCCGCCCGGCAATCGCCACACACAACATTAGGAGTATCAGTCACGCCATGGCGACCGCTAATGCCCTGGATCTGCCTCCACAGGCTTTCGAATTCCAGATGATTTACGGGATGGCTGAGCCGGTTCGCCAGGCGCTGCAGAAAATGAATTACAGGGTACGTGCCTATACTCCGATCGGTGAATTGATCCCTGGAATGGCCTATCTGATCAGGAGACTACTGGAAAACACATCCAATGAGTCTTTCCTCCGCAAATCCTTCTCTGAAACCGTCTCTGTCGACGAATTGCTCAAGGCCCCCAATCAACAACCGGCAGATCGAAGAAAATCCTTTGAATCGTTCCATGAGGAATTCATAAACGAACCATTGATTGATTTTTCCATTCTCGAAAACCGCAAGAACATGTCAGAAGCGCTCCGAAAGACACGAAAAACGTTAGGCCGGAAATATCCTATCCTGATCGGAGCCAAGGAAGTTTGGACGGATCAAAAGATCCTGTCACTCAATCCCTCAAGCCCAAACGAAATCGTTGGCCATGTATGCGCAGGATCGAGACAAGACGCTGAGCAGGCAATATCAGCGGCCCGAATAGCCTGGCCTTCGTGGAAAAAAGCCTCTGTTGAAGAACGAACAGGGATCCTGCTTCGAGCCGCTCAGAAAATTCGCAAGAGACGATTCGAACTCATGGCTCTGGAAGTCTACGAAGTCGGAAAAACGTGGAGTGAGGCTGATGGAGATGTGGCGGAAGCGATCGATTATCTCGAATATTACGCTGCCGAGATGACCAGACTTGGTGATCCAAGAATCATGGGCAATTATCCCGGTGAGGCAAACGAATATTTTTATGAACCCAGAGGCGTCGGCGCGGTAATCGCTCCCTGGAACTTTCCGCTCGCCATACCTACCGGCATGGTGTCGGCCGCCCTGGTTACAGGGAATTGTGTGATTCTCAAACCTTCCAGCCTGTCGCCTGTCCTGGGATTGTGTCTCGTAGAGATTTTCAGGTCTGTCGGACTTCCCCCGGGGGTTTTGAACTTTGTTCCAGGCTCTGGCCAGGAAATTGGGGAAAGCCTTGTTTCGAGCCCCGAGATCGATTTCATAGCCTTCACCGGCTCAAGGGAGGTGGGCCTGAACATAGTCAGACTCGCCGGAGTCACACAACCCGGACAAATCAACGTGAAACGGGTCATTGCCGAGATGGGAGGCAAAAACGCCATCATTGTCGATGAAACGGCCGACCTGGATGAAGCTGTCAAGGGAGTCCTTGACTCCGCATTGAGTTTTCAGGGGCAGAAATGTTCGGCATGTTCCAGAGTTATTGTGGTCGGAGACCATTATGACGAATTTTGCCGGAGACTTAAAGAGGCCATGGAGAGTATAGTCATAGGGCCTCCGGAAGAAGCCCGGACTTTTATGGGGCCGCTAATAGACAAGGCGGCAATGAATAAAATCGAAGACTACATAAGGCTGGGCGACAGCGAGGGGAAAGCTGTCCTTGTCCGCAATGTTCAGACAGACGGTTATTTTGTGGGACCAGCGATCTTTACTGACGTGAACCCTGACTCCAGGATTGCCCAGGAAGAAATATTCGGTCCAGTCCTTGTCGTCATGAAAGCGCAGGACCTCGATGATGCGATAGACATCGCAAACGCGACCCCTTATGCGCTCACAGGCGGAATATTTACGAGGAGCCCTGCTAACATTCAAAAGGTCAAGACTGATTTCAGAGTCGGCAATCTCTATATTAACCGAAAAATAACCGGGGCTTTGGTTGCAAGACAGCCTTTCGGAGGGTTCGGCATGTCTGGTGTAGGCTCCAAAGCCGGTGGTCCTGATTATCTGTTACAGTTCGTGAATATTAGGAGTATCAGTGAAAACACACTTAGACGTGGGTTCGCTCCCAGAGCGCAGACTGTTAAATAAGTTTAAACCTTACGTAAAATCCCAAAGTCGGTTTCCGAATCATGGAGGAGTTAAATATGTCTCAAAATAAAAAGAAAATTGACCCCACTTGCGCCACGTGCCCCAACCAAATGCCGGAGATGTTGTGCATGTACGAAAGTGGGTCCAGTCACAAAGGCTGCCCGACTGTCAGCCGTAAGGAGCTTTTGACTAAGGCTAACAGCCTTTACGAAAATCCCGAGATACAGAATTTCGCCCACCAGGCCTCCGTCCAGGAGTCAGCCTGCTACGCGAATCGACAAGAGCGTCCTTACGTGATGCAACCTACCAAAACACGCATCGTTGAAATCTGTGAATTTGCGAACCGCATGGGCTTCAAACGTCTTGGGCTTGTTTTTTGTGTCGGGCTGAAGAATGAGGCGGCGATTGTGGATCAGATATTTAAAAAGAACGGCTTTGAGGTTGTTTCGGTCTGTTGCAAGGCTGGAAGAACTTCAAAGGACCTTATCGGCATCGAGGAGCAGGACAAGATCTTTCAGGGGACTGAGGAGGCAATGTGTAACCCGGTTTTTCAAGCGATGCTACTCAATGACGAGAAAACTGATTTTAACGTGCTGCTTGGGCTATGTGTTGGACATGATTCGTTGTTCTTCAAACATGCCGAGGCCTACACTACCGTTCTAGCCGTCAAGGATCGGGTTACCGGTCACAACCCATTGGCCCCGATATATCTTCATGGCACGTATTACAAAAAACTGCTATCGTAAAAAGACAGCATTATTATACCTTCTGATCCCGATGTGAGTAAGATCGATTTACGAATTCAGAAAGTGGCTAACTCTGACGTAAATAGTTTCCATGGATTCACTCCCTGGTATGCGCTTTTTAGTTATGTTGTAGAAGTGGCTCGCACTCAGGAATTGTCTTCAGCTTAACGTAGAAATTGGCTCTCAATTCCGGTGAAAGTTCCGTCAATTGTGATTTGATGCCTCTACGAATATTATTCTTGAAATCGTAATAATGTTCCGCCACGATCAATGACACCAGGAATCGGTCAAAGCGGGTCGGAAATTTCCATAACGCTTTAAAGAAGTATTTCCAGAACAGGAATCGAGTAGAATAAACTATCCCATTTCTGAATATTGTTATGGCCGCAGCCCTGAGTTCCCATAAGTATGGGCGCTTAAAAGGTTTTTTATATTCAGGCGGCTCCATCCCTTCGAAGTGATGATAAGCTCTCTCAATATAGGTTTCTGGTTTATACAATGAGCCGTAAACTGCTACGAATTCGCTCGCTATTTCTTCCAGAGGCCTGGTAGGCACAAAGTTGACCAGACCGGTTTGGTTACTCAAATTCTCTTCTTTCATTTCTAACAGTCGGTTTTCCGACTGAAGCCGAACGCAGAGATCTGTGCCGGGTCCTGCCTGAAGAAGAGTAGTAAATAGTTCAGGAATGTGGTTCTTCTCGGCGAAGCTAATCAAACGCCCACCAGCCCCTTTGGTTTCTTCATCAAACCCAAGGATGGCGCCTGCTATTATCTGGAACCCTGCCTTTGAAATTTTCCGACACACCTGGTTTAAATCTACTTTGGTGTTCTGAATTTTCCCGGCGCCTATAAGGCTGGCTTCATCTGAGGTCTCTATTCCCACAAAGACTCTATTAAATCCTGCGACATACATGTCTTCCATCAGCTTTTCGTCTGCGGCCAGGTTTACGGACGCCTGGGTGTAAAAATCAAAAGGCTTATTTCTGGCTTCCATCCAGGGTATTAGTTGTTTCAGCAAGGCTTTAGTCTTATTAACGCTACCGATGAAATTGTCATCAACAAAAAAAACATGCCGCCGCCATCCCAGTTTATAAAGGAGTTCCAGCTCCTGAATGATCTGCTCAGGGTTTTTGGAGCGTACTTTTCGCCCTAACATCATAGTCACGTCGCAGAATTCACACTTGAACGGACAGCCTCTGGTGAACTGCACCTCCATGTCTACGTAGGCGTTCATATCAAGCAAATCGAACCTCGGGACAGGGCTTTTCGTCATTTCGGCTCGTTCTTCTGATTGAATGATCCGTCCGAAATCCTTTTTCTTTAAACAGGAAAGAATTTCGCCCATGACGACTTCAGCTTCGCCTCTTACGACAAGGTCAGCTCCCGCCTCGAAAGCCTGCTCAGGAACGTGGAAAGACCATGGTCCACCGACTACCACGGGTTTACCACGCCTCTTCGCTTCCTTGATGACTTCAATGATGCCCTTTTGTTGAACAGTCATTCCTGAGATGAAGACCAGTTCTGACCGGTCCCACTGAGATTCGGATATGTCCTGTAAGACCATATCTACCAACTCGGCATTCCAGTCATTTGGGAGTAACGAAGCGAGAGTTAAGAGTCCTAGCGGAGGAAGTAGACCTTTTTTACCGGTCATTTTCAGGACTTTGTTGTATGACCAGAATGTCTGCGAATACACAGGATTGACGAGAAGAGTTTGCATAAGTAATTCCTGGTAAAAAAACCAACCAAAATGGTTGAATATCCCGGCAAAATGGCGTCTAATACCTTGATCAAGTCTTTACGACAAAAGATTGTACGGTTGCGCCTCATTCTTTAAGTTACTCCGTTTAGCATAGAGGATCAAGACCTTGCCGAATAAACAGAACTCAACTCAAAGCAGGATAGGACTGTTCGCTGCCATGTCCATCGGAATTGGAGGCATGGTAGGAGCAGGCATTTTTTCCATTCTCGGAGTAGTGGCAGAGGCGTCCGGGAGCGGCCATGTGGCTTTCGTTTCTTATCGGTGGCCTGGTCGCGCTTCTATCCACTTATTCTTACGCCAAACTGGGCGCACGATACCCATCATCCGGAGGGGCCGTAGAATTCCTTGTTCAGGGATTGGGCGATGGGGTCCTAAGCGGAGGGATAAATCTTTACATGTGGGTAGGTTACATAATCGCCCTTGCCCTTTACGCTCAGGCTTTCGCCGGATATTTCATGACGTTTTTGCCCCACCATTCTATTGTGTGGATCCCCAAAGCGGTCGGGGTAGGAATCGTGCTGCTTTTTATGGCCGTCAATTTCATAGGCGCGGGCGTTGTCGGTAAATCCGAAACTTTTATCGTGGCGGTAAAGTTAGCCATATTGCTGTTGTTCGCTGTAGCCGGCCTGTATTTTATTCAACCATCATATCTGTCCGTGGCGCATTGGCCCGCGCCCTCTGGAATCCTTTTCGGAGCGGGCGTGCTCTTTATCGGATATGAAGGATTCGGCCTCGTCGCAAACACAGCCGAATCTATGGATGATCCCAAAAAATTACTCCCCAAGGCCCTCTATCTCAGTGTTATCAGTGTTATCCTGATCTATCTCGCAGTATCAATTGCGGTCATAGGTAATCTTGCGGTTAAGGACATCCTGGCGGCGAAGGATTATGCCCTGGCGGAAGCGGCAAGACCATTCCTGGGGAATTTTGGATTTAGACTTATTGCCATAGGCGCATTGTTCTCAACCGCATCAGCCATTAACGCTACACTTTTTGGCGCAGCCAACGTGTCCTACATGCTTGCCAGGGACGGTGAGCTTCCGAAGGTGTTTTCTCACGTGATCTGGCAAGGCGGGACTGGCGGCCTTGTAATCACTTCCGCTATGGTGATTCTGTTCATCCTGTTCTTCGATTTATCAGGCGTGGCCATGATGGGAAGTGGAGCGTTCCTGCTGATTTATGCTTGCGTAAATGCGGCGCATCTCAAACTGACTTCACAGACCGGAGCAAATCGGTCGATAATATGGATGTCGATCGTAGCGTGCCTGGCGATGGCTGGGATCCTTGGTGTTTACATTTATCAGAATTCCAAACCTGCCTTTGTTACGATGATTGTGTTGATCCCTTTCTGCCTTCTGGCTGAATGGGTCTATCGGAAAGTGAGCGGACGCATTATCAAAACCAGGGTACAGGCGCAAAAGTTATCGTAATAATTTGAGTATACGTAGTGAACGATCGCAAATTCATTTTGTTGAATCGCTGAGTGACTTGAGACAAACGAAATGCATTGGAGTATTCATTGAAAAAGATCAAGACTGTCGCGATCCTTGGAACTGGAGCCATGGGAGCTGCATACGGAGCCAGATTTTTCGACTCTGCGGGTTTTTCCACGGTTTTAATCGCTAGGGGTTTGCGTCATGACCGGCTGAAAGAAGAAGGTTGTGTAGTTAACGGAAAACATTATTTAATTCCCGTAGTTCATCCCGATAAAGCGTCCAACCCGTGTGATCTGATTATTGTAGCGCTGAAAAGCTACAACCTTGCTGAGGCGGTCCCTGATTTGAAAAATCTGGTCGGCGCTGAGACAACCATTATATCGGTAATGAATGGTCTGGATAGTGAAGAATATATTGGTTCTGTTTACGGCATGGATAAGACACTCTATGCGATTGCTCTAGGGATAGACGCCGTACGTGAAGGGAACTCCGTCACCTATACCAATCCCGGGAAAATAATCTTTGGCCAGGCCGACAATTCCAAACTCAGCGAACGAGTCCTGCAAGTCCGTGAGGCGTTTCAAAGGGCGGGGATAGCCAATGAGGTTCCCCAGGATATGATGCGCATGCTCTGGTGGAAATTCATGATCAACGTCGGAATTAATCAGGCGTCAGCAGTGATGCGGGCCAACTATGGAGTATTCCAGACATCTTCGGATGCGCAGGAGTTGATGAGTGAACTGATGCTTGAGGTCATTGCGTTGGCGCATAATGCCGGCGTTAACCTGAAGGAGCAGGATCTCCATGATTGGCATACTGTCCTCAACACCTTGTCTCCCAATGGAAAAACTTCCATGTTGCAGGACATCGAGGCTGGAAGAAAAACCGAAGTCGACATTTTCGCAGGCAAGGTGGTTGAACTCGGAAAGAGCTTGGGTATCCCAACCCCCGTTAACCTAACCCTGTTGAGGATAATCCGAGTCCTGGAACTGACTCAGCGCCAAAGTTGAACCACGTGTCGACTGTCTCTCGTTGAAAATTCAAACGTCATATATGATATTTCAAGTATGATTTTTCTGGCCTTGCGTTTGAGTAGATCAGCCTTTGTTTCTCATCGCTTCCAAGATCTGTCCAGGCTGGCAGTATCCACACTGGGAAACTTCCTCGGATATCCAGGCTTTCTTTACGGGGTGGTCTTGAGCAATTCCCTCAATAGTTGTTATGGCCTTGCCTTCAACATCTTTCACGGTCATTTGGCGTTCCCCATAAAATAAAGAATCCGTCTTGGCTTGGGTTATAAATGCTTCAATGCCAAAGTTCATCAGAGAAAAAAATCCGGAATTGTCACTCGCCAGTCACAAACACCAATTAAATCTTTGTTGTGGAAGCCTTCCTACCATGTTTTAATGAAAGGAAGGTTTCGAAGATCCTACCCCAACTTCAGGGACAGGGAATTAATGATTAACACGCGCAAGTGTAATTGTCGCCGGCTCACAAAAGTAATTGACGTAGGGCAGAATAGTTTGAGTTCGCTGGGAAGCGCCATAGGATGGCAATCGATATGAAACCATGTCAGGAGAGTGTTTTTGATACAGGTAAAGTTAAGATTAATTTCCTCTCCAGTGGTCCTGAACTTGCCGAACCGTTGATCATGCTCCATGGCGGGGCTTGGAGTTGGCAAGAGTTTCTCTCCCTAATACCTCATCTTGCTGAGAACTGGCGAGTTTATGCGCTGGATTTGAGGGGAAATGGAAAGTCAGAATGGCTACCTGGACATTATTGTTTGGAAGATTTTACTGACGATACCTTTAAATTCATTGAAAATCTTGACTCTTCAGTCGTTCCGATCGGCCATTCGATCGGGGGTGTGGTAGGGCTGATGACAGCAGCCAGATGCCCTGGCCGAGTCAAAGCTCTCATCATCGAAGACGCTCCTTTATCACTGGATAATTACTCCAGGCTTATAGATGCGGGCAGGGATATGTTTAGACTCTGGTTGAACCTGAAAAAGTCCGCGAAATCTGAAACTGAACTAGCCCTATCTCTGGCACAGAACTACAAGGATTACAGGGGGATGACAAGCACATGGATCACATTCTTTTCCACATGCCTCTGGCGTCTTGATCCCGACTTCTTTGACTCATTGTTGAACGATTTCGACCGCTTCTCAAGGGGATATGATTACAGGCAAATATTGTCGCAAATAAATTGTCCCACATTGTTCATAACGGGAGATACAGCGTTAGGCTCCGTAATGACTCAAGATGAAGTGTCCTATCTCAATCAGAATATGGAGAATGTCAAATCAGTTAGCATTCAAGGGGTTGGGCATCTTTTGCATCTGCAGGATCTAGGTCAGAAGCCAGTTTTAAATGAGATGATGAGTTTCCTTGCTGACATCAGACAAACGCAATAAAGTTTTAGGCATGTCTCATTGAAACACCTTGGGTATTCCATAGTCAGGCAATTTCTGGGAACGAGAGTCGAAGAAGGGGCATCTTGACATGAGATTTTGCATAAAAATAGTCACAGTAGTTACGCTCATCTTTGCCGCCGGCCTTGGGGTTTCCCATGGGAAGCAGCCAACCGTGCTTCTCTTGGTCAGTCCTACCATGAATCATCCCGCTGAGTACGGTGTCACCCGGCAAGTGCTCGAATCGTCTCAGTGCAAGGTGAGAGTAGCGTGCAAAGACCCTTCCGCCAAGGATCTTAATGGGGCAAATATACCAGTGGATCTCACCTTGGAAGAGGTTCGAACCGGGGATTACGACGCTTTGGCCATCATAGGCGGGTACTCCGTCTGGAAATACATGGGAGATCCCGTAGTTAACCGCTTGCTTCATGGCTTTTGCGACTCAGATAAGCTTATTGGGGCTATCTGCGCCGGGACCTATGTCTTGGGAAAAGCAGGACTGCTTAAGGGCAAGCGTGTAACTGGACCCAGATCTGAAAAACTTCTCAGGTATGGAGCCCAATACGTCGGCGGGCTCGTTCAGCAAGATGAAAAGATCATCACTGCTAAAGGCCCTTCCGCCTCTGAGGCATTTGGAAAGGCCCTGGTCGAGGCATTAAGAAAGAAGGAATCATTATTAGAAGAGAAGGTCTGCGATACGAGTGAAGCTTTGAATTACGAATAGTGACATGGAAACCAACAACTTTTTCCTGTTGAATTGTCTGGAACAGTACATTCTTCAGATTCAAGCTGTCTAATAACTTTATCGAAATCGCTCTCGAACAGCCGATCCTGCACGATCCGATATTTTTCGAACTCGCTTTCAGCAAAATCCTTGGCGATTTGGGCTGTAATCTTCCCATTGTCCAGCACATAGCCCTTGATGGCAAACTCCCGCAGCACTCGGGTGGCCCACTGGCGGAACTGTGTCGCCCGAACCGAATTGACCCGGTAACCCACTGAGATGATCGCATCAAGATTGTAAAAATCCACATTCCGGACAACTTCACGCTTTCCCTCGGTTTGAACTATCCGGAATTTCCGGATAGTTGCCTCCGGCGTAACTTCTCCCTGTTCATAAACATTTTTGAGATGTTCATTAACCGTTCGCACGTCCACATCGAACAAAGCCGCCATCAGTTTCTGCGATAACCAAACCGTTTCATCCTCATAGCGTGCTTCAATACTCTGTTCTCCCGCCTGACCCGTAAAAATAAGGAACTCGGCCGTGCTGTTGCGAATCAGCTTTTTGTCATCATTCATCCTTCCGCCTTTATCCCTTTTCATATCGCCTTCACTTCCGTACCCGGCGTCATCTGTTTGAAGACTTGATCTATACCACGGCTCTTTTCCCCTGGACCATCAATGTCATAGGTATGGCAGGTTTGAGAATGTGGTCATGAATGAAGTGCTTGATATTTTTAAAACTGGAATAGATTTATTGAATTATTTTACTGCAGACGATTTTTTTCGATACCGGCAAAATGCTGCCGCAACAAACGAATTATACTTTGGGCGCAAAAACAGATTGCTCTGGCGCATATCTAAAAATTCATTTCCCCTCTTTACCGCCGCCGATTCCAACAGGGGCGGATGACACGCCTAACATTTCTTACCATCTCAAAAGCTTATCTAGCTTCGCTTTCCTCAATAGGCTCCCAATCCCCTGGATAACGCGTTCTATGGAATAGCGATTGAGCGGCTGCACTTCTTCAACTTGTAAGGGCACGGTCTCGACATCTTTCAACAGATTGAAAAGAATGACCAGGCCATGGGTTCTCGGGAAATCAACGTTACGGAGGATCAGGAGGGCCTTCAGGTATTTTTCAACACATTGCTGGCAATGATAAGATACTGTATCGAACGGGCAATCCACTTTCAGAGTCAGCACATACTCGGCATTTCGGAAATCATTCTCTGCTTTCTGGACCCAGCGCCGAACTTCAGCGGCAATCTCAGGCCGCGTGCTCATAGATGACCTTTCCCTCCCGTTCGACCTGTCGGGCAATTGACCCGGCAATGTTTTTCTGCCGCTCGTATTGTTCCGGGGTGAGCACGATTACGTCCATGGGGACGCTCCGGTCCGCCAGCAGCATATCTATTTCGTTGGCTTTCTGTCGTGTTGAGCCTTCAACTTCCATTACGATGAGAAGATCTAGATCACTGTCCGGGCCGGGGCGCCCTTCGACATAGGATCCAAAGAGGATGATACGTTGAGGGTGGAATTTGGGAACTATACGGCGTTTCACCTCATCGAGAACCTTTTCTATTTCACTATGCATAGACATCCTCCCGGAACGACCAAAAATACAGTCAACATCGAGCCTGATTTCTAGTCTACAGATGCTTTGCAGCCCCGAAACGGTTTCGGTGGTTTCATGCCTCCCCGTTTCGCATTGCTCCTATAATAGTATGTTACTCTCCTGGAGTCTATTCGTATTGATTAGCCGCCTCAGGGATTTGGGTTCTAGGGCCTTTGCGGCAAAAAGATTTCTCCCTGGCGGTCGAAATGACTTGTCTTTAATAGATCTGTCTCATTGTAATTCGGACGTGTGTCAAATAAGTATACACGTTGTTGAATTATTTTCGTGGTGAGCAAAAAAATGGACCGGCTAGGTTACTATTCCAGATTAGTTAACGGTGTATCCTCTGCAAATGATTTTGTAGACTGTGGAAGCCCTTTTCACCGTACACAAAATGATCAGTGGCTCATGGAGTAAATCAATTCTTTTTGAATCTGGGTAATTCTCTTTCAGCCACCCATCTACCGCATAAATTTAGGGTATGCTCCCATTCTGGGATATTTAAATATTCCTGGTTTCCATGTTCATTGTGATAGCCAACGCTGAGATTAACTCCGGCAATTTCACGACACAAAGTCACTATATCAGTGGTAGCACGTCGATCAGGTTCTGTGTAACCCGTTTTCTCGGCGACATAAGACCTGAATTCATCCGTGCCCACGTCGTAGCACTTGAAATCCCGGCCATTGCGCCTGTCAAATTGAATGACAAACTGGTGATCGTGGTTGATCTCATCAGCGATATCCTTGTTATCACTCATTAACCAGGAAGAACCTGTCTGGCCATGTTCCTCGCCATTGGTGACAAGCAGAGAATGTCCCAGATCCTTTAGTAGCCAGAGCATGGCGCATCCGGCCCTGTCGTCAGCGCCGAGCCCGAATTCTTCATTGACGGCCGTGATTTCGCCATCTTCTATCTTTATTTTGTGTGTTGGGCCGGGATCGTATCCGTATTCATGATCCCAAACAGTGTCAGCATGCGCCACAAGCAAGACCTTGTTGGTCCTGGCGCCTCTGACATACAGGAATCTTTCCAGACCTTCGCCACGATAAATTGCTCCGGGGATTTGCAGAAAGCGATCGAACACACCATCAGCGCTTCCCAACGGAATTTCCAGAAACCTTCTCAGGACTTCTATGTGATTAGCGCCATCATATCCTTTCATCGATCAACATCCTCAGTCCCGATTATATTTCCGCTACGGTCACGGATAGTTTTTTGTCCTTGCCCGTCGTACTCCTCAGTTCGGGTAATGTTTCCGGAGCGATCACGAACAGTAGTGTCATTCCCATGTCGGTCTTTTGTTTCGACAATATTTCCGTAACGGTCGCGGACGGTGACACTGCGATCGAACGATAGACCGACCACTGGTAACAGCATAAAGATAATCGCGCCTATTAAAACTTTCATTGGTTACCTCCTCTGTAACAGATTTCTCCCTGACGGTCGAAATGGCGCCATCGTCAGTTTCCCTATTCTAATTCGGACGTATGTCAAATAAGGACAAATGTAATTGAATTATTTTTGGGTTGGGGAATTTTTTTGTGGGCACGGAGGAACGTGATACCACCTCTGCCGTAGATCACCCATAGCGTTTCTATGGGCTATTCTGCGTAACCCTTCCAGGGTTAAGATGATGTTCTCTCAAGAGTAGTCCATATGCGCCCCGGAAGGGGCGGGAACAGAATAGCCCATAGCGCCGAGACTGTCTCAAAACTTATTTTTGTCTCGCGATATCTTATTATCTGATTTATAACGAGATTATTAATTTTAGCGAGGCGATGATGAGCAGAGAAATCAGGGCTGACTATGAACAGACGTTAATGTTTCCTCCATCTGTAGAGGATTGGGTGGGGGAAGATCACCCTGCGAGGTTTATAAGGGATTTTGTAGATTCTTTGGATTTACCAGCTCTTGGTTTCCAGATTCGGCAAGCGGAGACGGGTCGGCCCAATTACGGATCTGACCTGCTCTTGAAGGTTTGGTTATATGGTTATGTCAACGCCATACGCAGTACTCGCAAGCTTGAGAGAGCTTCTAGAGAACATATGGGGCTGATATGGCTCACAGGAATGAACGCTCCGGATCACAACTCGTTATGGCGGTTCTGGAGAGATAACAAGGAACCCCTGAAGGATGTTTTCAAACAAACAGTTTTCGTAGCTTTGAAGGCTGAGCTAATAGGCCTTGTCATTAATGCTTTGGACGGAACGAAGATTGCCGCCAGATCGTCTCGTCAAGGAGCAATGGACAAGAAGGACTTGGAGCAGCTTCTTAAAAGGCTTGATGGATCAATCAAAGAAGTTGTCGATGAAGTGGAACGGTCAGAAAAAAGTGAAACTGGTCAATATCGGCTACCTAAATCGATAAGGGACTCGTCTAAGAGGAAAGAGATAATAAACACTGCATTGGCTGAACTTGCGGAAACGGGCAAGAAACGAGTTAATCCGCAAGAGCCTGAAGCCCGTTTCATGAAAAGCCAACGAACCGTGGACTTGGCTTATAACGCCCAGGTAGTCGCTGACAAGACCAATGGCGTGATTGTAGCCTGTGACGTAATCAAAGAAGGTAATGACAACGCCCAGCTCGTGCCGATGCTTGATCGAGTCAACCAGAACATTGGTTCAGTGGCTGACGAGAATGTTGCCGATGGAGGTTATTATTGTGGCTCCCAAATAGGGCTGGCCGATGAGCGAGGCTACGAGGTATTGACCAATCCCCCTGGGTCTGAGGTTGGTTTCAAACGATCTCCACAGGCCAACGCTTACCACAGTTCATGGTTTACCTATGATGAGGCCAATGACTGCTGTATATGCCCTCATGGTGGCAAGCTCACTTACCTCCAGATGAGAGTGAAAGGCCGCAATAAAAACAAGTCTCGCCGCTATCAGTGTAAAGATTATAAGCAATGTCCCCATAGACGTGAATGTTGTCCTGGTAAACATGGCCGGGTAGTTGGCGTTGATGTGAATTACAAAGCCATAAACCGTCAGCGTTCAAAAAGGCGGGACCCTGAAAAAATAAATGTTCTGAAAATGAGAAAAGCCATAGTGGAGCCAGTATTTGCATGGATTAAACACCACATGGGCTTTAATCGATGGACCGTGTTCGGTTTGGAAAGCGCAAAGATTCAGTGGTCTTTAGTGTGCGCAGCGATCAATCTCAAGAAAATCTATAAGCATTGGAGGACACAGCCACTGTGTTTAGCTGGGAGATAGGAGATAGAATATAGGTCGGTCAACCCTGTAAACTGAACTTTTAGGTCGAAACATATCAAGAATCCCTCTAACCTCTGGCGTTCCGAAAATTAGACCTACGGACGGCCCGTTTTTCAATTGTAAAGGTGTTTTGAGACAGTCTCGCCGCCGTGGGAAAATAGCCTTGCTCGTTCCAAATGACACATTCTAATGCCGGCCACGGCTGCGCATGCAGAGTTTATGTTTGAATTCTTGCTTTTACGCCATTTCTACATTTAATTTAGTTCCTTAAAGTATTCTGGGAGATTCGTAAGAAATGAGTAGAGGCGATAAGTATCTGAAAATAGTTGAATGGTCTGAAGAGGATCAATGTTTTATCGGTAGTTGCCCTGAATTGTTTTATGGAGGCTGTCATGGCTCAGACGCCAAGGCAGTTTTTGCCGAGTTGTGCGATATAATCGAAGAAACCATACTAATTTATGAACAGGATGGTAAGTCGCTGCCCGTGGCTATGTCCGGCCGGGATTTTGTAAATTCCATGCAGAAAATAGCATGATTCGTTATTGGTTCGTTCCAAACCTTACACTGCGTTAAAATCGAAAAACCGGGCTGATGACAGGCGCTGGTACCGCTCCGGATGGCAGGTCAACAGGATTATCTGAAGTCTTTTTGCGCTGTCCTCCAGGACATCAAGAACTCTGCCCAGGCGCATGGAGTCAGTAGCGGTAAGGACATCATCGAGCACGACAAGCTGTCTTTCATCCTGAGCCAGGACGTCTGCCAAAGCCAGCCTAACAGCAAAGTAAAGCTGCTCCCGTTCTCCGCCTGAAAGACTTGTAACCCCTACATTGAAGTCACACAATTCAGGCGTAAGCTCTGACGGCTGAAACGTGTCTCCAAGACGGACCTGTCCCAGGTCGGCCCCGCAAATGTAATTCAAAGTCTTCGTGGCCGCATCCTCTACGGGTCGTGAAACAGACGACAACGCCTCCTTACGCACGCTATCTATCGTGTCATGCAACAGGCGAATCGCATCCTGATCAAGCTCCTCACGCTGGATTTTCTTCTCCAGTTGGACAATCTTTTCATGAGCTTCAGCCAACTCTGAATATGAACCGCCTTCGCTAAGGACTTTGAGGCTCCCAATTGCCATGCTCTCCTGATCCTTGCATTGTCCGTAATGATTTTCGGCCTGAGTTTTTTCCGATGTCAGCTTCTGAGCCAAGGCTTCAGGGTCTTGATCGAACTTCTTTAGCTGGTTTTCCAAATCTTCCAATTTGCTTTTCGCTGCGTTCCAACTCATGGAAATTTCGTTCAGTTCGTTTTTGCGTTGCTCCGGGGTCTTGTTGTCCTTGTTCAGACCATTGAGTCGTTTCTCATTTTCCCCGATCGCCTTTTCTACTCCTTCAATTTTCGTCCTTAATACTCCCAGGCTCTTGTCCAGATTGACCACGTAGCTTGCGGGCTTCATCGTAGTCTTTTCGAAGCTTGTTCTCTTTGCGCTGCGTGCGATTCGGCCAATTTATCAGCTTTCTTTTTCAGACTTTCCCAGTCCGGCGGATTTGACGCCCACTCGGGATAATGCTCTAAAATGACCTCCCGGTTGTGTTCCAAAGACGCTCTTTCATGTTCCAGGACATTGAGCTTAACTTTGCCCAACAATGTCTTGATTTCCAGCTCCGCCTCACGAATGTTTCGGGCTATCTCGTTGGCCTGTCCGGAAAGTTCTCTCAAGCTCGGTTAGATCGGTAGTCCCATAGGGCTCAGTCAATTGCGATATTTTCTCTTGTGTCTTGGAAAGTTTCTCCCTGAGTTCGTCGATTGATCCAGTCGGACCCCAAGCCCTGATCGTCGCCACGTCAGGGATTCGGACACTTACTTCAGGAGATCCCCTGAATACTGTGACCTCTCCAGACCGGACATTGACCGCCCCCGTGTCATCGCCCTTCAGCACATCAACCGTCAGTCCTGTTTCAGCCATGACTTCCACATGCATTAAAGAGGCGTCTATTCTGAGATTCGTGTCATCACGGTCCCTCATGGCAATTCCAATAGCCTTCAGTGTCTCTTCATTCGGGGCTTTTACAGACTTTCTTTGCAATTCAAGCTGTGTGAGGCGTTCCCTGGCTACAGAAATCCCGGTCAACTTTTCTTCGAGAGCCGTCAGTTTCGAACAGATGTCTGAATAGGAACGAGCAGACTCAGCGAGAATTGTCATATCGTTAACTTCGTTCTCCAGCGTCTTGATCCTGTCGAGGTCTTCCTGACAATTCGTGAGATTATCCTCGGCGATTTCGAATTCTTTTCCATTTTGTTCCAAATCTTTGGTGAGCTGTTCCAATTCTATTCGCCCTGTGGCGATGTCATTTTCCGTTTTGGCTATCTGTTCGATGGTAGTATTCAGCGCCGCAAACTTACCCGCGTGAATCGTGGCGCTGCTGTCGCTTTCACTCCTGGCGGCCTTCAGTTCACGATATTCTTTCAAACTTGATTCCGTAGTCGACAGAAATTCCTCTATCCGATCCAATTCCAGCCTGGCCTTCGCTGTAAGAAGCCGATATTTTTCAACCTCAGCGGATGTCCTTTGAAAAGATTCATATCGATCCTTCGCCTGAATCAATTCAGCTTTGGCCTTTTCAAGCTCCTGTCTGAGCGTAACGCTTGCAGGGGCGTCTTTACCTTTTTTTAATTTTCCCGTGCCTGTGAAATACTGGTCGTAGAGCCGGTTAATCTCCTTTTCCACGCGGGACGAACCGTTGGATGTGAGATGAGCGCTCAGAGCGTCTCGAATATCGTGAAGAACATCACTGGATAACTGGTCAAGAGCGAGGTTTCCCTGAGGAGCCCACAGAGCCTGCGCCCATCCCCAGTGTTCAACTCTCGATAATCCTTTGGCAGGGGGGTTCCTGGTTAACATCTCGCGAACCGCTTCATCAGCCTTTAGCCCCTGCTTAATCGGATTGTACCGACCGGCCTGCATTTCCTCGAGTACAGAACTGACGGCCTGTATGAATTGCTTGGTTATCCGGTAAGAATTGCCCTTATGTTTAAACTCAACCACTACCCTGGGCGCCAAGTCCCGTCCCCAGGGTTGAATCTCGTTAATGTCTTCTCCCTTGACATTATGCCTGTCTATCAAGCCTCTTCTTAACGCTTCGAAAAGGGACGACTTGCCTGAACCGTTGGAAGCGTAGACGACATTGAGGCATTCTGAAAATGGCCCCAGGACTTTTTCCCGAAGTATGTTCCTCCAATAGCAGACGCCAATTGACTCAACAATCATTTCGCGGCCCCCTTTACTATCGTGTAAAGTCGCGATAGGGCTAACTGCGTAACTTCAGGTCTGCTTCCAGATTCCTGCGACAGACGTAGAGCGGCTTGTTGAATGACACCCGGTCCAAGGTTGTCGATCCATGAACAATCAGTAGGGGCGGCCTTCAATTGGGCGGAGTTGACATCACTCCAGAAAAACCTCGACTCAAGCATCTGTTCAATGTGCTCCAACTCCGATCGTTCCTCCATGTTCAAAATACCGGATATGGTTAACTGAATCAGAGTTTGGGAAGGATTGCCCAACTGTTCCAGCTCATCCTTCAGACGCTTTATGTCTCCCTCTTTGATCAATTCCTCAGTAATAGAAATCCAGTTTAGACCGCCTGTTTTGATCGGCCTTATCTTAGGCGCCTTCCCATGGGATTCTATTTCGACTGCTAAAACATTACCGCTGTCACGTTCACCGAATTTAGTGGTTTCATGGGTTCCAGAATAAGCCATCCGGACATTTCCATCAGAGTCGGGGTATGAAGCGAAAGAATGCCAGTGGCCTATAGCCAGATAGTCCAACCCTGTCCGTTGGGGAGCGTCTCTTGGGATCGGGAAGTCAGGCTCATCCTGACGAATGCCTTCGACGGTTCCGTGGGCCAGCCCTATTCTGATACGGCCGGAATCGTCTTTTGGTATCCATGCCGTGGGGTTGGCGGCAGATCGCTTTTCTTTAAGTGGGCATGGATAGACTAACGCCTCAGCGACTTCAATACATCCCTCCTCCCTCAGCACTGTAACATTAGGCGCCTCCCAGGCCGGGTGTTCCCACACCGAACCAGGAACCAGGGGGTCGTGATTGCCGGGAATGATCAGGACCGGCCCGGAAAATGATCGAAGTATGTCTGCGACCTTTTGGACCAACCTCCGGTCCACTCCGTTGTCTTCAAAGATATCACCCGCTACCAGTATGAAATCAGCGTTCTCTGTTTTGGCCACATCTATGACTCGCCTAGCCGCCGCTAGACGTTCCTCTCGAACCTGTGGGGCGCGATCTCCTATCGAATCAGCTCTCATGCCGATCTGCCAGTCAGCGGTGTGAATAAACTTCATGAGCATCTCCAGCCAGTTTCTCAATCCTCCCCTAGCGGAGTTAAAAAGCCCTTTGGACTAGGGAACTGAACTCTACCATGTTTCCGTAACAATTCAGGAAGATCACACCTGGGCGAGGAATGTGGAAATAAGATGATCCAACGCCATGTGGACGTCTTCGACCGGACCGTATTCTCCCCTGTCTGATTCGATATGAATTACGTATTGCGCCCGCCTCTTCATGACCCCTCCGTGAAAACCCACTATTGCGACCGATGTAGCGCCATTCTGATTTGCGTAATCGAGGGCGTTTACAGCGTTCGGAGAGTTCCCACTTGCGGAAATACCCACCACAATGTCTCCTGGGCGCATTAAATTCCGAAGTTGTCCGACAAATATGTTCTCATATCCAATGTCGTTACCCAGACAGGTTACGTAAGCCATGTTCGCCGCAAGGCTAATCGCGCGGAACGGCTTCTTGCCCTCCGGAGATGCGCATACTCCCATGTCGTTTGAGAAGTGGCACGCGGTCGCAGCGCTCCCGCCGTTTCCCAGAAAAAAGATAGTAGCTCCTTTTTCTCTGGCGTCCAGAAACAACTGAACCACTTTTTCGACTTCCTCCAGATTCAGGTTGTTGAGTAAAGCAATCAGTCGTTTAACATAATCTTTGGCGTAATCTTTAGGCGATTCACATTTGCAAGCGGTGTTTTTCACGGTTACCCCTTTATTATTGAGCCTCACTGCCAAAATTTAGTTCATTTCGGGATCTCTTACAACCCGGTTTATTCTCAAAACAAAGAAAAAACTTGAATTCCCGACTCGTTTACTCTATCAATCATTAATCCAAATAGTTTCAAATACAGAAAGCCAAGCTTACCCGAACTGCAGACCAAGGATCTACAACCAGAATAGTTATTCGGGTCAATCCCGAACCATATAAACAGTCCTGATTGCGTGATTGGTTTCGTTTCGTCATTGAGTCCAGTCTTTCATTAATTGCGGTGACATACTGATCTTTCATTTCCAAGCGCTCCCTGAGGTGGAAAAGTGGATATAATTCCTCAGATTCTCGTCAGCGGCATAGCGGCAGGCGGCGTATATGGCTTGATCGCTCTTGGATTCGTCCTGATTTACAAGGCCACCAGCGTACTGAATTTGGCCACAGGCGAGTTCATGACTTTAGGCGCATTTGTCTGCCTGACCGTGTTGACCGAACTGTCGGCGCCATTTGGCGTCGCTCTTCTTGTTACCATAATCTTCGCGGCCAGTCTCGGAGCTTTGACCGAGAGAATTGCGTTAAGACCACTTATCGGAGAACCGATCATATCCGTTATCATGGTTACCATAGGTCTTGCGAGCGTCTTAAAAGGCGTTACTCACATGATTTGGTCTCCGCAATTCAGAACATTTCCACAGGTTTTCCCGCCTACTCCTTTGGATCTGGGTTTCGCTATTGTTCCTTCAGGTCTTTTATGGGGCTTCATCTTCGCTGTTATCTGCACCGTGGTTTTCACCGTTATATTCCGCTACACGAGGACCGGTTTGGCGATGCGCGCCACAGCGGCCAATCAACAGGCCGCTCTTTCGATGGGGATCAGCGTGAAGAGGGTGTTTGCTCTTTCCTGGAGCTTTGCGGCCATCACAGCGGCCTTGGGCGGAATAATCATCGGCAACATAAACGGTATAAGTATTCATTTGGGACACATTGGACTAAAGGTCCTCTCAGTAATAATCCTGGGCGGTCTGGACAGCATTATAGGGGCAATAGTCGGCGGATTCATAATTGGTGTCCTTGAGAATTTCGCAGGTGTTTATCTTGATTCCATGTTCGGTGGCGGCGTCAAAGAAGTCGCCCCTTTTATAATATTGGTTCTGATCATAATGATCAGGCCTTACGGGATCTTCGGGAAACCACTCATTGAGAGAGTCTAGACATTTAGTTAGTCGTGTTTGAGGACCGATATGCGTTGTGGAGATTTTAAAGAATCCTATCGTGAAGACGAAGAAATCTTTCAGAGTCTGTTTGTAAGGATTTGCCTGGCTGTTCTTTTTGTTTTCCTCATCATCACACCTTTTTTCGCAAGCTCCTATGTTCTGTACATCATGAATTTGATCGGCATTGCCATTATCGGGGCTGTAGGTTTAAACCTCCTCACCGGATTTACAGGTCAAATTTCCCTTGGACACGCCGCATTTGTCGGTGTTGGCGGTTATGCGACAGCGATACTTGTTACCCGTCTCGATATGCCCTTCTGGTTTGCAATGCCAATAGCGGGGTTCGTCTCCGCTGGAATGGGATTGATTATTGGGATTCCGTCTTTGCGGGTTAAAGGCCTTTACCTGTGTATTGCCACCCTTGCGGCGCAATTTATCCTGGAGTTCGTGTTTGTGCATTGGGAATCAATGACTCATGGAATTCGAGGGATAAATGTGCCCGCCCCAAGGATAGGGTCTTTCGTATTCGACACTGAAAAGAGTTACTATTTCATAACCCTTGTCCTTGTAATCCTTACGGTCGGTTTTGCCAGAAATCTTGTAAGAACAAAATGGGGTAGAGCTTTTGTGGCAATTCGCGATCGCGATCTTGCGGCCGAGATAATAGGAATCAACCTGTTCCGCTACAAGTTGGCCGCTTTTGCTCTCAGCTCTTTTTTCGCCGGTATTGCGGGAAGCCTTTGGGTGGGATTCATCAAGGTTGTAACTCCGGAACATTTTCCCTTTTCCCTCTCTATCCAGTATCTGGCCATGGTTATAGTCGGGGGCCTTGGTAGTGTTCTGGGTTCCATCTTTGGAGCCATATTCATGACGCTTACCCCGGAGCTTCTAAACATTTTCGTAAGTTCCGCCAAACAGCTATTCCCTGGTTTGGACCAATTTTTCATCCCGCTGAAAGAAATTATCTTTGGTGGCATGATCGTGACCTTCCTGGTCCTGGAACCTCATGGTCTGGCGGAAATTTGGCATCGTATCAAGAACTTCTTCCTGCTTTGGCCTTTTTCGAACTGAAAGTGGATTTTCGACCGATGAATTGTCGCTTCAAGCATTGATTTGAGCGTCCTGACCAGACGTAACCGTTTTGAATAGACGTTGATCATTAAGGAGAGCTTCTCAAAATTGACCCTCAAACAAGAAAAGGAGAGCAAAGAATGAAGAAGAGACACTTCTGGATTTCAGCGATGGTTCTGGCAATTGCGGTCGCATTTTCTGCTTTTGCTTACGCGGAAGACGAGATCAAGGTGGGAGCGGTTCAACCGATCACCGGAAGATTCGCGTTTGCAGGCGTAAACATCAACGCAGGTCTTGAAGACGCCCTGATGATCGCCAATGAAGAAGGCGGCATCAACGGCAAAAAGATCAAATACATCATGGAAGACGGACAGTATCAGTTGGACGTAGCTGTCGCGGCGTTCAAACGAATCATGTCGCGGGACAATCCACTGATCATGTATGGAGAAAGCACGGGCCTTGGCAAAGCCATGTCTCCGGAAATCAAAGATAGATACAAGATTCTGTACAGCTCGACGTCTTTTTCCAGTGAACTGGCAGATCCCAAGGTAAATCCTTATATATTTGTGCCGGGTCCGACATATGCGGATATGTTCGGGATATTGCTAAAGTATATCGCCAAAGAAAAACCGGGGGCAAAAGTGGCCTTTTTCTACAGCGACACGGAATTTGGAAAGGACCCGATTCCCGGCGGCAGAGACAATGTGCAAGACCATGGGCCTTGATCTGGTGGCCGAAGAAGTCGCTCAGGTAGGGTCAGTTGATGTTACATCGCAGGTCCTGGACATGAAACGCAAGAACCCTGATTTCGTAATTTTCCAGGGCTTTGTGGTGGATCCGGTCCAGACAGTCATCAAACAGTGTAGAGATTTCGGCATGAAAACCCAGTTCATGGGAACATTCTGGGGCGCTTCAAAGATGGTGGTCGATAATCTCGGTCCTATGGCGGAAGGCTATATGGCTGTCAATCCCTACATGTACTGGTGGAATGATGATGTCCCCATGATCAAAAAGATCAAGGAATATACAGCAAAGAAATATCCAAAGGTAACTTATCGGGACAATTCCTATATGCAGGGTTTCATGACAGGGCTGATCTTTGTCGAATGCCTGAAACGGGCGGACAAAGCAGGCGAACTCAACGGACCCGGATTGGTAAAAGCCCTCGAGTCACTTAAAGACTTCGACAGTGGCGGTCTTTCCGCTCCATACACAATCAAGAATAACAAATTCCCGGTGGCGAGAGTCTGGAAGGCGAACACACAGAAAAAGATACTGGAGCCGGTATCTGATTGGATTACGCTGGAGTAGAAAAATAATGTCATTGACTTTACCCGGTCTTTTAGCGCGAAACGCCGAGAAGTATGGAACTTCAAAGGTCGCTCTGCGTGAAAAGGAATTCGGGATATGGCAATCGGTAACATGGGCCGGTTATTTCGAGAACGTGAGCCATATCGCTCTTGGATTAGTCTGTTTGGGTTTTGAATCAGGTGAGAAACTGGCGATCCTGGGCGACAACCGTCCTGAATGGCTCTATTGTGAATTGTCGGTTCAATCGTTGGGTGGCGCTGCTGTAGGGATTTTCCCTGACAGTAGCGCCGCTCAGCTCAAGCACATCATTAATCACTCCGACGCGACATATCTGGTGGTAGAAGATCAGGAACAGGCCGACAAGTTTCTCGAAATTCGGGACGAATGTCCTGGGATAAAGAAGATAATAGTAGATGACCCCACGGGTATGCGGAATTATGACTGGTCAATTTTTGTCACGTTGTCAGATGTTCGCGATATGGGCCGCGAATATAACGGGAAACACCCCGAAGATTTTGCCTCGCGCCTCGAACGGATTACCGAAAACACGGTGGCGCTGATAGCCTATACATCTGGGACCACCGGTCTTCCCAAAGGCGCAATGCTGACTCACAAAAACATGGTGAGGATGGCCGCGAATTATGACGAGATTGATCCGGCATATCCTGAAGACAACCACGTTTCGTTTCTCCCGCTGCCATGGATCGGCGAGCAGATGACTGCCGTTTCGTGGAACCTTTACAAGGGGTTCACGGTCAATTTCCCGGAAAGACCGGAAACAGTAGCGGAAAACATACGGGAAGTGGGACCGAACATACTTTTCGCTCCACCTCGATTCTGGGAAAAAATCTGCTCTGATATCCAGGTGAAAATTCAGGACGCTATTTGGATCAAAAGATGGTTTTACAAAACTTGCATGCCTGTTGGGTTCAAGATGGCCGAATACCGTTTAGCCAACAGGAAACCTCCGGCCATCTTTAATCTGCTCTACAAATTGTGCCATCTCTGTCTGTTCCGGTCTCTCAAGAATTACCTCGGACTTGGACACTTGAGAAACGTCTATACTGGCGGGGCTGCGCTTGGACCGGAGATATTCAATCTTTTTCAGGCCCTCGGTGTTAACATCAAACAACTCTACGGCCAAACAGAAACCTCCGGGATCAGCGTCGGGCACAGAAATGGCGATATCAAACTGAGCACAGTAGGAAAACCTATACCCGGCGTTGAGATCCAAATCTCCGATACAGGTGAAATACTCACCAAAGGTGATACTGTTTTTGTAGGATATTACAAGGACGAGGAAGCGACCAGAAAGACACTTATCGATGGCTGGCTGCATTCCGGTGATCACGGATTGTTTGACGAGGATGGCCATCTGGTCATGGTAGACAGGATGAAAGATGTTATGCGCCTGTCCGACGGGTCAAAGTTTTCTCCTCAACTCATCGAAAACAAGCTTAAATTCAGCATATACATCGGAGAAGCGGTTGTTGTTGGTAAAGACCGGCCGTTTGTCGGGGCCATGATCAACATTGACATGGCTAATGTGGGTAAATGGGCGGAAAGCCGTAAAATGACTTATACGACCTATACTGACCTCTCCCAAAAAGAGGAAGTATACGAACTGGTGGCTCAGGAAATCAGCGTTATCAACAAGTCTCTGCCAAAGGCCGCATGGGTGAGAAAATTCGTCACGTTGCACAAGGAACTGGACGCGGATGATGATGAGATGACAAGAACCAGAAAGGTGAGACGCTCAGTTGTTGAAGAACGATATTCCCAGTTGATTGAAGCGCTTTATGGCGACAACGACAAGCTTGAAGTAACGTCGGACATCAAATACAGGGACGGTAAAGGTTTCCGAATGCAAACCTCCGTCCAGATCAAAACCGTTCCGGAACCAAAACAGTGAGTGTGGCCGCGCCTATGACCAGTGTCGTTTCAGATAATTCCAACCAGAGTCTGCTGAAACTTGAAAGTTTGTTTCTCAAGTTTGGCGGTGTTCATGTATTGACTGACGTATCTCTTGAGGTTTACAGCGGTGAAATTTTCTCGATCATTGGACCGAACGGGGCGGGGAAAACCTGTTTACTGAATTGTGTAAACAGATTCTATCATCCGGAAAAGGGAAGACTTTTTTTTGAAGGACAGGACATAACAAAACGAAAAACACATGATATCGCGGCCCTAGGTATCGCAAGGACTTTTCAGAACGTGGAACTGTTCAAGGGGATGAGCGTCATTGACAACATCAAACTCGGAAATCATGTCCACCTGAAGACCGGGATGCTTTCGGCAGGCTATTATTTTGGAAAAGCGCAACGCACTGAGCTGAAATTGAGGAAGGAGATCGAAGAGACAATCATTGATCTGCTGGAGATAGAGAGCATTCGCAAAAAGAAGGTCGGAACTCTCCCATATGGTCTTCAAAAGAGGGTTGAACTGGCTCGGGCCCTGGCGATGAAACCGAGGTTGCTGCTTCTGGATGAACCTGTTACAGGGATGAACCTTGAAGAAACCGAGGATATGGCCAGATTCATTCTGGATATTCATGAGGAATGGGGAGTAACCATAATTCTTATCGAACACGACATGGGCGTGGTCATGGACATTTCCGATCGAGTGACGGTTCTGGATTTCGGGGTAAAAATAGCGGAGGGGAAGCCTCAGGAAATAAGAACAGATGAGCGAGTGATAAAGGCTTACCTTGGTGAAAAAGACCTTGCCTACTCCAGGCTAGGGGGTTGACGCAGATGTCGCGTTTACTCGACGTAAACAATCTGGAAGTGACCTATAACAAGGTCATACTTGTAATAAAGGGGATGTCCCTCAGTGTAGACGAAGGCCGGATTGTGACAATACTGGGCAACAACGGCGCGGGAAAAAGCACTACGCTCAAGGCTGTGTCGGGATTGTTAAAGTCTGAAGACGGAGAAATAACGGACGGGACCATAACATTTAAGGGTGAGCGCATAGATAGAATGGACCCTGAAAAAATTGTAAGAAAAGGCGTATTCCAGGTGATGGAAGGCCGAAAAGCATTTGAAGATCTGACGGTAGAGGAAAATCTACTGGTAGCTGCGCACACGATTCGCGACAAGAAGCGCATCAAGTTGGATCTGGAGAGAGTTTACAACTATTTTCCAAGGCTACCACACCGAAGAAAAATCGCGGCAGGTTACATAAGTGGAGGAGAGCAGCAGATGCTGGTGATCGGCAGGGGGTTGATGTCACACCCGAAACTCTTATTGCTCGATGAGCCGTCGATGGGTCTGAGTCCGATGTTAGTCGGTGAAATATTTGAGATTATCCAGAGAATAAACCGTCAGGAAGAAGTCACTATCCTGCTTGTGGAACAGAACGCCCATATGGCGTTAAGCATTGCGGATCATGGATACGTGATGGAAAATGGGCGTATCGTGCTTGATGACACGGTGGAAAAACTGCGGGAGAATGAAGATATAAAAGAATTCTATCTAGGTTTAACCGAACAGGGGGCAAAAAAAAGTTACCGTGACGTTAAACATTACAGACGTCGAAAAAGATGGTTGACCTGACCTCCAGAATGCCTAGAATTGCGGAATGGCAAAAAGAAACAAGGACAGGTCATGCGAAAACTAAATCCGGAATACGTTTCTAAAATCAGCAAAATTACATGCGATTGCCCATACTTCAGGCTTCTGAACATGCGCCTGATTCATTTCGACATTGGTACATCCAAAATCGAGATAGAGCTGGACCCAAATAAACATCTTCAACCTTTTGGACAGGTTCATGGAGGTGTTTACTCATCGATTATAGACGCTGCAGCGTTCTGGGCGGTGTATGGTCAGGTCGACGAAGGAATGGGCATGACATCGGTAGATCTGAAATTAAATTATCTTTCTTCAACAAATGGGACAAAACTTACAGCCCATGGTAAAAAAATAAAACTGGGCAGGACTTTGGGATACGGGCAGGTGGCGGTAACCGATGAAACAGGAAAAATCCTGGCGCATGGGACATCCACACTGATGGTTATCTCCAACTTACCGTTCCAGTTCAGCGAAGAATTGCCTGCCAAGTTTCTCTGAGCAACAATCAAGTAAGGGCCATGGTCTTGTAATAGACCGAGCGACGCCCCTTGACGAAAGTAGTGATTTTCTGTTATTTTCAGAAGGTATGGCCAGTTAGAGCTTTCAGTGGAGGTCATTCGATATCAAGCGTCGGCGCCGGTCTTCTGGTGAGGGCGACCTGGAGTTACTGAACCCGTCAGGTCTGGAAGGAAGCAGCGGAAGTAATCTCGGGGGTCGGCCCTCTCCAGGCGATCGGCGCTTTCCATTCCAGCTTCATTATGGATTCTTTTTGAATCATGTCTGCTTATCTTGTACTTGCCCGTAAATATCGACCGACCAAGTTTTCAGAAGTGGTGGGACAGGATCATGTTATTACCACTTTGAAGAACTCCGTGCTTTCCGGCAGGGTCGCGCATGCCTTTTTATTCTGCGGAGTGCGGGGAGTGGGCAAAACGACCGTCGCCAGAATTCTGGCCAAGTCATTGAATTGCACGGGTAGATTAGCTGAAGAAGCGGACCCATGCTGTAACTGCCCATCGTGCAAAGAAATAGCCGGTGGATATTCTGTAGATGTCCAGGAAATAGATGGAGCTTCTCATACTTCGGTCGATAACATCAGGGAAATTAATGAAAATATTAAATACCCACCTGTTTCGTCCAATTATAAGATCATAATTATCGACGAAGTTCACATGATCTCGATGAACGCGTTCAACGCGTTACTCAAAACGCTTGAGGAGCCTCCAGCGCACGCGAAGTTCATTTTCGCCACTACCGAATCTCATAAAGTTCCTGCCACTATTAATTCCAGATGCCAAAGGTTCAACTTCCGTACCATATCTGTCCGGGATATTGCAGCGGGTATGGCGGATATTCTGACCAAAGAGGGGATTGAAGCTGCTCCGGAAGCCCTTGATGTCATAGCGCTTGAAGCCCAGGGATCGTTCAGGGACGGTTTGAGCCTCTTGGATCAGGTTCTGGCCTTCAGTGACGGGCACATAGGACTCCCAGCGGTGCAGGCGATTCTGGGAATTGGCTCCCGTGAGCGATTTTTCAAACTGGTGGAAGCTGTTATAGATCACGATCCGGCGAACGCTCTGGACGTGCTGCATCAAGTTTTCAACGAGGGCTATGATCCTGAACAGTTTACTCTAGACCTCATACGTTTTATAAGAAATTTGATTCTGATAGCTCATAATATTGATGATTCCGCTCTTGTAAACATGATTGACGCAGGGGAATCAGAAATACAGATGTTGAAAAGCATGGCAAAAAAGACATCTTGTGAAGAACTCAACAATCTCTTTTCTATTCTTCTAAAGAGCGAACCAGAGATAAAGAAATCCGGTATCCCCCTGATTGCGCTGGAAATGACCGTGGTCAAGATGGCTATGGCTCCCAGACTAGTGGATCTTGCAAGCGTTCTGAAAAGAATTGACTCCCCTTCCTCCAGAATCAGGGTGGCCCCTTCCCAGACGAGATTTCAGGCAAGTTTGGTCGAACCCTCTCCGACGGCAGTTCTTCAGCGTCCTGAAAAACAAGACACAACTTGTTCAGAGCGGCTTCCAAATCTCAAGGCGGATGAACAACGTTTCACTATCACAGATGTTGCGCCGGTTCCTCAGGGTACCAACGATGAGGTATGGGAACATCTCAAAAAAACCTTGAAAGCGCATGGGCTCGATGGGCTATTACTCTCTATGCTTGATCATGGATCTCTTATCGCCTATGGTCCCAAGGAGATTGAAATCGGGTTTACCAAGAGCTTTTACAAGGAGCAGTTTGAGGCGTATCTTGTCACGAAACCCGAATTGAAAGATGTAATCGATCATGTTTTTGGCCCGGTCCAAACCAGGGTGCTTGTTCTTTCCCAAAAAACGTCGTTGTCGGTAGAGAAGCCATACACCGAGGCTCTCGATGGCCAGTCAGACCTCCACAGAGCCATGCGTAAAGAGGCTATGGACAATTCTATTGTCAGGGCGTCCCTGAGCGAATTTGAGAACAGCTCCATAGAGGAGATTCGTATAATTAACCATAATCAATAAACAACGAAGTAAGAGTTGTTCTGGATGAATTCAATCGGTCTTGCCCTCATAGGAATCTTTAAGTCGTATTTATTGATCAAGACCATTTTGGCCATAAAGTAAAATCTTCTTATATAGGAGTTATAAATGTCCGGATGCAAAAGTTGTTCTGGGTGCAAACCCGAACCCAGTTTCAGAAGAGTTGACAAGCTGGACAAACTGGAAAATGACCCACGTTCGAGTAATCCCCGATACCCCCGCATCGTAACGGGCTGTCAAGCCATTTTGACTGACGACAACCGGCAGTTGATTGTCGAAGTTCTGTCCGACGATTGCGACGAAAGAACTGACCGTTTCACAGTCAGGATAGAAAGAGCGCTTCAAGGCGCCGGGAGCGATCAGCCTGCCGCTTCGACGATTGAGATAGATCAGGCCGCCGGAGACTGCCTCTGGAAACTACAGGCTCTCATCTGACATGAAAAGTTTCCCACCAGAAGTGATCCAGCAAAATGACGGGAAAAATGGGGCTCGAGCGCTCGTCGTAGTGGACGGAAACGTCTATGACGTCACAGAAAGCGCAAAATGGCCCGCAGGGGCCCACATGAGACGCCACCAGGCCGGTCAGGATCTTAGCTCAGACATAAAGTCGGCTCCACATGGGCCGGAGGTTTTGAGCAGGGTTCCAATGGTAGGGCTGTTTAAGGGTGGCCAGAAGGAATATGGGCCCGGTTACCGTGGAAAAGTGGAAGCGTTTCTGGACGAACATCCTTTTTTCAGGAGGCACCCTCATCCCGCTGTCGTACATTTTCCTGTAGCGCTTCTCATCGTTTCCGCCGTATTTGAAATCGGAGCGATTGCGACTGAATCAATTATGACAGAATGGGCAGCCTTCCTCGTTCTTACGATTGGAACAGTCAGCTTACCGGCTACCATTGCTACTGGCTATTTTACGTGGTGGGTAAATTATGAGGCTATCGATTCCTCAATAACCCGACAAAAGAAGAGACTGGCTTTCCTGGCTCTTTTGTGGGGAATTCTCGCTTTAGTGATCCGAACCTTTGTTATAATCAATCCATTGGATATGACGGATCCAATTCTGCTGGCATATCTTTCGCTTGTTATCTCTCTTGCAGCCCTGGCCGCCACTCTTGGCTTTTTGGGAGGGAAACTGACGTTTCCTTATGAGTAGTCGTGGCCCACTTCAAACATTGACTCCGTAGAATAGGGGCTCCATGAACCTTAACGAGCAGAACAGGCATTGCTCCTTCCTTGCACGTTTGTCCGGGTTAAAGCTTTTTTTTGGTCTCTCCCGGACTCCTCACGGATTGTTGGATGTTGCGACTCCGGCCATGGCGGCTATGCTTCAATTGGGCCATTTTCCTCCGATGTCTACCATACTTATTGGATTAGTTACCGCATTCGCTGGATATACCGCGGTATATGCGTTAAACGACCTTGTGGACGTGAAGGTGGACAAAGAAAGGCTGGCTTTAAAAGACAGGTCATTGAAGGTTTTTCATGTTGACGAAATAATGGCGGAGCATCCGGTAGCTCAAGGACTTATTCCGTTTAGAAAAGGCCTGGCATGGGTAATTTTCTGGGCGGTTATCGCATTGGCAGGAGCGACAATTCTCAATCCGGTCTGTGCGATAATATTCCTGGCTTCAGCCTGTTGTGAAGGACTGTATTGCAAGCTGCTCAGAATCACCCATTTGAAGATAATTCCGTCGGCTTTGGTCAAGGCTTCTGGTGGCCTTGCAGGCATATACGCTGTGAATCCAGACCCACATCTCGGTTTTGTGGCGTTCATGTTCCTTTGGTTAGCCTGCTGGGAGGTAGGTGGTCAAAATATAGCCAATGATATTATTGACATGGAGGACGACATCAAAGTGGGCGCACGCACTACCTTGAGCGTGCTGGGATTGAAGGAATCTGTTTTCATCATGATTGTTGCAGTCTCCATGGCTGCATTCGCTGGTGTGACAATATATTTTGTGGCTGGATCTGGGAGTCAGCCCGCTCTATCCGTTTGGCGCCGCAATACTAGGTTATTTAATGTTGTTGAGGCCTGCAAAGTTGGTATATGAATCCGCAGGTGTGGAGACAGCGACATCTCTATTTAACAGGGCAAGTTACATGCCGTTGAGCTTCTTGATCCTCACAGTAGCTTCAATCTTGATACCGGTATAAAATGTCGGAGAAAATATCCTCGAAAAATACGCAAATGCTCATGAACTGGCCAGAGAGGGTCTGGATTTACAGTCCTTTGCGAGTTGTGTTTCAAAAGCGGGAAATGCGCAAGTGGCTCAAACTGGGACTTCCTCCTGAAAGAAAAATAGCGTTAGAAATAGGCTGTGGACTGGGGCGTGGCGCCCAGATAATATATCGGAGCATGAGATTTAACGATGTTATTGCTTTTGACCTGGAAACCGCCCTTGTGAAAAGATCCGTTAGGAGATTGAAATCCGACTACAAGGACAACCTGCATTTCCTCTCCTCTGACGCCCAGTTCCTGCCATTTCCGGATTGTTCCTTTGACGCTGTGTTCAATTTCGGGATAATTCATCACGTTCTGGATTGGCGTCTGTGCATAAGTGAAATTGCGAGAGTCACCAAACCAGATGGCATTTTTTATTTTGAGGAGATATATCCCCCCCTGTATGCTAATTGGCTTCTCAAGCGGATGCTGAGACATCCAACCGGGGACAGGTTTTACGAAGCCGATTTTATAGGTGAGTTGGCCACGTGTGGCTTTTCCCTGTTGGAAGGAACAAAAACGGGCTCAAGGTTCGGCATTGTCGGAGCGTCCCAAAAAGTGCGTTAGCGGCCAAAAAATCTATGGAAATTGACTATTACTTGGGCTAATGTAAATTGACTTGATTGTCTGGCCCTTATGAAACTGAGGTCTTTTTGAACTATATCAGTCTTGCCTTCGGATCTGCCGTATTGATTTTTATCATGTTTTTTTGGTCCTCGCGTATGCGCGATATTATGGATACAATTAAATGGGTTCCCGTCCTGGACCCCGACAAGAAAACCTCTCTTCCAAAAAAGCCGCCACTCGTTTCATTAATTGTTCCGGCGCACAATGAGGAAAACCTCATTGGGGCCTGCCTTGAATCGGCGCTCAGTCAAGATTATCCCAATTTCGAGATAATCTGTGTTGACGATAGATCCACAGATCAAACCGCCAAAGTAGTTTCCGAACTCTTTAACGGAAAAACCAATTGTAAACTTGTGTCTAACAAAGAAAGGCCGGTAGGCTGGACCGGCAAGTGTCACGCATTGAACGAAGGCGTCAAACATGCTTCGGGAGAGTGGTTTGCGTTTCTTGACGCTGATAGCTCTCTCAACAAATCCTCATTGAGGCAGTGCGTTAACGAGGCCCTACAAAGAAAAATAAACCTTCTTACTCTTTCGCCTCAATTTGTTCTGAACTCATTTTGGGAGAAGGCGCTGCTTCCCACTTTCGCCGCCATGGCGGCAATTCTGTTTCCACTGGCCAAAGTTAACGATCCGAATAATTCGGTAGCTACAGCGAACGGAATGTTTTTTATCATCAGTAGACACGCTTATGAAAAGATTGGCGGTCACTGCAACGTCAAGAACCTTGCTGTCGAGGATATCGGTATCGGAAAAAGAGTTAAAGCTGAGGGACTGGGCATTTTATTCGCGAACGGCAAGAATCTCTTAAAAACAAAAATGTATTCAGGTTTTAGCGAAGTTCTGGACGGCTGGACCAGAATCCTTTGCGGCGCAATGAATTACAAACTTTCTAAGGTATTACGATATTTGATGATGCACATTCTGGTCAGTTTGCCGTCATTCGTTATTGCGACAATTCTTTACTCTGTATCGGCACGTGAAATATGGCCTAATTTCTGGTTCTTGCTTCCCACAGCATGTCTGATCCAGATGTCCATATCATCCAGTTTGTTTTTGGTTCAGATTGGTCTGTCCAAAAAATATTCCGCTTATGTCGCTCTCGGTAACCTAATGCTGATTTGGATGTTTGCAGTCATGGTGAAAAAAATTCTGCTGCGAGACGCCTTACAGTGGAGAGGAACTACTTATCAGCGCAATAGATATCAGCCCAAGCATCTCGAACCCTCGTCCTCCAGGCTGTCCAGATCCGGTAGGACTTTTGCTGCACTGGACATGGTCAATGAACCGGAAACATCTGAGAGGCCGTCAATTTACTGATTATCATATCCATGAACTCATCACATTCTTCACGAGTGAAAAGGCGCCCTGAACAGGTAAGCACAAGATTCAGCCTCTTTCGAAAGGTGTAGAGGAGGAGAAGCGCTCGGGTTTCGGACAACATCTTGTGCGCGACGCCAAATATTTCCACTGCTTCCAGATCTCCGATTCTTGTGAAAGCGGAATTCGTTGTGGGCTTGCCGTTCTGAATTTCCGGCCAGACTGTCCCTAGAACTGTTATTCCTATTGAAAACTGATGTCTGTTGATGAAAAAGCTGATTATTCTCTTACGGATCTGAAATGGGAAGATTCGAAACGCATCGATCATCATTTCGATATTTTTCGAGAGTTTCAGGTCTGTTTGATTCCGAAAATGTTTTATTCGGGCTAAAGCGACTTTTCTCGCGAAAGATCGTGTATTCGTACGATCCGACGGCGACGATTTGAAAAATATCAGTGAACTGGAATTCATTAAGTCCACGTCTGAGAAACGTCCCCGCATGTTGACCGTCATGGAAGTAGTCAGCAACCCTGGAGACGCCCCACGCTTGAGGTTCCATTCATCAATTACGTCATTGGCGCTTACTACCAGTCGGTCCACGAAAGAAACTCCATGATTGGTGGTTGTTGCGTACAAGAGATCTGTTTCTTCCTCTGTTAGTAATCTCTTTACATGATGTTGGGAGTTGTCGTGCTTTGAGCCTGAACCAACGGGAAGACAAGCTTTGGTGAACAGGTTTTCAAAAGTCTGCTTGACGTCCTCAAGATAATTTCGCATTCGAAGTTTCTTGGGGGTTACACGCCTCTTTTTTGATCCGGAAAATGAATAGTATTCTCCGGCCCATTCTGACTTTTGCCTATTATGGATCTCAAAATACTGAACGAGTGTTTCTTGGCCGACATCAGTTCCCGTAGCGGCGTCTCCCGCCACATGATGCATTAACCATCCCGCTATATGTCGTTCAGGAGAAATCCTTATTAGATGAAACTCTGCAGGAGGCTCTTGAAAAAGGTCCCAATTCCTTTCCAGCCTTGATTGGATGACTGGAATCAATTGATCAAGCATTGGCCTATCAGCTTCAAAATGCTCGATTTCTTGAAAAAAAGTTGGCACTTTGAGCTTGGAATCTGTATCCCAAACCAGATAGTGTAACAAGCGGGATTTCACTTCTTTTATCCGACGGGTCAACTGGGGGAATTTTGCGGCTGCCCGCTGAGCGGCCTCCAACGCCTGGTTCACATTTAGAGGACCCCTTAGTTCAATGAGGCAAATCAAAATGTTCTTCGTGTCGCCGCTGGTTGTCAACGCCAGCATCTCTGACGTGGGACTTAATCTGTCAGAGATCTTCAACACTCACCGACCTCTTTGATTGAACAAAAAATTGCTCCAAATGTCAGGCTCAATTCATCTCCAAAGCTTTATTTATAACGTCCAAAGTGATCTTGGGCAACGCGAAGTCAGCAAGAGCGTCTCTAGTGGCCCAGCAAACCTCCATTGCGTCGCTGCCGGCTCTCAAGTCGCCATCCTCAACCATACACTTGTAGTCGGCTATGACATAATGAAATTGAATCCTACCGTCTTTGTCATGGAATACACGTTCAACCAACTCGATCAGAGGCCCCACACTCACGGATAATCCGGTTTCTTCAGCCGCTTCTCTGATAACCGAATGGACTAGCGTCTCGCCAAGCCGAGTCAGTCCCCCCGGGATACTCCATTCACCTTTGGAAGGCTCCTTTGCTCGACGTACAAGCACAACCCTTGACTCATCTATGATTATCGCGCCTACACCAACTAAAGGGCGGGACGGATATTCACGAGATCCGTCATCCATTAATCAACTTCTTTCCAACAACTTTCACGAGAACGGCAAGTAATCCTGAAGTGTGGCCTTTTTTCTGGGTCTGGCGTTCTTAAGAAGCGCCCTACCACGGGTTTTCGGTTTTTCAGGTTCTGCTTCGTTTTCAGTTTCTTCCTGGGCAGGCGGAGCGCTTGCCTGAGATTCCGTTGTATCATTTTGAGGGCTTTGATCAGGTTCCGAAGTCTTTTGTTCTTCCACAGGAGATTCTGGAACCTGAGACGCCTCCTCGGAAAGCCCAAGGGTCTCCTCGGCCAAATCCTGGCTATCCGGCGTTTCAGTCTCTTGCTTTGTCTTCTTACGGCTTCTGCGCCTGCGTCGCGGCGCTTTTGTTTCTTTGGCCTTTTCCTCAGGCTCCACTGACGTCTGCTGGACTATCTCTTCCTCTACAACCAGCTCAGGGGCCTCAATGATCGCAACTGGTTCAACCAACTCGATGGCATGGATTGGAACGGTATATGATGAAACCTCGCCTTCCCTGAAGGCTTCCAGCGATATTTGCTTGTCTGGGAGATTGTTCTTGCCCAGGATGACTATCCTGGCCTCATGTTGGGATTCCAGCGTATACAGTTCAGCTCTCATGAAATTCAAAAGATGGTCGGCTACCTGAGAAGGTATGGTGGCTCTGACCTCCCGAACATCCGCTTTGGCCAGAAGCGCCTTTATTTTGCGGAAAATGTAGAGAGAACTGGTCTCAGGAGACCTAAGCCGTCCGGTACCCTCACATAACGGGCAGTCATGGTACTCCCCTTCACCAAGTGATGATCTCAAACGTTGACGAGAGAGTTCCAGAAGGCCTAAAGGCGAGATTCTGAGTACCTTTGTCTTTGCCCTGTCCCTCCTGAGAGCCGCTTTCAGCGCTCTTTCAACTTCCTGAATGTGCTTCTTGTTTATCATGTCGATGAAATCTATCACTATGATTCCACCTAGATCTCTCAACCTGAGTTGACGCGCTATCTCAGGCGAGGCCTCCATGTTTACAAGAAACGCAGTGTCTTCAATTTCTTTTTCTCTGGTCGCTTTACCTGAATTGACGTCTATGGTGACCATCGCCTCCGTAGGATCTACAATTATGTATCCACCTGATTTCAAACTTATTTTTCTGCTGTAAACCCGTTCTATCTGTTCTTCGAGCTGGTATTTGTTAAATAATGGTCTTTTCTCCTGGTAAAGCTTTACCAGCTTTTCAAACTTTGGCATCACCTGTCTAAAGAAATCTCTAGTCTTTTTGTGAACTTCTTTATCGTCCACCAAAATTTCCGTTATATCCGCAGAGAAGTGTTCCCTGATAGCACGCACTACAAGGTCATGCTCTTTATGCAATAAACACGGAGCAGGCTCGGAAGCCATGTTCTTTTCTATGGTTTTCCACAGTCTGAGAAGGTAGTTAAGATCCCTTGACAACTCGGTTTTCGTTCGGCCCATTCCGGCTGTTCGGATTATAAAGCCCATGTTTTCAGGTGGTTTTAACTGTTTCAGGATTTCCTTGAGTTCCCGGCGTTTCTGATTCCTCCTCAATTTTTCTGGAAACCCCGCATAATTCCGCTCCAGGCATCAGCACGAGGTATCGGCCGGCCAACGATATGTTCGTCGTTAATGCGGCTCCCTTGTTTCCCCTTTCCTCTTTAACCACCTGCACGACCACATGGTCTTCTTTCTTGAAAACTTCCTGAATCCTAGGTCGGCGCCGGGAATCATGAAATGATTCCGGGAAATATGAGGGATGAATGTCGTTGACCGACAGAAAGCCGTTTTTGGGACTGCCGTAATTTACGAATACCGCCTGGAGAGAAGGCTCAATCCTCGTAATTACCGCTTTGTAAATGTTTCCTACTGTAGCTTCTTTGGGACCGGTCTTGATATCCAGCTCATCAAGCTCTCCATCCACTACGACCGCCACCCGGCATTCTTCCGGATGGCTTGAATTAATAAGCATCTTTTTGGTCATGATTTTTTCTTTATTAATTTTTCCTTTATCATGATGCGGTATACGCCGCTAATCTTCAGAATTAATTTTTCCAATAGAAGAGTTGTTTTTGGAAGCTCGCCATTTTGCCGAAAATTCAATAATCCAACTCCATGACTCTTTGCGTCCGAGGCCTGTAATAGATGAAAACAGTTCAACCGAATTAGTCAGTCCCCATTGTTCCTGAACGCTTTTAAGAAGCAGAGAACGTTGGGCGTGCCCCACTTTGTCCGCCTTTGATATCGCCAAAAGAAATGGAAATTCACGAAACTTCAGAAAATTGATCATGCTTTCATCAAGCTCGGTAGGCTCTCTTCTTGAGTCAATTATTACGACAACACCGGCCAACTGTTTTCTTTCGGTCAAATACGTATTGACCATGGGCGCCCAGGACCTTCGTACATCCATAGGGACGGAAGCGTATCCGTAACCGGGCAAATCAACAAACATCAGATTCTTGTTTATCAGGAAAAAATTGATTTTTCTTGTGAGACCGGGAGTCTTGGATGTCCTGACCAGATTTTTTCTTCCCAGCAATGAATTGATCATTGACGATTTGCCCACGTTTGATCTGCCGGCGAACGCTATTTCGGGCACGCGCGTCGAAGGATAATCCTTACTCTTTTCGGCGCTGCATAAATACTCAGCGCTTACTATTTTCATATAGCGCCCTTTACAAAAAGAAAAGGTTGGGCCCTGACCGTTTCGTTCGGAGTCATTCTAAGTTTGTGGGAATTTTAGGGTCTGGAGCGGGCGACACAAATCTTTAGAAAGGACAATCCAAAATCGAATTGGCGGAGGCGCATGGGAATCGAACCCACCCAGAACGTTATTAGCGCCCTGCTTACGGTTTTGAAGACCGCGGAGCCCACCAGAACTCTACCGCCTCCCAAGCTTCGGATAATTTCCGATTCTTTTTCTATTATATTACACATTTGTCCTGTTCTAGCAACCGCTCTTTTTACGCAGGCCCAGGATGCCGGTTGTTTCCACGAAACCATAACCAGATCACTGTCGCGAGAATGTACTAGATTTGATTGTCAATGTCGATTTATGATTTAATTTTTAGATTGCCAGAATAATAAACTAGACGCATCCGAGAGAAACATGAACCTCGAAATTTCAAGTTGCTTTTACTATAATGAGTTAGTTGGATGGTTAAAAATTTCCGCCACTGACGAAGGCATAACGGAAATCCAGTTTACTGCCCCCCCATCGCAGCCCATTCACGCCCCTACCCTAGTGATTCTAAAGGATCTGATTACCCAGCTTGACAATTATTTTCAGGGAGTCTGTCCTACTTTTGATATCCCTATACACTTTAATCAAGGGACCGCCTTTCAGCAAAGTGTGTGGAAGGAACTGCTCAATATACGTGCAGGAGAAACCAGGTCTTACGCAGAAATAGCCAGGTCTATAGGTAACCCTAAAGCCTTTAGGGCCGTAGGGTCCGCAAACGGGAAAAATCCCGTCCCGATAATTGTCCCATGCCACCGAGTCATAAATTCAGATGGATCCCTTGGTGGTTATAGTTCCGGTCTTCATATAAAAAGAGCTTTGCTGGATCATGAAAAAAAGTTCTTCATACCGGTTCCCACAGAGACCGAGGCGAAGCTAGTCATAGTTTCGCAAAATCCTGGCAAATTAAAAGCTGATATAGCCATTCTTTCTTCCCTGGCTCAGTTTCCACTGGAACAGGCTCAAGAGATAACTTTCCAGGATCTTTATTTTGACTCGCCAGATAGAGCCCTGTCGAAAAGAAAATGGGCCCTGCGATTGAGGCAATACCCCGACTGTGAAAAGGTGGCCTTGAAGGGGCCTGCTCTGAAACATGATGATGGCTCTTTATCGAGGCCCGAATTGGAAACCGGGTCCGATACCCAGACACTTGCACGCATTGCGAAACTTGCCATGAACATGGGTGTGAATCTTGATACAGGAAAACTTTCGGGAAATCTTGGCGCCGAAACTTCTCTAAAGCGAATGGGACTTGAGATCATCCAAAAACGTAACACCCGCCGAACCACCAGAGCAATACTTGACACGGAAAAAACAAAACCGATCGGGGAGTTGGCCGTTGACGAAGTTTCGTTCTCTGCAGGGGCGCAGGATTTCAAACATTATGAAATCGAGATTGAGTCATGGGAGGGACCTGAATTCACACTAATCAAGGATGCGATTCAGTTTCTCAAAAAGCAATTTGGAACATCGCTCATGGCATGGTCTATCGATAAATTGACCACTGTCGGAATAATTTGCGATGTGTTCGCAAAGGGAGGACTTCAGCGCAGTTCGCCAGACGAATCGCTCACCAGAAATGATTACGAACTCATCATCTCAGAATCAGAACGGAGAGAAACTTGTGCGGACGATTCCTGCTGGTGAGTTCATCGAAGGAACTCGCCGAACAGTTTGAATTGGACGAAACTCCCGAGATTAGGCCTCGCTACAACGTGGCTCCGTCTCAGGAAATAGCTGCTATCAGGCTACATCATGGCCCCCAACCAATAAGCGTGAGCTTATTTTTCTCAAATGGGGGTTAATCCCCTCCTGGAGCAAGGATCCAGCTATTTCTCAACGGTTGATAAACGCGCGCTGTGAAACTGTGGAATCAAAACCAGCATTCAGATCCAGTTTCAAGAAAAGAAGAATACTGATACCGGCTAATGGTTTTTACGAATGGAAAGGAACCCAATCCGGAGCCAGGCAGCCATACTTGATAAGCTTTGAGAAATTTGGTCTCCTGGCCTTCGCCGGAATTTACGACGAGTGGAAATCCCCATCAGGAGATGTAACGAGATCATGCGCTATCATAACTACACAGAGTAATGACTTGATAAAATCCGTCCACGACAGAATGCCCGTAGTCGTTCCGACAAAAGACTATGGACTGTGGTTAGAATCTACGGATACCGCTTCGGAAGATTTTAGAAATTTATTGAGACCTTTGAGCGACGATAATTTCCGGATTACCCAGGTTGGCATGAAGGTAAACAGACCCGATTACGACAAGCCGGATTGTATAGAACCTCTCAAAACGGGCTGATAGCGACGCTAATCAATCCATCCAGGGATCTCTATACCTAACAACATAGAAATTGGTCTGAGGCTGCGGCCTGATCTATCGGATACTGGAAGGTTGTCGCGTGGTGATTAGTCGTTGAAGAATCGGGTCCTGTATTCACCGAATTACAAATTGGAGATGTTTGTACATCTCAGCTTCGGCTCTTGTGGGATCCTGGTCTCGAATGGCGTCATAAACCCTTCGATGGTGTTCAAGAATCTTTTCCTGATCTCTACGACTCACAAACATCTGTTCCCTGTGAAACTTTATTGACTCGCGTATCAAATCAAAAACGCTACCAACCAGGTGGGTAAGGATAGTGTTGTGGGTAGCCCCTGCGATTTCCTTGTGGAACTTGGCGTCAAGTTCATAATGGATTGATCCTGTCTCAAAATCCTTCTCCATTCCTTCAACAAGAGAAAGGATTCGTTGGAGTTCATCTTCTGTTCGATTGGTAGCGGCGCGTTTTGCGCTCCACACTTCCAGAAGGGCCCTCACGTCCGTCAGTTCCATAATTTTTTCTTTGTCAGAGCTTAGCAACGCTTCCATCGGCGTCTTAATTTCCTGGGCCGCAATATTTTTTACGACTGTGCCACCTCCCTGAACAGTCTCTATCATTCCTTGCAATTCCAATAACTTGACAGCTTCCCTGATTGAGGGTCTGCTGACACCCATGAGTTCGGCCAGGTCTGGTTGAGACGGGAGTTTTTCACCTACTTTGAACTTGCCGTCGCTGATCGCTTGTCTTAGTTGTTCGGCGACTTTTTCAGACAGGCGTTCAGACCTAATTTTTTCAAATACCGGTTTAGGCGGATTTTCTTGTTTGGAGCGGCTGTTATTCATGATTTGAAGGGTACTACAAGCGAGGCTACCAGTCAACAGACAACAGCAATGTATAACTATTTTCTTGACAAGTTGTAAGACAATGTTATTGTTTGTCCATCTTGCCACTTTGAACTATTACCCAATCCCGAATAGGACAGCGAAACTCATGAACAAGACTTTCGTTTCCAAACTCGTAGAAGAACTCGGTTCCCAAAAAGTCCTTTACTCGGAACCAGAATCTCGTCTGCTACTCCTATGACGCAACACCCCTGACATCGTTCAAACCCGACGCCATTGTCAGGGCCTTCAACGAAGAAGACATCCAAAAAGTCCTCGAGCTTGCGACCGAAGAAAATATCCCTGTGACAACGCGGGGCAGCGGGACTGGTCTCAGCGGAGGTTCCGTTCCAGTCAAAGGCGGAATTGTCCTGGTTACTACCGCTATGAATAAAATTATTGAAATCGACGGCGATGACCTTTCCGTTACTGTGGAACCGGGAGTTATTACTGCCAATCTACATGCCGCTGTAGAGGCCATGGATCTCTTCTATCCCCCTGATCCTGGGAGCATGAAGATATCTACTATCGGCGGGCAACGTAGCGGAAAACGCGGGGGGGTTGAGGGGACTCAAGTACGGGATCACCGGCGATTACGTTATGAGTCTAGACACCTTTTTTATTGACGGGTCCAAAGTCAGGTACGGCACAAAGTGCGTAAAGGATGTAGCAGGATACAACCTCACCAAGTTTATGGTCGGAACAGAAGGCACTATCGGTATTTTCACGAGAATAGTCCTGAAACTGGTTCCAAAACCAAAGACCAAGAAAACTTTTCTTGCTCTATACGATGATGTCATAGACGCTGCTCGAACCGTTTCCACAATTATATCCAGGAAGGTTATCCCATCAACCCTCGAACTCATGGATCAGGTCACAATAAACTGCGTTGAAGACTATTCCCAGATCGGTTTACCCCGGGATGTCGCAGCGTTATTGCTCATTGAAGCTGATGGGCACCCTGCTGTCGTAGATGAAGAAGCGGCCGTCATTGAGGAAGCTTGCAAAGCTAATAATATTAGGACATTGAGAATAGCCAAAAGCGCTCAGGAATCCGAAGAATTGTTTACCGCAAGGCGAATGGCCCTGTCGGCCCTTGCTCGCGCAAAACCAACCACAATACTCGAAGACATCACAGTCCCTCGTCCCGCGATTCCCGAAATGATGGCCCTGATCAAGGAAGTCACTGAAAAGTCGAACATAAGGATAGGCACTTTCGGACATGCGGGTGACGGCAATTTACATCCGACATGCCTTGACCGATGAGAGGGACCTGAACGAAATCCAGAGGGTCCACGAGGCGTACGAAATCATATTCAACAAAGCGATAAGCCTTGGGGGAACCATTTCCGGCGAGCACGGAACCGGGATCGCCAAATCAAAATATCTCCCTCAAATGGTTGGCCCAAAGGCTATTGAGTTAATGCGTAAAATTAAAACATGTTTTGATCCGACAGGTAGACTGAACCCGGGAAAAATCTTTCCTTTAGAAAAGTGAGGCGCCAATGGGGAAACACTTTGATCCGGACAAGATAGCCGCAGCGCTCTCAACTCTTGACGTTCACGATTATGGTGACGTGCTCCAGTGTATGCGATGCGGGTTATGTTTACCGTCTTGCCCAACGTATCGGACCGACGGATTGGAAACCCAATCACCTCGAGGGCGAGTGGCCATGATAAAAGCCGTTATAGATGGAAAGATGGAAGCTTCCGAGGAGTTTGTCGAACATATATATCATTGTCTCGACTGCAGAAATTGTCAGAGTGTTTGTCCAGCCGGGGTCAAGGCTGGGGAATTAGCGCTGGAAGCGCGATATCGGATTGAACAAAACAGGCCCCAATCCCTGATCAAGAAGTTCCTGCTAAATTATGCGATCCTGGATCAAAAGAGACTATCCAAACTACTGTTCCCTTTGAAACTTTATGAGATTTCCGGGCTTCAGTCCCTGGTGAGAAAATATGACATTCTCAATCTATTTTCTGAGGACCTCGGATTTATGGAGGCCCTTGCGCCAAAGTTACCTTCTCGGCCACTATCTGAACAAATCCCCGAGGAAATCCCGGCAATAGGACCTGAACGCGGACGAGTCGGATTCTTTCTTGGTTGCGCGATGAATCTTATTTTTGCCGAGACGAGCCGAGCCACAATAGAAAATTTGACGCTAGCCGGTTACAGAGTGATCGTCCCAAAAGAAGTTCAATGTTGTGGAACACCTAACATTGCGGAGGGCGAACGCAAAATCTATCGGGAGATGGCGGAGAACACCATCCGGATATTCGCGGACAGACGTGTTGATTACGTAGTAACCGATTGCGCCGCATGTGGATCGGAACTGAAGACTTATCGTGAAATTTTTCGAAAAAATCCTGCCTTTGCCGGCTAAAGCTGAAGAATTTTCAGGCAAGGTCAGGGACGTGTCCGAGTTCCTGGACTCGGTTTTAACCCCGGATATCAGATTTGGCCCTATATCGGAAAGGGTTTGTTTTCACGACCCTTGCCACTTGAGACACGGCCAGAGATTAATCTTCCCCCAAAGAAACCTTCTGAAAAGAATTCCACAACTGGATTATCAGGGAACTGCCTGATGAGGGACAGTGCTGCGGGTCCGCCGGGATCTACAACATTACACATAGACAGCGTTCCATGAAAATACTGGAATCCAAAATTGAGGCTATAGAAAAAACTCAAGCCCAAACAGTCGTTAGTTCAAACCCCGGCTGTTTGATGCAGCTAACCTACGGCGCCGGCCACTGGAAGAAAGGCTGGAACGTTATTCATATATCGGAAATTCTAAATCGTTCCATGATCGCAGGACAAAAATCAGTTTAATCAGCGTTCCTGTTAGACATGGATCATTATCAACTGAAACGTGAGAATTTTGAAAATATGAGGGCTATTCTCACTAACAGCAAATGTTTGACTGAACATTTAGTGGACAGGCGGGGGACGAGAAGGCGCGGGACAGCGCCCCTCTAAATTAAGATTAGACCCATGAAACTGGAAGGAGGCTTGGACTATGCCCTGGCATCAGATTTACGACCCATTTAACAACATGGCTATTTCTACAATTTTCGCCGCATTACCTGTAGTGGTGTTATTGGGGACTTTGGCTTTTTTACACATTAAAGCCCACTGGGCTGCGCTGCTGGGACTCGCCACCGCACTGGTGGTAGCTATTGTATTTTTTAAAATGCCGGCAGGCATGGCTTTTGCGACCGCCGGATTTGGAGCGGCGTTTGGTATTCTTCCTATAGGCTGGATAGTTCTGAACGTCATTTTTCTTTATTTTCTAACCAAGGAAAAGGGTGAATTTCAGGTCTTACAGGACACCATAACGGGTGTGACAAAAGACACTCGCCTTCAGTTGGTTCTGATCGCTTTCGCTTTCGGCGCTTTTTTCGAAGGAGCGGCCGGGTTTGGGACTCCTGTGGCAGTCACCGCCGCAATTCTAATTGGTCTCGGGTTCAGTCCTATCCAGGCCTCGGGCCTGTCTCTGCTGGCCAATACCGCTCCTGTAGCTTTCGGAGCGTTAGGGATCCCGATTATAACCCTAAATGCCGTGACGGGTTTGGATCTGTTCGATCTCAGCGCCATGGCGGGACGTCAGTTGCCGATTTTTTCACTGATTATTCCTTTCTGGTTAGTCTGGGCATACGTCGGTTTTAGAGGTATGGTTCAAGTATGGCCGGCCTTACTTGTCGCCGGAATCGCCTTCGCTGTTCCACAATTCCTGATATCCAATTATCACGGCCCCTGGCTCGTGGATATAGTAGCTGCGCTATCTTGCCTGGCCGCGGTTACCGTATTTTTACTCAAATGGCGCCCAAAGCAGATATGGGGACTTGATGGTCATGACAAGGACGCTGTTGCAAGAGCCTCACACGGATATTCTACTAATCAAGTTTTGAGGGCCTGGACTCCTTGGGTAATCCTTAGCGTACTCGTTTTCATTTGGGGCATTCCACAGATGAAAACGTTCCTTGATAGTCTCTGGATATACAAGTTTGAGATTCCCGGCCTGCACAACCTGATTATGAGAGTGCCGCCCGTTGTAACTGCTCCAAAAGCAGAGGCCGCAGTGTATGCTTTCAATATCCTGTCCGCTACGGGCACCGGTATTTTTATTGCTAGCATTATATCCGCAATACTAATGGGGTACTCGATATCTGAAACATTCCGCTTATATTTCCGCACAATCAAAACAATACGTTTTTCCCTTCTAACCATCGCCGCCATGTTGGCGTTGGGATTTACAACCAGGTATTCGGGACTGGACGCGACTCTAGGTTTAACCTTCGCTAAAACCGGTTTTCTGTATCCGTTTTTCGGGACCCTGCTTGGATGGCTTGGGGTTGCCCTGACAGGTTCGGATACGGCTTCCAACGTATTATTCGGAAGCTTGCAGAGAATTTCAGCAGAACAGATAGGAATAAGCCCCACACTCATGGCTTCCGCCAACAGCACTGGTGGCGTAATGGGCAAGATGATAGACGCCCAGAGTATTGTCGTGGCGAGCACCGCTACTCAATGGTATGGACATGAGGGAGATATTCTACGTTGGGTCTTCTGGCACAGCCTGGCTTTAGCCTCTCTCATGGGGGTCCTGGTTTTTCTCCAGGCGTATGTTTTCCCGTTTACACTTATGGTAGTTAAATAAGTGTGTTTGTAATATAGTTTTATGTTCATTCATGGAGAGATTATTATTGTCGGGTTGGTTCCACGAACTGAGGTAATGAAATGAGAGTTCAACTCTTTGCGACTTGTCTTGTCGACACTTTTTTCCCTGAAACTGGAGAAGCTGTAGTTAAACTTCTCCGACATTTCGGTGTCGAGATCGTATACCCTAAAGAACAAACCTGTTGCGGGAAACCCCCTAACAGCGCTGGGTACCGTAAAGCGTCCAGAAGAGCGGCCGAACATTTTATTTCAGTTTTCGAAGGTACCGACCCGATTGTCATACCATCGGGATCATGCGCCTCTATGGTCAAGAACCATTACACGGACCTTTTCAAGGATGATCCTAAAATGTTTAGAAAAGCTGAAGCCGTGGCCCGGAGGACTTTCGAATTCTCACAATTCCTGACTCATATTCTAAAAGCCCATGAAACAGGCTTTCCAAACGGTCATGGCAAAATAACATATCACGCTTCGTGTCAGTTGACCCGTGAACTCGGTGTCAGGACTGAACCAATAGAACTTTTGAACTCAATCAATGGGGCCGAATTTATTCCCATGGACAACGCTGATCGCTGCTGCGGGTTTGGCGGTGTATTTATGGGAAAGTTGCCGGAAATCTCAATGGCCATGGCAGACGACAAAGTTGACTCCATATTGAACGCCAACGCCGACATCGTAACTGGATGCGACCATGGTTGCCTTATGAACATCATGGACGCGGCCAAGCGACGAAGTGCGGGTTTTGAAGTCAAGCACCTCGCTGTCGTTTTGGCGGAAGCGCTATGAAAACGCTTCCATCCCACATTATAGACTTTCACGACAACGCCCGTCGGGCGATTGACGACCCTTCATTAAGACGATCCATGCGCCATGCCACAGGGACATTTAGACAAAAACGGAGTGATGCGATAGCTGGAATACCGTTTCAAGAATGGCGCGAGGCGGCTTCCGAACTGCGAAGGATGGTAGTCGATGACCTCAAGGGTTATGTAGATGAGTTCGCTGTAAACGCTACAAGGCGTGGAGCGATAGTCCATAGGGTCAAGAAACGCTGAAGACGCCAGGAACCTTGTCGGCGACATACTTAAGGACAACCATGCAAAAAGTGTAGTCAAGTCCAAGTCCATGGTCACGGAAGAAATTCATCTTAACAAGCATCTCGAAGACCTGGGGCTTAGAGTAATCGAGACGGACCTCGGAGAATACATTATTCAGATTGCCGGAGAAACTCCATCTCACATAATAGTTCCCGCTATTCATAAGAGTCGTGAACAGATTGGACAACTTTTCCGGGAGAAATTGGGTTGTGATTTTAGTAATGACCCCACTGTATTGACCAACACGGCCCGGGAAATCTTGAGGCAGGAGTTCCTGTCCGCGGATGCGGCCATTTCCGGGGCAAATTGTTATATAGCCGATACCGGGAGCGTTGTCCTTTTCACCAATGAGGGCAATGGTAGAATGGTGACTACGTTGCCGCCACTGCATATTGTTGTCACCTCTATCGAAAAAGCGTTGCCCTCAATCAAGGACCTACCACTCTTGATGAGGCTTTTGCCGCGGTCGGCGACGGGTCAAACTCTAACGAGCTATCTGTCTATTATCACGGGCCAACGAATGCAGGGCGAAACCACTGGAGCCAAGCGGCTTCACATAGTGTTGCTCGACAATGGAAGATCGGAAATAGCCAATGGCCCCTATCGGGAGATCCTGAAGTGTATCAAATGCGGGGCTTGCATGAATGTGTGCCCTGTATATGGAATAGTTGGAGGCCACGCTTATGGTTCCACTTACCCCGGCCCTATGGGCGTTATTCTGAGCGCACTCCTGAATGGCATGGACGAAACCCATCGACTGCTTGACGCTACCACTCTCTGTGGGGCGTGTGCGGAAGTTTGTCCGGTTAAAGTCCCATTGTTAAAACTTCTTTACGAATTACGTGAAATGAGAGTTGACAAGGGTTACGTCAAAACCACGGAAACTCTTGGCATGGCTGGATTTGGTATTGCGGCGCATAATGTCAATTTCTTCAGGAGCGGCCAGGTCTTGGCGCGAGCTTTGTGGCCGTTAGCCGGATTTTTATCGCCTGTCACGGTAAATCGTCTACCCAAGCCGGTAAATAGAACATTTCGACGGAGGATGTCGTGAAAAACGAAGAGGTGATCCATCTTTTTATGGAAAATGCAGCCAAAGTCGCGGCCGAGCCGGTTCGGATACCCAACTTGAGTGAAATGAATCAGGTCCTTGGCAAAATACTTGAAAATGACACTGCGATATTTTGCCCCAACAAGACCGAACTTGAGAAATCAGTTCAGATTGATCCTGCACGTCTAGTCGACACATTTGGAGACGCTACAGCGACAGTTGAAGAAGTCGTAGCCGGGATAGCCGAAACAGGATCGATTGTGGTCACCAGCGCTAATGGGCGGGCCGTCCAGGCGAGTCTTCTACCGGCTCATCACGTGGCTTTGTTATCAGCCGACAATATTTTCAATACAGTTGATGATTTTTTTTCAACCATAGAGAATGACCCTCCTACAAATATCACTTTGATCACTGGTCCCAGCAGAACAGCAGACATAGAACTGACCCTCACTATTGGGGTCCACGGTCCTGAAAGAGTTTCCATAGTCATAGTTTAGCAAGCTAATTTTTTGTTTGATTAATTCAGGTAAATTTATTACATAGCTGTGCGCCTGCTATTCCAGTAAGGGGGGAAAGCCATGACGGGGATTTCCGTAGTGGTCCCAGCTTTTAACAGCTCTCGAACACTACCGATTCTAACACAACGGATTTTTGCGACTATGAACGACATGGGTGGGGAATTTGAATTGATCCTGGTCAACGATGGCAGTTCTGACAACACATGGGAAGTCATTGTTGATCTTGCCTCAAAACATCATCGGGTAACGGGCTTCAACCTCTCCAGGAATTTCGGCCAGCACAACGCCCTGCTCTGCGGCGTCCGTTCGGCCGGATTTGACACGTGTGTCACACTGGATGACGATCTGCAGCATCCACCCGAAGAAATCCCCAGACTCATCGACAAACTTGATAAGGGATTCGACATAATTTATGGCGTGCCCAAAACTTTAAACCATGGGCTAATCCGTAGTTTTTTCTCAACGGTGACAAGGTGGCTTGGACAGACTTTGCTTGGAATTAGGAGAGGCAGAATTCTATCCGCATTCAGGGCATTTCGGACAAGTTTAAAATCCGGCTTTCAAGACTTCAACAGTCCCTATGTCTCGATTGACCCGATGCTTGCCTGGAATACCGATCGAATCAGTTATGTAGAAATACGGCATGATGTCCGGCATAACGAAAAATCGAATTACACGTTGCGGAAACTGTTCAGGCTTTCCCTGATAATGTTTGCCGGATTTAACGTCAGGTCTTTACTGGAATTTCAAAGTACTGATGTAAAACCATCCTATGTCGTCAGCGACATTACTCCTGACCTGAAATAGAGGCCTAAAACTACACAACAAATAACATGGGGGGAATTGTGGGGAAACATAATGTCAGGCCAGTTGAAAATGAGGACGGTATGACCGCCTTTTTTTCACCGGCTGAATCACGTCGTTTTAATAGAAAGGTCGTAAGGTTCGAGGTCGATGATTGTTCCTCGATTGAACTCAAACGCAAGATCATTTCCAGGGATCCCGACCTTGCTATTGTGCGAATACCTACGCATAGACTCGACATCGTAAATCATCTGTTCAACGTGTTCAGCAATGTATTATTGGGCGATTGCCTGGTCATGTACTCAATTGATCTCAAACAGAACCAAAAGCCGATTGATCACTACAGTACAGGATTAAAAGTTATAAGGGCAAACAGAAAACATCTCTCTGATCTAAATCATCTCGTTCATGATTCTTTTCAGGGTTACAGAAATCACTACTGTAATAACCCCAGCCTTGCCCAGTTCGATTTGACGCCGGCTTACCAGGAATGGGCTCGGTCCTGTGTAGTGTCCCCGGACAATACCTGCTTCCTGTTTTTCAAGGATGAAACCCTGTGTGGGTTCTTCACCGCTCAAACAACCGGAACCGTATACCGTGGCTTACTTTCGGGAGTTGCCCATAATTTCCGGAACATCGGCACATTCAGGAAGATCATCAAATCCGTAAAGAGCGCTTTCTTGGCTGATGGAGCCCATCGAATAGTCACATTCGTATTATTGGAAAATCGCCCGGTTCACCGAGTTTTGTCCAGTGAAGGATTCCGCATGGGAGGTTCATTTTACACAGCGCATATCAACTTCCGTGTACCAGGAAACACATGATCAAGAACCTGGAATCAGGAATTCCCTTCAATAAACCTTTCATTGCCGGAAAGGAACTTAGCTACATTCGCCAGGCTGTTGTCACGAACTGCCACACATCGGGCGGCGGGGACTTCACAAACAGATGCCAGGACTGGCTAAGCAAGAATCTGGGAGCGGGAGCCGCTTTTCTGACCCATTCGTGCACTGCGGCGCTCGAAATGTCCGCGATACTTTGTAACATCCAGCCTGGGGATGAAGTTATCATGCCATCTTTCACGTTTGTCTCCACTGCGAACGCTTTTGCTCTACGAGGAGCTTTGCCCGTCTTTGTAGACATCCGGCCCGACACGCTGAACATTGACGAAAACCAGATACTCCCAGCCATATCATCCAGAACCAGGGCCATTGTTCCGGTCCATTACGGTGGGGTCGCATGCGCAATGGATAAAATCCTTGATATTGCGTCCAATCATGGATTGTTTGTCATTGAAGACGCGGCTCAGGCTATGTTGTCCACATATAAAGGCCGTTATCTGGGTACCCTCGGTGATATAGGCTGCCTGAGTTTCCATGAGACCAAGAACGTAACCAGCGGTGAAGGCGGCGCGATTCTCATAAATAATGAACTCAACCCCTCCCTTGCTGAGAGGGCTGAAATCATTTGGGAAAAGGGGACAAATAGAAAGGCGTTCTTTCAAGGATCTGCGGACAAATACACATGGGTTCAACTGGGATCATCTTTCCTCCCCAGTGAACTTTCAGCCGCATTCCTGTTTGCGCAACTGGAGTGCGCTCACAAGATTGTGGATAAAAGACGCACACTTGTCAGGCTCTATCACGATAGCCTCAGTCCTCTCGAAAAGGATGGATATATTAGGTTGCCTCCGGTTCAGAACGGTAACTCGAGCGCCAATGGCCACGTATTCTATATCTTGACCTCAGGAGACCGGGAGCGCAGCCTTTTGATAAACTTCCTGGCCAGTCGAGGCATCATGGCCGTATTTCATTACGTCCCGTTACATTCATCGCCTGCGGGCCGCAAATATGGGCGAACGGGCAATAATCTCGTCGTAACCGATGACATCAGTTCCAGGCTGTTGCGATTGCCTTTATACTACGAGATGAACACTTCCGATGTCGAGAAGGTCTCTCAAGCGGTTCATAGTTTCTACTGCGGATGAATCAGAGGATTTGTAGTTGTCTCCCACTGAGCAGGGAACGACAAGAAAGTTTGTAATGACAGCCTTGATTTTAGACAACGCTTCGATTGATGTTGACCGCTGATCTAGCCGTGAGCTATCCTGAAACGACGTCTCTTCAAACAGTTTTTGTCTGCATTAGCGTTTCCGCTCAAAGCTGGGACGATATATCCGATCGTGAGGCCACACAATATGACAAAATCGATAGAGGTTCCGTGGGGAAACGGCCAAGTCACAATGGGCCTTCCCAAAGGCTGGAGAATCCTGGGTGAATTGAAACCGAAAAGCCTGGCCGGCGGGATGACTCTTATGGAAGCGTGCGCTCAGTCTCTGGCTGAACCTGTAGGCGCCGAAAGACTGGCGTCAAGGAATCTTTCCGGCAAGAAGGTGTTGGTCGTAGTGGACGATCACTCCAGACCCACTCCTGTATCGGAATTCCTGCCCGCAGTCATGGATGAACTCATGACGGCCGGCGCATCAAAAGAGAATGTAGAGATTTTGATCGCCACCGGAGTGCATCGTGAGAGCAGAAACCGATGAAGTGAAGAAGAAGCTTGGCTCCCAAATCATGGCCGACTATTCATGGAGTTGTCATGACGGTTACGACTCCGACGGGCTTTCTTATCTGGGGACTACTTCCAGAGGAACAAAGGTCTTCCTGAACAAGAAATTACTCGACGCTGATCTGATTGTCCTTGTCGGGGCCGTGGAGCCCCATTTATTGCTGGGCTTCGGGGGCGGATTGAAAATGATCATCCCCGGCTGCGCCGGCGCTGAAACAATCGGGAAGAACCACATGCAGGGCGTAGACCCCGATCATTTCAATTACGTGGGAACGCATGGCCAATATTCACCCATGCGCCATGACCTTGAAGAAGGGGCGCTTCTTTTGCAACGGGATATTTTCCTGGTCAATGCCGCCATGAATGAGAACGCCAAGCCGGTAAAATTTTTCTGCGGTGATTCTGTTGAAGCTCATCGAATGGGGGAGCGTTTTGTAGAGGATGCGGTTCGCCTGGAGGTTCCTGAGCAGGCGGACGTTGTAATCACAAACTCATTCCCGATGGACGCTGATTTACGCCAATCCGTGAAATGCATTGGGAACACGCTTTACGCTTCAAAACCAGGTGGGATCATGATGGGATTGGCAAGGTCAGTGAACGGTCTGGGCGAAATGCCTCTTGCAAAGAAAACACTGCCCTACCCTGTTATGCGAGCGATTCTGAAATTGATCGGTAAAAAGAGAGTACTCCCATTGGTTGAGAAGGCAAAGAAAAACGAACCTGTTGAAGAAATATTTATTGGCCACTTTGCGCTTCAGATGTTGAGAAGAAACCACATAGGTATCTTTAGCGATAGTCCGCTGCTTCCAACTAACATCGGTAAAAAGATGGGGATCGCAAGGAGTTTTACACAAATTGGATCCATGATGAACTGGGCGGCGTCCAAGGCCCCGAGTTCAGCGTCCGTCTGGGTATTCCCCTGTGGCGGATCCACTTATGCGTCGTTTAAATAGCAGGCCTAGTGACAGGGATAATCAGCCATGATCTGGAACTATCTTTCCGGCTTTTATATGAATTCGGTTCCAACAATTGCTGAGTTGTTGACGTTAGTTGAACGTGATCTTTCTGATTGTCGAATCCAGGATCTCATCGTGTTATGCTTGACGTAACGCATAACATGGCATAAGTTCAAAACATGATTGTGAGCTATGCAGACAAGCGAACACGCGAGTTTGCCAAGGGAACCCGGTTTAATGCTTTCGCGGGTTTTGAGCGCAAGGCGGAAATGAAGATTGATCAACTTGACGCTGCTGCATCGCTACTCGACCTGAATTTACCGGGCAACCGTCTCGAAGCGCTCAAAGGCGGCCGTAAGGGCCAATACCGCATCCGTATTAACGATCAATGGAGGATTTGCTTCGAGTGGCCAAAGGGATATCCGGGGCCTATCAACGTTGAGATCGTTGATTACCATTGAGGTGTAGAATGGGAAGAACTCTTATACATCCAGGCGAACATCTCGCAGAACAGATTGATGAGCTTGGAATAAGCGCTGCGGAGCTTGCCCGTCAGCTCCAGGTGCCCACAAACCGCGTGACGGAAATCCTGAGAGGTCGCCGCTCCATAACCGGTGATACTGCCTTACGTCTTGGACATTTCTTTGGGACGAGTCCGGAATTCTGGATGAACCTGCAAAAGCTCTATGATTTACGCTTGGCCGAGAGCAAATCGGGACAAACAATCAAAGACTTGCCGACGCTCACTAAAATGAGGGACAAACAGTCGCAGACATTGAATTCGGGAATGTGAAGTCATTTGCAGCAATGAATGACTTGTATAATGGTTTCAGTCATAGTTGCACAAAATGGACAGATAAAGACGTAGTTTGACCGTCGGGTGGCTAGTATTAACCACGGTTCCAGGAGGAGCGATATGCATTGCGTAATGGACCACATAGTCTTGAATGTCGAAGATGACGAGAAGATGATCGCCTTCTATTCACTGGTACTTATGTTCCCAACGGAACGGTTGGATGAATACCGTGCCGGGAATGTGCCGTTTCCATCTGTGCGACTCAATGCGGACACAATCATCGACCTGTTTCCCAAAAAGATGTGGCAAGGGAAAGCTCGAGTGGGGGAAGGCCGCGACAATCTGAACCACTTCTGTATCGCACTCAACAAGGAGGCATGGCAGGAACTTCTGGAACGACTTCAGGCCAACTCCGTTGCGATAGAAGAAGGGCCTGTTCAGCGTTGGGGAGCGCATGGCACAGGAACCTCGATCTATTTTCGGGACCCGGAAGGCAATCTTGTAGAGGCGAGATATTACGATCAGGATAAGAACAATTCAGAAAAATGTCTTCTTGGTTCATAAGTAGTTCAGGAATTTTCATCCCTCGGACCGCAAATTCCGAAGCCTACTGAGATAACTTTTACTGTCTCTTTTTAGATGTTCACACCTATGGTCAATATTTGAGCAGTTTTCCTTTGAGAGACTGACACGGAAATCTATTCTGAGACGGTTCTAACCTATTACGAAGTCAAAGATCGGAAACCTCTACCTCAAAAGATTAAGACTTGGGGATATAAAAGTGTGCAGTTGCTCTCGACAACGATTGTGATCTGATACTGAATATAATACTATTAGGATTAGGACAGGATGTCGAAGACAGAAAAACGAGTCCACGAGTGGTTAGAAAATGCGCCGACAGAATCTCCAGTCGATCATGTTATGGCAATTCTTGATCGGTATTTCCCAGATAGCTCGATCTCTAGACGTGGTTCACACATCACTGTCAAGGACAAGAGATTACAAGGAATGAATGAATTTGGTCTTTTAGGTCACCTTGAGATCCCTGTAAAAGGTGGACAACGTGTAAAAAGGGAATACCTAAAGAAAATTGCCAAGGCGGTGGAACTCATAGAGAGTTGGGAGGACAAATAACGTGAAAAAGGATCTTAATTACTACATGAGTCTACCTTATATAGTCGAACTGAAGCCTATCCCTGTTAAAGATGGTGGAGGATTTTCAGCAAGCATACCGCAGTTGGGGAGATACTCGCTCCTCGCTGACGGAGAAACCATAGAAGAAGCTTTTCAGAACCTGGAAGAAATAAAGAAAGAGAGATTTGCCGAATATATTGAAGCGGGATTGACTATTCCGGAACCGGAACGAGACGAAGAAGATTATAGCGGCAAATTTGTGGTTAGAATCCCCAAGTACCTCCACAGAGACCTGGCCTGTCATTGCCAGGCAAAATGATGTGAGTCTCAACCAGCTCGTTGTTTCCATGCTGGCCGGCAGTGTCGAAAGCCACAGATGTTCGTCAAGGATTTCGGGACTACAAGCTGAAGCGCAAAGGTTGAAGGCCCATTTCACAGAGACGGAATATGAGTTTCAATGCGACGGATCACAAACGATAACGCAGAGAATGAATATTCCTTCCTACTATCTAACATAAGGAATTGATTCAATTGAAAAACGCCATGGAAATCTTTAAGGTACTGCCGAGGAACAATTGCCGGGACTGTCGCGTTCCCACGTGCCTGGCCTTCGCCGCCGCAGTATTTAAGGGGGAAAAGAACCTCAAGGAATGTCCTCATGTCGATAAAACTATCCTCGAGACCTTCAGCCATTGTAACTCTGATTCCCAGGGAATTGGACTCTGACGAGGACCGTGAATTTACCCGGTTAAAAGAAAAAGTCGCTGAAGTTGATCTTGCCTCTTCCGCCGAACGCCTGGGCGGTCAGTTTTCAGGCGAGACGCTGACGCTGAAAGCGCTTGGTAAGGATTTCCATGTTGACCCCAGGGGAAATGTCACATCTGACTGCCACGTGCATAGATGGGTCACGACACCAATCCTCGATTACGTGATATCCTGCGCCGGTAAGCCAATTTCGGGAAACTGGGTACCATTGCGCGAACTAAAGAATGGGGCCGTATGGGCCGGTCTTTTTGGACAGCGCTGTGAAAAGCCACTGAAACAGATAGCCGACGCCCACCCTGACATGTTCGAATTCATGGTACAGATTTTCAGCGCAAAACCTGCCCCGAGCGCTTTTAATTCGGACATCGCTGTAGTTTTGCATCCCTTGCCCAGGATACCAATACTCATTTGTTACTGGAAACCTGATGGAGCCCTGGAATCATCATTGAATCTATTCTTTGACGACACAGCCGAGGACAATCTGACGATAGATTCAATTTACAGGATCGTTACTGGGCTCGCTGTAATGTTCGAAAAGATCGCCATCACTCACGGTCAATAACTCGAAGTGGTTGCAAAACGTCATCCCCCAGTAAGACATCCCGAGAGGGAGAGAAATGGATTATGGGCCTGATGCAGTTTGGGTAGTTTTCCTCGAAATTTCTGACCAATAACTAACTGATATTACGGCGCTTATTTCTGAGTGTGAAGTTATGCATGATGTTTATATACGCTCAACTGCTTGTTATCATTAGCATTAATGCTATTCTGTGTAGTTTTGAACGGTTTTCTTGGATTCCTTTATATATATTTCATCATTTTTTTAGCTAAATTAACCTCTCTACTAATAATTATGTTTGTATATGTTAAATGATCAAGATATAAAATACATATATTAAGAAGTTGTTTCATTATATCGGCAAGTTATCCCGTTCTTGAAATTTCACAAAACTACACAGTAATTGGTGTTCCTGCATAATGATGGGGCCTATGGATTCTATTTTCATGGTTTTGCTCTCAATTGACGGCCTATTAACCGCATATCTCGCCATGATGAATACCGGAATCTACCAACCATCTCAAAGAGGCTGAGTCCCTTCCCCAAGAATATCGAGATATTCCCTGTAAACGTATATCCTGTCCCTGGCCTTGCCGGTAATCTCCTCTACTATCCCGATCTCTTCCAGCCTCTTAAAAGCAGATGTTACCGTAGGCTGGGATATTCCTATCTCCCTGGAGGTCCTAGGAATTTCCAGAAACCGGCTTCTCCTGAAGATAGGAATGGACCCGTGAGACATTCCCGGCCGCCTGTCCCATCTTCTCAATACGGGATCGGTCTCGGGTAATGAGATTCGTGATTCGTTGAGCGGTCTTAACAGCTTGCTCCGATGTTTCAATCACCCCTTCCAGAAAGAAAGCCGTCCAGGCTTCCCAATCACCTTCAATCCGAACTCTCTGCAAGCAAATCGTAGGTCCGTGCCCCGATGCTCCTTGAAATAGAGACTCAGGTAAAGAAGGGGTTCGGAAAGTGCGCCTTCGATACAGAGCAGGAATGTGATCAGAAGCCTTCCAAGGCGTCCATTTCCGTCAAGGAACGGATGAATGGTCTCAAATTGAACATGGCTGAGCGCGGCCTTGAGAAGCAAAGGGATTCGCGTAGATCGAGCGTGGAGAAACTTTTCCAGGGCGCCCATACATGCCATCAGATGTTCGGGTGGAGGCGGGGCGAATCTCGCACTGCCCGGACGAGTTCCCCCGACCCAGTTTTGCGACTTTCTGAATTCACCGGGGCTTTGCGTATGCCCCGTCCTTTGGAGAGAAGTATGCCGTGCATGTCGCGTATCAGCCTCAATGACAGAGGAAATCCGCCTCTCAAGCGTTCCAAACCGTGATTGAGGGCCGCCACGTATTGCGATACTTCCTCCACGTCGTTCATCGGAACTCCCGGTACCTCGTCGTACTCATGGAGAAGGAGGTCGGACAGTGAGGACTGGGTACCCTCAATTTGGGAAGAGACAACCGCTTCCTTTCTGACATAGAAATAGAGAAATAGGGATGGGTCTGGGAGAAGCAGCGTGAGGGCATCGAGACGTCCAACGGCCCGGTTGGCTCGCTCCAGAAGATCCAGGTCAACTTCCAGAGGTGGGTCCGGCGGTAGCGGAAACGGAACAAGAGCATCGAAGGGCTCAGAGGCTGTGGTTTGACGTACCAGGCGTCCTTGAAGACCGCGATTCATTGTGCCGCTCCCTTATTAAAGAGGTCTTTAATAGGCTTCCCTACTATTAAAACATACAGGCCTATTTTTTAATAGTGAAATTTTCAAGTCGGGTTGGCTACCGATAAATGAGTGATGGGCAGGCTGCTGCCCCTACGGGGCGCAAACGATTTTCTCTTGAGAGAACATCCCATTAACCCTGCAAGGGTTACACAGGTTAGCCCATAGCAGCGCTATGGGTAATCTTGGCAATGTTAAGGCGGTACGCAAATCGATGTGCCAATCGGGGGATGTAGGCCACAGGCCGTCCCTTTTCAATCCACATGCAAAATTACCGCAAAGCTGTTGAACATTACCCAGACTTCATCGCCTTCCTTGATGTCGAGCTTGCGTCTGCTTTTTTCCGTCACCAACGAGCACAATTCAGTCCCGTCATGTATCCGGACAATGAATTCAGTGGTAAGCCTACCGCGGACTATTTGCGAAACCGCTCCGTGGAATATGTTTTCAGCGGTGCTGGACGGTCGAACAGGGCCTTTTTCCAATATTACCCAGGGAGCCTTAACCTCGGCTGTAACCAGCGATCCCGGCTTCAGGCCCAGCCTTTTCAGGCTGTAATTCGTGATAACCGTAGTCACAATTTCCCCATCAATGGTTACCAACTCGATTTGGGACTGGATGTCTCCCTTCTTTACAGTCCCGATTTTCCCGAAAAATGTATTACGGGCGCTGCTCTTGCGCCTGTTTTCCCTTTCAACAAAATGCCTGGCTACCTGATGGATGTCTTCATCGGAAAAAGCGACAAATGACGCTGTAAGATTTGGGGTCGAGTGGCCCAAAACCCTTTGGACTACCGGCAGCGGCATGTTCCCCTGCATCAGTTCCACCGCCCTGGCCCTACGAATGGCGTTTGGAGAACCTAACTCCTGCGCAAAACCACAGGCCACCGAGCGTTCATAAAACTTGCGTCGGACATGACCCGCGTCCACATTTAGCAACGGCCCGACCGACTCTGAAAATGCAGGGTCATTCAACGCAGATTGTATTTCAGACGTCAGGACTGAAGAAATCTGCACTTCTCGCCCACTCGCGTGACCTGAATCAATGTTACCGAAACGAACCACCTGGTTTAACCCATCGACATCTCTCTGCAGGTCAAGCCCTAAGACCTCACTGAGCCGGGCCCCGGTATAACGGATTAGAAGAAAGATCAACAATATCCGTTTCCGAGAAGAGTATACGTCCGGCCGCGATGAAGCCTGAGCCCATGACCGGAAACCCTGTTCCAGTTTGGCCAATTGGGTTGGGTCCAGATATCGGGTTTGCTCGGGCGCCGCATAGATTCTGGCTGGGTTCGGTAGACTGGAAGTGTCCCGATTGCTGTTTTCAGCGGATGATTCGGAGTTATTATTCTTATCTTCAGGCATGAATTTGTTTCCCGGCGTCCTGACCCAAAATATTCGACTCCACGAATCGAAATACTACCAGATCCATCGTGTCGATCCAACAAAGACGATAATCGAAACACTATAACCAAAACTACTTGACAAGTACTATAACTCGTTTTTATATTAGTCACACGTTTTTAATTAAAAACGTGTCAACTGATAGTTGACTTGTCGCTGGCCGCTTTCAAACAGAGAATTTCAGGCCAACTCCCGTAGCAATGGCGCTCTCCTTTGGAGGCTAACATGACTTTCCCTGTTTCAGGAATCGAGACAGCTATATGGATTCCGCCAATTGTTGGTTTTGTTATCTCTTTTTTTACATCAATGGGCGGCATATCAGGCGCTTTTCTAATATTACCGTTTCAGGTCAGCGTTCTTGGCTTTACAAGCCCCGCTGTCACCCCCACCAACCTTGTCTTTAACGTAGTCGGAATACCCAGCGCTGTTTACAAATACTTCCGGGAAGGCCGAATGAATTGGCCTCTCGCCTGGAACATTATCGTAGGCACATTCCCCGGCCTCTTTCTTGGCGGAATAATCAGAATCGTCTATCTGCCCGACCCGCGACCATTTAAGCTGTTCGCCGGCTGCGTGCTGCTGTACATCGGCGGACGAATGCTTTATCAGGTGATCGCCCAGAGAGGCCGAACCACCGCTGCGACCGCCGCTGAAGCAAAAATGCGGCAAGCCGCTGGAAAAGCTTCCGCCGGCCTAGATGGTCGGAGGCACAAGCCGTTCAAAACTATCAGTTGGTCTCTTACAAGGACAGAATACGAGTTCTTCGGGGAACGGTTCAGTTTTCACACGACAGGTCTTTTCATCCTGTCCCTAATCGTAGGTCTCATTGGGGGGATATACGGCATTGGCGGCGGGGCCATCATAGCCCCTTTTATTGTCACGTTTTTTCATCTGCCCATCCATACTATCGCGGGCGCCACGCTCATGGGCACCTGTGTCACATCGATAGGGGGCGTGTTTTTCTTCGAATTTGTTGGGCCTCTTTTCGCTCAAGCAGGAGCGCCTGTCAGACCGGACTGGTTACTGGGTTTTCTTTTCGGAATAGGTGGCTTCGTTGGAATGTATCTCGGAGCTTCTGTTCAGAAGTACGTCCCAGGAGCGATTATCAGGCCGATGCTCGCCATTGTGATCAGTGTGGTTGGGTTACGGTACGTGATAGGCTATTTCTTCTAATCTTCAAGTGACAATTTAGCGCAATCCTGTTTTGTACAGGCATTGGGCGGCCAGTTTTTAACCGGCCACCCAATGGTTTTTACTTCGCAGTATCTGGAGGAGCCGAACCTTCCTGTGACGGCGGCTCCTTGAGACGTACCAAAATCCACTCTTGTGTTTTATTCTTGCCGAAATGAACCAAAACGTTAGTCTGATCCTTTGTAAGGTTGTAGATACCTGTCTCCATTATCACCGCATGGTTGCTTTCATCCGCAAACGTCCACACAGCCCTCTGAGATTTCTTTTCTACAATCCCCTTTATCGGCTTGGCGGTTTTGTCTTCAGTGTTATAGTACGTGCCCTGAATACTGCCTTCCTTGTTTACTGCAAGTTGCAGGACTATTTTCGAAGGCTTTGCAGCGTCCTGAGTCAATGCAAAAACTCCCAGAGACATCCATTGCTCGGGGTCGCTCGTGACTTTTGGCGCTCTTGACAGCATGTCCACAGCCTGATCGTAATACTCACCGGCGCTACAGACCCGATGACCATCCAGATAAACAAAGCCGTCGGAGTAATAGAAATTGTCTCCATAATCATAGTACAGCGGGGTCCCCCAATCCCAGGGAATCCATGAACTCAGGATCGCCCACGTGGCGGGTCTCCACCAGTAATGCCACGGTCGGTGAGACCACACGTTGCTGTGCCAATAGTTGTTGTTGAAATTCTGGTGTTGCGCCCACCAATTCTTGTTGAACGTGGTGTGGTAAAGCTGGGAGTAATTTTTCTGGAGACGCTGGACAGCTCCAGGGTCCAGAGTCCGGTTCGGCTCTTTGCCCTTCACAGGCAGATGCCCGCTTCCCACAGCCGCTAGATCAGCCCGAGTTCCCTTGAAGTGATCAAGCGCAATTGCGCCTGCTGTGGCTCCGAGAGCGGCCGCTCCAATTTTGCCCATGCCATGTCTATTCGTACCGGCGTTATTTTTCGGGAGATTCAGGAAATGCTGTACCTGTCCTTGAGTTGGATTATGTTGCAACACACGCCCAGTCTGGGATTGTCCGCCATACTGAGATGGAAGCTTATGTTCCCAGGCTTTGAAATTCGTGTGAGATTGCGCTGGTCCCGGTGTAAACGACCGCACCGCGTCCCGAAAACGCAGGATTGGAAAATCCACTGCTCCGATGCTGGAATGACTGCCCCGAGGAGTGTGGAACGTTAAATGATGGCCTATTGATAGATGGCGAAAAGTGACTTACTCCACCGCCGCCACCACCGCCTACATGCGGGCCCATTTGTCCCCCCATGTGGAAGCCTCGCGCTCGAACGCTGGTGGCTGTAAACGCCAAAAGCGCAACTACAAGAATCGTGGTGTAGATTGTTTTGTTCATAGCTAACCCCCATTCCTGACTCTCAACAGAGTCTGACGCCGCACGCTGAAACCCAAAGGGCCTAACGGGAACTGCCATGGTCAGCCTTAAACACGCCCAATTTACCCTTCGCAGTGTCACGCAGCGAGCGGTGATGGGATTTATCGAAGGTCTCAAATACCTTCTGCGCCGTTATAAATTTATCCGTCTTTTGTTCGGCTCTTAAAGCTCCGGATATCGCCCCTTCCGATTTTTGTCATTTATTTTAGATGCGAATTTTAGAGACGAGGTTTCAAATCACATTTTGAAACAACACGAACGAGCCCGCAGCGATGAGTGAAGTCTTCGAGTCGCTCATCGTATGTAGCCGGCCAACAAGTAGGAAACACCAATTAGCCTTGATTTTTGTGAGTCTGATCACTCTCGAACAGACGGACCAGGAAAACTCCTCTCAGATCGAATTTGACCTCGTTGCAATCCACAGACTGGTCATAAACTGGTCCATGAGCAAACGTTCATCAGTGGATCTCATAAATCAGGTTTTGATGGGCCACATCGAGAACCTGAAACAGGACCGATAAATCATAATCCGAAGCTCTGGATAAAAATTCCAGTATAGTTTCCCTTTCATTCATTTTAATTATCTCCTTGCGAATCAAGAATCGCCGTCGCGAAATGTAATCAATTGCGACGCGATAAAGATTTGTTTGAGGCAAGCAATTTGTACGTTCATCTTTTACCGTGTTTGCCATCGTTGAACGACGTCCTCAAACTCTCGTTGAAGTAACCCTGCAAGGCAGGATTTTTAAAAAAAGCTTTAATAACTTAATACCTGCTTATTAGTCAAGGAAGACCCGTCAAATTATTTTCGAATATACTTTCTGGCGGCGTCATCCAAAAGTCCAGCCAACTCGTCATTATTTCTCATTTTCACACCCAACGATTCCAACCACACCAAAGGAGACTCCATGCACAGGTATAGCAGGACATTCTCTCCGTAGGACCTGATCCTATCGGCCATGGTTTTGTAAATCACTATCCTGCGGTCACGGCTCAACCGCGCCTTCCCATCGAGTCCAGGAGCGAACGAATCGCAAAAGTATGGGATCGGACCAAAACGGGACATCACGATATCCTTCAGTTCCGGAACAAACCGTAATACGCCCATGGAGATCCAGGCGATTGACTCAGGCTTCACCGTGGAGAAAATGGCGTCAATAGTCTCGCCATACTCTCTTTCCCAACCGTCAAAGGGCACGATCGGGTCAAAATGAAATCCTACCCTGAAACCCTTAGACGCTGCTAAAGCAGCCGCTTTCAATCTTTGAGACAAGCTTGAAGAGCGAATCTCCTCTGTCTTGCTAAAACTCGGCGCATTCATGGAAAAACTTACAATTATGTTTCCATGGGAGTCAGATTTTAACAGGGGCGCGATGAAATCTGATTTTGTTTTGAACTCAAGCGAAGCGTTTTTGCGACTCGCAAACAATTGGAGTAACTCTTCGGCCAAGCCTGTAAATGGATCCAGCGCCAGCGAATCCGTGAACTCGCCAGTGCAGAAACGGAAAAACCGATCTCCGGGCGCTTTGTCAAGAAACTCTCTCAGCTCGTCAAACATTTCGTTCAAATTCACATAAATTTCCATCACAGGGTTGTTGAAATAAACCTGCAATGCGCAATATCGGCAATCAATCGGACAGCCCTGCCCAATATTAAGTATATGCAATCCGCAACAGACATAGGTTTTCGTGCCGGGACACGGTTTTACAAAGCTCCCTCTGTACCGGGTCAGCTTAAGTATTCGCTTGCCTCTCCTGAATGGATCTCCTGCAAGTTCCACACGGGCCGACTCCTTGAGAATCTCCGACCCGACAAGGACTCTCGCCGGGTTAGAAGCTTTGATTATCCGCTCTGTTAATGGATATTCCATGGCCTCCCGGTCTACCCATACTTGATCTATCGCATACATTACTCACCTGAGACGTCGATTTTTGAATGCCGCTGTTAAGTTGCGAATTATCGGATCCCAGTGGACAATCGCCCACCCCTGTTATATTAATCCAATAAAAGATGAAGAAAAGTTTCAAGTTTACTGGAGACGTTTCATGGCCGGAGAAAACGACAAGAAGGGCAAGACGCAAGAGGACAGTGACCCGCAACCTCCCCCAAAACCGTCAGAAATTGAAAAGCTGACATCAATTGTCCAGATCGATGACAGTGAACTGCCCCAGAGCGTCAAGGACAAATTTAAGGATTGATCATTAGTCATTCGCTTTACCGGGTGTTTCTTTTTTATATTGGTCAATCACCGCCAGAAACTTTTCGGCTTCAGTTCGCGAGTCCAGACGGATTTCAATGCTCACGGAGTCGTCCTCAAAAGATTGAGCCGGCCGTAAACGAATATTGTCCGGCGGGTTAATCTCCCTCGCCCAACCTTCAAAACCCATTTGTTTTTCGTGTACGTATGGATATTTCCAGGATTTTAACAAGTCCCTGAACTCTGACGCTTTTTCCTGAGCGCTTAGGACAGGATCATCCAGGATCCTGACAGCGTCTGAACCGCTCAACAAGTCAGCGATAGGCTTCTTCCAAAGGATCGATAAATCAAACAGGCCGGAAATTATTTCAAAGGCTTTGTTCGAATTGAGCCCAAGATTACAAACCACTTTAAAAAGCGATTGACGATCGTTGAGTGGAAGTTCCGCAAACAGGATCGCGCTTTTCTCCTGGATCCTTCCGTTTGACATAGCTTCAAGGATGTCGTTTTCCAGGCCCCCTATCTTTCTGAGTCGTTCAAGTTTCGGTCCTCTTGCGGGAGTGTCTATAAAGGGCAAGATATTCTTTGCGATAGTTTCGCGTGGAAATAATTCAAGAAGTCTCTTAATTGCGTTGGCCTTGACCGCCGGATCCTGTTTGATCCTGGCAAGGTTATCCCAAAAGGCCATTAGATACCCGTCCTCGTTATTTAAAGAGGAATCGGCAATTCTTACTTCGACGCTCTCAAACTTGAGGGTCGCCGCCACCTGAAGCCGCCGTCTTCCCAGGACAGGGATAAAATTATTGTTTTCGCCGCTCTTAACTACCGGCGGATTCAGAATCCCAACTTGTTCCACAGAGGCTTTGAGTGGTTCCAGAACGTCAAAAGAGGGAACCCAGAAAGTCAGATTCTGAAAATTAACTTGAGCAGGATTGATCCATGCAGTTCGCATATTTTTCAGCAAGTTCATTGTAAGTAGCCGCTTCGTGATATCTTCCGCGTTTTGTGAGGCCTTTGGTCAAGACTGAACATTTCCTGACCAACTGGTTGACTGCAGCTTTTCTGTAAGTGGGCTTCAAGTTCGGATCGTCCAAGAATTTTCAAAATCGCCCGAATCCTATATCTATCAATCGCCGGCACTACTTTAGACAGTTGATCATCCCTGTCCCCATACTTAACCACCAGTGGTTCATCGGTAAAACTTACCGAATAGAAGGCCGTAATTCTTAACCATAGATCATAATCTTCCGCAGCCGGCAAACTCTCGTCAAAATAACCGACTGTGTCCAGTAAAGTTCGTGAAATCATAACCGAAGACGGACTGATGAGACATCGTTCCAGGGCGCGTTCAAAGAATCTACCGCCCTGCTTCTGGTGAATCTTTTTTTGATTAACGACCTGTCCGTGTTTCATCCAAAGTTCGTTGGTATGGCAAATGAAATCTTTGTCCGTTCCGTCATATAGTTGCAACTGCTTTTCGATTTTCTCAGGTTTCCATTCGTCGTCAGAGTCGAGAAACGCGACAAGATCCCCGCTTGACGCCATAATTCCCCTGTTGCGTGCGCTGGAAACTCCCTGATGGGCCTGATACAGGTAGACTATCGAACCTGACATTTTTCGCACGAGTTCAGGAGTCGAGTCTGTCGAACCATCATCCACCACAATGAGTTCAATGTCCTTGAAGGTTTGATCCAGGACTGACCGGATTGAACGCGTGAGTGTATCCATCCGGTTAAAGGTCGGTATAATAGCGCTAACGAGAGGCATTCCATGATCCGCAGAAACCGGAAAGGAAATGCTTCCATGGAGCAGTAAACTTAATGGTAAACCACTCCATGGCCCGATTCGAGAGAAATGGGCGACAAAAATCTATTTTTATTGGGCTGATGCAAAAGTCTAAAATCTACTTCATCTCAGATCGTTGTGGCTGCGGAGCGATCTACGTCTACCCCAATCGGGCCACTATCTTTTTATCGATACTGCGGTCTGTATCATAATGAGCCTGAATTTTTCGGCACACATCATCTTTTACTGTTTGCCACGAACAAAAAGCCGCAGTTCGTATTTTTCCGGTATCAACATCTTCATAAGCGAAAACAGCGGGGCAATCATGGAGTCTTGCGTTTTCCAGTCCACCCGTGTCTTCATACGGAATAGTAATCAATGTTAACAATTGCTTGAAACATGTTCTCTTTTTCAGGACCTCGTCGATTTTCCGTCCCCGAATTATATCCCAGAGCGCTTTAACAACATTAACAGAAGCAGGTTTGGCGAAGGATTTCCTGAAGTTGACAGTCTGCGCAAAAATGAGCGCTGTCTGTATAGCGGAAGAAACATTAAACCATCCACGTCGCAACATGGAAGCCGAGTCCCAAGGTTTCTTCCGGGATAGTTTTCCATCCAGTTTCTTTAACTTTGAAAGCGCTTCAGAAAGAGGCGTATTGAGATAAGTCGAAATGGGAACATATTTTTCCCCGTCGGAGATCACGACAGTCGCGCTTTCACAGTTCGGGTGTGATCCACCTAAGGTCTGTTTTCCAAAAAACCTGGAAAGGACATCGAATTTCATCATTCCAGTCGACACAAACTCTATTTCTGGGAGCATCTTCTCAAATATATTTTCAACGCACTCCGTGGTAGTAGGCTCCAACTTCACATTGGAACCGTCCCAGCATGGGGTCAGCGGCACAAAGGCCCAAACGGAAACATGTTCTTTGCGCTCATGGATAAAGTCCATCAATTCGGACATATTCGTGTCATTAACACCCGTGGCTACCGTGGTGATGACGGTCAGCTTGTTAACCCCGCATTTTATGACGTTTTCAAAGGCTTTTTTCTTTACCGCGAGAGAATTATCCCCTCTTAGTGTCCTATAAACTTCAGATTTGGTACCGTCCAAACCGAAATTGACCTGAATCCCAAGCGAACAGAGTTCCTTGCAGTAATTCATGTCAGCCAGTTTAATCCCGTTAGTGAACATCTGGACCTGAAAACCATGAGTTTTCGCGAGACGTCACTATATCAAGAAAATCCTCATGAACGGTTGGTTCCCCTCCAAAGAAGCAGATATTGGGTCTCGGGTCGTTGTTTTCAAATTCTCGAAAAATTTTCTCAAAATATTCCACAGGAGGCTTGTAGGCAAAACCCATCGCGTCTACATAAGCCAAACAGATCGGGCACCTTTGGTTACACAGATTCGTGACATCGATAGCTACTGTTGATGGGGTGGTATGTAACTTATGATCACATGACTTACAATCCAGGGAACAGGCTGGTGGGCCCGTAGGTTCCTGGTATTCGGCAATTTCTCTCTTCCATCGCCATTTTCTGGCGTCTTTAGTGACAAGCGATGATGTCCGGCCACAGTCTTTGCAGAATTTTACCAGATACACACAGTTGTTACGAATTTCATAACGGGCGTCTGTCGGGGATCCACATTTTTCACACAAGCCAATTTTCATATGTTACTCCGCAGGGCGTTTACACAACAATCGAAACCTCAGAGTCGCGCCAATTTATAACGTTTTAGAGGCATCTACTTGTATTTTTTTATAAAAACTGGGCATTTTCGGCATCGACTCTTATCAAACATTCTTTCATTGTCAAGACAAAAGTGATGCTGTAAGAATAAAAACTCCAACAGGTTCTTAAATTCTCGCTCCCCAGTTAATTTGTTAGAGCGTTACCAGAATAGAGTCATTCCATAGGTTCAGTTTATTTATGCCTCAAATAATGAATTCTTTCAACAAGACAATGTCAGCCTCACCTAATAATCTGGAAGCCTCGGTTCTGGTTCTGGCGGGTGAAGCCTCCGGTGACTATCATGCGGCGGCGCTGGTTAAGGATTTGAGACATCGCTTCCCCAAGGTGGAATTCACAGGGATAGGGGGCGAAAAACTTCAGGCTGCCGGAATGAGAGTCCTCCTTCACTATCGAGAAATAAACACGATTGGCCTGAGTGGAGGTTTCGGTAAGCTGAAGAGGGTTATGTCGGCTTACAGCCTTATGAAAAAGGAGTTGAGGAGCGGGAAATATGATGTGTTTCTCGCAGTGGATTTCCCGGACGTGAACATACGTCTGGCTACTGTGGCAAAAAAGTCGGGAGTCAAAGTTTGCTATTATGTGAGTCCCCAGGTTTGGGCGTGGCGAAAACGTCGGATCTACAAGATTGCTTCGGTGGTCGACAGAATGATGACCATTTTCCCTTTCGAGGAAAAACTGTATTCCGATGTGGGTGTGCGGACAAATTTTGTCGGGCACACTATGGTGAGAGACATTCCTCCGGATGTTGACAGGGCTAAACTGAGATCAGAATTAGGGGTTGCAAACTCGGAATGGTTGGTCACTCTGGCCCCCGGGAGTCGTCGATCTGAGATAACAAGATCATTGCCCGTCATGATCGAGGCTGCAAAATTACACCTAAAAAACTACCCTGAAACCAGATTTTTTATTCCTCTCGCCGGCCCTCATCTGAAAGAACTCATTCAGGGGATCATCGGGGATGCAGGATCACATTTTCGGATTACCGAGATTGAGGCTTTCAGGGTCATGGCCGCCTCGGACAGCGGCCTGATCACCTCAGGAACGGCCACTCTACAGGCCGCCCTGGCTCGCATGCCTCACGCCGTGGTCTATATTATGGATAATTTTTCATGGATCCTCGCGACCAGGATTTTGATGCCGCTTCTCATGGAACCTGATATTCATGTCGCGATGGCGAACATGCTCTGCATCAAGAGTCCCGAAGAACCCGACAATCCCATAGAGATAATGTTGGAAAACGGTTACAGGATACCTTGTCTCGAATGCGGAAGGCCCCTGTTTGTCCCGGAGATATTGCAGCACAACGCGACACCTCAGAATCTCGTCTCCTGGCTCGACAAATTCCGGAGTGACCCAAATCTTAGGGCAGCGTTCGATCGGGGTTTCAAACGTTTAAGAGAAATGCTCGAACCAGGTCCGTCCAGTCCATCACCGGCAGATGCGCTAATTGAATTGATTTTGGAGAAGAACATTCGGTAGCCCAAAAAAGGAAAGGCCCAAATGTATGGTAGGAACATTTGGGCCCCTCAAGTCATAAAGAGTAGGTAGGTATCACTAAAGGAGACACCATCGTTTTGGACCGGTTCCGAAAAAAAAGATATTTTCGAATTTTTTTATTCGGATGTTCCGGCAGGTATTACTGGTTCCAGAGCGCTGGACAACTCACTGATACTTCTCAAAACCCGCCTGGGTTTATGTAAAGCCAGTTCTTCCGCTGAAAAAAATGGCCCGGCGATCGCGTACGTGTCGATCCCTGCGGCTTTAGCTCCTTCTATGTCAATCGGAGCGTCTCCGACATAAATCGTGTTGATCTCAGACGAACCAACAGATTTCATAAATTCCTGGAACATGTCGGCAGCCGGCTTAGCCCTAAAACCGTCCTCGGCCCCGATTATTTTTTCCATCCTGTTCGAAAAACCGAGGTGATCAGCAAGTATTCTTGCGTATCTCCCTCGTTTATTGGAAACAATTCCCTGTTTTAGAGATCCGTTGAGCCTTTTCAAAGTCTCCATGGCTCCTGGGGCCATGAAAGTTTTTTCAAGAAAGATTGTGTCATAGTAATCACGGAAAACGTTGACCCCGATTTCTTTATGTTCAGGTTTCAGATAAGACTTTACAAAGTCCATCAAGGATACGGACGTCAACCTGAGGACTTCCTGCACGGTCATCGAGGGGTAACCTAGTTGGGCGAACATGTAGTTAAAGGCCTCGGCTATGGCGTCGATTGAGTCTATGAGCGTTCCGTCCAAATCAAACGCGACGGCTTCAATTTCTCGCGTCAGCGCACTGGGGGCCTCGTGAAACCCATCGATCCTTATGGCCGGGATATTGTTTGTGACACAATAAAGAAACAGATCCCCGATAGCTAGCACCATGTCGGCTTCCGTAGCAGCGTGCCTGTCAGACTCCCCGTCTCCGATCAGCACAATTTTGTCATATTCACGTCTGAAATTCCGAAGCGCTGATAATTTGCATGTTCCACACTTCCGGCAGGACGGGTTGAAATGGTTGGAACTAACATGGACCTTACCTTCATCATTCATGATCAAGCTGTTGGAAATTATGTCAAGCCCGGTAATTCCATGTTTTTCAAAAAGAATCTTTATGGTCTCGTCAAAACCGTCCGAAACAATCTTTACTTCTATGTTTCGTTCCCTGGCCCACTTCAAGAATTTGGGGAAATGAGGATCGAGTTCAGCGTGTTCCATCACAAAGCGCTCTAAATCGGCTCTGGTCATGTTCATCATCGGGGCTACAGCCTCGTAGACCCTTTTTGACCCAAGTTCGCCTCTCATGTAGCGCTTTACGTAATATCGCCAGTGCGGGTCGGAAATGTGACTGCGAATAAGTCTGTTCACCGTGTCTTTTATAGACACAGTCCCGTCAAAGTCGCAAAGAATGAGTATCTTTTTTTTGCTTGAAGACTCTTGAGCCGCCATGCGCTCAAGATTGTTTGGGAGTGTCATTATTGATCAATTGTCTCACTTGGGATCATAGCCGCGCAAATTGGACGCTTGGCGGGATGCTACTTGATACCGATTATCTCACATTCACGCAATCCGTTAGGAGTGTGAACTTCAACTACGTCGCCGACTTCTTTTCCAATCAGGGCCTTTCCCACGGGAGAGTCCACGGATATTATTCCATTGGCAATGTCCGCCTCATCCTGTCCAAGAAGTTGGTATTTTTTGGCCTCGTCCGTGTCCAGGTCCTGAATAGTGACATAAACCCCAAACACTACCCTGTCGGGGGTCGGCCGATTGGATATATCTATAACTTCTGAGCACGAAATTCTTTCCTGCAAATCCCTTATCCTGGTTTCGATCAGGGCTTGCTTTTCCTTGCCATAGGTATATTCAGCGTTTTCTGACAGATCACCGTGTCCTATAGCTATTTCGATTTCTTTTATCACAGATGGTCTTTCGACCCGAATCAACCTGTCCATCTCCTCGTTCAGTTTCTTTAAACCCTCAGCCGAGATTGGACGTTTCTGAAAACTCATATTTGCCATCCTTTTTTGGGGAACGGGGTGATCATTTTACCCGCAATCGGGTAAAATATTGATAGGACCTCTAGGAGCCTGAGTCAAGAGACAATCCGGAGATTGAGCCGATTTCTACATTTTCGCGCTGATAGTTTGGCTTCGTGACTTGTGAAGATCAAGGCAGTAAATGCGCACTGATTCCTGTAGAGTTCCCGCCGCAAGCGTGGCGCAATGCAGATCCTCTTCCGGGATACCCCCTACGGCTTCTTTGACAGCGATATAGTCTATGTCGGCAATTTCTTCGGGTGTTTTTCCCAGAGCCAGACGAGTAGCGGCAGCCCCGCATTCGCTGCTGAACTTGCAACCGTCTGTCCAGTAACTGGCGTCTACAACTTTTCCCCTCCTAAATTTCAGGGAGATTTTCATCGAATCGCCGCATTTTCCCTTTGCGATCGCTACTGCGTCCGGTTCATCCATGGTTCCATACGTAGGGTTGAATTTGTTCAAAAAAAGGATCCATCCACTTAACAACAACATAAGAACAGCGGCGGTGGCCACGATGGGGTACCAAGACACACCTGAAAACAAACCTGTAAAATCCATGCTGTCAAAACCAGTATATATTATTTCGGCTCAAAGAGACGCTCTCCTGACCGTTCTACACCGTATCCCCCCAAAGAGGAAACACGAGTCTTGAATGAATCACTACCTAGTATTTCGAGAAGCTTCGTAACCTTTTCATCGTATATATATTTCTTCGGCACTATGAAATCGTACTGTTCCGTGGCTACGGGAATAAAATCAAGGCCAAGGGCGTTGGCCGCTGCCAAAACACCCATGCCAACATCGGCTACTCCGGATAGAAACCGCTACAGCGACCGACGTGTGAGTATATTCTTCCATCTCGTAGCCTTTAATACAAGATTCGTCAATCTGCTCTTTTCTCAGGTAGAAATCAAGCAACACTCGGGTTCCTGCGCCTTTCTGCCGATTGACAAAGGTCACGTCATCTCTTGTAAGATCTTTAAAATTCCGTATGCCTTTTGGATTACCCTTCCTTACCATGAACCCCTGTTCCCGCATGACACCATGAAAAACTTCAACGGGTATATCAGGAATGAATTTCTTTATGTACGACCAGTTGTAAATTCCTGTATTCTCATCCAGCAGATGACTGGTCGCCATGTGCGCCGTATCGTTCCTGAGAGCCAGCAGGCCACCGAGACTCCCTACGTTGCTGGAAGAGACATACATACCGCATTTGATAAGTTCATCAGCCAGGCAATCAATAGTCAAATCGTGACTGCCTATGATTACCAGAGTCTTTTCAATCTGTTGCGGTTGATTCAGCAGTTCGACTCTGATCATCGAGCCTTGTTCTATACCTTCCACATTCGAAGGAATCCTGACAATCCCATCCGCTCGAGTAAGAGTAGTAATTGAGCCGGCGCCTCTAGGCAACGGCGCCGCTACCGTCCTGTCCCCTACCCTGCCCAGTTTAACTCTGAAGAATTCCTCTCTCCCGAGTTTGGATGGAATTTTCCGCGCGGAGTACGCTTCCAGAGTCGGCCTGACGTCGACAGGAGCGCCAAGCATCTCGGCAATAACCGGCAATCCGAAGGTTTCAAAAGAAAATACGGCTGAAACAGGATAACCCGGGTTTCCAATAACTGGTTTACCATCGACAATCCCAAGAATTGTCGGCTTGCCTGGCATCATGGCTACACCATGAACTAGCACTTCTCCGAGTTCGTCTATGATTGCGGCTGTGTAATCCTCGCTGCCGGCCGATGAACCCGCGTTTACGACCACCATGTCATACCCGGATTTTATGGCGGATTTTATCGCTTCCTTAATTTGGTCGTAATTATCGGGGAGTATTTCACTTCTGTCCGCAATCGCTCCAGAGCGGGTAATAAGACCTGATAGTATCCACGTGTTAAATTCTATCGTTTCTCCATCAACAGGGGATCTGTCTTCCAACACAGACGCGGGCACAAGCTCGGAACCCGTCGGAATCAGCAAGACCCTTGGTCTCCGGTTTACATTGATTTGAGTAACTCCCCCGCAAAGCAACGCGCCAAGATCATAGGCCGATATCACGTGGTGGCTGGGCAAGATCATTTCAGATTGAACGAAATCCTCACCGACTCGACGAACATTTTCCCACGGCACTACCGCTTTATCAATTTCGAAAGTCTCATCACTCGTGAAATTGACTTGTTCGATCATGATCACTGCATTGGTCTTTTCTGGTATAGGTCGCCCAGTATTAACGGACCATGCGTTCTTACCCATAAGAAAGCTTTTTGTACTTTCGGGAGACGCCCCAAAAGTCTCCGAGGCTTGCACAGCAAACCCGTCCATAGCCGCAGTATGAAAATTTGGCGCTGACAGTTTTGCGTAAACAGGTTCGGAAGTGATCCGACCTAAAGATTCAACTGTGAGAACCCTTTCGGATCCCGGAAAGCTGTTCCTGTCTAGACGCTCCAGAAAAATTTCCAGGGCTTCCGCCGGAGGCTTCATGTCCAGAAAGATATTCCTTCTCAAAATCGTCTCCCATCCAGTTAGTAAATAAATACACCGTAACTGTTTGACCCTTGTAAAACCCTTCGCAGTCCATTGGTATCTTCAAGTAACCGTGAGATCTCGACATGGCTGAGACCATTCCGGACTTGGCGATAAAAGGAGTTGCTAGAAATTCATTGTCAGCTCTGGATATCCTTACTCGGACAAAGTCCAGGCGTCCTTCCTTGGATGACACATTGCGTGTCAGACTGGCCTTAATTTGTGGCCTTAGGAAAGGCTGAAACGTATTCTCTCCTGCCAGGCGCCTTATGAGCGGAACAACAAACTGATCGAAGCATACCAGCGCTGAGACGGGATGGCCTGGTAGGCCTATGACCGGCTTAGATCCAATTAATCCCATGATTAGTGGTTTACCGGGAGACATCGAAACGCCATGCAATAAAATGTTTGAATCACGAGCCTCGGAAATCGCCTGAATAACATGATCCCTGCTACCCATGGAGCTGCCTCCGGAAATGATCACGACATCACCCTGCTCCAGACCCGTAGCTATCATGGATTTTACAGACTTTAGAGTATCAGCGGCGAGTCCTATCCATACGGGCTTGCCGAACGCCTCTAAAATCGCGGCGTTAAGGGAATGCCTGTTGACATCCCGGACACATCCAGGGGGTGGTGTTTCGCTTGCCGGAGTTATTTCGTCTCCCGAACTGATGAGAGAGACCCTGGGCACACGATGAACCTTGACCTTCATGATCCCGAGGGACGCAAGTAGTCCTACATCCTGAGGCCTTAGTCTCAAACCGGAGTTGAGTAGAGTTTCACCTTTACGGTAGTCTTCGCCCTTGCGAGCCATGTTGTCAAAAGGGGCCACCCCTTTGAAAACTTCAACCGTATTCCCTCCCAACTCTTCCGTATGTTCTATCATTACTACTGCGTCCGAGTTAACCGGAAGCTCGCCTCCCGTCCAGATCTTTGCAGCTTCGCCTCGCTTAAGTTTCAGGTCGGGCGATTCCCCCATTGCGATCTCGCCAATTACACTAAAAAGCGAAGGAGAACTCTCGGTGGAACCGAAAGTATCAATAGATCGAACGGCGTATCCGTCCATGGTAGCCCGGTTAAACGCAGGCGCGTCGTCGTGGGCCCTCACGGATTCGGAAAGAACTCTGAAGAGCGCCAGGTCAAGATCAGCATGTTCTGATTCGAGAGCTTTAACTAGATGTAACTTGGCTCTTGCCTCATCTGGAGACACAACTCGAAAAAATGGTTTTAACATATTGCAAATTCACAGTTTTACATATTTTTTAGAATAGTCACTGTTAAAGTATATCAATCGAAGCCCCTTATGTCAAAATTGACCGGAGTATGAAAAGAAGTTCATGAAAGCCTTTATTACAAAAAGATGACTTTCATCTCGAAGATACGATTGTGTTTTGTTATGTTTGTGTGGAGGTTCTTCAAATTTTGATAGGGAAATAAGCCCTTTCAGTCGTGGTAAGACCATAAAGGGCGGTGAAACGGCATGACGAACGTTTGGATAATTCGCCCCGGCGCATTGGGGGACACGCTTTTAACCTTACCTCTGCTTTTTTCCATTAAAAATGTTGATGACCGAGCCAATGTGACCCTTTTGGGTTCAAGAGCTTACCAAGAGATTATCCCACCAGAATTTAATTTCAAATCCGTTGACCACAGAGACTATTCATGGTTGTTCCAACCGGATTCATTCCGGGAACAGCTCAAGGAGAAACCTTGCGATGTAGCTTACGTAATACTGAAGCGTCCTGATGTTGTTGTAGCCAACCTCAAGAAATGTGGGGTGGATGACGTACGTGAAGCTAATCCGATTCCTGAACCCGGTGTCCATCTGGTCGAAACATTGTGCTCTCAACTCGGCGCTGCAATCCCCCCTCGTTACCCTCTCCTGAAAAAGAACCAGCCTGGAAAACGGGAAAATATCCTCTGGGCGCATCCTGGAAGTGGAAGCGTAAAAAAAAACCTGCCGTTAAAGATTTTTAGAGGCTTGTCAAAAAAACTTCGTGAGACCACTGGCTGTGAAATAGTCATAACTTTAGGAGAAGCTGACGAAGGACTGAAACGAGAAAAGGAATGGGACATGTGGATCGCAGAGAGCCGGCCGACCGTGCTGGAAAACCATTCACTGAGACAAATATGTGATCTCATGTCCCACTCCAAATTCTTTATGGGAAATGATTCCGGCATGAGCCACCTTGCCGCGGCCCTGGGGATTTTTTCGATTCTCTTTTATGTGAGTACCGATCCTTCACAATGGGGACCATGGGTTCCGGCGCGCCAGACGCTAATTTTTGATTGCCGTCACGTTTTTTCTTGGTCGTTGATTCAAGATCAAATTGAGAGAGCCGTCCAAACTACCCACGAACCCCAGTAACTCATTTGCTTAAAATACATTATAATGCTATTAAATCAGTATATTATACTTGTTTCATAATATAATGTATTAAATTATGATAGCGCGCAGCTTTTGTTTATACGGTCTAGCGCGCTTTTATTTGTACGCGGTCTTTTAATTATTTTATGTATCTATTTTTATGCCTTTAAATCCATAAGATAGATTCAATATATAAGAAATTACACTAATTTAGCTAATTCCTAAACATAATCTTGTTTCTAGCTTTTTTAATTAACTATTCAAAAGAGTTTATTTTTTTGTTGACAAGTTAATACCTATCTGTAAAGACACCCTTAACAAAAAGTTCTCCTGGGAGGGAGGGTATGATGATTAGGAAACCCCGTATAGTACTGGTATGTCTATGTTTATTCACATTGATCTTCACGGCTCACGCCATGGCCTGGAATTTCCTCCAGGCGGCCGCCACAAACGACGCCCGTGAAAATCTACTCATTCCGACCTCGCCTCAAGGCAAGGCGATCACGAAGGTCAAACCACAACCAATAGTAAAGTGCAGACCGCCCTTTGGATTCCAGCAAGGAGTTCAAGCCATGGCGGCTCCAGCGCTTCCACCCGTTTTACCGGGGGTGAAACTTCGCGGATGGGATCTCGACGCCCAGGCTCTGTTCGCTCGAACAAGAGGCAAAGCCATCTTTTGGAACAACAACTATAGCTATGCTTGGAATACCCAGCCGGAAGTCGACTTCAACACTGCCCTTGGGATTCCGGATCACACCGTAATAGGTTCATTCATCGCCAAATACAGGTTCCAACCTCGGTGGTCTGTTAAGTACTCCATAATGCCTACAACCATCAATGGCGGTGGTGGTGACAGCTCGGCGCAATGGGGCGGATGGCAGGGCCAAGGCGCCAGATCCAAATGGGAGAGACTGTATCAGCAGATGGGGCTTGTCTATGACCCCATATTGACACCCACATCCAGAGTCGGGATCTTTGCGGATTACGTCAGGCTCAACGAAAGAGTCAGCGTGTTTCAGACGATGTCAGGCACGGGTGGATTCACCTTTGACAATGATTTGAACATGGCCATGGCCGGGGTCGAAGTTGAAAAAATGCTCAAGTTCACCCGTCTTGCTAGTGTCCTTTCCGTTGAATGTAAAGCAGGAGTCGCATTCTGCGATGACGCTTTCGGCTCCGACATGAGCACTGGCTTGAAATACAGCATACCCATGAACAATGGTCGTTCCGGCTTTCTTAAGGGCGGGTACAGGTATCTGACCTACAAGAAGAAATATAGCGACACCAAGATGATCGATACTTGTATGGATGGTGGTTTTGTCGAGATGGGCTTTGTCTTCTGATCTCCTGCAATGAATTGTAAGGCCGAGTGCGGAGGGCGCTCGACTGAAACGAATTTTTCAAAGGGCCTAAGGGAAGAAAATACTTAACGCTCGACCGGATCCTCAGGCCCCTTCCCTCCCAGCTCGACTAACCGGTCGAGCTTTTTTCTTTTATTGACATGTCTTTTATGGGTCTTACCAGTGTATTATTTTCTTAGTCGAAGGTCCTTAATACATGAAACCAACCAATCTTCAAATTTTGCATTTCATTCGTGAAAAACCCGGTACCTTGAGACGGAGTCTATTGGAGATTTTTGACCTCACGGAATATCGTTTGAACCGAGTTCTGAGGAACCTGCAACGAGAATTTCCCGATTTGGTTTTCCCATGGAGTGATGACCACGGAGTGTGGGCTGTGAGAACTGGACAGATCCCGATGTCTCGGAGTGAACTGGTTGGGACGATTCAGTGGGGGCTATTCACAGTGTCTAGTGGAGCCTGGTTATGCTGACGGCAGATGCTATGAACACTCCGAGTGTGAAAGCCCGGAAATGATCGCTTTTATGAGGAGACTCGCCTATTTGCTGGGCCCGATAGAGCCAAATCCCATGAATCTCATGAGCCTGGGGATCGTCCAGGTTGAAGAACTGTTTGAAATTATTAGGAGAATTACGCCTCTAACCAAATCTGAATTTCATAGCAGATACCGATTGGTACAAATTTTCGGGTCGGCTTACGCTACGTTAAAATGGAAGAAACGAAGACGTCCAAAATTTTCAGATTTCAGGATGCCCCCAGAGTTTGAAGCCAGACACAGGGCGTCCTCCATAAATCCATTTGAATATTCATTGAAAAAGCTTTTTTCCATGTTGGAGATCCCCACAACCTCAAGTCGCGAACAGACACTTAAAGCATGGAAGCGGCTGGCGCGGCTGCATCATCCGGATGCGCAGGGAAGCAATGGCGACGAAGACAGGATGAAAGAGCTGAATATGGCTAAAGACCGAATCTTCCGAATAAGAAGGTGGGATTAACGCGGTGAATAATAATACACAACAAAAAAGGGACTCCAACGAGTCCCTTTTTTTATTTTTCTGGAAACAACTTTCTACCAGTAGTTTCCGAACACTCCCTCACCCGGAGACGCCATCATGGATGACTGAACACCAGAATTGCTTTTCTTGCTCATCGGAGACATTCGCCTTGGAGCCCCATAGCCGACTGGTCTCATGGGCGGAGCCATACCATAGGCTGGAGGCGGGCCACATTTAACCGGACCACACACAGGAGGAGGGCACGGGGGCGGGCCACACATAGGCCTAGGCGGACCACAACAGGGATTCGGGCTGCAATCGAACGCGTCAATGACTCTGTCAACCAGTTTGAAGGGTAGAGCCACTACACCGGTAACCAACCTGAATGCGCCTGAAAATATTTTTGCCACTGGATTGGGTTCACACGGGGGCGCACAAGGAGGGGGCCCACATGGGGGTGGACAGGGGGCGGCCCACAATAAGGCTGGGGACCACACATAGGAGGCCCACACATGGGTGGCACCTTGCACACGGGCCCGCCGGCAAAAACCGGTCCCAGCGTCAGCGCGAACATAACCGCAACCGCAACAACAGCGCCGACAAACATTCTTGCTTTCATGCAACAACTCCTTCCAAAAAATCCCTCGAAAACTCCCTTCACCCCTCCGAGAGACAGATAAAACATATGTATAATTTCCTTGCAAAGCACTCTATCAAAAAATATCCTCAGATGTCAACCCCCAAAATCATTATGAACATCAATTAATAAATATTTATAACTCTACGCCATTAATTAGCATTTTCCTCCCAAACAGCTTCCGGCTCGTGGGGCGCTGCGTCAGGCCGGTTGGGATATCCAACCTTGCCACATCCAAAATCTAATGATGCTGTGGGCCCCAGAGAAACAACCACATTCTGAAATAATTCTCCGGACTTTTGCTCTATAGTTGTTACCCACGAGTCCAGTATGGCGTCGTGATTCTTGTCGAACTTGAAATCGCCTCTTAGGCCATGAAACTTACAATTCGCGATAAATTGAAGCAAAGTCTCAAAATCCTCTATATCCAGGAAATTTTCATGGGCCGAGTTGTCCACGATTTTTGCCAGGTCATATCCCTCTGCGGCGCGTGAAACCCAAAGTTCCATCTCCCCGAAAACGGAAGTCACTTTTTGCCTCAGCGATTCCTGATTGAGCACATTGGTCAGCGTAGGAACGCCAAGGAAATTTACCGCCTTTGGATCTATTTTCCTTGGGAAGCTTGTTAGGGTTTCAGGTCCTATTACAGGCTTTCCTATCGAGCTATCTTTAGATTTTACGGTATTCAGAAACAGTTTCGCCGACTCATTCTTAAAAGCCGCAAACACAAATTCAGCGTTTGAGTTTTTTATAGAGGACATTATCGATTGTATTGAAGCTAAAGAACCATCCGACATTGACCTGTCTGCAAAGGCGCCTCCAGCTCTTTCGAATCCAAAAGCGAAGAAATCGCACTTCTCGTTTCCGTTCAGGTCGTCATCGCCTGTTATAAAAACAGTGGACCCTACGTTTTGTACCGCCCAAGGCGCCAGAGGTTCAGAACTGACATAGTTGTTGGCGCAAACTCTGAACACGTTAGGTTGGCAATACTCCCCCGCCGCCAACTTTACTGAGCGGTTGGATATGAACAGCGCAACCTTTGCGCCTGAACATTTTTGAATAATCTTTTCAGAGATCTCGACATCGGCCAATAAGGCTATGAAACGAACATTTTTAGCGTTTATCCACTCATCAAGGGTCTTTTCCAACTCGTCAACATCACCCCCGAAGGGTTTCCTGAAAATATCAACAGGGCATGACCCTTTCTCTCCAAAGAACAGATCGAACCCTACCATTAGGGACTTGGCTTCTATTTCCGATTCTCCTGATTCAGGGTAAATGAAGCCAATTTTGATCCGTTCTTCAGCGCTACCCGACCACGCCCGTGGTTTCGAAAACAGCGCCGCTGACGTCAGGATACCTGACACAATAAATTGCCTTCTTGTAAATATACCCACTTCTAGTAGACCCCGCGCCTTGAAAAACATCCCGGACGAGACATCAGTCCGGTTTTGTTTTTACGTTTTTCATGTATTTTCATGTGTTGGTAATCAGCTCTGAGAGGACCCCCCATGGGTCGCCTCAATAAAGAATCACTAACAAATTTTATTCCCCAGATGTGCAGCGCATCCTACCCGAAACGACCCCGACTGTAAAGGACAGTGTTCGACCTGGTTCATCAGTCAGGTTCGAAGCAAAATCAACAACCGATAGTAGGAAGTGATGGATTTACGGGAAAAAATTCGGGAAGGACGGGCGCAATCTGGAAGGAAGTCCTCCCAATCTCGGTTGATCGGGAGGACAGACGAATTCTATCAGCGATAAGGGCGAGCCATGGGTGAACAAACGGGCGCAGGAGCTGGAGCGCAACTGTATCGGCTCTTCTTAATCGTCTTTCGAGGTGCGCAAACAGGGGGCGGACATTCCATCCGAACTGAAACAACCCTGCAGCTTCTTGGCGCAAATGAATCTTGCGAACATTTTACGACGGCCATCTCAGTAGCGTGACCTGGAGTGGGGCCAATGCCTTGATAAAGAGCGCCTCGAAAATTCTTGGCTGTGGCTACGAACAGAGCCTCGGAACTTTCCGGTACGATCGCGGTAATGGCTAAAGCCAATATCGCCAATAATAATACGGATTTCTTCGACATCGTATACCTCCAAATTATAATTTAACTATAAGTTCTTTCAATTTCTAAATGACACTACCGAATTTTAAAAGTTTCATATATCTGAAATCCTTAGCGCGGTAGATTTACCGTATCAGATTAAACCAAAAATGACAAGTCAAAAAAACATTCATAATTTTAACTACATACCAACTAAGTTGTCCAGATGACCGTTTTTGGGCTACTTGTCACAACCCAAAATTCGCGTTGCTTCGTTAAGCCGCTTCAACCACATCTTCATAGTTTTGTCAACTATTCTGGTCTTTGAAACTCGGCTGCCCGGTCGCCTCAATAACACTGTTCCAAATTTTCCCCTTGAGATCAACCTGCTTACGGCCCGTGGTCACAATCTTTAACGGGACACAAACAAATTCCTCGGCCCAACTTCCCACCATAACATTGGTTTTTCCTGCCAAACCCACATGAACCGCATTTTGGCCAAGAAAACCGCAGAACACTGAATCTTCCGACGTGGCGGGCACCGATCTGATAGTGTAACCAGGGTCGATATACTTCAAGTTTATTTCAATGTCTTTTTCTTTAAAATACATTTGGATCCTGTCTCTGAGGTAGAGACCGATATCACCTAGAACCTTGTTGCCGGAATTGTCAAAGCCCTCGACGCCACAATACTTTTGGCCCGCTCCTTCAGCCACAACGATAACGGAGTGCTTCTTTTCCGCGATTCTCTTTTCCAGTACGGCGAGAAAACCATGTGGCCCATCCAGATCAAAATCCGATTCCGGGATAAGCACAAAGTTTGCGTATCGTCGATCGAGGGCCGCACTGGCCGCAATGAAACCTGATTGACGCCCCATCAGCTTAACAAGGCCAATTCCGTTTGGAGCCCCATTGGCCTCAACGTGAGCGCAACCGATGATATGAGAGGCGCAGCTTACGGCGGTGCTGAACCCAAAGGAACGAGAAAGGTATAATATGTCGTTGTCAATTGTCTTTGGAATCCCAACAATACCTATCTTGGCGCCTCTGTCGGCTATTTCTTCACAGATTCTTTCGGCTGCCCTGAACGTGCCGTCTCCTCCAACTGTGAACAGTAAACCCACGTTCATTCGCTCCAGGGCGTCCACTATTTCACTTATCTTTTGATGACCCCGAGATGATGAAAGAATAGTGCCGCCTAATTCATTGATTTCAGTAACCCTGTCCGGAGTCAATTCGAGGATGGGGTGTCCATATTTTGGAATGAAGCCCTGAAAACCGTACCTTATGCCAAGGATGTTCTTTACCCCGTACGTGTGGTAAAGCGTAAGCACTATGGACCGTATGACATTGTTCAACCCTGGACAGAGACCGCCACAAGTAACGATAGCGCATTTGAGCTTACTGAGATCGAAATAAATCTTTTGTCGTGGGCCGGCTTTCAAAAAAGCGGTCGGGGGCTTTCCCTGTCTAAAGGATTCTTCGACTGCGTCAGCAGACAGATTGTACAGAACTCTTTCAGTGTCTCCAACCCAATCGACGTGGCTCAACGGCGTATTGATCTTACATTCGCCCAAGGATTCGACTGTTGTTTCCATACTGATTTTCTCTTGCGACCGAGCTTTTGATATAGAGAGCGTTTCAGGTCTAGACATTGAATCGGAACAACATTATGTCACCATCTTTGACAACGTAATCCCGACCCTCCAGGCGGACTTTACCGGCCTTGTGCGCGGCAGTCATGGAACCAGCGCTCTTAAAATCATCATATGCGACTACTTCAGCACGGATAAACCCTCGTTCCATGTCGGAATGTACACTTCCCGCCGCCTTGACCGCGGTTCTTCCTTTTACAAGACTCCAGGCCCGAACTTCCGGTTCGCCTGCCGTGAAGAACACGATAAGATTGAGAAGCTCAAACGATCTCTTAATAATTCTCTCTTTGGCGCCTTCTTCCAGGGACAGGTCTTCAAGAAATTCAGAGGCTTCTTCGGGAGTCATTCCGGCCAGTTCAGCCTCCATATCGGCATATAACCAGTCAACCCCGACATTAGGATGCCCGCCTGTATGTAGATTCAATTCTTCCAGAACCGCTCGCGCTTCTTCACGGCTCTTGTTTTCACCGGTGTTCAACAGGATAAGTTGGGGTTTAGCCGAAAGAAAAGCGAATCCACGGAGTTTATCGTTTCTCTCAATCTCCTTCATCAGTCTTAACGGCTTGGCTTCGTTGAGCAAATCCCTCGCCTGCGAGAGAAGTTCTAACTCTTCGGCCAGATCTTTCCTGCCCTTGCCAAGATCCTTGTTCACTCGCTCCAGCCTCTTCTCAACTATGGACAAGTCCGATAAAATCATTTCCTCTTCTATGGACCGATAATCCTTGAGGGGCGTAGGTTTTCCAACCGACATGGAATCGAAAAAACGAATACACATTACCAGTGCGTCGAGAGGACGAATAACCGTGAGAAACTTGTCCCCCAGCGAACTCCCCTTTTTACCCTCACCGGTTATTCCAGCTATATCAAGATATTCAACATGAACTGGCGTGATTTTTTTAGGCTTATGATATTGAGTCAGGAAGTCCAGACGGGGGTCTGATACTTTGACGACGCCCAGAGCGGGCTCCAGGCGATTTCTTTGGTCCCCGAGAGTCAAGCCACCGGTGAGAGCCCTGAACAGGACGGTCTTACCAGCCCCCGGCAAACCTATTATTCCAAGTTTCAATTAACTGCCACCCTCCCAACAATATTGTTCAAGCAAACTATTTTGGCGCCTGAGTGAAACGAATGTAAAGCCGAACGTTGCGGCTGTCAACTCTGGCGGGAGCCGGAGAATCCGATTCCAGAGATCTGGCTCCGACTTCAACCGCTCCATGATTCACCAGGGCTGAGGCAAGGTCACCATACCTGTTTGAAGGAATGATCACTCCTACCAATGTTTCCCCAAGGGGGCCCTTGAATTGTTCGTCGATTAGCTTGCCTTGAATGTTTGGGAGGATATCTTTGAGGGTTTTGAGGGCCAGATCGATATGAGGGCTTTCTACTGTAAGGTTATCAGCTCCTATCTCATCAGCGGTTGTTGGAAAACGCCACGCCACTGAGGAGGAACCGAAGCGTCCAGCGCCGTCATAAGGCACAAACGCGCGCGAAAATGGCGCGACTTGCGGAGCGAACGGAGCGGAAGCGACAACTTGCGGCTGTGCCGGCATTGAAACCACTTCCACAGGAGATGGCTGGGCAGAGCTTTTAGTCGTAAATCCGGCTGTCCCGAACTGGCTCACTTCCGTGGGGGCGTAATTATAGACAAGAAAACCCATAACAGTAACAAACGCTAGTGACGCTGCTCCAACTGGAACAGGCGCTGTGGGGATTGAATTCAGCAGATTTTTGATTTGGGATAGTATCGATTGGAAGTGTGAGGGGTTTTGGTCGATTCTTTCGTTAACACGCCTTAAAAAGTCGTTTGGAGGCGCAATCTGTTCAAGATTGGCCAAGGCTTGAACGGTAACTCCATACCATTTGAAATCTTCCCGACACGCCGGGCAGGATTCTAAATGATCCTTAACCATCTTTTGAGTTTGCGCGTCAGAATCTCCCTCATAAACAACTCCGAAATAATCGGCAATCCGCTGGCAATCCATCATGACAGGACCTTCTTCAGTTTTTCTTTAACTACCATCCGCGCTCTATGCAGACGGGATTTCGTCGTTCCTTCCGGCAAATTTAACATTCGGGCGATTTCTTCATAGGAAAAGCCCTCAATGTCTCGGAGAATAACGATTTCTCTATGATCCGGTTCAAGTTCATCAATTGCATCGAGGACCGCTTGACGGATTTGATTTCCCGACAACAGATCCTCTGGACTGGCGCTCTGATCTGGAAAAGCTCTCTGCGATTGATCACCTTCATCGTCTGTTTCAGATGATCCTTTATTAGTGAAAAAACCACGTCGTTTTAAATACTTAAACCTATTTTTGCCTCGATTCGTCGCAATCTGGAATAGCCAGGTCGAAAATTTTGAATCACCTCTAAAACTCTTAAGGTTCTGATATGCCGCTGTGAAAATTTCTTGGGCCAAATCATTGGCCTCCTCGCTATCACCGACAAAGCGATAAGCGACACTGTAAACCTTTTTCTGATACTTGATGACTAATTGATTGAAAGCCTCCCTGTCGCCACGAGCGCACCGTTGAACCAATTCCTCGTCGTCGTCATTACCCGGAGTCGAATTGCCAGTGAACGCTACACTTGCTATGGTCAGACAAATTAAATTTAGAATTGTTTCAAGATTTAGAGTCACGGGAGGATTATTTATCTCCGATCAATATATCCTGGAAAATTATGGTAGTTTGGGTTCAAAGTCAAGAATTAAGGTCAGGAAACCCGTTCTGACAGGCGCCTGCCTTGATTCGAGACAATATTGGGATTTAGTTCTTCTTAAAAAGTTGATATTCGCTCTTTATTGCTTGAATATACCTGTTTTATCGGGTAAAAAGAGTGGTTCTTGCATTGATTTCGGCCCATTGAGGCTTTGTCCATAATCGTTCATCTATAGAAATAGCATTTTGGAGGACGAAATGAAACTGTCCAGACGAGTCACTGAAACTCAGCCCTACTTATTTCATCTGATTGATGAAAAAAGAAAGGCTGCTCAAGAGCGCGGAGTGGACGTGATATCGCTTGCAATAGGGGATCCTGACATGCCGACGCCGAATTTCGTCCTGGATCTCATGAATGAAGAAATGCGGGCCCCCCATAATCATCAGTACCCCAGTTATAAGGGTGAGCCCGATTTCTGTGAACTCGTAGCGAACTGGTTCGAAAAACGATTCGGAGTAAAATTGGACGCCCAAAACGAGATCATGGCTACTATAGGTGGGAAAGACGCCGTTTCGCATTTGCCGTTCGTATTCATAGACCCTGGTGATTCAGCGCTAGTCACTGATCCGGGGTATCCTGTTTATGAAGCCGCTATTGGTTTTGCCGGCGGTAGACCAGTCCGTGTGCCGCTTGTTGAGGAAAAAGGTTTCTTGCCGGACCTATCCGCTATTCCCGCTGACGTGGCGAGAGACGCCAAGTTCATTTTTGTTAACTATCCAAATAATCCAACGGCCGCTGTCGCTGACGATTCATTTTTTGAGGAGCTGGTGTCTTTTGCCAGGAAATACGACCTTGTCATCCTCTCGGACAACGCTTATTCTGAAGTGTACTTTGAACCGGAAGACAAGCCGATAAGCATCATGCAAATACACGGCGCCAAGGACCTATCAATAGAAATTCATTCCTTTTCCAAAACTTTTAACATGACAGGATGGAGAATCGGGTTCGTTGTCGGTTCAAAAGATTTGATCCAGGCTTTCCTAACGCTGAAATCAAATTTCGACTCGGGAGTTTTCATGGCGATTCAGAGGGCCGCCGCTAGAGCCCTGGGCCATCCGGACGCGCCATTATTCAATCGAGACAGGACTCAATTGTTTAAAAACCGGCGAAACATTATCGCCAAAGCCCTTGAGGAATTGGGATTTAAGTTTAATCTGCCCAGAGCGAGTTATTATTTTTGGGTTCGTATACCTGAGGTATATTCATCCTCAGTCGTGTTCTGCGCTGATTTACTTGAAAGACAGGGGCTGGTTGTAACCCCCGGGGTCGGTTACGGACCTAGCGGTGAAGCTTTTTTCAGGATTTCGATGACCTCATCCAATGATAAAATCGAAATGGGCATGGAACGTCTCAAGAATTTTGTAAAGGGATTATAATGAAAGCCACTCTTGTTTTGGCCGATGGCGAATTCTTTAGTGGAACCGCAATGGGCGCCTCGGGTGAAATAGTAGGAGAAGTCGTCTTCAATACGGCCATTACCGGCTACCAGGAAATTTTGACCGACCCATCATATCGCGGTCAGATAGTTACAATGACTTACCCCCATATCGGTAACACTGGCGTGAATTTCGAGGACAACGAGTCTGTGAATCCGTTCCTGGCCGGCTTCGTTGTTAAGGAACACTGCGCTTCGCCCAGCAATTGGAGACAAAGAGAAGACCTGGATGATTTCCTGAAGAGATTCAACATAATCGGTATTCAGGGAATAGATACCCGGAAACTCACCAGAAATCTCCGAGAGACTGGGGCTAAAAAAGGTATTATTTCAACCGAAGACCACGATGTTGGCAGTCTACTCAAAAAGGTGAACGACTATCCTGACATTGAAGGGATTGATCTTGTAAAGGAAGTGACGTGCAGTAAACCATACGAATGGAGTGAAGGGACTTGGCGATGGAATGCGCGTTCATCCACGTCGCAGAATAAATTCAAGGTAGCTGCTCTGGATTATGGAATCAAACAGAATATCTTGAGGCTACTCGTGGATGCGGGCGCAAATGTAAGAGTTTTCCCGGCCTTCTCTACGGCGGAAGATATACTGAAATACGGGCCTGACGGGATCTTCCTGTCCAATGGCCCCGGTGACCCCCAAGGAGTTCCTTACGTGATTGAGACCGTAAGAAATCTTATCGGAAAAAAACCAATTTTTGGCATCTGTCTAGGTCACCAGATTTTGGGGCTGGCTCTGGGTGGGAGGACTTATAAGCTAGGGTTTGGGCATCACGGGGCAAATCATCCAGTGCGAAGACTAGACACTGGCCAGGTTGAAATAACTTCGCAAAACCACAACTTTGCAGTAGATCCTGATACTCTTGAGGGTGAGTGCAGGGTTACTCACGTTAACCTTAACGACAAAACCAACGAGGGTATGGTCCACAGGAAATATCCACTCTTCTCCATTCAGTATCACCCAGAGGCTTCCCCCGGGCCTCATGATTCCAGATATTTGTTTGAACGATTCCGGAAAATGATTATGGGATCCTGATCGCTAGGTTTGCGTTCTAGGAAAAGGAATTCCTTCGTCGTCGAACCGTTGTTTTATCTTTTCTGTGGTATCAAACTGAACCTTCCAGTGATCGGAGGACTTGACCCACAACCTCAGCATCACTTTGACACTGTTCTCACCAAGTGACTGAATGGCGATTATAGCTTTTCGTTCTTTAAGAATCCGTTCATCTTCATCGATAATATTCTGAAGCGTTTCCCGGACTTTACGGATATCCGCTTCGTAACTCACTCGAATTGGTATTACCAATCGTCTAATATCCCTCATGGAATAATTGATGATCTGGCTAGACGTGAGTCTGGAATTCGGCACGATAACAATCAAGTTGTCGGGTGTCCGAATCTGGGTATTCACTAGTTCAATCTTTTCAACCGTTCCCTCGGTTTTACCAAATTGTATATAATTACCCACGCTGAAGGGTCGAAAAAGAATCATTAACAAGCCGGCGGAGACATTTGCAAGATGTCCCTTGACAGCGAAACCAATAGCAAGACCAGTAGCGCCGACCAGGGCTATGAGCGAGCTGTTCTCAACCCCAAGCCTGTGTAACACCTCAATGCCGATAAAACCGTAAAGAATGACCCGAACAGCGTTGTTAACAAAATGAACAATGGTTGGATCCACATTTTTTGACACTAGTAACCGGTTCAAAGCATTTGCCAGCCACTTGACCAACCTAATTCCTACTAGAACTAATATTACGGCAATAACAACATTCCACGCGAAAATTCCCAACGCTTCCCAAACATGCTTATCAGCCAGTTTCCACATAGACATCGTCCTCATTTTTTTGGGTAAATTGACTTCATTCTTCAACCGTCAGAAGATAAAGAAACCCAAAAAAAATCAAATTGAGACTTAGGGATGAATTTCAGAATATTTTACATGCCCAGCGGTAAATTTTTTCTGCGGCTTTAAAATGATGGGGTGTGTTCAGCACCACCACAAGATGTTCTCTGTTGTCATCTTTGAATAGCGCCACGATGCACTTACCAGCCAAATTAGTGAAACCGGTCTTGGCGCCTGCTACGGGTAGGTCGGTCCTTAACAGTTTATCGTTTGAAACAAGGTGGTATTCACGAGGTTTTGGATTCAGTGATTTCATCACGTAGGTCTTCGAACTGGATATTTCGGCTATAAGAGGATACTTGAAAGCGTGATTTGCCAATTTAGCCACGTCCTCAGCAGTAGCCACGTTTGGTCTTTTACCAACTAGTTCACGCCCGTCCTTTCTGCCAACCACGAACTTATCGTCCAACCCGCTTGGGGTATAAATTTTCACGTGACTCAGCCCAAGTTCGCGCGCCTTCCGATTCATCGCCTCAACAAACGCTGCCCTACCCCCCCTGGAATACGCTCTCGCAACGGCCTCAGCGCAATCGTTCCCAGATTCGATAAGCATTCCGTGTAGAAGGTCTCTTATTGTAAACAGGTCCCCTGGTCTGATGCCGATCACATGTTTTTCGACTTCCCTGATGTCAACCGGTGTTTCCACAATCGCGTCCAGATCCATGTTGTCAATGACCACCATCGCTGTCAGGAGCTTCGTAATGCTAGCGATTGGCAATGGAGCGGACTCGTTTTCGGCAAGCACCACTCTATTTGAGGATCTGTCAAGACATAACATGGCCTTGGCTGTCACTTTAGGCTGAACAGGGATCCCTTTGCGAAACCGACTGGGTGGCAACATTGGAATGAGCTTTTTTAATCGTCAAATATTTGTTGAGATGTGTAAATTTATTACGAGCAGGCGCAAGAGCCGGAACTACAACCCCTGACGTCCTTGGGGCGCCTTGGCCGGTCCTTACATGCGAAACAAGATTATCGACATAGTTTTCGTTGTTTTGAGGCTGAAAAGCGAACGCGGTCCATTGGGAAGCAACCAATAAGATGAAGAAAATCTGGAGAATGAGTTTCAAAGCCAAAATGGCCGTCTCCGTCGATTTAGCGTTTCTTGACTTATCGGAAAAACGCCATGATTCGGATAAAATAAGACATTAATCTCTGAGAGTCGGTTCGCTTTATCATATAACCAATAATATTTAGGAAGGTCTCTTCTGTCAAGCTAAACCGGAGAGTCTTCAACCTCAAAGTTATTTTGCAAGGAAGCCCGATCCGTCAGAAAGCGCCGTTGACTCTCAAGGAACATGAACCCTGAAAGCATTCGGGTATGGGTGAAAAGTCCTTTTCTATCAACGCGTAAGCGCTGTGATTGTGAATTGATTCAAAGGTTTCGGCCTCGATTCTATACCATGGGAAATTGCTTTTTTCCCGCAAGCGGGTGACTGCCGCCCGGACCACATCCTCTACAAACATTGGATTTTCATAAGCTTTTTCAGTCACATATTTTTCATCGGGTCTCTTTAGCATAGAATAGATTTCAGAACTCACCGAAGATTCCACTATTTCAATAATCTCTTCTATCCAAAAGAATTTCTTAAATCTTAACTGGACTCTGACAATGCCTCGCTGATTGTGAGCGCCGTAATCAGAAATTTCCTTTGAGCAAGGGCATACTGTAGTTACAGGAACTTCCAGGCCCACTATCAAATCAAAACGGTCGGCAAGCGAACCACGCATGAAACAAGTGTAAGACATGATACCAGGGGTGGAGGTAACAGGCGCGTTTTTCTCAACGAAGTATGGAAATTCCACATTCATGTGAGCGCTTTTCGCGTGGAGTTTATCCTTGATCTTTTCCAAGACTTCCTGGAACTTTTCCATGGATATTTCGCCTCTATATTCATTAAGAACCTCAATAAACCGACTCATGTGGGTTCCCTTGAACTCTTGAGGCAAGTTGACAAAAAGATCAAAGAGGCCAACTGTGTGTTGTAAGCCTTTTCGCCGGTCCTTAACTGATATCGGATACCTGATTCCTCTGACACCGACCTTATCGATTGGCACGTTTCGTACGTCAGGCATGTTTTGGACATCCGGAATCGAGCAATTTTCCACTAAAATAACCTCTCGAGGGCCTAAATTGACTAATGAATAAAACCCAGCTTCAGTCTCTAATGTACCTCGCAATCGACATGTCGGATTCCCATACGGCGACGCTGTGGAGTAAAGCGGCATGCCCTTCCAAACGGCGTTCCACTTCGTAAAAAATGAAAGACGCTATGTTTTCAGCGGAAGGTTCTATCTCATCGAATGGCTTAATTTCATTGAGAAAGTTATGATCAAGCTCTTCAAGTATTTCATTGGTGATACTCTTGAGAATACCAAAATCTATGACCATACCGTCCGATTTCGTCGAAGAAGCCCGCGCTGTCACATGAATCCTGTAATTGTGTCCATGCAGGCGTTCACATTTACCCTTATATTGACGTAAACTGTGGGCCGCGGCGAAACTGGAAATTATCTCGACCTCATACATGTCCTCATCTCCCAGAGCTTAAAGATCGTTAATAAATAGGATTAAATAATCACTTAAACATATCGAATGTCTAGCCTAAAATGGATAAATTAATTGACAACCAATCTGAGTTAAGTCTATATCGGTTCCACCCAGCCGGAGAGACCGAAAGAATGCCACGGTCCTTTTCTGGAAACCGCTATGAGGAGGCGCCTGAATGAGGGCTATCCGTGGACACATAATCAACATAGCATATTCTACATTATGTTGTTTACTTCTGGCCAATATTTCGCACGCTGAAATCAGGACCGACCGTTTTACCGCCCAAGGTAATAGACGACCTGACAACGTAAAAAATGAAGAATCTAAGGATTATTCTCACAAAGGGAAAATAGGCCTGATCCCTGTTCCCTACCACCCCGAACCAGCGGCCGGCAGAGTAGAAGCTCCTCAGAATTCACCTCAGCAACCGGTTCTGAGAGGCTCTGGATATCCAGATATTCGTGAGCTTATCAGAAAAGTCAACAAATCTGTGGTGTCAATCCGCATGCTTGATTCAGGTGGGTCATGGTCCTTAAGCAACCTGGGCTTTTCCGGGGATTCAAACAGCAAAGCTACTGGTTATGGATCCGGGTTCATCATTTCCGGAAATGGTCATATCCTGACAAATGAGCATGTCTTACGACACGGGTACTCAAATTGAAGTGGAACTCCTCGACGGAACCAAGCGTCAAGCAAAGGTTCTGTTTAAGGACAGCAAGAATGATGTCGCGCTTATCAAAATTGACGCGAACAACCTTGAACCTGTGAAGATGGGCAATTCAGACGGCGTAGAGTTGGGAGAATGGGTTGTAGGAATAGGTAATCCGTACGGCATTGGCCAATCAATCATGATCGGCATAGTGAGCGCTCAGAAGAGGACAATTCCCGGTTCGGGATACCCGCCTTTAATTCAGATTGACGCGGCAATGAATCTTGGCAATTCCGGCGGGCCACTGTTCAACCTCAACGGTGAAGTTATAGGCATTAACACCATACTGCTCTGGAAGAGCCAAGGCATCGGGTTCGCTACTCCTATCAACATGGCTCGTGACTTCCTGGAGAGAAAGAATTATCCTCCTTTGAAAGCCGCCGCAGCGCCACCCACAGGGCCAATGGGACCAGAATCGGATCACCCGAGATCGTTACCGGAAAAATTCAACCCTTTTGATCCACTGTGGAAGCAAGGGCAGTGAAAACTTATTCATAGGTGAGCGCATGCCTGAAAAAAAAGAATCAAAAAAAACCAAAGAATTGAAAGAAAAATTGCTCATGGGAAGCGTGAGGGTGTGGGATAAGCTCTCGGCCCCTGAAAAACAAGAGGTATCGGATTACGCTTCCAGTTACATGGATTTTCTCAACTCGGCCAGAACAGAACGTAGAGCGGTGGCGACACTCACTGAATTGGCTAAAGAAAACGGATTCATTGACATCGCGAGTCTTGAAAAAGCTTCGAGGCAAGTCTATCACGTTTCACGCGGAAAGTTGTTGTTCCTGGCCATCATCGGGCAGAAGCCCATGACAGACGGCATTCGTATCGTCACGTCACACGTCGACAGCCCACGACTAGATATCAAGCCCAATCCCCTGTATGAAGAATCCGGCTTGGCCATGTTGAAGACTCACTATTACGGTGGAGTCAAAAAATACCAATGGGTGGCGAGATCTCTGGCCATGATTGGAACCATGTTCACACGGGACGGCAAGGTGGTGGATGTTGAATTAGGCCTCAAACAGGGTGAACCAGTGCTGACGATTCCGGATTTGTTGCCCCATTTGTCAAGAAAACAAATGGAACAAAAAGCCAGTGAATTTATACCTGCCGAGAACCTCAATGTGGTGATCGGATCATTGCCCTATGACGATGAGGAAGCTTCGGACAGAGTCAAACTTGCCATATTGGACCTTCTGTTCAACAAGTACGGAATCACCGAAGAAGACTTCATAGGGGCGGAACTGGAAATGGTCCCCGCCGAACCCGCCAGGGACGCGGGGTTTGACCGGAGCCTAATAGCGGGATATGGGCAGGATGATCGAGTTTGCGCATATACTAGCGCAACTGCCATCATGAAACTGCCCAAACCTCTACATACATGTGTGGCTGTATTCTATGACAAGGAAGAAATAGGCAGCGAAGGCAACACAAGCGCCAAATCCGTCGCACTAGACCAGTTTCTTATGGACCTCATGCAAAAAACTGGCATCAATCCATCAGTCAAAAATCTGCGAAGAGTTTTCTCCTCAGGCAAGGCGCTTTCGGGTGATGTTACAGCCGCTGTTGATCCGACTTATGGCGACGCTTACGAAAAACGGAACAACTCCAAGATTGGACATGGTATAGGCATAACAAAATATACCGGGTCGGGCGGCAAATATATGGGATCTGACGCCAACGCGGAATATGCTTCATGGGTCCGCCGTCTCTTTAATGATAACAAGATTATTTGGCAGCCGGCCGGACTGGGGAAAGTGGATGAGGGAGGAGGAGGGACGGTAGCAAAGTACGTCGCCAACTCCGGAATGGACATTATTGATTGCGGCCCGCCGATCCTTGGAATGCACTCCCCTCTTGAACTCTGCGCCAAAGATGACATCTGGATGTCGCACAAGGCGTTCAGAGTGTTTTTTGCTAGTTGAACGGGTCGAGCATCATTCCCGTTTGTTCCCACCCAGTATCGAAAAACATTGATGGCGGCAGCGCACAGGCCGCCATTTTTTATTGTTTAGGTTTTTGATCCATCGATTGACATGGTCCTGCATCAAGCTACAATGTGAACATAAGTATCCCCAACAAAAATATCTGGTCCGTGTCCGTTTGACCTTAATTCAACCTGCTTCTGAAACAATCTGATTGCCGGGAGGGAACATGACTTTTATGGCGGGGGTTTTGCCCAATAGGGAGACTCGACCACTCACTGAGCGGATCAACAACATAACAGCGAATCTTCAACTATTATCCATGAACAACCTGACAGCGCATGGTCGGTCAGGTATGGCAATGTCTGATGGTTTCGTAGATACTTTTCAGGACGCAACAGGCGCGGATTTATCTTTGTCTACCGCTCATTACCCGGAGTCGGGAAGATATTTTTCTGAAGTTCCCGGACAAACGGGCCTAACCAAATTGATTGGATTTAATGGAGCGGCAAACCTTGAAATGTCGGATCCTAATGACTTTTCGGTTACTGAAAGCGGGCTTAGCTTGAAGAGAACCTTGGTCTCAAGTGGAGCCGCCAATGGAGGAACGGATTACGCGACACTGCCCATGGTTTCCAACTCAGATCCTGTTCCGTTTGTTATCAGCGCTTCGAGTGAATACGATTTGCCCAATTGTCCAGCATGGCGCGCGTTCGACCAAAATGAATCCCATACCACTGATCCGGACCAGTGCTGGATTGCTAAATCAGCGGCAACTGAAGAGTCTCCCCAGTGGATCAAGATAGATCTGGGGGGAAATATGGCGCCAGTGATCAACAAGTACCGCATTCTTTCCCGCAACGCATCCGATCCTTCGTACGTCGCGTCTCCCAGGAATTTTAAATTATTGGGATCCAATGATGATCAGACATGGTACGAGCTTGATTCAAGGCTGGATTTGCCGGAACTTGGGCCCAACACATGGAGTGATTACCTCGCTTTCGAAAACGCCACGGCTTACCGTCTCTACCAGTTGAAGATTACTGATTCATGGGGTGAAGGTCTTACCAGCCTCAGCCAGCTAAAATTAGTCGAAGCGCAATACACGGTCCCAAATTCAGTTCAGGTGGCCTGTGTCGCAAGTGTTCCCACATCAAACTGGAAGACTGTCACAAACATTTTGCCGAATGGAGCGACTCCAGGGTCATCAAATATTTTCTATGCTCTTTGTGTCAATCACGGTTCCGGCTTTGAAGCATGGAAGATGTGGGATGGAAGCGTCTGGAAGGACATCGTAAAAATTGAATCCACATCTTGGATGTATCGGGACAATGGTGAAATATGGAATACTTCCGTCTCAAATAACAGGATTGAGGCTCTGACGATGGCCCTTGCTTTCCCTGATAACCAAATGGACAAACAACAACTCATAGACGCCACCAGCCGTTTTCCTGATGTGTTTGTCCCTGGAACATTGTCCGTAGCTGTCGGTTTGCAAGCCGGTCCGGACCTTGAAGTGCCCCTGCTCGGAACCTTATCCTTAACATATGACGAACTCGGTCAAGGAATGGATCTGATCAGCCGGGCTTTCAACCTTTCAGGGACAATTACCGGGGTTCATGGCTCGAATACTTGTCAAAAACTTCCATGCGGATCTAAACTTTTACTTCAGTGTAGGCGATGGCCCCTTGGAGTGGATAAAATTTCCTGAACCGGTGAAAAGAGCGTCTATCGAGGAGAAACTTGAATTGCTCACGGCTTCGATGTCGGACCTTAACAACCTGCAGGGAGCTATCAGAGTTCGCGTCGCTTCCGCCGCCGGGTCCCCAACCGAGGTCCATGGATGGGCTATGAATTGGGATAGATCCGAATAATGCCGAGATGAGGGGCGGGGTTGAGCCGCCTCAGAATAAAAGTCCTGAAAGAGGAGATAATATTATGCCTGTCATCCTGGATTTTCTGAAGGCTTTAGCTGGTGTTTCGAGCACCAAACAGTTGAGTCCGGAATTTTGGCGACTTGAAGGAAACAAGGCTACGATAAAGGTCGACCAAGTCCCTGAACTTAAGCGGCCAGGAGGAGCTGTATACCTTTCAGGCAAAGGCCTTGGAACCCCTGTGCTGGTCGTTCGTGACGATGACGGTAATTATCACGGTTTTTCGAATCGGTGCTCCCATTTTGGGCGAAAACTGGATCCTGTTCCAGGAAAAAGTGTTCTCAGATGTTGTAGCGTTAACCATTCTACTTTCGACTACAGCGGGGCCAACCTGACAGGCCCCACAACCAAACCCGTTAAGGTTTATCGCACTGAATTGAAAGACGGAAACCTGATGATCTTCGTATAAGTTGTGGAGATGAACTCTCGAAGATAGGATCTTGGGGCTTACAAAAGGGATAAACTTCTGCATCGTTCGGTAAGGCGCCCCAAGCCCCTCAAATGGGAAGGACTTGAGGCCCTTTAGTCCTGGCGAATAATCAGTAGGCTTCGTCAGAGGCCAAGTCTTCTTTCGTCACCTTGTCTCTGAAGACATAGTAACTCCATACCTGATACGCTATTACTATCGGCACAAAGGTTAGCGCCACTCCCAGCATGATCTTGAGGGTAAGCGGGCTGGAAGAGGAGTTAAAGATTGTGAGACTATATGCGGGATCAAGGCTCGAAGGGAAAAGGTTTGGATACAGCCCAACCACTCCGAACAGGGTCGCTCCAACAATTGTCAGACTTGATGAGAACCATGCTTTCCAGTAAGCCATTTTTGCGATAAACAGCCTTGTTCCTAACAGAGCCAGAACAGTTACCAGCGGAATGACCATAAGCGCTGGAGAGTCGAGATAATTTACGTACAGGCTTGTAGCAAACCAGGTGGCCACAAGGAACGCCACAGCGACAACCAATAAGATAATCCATAGTCCCGACGCCGCTTTGGCCGCTTTTTTCTCAAGGGTTCCCTCGGATTTGATTGCCAGCCATAACGCTCCGTGAACGAGAAAGAGGAACGTGAACAGGATCCCGCCTAAAAGTCCGTAGGGATTTAGCAAGGTGAACAGATTCCCGTGGAACACTCCTTCGCCATCCACGGGTATTCCCTTAAAGATGTTAGCGAACGCTACTCCCAACAAAAGGGACGGCACAAAACTGCCTACAAAAAGACACACATCCCACAGTTTTTTCCACCCTTCGTCGTCCACCTTACTCCTGAATTCAAGGGCTACCGCTCTGAGTATCAAGGCGAACAGTAACAATAATAGAGGCGTATATAGAGCGCTGAACATAACCGCATAAGTAGTCGGAAAAGCCGCGAAAGTGACTCCACCCGCTGTAATCAGCCAAACTTCATTCGCGTCCCAAAAAGGGCCCATCGAATTGTAAATCACTCTTTTTTCATTTTCGTTAGAAGCGATGAACGGGGCAAGAGTTCCCAACCCAAGGTCAAAGCCGTCAAGCATGAAGTAAACAGCCCAAAGGATACCCCACAGCAAAAACCAGATTGTTTCCAACATAGCGTCCTCCCCCTTTCCTAGCGGCCCACCGCAGTTATAGGATCAGGCCCTTTACGGGCGTTCTTGAAAATCAGATAATAACAGGCGATCCCCAACAAAGAATAGACAACCACAAAAGCTATTAAAGACACTCCGACCTGGGATGCGCTAACGGGTGAAGCGGCGTCCGCTGTTTTCATCATTCCATAAACTATCCATGGCTGGCGACCGACCTCGGTGACCGTCCATCCCAGAGTTATTGCGATGTAGGGAAGAGGTATAGAATAAATCAGTAATCTCAGAAAACCCGGACTTTTTTCAGGATTCTTGCGTTTCAACCATGCTATGACGCTAAGCAACGCGAACAGCATACCTAGCCCGACCATGATCCTGAAAGACCAGAATGTGATCGCCACCGGTGGTCGTTCTTCTTTTGGCCACTCTTTCAAACCTTTGTAAACGCCTTCCGAGTCACCTGTGGCAACCCAACTCAATAGCTTGGGAATGCCCAATATTTCAATACTGTTTCTTTCGTTCGCTTCATCAGGGACTGAAAACAGATACATCGGCGCCCCTTTGGTCGTTTCCCACACGGCCTCAGAAGCGGCCGCCTTGGTCGGCTGAGACTTCACCATCTCCTTGCCATGAAAATCTCCAATGAGGATTATGGCCAGGGCAAAAATCACACTGAAAGTAGCGGCTATCCTGAAAGATCTCTTGAAAAAGGAAAGCTCTTTTCCTCTTATAAGATGATAAGCGCTCACTCCCATAACAAAGAAACCTGCAAGTATGTAAGCGGCGCTCAAAACATGAAGATACATCAAAATTGCGTAAGGTTGTGAGATAATTGCCCAGAAATCGTCCAGCTCCGCTCGGCCGTTTCTAATCACGTACCCAACTGGATGCTGCATCCATGAATTTGCTACAAGAATCCAGTAGGCGGATATATTTGAGGCCGCGGCTACTAGCCAGATGCACACAACATGGGCCTTTGGAGAAAGTTTTTTCCATCCGAACACCCACACCCCAATGAAAGTAGATTCAAGGAAAAACGCAGCGGTGGCTTCTATGGCGAGAAGGGAGCCGAATATATCACCAACATATTTCGAATACCGTGACCAATTTGTTCCGAACTGAAATTCCAGGGTAATTCCAGTGACCACCCCTATGGCGAAGTTGATGACGAATAACTTGCCCCAGAATTTCGTCATCCTCTTGTATTCTTCTATGCCGGTCCTCAGGTATTGAGTCTCCATTATCGCCACCAAAATGGAGAGTCCCAAGGTAAGCGGCACAAAGAGAAAATGGAAATAGGTCGCAACCGCAAATTGCAGACGTGAGAGCATCAAAACGTCCATTAGATGAAAAACCTCCTTTCTGAATTACAGGTCTATTGAACTGAAAACCGTCTATTGGTCAGCCTCGGCTATAACATTCAGGACAAATTCCAGTAAACTCTACGACGTGTGATACCGACCGATAGTTTGAACGCCTCCGAGCTATCTCTTCAATTTCATCTATCGGCTCCATGTGGACGTCATCGACCCTCCCGCACCGACTGCAACGAATATGGTAATGGCTTTCAACGGTCCCATCGAAGCGCTTCTGAGTTCCAGCTACGTCCATTTTCAGGATGACTCCTTCAGCCGACAAAGTTTCAAGATTGCGGTACACGGTTGAAAGGCTGATTTTGGGAAGTCGCTTCCTGACCATTTGGTGAAGATGGTCCGCCGTGGGGTGAGAAGTGACTTTTTTCAACTCCTCCACAATAATTCGGCGTTGTTTAGTCATTCTACGATGTGCGTTTGCTTGCATTCAAACTCCAATAATTGCTAATGCCAATCATTTGCAATAGAGTAACCGCAGAATTTTGCCCCTGTCAACTTTTTTTTCAATGCGGCGCTTCAAGACTCATTAATGTAGGTGGAGAGCACCGTCGGTACAATGATGGGATGGAATATTATTTGCCACCGGCGCCTATGTCTCAACATCGGGACGAGCGCTCGGAAAGAGCAAAGAGATTGGCCATTTAGCTGGGATTCACGGATGAAAGATCTCCATGAGATTTAGGGGACTCTCAACCGTGCTCGAAAGATTTCTATGGGTGGCGCAACTGAACGTCTGTAAAATTGAAGGCTCAAACTAGTGACATAAAGCACGTATGCTGTCAGACTTGGTATCCCCCCCGAGCGTTGTAATGGTTCAAGCTTGGACCCAACTCCATGCGTCATCAAGTTGGTCAGCAGAGTAGGTCTTTATTTCACCTGATACTAAATGAGACGCTATCTTCATACACCATTCGGCCCACTTGGGACCTCCTACTACAGCGACCTTCTCGAAATCATTCTTGTGTTTGATCCCGAATTTGGCGTCGTCCCACATTGCGCCGAGTTCCCACCCCTGGAAGCCCTCGTCCATAAAGTAAAGACACCTGATCTTTCCGTGTTCTTTTATCAGGTTCTCCAAGGCTGGGACAAAGATCTTTTCGTAATCTTCATCGGTCGCTTTACCCGTTAAACGCACTCCTAGAGTTTTCCCCTGGGATTTAGACAGAATTTCGATCATTATTCGCCTCCTTTTGGAATTCGTTCAATTCTAATCCTAGACAGAGCCTTAAGTCTCACACCTCCCCGTAAGCCTTGTTCACAAAGCCCAGCCCAAAAGAAATAAATCCTTTCTGAAGTTCATTGCGGTTCCAAAGCCGCTTCTGCCACCTATTGCGGCAACCTTGCGTTATGCCTCTTGATTACCCTGAGTGATAGGCTTGACATGCCAAATATGTCGGCAGTATTCCTCAATCGCCCTATCAGAGGAAAACTTTCCGGCTCGAGCTGTGTTCAGGATCGACATTCGAGTCCACCGGTTCTGATCCAGGAAAACACGGGCTACATGATCCTGGCAATCGACGTATGCCTGATAGTCCGCCAAAACCATGTATTCGTCGTGGTATAACAGGGAATCGATCAACGGTCTGAAGATTTCCCTGTCTCCGTCAGAAAAGAAACCTGAACCAATCATGTTAATAACAGTGCGCAGTTCTTCATTAATCTCATAATAATGCCTTGGATTGTACCCACTGGTCTTTATAGCGCCTATCTGATCGGCAGTCAGGCCAAACAGGAAGAAATTCTCTTCTCCGATCTCTTGCCGAATTTCTACATTGGCCCCATCCAGCGTTCCAATTGTCAAAGCCCCATTCATCGCGAATTTCATGTTTCCTGTGCCGGAAGCCTCTTTTCCGGCAGTGGATATCTGTTCGGACAGATCCGCAGCCGGATAAATCTTCTCCCCATTCTTGACATTGAAGTTCGGCGCAAAAATCACTTTAAGACGATCGCCCACGTCCGGATCATTGTTAACGACGGATGCCACGGAATTTATAAGCTTGATAATTAGCTTTGCCATAAAATAAGATGGCGCCGCTTTTCCACCGAACATGAATGTTCGATGTGTCAGGTCAATACTGGGATCGCGCTTTATCCTATTGTATAGTGTGACAATATGCAGAACATTTAGATGTTGGCGTTTGTACTCATGAATACGTTTCACCTGAACATCGAACATCGTTTCCGGGTCTAGTCTGATTCCCTCTTGCTCTTCTATTAACAGGGCCAACCTCTGTTTGTTATAGCGTTTGACTTCCCTCCATTCAGTTTGGAAATTGGAATCTTCAGCCAGCGAGACAAGCCTGGGTAGATTGTCGGCGGTTTCCCGAATCCATTCTTCCCCTAAACGGCTCGAAATCAATGCAGCAAGTTTTGGATTGCTCAAAATTACCCATCGTCTGGGAGTGACTCCATTTGTGATATTATAAAATTTGTCCGGCCACAATTCGAAAAAGTCACGAAGAGTATCCTGTTTTAGCAATTCAGTGTGCAATTCAGCGACACCGTTTATTGCGTGTCCGCCCAGACAGGCTAGATTAGCCATGCGGACGTACCTTTCTCCACTTTCGTCAATCAGGGACATTCGAGCCAATCTGAAATCGTCTATCGAATACTTCAGTTTCAATTCACTCAGGAAACGCATGTTGATCTCGTAAATTATTTCCAGGTGTCGTGGAAGCAGATCGCTGAAAAGGGAAATGGGCCACTTCTCTAAAGCTTCCGGTAAAAGTGTATGGTTTGTGTATGCGAAGGAGTTCCGGGTTATTTCCCATGCTTTCTCCCAGTCGATCATATGCTCATCAACCAAAATTCTCATCAATTCGGGGATTGCCAGTGATGGATGAGTATCGTTCAGTTGAATTGCGAAATTCCTGTCAAACTCTTCCAGAGGGATATCCAGCTCCAGACACAGTTTAACTAGATTCTTGAGCGTGCAGGCCACCAGAAAATATTGCTGAGATAACCGCAACTGTTTTCCCTGGACAGGTTCGTCGTTGGGGTACAAAATTTTGGTAATGGTTTCTGAGAGTACCTTTTCCTCTACGGCCCCGTAATAATTGCCGACATTGAACGCCTGAAAATCGAAAGATTCACAGGCTTCAGCCGTCCAAAGCCTTAGAAACGTTTACTGTTCCCGCCTTGTACCCCGGGATGGGGGTGTCGTAGGCTACTCCCTTTACAACGATGTCAGGTTTCCAGTCTACCCGATAACGACCATTGCTGTCGAAATAAGACTCTGTGCGCCCTCCGAATTTCACGTCAAACTCAGTCTCCGGGCGGCGGATCTCCCACGGATTTCCATAATGAAGCCATTTGTCTGTTTTTTCTATTTGCCAACCATTTTTTATTTGCTGTTCAAATATCCCGAATTCGTACCTGATACCAAAACCGAAAGCAGGAATATCAAGCGAGGCTAATGAGTCCAAATAGCACGCAGCCAATCGACCCAACCCACCATTGCCCAGACCTGGCTCCTGTTCCCATTTAATGATCTCATCGAGGTCCTGGCCAAGTATGACCATAGCCTGACGGGCCTCCTCAGTTACCCCAAGACTCAACATGGCGTTTTCCAACTGAGGTCCCATCAGGAATTCAGCGGAAAGGTAACAGACTATTTTGAGGTCAGGACGGACTAAAATTGAGCGGGCTGTGTTTATCCAAGATTCCGCAAGCCGGTCCCTGACCGCATAAGACAGCGCAAGATACCAATCATTTGTTGTTGCGAATTCGGGCAACCGGGCCTGTTGGTAATAGAGGTAGTCAAGAATCCCCCTGGCTAAGCCATCTTTTGTTACGCTGGACCGCGCGTCGTTCATCGCCGGTTCATTAAATTCTGTTCCTTGAACTTCTCTGACATTGTCCATTTAGCCTCCCCTAAGGTAAGACAACTTATAGATTACAGGGCCTATTCATACTTGACGCTTGAGCGCAAAATAACTTTTCAGGTCACCGTGAACCAGCGTCCAGAGACGAGCGCACAATGTTGAGTAATCCCCTTGCGTCGTATGGTTTGCTGATAAAAGCCGTGGCCCCTAATTCCAGGTATTCTTCTATAGGGCCGTTCATTGGTTGTCCGCTGGAAATAACTACTAGAACTTTTGGGTCAACTTTGATCAGTTCGCGCAAACACTGCTCTCCTCCCATAACAGGCATGATCAGATCCAGCAGGATGAGACCAATTTCCTGCGTGTACTTTTCATAGAGCAATAGGGCTTCCTCTCCGTTAGCTGCTTGAATCACTTCGTAACCCGCTTCACTCAAAATTTCGGATGCCAAAAACCGAACCTGTTCTTCATCATCAACTATTAAAACAGTTTCGGAACCCCCTGTGGCTGGAGACGTCCTGGATATCTTCCTCAACTATTTGCTCTTCCGCACGTAAGGCAGGGAAATGGATTTCGAAGGTCGTTCCTCTGGAAGGTTCGCTTTTACAGGTAATGTATCCACCATGTTGCTGAACAATACCGTAGACTACGGCTAGACCGAGGCCGGTTGATTTTGCCATCTCTTTAGTAGTGAAAAAAGGCTCAAAGATTCGTCCTACAGTTTCTGCGTCCATACCGATTCCATTATCGGAAACCCTCAAAAGGACTTGCCATCCGGTCTTGAAATCAGGACCGCCATTTGAGTATCCTGGCTCAATGTAGATATTTTCTGTTTCGACAACGAGTTTTCCTCCGTCCGGCATGGCGTCTCTGGCGTTGATCACTAAATTCATGAGGACTTGCTCAATTTGAGTAGCGTCAGCGTTAACAGCCTGGAGGTTATCGGCTAATGATAGTTGGATGTCTATCATCTTGGGAATGGTCCGCTCCCACATTTTGTTGGCCTTGCCAATCAACTGGTTGAGATCAAGAGGACGAAGGTTGATCTCGGTTTTCCGACCAAACATCAACAGCCGTCTTACGAGATCAGCCCCACTTCGTGCCGCCTGGTTGATTTTTTCTAGCCCATCCAGAGCTTTCGGCGTTATATCAGGGAACGCCGGCAGGAGTTCCGAGTAGCCGAGAATTACCTGTAACAGATTGTTGAAGTCGTGAGCAATCCCTGCTGCGAGCGTGCCTATCGCCTCCATCTTCTGGGCCTGAAAGAGCTGTTCCCGTAATTTTGTTTTTTCTTCTTCCGCCGCCCTTTGTTCAGTTACGTCCTGCATCAGGAACAGTCTGGAAATAGTGCCGTCTTTATGTACGATTGGCGAACTCACAACAAAATACCAACGGTTGTCCTTCGGACTGTGACGCAGCCTTCGTAATGTTACCAGAGATTGCTCATTCTTAAAAATACACCACGGACAGACATCATGCAGCCCGTGGACAACCTCGTGGCATTTTCTTCCCATCGGGTCGTATTCGGTACGTTTTACCAGACGCTGGTTTGCGAACTGGATCTCGAAATCCTGAGAACAAATGTAAATTATGCCGTCAAAGGCCTCCACGATGGATTGATATTTTGTTTGAGCCTCGTGTACAGCGGCCTCCAACTCTTTCCTTTCTGTGACATTTCGGGCTATGCCTTGTATTCCGATAACACTCCCATTCCGTCTCATCAGTCGACTTTTGACTTCGAGCCATACAGGGGTCCCATCTTTTTTTCTCGCGAGGATTTCGTATGGCCCTGTTGCCTCAACCTCTTCTTCAATCTTTTCCAGAAAGTTTTTTTCAACAACAGGTAAGAATTGAGAATCTGCAATGTCCCGAAAATTGAGATTCAGGAATTCCTCAGGACTATATCCCAATAGGCTATAAACCAGTTCATTAACGGATGTATAGTTTCCAGCCAGGTCATGAGTGTAGATCATGTCTGAGGCGTTTTGAAAAAGATCCCTGTAGCGTTCTTCACTCTCTCGAAGGGACTGTTCAATTTTTCTCTCTTTCGTAACATCTCGTCCACATCCTACCGTTCCGATCAGTTCCCCCTGTTCATTCCAAAAAGGCGACTTCTGCACATCAAGAAAAAGGAACTCACCTTTTATATTTCCAAATTCGTCAAAACGGCCAGGTTTTCTGCTGTTGATGACTACAGCGTCTGAATCAACACAAACTTCTCCAAAAGTGTGCCAGTAAGGTTCTCCACTATGACCCTCTCTTTCTCTCTGCGCAAAAAACATGTCGTTTTTTCCTATCGGTTCATCCGTGTCTTTTGCATTTATGAGCTTCTCGCAGAAAGACCGATTTACAAACAGGAACTTCCCTTCCAGGTCTTTGGCCCAGATCAAATCCGGAGCGTTGTCGCACATGAGCCGCACTAGAGAATAGAGTTTCTTGAAACGCTGTTCGCTTTCGCTGATTGCGTCGGCCGCCCTCTTGGCTTCGGAAGTGTCAGTTACAATGGCGATGCCGCCCGCAACCTCACCGTCCGGGGAAATTATCGGACTGAAATCGGCTTTGGCCCAAGTGGTCTTGTTTGCAGTCAGCGATTCATATTCCCCTTCGTAGTGAGCCGTCTGGCCGTTCAATACGTCTTTAACGGCGCTTATAACTTGATCATCTTTCAGGTCGGTAATCATGTTAAGCCCGATTAAGTTCTCGCGTTTCGAACCGATGATGCTTACAAATTCGGAGTTGCAATCGGTTATGGCTCCTTTAGAGTCGAAATGCATGATACCAGCGGGCGAGTTGTCGAAAATCATCTTTAGTTTTTTGCTCTGTTCTACAATGGTTCTACGCTGCAGAAAGTCCATCCGCACGTAACGCTCCATCGTATAGCAGGCCCACATACCAGTGATGTTGAACGCCAAGAAGAAAAACGTGTTGTTGATCAAAATTGGCGTGGACGCGCCCCTTATAAAAACTGCCGTAATTTCATACAGCGCAAAGACAGTCCAGGCTAGAACCGTTGCGCGAAGGAAGCGCAGCCGCAAAAACACGTAATAGAACCAGGTCGTAAGCAGCAATCCAGCGTAGTAAAGGTCACTCCCAGGCGGGGCAGCGAGGGCAATCATTACGACAATTCCCGCTCCTCCGATGAATGCCACGACGATGATCGAGGGCTCTATCAGCTTTTGAAAACGCTTGAAATATGAAAGAATAAAGACAAGAATCGCAAGGGGACAAAAGACAACGTATCTAATAATCCATGCCTGATATCTTACGTCGGGAATAATCGCTTCATCCAGGATGCCGAACACGCCGTACAGGATGGCCGCCAGTATCACGCTCAACCGGACTCGCCCAAGTGATTTTTCAAAATACTCAGTGCGGAAGGCTTTCTCAAGTTCGACATTTTCGAATTTAAGGGTCGCCCAATTACTGATCCTAAGTAGAAGAGGGGTCATTAATTTTCTCATCTGAGAGTTTGGAGTGTTTTCCTGGTCATTATACTTACAAACACACGGCCGAACACACATAAATATAATGACTACGGCTTCCCCTTCGTATAAAAGATCAAATAATTGTTGCTCGTCCCAGACTTCAACTCGGCAAAGACAGAAACTCGCCAACCCCGATCAAATTGTTAGATTCATTTCAACCAGACCGGGCGTTGTCTCATCAATTTGTATCAAAAAGCTTTTTGTATTGCCCGTAACCCTCCTTTTCCAGATCATCCCTGGGGATAAAACGAAGCGCGGCGGAATTCATGCAGTAACGCAAGCCTGTCGGAGCGGGACCATCATTAAATACGTGTCCCAGGTGCGAATCCGCTTGCCTGCTTCTTACTTCAGTTCGTGTCGTAAAAAAGCTTCTGTCTTCTTTTTCAACAATGTTTTGAGGTTCCAGGGGTTTCGTAAAACTGGGCCATCCAGTTCCGGAATCGAATTTGTCCAAAGAACTGAAAAGAGGCTCTCCTGAAACTATGTCCACATAAATGCCTGGTTTCTTGTTGTCCCAATATTCATTCTGGAACGTGGGCTCAGTGCCATTTTCCCGGGTGACTCTAAATTCGATTGGGGTCAATTTCTTTCTGAGTTCTTCCTCGGTCCATTTCTTAGACTTGTTTTCACTATCTTTAAGGTCTTTCTGGTTTCCGTCATGGCCCCATATTTTTTCAAGATACTGGTCACGCCCAGCGCTGTACCGATAGAATTTATATCTAATCGGGTTCTTTTTGTAATAATCCTGATGATAGTCTTCCGCCTTGTAGAATTTGGACGCCTTCAAGATCTCAGTTACGATGGGCCTATCGAATCTTCCGGATTTTTGGAGTTCCTGTTTGGATTTTTCCGCTATCTGTTTTTGGTCTTCACTGTTGTAGAATATGGCCGACCGGTATTGAGGGCCCCTATCAACGAATTGCCCACCAGCGTCCGTAGGATCTATCTGCCTCCAGAACACATTCAATAGTTGGGAATAACTTATTTTTGACGGGTCGTAGGTTACTTCAATGGCTTCTATGTCTCCTTTTTCAGCGTAATCTTCGTATGTGGGGTCGGTTCCTGTTCCGCCAGTGTATCCTGATACTACGCTTACTACACCGTCCAGCTTTTCAAACGGAGGCTGCATACACCAGAAACACCCACCTGCAAATATCGCTTTTTGGAGTTCATTATGGGCGCTTGCGATAGCGCCGAAAAACATGAGGCCAATTAACCCTCCGACAAGAAACTTCAATAAATAGTGTGGTCATGATGTGATTCTCCTGCGCCCAATCATTAAAGTCCGGAATCCTGTCGACATCACGGGCCAAAAGCCCTTGTTCGATTCCGGACCGCCTTATACATTTCACTATTTAAATTTGATGCGTTGGGAGTCTGAGAGATTCCTGTTTCAGAGAATAGGTGATTGCAGATCGACATTAACCACAGATTAATCGGCGACTGAAAATGGCTCAACCAGGCGAACCTCAGTAATCTTTTCAAGATCCGACAAATTCTCAACAGAAATACTACCTATAACCATTTTCCCGGTGGAGGCCTGAAAAGTTATTTTCAGTCCCTTTTCTTCGAGCAGTTTTATGACATCCTCACTGTGTCGATTCAACCAGACCTGAACTGTAAGCCTGCCATCTTTAACCACTACTTTGCCACTTGAGTAATCCAAAGGTCTGTCCTTCATACTGACGAGCGCCATCAGTTCTTCAGAGAGCTTAGAAGATTTCGAACCTTGATCTTTCGATTCCATGGGCATTGAAGAAACCTGTTTGTTCTGATCTACTTTTCGAGCAGGTGAACCTGCCGTCCCAAAACCTAGTCTGGACCCTCCATAACTGGGGCGACTGGTGGTCATAGGAGTCGGGGAGACATTGGGGTGTGATTCGTACATTTTGCGAGTTGAACCTGGTCCGAAGACTCCTTCCCTGCTGATCCCCTCCGGCAATTCCACAGGGACGGTAATCGTAACGGGTTTACCATTCATAGTCACAACCGCCTCTTCTACCGCCACGAAACTTGTGAACTGGGTCATAATCCTATGGGTTAAAGCCACTTTAACGATTTCTTCCTTCACCGTTATATCGGGGTTGCCCCGCTGGATGCCCATGAGATCCTGGTCCATAAGTTCATCAACCCTGGAGCGAGCCCACAAAGCCGAGATAGAGCCGTTTTCCGCTTCATTCTCAGGTAACGTTAGGCTGATATCCTGTTCGTAGGCCTTCCCAGCCTGGAATCCTTTTATTTTGACTGTCTCTTTACCGGATTTGGCATATCGGGCCTTAAATATTAGCGGTCTGTTAGACCACAAATCAGAAACATTGGAAGGATAGACATCCTGAAGAAACGAGCTTTCACAACTCAGAGTTATGTCGGTCAGAAACTGGGGTGGCGATTCGTTCGTAGAATTTTTTGGCTACCGTCTCCTCCGGGCTGTTCAGAAGAATGTAGTCAGCTTCGCCACCGCCAACCCTCGCAACATTGTCGAGCAGGAACCTGTTAACGGAATTCCCTGTGCCAAAAGAGAAACCATCGGCTCTTGTCCCGAAGTTTCTTCACCATGGATATGACTTCGAAATCATTTCCTACGAGACCATCTGTCATAAAAGTCACTACACGAAGCCGATTTTCAGGAGGCTTAGTATTTAGCGCCTCCCAGATTGCGGATATCATACGTGTGCCGCCCGACCCTTTTAGCGATTTCACATACTGTAGCGCTTTTCCGCGTGTTTCCGGTGTATTTTCTTTAGGCGACGGGAAAAGCATGCGACTCGTATCGTTAAAATCAATCACATTGAAAGTATCGTGAGGATTCATCCTATCAATAATGTATTTGACTGTTTCCTTGGCTTTTTCAAGTGGAAGCCCTTGCTGGGAACCGGAAACATCTATGATAAAAATCAATTCTCTGGGCGCTGTCTGCTCCGCTTGGACTCGTTTTGGTGGAATAACGACCATCATCACATAGCCGTTTTCTCCTTCTTTGTGAGAAAGCGCTCCTGATTTAATCTGATCTGAGGCTACCAAGTACCTGAGAACAAAGTCACGATTGGGGATTTCTTTTTTATTCTTGAGAGAAACCAGGGCCTTATTCTCTTCTTTATGTTCTATGTCTACCTCATGAAGCTGGGATTCGATCTTTTCTATTCGGACGCCTGCGTCAATTGAAACCACGAGGTCTATATCATGCCCTGCCCTCTTGCCTTCCTCAGCCACCGGCGGGGTTATCCGGCTTGCGTCAGGAACTTGCGATGTGTCCCTGGCCCAACCTGTTCCCTGCTTGGCGTCGGGCTGACCGGGAATAAATCTCGGACCTACTACCATAGGAAAATTAAATTTGAATGCGCCATCCTCGTAAGTGAGTGTTTCTACATATCTGATGGTGATCTCGACCTTCTGTCCGGGCATGATGTTGGCGACAGACTGAGTGAAAATGTTTGGGCGTTCCTGATCGAGCAGAGACGCCATTTGTCCTTTGTCCCTCGCAGCTTCATAAATTTGTCTAGCTTCTTCCCGACGTTTTATTTCGCCGCGAATCACTTTGGCGCCGACCTTCATAAGCATTTGATCCACGGCCCCGTCGGCTGACAGAGGAAATGTATAGATGGCTTCAATCTTGTCACTGCGTGGGTTGTGAAAGATCTGTTTGACTTCAACGCTAGCCACAAAACCCGATACATCGGCCTTCACCGAAGTATGTTCCAATGGACAGGTCGATTCAGTCTTGCCGTCCGGGTCAATAATCGTCAACTGGCCTTGCCCCGAAGAATCCCCTAAACAAGGACTCAACATAAATCCCAGACACAGAACGGTTCCCAGCCAGTTAATCAGTGACGGATAAATCCTCGAGCCTGTCATTTTCTACCGCCTTTCCGTTGTTTTTCTAATCTATTCGTAACAACGGAGAAAATCTGACAAGTTATCGTTGATCGATCTCGAATTTATAGTCTTGGCCAGGCGACGTTCAACCGAATGTGGTCACATTGACTACTCGGTGGCGACATTTGTTTTTCAAATACTGCCACCATCTTTCTTGGGAACAGGGCCTAATTGGATTTTCTGAGAGGTGGAAACAGACTTGTTTTTTATCCTGTCGTTGAGGACCATCTTGACGATGAAGGCCTTTTGTTTGAGTGTCTCGTGCAAGGTTCAACTCCACAGTCAGATAAAAGTCAAGTATCGGAGATCGTGAAATCTTGTTAATCTTTCGAATATTTTCGTTACCGGCAATAACTTTACCCGAAGGATCCAATATAAAAAGATCCACTGAACAATCGATGATGTACCTTCCGTCGCCCTTTAAAACACCGTAATTCACTGGCTCGAAATAAAAAACTACCTTTGAACCGGGCTGGCCCGCTTCAAGGGGCGAATACACCCCATAGGCTTCAACAGATTTGCACGGAATCACTTTCCCGAATCCAAGAGCCGATTTGTTCTGAATGTCCAAAATCTTCTCTTTTAAGGAAGATATTTCTTCGGAGTCACTGGGTTGGGGTTTAGCGATTTCTTTAGGTTCAGGTTGATTTTGTTCCGCTGATGCGTCAGCGCTCGCGTGGTTCCCGGAAAATACGAACACAAACGTCACAACAAAAATCGATAAGAAAATCTTTTTGAACATCAGTATCCCCCTTAGTTTTTAGATCTTCAGAAAATTATCGACACATTCCTCGCCCTTGTTACTCATCGTCCAGTTTTCAGATATGTCACCTTCAGGTCCGACATAAAGTAATGATTTTCCGTCAATTCTGGCAATGATCATTTCAATAAGTCGCTTCCTGTCAATATTATGTCTATCGCAGCTCCTGAAATATTGATTAAAGAATTCCATTCTGGCGCAAAGATCTATTGCTAACGGTGTCGAAAGAAAAAGTTGTGAAAGATTCTTAGCCCTGATTTTGCATCCTACTGCGCCTTTGAATACCCTCACATCATCGTAGTCAAGCAGTGAGAATCCGATCCCCCGGGCTCTCTCTCCCAAATTTGTGGCCTGTTTCTGACTAGTGTCTTCGAAAACCATTATGTTACATGTCTTTAGATCGGTGTGAAAAACACCCGAACTGTGAAGATCCGCCAGAAAATTGGCGAAGAAGTTCAGAAAATCAAGTTTTTCCTCTGTTGGCCAACCCTTCCTGATTAGTTTGACCATATATCGATCGAGTTCTTCGGCCTCGGGAAGAATTGGCATAACGAGCCATTCCTCGAATGAAATTCCAAACCTCATATTCCTGATCAACGCAATAGGAGGGACTGAAGTAAATCCAAGACGAAAAAGATTTTCTCCTCCCTGAAACGCCCTCACTCCATGGGTCGCGCGGAAAATACCTTTTATAAGTATAACCTGTTCCACGGTTCTTGAAATGTTTTACACACAGTTCAGGAGCGCCCGGCAGCGAAACGATAGAAACCGAAGTTTCCGGAGCGTTCTTCTTCACATTTGCAGATCCAGAGCGAACCTGACGGTTATGTTCATAAAGCGCCGCCGTCGCAATGTCTTCAATCTGCGCAAGCGATAGATCAACAATGGACAAGGCGGTTGGATTGATTTGTATGGAGAATTTATTGTCAGAACTACGAACGGATCGATTCGGTACGGAGTCGCATTTAGCCATTTGCAGGGCCTGGTCGAAAAAATCTTAGTAAAGAAAGAATCTTATACCTGATATAATAACGCCACGCCCTCGGCCTGAAGGGCGTTCTGTTCACAGCGCTGCGGAACCATTTCAGGGCGTTGGTCAGGTCGTTCAGGTTGACATAGGCTCTACCAAATGAAATATCATGATTTGACAATGTCTTCAGAAAAATTTTTCGTGGGATACGATCCGGGTCATAATTTTTCATAAGAATGTCATAAGTGTCTGACCTGACCCCTAACCTGTTGTGGCTCGTGTTTGAATCGTAAAACCTAATAAAAACAAGGGGCTTGTCAAGAAACGCTATGTCGTAATTCCTGGATATTTTCAGCCAGACGTCAAATTCGTCTGCAAATCGATACTTTGTTGGAAATCCGCCTACTTTTTCCAGGACATCTCTTCGAATCATTACTGAAGAAGTATGAATGAAGCTTTCCGAAAAAGTCTTTACAAAAAGATCGCCCTTGGTCCATTTCCCGGGGCCTGTCGAGATGGTCCTGGTTCCGAGTCTGACGTGCTTGACAGCGACCATACCGACTTCAGGATTAACACGAACAAAGTCTACCTGCCTCTGCAGCTTATCCGGGGCCCATATGTCATCATGATCAAGAAACGCAAGCCACTCACCCTTACTTACTAAAGACCCTTTGTTCCTCGACGACGCAATGCCGGAATTGGGTTGATCGACAAAGATCACATCGCTCTGTTGCGCAAGCCATTCTGCAGTGCCGTCGTCAGAACCGTCATTGATCACAACGATCTCAAAGTCCCGGAAGTGTTGCTTCCTGACTGAATCTACCGTTTCTTTGAGTAATTCGAGTCGGTTATATGTCGGAATGATTACGCTTACAAACGGATTCATCACACACTGGGAGGTAGCGCCATAATTTCAGACGCCTTTTGGGCTACAATTTCGGGGGTGAGACTCCTCATGCAGGTATGTCCCTTGTCGCGACAATCATGATCGTTGCATGGGGCGCATTCCGCTTTTCCTTGAATAATTAGCGCAAGCGGCCCAAAGGGCGCGGTGGCCCCTGCGATGGTAGGACCAAAAATTGTTAGCCCTCTTACGCCGGCCGCGACAGCCAGGTGAGCGCTGCCTGTATCATTGGAAATAACCAGGGAACTCTGATTCATTATACCCAGTGACATCACCATATCGGATTTCGCCGCTAGATTAAAAGCAGGGCCTCTATTCATTTGACCGATGATACCATCCAGCATGTCTCGCTCTTGAGGGGCTCCCAGAAAGACAATCCGCGCATCGAGTTCTTCTATGAGAAGATCAGCGAGTCTCGAATAATATTCCGCAGGCCATCGTTTAGCGTCGGAATTTACAGAACCTGGACACAGACATACTAAACGTCCTTTGAGGTCTGCGCCTTCGTCCAGGAGAAGTTTTCGGGCCTTCTCTATCTCCACGGCAGGAAGTTTTATGGAGCAATCCGGTTTACCCAGGTATTGAAAACGGCCAAGCCTGAAATAACTATCCAGATGTTTGGCTATCTCAAGATAATAAAGAACCTGATGTCCTGAAAGTATGGATGGGATCATCGGCGTTTTAATATTTAGGAACGATCCTCGCAAATCGGTAGGATAGCCGACTCTGAGCTTTATTCCCGAGAGCCAGGCTGTGAAAGCGCTCTCAAACGCGTTCTGAAAAAGAACCGCCATGTCAAAATGACCTCGCTCCAGACGGCCCTTCATCAATAACGGTCTCTTGAGAGCCCCCCCGTCTTTCTTTTCAAAAACTATTATTTCATCGGGGATCTTTGTCAGTCTCACCAAGGGTTCCAGATAGGCCGGTATCCAAAAAACGATGTGGGCGGCGGGAAACATCTTGCGAAGAGCCCGCGCCGCAGGCAGACTCATAATCGTATCTCCAACCCAGTTAACCCCGCGAACAACTATCCTGGAAGGCGTTGACCCCTTATGCCTAACTGCCCTCATGCCCAATTTTCCTGCCAGTCATAAAATCACCTAAACTCGACACTTTTCTTTCGCCGGAAAACCCACTACCGGCGCTATGAAAACAAACGGAGTTCTATTCTTTTGAATCCAATGGGATGGCTTCATCAATCAGCATGATCGGGATGTCATCCTTGATTTCATATTTCAGACGACAGGCGTTGCAAATAAGGCCATCGGATTTTTCTGTCAGGATCAGGTCACCTTTGCATTTCGGACATACCAGAATTTCAAGAAGTTTCGGATTTACCGCCATGTGCCACCTTGCCTTGTTTATAAAATAGACGTACGCCTCTGAAAATCGCTGAGAGGTCTATTGGTAGACGCTCACGCAATTCCAGTGTCTCGGATCAAGTTGTTTTCAAGCGAATTCTTGTATATAACGAGCTGAAGGGAAGCGCAAGATCTCTCAACGCGATTATTTCAGGAACAAAATCTTTTGAGGCGCTGCCGTGGGGACATCCTTGAAGGGACTAACTTCTGTTTTTATAGCGCTAGGCTGATTTTAGCTTTTTGCCCGGATTGGAGCGCAGCGCAATCCCGGTCCAACAATGACGGCGCATCCGTCAAGGTTTTGGCCAAACCTACCGTTCGGATTACCTTGGGAACCAAAGCAATAGTCGCCACCCTTGCGAACACCGACAAAACCAGAACAGAGGGTCTACTCGGTTGGTCTGAGATTCGGGAAGATCAGGGAATGCTGCTGGATTTTATTCGATCAGGTGTATTCGCAATACATATGCAGGGCATGAAATTCCCGATTGACGCTGTCTGGATTGACTCAAACGATGTGATCAGACTGATTTACGAGCAGATCCGGCCAAACTCAGGGATTGTATACCCATCGATATTCCCTGTTCGTTACTGTCTGGAAATCCCGGCGGGCTTTTGCAAAAAACATGGCATAAAAGAAGGCCAAAAAGTGGTTTTCAACAGCGATTGAGAAGCTGGTGGGGCGCATGTCATTCGACTCCACACCCCTTGAGAAATTCATCGGGCTCCAGGTCATCTCTTATACCCAGGCGGGTAAGACAAAAATCATAACGAACCGGATCTTCAGGTTCGATTTTTCTGAAAGCCTCAGTTACTTCGAGAGCCGCTTTCATATCGGACTGACTTCGTGAAGTAAGTTTGAGCCGTCGACATATCCTCCCCATGTGAACATCCATAGGCACAATCAGTTTTGAAGGAGAGATTTGGTCCCATCCACCCGGATCAACTGCGTCTTTTCTCACCATCCAACGCATGAACAGATTAAGACGCTTGCATGCGCTGCCGCCGGCAGGACTGGGCAGCAAGCTTCGAGGCCGTTCTTTAAATACCGTGGAGATAGCTCCTACAAGATGACTTAGTCCATTAATTGTATTCTTGTCATTGGGAGAGTAGCCCTCAAGAAAACAGTTCCTGACGGATCCGTGAATCCTGATCACCCTGCCAACCCCAAACAGCATGGTCGCCAGTTCTTCGCCTTTTGTAAAACGATACTTGAAATCCTTGAAAGTCTGAACAAGCTTTTCATGTGTGGCGTTCAACAAGAATTTTCGGGGGGGACCGATGGTGTCCAGGACACGTCTGACCGTTTTGAGTATCTGCCACACACTTCCGTAAGCCAGACAGGAGGAGATCAAACCAACTATTTCTCTATCGTCGGGGTCATCATAATCATAGAGAAATTCCAGAGGGTCAGGGTGAACAAATTCCCTCCTGTTGTAAGTGTTGTACAAATCACACAGGTTGTCAGAGTATTCTTTCATAACTGGAGGCCTTAGATCGTTTTTCACTTGGATATCGCTTCATTCTCGTCCAGTTATACAGTGACCGATGATCCAGGAGGCAATGCCTTCGGTATACACATTTCCCTAAAGGCGTTTTGAACCGTCTGCAAGGTCTTTAAGTCCTTGCAGATCAACAATTCTGATTTTCGGACCGATGGCTTCTATATACCCCTGTTTGACTAGTCGACCAAGAATTCTGGACAAGGTTTCCGGAATAGTGCCAAGCATCCCGGCCAACTGGCCTTTGGCGACGTCCAGGGACAACTCAATAGAGTCAGATTCAGTCTTGCTTAAATATAGCAGATAGGCGGCCAGCCTCCCTGGAACCTCCTTCAAGGAAAGATCTTCCACCAAAGCGGCAAAACGTCTTAGACGCCGGGAAAGAACTCCCAGCATGTTCATGGCCAGTGACGGGTTCTTGCTTATAAGATCAGTAAAGGCCTTTCTCGGAAAAAAGATACAAACAGTATCCGCAAGCGCTTCAGCATGCGCTGGAAATTGACGCCCTTCAAAGACCGGAGCCTCTCCAAAAGGCTCTCCAGGACCAAAGACATGAAGAATTTGCTCTTTCCCTTCGCTTGAAATCTTGAAGATTTTAATTCGGCCATCCTTTACTACATAGAAACCGTTACCTGGGTCTCCTTCATTAAATATTGATCCTCCCTTTTTGAATGATTTTTCTAGGGAGATCGTGTTTAGGTCCTCTAACTGGTTGTCAGGAAGACCCTCGAACAGTGGAATCAGACGAAGAGCTTCGATAAGACCCAAAGCCGCCTCCTTGAAACAACATTTTGAACTCGTTTTTTTATATAGAATTGCACACTTTTTCTTAAATTTACGTTACGCGGGAACATTTTGCCAACAAAAAGCTCTGAAACCTTGAGATCCACGTAGACTTGATTATAAGTCAAGCTAATATAAAATATGATTAAATTGATTTAACATTGATGGGAGATTATTTGTATGCGTTGGAGCCCGGCGGCTGAAGAGGCCATAGCCAAAACGCCATTTTTTATAAGAAGGCGGGTAAAGAAAAAAGTAGAACAGGAGGCTGAAAGGCAGAACGCCTCAGAAGTGACAATTGACCACGTCAGAATCTGCCAGCAAAATTTTCTGAAAAACATGGATGATGAAATAAAGGGCTTCCAGATCGAAAGCTGTTTTGGATCGAGTGGATGCCCAAACAAAATTCCTCCCCGAGATGATCTGACAGTAAGCCTCGAAACAAATTTAGAGTCCAGGGAACTCAAGACCTTCCTAAAATCTAAAGTTGGTGGTCCTCTGAAATTTCACCATGAATTCAGGGTTTCCGTGTCGGATTGCCCTAACGCCTGTTCCAGGCCCCAGGTAGCGGATCTTGGAATAATTGCGGCGGTAATGCCGGCTCTAACTGACGTGGAGTGTAGCCGCTGCGCCGCTTGCGCCGAGGTCTGCATCGAGAAAGCAATCACGATGAACGACCAGATGTGGTTACCAAAGATTGACATGGAAAAGTGTCTGTTCTGCGGACACTGCATCAGGACATGCCCCACAGGGACTCTTGTCCGGGGTAGGCAGAGATACCGCGTTATGGTGGGCGGTAAGCTCGGTAGACATCCCAGACTCGCTTCAGAGATACCGGGTCTTTTCTCGGAAAATGAAACTAGACAACTCATTGATCATATTATGGATTTCTACATGGCCCACAACAATAGAGGGGAGAGATTCGGAGAAATCATAGAGCGTGTCGGCCTTCAGGAATTTCTCAAGACAGTCGTGAAATTGTGACCTTCTTTATAATAAATTAATTTTATCCCCTCTGTTTATCAAAAATCGACATATTTTTTTGTGGCCTTGACTTAAGTCAATGTCTATGGATCACCCAACCTCCATATTGTTTACAGATGCTTCAAGTAAATTGAATTCAAGCGTTTCCCGATTCAGTCGGAACCAATAAAACAGGAGGACAAAATGGCTGACAAGATGTTTTGCTACCAGTGTGAACAAACTGCGGGCGGTATCGGTTGCACCCGAGCGGGTGTCTGCGGGAAATCCCCGGAAACCGCGGCGCTCCATGATCTCCTGACTCACGCTCTCAAGGGTATGGCCCTGTTTGCGGTCGAAGGTAGAAAGGTTGGTGTCGTGGATCACGCAGCCGATGTTTTCACCAATGAAGCTTTATTTGCGACTCTAACCAATGTCGATTTCGATGAGGACAGATTTCCACCCATGATCAAAAAGGCGGTGGAGTACCGTGACGCTCTGAAGGATAAAGTCAAAGCGGCAGGGGGAAAGGTCGATTTCAGTGAAGACGCAGCTACCTTTAAACTGGCCTCGGATAAGCAGGGCATGATAGATCAGGGATTAAACAAGGGATTCAAGGCTGACTCGGACAATCAGGATATAGTGTCATTAAAGCACACCTTGATTTTCGGGTTGAGAGGAGTGGCTGCCTATGCTGATCATGCCAGGATCCTCGGAAAAGAAAATGAAGAGATTTACGCATTCGTATCAGAAGGACTGGCAGCGACACTGAATCAGAACCTGAATCTTAATGATTGGGTAGGTCTGGTACTAAAATGTGGTGAGATCAACCTGAAAACCATGGAACTGCTTGACGCTGCAAACACAGGGGTCTACGGCCACCCGGTTCCGACAAAAGTACCTCTCGGACACAAGTCCGGCAAGGCCATACTGGTATCAGGGCATGACCTCAAGGACCTGGACGAAATCCTTAAGCAGTCGGAAGGCAAGGGCATTTATGTTTATACTCATGGAGAAATGCTGCCTACACACGCTTATCCTGGTTTAAAGAAATATCCGCACTTTTACGGTCATTTCGGAACAGCATGGCAAAACCAGAAAAAGGAATTCGCGGAGTTCCCCGGCGCTATTCTGATGACTACCAACTGTATTCAAAAACCGGCTCCTTCCTACAACGACAATATCTTCAGCACCGGTCTTGTAGGGTACCCGGAGGTGAAGCACATATCGGACAAGAATTTTAGTCCGGTAATTCAAAAAGCATTGGAGATGCCCGGTTTTACCTCAGATTATAGCGGCAAGGAAGTTATGTGCGGCTTTGCCAGAAACGCAGTGATGTCTGTTGCGGACAAAGTGATCGACGCAGTCAAGAGTGGAGCCATAAAGCATTTCTTTCTGGTTGCCGGGTGCGATGGAGCCAAGCCTGGCCGTAACTACTATACCGAATTTGTTGAGAAAACCCCAAAGGATACTGTCGTCTTGACATTGGCCTGCGGAAAATTCCGCTTCTTTGACAAGGACCTTGGAGATATCGGTGGAATTCCACGCCTTCTGGATGTCGGCCAATGCAATGACGCTTACTCAGCCATCCAGATCGCTGTAGCTCTGGCTAAAGCCTTTAACTGTGGAGTCAATGAGCTGCCGCTGTCGATGATACTATCCTGGTATGAACAAAAGGCTGTAGCCATTCTATTGACACTCTTTCACCTCGGAATAAAGGGAATTCGTCTTGGCCCGAGCCTGCCGGCGTTCATCACTCCAAACGTGCTCGATACATTGGTAAAGACTTTTGACATCAAGCCTATAACTACGCCGGACGAGGATTTAAAGGCGATTTTGGGCTAGTCCGCAAGTATTGATAACTATTAGGGCTCAGGAATCTAAAGGAATTTACCTTCATCTTAACTTCAAAGAATAGTTTCAATCAGAAATTGTTTACAAACTCATCGCGGCGCATGCCAATTTTACAGACCATGCGCCGCCTAGAAAGAAAACTACTCCTTTAGTGGAAAGGAGATACGGTTATGAAATGCCCCGGACAGGACCCTCGTTACTGGAAATTTGACGCTATCTTTGAAACCGAATGCCCGAATTGCGGCTCCAGGATAGAGTTTTTTAAGGACGAAACCCGTCGCAAGTGTAAAAAATGCGGCCAGCATGTCTTAAACCCCAAAATGGATTTTGGCTGCGCTGCGCATTGCAAATTTGCCCGACAATGTTTCGGAGATCTTCCTCCGGAGTTGATGAAACAGAAAGAAGATCTTTTCAAAGATCGAGTCGCTGTGGAAATGAAGATGAGACTAAAGAACGATTTTAGACGGATAGGTCACGCGTCCAGAGTGGCTTCAGTGGTTGAAAAATTAATAGGCTCCGAGAAGTCAAAACCCGCTGTGCTTCTTGCGGCCGCGTACCTGCATGACATTGAACCGATTGATCCTACAGGACCGGTGGATACTGCCGGCAAAACGGAAAAGTCTACGGCTGTAGCTCGAGAAATTCTTGAGAAATTGGACGCGCCTGAAGAAATCATAGAGGAAGTATGTGACATAATTAAACATCTCGATGATCCAGGGTCTTATCATTCCAGAGATCTTGATCTGGTTCATGACGCCCATCTCCTGACTTCTCTTCAGGAAAAGATCAAAAAATCCGAACTGGACCCTAACTTCCTCACAGAAATTATCGATAGGGATTTTGTCACAGACTCAGGGCGGAACCTCGCGTACGAACTTTTACAACCGCAGACTACCAGTTTACGCGCCGTGGCAAATTGAGAAATGTGGGACCAAGAGAGAAGGAAATTAAGATGAAATTCAAAAGAAATATAATAGAAATAAATGAGGACCTCTGTACAGGTTGTGGCCAGTGTGTAACCGGCTGCGCTGAGGGGGCTCTGGAAATAATAGACGGAAAAGCAAAGCTCGTATCAGAAGTGTATTGTGACGGTCTCGGCGCCTGTATCGGCGAATGTCCGACCGGAGCCTTAAAAATAGTTCAGAGAGAGGCTGAGGACTTCGACGAAGAGGCCGTAGAGGAGCGCCTAAAGAACCTGCCGGAAGAAGAAAAAGAACAGCCAAAAACCATGGCTTGTGGTTGCCCTTCCTCCAACATTCAGACTTTCGCGGCTTCAAGCTGTTCCTGCGAAAAGGCGAATGAACCAGGTACCCAACACACCATTGGGTCCGAACTTACACATTGGCCTGTTCAGATAAGGCTAATTCCACCAACGGCGCCTTTCCTGAAAAACGCAGACTTGCTGGTAGCGGCCGATTGCGCAGGATTTGCTTACCCCAACCTGCACAGGGATTTGCTCAAGGGCAAAATACTGCTCATCGGTTGTCCAAAATTTGACGATTCACGGGCCTACATCGAAAAATTCGGTGAAATCTTCTCGACAGCCTCTGTCAAGAGCGTAACAGTCGTGGTAATGGAAGTGCCGTGTTGTTCCGGATTGCCGGAAATAATAAAAATGGGCATGAAAATGGCCGGGAAGCAAATTCCTCTGGAAAAGGTCGTAATTAGTGGAAGAGGACAGATTCTGCGGAGGGAAAAATTGGCGGCTTAATATTCGTTCGGTATACTCACTCTTCTGAAAAGGCCTGGAGCGTAACTATCCGCTCCGGGCCTTTTTGTTTAATTTTGTGGCTTCAGATGTTGGATCATTTTTCTTGACCTTATTTCAAGGTGTTGGTAATAAAACATCATGTATTACATTACTACAAGGAATTAACCTTTATTTGTTGAGGTTTTATTCTGTTTGTCAGAAAAGGTGAAACATGAAAAAAATCGTCGTTCCAATGTCAGCTTTAATTTTTGCAGTCGCTTCGTTTGGATTTGCCGCGGATACGCCAAGTCCGTCCGACGTCACAAAAATGGAATCCCACAAAAAATACATCTGGGGTGTGCCAGCGGGAACGGCTTTAAAAAAAGATGTCTCGATTCCAGTAGATGAGACTCTGAAGGATTACCAGGAACCCGTAGTTCAACCCCCTCATTCAACAAAGTTTAAATGGGGAGTTGACGCCGAATAGCGCCTGGGTTACGGCTCGCTTCAGATCTCCTGTCTGCCGGCGGCGCCTCAAGAGATTTCACACCACATCAGACTGCATTTCGTCTTTTCATGAAGCCATATTCTTTCGAATATGGCTCTTTTGTTCTCTGGCGCAAATATTGGTAATTGTGTTGCGGATCCGCTTGGAAGTCAGGATCAGGGCCGGCAGAAAAATCAAATCACCGAAGAGCCCAAGCGTAATTGCGGAACAACCAAGTATTCCGAAAAAAACAACAGGTCTAAACGGCGAAGTGGCTAAAGCCAGGAAACCAAGCAACACCACGACCGACCATGACGCAATCTGGCGCGCGGTAAACCTGTATGATGCGAAACACGTTTTCTTCGATCGATATGTCCGGATTGAGAGTTATTTCCCTTTTCAACTGGGTCAGGTAATGGATTGTGTTGTCAACCGCCAGTCCGATCGCTACTGTGGCGGCGAACACGGTAACCATATCGAGAGAGATTCCGAACCAGCCCATGATCCCGAAGACAGCCGCAACGGGAGGAATATTAGGTATAAGACAGATCAGCCCGAGCACAAAAGAGCGCAGTTGAATCATCATCAGTATAGTGATCAGAATTGCGGCTATGAACATCGACTCTACCTGATCTCTTATCAGCGTCTCAGTTTGAGAAGAGACCAGAACCAGGTCACCAGTGACGGTGGCCTTCCCCTCCCCTGCCATTATCTGATTCGCGATATCCTGAATCTGTGAAATTGTCTCTCCGATAGGTCTGTCCGGAGAATTTTTTATCTGTATGGAAATTCTGGCCTTGTCAAAGTTCTCACTGATATATCTGTCGGTTATTTTCTTCCCGCCTTCACTCAAGGATGTCATGAAAAGAAGTTGGGGGATAAGATTTGGATTAGAATATATGTCCTGCGAATTGACAGCATTTCCCTGAGTTATTTTGTTCAGATAAGTCAACACGCTGGCATAGGAATCCGTTGAAACCACATCCGGAATACTTCTGACACGTTTCTCCAGCTCAGCGATCTTTTTCCACATTTCCGGCTTCTTGAACTCGTTCGGTTTGGATTCAATGAAAAGCTCAAGAGTTTGAGCCGGAGCCAGGTTCTTTTCAACGAAGCGGATATCCCGCACCGTTTTGGTTGATTCATCGAGCATTCGGAATAGCTGGGCGTCGCTGTTGATCCTGGGCGAACCAGCAAGCAGAAACAGAGAGAGGCCAAAAGCGAAAAGGACAACCGCTCGAGAGTGTTGAGATATTAGAGATTCAATCGCCTTGAGAATTCTTTCCAGCCAGTCTACCAAAACATCCGAGGATTCAGTTGTGTTCAACGTCTTCATCATCGAGAAGAACGCCGGAGTCATTACTATCGCCAGCCCGTAAGAAATTAAAACTCCCACCGACATTATGAATCCAAGGTCCCGGACCATTGGGATCGAACTTATCATCAGTGTTCCAAAACCAACCGCGGTGGTCGCTATACAGATAAAGCACGGCCTGGCAAGCCACCTTACCGACATCTTCAGGGCGCTGATCTTGTCATTAACTATCTTATGGTAGAGGTGATATCTGACAACCATATGGATCACGATTTCAATCGTGGTGATCGGAACAAACCCAAACGCAAGCGCTGTAGTTGAATTAAGCGGAATATCCAATGCCCCCATCAGCCCCAGGACCCACAACACACAAACACTAAGAATAAAGTTCGTGACCAATGTGACACGGAAACTCCTGAAAACATATACTGATACAATAGTGGCTATCAGCATGCACAGGACGCCAAACACTATTCCCGTCTGAATACTGTATTCAACTATGGCCTTTCGGATGAATGCAGGACCTACAATCCTGTAGTCCTCGACGAGTTTGTTTCCCTTGAGTTCCCTGTTTACGATCCGGACGATCTGTTCGTAAATTGCGTCTTCATATTTCAACTTCTCCTCGACTTTTACAGCGATGCCAATTGTCTTGAAGTCCGATGAAATGAGAAGATTAGTCATGGGGAGAGATCGCCGTAAATTTTCCAATGATTCCTTAGCCGCAGGAACGATTTTCCCCTGGACACGCTCGAACAGTGGGAGATTGCCGAAAGACCCGTTTTTTTCCTGAAAGATGCGTAGGTTTGTAAGGCTGATAACTTCCGAAACACCGTCAACCTGTTCAAGTGTTCTCGTCAGCTTGTCTATGATGTTCAAGGTAGGCGCATCTAATATCCCTGAATGGCTCTTAATGACGATAAGGGTGAATTCTTCATTTCCGAAAGTATCGATGAATTTCTTGTATTCGTGATACGCGTGAGAGGTTCTGTCGATTCCTGTTTTGAGAGAAGGATCAGTCTTGAGTTGAACGGCAAAGTAAGCGAAAACTATTGAGATGACCGCTATTACGGTTACCAATAGTTTTCTGTGATCAATAATCGTATCAAGGCGGTTCGGGTTGGAAAGATCCAACTTGTCCTGGTTGTTATTCACAAAAAGCGGGCCTGCCTTCTATCCGAATTGTTTTCCATTTATCATATTTTAAGATAACGAAGTTATATTATTAGAAAAGTGTGAGATCGTCAAATTGTGTTCATGTTGTTATGTTCGGGATGAAAGGGGCTTGGTGGTGTCTTACCGAGGAAGGGCCGAAAAATGCCAAACGGGAGGACTGCGGCAGATATAGCCGCGGTCGGTCCCGTTCATTTTGGTTAGCGATCCGTGTCACTCACGGATTCGTTTAAGTTCGATGGTAACAACATTCGATTTATCGAAACAATCCATCTCAACCACATCGGGGTCTCCCCATTCGCTCGGGAAACCGCCTCCAAATTGCAGCATGACCAGGTATGGAAAAATCTGGTGGTAAAGAAAACCACAAAGTCCGCCAGTGTCGTGGCCGCTTAGCTCCATCTGATCACCCATGCTGTGTCCAGCGCTGCATGATCCTTTTACTCTCTTGATCGTTCCTATTATTCTATAGCCGAGCATCTGTTTCTGTTCCATGGTGTCTCGTCCTCCATGGCGCTATGAGTTCATAGCAGGTTGAGGGCCCAGACATCAGTGACCATTTTAGCGGAATATAAGTCTTACTTTTTGTCCAGAATTTTATTCCAGGAGTCCAGATTACTCTTGGTTTTTGCGAATAACTCGGTGGTGTCGCCGTCAATGGATACGCTTTCTATCACGTCACCCTGTTTAATGCTGTTAACCACATGTTGATCTTCTGGACTCACCACTTCCCCAAAGACCGAATGTTTACCGTCAAGCCAAGGTGTCGGAACGTGTGTGATGAAAAACTGGCTCCCGTTTGTGTTAGGTCCCGAATTCGCCATGGACAGGATGCCGGGTTTATTATGTTTAAGGGTCGCGTCAAATTCGTCTTTAAACTTGTAGCCTGGGCCTCCAGTTCCTGTTCCGAGAGGACACCCACCCTGAATCATGAAATCTTCGATGACCCTATGGAACTTTAAACCGTTGTAAAAACCTCTTTGCGCCAGGTTTACAAAGTTGGCTACCGTTATCGGCGTCAGGTCTGGAAAAAGTTTGATGTGAATATCGCCCTTATTCGTTTTAATAGTTACGTTCATTACATCTCCTAATTTGTTTTGATGAAATTGGCTCCATCCAAGGCGCCACTACTATAATAAGGTCTCAATAGTTTTTATTGCTTTGTTCCGGGAGAGTCTTCAACGCCAAGCCGGAAAGACGCCTCCGGTAACAGAGGTCTTTCATGACAGAGAAAAAACAGGCCCAGGAGACACTTCATGAAAAGATCATAATGCGCCAGCCTTCTCTTTTGATCCCTGTCCCTGGGGTCGCCCGGACTCTTATATCCATGAAATACGCTGTTTCTCGCAAGGTAAATGGAAAATCGACATTTCTGAATCGATTCAAAGTTGGCTTTTGACGCCTCAACGATCCCTTCCCTTACCTGAACGGGGTTGGACAACACCGTTGAAAGTTCAGCAAGGTAATGGAAAAATCTTGTTCCCGCTGACGCTGGGAGTCTCCTGTCTGAAGGAGCGATGGTCCATGATCCCTCGAGATCCGTCAAACCGCCTAAGGGACTGAAAGCCATACCCAAGAGCGGCGGCCTCTTTGAACATTTCTTTCGCAAAAATTTTTCCAGGCCTTTTTGCTTCGCAGGCTCCGAGACAGATTCCACGGATTTGCCTGACTTCAGACTTTTGTCCGCGTCCGGTTCAGCATTCCAGGGAGTGAGTTTCCCTTTCATCCACGAGGCTTCCCAATCATACTGGTAAATACTGTTGTAAATAAAAAAATTATAGACGAAAGACGTTGTTGGCATTGTCGAGCGACTCTCGCCATCAGGATATTCCGCGTAATGTCTCATTTCCGCGTTTTCGCGATAAGCTTCATACATAACGTCTATGAAATTAGTCATTTCAGGGGTCATTTCGTTTGCCTCCCAGTATCGACTTCATCAATGGGGCTGTACGGATAGCCAAGCGCATGAGCGACTTGTTCGTGTGTGACCAAACCCATGTACAGATTTACCCCTTTAGCCAGCCGCAAGTCTCCCTGAGCGGCCCTATCAATCCCTTTTTCGGCTATCGCCAACGCAAATGGCAATGTGACATTCGTTAGAGCGAAAGTGGAAGTCCTTGCGACCACTCCCGGCATGTTGGGCACGCAATAATGAATCACATCGTCCACAAGGAACGTGGGGCGCTTGTGAGTGGTCGGCCTGGAAGTCTCTATGCAGCCTCCCTGGTCTATGGCCACATCCACAATGACAGCTCCCGCTTTCATCTGACGGATCATATCTTTTGTGACAACCCTGGGAGCGCAAGCCCCTGGGATCAAAACCGCTCCAATAACCAGATGAGAGTTCAAAACCGAATACATGACATTATCAGGGTTAGAAATCAATCCAGTTACCCGGTTTCCAAAAATCTCATCCATATAAATTAAACGTCGCTGGTCGACATCCAGAATATAAACATTCGCTCCCATTCCTACAGCAATTTTCGCCGCCGCCATTCCAACTGTGCCGGCTCCTAGAATAGTTACGCAACCCCGCCTCACACCGGGGACCCCGCCGAGCAGAACGCCTCGACCTCCCTGGGTTTTTTCCAGAAAATGCGCTCCTACCTGAACCGACATCTTGCCTGCGACTTCACTCATTGGCACAAGAAGCGGCAGGAAACCATCCTGGTTCTGGATAGTCTCGTACGCCACGGCTATTATTCGAGCGCTGAGAAGGGCATCAGCAAGCTGCGGGGCAGGCGCCAGATGGAGATAGGCGTACAGGATCTGCCCTTCATGGAACAGGGGGAATTCGCTCGGTTGAGGTTCTTTGACCTTCATGATCATGTCCGAACGATCATAAACCTCCACGGGGCTCTCCACTATTGTAGCCCCCGCTTCCGTATATTCTCCGTCGGTTATCCTGCAGCCTTCGCCTGCGCCCTTTTCTATAACTATCGAATGGCCGTGTTCCGTGAGAGTTCTGACTCCTGATGGAACTATTCCGACTCTGTATTCGTCTTCCTTGATTTCCTTAGGGATTCCTATGATCATTTTTTAAGCTCCATAAGGGTTATACCGTCATCTTCTGTCTTGTGTCGCCTGAAAGAACGCTCATTCCTGTCTTCAGGCAGCCGGAAACATCCTTTACAGTCATGGATATTGGTCTCGGCCAATCTTATCGTTTCAGTTACAACAGGCGCTGAAGATTCGTCAGTGCTATGCGGATTCTTTTGTAGAGAGAGTTTTTGACTCAGGAATACTTTCTTGATCACGGTTCTCTAATACAAGAATTGTCAAAAACAGCCCCAGTTGGTTCCAGCTTTGCAATTCAACGTTTTCAAAAAAGCTCCCACCAGTTTTATATTCATTCCCAAAAGAGCGCCGTTAGCCACCAGCATTCGCGCCCTGTTCCTGTTTCGCTGTGTCAGGAAGACAACAAAGCCGGCGCAGCAATAACCAAAAGTTACCAGTGAACTTAATATGTCAATCGATAGTATGAAACTGTTGAGACCATACATCCTATGCGGCGCTCGCTTTCGCTCTTTCTTCCGCTTTGTCGATTTCTTTCTGCAGGAAAAAGTTCAAGGCTGTCCTGATAATTATTATTGCGGCGAGCTGACCGATGTCGTTCCATGAAGGGGCTACGGCGGTTCGCAAGACGTCCGCCGCCAATTCGAATTCCAGGGCCAGGGTGAGCCATTGCCCCAAATTTAATCGAATGTCCTCCTTGTTGAACTGCATGTCTTTTCTGTGAATGACCAGCGCCAGGACCTTGGCTGTCGCCTCAACCGCTCCATAGGCTATTATAATTGCAGCGGCGCCTTCAACGAAGGCCGCAAGGTAGATGGAACAGTGTCTGAATATTTCCAGCATGAAGGCGCCTATGAAATTTGACAAGTCGAATTCAGGGACTATCCTGTCCGAACAGCGATAAACATAAGCCTAACTATTCTTTAAATATACCTTTTGAGGCTACGCGCCCGCAAACTAATTCTTTGAGGAATCAGTAACAAATTTCGTAAGCAAAAATCCTCCAAATGATTATTCCGTCTGGCGCCTTTCGCTTACTCATACTCCCGAGGCCCTTCGATGGTTTGAAATAGCGAAAAAAGGCAAATACAACTCAAAAGAATAATTGACACATAATCTCAGTTACATGAAAGCAGGGAATCCAAATGTGATTTCTGATATACATAAAAATAGAGGCGCAGGAATGCGAATCAAGATTATAGTTGAATCAAGTGGCGCCAAAATGCGATTACTTTCTTAGACCTGAAAGTTATGAGGTTTGTCTGCTCGAGGGGAAGCGATGAAAAAACGTGATCGACTTGTCAGCAATCCTGGCGACAAAGTAACATCCAGGAAGTCCGTGGACAACCTATTGTTGTTTCCAGTTTCAACTGAGCCTTCGGAACTCGAACCTTCGGTTAGAATAAAATTGACCGTGTCGGGGAAAAGCCGCGCTAAAAAGAAAATCGAGGGTTACCTCAAAAAATATTTTAAATCTCTTGAAGCAGTAACGATTACAGATTACGAAGCTCATTACTGGATTAGCGTAATTGCATTAGTTGATAACCGCGTCGGCTACAACATTTCATATTTTATTGCGGGACTGTACCCATCGCTCAAGGAGCAGTTATCTGAGGGGCTGGACGAGAGCGAAGCGGAAATGATATCAGATCTCCTTGATGGATTGTGCTCCGTCTTTGAACATCAAATCAAGATGGGACCTCCAGAAAAGCTTCAGAGTTGCTGCGAAGAAATTGTCAAGGACTTTGATGAAAACTTCGTGCAAGAGTTTATAATCGTGCAGAAGACGCTTAGGAACGAATCAGAGTTATGAATTTGTATCTGCCCTTCAAGTGTTTTTCCACAAAAATTGCATAATATCGCTGTCTCACTTGCTGTTAGATTCTATCCGAATCGTGGCCATGCACTGTTGTTCCCTCCATCGCGTAAAAATAACTGGGAACTGATTCAATGACACAACACACTTGGACAATTTGAATATAGTGGTATTCCAGTTTCCGGTTACTGATGAAATCTGTAGAAGAAATTCAATTATTTTTGGGCCGATACCGCCACATGGTGTTTCCAAATAGAGGTGTATCCTGATCCCGTATCAGCGGAAAAAGCGAATAGGCGAACACTGTGGCTGGTTTTTTTCGACGAATCGCCCGCCGAGCGGCGGAATGGCGTAGCAAAGTAGCTACAGAAGTGCGAGGCAGTTCAAAATTATTCGAGAACATGAGTGTGTGCGTCGTATTCTGACAAGTCGCACCGAGGATCAAGAATAAGCCTAGTTTTTCTCTGGAAATAACTTGCAAACAGATATCCATGGGGTCTTTATTGTGCTATTCCCGCTACAAAGATCATTTTTGTGAATCCACGAAGGGGGAGTCACCTTGCATAACGAGTCGCAATGACGAGGGAAATTAGACTTATTGGTGTGATCACTAGCGAAATCAAGACCCAACAAAGAGGGGAGTGCGACAAATGCGGCGCAAGCACTGCGAAATAACGGATCCTCAGGACACGACGGTTGGCCGATTGGCCACTAATGGAGCAGATGGTTATCCCTACATTACTCCGGTGAATTTTGTATGTCACCAAGGGCATATCTATTTTCATTGTGCGTCAAAGGGTGAGAAAAACTGGACAACCTAGTGCGAGATCCCAAGGTTTGTTTCGAGATTGATATTCCGTTGGCGAACCTTGACACGGGTTTTCATGCTGACAGACAGATCTGCCACTTGCACCAATATTATCATTCGGTCATTATTCGGGGAAAGGCAAGAATAGTCCCGGACGGCCCATCAGAAGTGGAGTGCTTCATAATGCGCTTGTGACCAAGCATGAGAGAGGTTTCCTGGTCACGAGTTGGTAAACGACGAAATGCCAGGTTACAAAGCTTGTAAAATGATCGCAATCGAGCCAACCTTTATCTCGGCAAAAAGTGACTTGGGACAAAACAAGTCCCACGAAGAACAATTAGCGGTTGCACAATATCTTACGACTCGCAACCAGATCGGCGATTTGGAAACAGTTAAAGAAATGGGCTTCGATCCTGCCGACTTGTAAGGATGCGAAAGTAATGATGAACAGACTGAAGCCCGGTCAATGGAGGTTCCCTAACCCTTTTTCCGAGAATCTCCGATATATACCCCACGACTCCGTCAATGTCTCTTTTATACAGAGAGTATCATTTATAAGAGTAATACACGTAATCGACGCTGGGCCTCATAAGAGTTTAAACATACAAATCTGACAATTCGATGGCGATTTTACGTTCCTACCGATAGTGTAGTCTTGGTCAACAACTGCATCAAAAGAGCTTGCCCTGGTTTGGAGTAGAGAACAACTCCTAACGAATTGACTGCCGGTTTTCCTGAAAAAGCTGATTTTCTTAAACAGGAAAATCAATACAAAGATAGAAATGGTTGACGAACTCCGAAGAGATGAACTATCCCTGCTGCAGATCTCCTCTTGTCTCACAAAAGAGCAACAAAGATTTATACGACTCAGATGTTTAACGACTTCCCTTAGTCAAGCTTTCCCTGCTAGACTCATAATCGGTATTATTGGTATTGAGCGATCCTGATCACGGACGGACGCTTCGATCACGAATGTAGAGAAACAATATGGACCAGTCCAGGTTTAAACAAAAATTCATAGGCTTCGAAGAGGCGTTGAGTCTTGCCCTGGATAGCGTCCTCCCACTCCCGGAAGAGTGGTGTTCAACCGCGGATTCACTGGGAAGAATAGCGTCACGCGACATAACGGCCATAGTTGACTCCCCGTCGGTCGATTCGTCGATGAAAGACGGTTATGCTGTTGTCTCCAGCGATATTTCCGCCGCGACATCTTCCCGACCGGTTGAGTTGAAGCTCATCGGCGAAATGGGGGCTGGCGCGGACGCTGGAAATGGCAATTGGCATAGTGTCAGGAACTACTGTCCGCATACTTAGCGGCGCACTATACCGAAAGGCGCGGACGCCGTTCTTGCCGAAGAGTTCACGGAACAGCGTCCAGGCGCTGTTCTCGCTTTTGCCGACGCTTATCCCGGGAGAAACATCCTTTCCAGGGGGACCGACGTGAACGCCGGCGAGGTACTGGTCCGAAGCGGCGCAGAGCTTACACCTGCCAGGATTGGCCTGCTGGCGGCCGGCGGAGTTTCGCAGGCGCCGGTTGTTCGTAGGCCTCGCGTGGGTCTCCTTGCTACAGGAGATGAGGTGTTACTTCCTGGGAGGCCAATCAAAGAGGGAAAACTTTATGCCAGTAACGTGGCGTTGCAGGAAGCGTGGTTACGGTCCAAAGGCATCTCTTGCTCAATCGAAGTCTGCGGAGATTCATTCGATAAACTGGCAACTACGATTGAATCGATGATTGACGGTCTGGACGTTTTGATCACCTCCGGTGGAGCCTGGACTGGGGATCGCGATCTGGTTGTGAAAGTCCTGGACAGCCTCGGGTGGAAACTCATTTTTCACAGGGTCCGCATGGGTCCGGGAAAAGCCGTTGGAATGGGGCAGATTGACGGAAAAACCATCTTTTGTCTCCCCGGCGGTCCACCTTCTAACCAGATGGCTTTCTTCATGATCGTATTACCATCGCTCCTGAGCATGGCAGGTTGCAGGGCGCCTTTGTTCCCTCAACTCTACGGACGATTGGTTCGGGAAGTCGTCGGCCAGTCGGATTGGACACAGTTTGTCCACTGTGATTTATCGAGACGGGACAACGGAGTTTCATTTGGCGCCGCTGGACATGACACGGCGTCTGTCCAGGGATGGGCCGAACACGAGCGATAGTCAAGATTCCAGAGGGAGTTGAACGACTCGAATCTCACACTATCGTGCCTTTCGCCGCTCTAGATCTTGACGGAATTGAGGCGGATAATTGTCCGCTTCCGCGCTCTGGAGCGCCAGATCCATTTATCCTGGCTGCTCACGGATTTCAGACAAAATAGAGGTGAACCTGAGCTTCATGTCCAAGCTATCATCATCCAGCATAGTTGATTCAATAAAATCGGGTGCCTAACCACAAAACCCGTGAAACCATGAAGGTGGGTCTTGATTTATCCCAACCGGCGCATTATTCAACGTTAATTGGGACAATCAGTTATTTATGAGCGCCTGTGACAGGCTGTCTCATGAAATCGGAGTTACAAGCTGATGAATAGTGAGCCAGTCGCAATGTCAACGGTAATTGTGGCGATCCAGGACATGATCGTGGAATCCGTCCGAAGAATGGCCCCGATAGCTAGAAAAACCCTTCTTGCGTCAGGTTCACATATCCCTACCGCAATTTTGCACACCATGTCCGGACTCTTCCCCATCATTATCCCTTATGAGACTCAGGAACAGAAAAAGCTGCTTGTGGAATATGTCAAGAAAGAGGCCATTGAACGGCACGCCTTCGCTGTAACAACAATAACGAATTCGAGCATAGTTGACTGCCGCACAGGAATGGGCGAAGAGGCGCTTGTCTTTGCCACTTCTATTCAGGGTGGCTTGCCTTACGTTGTGATTCAGAAATATACGAGAAACGAACTTGGCGCGATAGCTAATTTTCATGATATCCTTGAAGGGGATGACGCGGCCATAATCGGTCAGATGATCATCTTCCCGGACTGGGACCTGGAAAACGAACACTAACCGATCCATCCCGCAAACTTCATCTGAAGCTCCAAGCTCATGTTTGAAAGGATGTCGGCCTATGCCAAAAATGCTTGTAGTAAACGCAAGCCCTCACGGAGAAAAAGGCATTACGGGAATTATTCAGAAGGCTTTTGTCCAGGGAGCTGTCGCGGCCGGAGCCGAGGTTGATGAAGTATTCCTGAACAAGAAAAAGATCAATCCATGCATTGGCTGCTTCACCTGCTGGATAAAAACGCCTGGAAAATGCGTTTTCAAGGATGATCAGGCAGAACTCATTGAGAAATGTAACTGGTGTGATATTTTCGTCCTGGCGACACCGCTGTATGTTGACGGCATGACGGCTCAGGCGAAAATTTTTCTCGACAGACTGATTCCTTGCGCCAAACCGGAGTTTATTATTCTCGACGATCATTGCCGTCATCCACAACGGATCGACAAAGAATGGAAGTTTGTTCTCATAAGCGGTTGCGGTTTTTACGAAATGGACAACTTTGAGGCGTTACAACATCATTGTGAGCGAATCTGCCTGAATTTCCACGCCCAATACGCGGGTCACGTGCTTCGTCCTCACGCTCACATACTGGAATTCGCGGACATGCTTCCCGAAGAAACAAGCAGATGTCTCAACGCGATCAGCAAAGCCGGCGAGGAAGTCTGCCTCCATGGAAAGATCTCGGACGAGATCATGACCGAGGCGAGCGCTCCCATCGTTCCGAGATCGGCTTATGTAAACGCAGTAAATGTGTACTGGGACCAAGAGCTTTCGAAAATTAAACGAAAATAGCTATTTTTATAAAACTTCCTTTTTTCTCATCATTTCCTGAAGTCAGGAAACGATTGCCTGGAATGTCGCTTTGGTTTCTGATTTTTTAGAATGGCTTCGAACCAGTTCTGGAAGAAACTGGGATGTGGTTCACCATGAACTGCTACCCAAAATTGACCCAATCTTTGAGAAGTCGCCAGAGCGGATTCATAGCCTTGTTCAAGATCTGATCAAATCGACTGAGATTAAATCTTACTACCGTCATCAGGCCGAAGCGATTGAAAAAGCCGCCGAGGGCGCAAATGTCGCTCTTTCGACAAGCACTTCGAGCGGAAAAACCTTGTGCTATCAGGTTCCGGCCCTAGACCGTCTCATCAGGGATCCCCAGTCGCACGCTCTCATGCTGTTCCCGCTAAAGGCGCTTGAACGGGATCAACTTGATTCTTTTCGCGCTCTTTCCACAAAGATTGGTGTGAGCGCCGCTGTCTATGATGGAGACACACCCGAATCGGAACGAAAAAAAATCAGGAACAAGCCTCCCCGAGCGCTGATAACCAATCCTGACATGCTTCATCTGGGATTGCTGGCGTTCCATGAGTCATGGAGGAATTTTTTCAGAAAACTGGCGATCATCGTTCTTGATGAAGTTCATACTTACAAAGGAATTTTTGGAAGCCACGTGTCACAGGTATTGTTGAGGACAAAGAGGGTGTGCGCTCTGTACGGCGCTAGGCCCCAGTTCTTTTCATGTTCTGCAACCATAGGGAATCCGGGAGAATTCGTTTCTACACTTATCAACGATAAGGTTCATGTAGTGGACAAATCCGGCGCTCCCGTCTTCTGAAAGGCATTTTGTTTTTCTGAACCCGATTCTGAGCCCTTATACGGTCGCATCGAGCCTTTTTGTAAAAGCTGTCGAATCGGGGCTTAAAACAATAGTGTTCACAAGGGCCAGAAAAATTACTGAACTCATAACGCTGTGGGCGCTGAACGAGGCCCCACATTTGAGAAACCGCATAAGTTCCTACAGGGCAGGCTTTTTACCGGAAGAACGGCGGGAAATAGAAGGGAAACTTTTTTCAGGAGCGCTCGACGGTGTGATTTCCACGTCCGCTCTGGAAATGGGGATAGACGTCGGAGGCCTTGATCTTTGCATACTGGTGGGATATCCCGGCACAATAGTCAATACGTGGCAGCGGGGCGGTCGGGTTGGCCGCCAGGGCAGGCCTAGCGCCATTGTCATGATCGCGGGCCATGACGCTCTGGACCAGTATTTTGTTCATAATCCCTCGGACTTTTTCATCAGAAAATGTGAAAAGGCGACACTTGATCCACTGAACATAGAGGTTTCTGAAAAAACACATCCCGTGCGCCGCCGCTGAAACCCCCATACATTCTTCAGAAGACTGGATTCGGAACAAATCAGGCCCAATCGGCAGTCGAGAGTTTGATAGAGACAGGGAGCGATCTACAAATCCGCGGATGGAGTTATCCATTCGATCAATCCTCGACCTCACAGGGATGTTGACTTGCGAAATGTTGGGGGCTCCTACGCTATATTCCTCGAAGGCGGCAAGACGCCGATTGGGATCTCGTCGGGCTCAAGGGCTTTCCATGAGTGTCATGAGGGAGCGATATACCTGCATAGAACCAGACAGTACGTGGTCACCAGGCTTGATCTTGAGAAAAAGAACGTGTTTGTGCGCCCTTCTTCAGTAGGGTAGTACACAAAATCAATTTCTGAAAAAGACACGAAGATTCTGGGGGCTCCTCGACGTACTCGTGAGTTTCCCGGTTTCATTGCTCGTGAGGCGAGACTAAGGGTCAGTGAAAAGGTAACAGGCTACGAAAAACGTCGTACAAGCGGACAGGAGTTAATTGGTGTTGTTGATCTTGACCTGCCGACTCTGACTTTCGAAACGGTCGGTTTGTGGATCGAAATCCCGGATGAAATTAAAGAAGCCATAAAAAAATCAGGGTTCCATTTTATGGGCTGGGATTCATGCTATGGAGCATGCCGCAATTTCCATGTTTCCACTGTTTGCGTTGTGCGAACGTGACGACATTGGTGGGATAAGTTGTCCGGATCATGAACAGGTTTGCCGGGCAGCCGTGTTCATCTATGATGGGCATGCCGGTGGTGTGGGATTGGCTCACACGGTTTTCGACGTGCTTGAAGAGCTTCTATTAACCACCTTGAATCTTGTAAAAGGGTGCGAGTGTGAAACAGGTTGTCCATCTTGTATTCACTCCCCAAATGCGGATCCGGCAACAAGCCGTTCGATAAGGAAGCTTGTATTAGAATTCTTGAATGTCTTCTCCACCCCGAACTGCTGGTCTTTCCCCAAAAAGCTATTTCCAGAAACTCTGAAACAGAAACTCCGAGCCAGCCTCAAGTCCCTAAAGACGCGGAGGTTGCTCACAGGATTAATGAACCTACCGCCAGGATGAAGGAACTCAAAATGAATTCAAAGAGCGACGCAGCAGACAATGTCGTTTTCTTCGATCTTGAGACTCAAAAACTCGCCGACGAAGTTGGTGGCTGGAAGTATGTCTCCAGAATGAAGATGTCCATAGCGGTAACATGTTCGACTATCCACGGGTTCAAAACGTTTACCGAAGAAAATGCGTATGAACCTGTGAATCTTTCTGGCCTGTTCCGATTTAATTGTAGGCTTCAACCACATTAAATTTGACTATGAAGTCCTTAGCGCATATACGAATCAGAATTTGAGAGGCTACCGCAACCTGGATATGTTACTGGAGATTCAAAAAACCCTTGGGCACAGGTTAAAGCCTGGATCATTTTGGCCCAATTTACGCTGGTAAAAGCGGAAAAGTGGAAGCGGGTTGGACGCAGCAAAATGGTTTCGGCAGGTTGTCAGACTACTGGAAAAATACTGTAGAGATGATGTTATTATCACAAGAGATTTGTATCAATTTGGGATTGAAAAAGGATACCTGGCTGTACTCGGCGCAGGGATGGCGTAAGCGACAAAATTCCCGTTCCTGGAAAAATGATTCATGTTTAAAACCCTAACTTCAGCGAAATTTCTCGTCCTCATTTTCATACTCCTTCAAGTCTTAGGATTCTCATTTATCTATCGTGATTACGATCGCAGAGTTTCGGGCCTTAAGAGTAGTAGAATTCATAAACCTGCGTAACCAGGACAATTGTAACCCTGAATTCATACAGCCTTCTTACCAACACCATTTTTGAAGAGGTTATAGACCAGCCGGAAATTCTCTCTATCGTAGCAAAAGCATATAAATCCAAAGATCCCAAGATCCGGGCAATTGCACGTGGTGAACTGTTTGCGAGGCTAAACGACACCTACCAAAGACTTGTAGACAAAAACTTCAGGCAGCTTCATTT
>CAWJXP010000054.1:0-10958 GCA_963846725.1 uncultured delta proteobacterium | reverse complement strand
TCGTTACGAATGTCCAAGGGTATGGTGAAAGTGAACACGCTCCCTTTGCCTTCACCCTCACTTTCCACCCATATTTTCCCTCCGTGAAGCTCTACGAAGCGCTTAGTCAAGGTAAGTCCCAGGCCCGTGCCCTTACTCTGACACCAAGCCTCACTATTCACATGTTCGAATGTGCTGGAAATTCTTTCCTGATCTTCAGGTTTTATTCCGATACCACTATCTCGCACGCTAACCTTGAGATCAGTGTCTGTCGTTCCAACTTTCACCACGATCTTGCCACCATCTGGAGTAAACCTGGTCGCATTGGAGAACAAATTGAACATCACTTGACTCATTACACGTTCGTCAGCAAACATGGACAATTCTGCAGGAGCGATCACGTCAACAGTATGTCTGTGTCTGAGAGCCTGCTCTCTAATAAGAAGCAGGCATTCATCCAGCAAAACCTTAACGTCAAACTCTGAACACTCCAGTTCCGTCTTTCCTGCCTCCAACTTTGCAAGATCCAGCAATATGTTGATGAGACTCAGCAGACGTCGCCCTGAAACCAGTACATTATCAAATGTACTTGGTTTGCTTCTGATTGAGTTCGCCAAAACTCCCATCCTTCAGAACCTCGGAGAACCCAATTATCGCGTTGAAGGTGTACGAAGCTCATGGCTCATATTTGCCAAGAATTGGCTCTTTATCCCGTTGACTTCCTCCGGCGCTGCCTTTGCTTGGAGCACAGCATCCTCGACCCGTTTGTTGCGCTCGATGATGTTGAGAATCACGCCTATCAGTCCAAGAACAAGTCCTCGGGGGTCAGACAACGTGGACCTGTGACAAATCAAATCTTGGACAGCGCCACAGGAGTCTTGCGTTCGTCCTAGTTCCTCGTTTCGAATTTGGAGTTCGATTTGGCATATTCTCAACTCATGAGCTAGCTTTTCCATCTCATCGCAGGACATAGCTGATACGTCCTCGGTCGTGGGTGCACTTTCGCTAAGTTTTGCCTCAGCCTGTTTGCGGAGGTTGGAATGGCTCCCCTTGTCTTCATCTCGATCTGGCATGCTGCACCCCAATTACAAGTTCATTTCAAGTTTATGTGACCAGGACCACTCGTTGAGATGATTTCCCTGGTTCCTCAGATCAATTCTTACTGCAGTATCGCGAGATTACTGTGCAAAAAACCGCCTGGTAGACTTCCAGGAAACGGCCACTTGAGTCGAGGGTTGGAATCCGAGAGGCCAATTATACTTCACAAACGAAATTGCGAAGGCGGGATAGTTCATTATCTGCCAAGGTTTCTTTGCCCCGAAATCCCAGTTGATCAGTTGTCCAGCACGGCATTCACATAATCCGCGCGCCGGTTCTGGTAATCCAGGTAGTAGGCGTGTTCCCACACATCGATGGTCAACAGCGGTTTCATGCCAGCGGTCATCGGCATATCCGCATTGCCGGTCTTGACCACCTTGAGCTTGTCGCCATCCAGCACGAGCCACGCCCAGCCGCTGCCGAACTGGGCCATTGCCGCGTCGCCAACTCTTTCTTGCATGCATCCAAACTGCCGAAGGAAGCCTCGATCTTTTGCTTCAACACCGCCGGTGGTTCACCGCCACCCTTTGGTCTCAGGCTGCGCCAGTAAAATGTGTGATTCCAGATTTGCGCCGCATTATTGAAGATCGCGGTCTTGTCGGCTTTGCCGGCTGTCTCGGCGATGATTTTCTCCAACGACAGGTCCGCAAACTCAGTTCCCGCTACCAGCTTGTTCAGGTTATCGACGTATCCCTTGTGATGCTTGCCGTAGTGGAAACCAATCGTATTTGCGGAGATTACGGGCTCCAGCGCGTTTTCGCGTAGGGCAGAGACGGTAGGACATGCTGCGTTGCGCTTTCAACCTTGTTATTGCTCATCATTTTCCTCCCTTGTAGTGGCGTAAAAGCCTAACCAGTGATTAAAAAACTGTATGGAGTTGATCCATAAAAGGTTTTCGAAGTGTGGAACATAAGAAACATCAGCTATAGCATCAATGTCTTGATGGACCAACTTTCCTGAAATCGATATATCCCCTCTCAACGTCTACAGATATCAGCTCCACGCGAATCCGGTCCCCGACATCAATTCCGTCGAACCCATGGACCAGCCTTCCTTCAACAGGCATCTTGACGAGCCGGACCCACGTGCCTTTAGAAGAAGCGCCAGTAACAATACTTTCAAACTGTTCCCCGATTCTAGATTCAAGGAGAAGCGCAGCAGCGGATTTGCCGACCTGCCGTTCGACTTTCTTGGCGGCGTCTTCTTTTTCCGTGCAATGTTTCGCCAGAACATCCAGTTCATCATTCCTATATGGTGAAGATCTCTGTTCTATGGCGGCCTTCAATAAGCGTTGCGTGATCAGATCGGTATAGCGACGATTAGGGGCTGTGGAATGGGTATAGTCCCTGACAGCGAGACCAAAGTGTCCTGGGGCAGTCTCGCCGGGGAGTTCCGAAATGTATTCACCAGGTCCTAAGAGTTTAATAACCGCGAGGGATAGGTCGGGGAATCGAAGTGGATCGGCTGCTTTCTCCTTGATCAGAAACTCCTCCAGCGCTTTTGAATCTGGGTTTTCAGGAAGCCTGAACCCATGCTCCCCGGCGATCTCGACAATCCGTTCCCATCGTTTTGGAACGCGTACCACACGGCGGATCGAAGGGAATTTTCTTGATGAGAGATACCTGGCGGTCACGCCGTTTGCCGCTATCATGAAATCTTCAATAATGTCCGTGGCGCGATTCTTTTTATCCACTTCGAGTTCACGGATGTAATCGCCGTCAAATATCGGTCTCGCCTCAATGGTTTCGAAACTAAGAGCCCCATGAACATGTCGAAAATTCTTCATACGCTGTGCTATCCTGTCCTGCATGCGAAGATTCTCATCAAGTCCATTTACGGCGGCAATAGCCTCAGGCATAGTTCCATTTCCTTCCAACCATGCGGCGACGCTGTTATATGCGAGCTTCGCATGATTGCGGACACGAGCCCTGTAGATCTCAGAATCCTCAAGGGATCCGTCCGCGCCAATCAGCATTTCAACGACAATTGACAGGCGATCCTCATTGAAATTCAGGGATGTGAGGTTGGTGGAAAGTGTTTCAGGAAGCATTGGGAATATCTGAGCCGCTGTATAAACAGAGGTAGTGTTATGGCGAGCGTGTTCGTCAATGGCCGATCCATTTTTAACGAGCGAGTCCACGTCAGCGACAGCAACAAGAATCTTGACTTTGTCTCCCGGCATTGCCTCGGCAACGCTAAGCTGATCCAGGTCACGAGAGTCATCGTTGTCAATGGAAGCCCACAGAAGGTCCCTCAAATCACGAACCGGCTCACCGTTCGTTGCTGCAGGCGCCTGCATTTTGCCAAGTTCGGCGACCGCTTCCGCAGAAAAGTCAGGGAGTAATCCTCTCTCAAGCATGGCTCTCTGGGCGATGTTCTGTAAAATAGCACGGTGCTGTTTATCACTTGCGTTCATCGAATGTAATTCTCACCTTCATTCGGCCTTAACCCGAAGAGATACCCGGGCAGTGTCGTCCGAGAAATCAGTAAGCGAACTTCTCAATGCTCCATCAATTCTTCTTGTCTGACGGATTGGGTTCCTTAGCCTTTTCCTTGACCTTTTCTTCTTGAGGCTTGGCCCCTTCCATTTTTTCCTGAGCCTTTTCTTTCATCTTTTCAATCTGCTGTTGCTGCTGAGGCTCCTGCAGTTTTTGTTGTCGCGGCGTTTGCTGTTGCTTTAGGTGTTCTTGCTGAAGCTCTTCCCGCTGCATGTGTTGACGTCGCATCGGCTCGGCCTGCTCGCGATCAGGGCGTATACGCTCACGTTGCTCCTTTTGAGGACGAACCTGTTCTGTGGGTTGCCCTGCGCCCTTTGAACAGTCCCTTGCCTTTCTTTTTTCCGCCTCTTCCATGGTTTTGAATGGACCTGCAACGGTGTCAGCTTCGATCACCCTGCACGTTCCACCCTTGTCCTTGACCACAAACCAATGTTTCTTCTCAGCCAGAGCAACCCCGGCCATCAGAGAAAAAACTATCACAACAAACAGTACTGACGAATTTCTCAACAATTGACGTTTCATGTTTCTCTCTCCGTTTGTGTTTTGTTTATTTTGCAAAATATTCGCTCGCTCGTTGGCTATACAAGAACAACCGTATCAACACACTATTGCCCAGCGTTTGGCGCGTCTTGCTTTTGTTTGTCAGATGGCTCATTTAGCCTCACCAACAGCCATTCTTGGTACGTTCCTTACCAAGATGAACTAAAACCCCTGTTTCGTCCTTGGTAAGGTTGTAAATCCCCGTCTCCATTATCACGGCGTTTTCATTCTTGTCGGCAAAAGTCCAGACAGCTCTCTGAGATTCCTTATCAACCATGCCTTTGATCGGTTTGGCTGTATTGTCCTCGCTATTGAAGTATGTTCCCTGTATGGCGCCTTCCTTGTTAACAGCCAGTTGAAGGACCATGTTAGAAGGTTTGTTAGCCTCCTGAGTGACAGCGAAAACGCCTAACGGCATCCATTGGTCCTTGTCATCCGTGATTTTTGGCGCTTTGTCTATTATCCGGACAGCCTGGTTATAATACTCCGGCGCAGAGGCAAGACGTCGACCATTGAGATAAACGTAATCATCCGCATAATAAAAATTGGAGCCATAGTCATAGTACAGGGGCGTTCCCCAGCCCCATGGGACCCATGAACTCAGGGCAATCCATGTGGCAGGACCCCACCAATACCCCCAGGGTCGGTTTGGCCAGATGTGATTGTGCCAGTAATAATTGTTGAGGTACGGGTGGTTCTTCGACCAATTCTTATTAAATACGTTGTTATACTTCTTGGAGTAGTTACTTCGGAGTTGCTGGGTTGTCTGAGGATTTAATCGTTTGCTCGCCTGGTCGCCCTTGTTGGGCAGATTACCCGCGGTCACCTTCTCGCCAGATTCTCCTCTCGCAAATGCGATCCAGAGCGATTGCGCCTGCCGCTCCCCCCAACGTAGCGGCTCCAACTTTGCCTAGCCCGGGTTTTGCGCTACCAACATTGGCCTTGGGCAGGTTAAGATGTTCCTGTAACTGACTCTGGGTCGGCTTCTTTCCAGACGTTACATTTGAGGACCTGTTTACACTGACGGGCCAGACCTTACGTTTGACGATCGGTTGACACTGGATGGGCCAGACCTGGTGTTTGAAGACCGGTTTACGCTAGACGGCCCAGACCTTATGTTTGACGACCGGTTGACACTGGATGGGCCAGACCTGGCGTTTGAGGACCGGTTTACGCTGGACGGCGCCGACCTGGTGTTTGAAGGACCGGCTCACAGCTCGAGTGGCCCGACCTGCTCCTCCTCCGCCGGCTCACCGCCGCCGCAGCCACGAATTACGGCTCCTCCTCCCCTGGCGCCACCTCCGCTGACCTCGGCCCCCACCGCCGCCTCCGGGCCTCTGCCCTGGGCGACCGCGGAAGGCGCCATTAAGGCTAGAATTGATACAAAGGCAATTAAAAGATACGATATTTTTTTCATTGCGGCCTCTCCTTTAGAATTAGATGCGGAACCTGGTAGCATTACTTTGATTGGACCTGTTTCTCGCGAATAAAATGGGTCTCTGCTTGTTCAAAATATAGGTACGTTTACGACCCGCGTTGAGGTTCAGAATTGAGGTGACTTTTTGAAAAAGAGATCTAACAGACGATTAGATCGCCTCATTATTCCGATATCTTAAACTAGATAAACACATCAAAAGCGCTCTAGAGCCTTTCAATGCTCTATCAATCCTTCTTGTCTGACGGAATGGAGATAGTTTAACCCTTATCGTAACTGAGCACATTTCGTGCCAACTGTCCCACACAGAACCATATGCTTGAAAAACCAAAACTAATTAAACAGTTAGGAATAGCGACAGAATTTGGAGTGAGTTATGAAGCGTCTACAGCAGAGGCTTAACGAGAAGAAATGTGCCCTAAAAACGGACCACAAAATTCCTGATGTGTGTTTTATCAAGGGGTTAGAAATTAGCCTGGTGTCTTAATGTAGGTCAATCATCCTGGTCTGCGGTACGGTTTTCGCTCGTAATCCCAAAACGCTTCATGTGACGATACAGAGAATCTCGGGCTATACCAAGCGTACGGGCAGCGCATCTTCTATTGCCTTCGCAGCGTCGGAGCGCCTCCAAAACCAGGGATTTGATCACCTCATCCGTCACGTCGTGAAGCGTGCGTTTCTTGCAACGGGAAACTGGAAACGTGAGACCAGTCCTCAAGATCTGCTTTACCAGAAGGCAGCGTCAAGCTTAAGCTATGCCCGTCGGATAGCATCAATGAGCGCTCGAGAGCGTTCCGCAACTCCCTGACGTTGCCGGGCCAATCATATCTAGTAAGCCCAATTGCGAAGGCCGGATCAACATACGGGAGAGTAGTTAGTTGAAGTTCCACCGCTAGCCGCGACATGATCTCTTCCGAGAGTATGGGGATGTCTTCGATCCTGTCACGAAGGGGTGGCACGGTTATCCCGAAAACGTTAATTCTATAGAAGAGGGCGGACAGGAATCGGCCTTCCTCAACCTCATTATCGAGACTCCTGTTGGTAGCCGAAATGATCCGCGCATTCACATTAATGGGTTTTTCACCGCCTACACGAAGGAATGACCTTGTGTCCAGAAACGTAAGAAGCTTGGACTGCAACGAGAGTGGAAGCTCTCCTATTTCGTTGAGCAGGAGAGTGCCCCCTTCCGCCAACTCCAGAAGTCCTCGTTTACGCCTATGCGCTCCTGTGAATGAGCCACGCTCATGTCCGAAAAGCTCTGATTCGGCTAATTCCCTTGATATGGCAGCGCAATTCAGTGAAAAGTATGGGCCAAGCGCACGCTTCGAATGGTCGTGGATCCACCGCGCCAAATAGTCTTTGCCGCTTCCGCTCTCCCCCTGAAGTAGTACCGCCCCGTCACTAGCGGCGGCCGAGCGAGCCTCGCGCATAGTCGCCCTCATGGCTTCCGAGGGGTAGCTTTCAAAAACTGCTTTGGGGGTAGGCGATACCCTCGCACGCTCCGTCACATCACGAGAAATCCCGAATACACCGATAATTTTACCCTCAGCGTTATGAAGAGGTCTGAGGACCGTATTCAGGGTCAACGAGACGCCCTTTCTCCGGACAGTGTGTTCTCTTTCGATGGACTCTCCTCCGAGTACGCGGAGATCCAGCAGTCGAAGCTGGCGCCCGACTTCCTCGCCATAGATGTCCTTGGGTTTGCGTCCAATGATTTCGGACATGTCAAGTTCAACCATTTTGGCCATCGCTGGGTTCACTTGCGTGTATTCAAAATTACTATTCATAATGAAAATCATGTCCTGGGCGCCGTCAAATATTGCCCTGAAACGCTCTTCACTGCGACGCAAAGCTTCCTCATCCCGCTTCCGTTCGGTAATATCAAGATACGTTCCCGCCACCCGCAACGGTTTGCCGTCTTTATCCCGGGCAACGACTGAACCACGGGCCAACACCCACTTCCATTCGCCGAACCTGGGCCTGACCCGAAATTCCGCCTCGTATAAAGGTGTGCGGCCTTCCAGGTGGGCATTGAAAGTCTCCATAACCCGAGACCAATCGTCTGGATGAGTTAGATTCTCCCACCAAGGGAGATGTGACTGAATCTCATCCAAAGTGAATCCTAGCATTTCGGCCAAACGCTGGTCGCAAATAGTCTCACCTGTCTCAAGGTTGTAGTCCCACGACCCCAGGCCCGCTCCGCTCAATACGAGGTTCAGCCTTTGCTCACTTCGCCCCAGTTCGTCTTCCGCTCGGTGGCGCTCGACAATTTCAAGTTCAAGTTGCTTTATTGGTCTTCAATAAATCGGATGTGCGTTCTGTTACTCTAAGTTCGAGTTCATCGTGAGCCCGCAGCGCTGACTCCTCTGCGAGCTTACGGTCGGTAATGTCCAATATGGCTGTTCGAAATCGGCCGGCCCCGCCTTCAGTGTCTTCTATTATTACGCTTTGCAATTGAGCGTGGAACCAACCGCCATCAGGTTTTACAAATCTTATTTCGCAACGGTGTTGGGTGTTGGTTTGAAAGACCTGCTTACGGTGGAGATAGAAAACATCTTGATCATCCTTATGAATAAAACTCGTCAACGGCTTGTTAATTAAAGATGTTCTCTCAATTCCAATTAGGCTCGCTCCGGTGAGGTTAGCTTCCAGAATAATCGTATTTTTGTCTAATGTGAAATATCCAACCGGCGCATAGTCGAATAAATCCAAATACCTTTCTCTGGACCGCTCCGCTTCCTCTTGAGCCCGATGGAGTTCCTCATTCTGCATTTCCAGCTCGATCTGATGGACCTGGAGTTCATGGATGACCGCTTCAGGCGTTTTATCTTTGAGTTCAGAAGATACATTCTGAGACCTGCCGAGTTGATCCTCAGCAGCGTCTCTCAAGGCGCAGTCACTATTAACATTGTCGTCCATCCCGCTATTGTCTCCCCTGTCTCATGTCACTCCTTCGGGAGTGTAAAATAGAAAGTCGACCCTTTTCCAACCTTCGAGTCCACCCATATGCGTCCGCCATAACGTTCCACAATTTTCCTGCATGTCGAGAGACCGATGCCAGTTCCCATGGGACCGGACAAGTCCTTTACCCTTTCAAACATGTTGAAGATACGGTCCAAATACGGAGGCTCAATTCCAATACCATTATCGCTGACCGAGAATTCATAATAAGACTCTCTGGATACACAGCCGACGTGAACTCTAAGAGGCCCTGTCTCGCCGTATTTGATCGCGTTGCCAACAAGGTTTTGAAAGATTGTAGCTAATTGAGAGGCGTCGATCTTAAGCGTTGGAAGAGTATCGCTTGTTACAACTGCTCCTCTTTTCTTGATTGACAACCCCAGATTTGAGATGGCGTCTGCAAGGCAAGTGTTGCAATCTGTCATCTCATAGGAAATAGGGGTAAGTGTTAGTCGTGAGTATGCGAGCAAGCCCTGGAGCATCGAATCCATTCGTAGAGCCAAATTTAGCGCCTTTGCGATACACGTCCGCGCCACATCCTCAAGAGAGTTCTTAGAAAGCCTTTCTAGAACCTTGAGGTATGCAGCGACAGCCACCAGAGGCTCCCGCAGGTCGTGGGCCGCAACATAAGCAAACTGTTCCAGATCCTTGTTGCTCCGTTTAAGTTTTCAATTCTCCGTTTAAGAACTTTTTCTATCTCTTTGCGCTCGGTGATGTCGCTGAACGCCATACGGATCACCTGGGTAACGCTATTGTCCTCTTGCAGTTCGGCAGGCGCATCCATTCGAATACTTTCAAGACTGGAATAAAACGTCGAACCATCTTCCCGAATCAGTTTCAGATCGCAAGTCTGCCTCTCTTCATGCCCAAGCACGCTAACAATATGCTGGTACCAGCGGTCTAAACACTCAGACGCAACAAAACGTCCAAAACCGCTATTAATTAATTTGGGACGAAAAACCCGGAGTAGCGAGGCGCCGGTCAGGTTGACCTCTCTGATGATCCCCTTGTGATTTAAGGTAAAGTATCCTACAGGAGCGAAATCATAGAGATCCTCATATTTGTCCTTGGTTTCTTCCAATGCGTGCTGGATTCTTTTCAGTTCCTCATTCTGCGTCTCCAGTTCAATCTGGTGGACCTGGAGTTCGTGGATGATCCCTTCAGGGGCTTGATCTTTGAGTCCGCGAAGGCGCATCCTGACTCTTGCCGAGTTTCTTCTCCACAACATGCCTCAGAGTGCTTTCGCTTTTACCATTCTCATCCAGGTCAATTTTGTCTGCCATGAGTTTATATCCTCATAAACGCTTCGGTCAAAATGACATATGCTCTGGATGTCATCTCGAGCAGTAACGTGACGAAATATCCACAGCGTTACGGGGATAGATTGCTCCCTCTGGCGGAGTGGACGCCTGGTCGGGTTCGCTGTTCATATTTGGAACCTTGTCCAATCAGGGCCTTTTTATATCTAACAATGTGTGCCACTAGCTAAGCTAATTTTATAGAGTATAAGTTATCAACATTATAATGGAAGTCCATTACAACTTATTTTTTTCTCAATTGACGCAATCGCTGCCTTTAGATTCTCGGCGCTGCAAACCACGCCATGGGATAATAGCCGCTAAGTGCTATGAATTAAATAAATTACAAGAAAGAGCCCGATTGCAAGAATTGCTGCGGTTAGCAGCATGTCCAGTATCAATGAGGGTTGATATATATCTTCATCTATTTGCTTTTCAACCTCTTTATATCTGATAAAAGCAAGCACACCCATTGAGGAGCCAAGGCCCACGAGGAGTATTCCAAAGATTGATGAATATCCTTGAGAAGGAAGAGCGATTTTGTCAATATTTGACTTCCCCAAAACATATGACACTTCATTTATGAACAATGAAAACTTCTCAACAACAAAACCAAATGCCATTATCCCAATGCTCGTCCTTATCCATGCAAGAAATGTCCTCTCGTTTGCCATGTGGACACGGCGACTACGGATCTTTGCAGATTTTTTATCTTCTGTTATCTCCGCCATATTTCTGCCTCTCAATATAAAGAATTCTTACTGATAATAGCTTTTTGCTACTATAAGACTGACAGTCGCTGCGCTTCGGGAGATCGGAAGATTCTGAGGTAGCTTAACGGCCTCAACCTGTCATTATGCTATAATATAATGCTAAATGTGTAGGATATTAAGCCGACTATATTAATATTTACTGTTAACATAATAATATAACATATTGATAAATAAGGGGAACGTTTTTGGTAGTTCACTGTCACTACTGAGCAGTAAGAGAAAATCCTGATGAAAAGAGAAGGTATTTCAAATGAAACGCATCAAACAGCTTATAATCGCAGCCGACGCCCTTCTGAAAACGAATGTTGATGTTGACGCCTTCAGGAGTTGGGAAAAGAGTACTCTAGTAGCTCTTGTTGCTCTGTTGGGGCCTTTA
>CAWJXP010000053.1:0-72557 GCA_963846725.1 uncultured delta proteobacterium | reverse complement strand
GTTTCAACTTCCGCGGGCCGTGTATGGGACGCGCGAGGGACAAGAGATCGAGTTCGTTCCGCTGGACGCCCGCCTGCAATTGCCCGCAAGCGAATTTTCCTACGTGTTGCAGGACTGGGCCCAGGCGTTGGACGTGGAACATGCGTTTGCCCGAACGGCGGAGGTTCTTCGCATGATTCTTGGGCTGAATCTGTCCGTGGACAGTCTGGAACAGATGAACCGGAAGATGTCGGAGAGCGTGGCGAAGTTCCGAGCATCGCGGCCTGCTCCGGCGACGAAGGACGAGGGAGAAATCCTCGTGGTCACCGCGGACAACAAAGGGGTTCCCATGCGGCGCCCCGCCGACCAGCTTCCCGCAGGGGCTCGTCGGAAGAAAGGGGAAAAGGCCAACAAGAAACAGATGGCCGCCGTGGGCTGTGTCTATACGGTGGACCCGAAAGTCCGCACCGCCGAGGAGGTGGTGGCGGCGCTGTTCCGCGAGCATTCGTCGCCGGGGCGAAACAAAGATCCCGAGCCGGCGGCTCAGCAGAAGCGGATATGGTCGAGCCTGAGTTGCGAACAAGACGGGCGGTTCTGTCAGGCCGAGGAAGAAGTTTTCGCCTGGATGGCCCAGGAAGTGGGATTGCGGCGTCGCCGGGGGCAAGAGATCGTATGCGTGATGGACGGCCAGCCTTCGTTGTGGGCCGTGCGGAAAACCTATTTGCCCGGCGACAACGTGGTGGAAATCCTGGACCTGCTCCACGTGACGCCCCGGTTGTGGGAAGCGGCATACTTGTTCCACCATGAGGGGTGTGAAGAGGCCGCGTCGTTCGTTCGGGACCGACTGTTGCGGATGCTTCGCGGCGAAGCGGGCTATGTCATCGGCGGTTTGCGGCAAATGGGAACGAAGCATGGATTGCGCGGCCGCCGATTGGCGAAACTGACGACGATCTGCAACTATTTGACGAAGAACCTTACTCGGATGCGTTACGATGACTACCTGGCGTCGGGCTATCCGATTGCCAGTGGCGTGATCGAGGGCGCATGTCGCTACGTGGTGAAGGACCGGATGGAGCGAGCTGGGATGCGTTGGACCGTGGCGGGAGCGCAGGCCATGCTGGCTCTGCGGACCACCCACATCAATGGTCAGTGGAAGGCATTTCAGAAGTACCGCATCAAACAGGAACGACAAAAGCTTTATCCTCACCACAAATGGCTAAAACAGGCAACCTGGCCTCTGGCTGCATAGAGCGGAAGACCGGTTACACCCAAACCTATTACGTCGGCCCCGAAACGCTCCATCACCGGCCGCTCGACCTCGGCGAGCATCTGATAGACGTCGTAGACCCGCGTGGGCGTGCGAAGGCCGAGCCGCTCCTTGAGCTTGTGGTACGTCGACGCGGCGATGCCCGACTGCCGCGTGCCGCCGAGGTCGATCGGCACGCGGTCCGGCTGCTGATGGTTGATGGCACAGACAACACGCTCGCGGGAGTTCATCGAGGGAAGTAGTCAGTAGACAGTAGTCAGGTAGACGGTAGACTGTCTGTTGAGCGGCGACACTTGTGCCGTCGCGCTGGTCGTCACCGGAGTTTTCTTCTCGATCGCGGCAATGAACTCGGGCGTGGTGCCGCAGCAGCCGCCGATGAAGCTTGCCCCGGCCTCGATCAGGGCCGGCACGAAGTCGGCGAACTGCGCCGGGCGTTTGGGTGTAGACCGGCTTGCCGTCGATCATCTCCGGCAGTCCGGCGTTGGGCTTGATCCAGATCGGCCGATCGGTGGCGGCGCGGAGCCGGCGGCAGATCTTCACGAAGCCCTCGATCCCCTGGCCGCAGTTCGAGCCGATCACGTCGGCCCCGGCTTCCGTCAGTTTGCGCGGCGGCCTGCTCGGGCGTCGTGCCCATCAGCGTGCGGTCGTGGTCCTTGCCGGAGTCGAACGTCATGCACGCGACCACCGGCAGCCCGGTCGGCGCGACGGCCGCGACGGCCAGCACGATCTCGGCCGGGTCGGACATGGTCTCGACGACGATCGCATCGGCCCGCGCCTCGGCCATGGCCTCGGCCTGCTCGGCAAAGGCGGCCTGAACCTCGTCCGGCTGGTCTGGCCCATCATGAGCATGACGCCGCTGGGGCCCATGGAGGCGAACACCTGGACGCGATCGCCGGCCGCCTCGCGGGAGATCTCCACGCCGGCGCGATTGATCTCGGCCACCTTGTCGGCCAGGTCGTGCCGGGCGAGCGTGAAGCGGTTGGCCCCGAACGTGTTGGTCAGGATGACCTGGCTGCCGGCCTCGACGTAGGATCGGGCGACGGCCTCGACCTCGTCGATTCGGTCGGCGGCCTTGCTGACTCCGGCGCCGGCTGGGATCAGTCTTTCATCAGCCTGACTGTTCTCAATGACCACGCGGACCTTGCATTTGACCTTCTCTCCGACATGGTGATGCACCCCGCCTTTCTGCCGGCGGAGGTTGAGCGCAAGCGGCAGCAGACCCTTTCAGGGTTGGAAGTTGTTCGCGGCGATCCCGATTATGTTGCCGATACTGCCTTCAGGTGGATCGCTTTTCGTGGCACGGTCTACGGCCACCCCGAGGATGGAACCATCCAGGCGGTGCGCCAGATCAGCCCGGCAGACCTGCGCGCTTTCCACAACAACTACTATCAGCCCTCGAATGCTGTCCTGGCCATTGTTGGGGACATGGAGGAGGGTGAAGCATTTGAGCGGGCAGGCAAGTGTTTTGGATCGTGGGTGGATAAGGCGCGGCCTGTGGCTCCCGCCGTTTCCGCAGGCGTCGCGGGGTTGAGAATTGTCGCCATTGACAAGCCGGACGCCGTCCAGACGGAGATCCGTGTCGGCAATCTTGGAGTCGCCCGGAACAGTCCTGATTACCTGGCTCTGAGCATTGCTGACCAGATCCTGGGTGGTCCCTCCGAGAACCGGTTGTTCAAGGCCCTGCGCAGCCGCCAGGGGCTGACGTATGGAGCTTCCAGCGAACTCCTCTCCTATAAGACGGCGGGGATGTGGATGGCCAAGACGTTCACTCGCACGTCTGAAACCATGAAGAGTTCTCCATCTGGCGCTTGAACAGTTGAAACGGATGTATGATCATCCCATCCTGGCTAGCGGAGCTCGAACAGCTCAAGGGTACCTGACCGGCCATCTTGCCCTGGATTTTCAGAACGTCAGACGGTACTGCCGCGCAGACACTCCAACTGCTGGTCTATGATCTGCCTCTCGATTACTGGAACCGGTACCCTGAAAGAATCGGAGCACTTGCCACTGATGGTGTTTGGGCGGCCACTCGTGAGAAGCTTGCGCCGGAGAACAACATTATCGTGCTGGTCGGTAATCTCTCCGGCTTCAAGAAGGACTTGCAGAAGCTTGGTCATGTGGAGTTCATTCCCCTGGCTGATGTAGACTTCGGCTCCCGGGATCTGGCCCACGCCGATGGGGGAGCACAACAATACAAATAGGGGGAAGTCATGAAGAAGACAGCAATCTTCCTTGTTGTTCTCATTGCCCTCTCTGCCACGGCCGAGGCGATTATCCTGTTGCAGGTTCACCTTGCCCCTTATAAGCTCGCGGCAGTTCTGCTGAGCCTTTCCCTTATTCTGTGTGCTTTCGTTGGATTGAGCCAGCCAAGTCTTGTCCGATATCTGCGCCAGCGGGCTGCGGAGTCGGTCTGGGCCGCCGCGGGGTTGCCCTTTCTTCTGCTGGTTCCGCACTTTGTTTATGTTTTTGGAACCGGCTCGTTCTGCTGGCTGGGCATGGGTAAGCTGCTGGCCTGCATTGCAGTGCCGGTCCTGCTGTTGCTGCCTGACCGCCTGCACCGTCCTGCGCGTCTCGGTTGGCGGGACGTTGCTGCCATGCTGGCCCTGGGGCTTCCAGTGGCCACCCATTGGCTGCAGGGGATCTGGACTTGGCCACACGACCTTTACTTCTTCCGCCCGATCTTTGGTGTGTGCATTGGGGTGTACGCCTTTGCGGTCCTCCGCAACCTTGACGGCGTGGGCTACAGGCTCTTGTGGCGCAAGCAGGACCTTGTGGATGGTTTCGCAAATTCCATCGCATTTTGTCTCCTGGGAATCCCCGTGGGGCTCGTGCTTCATTTCTTACACCCGCACTCTTCGCTGACTTCTCTGGGTGTGCTTTCTCTCCAGTTTGCCGGCATCTATCTGACGATTGCCATACCGGAAGAACTGTTGTTCCGGGGAATTCTTCAGAACCTTCTGTGCCGGAGCATCGAAGGGGGCGCACGCAGGCGTGTATGGCCTGATCATTGCGTCGGTCATCTTTGGCGCTTCACACCTCTATAAGATGCCCGCTCCCAATTGGCGATATGCGGTCATGGCGGCCATGGCAGGCATTTTCTACGGGAACACGTTTCGAACCCGCCAAAGGCTCTCCGCGTCGGCCTTGACCCACGCGCTCGTCAACACCGTTTGGCATTTCTGGTTTTGAACAGAGGGCCTGTACGGGTGAACGGTAGGGGCGAACGGCGTTCGCCCCGCGCCCGTGGAGGCAGGAAGTTTTCCTTGATTATCTATTAATTAGTAATATTTCATCCTGACAAATCACCCGAAAGAAGAATATCAAACGTCACGTGCCATGTGTAACCAGTGTCCTGAGTCCAGGAAACGCGAGGGCTTCTCTTGCGAAGATCAACGAGGTGTGGGCCTTCGCCTGTGTAGCTTGGCAACGACAAGAATTGGAATCTGGTGAACAAGGCCACGGGAACCGGGGATTACATGCCCAAGGAGGAGAGATGCGAAATGGAAATTCGGCTTTGGTTCGGGTTCTAGCTCTGTGCTGTCTTCTTACGGCAATCATACCGATAGCGGCAGCCCAGGAAACTTCGACACCGGAAGAGCGGAACCGCGGTGGGTCGAGACCACGCGCAAGCTGGAGAGTTCTCCGTTGGATGCGGACCTGATCAGCCAGGGTGAAGCAGCACTGAAAAGGGTTATCGAAGTGCATGACGTCCATGTGGGGTTGTGCGGGGGTATCCTGAACCAGCTTAACGGAAAGAAATACGCTTACTCGAACACGATCACTCGGCAGTTCATGCTGGCCGCCGCGGCGTTTGTGATTGAGAATCCGGATAAAGCCGCCGACATGGAGGCGGTAAACTTCGCTGCCGTCGAAAGCGTTTTGAAGACCTACCAGGCTATCCTAAAACAAAAAACGGACGCGAAGTCGAAATCCCTCGATGAGTTGCTGAAGAAACAGGGCCGAGGAAAACTCAAGGACTCTTTGAAGAAGTGTCCTTGATCAATCACGATGACATGAACAAGACTTTCGAAGCCATTCCAGCGATTCTGTTCGCGGTCAATGTACGGCGCGCCTGTATGGCTGACGGTGGATTCCCGCTGGGAAAGTCATTCCCGTGAAGAGTCTGCTTTTCTTCCTCATGCCTTTTGGAGGTCCCCTTCTGCTAACATAGCTGGTCCGTATATGCCAAAGGAACGACAGGGTTGACAGGATCGAGCGGCGTTCCATGTGAACCTGGAACTGCAGTTTTGTTCTATGCACATGGAATGGTGACGTTTTGTTTCAAGTGCAGAAAAGGATGAACACTCTGCTGAAATGGGGCGGGTATCCACATGGTCAATTCCCATTGTATTCGAGTCACCTTCTTTGCGCTGGCGATGCTCGTCGGGGTGGCCACCGCACCCTGTTCGGAGACGCATCGCGTCATCGGTGATGGCGTCCACGACGACACGGCCGGCCTTCAGGCTCTGCTCGATTCGGGCCGGAGCGAGGTCCACTTTCCCTGCCGCCGGTCTGCCTGCTGATCAGCAAGACGCTCACGATCCACTCCCGGCAGACGCTGGTTCTCGGCCGGCACACGCTGATCCGGCTCAAGGATCATACCGACCAGGTGATGATCACCAACGACGATCACGACAAGGGCAACGAAGACATCAGCCTGATCGGCGGCATCTGGGACATGGACAACCTGAACCAGTCGCTGACCGAGTACCAGAAAAACCGCAACTGGCGGGGCGCCTTATACTCCGGCGTGTACACCGGCGTGCTGATGCGGTTCAACAACGTGAAGAACCTTCCATCCGTGGCCTGACGCTGAAAGATCCGGTCACCTTCGGCATGCAACTGGGCAACCTCCAGCAGTTCACCATCGAGGACATCACGTTCGACTACAACCTCAAGCGGACCAACATGGACGGCGTACACGTCCACGGCAACTCCCGCTGGGGCGGATCGCGAACCTGAAGGGCACGACCAACGACGACCTGGTGGCCCTGAACGCCGATGACGGCGGCTACTTCGAGATGAGCCGCGGGCCGATCGAGGACGTACCGTTGACGGGCTCTTTTCCGAGAACGGCTACACGGCGGTGCGGCTCTTGTCGGCAGGGTCGCCGATCCGGCGGATTCAGCTGTCCAACATCTTCGGCACGTACCGCTACAACGTCGTCTCGTTCACCAACCACCGTGTCCACCCGGGCAGTGCGAGCACCTTCGAGGACATCTCGATTCGGGGCGTGTTCTGCTCGAAGTCCGGCGAGGGGATGAAGGTCGACCCGGCGAAGCCCTGCCCGCCTCATCTGCCCTGATCTGGATCGACGCCCCCGCCGTCGTCAGGTCTCTGACGATCTCCGACTGCCACCGCACGGAGAGCGTCTGGTCCGCGGAGAACATCCTGATTGAGCCCGGAGCGACGGTGGAGTCCCTCAACGACGTCTCGGTCATCAACCGCACGCCGGGAGCGATTCATGTCCTGACGAACAGGGGAACCATCGGCTGCCTGGGAATGACCAATGTGTATGCCAAGGCTGGCGACAAAGTCACGGGCGGCGCGGTGGTGTCGAACCCCGGAACGATCCGGAAACACCTGCTGCAAGAGGTGTTCACCTCCAACGTTGCTCCGGACATAGTGAAGTGATCACCGGGCCGGGGAGCTGCCTGTCCTCTTCATCAAATTGATCCCTCGATTTGCAGTAGTGGGTCAGTTTGCTGTAGCGGCGCTCTGTGAGCGCCGGAAGCTCATGCGGACAAAGGACGGCGGTCATAGACCGCCGCTACAACGACATCAAACTGTACCACTACCTGATTTGCAACGTGCTGGACGGAAAGGGCACGCCGCTGTAGAATGGCACCTCGTGTCTTTCCCCCATCAATAAAGGGGTAAAGGGTGGGTGGCAAGCGGTTTAAGTGCCGGATGATAAGCCTCGAGAGTGAGTGCGACTGCTGCTATCGTGGAGGGTGGTTCGAGGAGCGAACGATGAAGATGAACCGGCTGGTTTCCTAGTGGTTCTGTGTCTGTGGTTGCTGCGTCAGCTCTTGCGCAAGCGAAGGAAAAGAAACCTAAGACCGGCCCTCTCACCGGTGACTGGGAATGCACCGCGCGCGGAGGAACGCAAGGGGACATGCCGTTCACCCTGTACATGGAGCAAACCAAGGATTCCCTTACGGGGTCAATTTCGTCACCCATAGGAGGGACTCAATAAGCGCGCACAACCGGCAAGAAGAACGAAGTTGAAATCCACGTCGACACGCCGCAAGGCAACTACCAGTTTACGGGCAGACTTAAGAAGGGAGAGCTGTCCGGTAAGTGGTCCAGTGACACCGGAAGTGGCGCGTGGACGGGCAGGAAACAAGCCTCACCTGGCAAGTAATGCCTCCTATGCTCTGGCAACAGAGTTGACGGAAAGCTACCCCCGAATACGGAATATTACTATGCGTGTAGTCATCAAAGTCGGCACCAGCTTGATCGCCCCCAACGGACAGATCAACTTTCAGTGGATGCGGTCGCTGGTTGACCAGCTTGATCTCGTCATAACGAGTATGTGATCGTCAGTTCAGGAGCGATAGCCTGCGGGATGGTTGCTCTGGGGCTCAAACAGCGGCCGAAGAAATTGGATTGATGCAGGCCACAGCCGCCGTGGGCCAAAGCCGACTGATGCACACTTACGAAAGGCTGTTCTTTCGGGAGAGAAAGTTGTCGCCCAGCTTCTGTTTTCGAGTGACGACTTCTCCTCGCCGGTCCGGTACCGGAAATCTCTGCAAAACCCTCAACCAGTTGCTGCGCATGAAGGTTGTCCCCATTGTCAACGAGAACGACAGTGTCTCGGTCCGCGAACTGGAAGGGGCCTTCGGCGACAACGACGAACTGAGCGCCCTGGTGGCATGCGCCTGGGTGCCGACTGGTTGGTGCTTCTCACCGGAGTGGACGGATTCCTTCGTCCTCGCGGTCGCGGGGGAAAGCCTCAGTTGGTGCGGCTGGTCCGCCGCGTCACCCCGGCCATGGAGGCTGACTGCAACGGGAAAACCAAGCTTGGGCGCGGTGGCATGCGCTCCAAGTTGCGAGCGGCGCTCAGGGCCACGGCGGCCGGGATCCATGTGGTGATCGCCAATGGAAATCACCCTCAGGTGATTCCACTCGCGTTGCAGCGCCGGGTCGGCACCTATTTTCCGCCACTGCGAACCAAGACTGAAACCTAATCATGAGCGATCGACCTTTGATAATGTCCGGAACGACCCAAGAAAAGCTGCGGAGGGCGCGAACCGCGGCTCCCGCCGTCGCCTACCTCGCACGCAGGCAGAAGAACACGATTCTTCATGAGATGGCGGAGCTTATTTCCGCACACCGCGAGGAGATACTGGCCGCTAACAAGCTCGACCTCGCATCAGATAGCTCCGCCCTTCCAGCCGCGACCGCCTGCTCCTTGAATCCCGCGCGCCTTGCTGCCATGGCGGACGGAATCCGCGCCGTCATCACCTTGCCCGACCCCGTGGGTGAAGTGGTGGCGGAATGGGTACGGCCGAACGGATTACGCATTCGGAAAGTGCGAGTGCCGCTTGGGGTCGTCGGCGTGATCTATGAGTCGCGCCCAACGTGACGACGGACGCCGCCGTCCTGGCGTTCAAAGCGGGCAACGCCGTGGTTCTGCGCGGTGGACGCGAAGCGATGCACACGAACGAACTGCTCGTCGAACTCCTCAACCGCGTCGCGGTTTGCCGGAGGGGGCGATTGAGTTGCTCGATTCCCGTTCCCGCGAATCGGCGAACGACCTCATGCGGGCTCGCGGCTACGTCGACGTATTGTACCCCGGGGCGGAGCCGAGCTGATCAATCGCGTGGTCGCGGAATCGACGGTGCCGGTCATTGAAACCGGGGCGGGGAACTGCCATGTCTACGTTGATAAAGAGGCCGACTTTGACCTCGCGGACACGATCGTCATCAACGCCAAAACCCAGCGGCCCTCCGTCTGCAACGCTGCTGAAAAACTGCTCGTGCATCAGGACATCGCCGCACAATACGTGCCCAGAATAGTCGGGAAGCTGCGGGCCGCCGGAGTGGAACTACGCGGTGACGACCAGGTCGCCGTCTGGCGGGCGAGGACAGTGCGCCAGCCTCTCCAGAAGATTGGGCGACCGAGTATTCGGCCCTGAAAATGGCCATCGCCGGTGGTGGCTGGTTTGGACGAGGCCATCGACCACATCAACCGTTACTCCACCCAGCACTCCGATGCAATCGTCACGCGCGACGCGATTCGAGCCGGGAGGTTCCTCGGCCGGGTGGACTCGGCCACGGTCTATTGGAACGCTTCAACCCGGTTTACGGATGGAGGCGAATTCGGCTTTGGCGCCGAAATGGGAATCAGCACGCAGAAACTCCATTGTCGAGGTCCGTTTGCGCTGCCCGAACTCACTTCCGTGAAGTACCAGATCACAGGGTCTGGTCAGAGTCCGCGTGTGAAAGGCGGAATTCAGGGGCGCCTGTGCGGTTCGGTGACGGCTGCCGGAGTGATTCTGAATCTCGAAGGCCGTCCTCGTTTTTTTCCATCTGCCGGTCGTCTTCTGATTACTTTCGCTCCGTTCGCCAGCATGAATCTATCGAAACGAGGGTCCTCATATGTCGAACTTGGTTCTGGCACTTTGCTTGACCATGGCGGCTGGAATACTGAACGGTAGTTTCGCCACTCCCATAAAGTACGCCAAGCAATGGAAATGGGAGAATATCTGGTCGGTTTGGGGGCTGGTGGGAATGTTCCTGTTCCCGTGGTTCATGGTTTATTTGACTGTTCCTAACGCCTTGGCGCTTTACCAACAAGCCGGAATTCAGCCGCTCCTGCTGGTGGTTGGACTCGGCGTTGGAATGGGGCTGGCTCAGATATTTTTCGGGCTGGGCATAGCAGCTCTTGGCATTGCCTTGAATTTCGCCATTGCCATAAAGGTCTGTCAACCGCGCTCGGGTCGATTGTACCCCTGGTTGCAAAACAACGGGAAATGATCATGACGACCAAAGGGATGATGATCGTGTGGACAAGCTTTCCGGAAAAAATTCGAAAGACGCTGAGTCTCCCTGCGTATGGATCCGCCAAAGTCTTGAAGACAAAAGCGCAAAATGGTTCATCAGCCGACGGAGTTCTCGAGATCTCGTCTCCGGAAGGCGTCGAACCAACCACTGGTTTCATGTCCGCAGGAGAAGGACATGCATCGACAATCAGGTCGAGAATCGGTTGAATACCTTTGTTTGTAAAACCTGAAGAGATGACCACCGGCATAAAAACTCGATTAAGAATTCCTCCGCGCAATGCGTTAAACAATTCGTCAGCTCCTAGTTCCTCGCCTTCAAGATATCTCTCCATTAATCTATCATCGACTTCCGCCAGGTCCTCAATCAAGACATCCCTTCGAGAAGAGGCTTCCTCTTTGAGATCATCCGGTATGTCAGCTTTTGTAGGGTTTTTGCCGTCCCCGTCAAACATTAGGGCCTTCATGGTAAGTAAATCGACCACTCCCCTGAAGTTCGCTTCTTTGCCTATCGGTATTTGTAACATCACAGGCTTCACTTTCAGCGCCTGTTTAACATCTGCGACGACCTTCTCAAAATCAGCCCTTTCACGGTCCATTTTCGTCACTGCAAGCACTCTCGGTAATTCGGCGCCCTCTATGGCCGACCATACCTTTTCGGTTAAAGGCTTGACAGAATCGACGGCGTCGACAACCAGAGCGGCCATATCAACAGCTTTGAGAGCGAATATGACTTCGGCTCCAAAGTTTGGGTCGCCAGGAGTATCAATTATGTTTATTTTCTTTTTCTTCCATTCCACCGAAAAGAGAGCTGAACCAATTGAAATGCCACGTTTGACTTCCTCGGGCTCAAAGTCAAAATTGGAAGAGCCATCGGTTACTTTTCCCAGGCGATCGACCGCTCCTGAGTCCAGAAGCATGGCTTCACATAACGTCGTCTTCCCTGAACCCGCATGAGAGACGATTGCTACATTTCGAATGTCTTCAGTTTTGAATTGCTTCATGGGCGCCCCTTCGGAAGTGAGCTACCGAAAAATTAATTCGGCGCTCGAACTTAAATGTAAAACTTGAATAAACCACAACAAAGGCCCCTCAGTCAAGGAATGGATAACCCTCTCAGAAAATTTCCCAATTGGCGCACGAAGAAAGGTTACTCCCGTTTTAAAACAAACCAGCGGCTAATGATGTTCCTCGCTTTTGGGGGTCCATCCTGTCAGGCGCCTGATCTCATCAAACACTCGATCACTGGAGATCCCGTCCAGGCATTTCTTGTCTTTACAAACAGATTTTCGGCATCCCAGGCATAGTAGATCGTCAACTCTCACAACTCTATGTCCCCCTCCATACGGACCCACTTTCTCGGGGTCGGTTGGTCCAAAGAGAGCGACAATGGGTGTACCAAGAAATGCGGCCATGTGCATGGGGCCTGAGTCAACCCCCACGTAGATCTGTGACGCTTTAATCAAGGCAGCGGCTCCTGCCGGGCTAAGGCGCCCTGCGGCGATCACTGGTCTGACCTTCATCAGATTGACGATTTGCTCAACATAGGCCCGTTCTGAAGGTCCACCCCCCAAAATAACGCTGCATTGTAATTCTACAATTAATCTGTCCGCTAAATCAGCCCAGGCGCGTTTGTTCCAGAATTTGGTCGCCCAGCGTGTCGCGGGGTTAGCGTAAACAATACGATCAGACATTGCCAAGTCCGCTTGAATCCACAAACGACTTGGCTTCTTGTTCAGCCCTGTCTCCCAGGAAAAGCCGGAAATCTGCTGGTTTAACTGACAGTTGAAGAAAATCAGCGAAACAGAGCAACTGGTCCACCGCATGGGGTTTATCGGAAGGCGCCCTTACGTGATCCGATTGAAAAAACGTGTTCAGTTCTTTGGCGTCGGCAAAACCCAGTCTGAAAGATTTTGGATTCATGATACTGATTAACCCACTTCTGAAAGAAGCGTGAAGATCCAGGACCAGATCGTAAGGTTTGGCGACAAATCTCCTTCTCAGGATTTTAAGCGAGCGAACAGTAGCTAAAAAGGCGTGAATATAGGCGCTTGTTCTCGCCGAAGGTTCGGATGTCGATGGAATGTCTATGGTAATAATTTCATCTATGAATGGATCAGGCTCTAGCAGGCCGGAAAGACCCTTCTGAACCACCCATCCTATATAGCAGGTCGGATAGCTACGCTTTATCGCGTGAATCAATGGAAGAGCATGAATCACGTCGCCCATAGAACTGGGCTTTATTACAAGAATTCTTTTATGATTCAGTTCCATGGGTTCGCAGCGCTTTGAGAATTCGGTTCATGAAGATTTCATCGTTTTCTAGCTGAATTCCTATTCTTAGAAACAAAACGTCTCGCCTTGCCTGAAATTCAGGTGGCAGTTTTACCCAGTCTTTCTCGGTAAATACTATCCATGCTCCTTTTGCGGCATTGACTATTCGATCAAGATCTCTTGAACCAAAATTGTGATGGTCCCTGTAAACAAGATGATCCATAATGGACCATTCGAGTGATTGGGCCATCTTGATGAAGCGTTCCGGAGCGGCTATTCCCGACACCAACAATACCTTTTCGTTTGTTAAACTTTCAGGGGCCCTGCTCGGACTAGAGTCTACGCCATTGAGAGAAAGAGGAACGCTCTTGAATCTAAAGCGCTCCCTATGTGATAGAAAATTCTGAATTCCAGGCGAAACAATCTTCTGGTTATCATTGACGACTATCACATCCGCTCGGCTAAGGGCCGAAAACGGCTCACGAAGAATACCTAGAGGAAACATGTGATCTTCTTGCCCTGACAAAAGAACTATGTCGAGATCTCGTCTGAGTCTCAGATGCTGGAAACCGTCATCAAGAACCGCTACATCGCATCCCATATGTTCGGCTGCGTAAGTTACACACTGCAGTCTATCGCGTCCAACCATTACGGCGGCATTTTGATCAACGCCACTGGCGATTAAAAAGGGCTCATCTCCGACGACAGAGGCGTCCACTTTTGGCGCCAAATACCCAACATCCTTAACTATGACGTAATCGGTTGTGTACGAACCTTTGTAGCCTCTGCTCACCACGCAGGGCCTAAACCCTCGCTCAACAAGTAGTTCGGTGACGTACATTACAAACGGCGTCTTGCCGGTTCCCCCCATAGCTATGTTACCTATGGAAATCACAGGGATTGGGGCTTTGTAACTTCGTTTCCATTCAAGTTCATGAACTCTCCGCCACGCATATTGGATCATAAAATAAATTCCTGCGGGGGCAGCGAGAAAAGGCGACGACGGCAGTCCTCGAAACCATCTTGAATGATCGGTCATTGTTTTTTTCTAGTTGGGCGTCTCTCTGTGTGAACCAGCAAACTGCATGTGATAGAGCCTTGCGAATTCTCCATTCAGGGCAAGCAATTCGTCATGGGAACCCTGCTCGACTATTGTTCCGTGGGACATAACGTAAATTCGATCCACATTTTTAATTGTAGACAACCGATGGGCTACCACAAGTGTGGCCCTACCTTTCATCAGCCCTTCCAGCGCGGCCTGGACGGATTTTTCGGAGTCAGAATCCAGGTTTGATGTGGCCTCATCCAGAATCAGGATAGGCGGATTCTTTAATAGCGCCCTCGCTATAGCTACTCTTTGACGTTCACCGCCTGAGAGCTTAATGCCGTTTTCTCCTATCAGGCTATCGTAGCCTTCTGGTTGCGCCATGATAAAGTCATGAGCATGCGCCGCTTTGGCCGCTTCTATGACCATATCCAAAGGCAAATCGGGTCTCCCATAGGCTATGTTGTTACGAATGGTGTCATCGAAAAGAATAGTCTGCTGAGTTACTATACCGATTTTCTCACGCAGGGATTTTTGGGTAAGCTGGCGGATGTCTATCCCATCAACTAGAACACACCCGGATGTCGGGTCATAAAAACGTGGCGCAAGATCCAGCAATGTGCTCTTGCCCACCCCGCTTTCACCCACTATCGCTATCGCCTCACCCGGGTTGACAAGGAAATTGATGTCCTTGAGCACCTGGGTAGAATCATAGGAGAAACTAACATCCTTAAATTCTACCTTGCCCGAGATTTCACCCAGGTGAATGGCGTCTGGAGCATCCTGAACTTCGGGATCGGTATCCAGGAGATTAAAAATCCTCTCTCCAGCGGTTAGGCCTTCCTGCAAAGTGTTATTTACTTCGCTGACACGTTTGATAGGCTCATAAAGCATTACGAGGGCCGCCATAAAAGAAAAAAAGGTCCCCTGCGTGGATTCCCCATTGATAACCTGGTATCCTCCGTAGGTGACTATGGCGCATACCCCGAAACCACCGAGCGCTTCCATCACTGGATTTGACATGGCCCGAACCTTGAACCTGCGCATGAAAGCGTTGAACAGGGTGTCATTCACCTCGGCAAACCGCTCCCGTTCATAATCCTCCATTGCGAAAGCCTTGACAATCCTTATGCCTGTGATGGTCTCATTGAGTCTTTCAGTAATATCCTCAAGAGACACCAACATCCGTCTGGAATAGCGTTTCATTCTCCGGCCGAAATTCAACAGAGGGTAGATGGCCAGCGGGAAAATGACCATGGCGATAAGCGCCAGTTTAAGGTCACGGAAAAAGACCACTGCCACGAGGCAGATCACCGTCAAGGTATCACGGGCTATCCCGGTGATTGCACTGGTAAGCGCTCCTTGAACCATTGTGACGTCATTGTTCATTCTGGAGAGCAACTCTCCCGTAGAATGCCTGACAAAAAAGCCGACCGACATATTTTCAAGTTTACAGAACATCTCTTGCCGAAGATCACGGATAACGCTTTGACCTATAAACGCCATCAAATAATACTGACCAAAATCGCAAAAGCCTTTGATAATATAGACCGAAGCCACTACTAACGGGATTATCATCAGCATCTGCATGTTTTTCTCGAAGAAGATATCGTCTAAGGCAGGTTTTACCAGGTAAGCGAGAGAAGCGGTAAGGACAGCCACGCCCAGCATGCACAAACCAGCCAGGCAAAGCTTTGCCACGTATGGGGTCAAATATTTCAGTAGTCTTTTGTAAACCGCCACTTTATAAGCCTCGTCAGAATGAAACTGATCTGAAAATGACTCGAATATCTAACCTAGTCAGGGATGAAGAGGCAAGTAATCATTATGGGGACAACGAATGCAGGGAGAGTTGGTCTCTAAGTGATCGGCCCCGAGGGAGTAATTCCCATGATGCAAATTTTGGCCTCATCGGCCATGCGAATAGTATCTTCAGGATCAGCTATCATGGTCTTGCCGACTTCGACTGCCAATAATTTGGCGCCTGCGGTAATCATATTTCTAACGGTTGAAGGACCTATCCCTGGAACATCAAAACGCATGTCCTGATTGGGCTTGGCCATCTTAACGACTATCGAGTTCGGTATGTTAAGAGCGCCTGCCCTCAGTATGGCTTTGTCAGTACCCTCTATAGCTTCAACAACAATTACTGCCCTATTCTTAACAACAACCGTCTGGCCGATGTCAAGCGCGCCGATAGCCAATGCCATGTCACGACCGAAAAGAACGTCTTCCATTTGATGCTTGGAAGGTTTTTTTCGTGTGAGGACGCCTTTGGTAGCCATAAGATTGGACGCCCACAGAGTTATACTGTCAATGGTTATGTCTTCTCTCCCAAGTTCATCGGCTATCGCTGCAAGCACGGTGTCGTCCCTCCAGTCAGTCAGGGAGCGGATCACCCTTATTGCTCTGCGATCCGGACGCAGGTTCCACAAACGCAGCAGATTGCTCTTGTCTATTTTACCGGCCATGACCACACGATTGATCGAGCTTTGCTTAAGGAGCTTGATGGCCTTATCAAGCTGTCCCAATTTCAACCAGTGGACCTTAAAAGCGATCTGTTCGATTTCCCGATTCGTAAATCCGTCAAAAGCTAGAACTACCGGATCGAAACCTCTATCGCAGGCTTCTTTAGTGATGCGTAACGGAAGATCCCCGGCTCCGGCGATAACGCCGATGTTCGAAGTCATCAGTTTTTCCTGAACGCATGACGGCTAAGGGACACCCTGGCTGGTCCCCGCTTGGAAGTAGCCAGAAAATCAGCAAAGAGAAGAGCTTCGGGAGTATCGGACATTTCTTCGCGAATTCTTCTGACCGCCTCGTCGAGTCTCAATGATGAGCGCAACGCAATCTTGAAAGCTCTCTTCAATGTCCTGATCGTTTGAGGAGAAAACCCATTTCTCCGCAAACCGACCTCGTTCAAACCATATACATAGATTCGCGACCCAGAGGCCAAAGTGTAGGGAGGAACATCCTTCGCAACTCCTGAGACTCCTCCGACTAGGGCGAATTCTCCAATTCTGACAAACTGATGAACAGCTACTATGCCGCCTAGAATAGCCTTCCTGCCTATTTCGATATGGCCTCCCAAATGGGCCGAGTTGGCCATTATTACCCCCTCACCCAAGATACAGTCGTGAGCCACATGACAGTAGGCCATCAAGTAACATCCATCACCGATTTTCGTGACTCCTTTGCCCCTAACAGTGCCTCGATGTATAGTCACAAACTCACGTATGAGACAACCTTTACCAATTTCTACACGGGTATCTTCACCACTATAAGAAAGATCCTGAGGGGGAGCGCCGATTGACGCGAACTGGTATATCTGGGTTTTTACGTCAATTGTGGTGTTGCCTTCTATCACTACGTGCGGGCCTATTTGAACTTCAGCGCCGATTTTGACCTTCGCCCCGATAATCGAATAGGCCCCAATGGATGCCGTAGGATCGACGACAGCTCCAGGATCAATTATAGCTGTAGGGTGAATCATTCTTTTTCCTTAGGATTCTGTGACACAATACGTTCCAGATTTCTTATTCGTTCAAGCATCTCCGGCAAGCGTTTAAAAAGCGACTGGACTCGCAAAAATATTTTGTGAGGCATCGCAGGAATAGAACCCGCCATTACCGACCCGTCCGGAACATTTCTGTAGATCCCCACACGCGTCGCCAGAATCACCCCATTGCCCACTTTGACATGGTCTCTAACACCGACCTGCCCGCCTATCATTCCAAAGGATCCAATTGAGGAGCTTCCAGCTACCCCAACCTGAGAAGCAATAACCGTTCCTTCGCCTATGCTGACGTTGTGCGCGATCTGAACAAGATTGTCGATCTTTGCGCCCTTACATATAGTGGTGACCCCGGCAAGGCCTCTGTCAATCGCTGTCAATGCTCCAATTTCCACATCGTCCTGGATTTCTACTGAGCCGCTATGAAACTTCTTGATGTTTATTGGACGACCGTTTGCATCCATATCACGAGCAAAACCAAAGCCGTCCGATCCAATGACCGCTCCAGAATGAATGATAACGCGAGAACCGATCTTGACGTCGCGATAAATGGTCACATTCGGGAATATTACCGTGTCCCGACCAATTGTAACTCTCTCGCCGACCACGGAGTTCGAACCGATAGTTGATCCTTCACCGATCACAGCGTTAGCTCCGATCACAGCGAACGGATCTACGGAAACGCCTTCCGAGATAACGGCGGACTGATGCACCGACGCATCGCTAGAAATTGAGACGTCTTTTCTCCGCACATAGCTGTAGAATAGAGCTGTAAGTCGTGCAAAGTCCGCTTCCGGGTTTCTGGATCTTATAAAAGGTCGACCAGGAGGCCCAAGGTTATGAGGAACCAAAACGGCTCCAGCCTTGCTGGCTTCAAGCGCTGCCAGAAACTTGGCGTCCGCCAGGTAAGAAACGTCGTTCTCTGAGGCGAACTCCAAAGGTTTGGCCCCAGAGATCTCAGGCCCTGTAACCTCAGATGACTCACAGCCAAGAAAGTCCGCCATTTCTCTTAAAGTGAGCGTCAGCAAAGATATTTCCAGCCCTATTTGGGAGCTTTCGGTTTAGGGGCCGCTGCTGGTTTGGGTTTGTCCGCCGCCGCCGGTTTCGTTGGAGCGCTGGCGTCATAAATTTTTACGACTTCATCCGTGATGTCCAAGGAATCATCCGCTGCTAGAATTGCGCTAGTAGAATTAAGAATCAGCGAAAGCTTTTTTTGTTTACGCACATCGCCAATTATTTTTACAAGATCGCGCATCATCGTCTCGTCCAATGCCCGAGCCTCATTTTGCAGCTCGGTCTCGGCCTGCTTCTGAGCTAGTTTCAATTCCATCTCTTTCATGCCGATTTCTTTTATCTTCTCGTTACGGGTATCTTCCTTCAACATCGGTCCCTGCTTTTGAAGTTGCTCGGTAAGAGCTTTAAGCTCATTTTGCTTTTTTTCAAGGCCGGTCCGTTTGATGTTGTTCAGTTCAGAGAAGTGTTTTTGCATTTCCTGAATACGTTTGGACTTCGCCTGGAACTGCTGCAAGTCCACAAAAGCGATAGTAAGTGGCGCCTGAGCGAAGCATGTTCCAAAGGCCAAAGATAGTATAAGCGTAGCGATCGACAAACTGATCAAGGTCCTGTGACGGGTCATGGATTAGACTCCTTTCGAGTTTCTATTCTTGTATTTAGATCAAGGGTTAATAAACGAATCAATAGACCGGTTTCAAACTTGGCGTGATTCTTTATCAGAATAGTTGTCCCATAGCAAAAGCAAATGCGCCTGGATCTTCACCTTTTTGTGGATTAATTTTCCACCCATATTCTATTCTAAGTGGCCCCATGGGGGATACCCATCTTATGCCTACGCCGACCCCGGCTTTAACATCCGTCATAAATGGACTGTTGCAGACATTCCAGGCGTTTCCTATATCGAAGAATGTCACGCCATTAAGTTTTAACCTCTCTACCAAAGGAAACAAGCACTCTATATTTGAAAACATAGCCCTGTCTCCGCCCATTATATTTCCATAACGATCCCGGGGACCAATTTCCCCAGCCTTGTACCCCCTAATGCTCTGAATACCTCCGAGTAGTATTCGTCGATCAAAAGGTATCGGATCGTTGCCAGATTCCATTAACATCGAGGCGTTGGCTCGGAATTTCAGCACTGTCCTCCAAAATAGTGACTTGTAGTAGATACCCTCAGTGTAATAACTGGAAAAAGCGACGTCTCCACCAAATCCAGACAATCGTGCCCCGATAGTAAGTTTTGTGCCTGCCGTAGGAATAACAGAATTGTTTCTTGTGTCCCTGCCGATGTTGAAAGACAAAGAGTTCTCAGAGATATTAAGGTATTTCGCAGCGTTAGCGTGGTAACTCGCGTAATATGCTACGATGGACTGCGCAAACATCCCTTGAAAACCGGACAGTTTGCTCGAATCTCTGGAAAACCCTGTGGACATCGACCACAGGCCGTATAAAGGATAGGATAGGTATAAACTTCCTCCATTACTGTCACGGACATAGTTCTGTTCACCCTGAACGGCCTGGTAACCCTTGATACTACCTGTTACAGGGTAGTCAAGAATCCACGGATACGTGAGCGAACCCTCGTAGTTACTTCGACGGGCCGAGAGATTTGCCTTGGCGTTGGCGACTATTCCCATACCAAAGAGATTCCTCTCTTTGAGATCGATATTTCCCATGGCCCCGTCCTGTGAGGAATACCCTAGCCCGGCCGCCAGAGACCCGGTCTTTTTCTCTATTACTTCGACGGTTACATTCATGGTGTCAGGCCGAGATCCTGGGGACGTTTTCAACTTTACGGCTTCAAAGAAATCCATGCCCTCAAGATTGTTCTTGGTCGCTTCAAAGTTGTCGGCGTTGTAAACATCTCCCTCTGCTATCATCAGCGCCCGTCTGATTATTTTGTCCCTGGTTTCTGTCGTTACCTACAATATCGACCCTTTCAATTGTTATTTTTTCGCCTTTAGTAATCTTGAAAGTCAGATCAATAAAATCGTGCTTGTCGTTAATCTTCTGAAGAGGCTCGACATCAGCGTAGGCATAGCCAAGGTTATTGTATAATTTTGTTATGGTTTTGATATCGTCTGCGAGAGAGGACCTTTTGAACCATGTGTGCGGTTTGCACTGAAGCATATCTTTGAGCTGATCGGCCGGGATTACGAGATCACCTTCTACTTCGACCTTTCTGATCTGGAAACGGTTTCCTTCTCTGATCGGGTAAGTAACTTTAACTCTACCGTCCTTTATTTCAATTTTTGGAGCGCCAACCTGGACGTTAATAAAACCGTTTTCCAAATAATAGGCAATAATTCGCATACGGTTTTCTTCAAGTTTTTCCCTCGTAAACGAACCGGATTCATCCAGAAACCAGAACCAGCTTTTCTCCTTGATGTTCATGATCTTCTTGACATCTTTTTCAGGCAATTTAGAGCGGCCTTCCAAATCTATATCAGTGAGATAACTTTTGGATCCTTCATCAATCTTGAAGGTCAGGCTTGCCTCATTAGGAGATAATTCTTTTATCTCATAATCAATTTTCGGCTGGTAATAACCCTCCTTCTCATACATCTGTTTAATCTTCGCCACGTCATCTCTGATTTTCTGGACACTCTCAACTGTAAAGGACTTGGTCGTCAGGGCGTCAAGGATTTCGTCTTTGGTAAAAACCTTGTTCCCTTCAATGTTAATGGTTTTGATGGACGGCCTTTCCTTTACTGTCACATAAAGGTCCATCTCGCCTTTAGGACTTTCTTCAGCTTTAATCTGGACATCATCAAAATAACCCATAGAGTATATTTCTCTGATATCATCGCTCAAGCGGCTCTTAGCAAAAGGGGAGCCTGTTTTCATCTCCATTTTATTGAGAATGGCTTCCCTCTGGATCCTTTTGTTCCCTTCAATCTTTATTTCTCCAACCTTGGGTCTATTTATGACAGTACCACCTATTTCATTGGAGATTTCCTTCATTTTGGTCGTAAGATCATGGAAATCCCGACCAGTAGCCGAGAAAAACCTCGGTTTGGCTCCTGCTTCCGCCCTGACCACATAGACTTCGACCGACAGTCCATCTTCAAGCTGAGAAACCGTCCCCCATATAGCCGCTTGGGCTCCGGCTTTTTCTGATATTCTTATAATGCGCTGCGGATCGACCTTCTTTTCTTGAACTGCTGAAATAAATGGCATACCCGAGATTACTTCAATATCTCCATCCCTAGTCAACTCAGCGGCCAACGCGCCGGCTAATTCATTGCTGAAATCCTGGCCCTTGATTCCCTTTGTCACCATCTTGAAAGGAAATATAAGGATCTTGTCTACTTTTTTTGCTTGTGAATCAGTTGAGACAATTACAAAGGAAATAATGATGGCGAAAAATAGAAAAGCCCTCTTCATTGAAGCTCCTCTATTTTACCGGCGCTGAGGGCTACCCGCCTGTCCATAACCCTTGCTAATGATTCTTTATGTGTGACAACAATCAAGGACGTTTTTCTCTCAAAGTTGAGGTTCCTTAATAAACTTTCAATTTCCGCTCCGGTTTCGAGGTCCAGATTTCCGGTTGGTTCATCGGCTAGTATAACGTCAGGATTCATCACTAAAGCTCTTGCTATAGCTACACGTTGCTGTTCACCACCCGACAGTTCACCCGGTCGGTGACTGAATCTATCGCCAAGGCCTACCTCATTGAGGAGCCTTTCCGACTTCCGACGTAACTCCTTCATATCCTCACCGGCTATCAGTCCTGGCATCAAAACATTTTCCAAAGCCGTAAACTCTGGTAACAACTGAAAAAATTGAAAAACGAATCCAATGCGTCTATTCCTGATCTTCGCCCTTTCGACTTCCCCCAGTTCCCGAACATTTACACCATCGAGGAAAATTGTTCCCGAGGTAGGCTCATCAAGCAAACCAAGGACGTGTAATAACGTGCTTTTCCCGACCCCTGAAGGACCTGTGACAGCTACACTTTCTCCATGACGGACTAATAAAGTGACACCCCTTAGGACTTCCAGTTCCCTTACAGGGTGATAATAAGTCTTTCGCAGATCTGAAACCTGGTAGATGTACTCGTCATTCATACCTGAGCGCCTCCGCCGGTTCCAGACGAGCCGCTCTGTATGATGGGTAGAACGTAGCAAGAAAGCAAATCGTCAAGGCTACAATGCAAATGGTAAGGACGTCCGAGGTTGATATGGCTATGGGGAGCGTGGAGATAGTGTAAATTTCCTCAGGTAGTTCGATAAATGGATATTTTGCCAGCAAAGCCCCGCCGCCGAGTCCGGCGATTGCTCCCAGAAGTGTTCCAGTAGCGCCTACTATCATACCCTGAACGACAAATATACGCATAATACGATCTGAAGTAGCTCCGAGTGATTTTAATACGGCTATATCCCGACTCTTTTCCATCACCAACATTATTAGGGAAATAATGATGTTGAACGCTGCTACCAGAAACAATAAAGGTAAGAATGATAAACATGGCGATTTTTTCCAGCTTCAAGGCGCTGAACAAATTTCTGTACATGTCTCTCCAAGTTCTGGTCCAGTAAGGAGCGCCGAGGACAGAGTCGATCCTGGAGGCTATTTTCGGAGCGTCATAGATGTTTTTGAGGTTGACCTCAATTCCAGTGACGCCTGAACCCATTTCGAAAAATTTTTGAGCTTCAGCAAGGTCCATATATACCAGGTTGGAATCGAACTCGTACATTCCTGACTTGAAAATTCCAACGACTCTAAAATTTTGCACTCTGGGGATGGCGCCTATCGGAGTCCTTTTGCCCTGTGGTGATATTAGTTGAATGGAATCCCCAACCCTGAGAGAATTGGAGGTTGCAAGCTCTTTGCCAATTATCACTCCGTTGATGTCTCCATTCGCAAGCCCTAGATCTTTTAGCGACCCCTTTTCCATATACTTCGAGATCGAAATGACCTGAGGGGCTGATTTTGGATCAATTCCCCTGACAATAACTCCTCTTACCCTACCTCTTGATGAAAGCATTGCCTGACCATAAATGTACGGAGTTACGGCGTTAATTCCATCTATGAGTTTGATTCTGTCCATCACCTGGGCCCAGTCGGTGATGGAGCGTGTTGAATTGTTCATGACGACTATATGGGAAACAGTGCCAAGAATTTTGTCTTTTAGATCCCGTTCAAATCCATTCATTACACCCAGAACTATTATAAGGGTCATGACACCCAACATGACCCCAAGCACGCCAAATGCGCTGATGACGGAGACGAAAGCTTGTTTACGTTTGGCCCTTAAGTAACGGAGGCCTACCCTCAACTCTAGTGGCAGCTTCATTCAAGCCCTTTTTCAGGTCTCATGTGGGGAAACAGTATAACCTCTCTGATAGACTGAGCATTGGTCAACAACATCACTAGACGGTCAATCCCCAGACCCTCACCTGCCGCGGGCGGCATGCCGTATTCCAGAGCGCGCAGAAAATCTTCATCAAGAAAGTGGGCCTCTTCATCACCCGCCTGGCGTGCTCTGACCTGTTCTTCGAACCGGTTTCTCTGGTCGACCGGATCAGTCAACTCAGTGAATGCGTTAGCCATTTCTCGACCACATATATAGAGTTCAAACCTGTCGGTTACAGTAGGATCTTCTTCATTTCTCCTGGCAAGAGGCGAAACGTCCACGGGGTATCGATGCACAAATACCGGCCCCCAAAGAGTAGCTTCGACAACTTCATCAAAAATGGCCATGAGGAGCTTTCCATAAGAATCCTCTTTGCTTACCGATAATCCCATCTCAACAGCCTTGATGAAAACCGCATTTCGGTCCTCAATCTCATTGGGACTCAGCACGCCGTTTCTTATCAGAGACTCTTTGACAGTAACCCGAGGCCAAGGGGGAGTCAGGTCGACCTCGCGTTCTCCGTAGTTGAACTTGTAAGCGCCGAATGTTTCCAGAGCCAAATCAGCAAGCATTTCTTCGGTCAGGTTCATGAGATCTTCGTAAGTCTTGTAAGCAAGATAAAATTCCAGCATCGTGAATTCGGGGTTGTGCTGGGTTGAAATTCCCTCATTCCGGAAATTCCTGTTGATCTCAAACACCTTATCAAAACCGCCCACCAGAAGCCTCTTCAAATAGAGTTCAGGGGCTATTCTCAGATAAAGTCGACGATTTAGCGCATGATGAAAGGTTTCAAATGGACGCGCGGTCGCCCCTCCTGGAATCGTCTGCATCATAGGGGTTTCAACTTCGAGAAACCCTCGTTTAGTCAAGAAGTTCCTAAGATAGGAAATCACCCGACTACGAGTAAAAACTATGTCTCGGGATGACTTGTTTACCATCAGGTCGAGATATCGTTGCCTGTATCTGGTCTCAACATCAGACAGGCCGTGCCATTTTTCCGGAAGTGGCCTGAGTGACTTGGTCAAAAGAATTAACCGTTTTACCACCAGGCTTAGTTCGCCGGTCTTGGTTTTGAAAGGCGAACCTGTGACACCTATAATGTCTCCTATATCAAGTTTCTTTGCCTGTTTATATTCCTCAACGCCTATAATATCCCTGCCTAAATAGATCTGGAAATCACCTGTCACATCTTGAATGCGCATAAATGCGGCTTTTCCTAAATTGCGAATGGCCATGATGCGTCCAGCTAAGCCCAAGGTATCACTTATCTCTTCCGATTCATCAATTTCCGAGTATTTTGCCTTGAGTTCAGATGAATACACATCAGGGGTAAATCCAATGGCGTAAGGTTGGATACCAGATTCTTCCAGTTCTTCAAGTTTTTTGAGGCGAACATCTATTAAAGAAGAGGGAGAGAGTTTTTCTGACTTCGACGAAGGTTCCGACACCTGGGAGTTTCTCCTGGGGACTTTCGTGATATTTGACCGGCGTTGTATACTTTTGTTAGGAAAATGTCAAGATTATGCGTTCTTAGCCCAACGTATCCACAATCCAATAAACTGAAATTATGACGCTTTTACTAACATTCGGCTTGATCGGGTCTTTATGCGACAAAAAAGCTTAAATTCTCATCAGTTTCATGGCAGTCAGATATTTTTGAGATAATTTGTCAAATCTCAAATCCACTTCTTGCGTCTGAAAGCTATTAGCATGGCGATTGCCGTAATAGAGGCTATGGCAATTACCATCGGATATCCATACGTCCAATCGAGTTCCGGCATATACTTGAAATTCATGCCATACCAACCACATAGGAACGTGAGAGGAATAAATATGGTAGCGATAATAGTCAGGACCTTCATCGTCTCATTCAGACGATTACTCACAGCCGACAAATAGATGTCCAGCATTCCGGATATGATGTCTCTGAAAGTCTCCACGGTGTCTACCGCATGAATGGCGTGATCCAGGACGTCCCTGAGATAGGGCTTGGTTGAATCTTTGACATAAGACATGTCACCGGCGATCATACGATTTGATATTTCTCTTAACGGCCAAACGGATTTTCTAAGAAACAGCAAATCCGTTTTCAACTGGTGGATAGATTCAAGGGTGGAGGTCGAGGGCCCTTTCACTACCACATGCTCGATAACCTCCATTCTCTCAGCTATATTTTCCAGGATATCGAAGTAGTTATCTACGATCAAGTCGACCACGCTATACAACAGATAATCCACTCCGCTGTTTCTTATCCGGCTTGTGGGGAGTTCCATCCTCTTTTTGATCGGTTGGAACAAGAGATCGCTCCGCTCCCGGAATGTGATTAAAAAATTGGCGCCCAGTACAAGTGAGATTTGCTCGGGGAAAAGCCGCAGCGTGGTCTGGTGTATCCCCAGCGCTCGAATTATTATAAAAATGTGATCGGAAAATTCCTCCAATTTGGGTCTGTGACTGGTGTCAACTATGTCTTCTAGAGCCAGGTTACCGATGCCGAATACCGAACCGATCTGATTTATCATTTCGACATCATGGAGGCCTTCTACATTCAACCACATGGAGTACGAAGCGCTTGGTGGATGGGAAGCAAAAAAACTACTAATATCCCCTTGAACCTCGACTTGCCGAATTTCTGTCGGAGAATAAATTACACACTCGATTCTGGTTTTTTGTGAATGGACGTCCCCAACATGCACCAGAGTTCCGGGGGCGTTGCCGCTTTTTTGCGACCTCTTTTTTGTCCATACTGAGGTCATTTGAGACGCTCCGATTGGGTTTTTTCGGAAGACAATAGTAACCTTGCCGTTATCTTTAATCATTAGGCGACCAAAGGTGCCCGGCGTAAATTATTATTTCGACCGATACTTCCACTTTTACTATGTGCTATCATTTCGTTGATCGGTCCAAAATGATTAACGATTCTTATCCATGAAGAATCGCCGAAATCAAGTTTATTCTTAAAGGAGACTGGAAATGACTTCACAAGTTTATATGATAGATCTGTCAGCGTCATGGAAGAAAAGTGTCCCAGCCAAAGTCACAGATCTGTTCAATTCTCTGGCGCCAGGCGAAATTTTCAAATCCAAGGACCTTGTAGCCATTAAGATTCATTTTGGAGAGGCTGGAAACACAGCTCACATCAGGCCTCAGTTTGTGCGTCGCATTGTTGACACGCTGAAGGATTTAGGGGCCAAGCCTTTTTTAACCGATACAAACACATTGTACGTTGGATCTCGTATTGAAGCGTGGTCTCACCTCTGTACGGCGTATGACAACGGTTTCACACGGGAGGTGACAGGAGCGCCGGTGATAATAGCGGATGGGCTTCGTGGAAATAGCGACGTCACAGTTGATCTTGGCGGCGTTCACATTGAACATGCGCATGTTGGAGCCGACATTCACTATGCCGACGGATTGGTTGTAATGACTCACTTCAAGGGCCATGAACTTACTGGATTCGGTGGAACGATCAAAAACGTCGGCATGGGTTGCGCATCGAGGAAAGGTAAATTGGATCAACATTCAAATATTTCCCCGAAAGTGAATTTAAAAAAATGTGTTGGTTGCGGCGAGTGTGAAGTCTGGTGCCGTGGACGGGCGATAAGCCTGTCTGGAGAAAAAGGAACCCGCAAGGCGCATATTGACCCCGAACGATGCGTAGGTTGCGCCGAATGCATTTTGACCTGTCGTCAAGGAGCTATTTCAATCCAGTGGAACGAATCCATTCCGACTTTTATGGAAAAAATGGTCGAATACGCAAAGGCTGTTTTAAGTCAAAAGCAGGGGAAGGCCATTTTCATGTCCTTTGTGACTGATGTCTCCCCTTTGTGTGATTGCACACCTTTTTCCGACAGAGCGATTGTGCCGGGAATTGGAATTCTCGCATCGTTGGATCCGGTCGCGATTGACCAGGCGGCAGCGGATCTGGTTAACCAGGCCCCAGGTAATCCCATGTCAGCGTTGGAAAAGGCATTGGAGCCGGGAACGGACAAATTCAAAGCCCTATTCCCCGCCATAGACTGGCGCCATCAACTGGAATATGCGGAGAAGATTGGTCTCGGGTCCAGAAAATACGAGCTGATCAAACTTTAATCGAATAGCTGACAGAAGCGCATAATTAATTATTTGTTATGAGCTATTGAACTCGACTTTTTGCAGGTGAAAGCTTGGAGTTGCAACCCGAACCTAACAACCCGCGTTGACAGAATGGTTGTAATATTGTAAAATATTTATATTGATGGGTAAGTGTATTATCTTGAATATTGAGATAACATTTTTGAACCGTTGACATAGCGTCAGGAGAAATGAAATGCCAAAAATAGCTTTAATCCTAACATTCGTATTACTAACGCCAGCCTTGTGCTTTGCTCAAGGAATTCTGGATTCGGTGTTGGGTCCTGGAGGTCTTGGTGTTTGGGGTGGAGGCGGTTCGAACCAATTCAACTATCAGCAATTTCAGGGCCAGCCGGCAGGCCCTGAGTCTCAACCAGGATATCAGCAGGGAGCTAACCCCTACTCTCAGCCGGCTCCGGGTTACGGAGCGCCACAAGGATATGGGGCCCCTGGCTACTCCAGCCCCCCTCCTGCTTATCCAAATTATAGTCAGCAAGGCGTATACTCTGACTGGCAAAATTATCAACAACCGCAATCTGCGCCACAGGGTCCGCCTCCTGTCAGTTATTCAGCTCCACCCGCTCAGCAGGCGCCTCAGCCAACTCAGGCTCCTTTGGCCCAGACAGGCCAGGGCCAATTGCGTCCCGGCCAGTATTCACCGTCCCAGCAGCCCCCGTTGTTCGATGACAATTTGCCCGCTGGAGCGGTGAGGATTACGACTCAAACCCCTGATGGCACAACGGTTCAGTATTACCCCCCCGAAGGAGAAAGCCTGGACGAACAGGCCGTATCAGGTAGACAGACCAGAGTTCGACGCGGCCAACCCCAGCCTAAACAGGCCGGAGCCAAGAAGCAGGTTCAAGCTCCACAGTCCGCGGCTACACAAGGCTCAGGGACATCTATAGCGATGCCACGTCCTGTGGAGATTCCGCAGGGACAAGATCCTCGTTCTGGTTGGAATTCATTCAACAGCGGCGCTCCCGTGGCTCCGCCGGTGCAGTGAGCTGAATTTTGCCAAAGAGCCTATTGGGACTTTCGTGACTAGATTCGCAACTCAATAGCATTGTTGGGTTTTCCCCAGGAAAATTGATATGATTCATGAGAGAGGCCTTATGACCAACTAAGGCCTCTTCTTGCGTGCGGTGAGTTCATTGGCTTTAAGTGATTGAGTCCACGGAGTTGAGTCCGCGGTTGACGGTTCCGCTAAGCTGCTGTAACTTTACGCTTGGAACGTTTGGATATGGTTATGATCTCTCGGGAGTTTTATTCATGTTTGACACGCCCTCCAAAAAAGAGGCATGCGGTATATTTGGTATTTATGGGGTTGATGATCCCGCCAAACACATTTATCTCGGTTTATACGCTTTACAACACAGAGGTCAGGAATCGGCCGGAATTATAGTTTCGGATGGCGCCACCGTTTCTTCGCAAAAAGGAATGGGATTGGTCCCAGATGTTTTTAAGGATGGCACCCTTGAAGACATGAAAGGGCACATGGGTATCGGCCATGTTCGATACTCTACTACCGGCAGTTCGATGCTAAGAAACGCCCAACCTTTTCTGGTCGAGCAGATCGACCGATTCTTTGCGCTGGGACATAATGGAAATATTGTTAACATAGCCAAGTTGAGGCGCAAGCTTGAATCCGCCGGCGCAATATTTCAGACCTCGACAGATTCAGAACTGATAGCCCACCTCATATTGCACAAGAAAGGATCCCTGGAAGAAAGACTGCTCAAGGTTTTTCAGGAACTCAAGGGAGCATGGTCCCTGGTTTTCCTGAGTTCCGAGGGTATATACGCCGCTCGTGATCCTTTTGGCTTCAGACCGCTGTGCATTGGACGTAAAGGTGACGCCATAGTATTTGCGTCTGAAACGTGCGCTCTGGATATCATTGAAGCTGACTACGTCAGAGATGTGGAACCGGGGGAAATCGTAATAGCCGACAAGAACGGTTTGCGTTCGTTAAAGGTACCCCAGCGAAAAAACCTGGCGATGTGTATCTTTGAATACATCTATTTTTCCAGACCCGACTCCTCAATCTTTGGACATGGCGTCTATCAAATCAGGAAATCTCTTGGTGTTCAGGTAGCTCTTGAGAGCCCCGTGCCACAAGCGGACTTTGTCGCCCCCATGCCGGCTTCAGGTAATTACGCGGCCCTCGGTTATTCTCAGGGGAGTGGTCTGCCATTCGAATATGGCGTCATCCGAAACCATTATGTCGGACGCACTTTCATCCAACCATCGCCTGCGATCAGAAATCTCGGGGTAAGACTAAAATTAAACCCTGTACGTGAAATACTCAAAGACAGAAGCGTCGTTGTAGTTGATGACTCAATTGTGCGTGGCACTACCAGTAAACTGCGCACAAGGGCACTGAGGGAGGCCGGAGCCAGGGAAATCCACATGAGAATCAGTTGCCCTCCGATCCGTTTCCCCTGTTTCTTCGGCATTGATTTTTCGAGTAAAGGCGAACTAATTGCGTGTTCTAAATCGGTTCAGCAGATCTGTGACTTTATAGAAGCTGATTCTTTGGCTTATCTGAGCCTCGAAGGTATGTTACGAGCCATGCCGATTCAGGCTAAAGATTTCTGTACTGCCTGTTTTACAGGAAAATATCCAATCCAAATCACCGACGATTCAACCAAGCTTTGTCTAGAAACTAATATTGGAACACCAAATGTTTGGCCATAGTTGAATCAAGATTTTTAAAGACCAAGAAGTTTTTCAGCAACTATGAGGTCCTGGGGACTGGTTATTTTAATGTTATATTTGCTGTCTGGCACAATTGCGATCTTTAATCCCATCCGTTCAACCAACGACGAATCGTCAGTGCCGATGAATCCATCCGAAAGGGCTTTTTCGTGAGCCTCAATTATCAGTGACGTCCGAAACGTCTGAGGAGTGTGGGCAAGCCACAAATTTTCTCTCGGCATTGTTCCTACTATAAAATCATCTGCTGTTTTAACGGTATCCGTAACTTCGCAGGCTGCTATCGCAGCGCCGTAACAATGAGCTTTCTCAAAGGATTGGGAGATTATGTGAGGGTTGACCAAAGGTCGAACAGCGTCGTGTATTAGACACAGATCGCTATGTGAAGCCATTCTCAAACCGTTAAACACTGACTCTTGTCTCGTGCGCCCCCCTCGAGTGATTTCGCTGACCTTGGACAAGTTGTTGGCCGTAACTATTTCTGACTGACAGAATTCAATTTGGTCCGCCGGAGTGGTCAGGATTATGAAGTCCACATCGGGATGTTCTTGAAAAATTCTCAAAGTTCTTACAAGAATAGGCAGTCCGCCTAGAACAAGATACTGTTTCGGGATCTCGGATCCCATCCTGGCGCCAGTGCCTCCGGCTGTGATCACCGCAGCGCGTAACATTGTGACCTCAGTGCTTCATGTAATGATTGTTGTGACTAGACTTATTTTATACAGCCGGATTGGGCTCAGGGTCAATTAATGTCTTGAAAGGTCGACCATTGTATGCTTCGGCGCTAAAAGGGAGCCGGACATTGCGTAAAAACTATAAGCTGGATTTTGGCGAGTCATGCTATAGCATTCGAACCGGCGACCGATTCTCCTAGTGAATCATATAGCGAAACGCCGAGAGGAGACCAAGTGGAATCAGAAATTGAAAGGAAAATACTTGACCGGGTTAACAATCCAGGATGGGTGACTATTCGAGGCATTCTGATCGACCCGACGAGCCAGTCCGATTCGGAAGAGTACCTCATGATCCAGCAGGTCATGCGCTCTCTGGCTGACAGGGGCTTAGTCACTTTGTGGCGACTGGTCCTTGAAGCGGATGGATCTGAATTGATGGCCGTCGCAAGACCTAATCTCGAGCTTGACAAGGATCTCGAGAACAGAGGGGCCTGGGCCAAAGCGTTTCGTCACGACACGAGCCAGTAGTCATGTTTGTCCATTCTATTGACTGAGGTCCCACCGACAAGGATGAAAATCTTATGGGATAGAGATATTTTTGAAAGGTTCTCTCAGACTCATCTTTGTAATGCGGAGCGCTTCATATGGATAGCCACGGCAAACATCAAAATGACCTTTCTGAGATACAAGGGCCGATTTATCACCTTTCCGGACTTGATGGCCTCTCTCATAAATCGAGGTGTGTCTATTAGAATCATACACGCAGAATCACCGTCCAAACCCTTCAGGGATCGTTACGAGAGGATCGACACAAAGGGCGGACTCAGCGCAGGAGTCGAATTTCTTCAGTGTCCCCGGATGCATGCAAAAATTTTCATCGTGGATGGCGCAGTGACTCTCGCAGGAAGCCCAAATTTGACAGGAGCGGGTATTGGGGCTAAAAGCGCTTCCAAGAGAAATTTCGAAGTAGGGTTTCTTTTTGAAGACCAGGAATCTACCGAACCTTTCGTAAACTACTTCGATTATATATGGATGGGAGGCCAATGCCCAAACTGTGGCCGCAGGGAAATCTGTCCCTGCCCGGCTGACTCATGACAACGCGAACAACACACTATTCCCGGCGTATTACCCCATCTGGTTTCTCACAAGACACTTTCATGAGGCAAAATAGTCCTTAGCATGCAACTATCTGAAAAGACGCTGGTAAATATATGTTTCCCCCTGCCTCTTGACGGTCCCTATACTTACATTGTTCCCGATCGCATGGTGGAAATGGTTGGTTTCGGAAGACGTGTTCTGCGCCTTTTGGCAAAAAGATTCGGGCGGGCTTCATTGTCGGGATCAATCCCGGGAATCCAATCGATATAGAGCTGAAGGAACTCCATGACATTCCAAACGAGGAACCTTGTTTTGATGAGGATTGGTGGGATTTCATCACATGGGTTTCCCGATACTATATGACTCCCACCGGTCTGGTGTTAAAAACAGCCATTCCCGTAGGGTTTGAAAGACGTTCCGAACCGTGGGTCAAGTTTTCCAGGGCGGGCAAAGAGTGGCTAGGAGGTTTGACACTCCCGGACGGTCAATTGGTTCTACCCAAGCCATTCAGGTCGGATTCGGTTTCGTACAAAAAGCTTGTCTCAAAAATCGGGAAGCGAAACGTTCTCGAAGCGTTCAGATTGGGCTTGGTGGAGAAAGAAGAGCGCATCGCGGCGATTAAGCTGAGCAGGCTTACTGTCGGATTAGCGCAAGACGAGCCTGGCAGCAATGAGGATTTCTCGCCAAACTACCCCGGTGAACTTACATCAGACCAGGCGCTGGCCTGCGCATCAATAATTGAGTCCATAAATACAGGAGGCTATGCGCCACATTTGCTGTTCGGCGTTACCGGTTCCGGAAAAACAGAAGTTTATCTCAGAAGCATTGAACAGACTCTTCAGAAAGGCATGAGGGCTTTGACTCTGGTGCCGGAAATCGCCCTGACTCCTCAGTCGGCAGACCGAATTCTGAAAAGGTTCGGACGGAACATATCTTTGTTTCATAGCGGAATTACAGACGCTCAAAAAGCTTTGGAATGGCGACGAATAATGAGCGGAGAGGCCAGAGTGGTTGTGGCGACTCGTTCGGGGATTTTTACTCCCATTCCGAATCTTGGAATTATTATTGTAGATGAAGAGCATGACACTTCTTACAAACAAGAGGAGAGCTGTCCATACAACGCGAGGGATTTAGCCCTGGTTCGAGCCAAGCTGCAAGGAATTTGCGTTGTATTGGGAAGCGCCACTCCGTCATTTGAAACCTTTGAGAACACAACAAGAGGCAAGATTAGACGACTAGATTTGCCGTCACGATATCATGGGGGTCCTCTACCATCAGTGCAGGTCGTCGACCTCAAGGGTAGCGGCAAAGGTCGGCAAACGTCCAGGAACTTTCTTACGCAGCCACTCTTGACGGAGATTAGAGACTCTTTGGAAAAACAATCTCAAGTAGTTCTTTTTCTTAACCGACGTGGTTTTGACACTTTTGCCCAGTGTCAGGAATGCGGGCATCTATTCAGATGTCCAAACTGTGACATCAGCCTAATTCACCATAAGAAAGCCCAGGACCTTCGCTGTCATTTGTGTGGTTTTTCACAAACCGCCCCACCCTTGTGCCCCAAGTGTAACGGTTCAAAGCTCTATTTCTCAGGGATCGGCACTCAGAAAGTAGAAGAAGAGTTGATAAAGCTTTTCCCTGAAGTACGAATAGAACGATTCGACAAAGATTCAACGGGCAAGAAGAACCAGTTAGAAGACATTCTTGAGCGTTTTAGAAATCGAGAAATCGATGTGCTTATTGGCACTCAGATGATCGTGAAAGGACATGACTTTCCCGGGATATCTCTTGTTGGTATACTATTTGGAGACGCTTCCCTTAACTTTCCAGATTTTAGAGCGTCAGAAAAGACCTTTCAGCTTCTCACGCAGGTTGCAGGAAGAACGGGGCGCGATCTTGACCCCGGTAAAGTAATTCTTCAGACTTTTGTGACCGATCACGAAGTTATACGGTTGTCAGCCAAACACGATTATGAAGAATTTTTTCATCAGGAATCTGAATTACGCAGGGAATTATGCTATCCACCCTACGGGCATTTGATACTCATCAAGGCTCAAAGTTCAAACGAAAACAAAACTCAGGACAAGGCCTTTAAGATTGCGCAAATGGCAAGAGCCCTTAAAGCCGATATCCCTGACGTCATGATACTGGGTCCTGCGCCCTGCCCTCGTCGTAAAATGATTGGGAAGTTTAGGTGGCAAATCATGCTCAAAAGCCCCGACAGATCGGCTGTGCGTAAGATGGCCGAGTCGCTTATTGATCAAGGATTGTTAGAAGGGAGTGGCGTCCAGGTTTTCCTGGATATTGACCCAATAGAATTAATGTAATAACAACCGCTTTAGGGGAACCTGGAATTATTGCCGCGAAGCTATAACATTTTAGAGAAATTGTATTACAATCTAAGTTATGATATCTCACCTTCCCTTGAAATGCCTGTGTAAAGGCTCTTGAGGGCTGGCCGAGTCAAAAACAGAATTATTTCAGGTCTGCAACTAACAGACCGGAGGCCTAATGAACAAGACTCGAGTAATTATTATTTCCTCCATCATCTTCCTGGTTATCGGAGGAGGGATTCTGATATGGTCAGCGCGCCCAACAGGATGTCGCATCGCCAGCGTCCTGCAAGGGCAAGATAAAGCAAAAGTTGAAAACTCAGACGTTAGACACTTTACCGATGACAATTTTGAGTCTGAGGTCGTTGAGGCGTCCAAGACAAGGCCCATTCTAATAGATTTTTACGCGGACTGGTGCTTCCCCTGTCGTATGCTTGATCCCATTCTTCAAGAACTCGCCAAAGATATGCGGGGAAAGGCCATAATCGGAAGAGTCAATACCGACAAGAACCTTATTGCCAGAAAATTTGGCATAACAAAAATACCGGCTGTCTTCATAATTAGGGACGGAGAAATTAAAGGATCGTTCTTCGGAGTTGTTCCGAAAGAGACAATGGCCAAAGCATTGCTTGAATATGGATCTTGATCAACAAGATCGGTCTGCAAGATCCCTGACAAGCCTCAGGATCATGATTCGTGGGGCAGGGGAAATGGCGTCTGGAGTTGCGAGCAGGCTTTACAGGTCCAACTTTCGGCGAATTCTTATGACTGATGTCCCGGAACCACTGGCGGTGAGAAGATCCGTCAGTTTTTGTGAAGCAATCCGTACTGGGACTCATGCCGTGGAAGGAATACGAGCTCAAAGAGTCGCAAGGTTATCGGAAGTCCCAAATGTGTGGATAGCGGAAGCGTTGCCCGTGATTGTCGATCAGGAGAATATCGTCAAGGACATTTTCTCCCCTGACATCCTTGTTGACGCAGTAATGGCCAAAAAGAATACGGGGACGAGACTGACGGACGCGCCCCTTGTCATTGGCCTTGGTCCAGGCTTTGTCGCAGGCAAAGATGTTCACTGCGTGGTGGAAACAAACAGAGGCCACAGCTTGGGACGCCTACTTTATGTGGGGTCGGCTACGCCTGACACTGGAATACCTGGTTCAATCGGCGGCCATACAGCAGATCGTGTGATGAGGGCTCCCTGCAGCGGGGTATTTAGAACCACACTGGGAATTGGCGATCACGTCCAGGCCGGTTCAGAAATCGGAAAGGTTGCGGACGAACCAGTAACGTCTCAAGTCTCGGGCGTCCTAAGGGGCCTTATTGGCGAGGGATTGACGGTAACGGCGGGACTTAAGATTGGCGATGTCGATCCTAGGGGAGAGTATTCCTACTGCTTTACCGTTTCTGAAAAAGCTAAATCACTCGGAGGGGCCGTGCTGGAAGCTATTCTGGCTCGCTTTAACACGTGTCCGCCTAATTTCCCGGTATAAGATCCTACCAGAATTCATATCCATTCAGGACCCCTTATCCCCATTAAATAGATAGTTACACCGCTTTAACATTGAATTTTTTTGCAATTTAGGTTATCATTGTAACAAATAATTACAAATGAGAATTTAAAATTTAACAGATTATTTCAAGAGGGTTTAAGAATTGCCAAAAGCATTTACGGCATTAACACTCATGCTTATTTGTTTTGTTTCAGCTTCATTCGCCTTCGCTGAAATTGGCTTTAAAAACCAACACACTTTGTTCGCGAAGAAAAGTTCCCACGGACCAATGGCGTCATCCGGGCAGACAAAAGCGAAACAATCTACAGGATCAGGCTGTAGATGACAGGTCGGTTAACGATCTTAAGAATGAGAATGTCGCCGACGATACTGTGACTTTGCCGGAACGCGGGGAATTTAAATTGCTGGCTCGGGATCCACTGGACATGCTGAAGCTGGACAATATCAAGCCATTGTACACGTCTCCTGCCTTGCAGGGTGAGGGTGTCTGGGAATCTTCCGGTTCTCCGCGCGATGGTCGTGGTAGACCACTGGTCTACAAGACCTTTTACCGTCCCAGCGTCGACTTCCCAAACGCTGTCGTGTACATGATGGTTATAGACATGAGCATGACCACCATGCGTTATTATGTGGGCTCCCAGGAACCGGCCGCTTCGAAGGGTAATTCCGAAGTTGAGCAGGATATGCGATCTAAAATTCTGGCCGTCACAAACGCCATGTGGATGCAAAGGCATTCCAAGGGAGCAGGGGCAATATTCAGGGGCAAACCGATGTATCCAATGTTATCAGGGATGGCCTCTTTAATTGTCTATAAAGATGGATCCGTAGATATAAGGGAATGGACTCCGGACATTCCGGTTGAACTGGTTCAGGACGCACGCCAGCTTAGACATCTTATCGTTAAAGATGGAATGGTTGTTCAGTCCGTCCTCCGCAAAGGGAGAGTCGAAGATTCCGAGATAGGTTTAGGATTCCTGCTGGGAGGTGGCGGAAAAGACCTGGATGGTAAACACGCATGGTTCGTAGCTCATCGTAGCGCCTTTGGGATCAGGAATGACGGCAATCTTGTCTTTGCCATCGGACACCACATAGGGAGCAAAGACATGGCCAAAGCCCTTGTTTTGGCCGGATGTGAAAGGGGAATTCACGGTGACGCCAATCCTGACAACATCGTGGCCAACCTTTATATAAGAGACATTTTTGGGAACATGGTCAGAAAGGCAAAGCTGTCCCCTGAACAGGCTAATTATACCTTGAACAGATATGATGACAGTTATGCCAAGGATTTCTTCGCATTCTTTCTGAAAGAGGGCTCTTCACCCCCCGCTTCCGCTCTGACCAGGAACTCAGGCTTAACTACCAGAACAAATCAGTGAAAAACCATGAAATATTTTAAATTCTTTTTTTCGTGTTTTATCGCCTTCGCCCTTGTTACAGGGTCCGCTCACGCGGCGAAGAAAAATCAGGGTCCTTCTGGCTCCACCGATGAGGCGAAATCCTCGGAATTAACTCGACAGGCTATAATCAAGGCTAATTCGGGAGCCTATGATCAGTCTTTGACTCTGTTTGACGCTGCGGTTAAAGCCTGGAATAGGAACCCGGCCGCTTTTTACAATCGCGGCAAGGTATGGATGATACAGGGCAAATACGATCGGGCCATAGGGGATTTCGACAAGGCGCTAAAACTTAATCCGGAACTGGCTAGTGGATACCTGGCTCGGGGAATGGCTTTCAGACTGGCTGGAGACTTTTCCCGCTCTGTAAAGGACTTTACCAAAGTGTTGACCGTAGACTCCAAAAAACACAAATGCGCTTATTCACCGGGCGGCCATATATTTTGACATGGGCGAACATGAAAGCGCTTTACAGGATCTTGACAGGATTCTCTCCCTGAATCCCAAGATGGTCGACGCATTGGGAAATCGAGCGTACATCCTCGAGCAAATGGGCAGATATGACGAGGCCGTAAATGACCTGGGAGCAATGATTGCGACGGATTCCAATAACGTAATGGCGCTTAAACACCTTGGCCACATATCGAGACAAAAAGGAGAATTTGACAAGGCGATTCGCTGGTATCAAATGGCGCTGAAAATAGAACCTTCCCCAAATGTCCGAACACGGATCCAGGATGAAATTTCGGAACTTCAAAAGAAAGTCGGTTCATCCAGGTAGGCTTTTTTAACCAGCTGTTCCTTTGGAGCATCAGGATGGCGGATACAACCCGTTGAAACGCGACAGCGAATGAACTGGTCCGATTGAGCGCGTCCGGCTCCCGAGTGGTCTCAAATCGGGAATCCTTCTACAATATTCATCATATTAACGGGCGAAGACACCAAACAATTGACTCCTGAATCAATTGTTTGATCTATTTTTCTTGACTCATCTGGCCATTCTTTTCTAATATTATTAGTTCCATAGGTCCAAGGAAGTTTGACTCACCCGAAGCCTTACAACCTAATTAATACGTTTTTTTGTCCTATGGATTTTCAGAAGCCCTGAGGCCAATCGCCTCGGGAATACCTTGAAATCAGGAAAACTTTGTCTGATCCGAGTCGATTTGAAAGGAGAGCAACAAGTGAAATCTCTGGTATGTCTTAAACAGGTCCCTGATACAGAAACACAGATAAAGGTTAACGCTGACGGATCGGGGATTGTGACGGACGGCATCAAATATGTCATCAATCCTTATGATGAGTTCAGCGTTGAAGAGGCTTTGCGTCTCAAAGAGAAATTCAAGGCAGGAGAGGTAGTAATCCTCAGCGTCGGGCCTGATAGACTTGTCGAAGCCATTCGTACCGCGCTAGCTATGGGAGCTGACCGTGGAGTCCACGTCTGCGACGATGCCGTCAACAACGCCGATCCTTTTGTAATGGCCCAAACCCTTGCAGCTGCTGCGGCCAATATTGAGTGTGACATAATTTTCTGCGGTCATCGGGCTATAGATGACGATTTTGCGGAAACAGGAGCCATGCTTGCTGAATTACTAAAGATCCCCCAGATCACATTAGTAACAAAAATCGAAGTTTCCGCTGATAAAAAGTCCATCATTTGTGAAAGAGACATCGAAGGCGGTAAGGAAACCGTAGAATCTCCCCTGCCTTGTGTTGTTACTTCCCAAAAAGGCCTCAATGAGCCTAGATACGCGTCCTTGCCTGGCATCATGAAGGCCAAGAAAAAACCGGTCGAAAAGAAAACGCTTTCTGATCTGGGCGTTTCTCCTGAAGCAAAACTTGCAACTACAAATTTTTCAATGCCCGCAGCTCGCCAGGCCGGAAAGAAATTTGAAGGCATGGAACCGCAAGACGTGGCTAAGATAGTGGTCCAGGCCCTGAGGTCCGAAGCCAAGGTAATTTAACTACCACTAACAAATCATCTGTTGGCTTATATAATATGGAGGCTTTAATACAATGTCTAAAGTGTTGATATATGCGGAAATTAAAGCGGGCAAGATTAAGAAATCGGCGTTCGAGCTTGCGAGTGAGGGCAGGAAACTGGCCGACGCGTTGGGAGGCGATCTGGGAGCGGCCCTTATAGGGCCCGGTCTGGATTCCTTCGCTGCCGATCTGGCTAAGTATGGTGTGGACACTGTTTACACTACCGAAGCCGCTGAACTGGAAACCTATAATTCAGAATATTTCGCCCAGGCTCTGTCCCATCTAATCAATGAAACAAAACCTGAAATAGTCTTGATGAGCCACACTATGCAGGGCAAAGACCTTGCTCCGAGGACAGCCGCAAAGCTAGGCATGGCCGTCATGGCGGACTGTATTTCTTTCAGGCTCGAAGGTACCACCCTGATTGGCAAACGTCCCATGTACGCGGGCAAGTGCTTTGCTGAATGTTCAGCGACTGGTTCCCCGCAAATTGCAACGGCCAGACCAAATGTCCTGGAAACCGCAGAGAATCCAAAAGCCGGTAGTCTGTCCAAGATTCCCTTCAGTGTGGACACAAGCCGCTCTACATACGTAACAAAAGAGCTTAACCTTGACACAAGCGGCAAGGTTGATCTTACGGAAGCTGAAATAATAGTTTCCGGCGGAAGAGGCATGGGCGGATCGGACTACACACTTACTGGAAGAAATGGCCTCTATTTTCGGATCAAGAGCCACCGTAGGCGCATCTAGAGCTGCTGTGGACGCCGGTTGGAGGAAGCATTCCGATCAGGTGGGGCAAACAGGCAAAACCGTTACTCCCAACTTATATATTGCTTGTGGAATTTCAGGTTCGATACAGCACCTGGCAGGTATGGGATCATCAAAGGTCATAGTTGCCATAAACAAGGACACTGAAGCTCCAATCTTTACAAAGGCCGACTTCGGAATAGTCGGTGACCTTTTCAAGGTAGTTCCGGAGTTTAACAAAGAACTGAAAGCCATCCTGGCTGAATAATTGTCACGCTTCACAATTTGGGAGTGGGACGTCCATCTGTCCCACTTCCGATCCCCCTTCCCTTCACACAACAATTCCTCAACAAAAATCCAGATTTGATTTCTGGTCCACAATAACCATATTCTACTAGCTGTCGAATTTTAGATTTTTTCTGAAGCCTGGAACGAGAATATGAATGAACCTGTTGACTGGTGCAAAGTAGCGACCCAATATCTCCCTGAAAACTCGTCCTGCCGTGTGTTTCGCATACTCGAAGATACCACCGATTTCTATGACGTGAATTACGGGGATGTCTTACTCCTTGACGACGTTGGGTACCTCGTGAGGGGAACGGAAACAGAAAAGAAGTTTGGACTCGAAGGAGAACCAAAACCTTGGGTGAAAAGCGGCATAGACCTAAGAACCGGCGAAAAAAAAATCATAAAGTTGACGTTTCTGGAAGAGTTCCAATGCCGAATCTACGGCCTGAAGTTTTCTTGCCTGAGAAATCCTGAAAAAGAAGCTCGAATCTTGGACAAGGTCAGGGGAAACCCTGATTTCATGCAAGGAATTCACTGTGTGGACGCTGCGGGCAATAACGTGCGGATTGTCGACAGAATATCTGGAATAAGTCTCGACAATGTAATCAGGGCTATGCCAATTCAGCACTATGATTTCTACAACACCGTTTTAGAGGAAATTCTGCTTGGCCTGGCCTACGCTTTCAAAGCAATTGGCGACCTCCATAGAATGGGCGAAATTCACGGCGACATAACGCCGGATCATATATTTGTGGAACGAGACACAGGCCGTTACCGATGGATAGATTTTGACTATGATTATAAAGAACGAGACAATCTTATCTCGCGTGACATCTTCGAAATGGGAACCGTCCTGGCCTTCGTCGTGGGTAAAGATTACCTCTCCTACAGTCAATTGAACAATATTGCGCCTGACAAGGCGTCAACTCTGAAACCTTCCGACATGCTGGCTATTTTTCCTAATCAGATCGCAAATCTTAAGTTGGTTTATCCTTACATTCATGAATCAATCAGCGAAATCCTCTTGCGATTCTCTCTAGGCGCCCAACACCCCTACGAGGACGCCGAGACGCTAGCTGCCGATATTGCAAGGGTATCGGACTTGTTGAGCTGAGTTCCAACAGTTTCCAAGGATGAATTAAAGCCGGGTATTTTTTCAAATGGTCGTAATTTTGGTTGACAGTTCAACAACAACAAATTAGAATTTAATTATATAAATATCCCGATTAAATCTTGTAACCCATGGCCTACGCTAAAATTGAAATGAAACCTAAAACTGAGATTTTCTCAGCATTCTATTACTATCCAGAAAGGAGAGCATGATGCCCAGGAGATTTATTCTCCCTACGTGTCTTGCGGCCCTCGTCGCTTTTCTTATTGCAGGGATTGCGCTGCCCACGGCTAAAGCCGAAGAGAAGCTTCCTTCAAAATCGGACCAAAGTTGCCTGAAATGCCATAACTATGACAAGCAGGCTGATGTTCTGGCTGGAAAGCTCAAAGATGTTTCTGTTAAGGCAAACGCTATACAGATTCAAATTGACCAGGGTATGGATGTCGTTCTTTTTGACGACTCCACAGTTTTGAAAAATGCGCCATCTATGGCTGAAATCCCCAAAGGGGAATCTATCAAGATCACCTATTTTAAGAAAAACGGCAAAACCTTTGCCAAAGAGGTTGAAGTCAAGAAGGGGATCAATGTCCCAGAGAATCAACTTATGTCAACCGAAGAAGTTGAAAAGTTGGTGGCAAAAGGCCCTAAAGAGGGAAACTACATCCTCCTTGATAGCAGACCCCCCAACATGTACAACGACGGGCATATCCCTACGGCTGTTTCAATGCCGTTTGGCGCTTTTGACAAACTCGCGGACAAGCTTCTGAAGGATAAAGAAACCACGCAAATCTATTATTGCGCCGGACTCTCCTGAGTGCTCAGTCCTTTAGCCGCCAGGAAGGCGGAAAAACTTGGTTTCAAGAATGTTAAGGTTTATCACGCTGGACTTCCCGCATGGAAAAAAGCCGGTAACTATGTTGTGTCAAACATCGCAGGGATTGACGAACTCGACAAAATGGCCATGCCATATATCTTGTTGGATCTGAGATCTCCGGACGCCGTTTCTAAAGGTCATATTCCCAAAGCCGTAGCGATTCCAAAAGACGGATTGGATTCAATCAAGAGCCAATTCCCCACTTTTAAGGCAGCGCCCATAATCATTTACGATCAAAAGGGAGCGGATGAGGCGGCCAAAGCAGCGTACAAGACCGTGGCAGGATGGGGCTACACACAGGCAAGCATCCTTTCGGAAGGCTTTGACGGATGGCAAGCCGCCGGAAAAACGTTAGCGACAGGTCCTGCGGACACGAAAATAGCCTACGTTCGCAAATTGTTCCCGGGAGAGGTCGAACTGGCGGTTTTCACCCGTGAACTTGAAAAACCTTCCCCCAACGTTATTATCCTGGACGTCCGTGGAGCGGGAGAAATTAAAGAGGGGGTCCTACCCAATACAAAAAATATTCCTCTTGATGATCTGGAAGCCAAGCTGGCGGAACTTCCGAAAGACAAGGAAATCTTGATTCACTGTGGTACCGGCGCTCGGGCTGAAATGGCCTACACTGTGCTCAAAAACGCAGGGTATAACGCAAAATACCTACGTGCCAAGCTTGAGTTCGACAAGGACAACAATAGCGTTTACAAATTTGAAGAATAGTCTTTTTTAAAGGTAACCAAACTCTCGTCAGGCTTCATTACCATGGAGCCTGACGCCAATTAACCACCTTCTGAGCATGTCTAGAGCCTGTGTGGCTGCAAGAGTCTTCACCCACTCGCGATGCCCCGGAAGCAAAAAGCCCCTGCTGATAACAGAATCTCCGAAAGCAAGGCCCACATAAAATGTGCCGACCGGTTTCTGGGCAGTTCCTCCGTCCGGACCTGCGATACCTGTAACAGACAGGCCAATATCCGCGCCAGCGGCACGTTGCGCTCCAACAGCCATTTCCCGGGCGCACTGATGTGAAACGGCCCCGTAATCCACAAGTGTTTCTTTCTTCACTTTGAGCAGGTTTTCTTTCATTTCGTTGGAATAACTTACCACCGCGCCCATAAATACCTTTGAGGATCCGGAAACACGCGTGATCATTTCCCCAATCATCCCACCAGTGATAGACTCCCCTAAGCCAATCGTCAAATTACGTTTTTCCAACAACTCCAGAGTAACCTGCTCAAGGCTCTCTCCTTTTGTTGAAATGACGTTCTCACTGATCCTGCCGCATATAATTTCCAGTTTCTTCGCTATCGTGTGTTCCACAGCCTCGCTTGGTCCTCCCGAAGCGTCCAGCCTCAATCTTATGAATGGAAATCTTGGTAAAAACGCCAAATGAAAACCTGGCTCGTCAATCGCCACGTCCTGTAATATTTCGCCTAGCCTCGACTCAGACAGCCCGTACACTATGACTGTTTGAGAACGAAAAACACTTTGTGGCTGGCCGAATTTCCTGAAGATGCGTGGCATACCCTGTTCTCTCAGCATTTTTATCAGTTCGCGCGGAACCCCTGGGAAAAACATCGCTATTGAATTGAATCGCTCGATCATAAATCCTGGGGCAGTTCCATGATCATTGGGTATAGGTTCCGAGCCTTCTGGAAAAAACGCCTGCTTCCTGTTACTGTCGGACATCAGGCGGCCCCACTGACGAAAACGCGCTTTGATCCTATCAAGTTGAGTTACATCAAGAATCAACTCAACTCCAAGAAATTTGGCAATGGCTTCCGACGTCTTGTCGTCTTCGGTTGGTCCCAACCCCCCAGAAACTATCACCACTTTTGCGGTCCTCATAGCCCGGTCAATTTCATCAATCATTGAGGGAATGTGATCTCCAACGGAAGACATCCCCCTAATGGAGATACCTACTGACCTGAGTTCCCTGGATATGGTTTCCCGGTTTGTGTCTGCTATCACACCGTTAATTATTTCGTTTCCTATTGTTAGTATCCACGCGTCCACAGTGGTGTCCATAATGTCCCCTGCCATTCACACTCGTAGGAATAGATCATTTGTTTGTTATTCAGGATGCGCCTTTTCCTTAACATGCCAAGAAACTAGTGGGCTTCATCCCAATTCTTACCTGTAGCGACATCGACAAGAAGAGGCACGGAGAGTTTGAATGCGTTTTCCATCTCATCTCTGAGTAGTTCTTGAGCAGATTCCACGCTGTCTTCACGGACCTCCAAAACCAATTCGTCATGAACCTGAAGAATAAGTTTAGCCCTCAGTTTCTCTTGTTCCAGCTTCTTGTGAACATTTATCATCGCCACTTTCATCAAGTCCGCGGCGCTCCCTTGCATAGTGGAGTTGATAGCTATTCGCCTGGCGGCCTGCTGAGCCATCTTATTTGGATTTGTCAGATCGGGTAGGTATCTTTTCCTGCCGAGGATGGTTGTTACATATCCAACCTTTGCAGCCTGATCAGGGATTTCTTCCATGTATTTTTTAACACCGGCATAGGTCTTGTAGTAATCTTCGAGATATTGTTTCGCCATCTTCATGCTTACGCCGATCTGGTTGGATAACTTGAACGCTCCCATCCCATAGATGATCCCAAAGTTGATCGCTTTAGCTTTCCGCCGCATTTCAGGTGTCACGAATGAAGGATGCAGACCAAACACACTTGCAGCGGTTATTGAGTGGATATCCTCTCCTGACGCGAATGCTTCCAGTAACCTGGGGTCCTGCGATAAATGGGCCATGATGCGCAATTCAATCTGAGAATAATCAGCAGCGACGAAAAGGTGATTTTCAGCGGGAATAAAAGCCCTGCGGATTTTTCGCCCTTCTGCGCTTCGAATGGGGATATTCTGCAAGTTCGGATCCGAGGAGGAAAGCCTTCCTGTTGCAGCGACGGCCTGATTGTAGGAAGTATGTATACGGCCTGTTTCGGGATTGACGAGGTTTACAAGGGAATCCGCATAGGTAGACTTGAGTTTAAAAACGGAACGGTATTCCAGTATTCTTCTCGGCAAATCGTGCTCTAGGGCCAACTCCTCAAGCACAGCCAGCGATGTTGACAGACCTGTCTTGGTTTTCTTGGTCCCTTTAAGGCCCAGTTTGTTGAAAAGGATCTCTCCAACCTGCTGCGTCGAATTGATGTTGAATTCCTGACCCGCAAGTTCATATATTTGGGATTCGAGGGCTCTGAGACTTTCTCCAAATTCAACAGACAATTGGCTCAAATACTCCGAATCTATCTTCACTCCAGCTATTTCCATATCTGCGAGAACTGAAATTAAGGGTAACTCTACGTTTCTGAACAGATCATCTAGTCCAACTTCCTTGAGCCTCGGGATCATTAGCGACGCCACCCTGAACGTAACATCAGCGTCTTCGCAAGAATATTCACCAGCCTCTGGAATCTCAACCTCGGCAAATGACGTCTGTTTCTTGCCGGACCCGATCAGGGCCGTGATAGGAATCATCTTGTGTTCCAGGTAAATTTCAGCAAGATCATCAAGGGAGTGGCCGCGTCTTGAGGGATCCAGCAAATACGAGGCCAGCATTGTGTCACATGCTATCCCTTTAATGTCTACCCCTTCCCTCTTGAACACGATCAAATCGTATTTGATGTTCTGTCCTATCTTTTTTACATCCGGGTTTTCCAGGATTGGCTTTAGTCGAAGCAACACTTCCTTCTTCGAAAGTTGCGGTCCGTGGATATGCCCAACCGGGATGTAAAGCGCTTCACCTTCTTTGGAGCAAACAGAAATCCCCACAAGCTCGGCTCTTACAGCAGACAGAGAAGTGGTCTCAACATCAACGGCGAAATAACCTTTGGCCAACAGATCTGTCGTAACCATTTCCAGTTCGTCCAGAGACTGGACAACTCTGTATTTAGAGAAATCAAGATTTTTCACCGCCGGCAGATCATCCAGCAAACGCTTAAACTCATATTCGCGAAATATCTGCCTGAGTTTCTCATTGTCCGGTTCCCGAATTTCAAAATCGGTTATGTCAAGATCCAAAGGGACGTCGGAGGACAGAGTCGCCAGTTCTCTGCTCAGGAAGGCGTTTTCACGGTTCAGTTCAAGCGAATCACGAAGTTTGGGCTTGGTTATATTATCCAGGTTATCGTAGATCTTCTGGAGTGATCCAAACTGTTCAATTAGACTCGTAGCGGTTTTGGGACCGATACCCCTTACGCCGGGAATGTTATCCGAAGAATCGCCGACTAAAGAGAGGTAATCGAGCATTTGTTCGGGTAGAACGCCGAATTTATCTTTAACTCCATTGGAGTCGTATAGGGCGTCTTTCTGTGGGTCCCACATCGTAACGTCGTCGCAGACCAACTGAGTCAGATCTTTATCGGCCGAGACTATTATCACCCTCGAGTTGGACGAAACAGCCTGTTTGGCCAGAGTAGCTATAATGTCATCGGCTTCAAATCCGACAACGCTCAACATGGGCAATCTGTACGCTTCCACAAGCTCTATTATCTTGGGGATTTGAAGAACCAAATCCTGGGGGGCTTCCGGTCTGTTAGCCTTATACAACGGGTATCTTTCATGCCGAAAAGTGGGGCCAGGGGCATCGAATATGACTGCGATCCTGTTTGGATTCTTGTCTTTGAGAGTCTTCATGATCATGTTCGTGAAACCGAAGATAGCTCCAGTGGGAAATCCTTTTGAATTTGAAAGACCGCCCATTGCGTGGTAAGCCCTGAAAATGTATGCGCTTCCATCAATTAAATATAGTTCGTCTTTTGTCTGTCCCATTGTCGGCCTCTTGATCGGATTGAGAGGTTGCGGTTTCACTGCAAATCTGTGCAAGACCTTGAATTGACCATATTAACACAGTGTGTTAATTACTTATAGTTGAAGTTGGGTTTCGCTGGATTACTATCCGGTGAAACTGAATCGATAAAATAATTTTTCAACTTGGAAGGTGTTTTATGTTCCTACCTAAGATCAGTGATGAGAAATGCAAGCAGTGCGGTGAGTGTGTCGATGTGTGCCCAGCAGACGTTTTGGCGGTAAACGATTCAAAGACAACTGTTGTCAACCCCGATGAATGCCTGGGATGTGAATCCTGCGTTTCCGTCTGCCCGGAAGAAGCGATACAGGTTGAAGAGGTTTAACGCTCGATAAAAATCCACAATCTCCCGTCTGTTAATCTGACGGGAGATTTTCCTTCCGAAATCGCTCCCCAAGAAGAAAACTCATTTTCGCTTAATTCATCCACACCGATTTATGGGGGCGACAATTTGTCGGACCGACAGTTGACAGATTCACGCTAAAATGTTATTCAGAAGGGATACATGGGGATGTAGCTCAGCGGGAGAGCATCGCGTTCGCAACGCGGGGGTCGAGGGTTCAAATCCCTTCATCTCCACCAAAAAACCATTGATGAATTAATAAGTTAAGGCTTCGAGGCATATCGGAGCCCTTCTTTTTTAGGCAGTTTCTGTACACGTCCTGTACACGCGGCTTTTTTTTCAACCCAGATCTCAGTTTGCCCGTGGTCAAATGAAAGTTTGTCAATTTCCTCTACAAGCTCCTGGTTTGAAACTACTCCGTATCGCTCTCTTACACCCAACTCTTTAGAGCTGTGCCCGAGTATCCGTTCTCGAATCTCCGCGTCAATCTTGCTTCGTCGGCAGTTTGTTTTAAAGGTATGGCGTAGGTCGTGAAAATTCGGCTTAGTATTAAAACCTAGACGTCCCACTGCCCTATCCCACGCCTTTTTCGTCGAATCCTTACCAAGAGGCTTACCCTCAATGGTGAACACATCCTGATTGCAGAGGCTTCTAACCCTTAAGCGCCGAAGAATAGAAAGTAGATCCAGGTGAATCGGTACTTTTTTCTTGGCTCGCTCTTTGGTTTTTTCCACACCGAGGAACATGATTCGCTGTTTGAGATCAATGCAGTCCCATGTCAGCCCTAGTGTATCGTTTCATAATTAACTTGACATGTTTTACAAGTTAGAATATCTGGACGCATTCTTTTGTTTAGGAGAGACGCTATGGCAGCGAAAAGAGTGTGCCCAAAATTGGAACTAAGCGGCGAAGACATGGAGAGGTTGCAGCAGTTAAGCGTTTCAAGGACAGAACCTTATGATCAGGTGACAAGGGCAAAAATTCTTTTAGCTTACCATGCGGGCGAGAGCAAAAGCTCCGTTTCACGCCATATGGGAGTAAGTCGACCGACTGTGCTGTTGTGTATAAATAAGGCATTGTGCGCCGGAATTCAGGTCGCCATTAGGGACTTGAGGCGACCGGGACGACCGAATGTAATAACCGCCGATGACAAGGCCTGGCTGGTCTCTTTAGCTTGCTCGAAACCGACGGATTACGGCTATGCCGCTGAAACCTGGACGCATAGTCAACTGTCCAAGCATGTGCGCAAGACTGCTGAAGCCTCCGGACATCCTTCCCTTAGGAAAGCAGGGAAAGCCACTGTCCAGCGAATTCTTAAAGAACATGACGTGAGGCCCCACAAGACCGCTTACTATTTAGAGAGGCGGGACCCCGATTTTGAAGAGAAAATGGCGCAGATATTGGTCGTCTACAAAGAGATTGAAGTGTTTCGTGAGAACCCAGAAAAGAATAAGAATCGACGTGAGACAACCATATCCTATGACGAGAAACCTGGAATTCAGGCTGTCGCAAATGTCGCTGCGGACCTTCCGCCGGTGCCTCACAGGTACGCCACGTGGGGAAGAGACTATGAATACAAACGTCTTGGCACGGTCAGTCTTATGGCTGGCCTTGACCTTCACGATGGCCACGTTCACGCCCTGGTAAGGGATCGTCACCGAAGTCAGGAATTCATTGAATTCTTGGAGGAAATAGATCACCGTTATCCTGATAACTGGAAGATCAGGCTGGTAATGGACAACCACTCGGCGCATGTCTCCAAAGAAACCCTTAAATGGTTGGAGGGCCGACCGAGTCGTTTCGAATTTGTATTTACTCCTAAACACGCATCGTGGCTCAATATGGTGGAAATCTTTTTCAGCAAGATGGCCCGTTCATTTCTCAGGAGTCTGCGTGTGCAATCCAAAGACGAACTAATTGAAAGGCTTTACAAATACATCAAAGAAATTAACGAATCACCAGTTATCTTCCGTTGGAAATACAAACTGGATGAAGTCCTAGTTTAACATGATAAGCTATTTATGAAACGATATACTAGTATTTCACCTTTCCTCATCCCGCTATAATAGCTCACCCAGATTATGGGGCCAAACCAATCGGGAGCCCCCTCTGCTATTCGCGAAACATCTTGCCAGGAAAGATAAACATGTCGCTGAGATTCTTTAGTCGATAGTTTCTTCAACAGTCGAATGGGGTTTTGTTGAACAAGCCGATGTTGTTCTAAAATCGTAAACATCTTGCTTAATGTCGTCATTTGCCAGTTCACAGTGCCGTTGCTCAAGCCTTCTCGTTGTTTAGTTATGCGGTATTGCTTAAATTCAGGCAGCCAGAGGCTATTTAAAAGCGCCTCTTTCCCAAAATACCCTATGATGTGATGAAGGCATTGGAGATAACGGCTCTTGGTTCTTGATTCCTTTATTTCCGGGTCTTTTAGGAAAATCTCGGTCGCCCGCCAAAGGGTAAGGTCCTCTTCTTTTTCCAGTGTTAAACTCGGTAGTAGTCGCCAGGATTGATTTTTGAACATCCGTAAGCACGCTTCTCTAGCCTGTGGCAAAAGCGTTGAATAGTCTCCTGAACGACAAGCCAACAAAATATCTCTCTCCATGCCCTGCGCTTCCAGTTTGTTTTTCGCGTCGGTAGCCAAACCTATAACGTCGCCCCCAAAAGGTCGGAAGCGAAGATGATAAACTCGGCCTCTTTTTGTTACTGACACAGCCCCTGCAACTCCTTTCTAAGAGCCGTGCGCGTGTTCCTGTCATCATTATCAACATCCTGTTTTGGCGACTGTAATCCCGCCGACACTTTGCGGTCAACCTTTTTGGGTCGGATTGCCGTGATGGTTTGCTGCTGAATAAAATCGATCAGCGCTTCCTGTGAAAATAACCAAGACGTTCGATGCACTTTTACAAAAGATATTCGGCGCTCGTGACAGATTTTTCGTAAGGCCTGCCTGCTTATATGGAGGAAATTCGCAGCCTCTTCCAATGTGAGAAAATCTTTGCCCGCAACAAACGTTCTTTCCATGCAATCTAACCCTCTGGGCATAATCAAGTTCCAAGAACCTAATAATTTAGGTCGATCTATGAGCAGTTACTTTGATCCCCTCATCCTAAGATACTCTAATGATATGTTGATCAACTTCCGCGTGCTGCCAAGACTAGTACAAACCGGAGCAATGTTGATGGAATACCCTGTTGACAACGAGTATGGGGCCATGTCAATCATCCGATACGCAAACCCTCCGGGGTTCATAGGATCCGTCCCAAGGGCCACATACCGAAGAATATCTCATGACGCTGCCGACAATAGTGCTGTGGTCACATTCCATATTGCCAGCCCTTCGAAAGAATTGATCGCACATCTAGAGATACCGTTTCACTCCATCGATGCCTGTGTGATTTCTTGCCGAAAAGTTAGGAGATAGTCGTACTGTGAGTTTTCGTTGAGAGCTTTCAAATCTTTGTCCACCTTCCGAAAGGAGAAGTTGTCCCGGTTATTTTCAAGCATCACCGCTCTGGTGCGTGTGAACATTTTGCCTAGTTCGAGATGAAACATTCTTCTTACCTCTCTTGATGATCATTAATTTTCACTAGCCCCTATTTACCCCCAATTTCATCCCATGTCAACAAAAAAGCGTTGAAAAGGTTTAAAATAGGGTGTAACTAAGTTGCCTGCCGAATTTGTGGAGTGTGACATGAAAAGAGAAAACAGAATCTATTTGTATGTGACTGATGAAGAGAGAAAACGCTTGGAAAAAGCGGCAGATCGTGCTGGTCTACCGTTATCAAGTTGGATACGTGCTTGTCGCGTTGAAGGCTGCTATGCTTGAGGAAGGAACTCCCGAAAAAAACCGAGCGATTTTATCGCAAAATCATAACCCTAGGGCCCTCTATTCTATAACGTTGAAGTCGCGTTGTATGTTTGGATGCCGTGTAGGACGTTCCGGGAGGGAGTTTCTAAATTTACTAATTATAATATTTGTCCTTGTCCTGGCACACGTCCGAATTAGAATAACGACCCATCCTCTATTTGATAAATGAAAAAGCCAATTGGATAGGCCCTTATGAATAAGAAAGACATTTCAACACCTGGATCATTTCTTGAATGGATAACATAGTCGACGTGAACGAGCCTAATGTTCCAAGCACCGAATCATAATATTTACTCGAATATTTGTTAGTCGCTTTTCCGGCGACGCAAGCCTGTCTTATTATTGCAGGCGCTCTTGGTTGACGATCAACATCCCGTAATTTCACGTTCAAGCGGAGCCATGATGTTATTTCGAGCCGCTCTATTGATTCTGTTTCTTGCGAACACAATTGCCTTTGCAGCGGACACAGCCGCTTTCCGTGCCAAAGTTATCGGAGTCCTTGACGGGGACACAATCGAAGTCCTGAAGGACAAGGCTCCGGTTCGCATTCGCCTTTACGGGATCGATTGCCCGGAACACGATCAGGATTTCGGGACTAGAGCCAAACAGTTTACTTCGGATAAGGTCTTCGGGAAGACCGTTGAAGTTGTCCCAATAGAGAAGGACAGATACGCGAGACTGGTCGCCAAGATTTACATTGATCGTAAATACCTGAACCAGATGATTGTCGCTGAAGGATTCGCCTGGTGGTATCAGCGACACGCCCCGAAAGATTATGATCTTCGGAAAGCTGAAGATCATGCACGGGCCCCAAAAAGGCTTGTGGTCGCATTCGGTCCCATACCACCTTGGGATTTCAGAAGAAAAAGGCGTCAACGGACGGGGAAGAGCGACCAAGGACTGGACGAAGCCTCTAAGAATGGATATCGGCTGTGCAAATTGTGTTCTGGAAACTCATTATCAGTTCCGTTTTGAGTGAAATGAGGAGAACAATGCGAATCAAACATATTTTTGATCGTTGTGTGCTGCTTTGTCCTTCGGTAGCTTGCGGGCAAAACTGTCCGTGATGGAAGTGGAAATCTCGTGGAAACATGGACCAAACGCGGGGATAGAATCGAGATCAGAGACAAGGACAACAACCTGATCCGGGAGCGTCACAGGGTAGGCGACCGTATTGAGGTGAGGGACGGGAACGGAAATTTAATCCGTGAGGAATCTGGGGATCAAGACTAGCTGGCTCAGATTTCTGAGCAGCTCCCCTTCCCCATATCAGGCGGGCTCACTGGCATTCATTCTGAAAAGGGCCTAGAAATCTTCCAGCGAAGCGCCATCTTGTAGTTTACTGGTTGCCACCTATCCCGGTTGGTATCAACGATCTTGATGAACTGTCACTGGGCAAAGTAAAATGTCCTGAGAAACGTTGAGCCAGGAAAATGGAGGGGCTATGTTTTGGCGGGATCTCCAATCTTTTCTGAAAGAAGTTATTTGGGTAGGGGTGATCCTGGCAATATTTTGGGCCATACTCCTGGCAATAATAACCTCATATCAATGATGTCGGGCACTTTACACTTCATCCAGAAAAAGATAGTCTGAACACATAGAGTCAGAGGACCTGTGACACTTCCCCCCCGTTTACAGGCAGCCTTTGGCTCTTTTTTTCGCCGAAGAATTGGTACGAACTAGCGTCTGTTGACAGTCTGCTTCTCTCGTCCCCCTTGAACTACGAAAAAAGGTCTATTTTTTATTTCGTTGATATTTTCAACTTCTATCATCTGGGACGCTGCTTCCGAGGGAGTGAGGTTTTCCAGGAGAAAAACTTCGCCGTAAGGATAACTCAAAAAAAAGTCTAGATTTAGTCCGGTCCGTCGTAAAAGTTCGTCTTCAAGCTCGTTAGCCCATTTAAGATAAGCGTCCGCTAGTTCTTCCTTCGTCATACTCTTCCCAATAACCCATTTTCGGTAAGCCTTCTCCCGTCTTGCCTCTTCCACAACGTCGAATCGTGGCATGTTCCCTCCAGACTCGCCCAGAACTTTTCCCCGCCAAATTTTCCCAGATACTATGATGTTACATGATAATAACAGACCAGCATGAGCTGTCAAGTTTTATCTTAATTAAACCAACACGTTATGAATTAGTGGTTAGTGGTTGTTGCCTATTCCATAGTCGATGGATTGGGAATTTGCGGCGTTGCCTTGAAGTTGGCGGGTCAGCGGGCGCTGTCAAATCTGATAGGAGACGTCATAATTCACGTAGATCGTCCATTAAAACTAGTTGAGTGACCGTCTCCCAGAAAATTACCCACAAACAAAACTAATGGAAGCTAACTCCATTGCCCGAATAGCAACTTGGATATTGGAACGGAAGCTAATTAAGAGCAGTCGCACACCAATCAAACTGATCAAATTAGCAGTTAATTAGAGCTGTCCCAGATTGAGGATCATATCTTAGTAAAGTTCCTTTGCCCCTGAGTGTGGATGAATGGGGACCGGCCCTCAATTCCCAGTTGATATTATGTCCCACCCTGTCAGCCAGTTGAAAGCGCATTTCGACATCGGGGATTGACAGGTGTAACCTACATTCTCCCTGGACCTTCGTTATTTTGGTCATGCCATTTTGCAGCGTAAACGATCGTTCTTGAGTGTTGTTGAACTCGCATTCGACAATTGTACCAAGCTCAGTTTGATCCAAAAAGAACTGCCAAGACATTTTGAAACTCCTCTCACTGTTTATGACTAAGCCATTGAGGCATAAATTTATCCATACACGCTTTGAAGCGGATGTTCCTAAACAGATTCTAAGCGAATTGTTCTTCGACCGCAGTCAGAATCCCAGTTCCAGCCAGCAGGCCCTGACGGTTCTTTTCCATCGTGAATATCCCAAAATTCTTGGTGTAGTAATGTAAAGGCCCCAGCAGACCAACAAGAGCTAACAAAGAACTCTTTTTCCAACACATGAAGGCGTCAACACCAACATCCGTTTTCAAAAGGGCGTCGGCTGCGATTCTAAGCTGTTTGATTCGTTTCATCTCCGATACCTTCTTTCTCTGTGAGGATTTTACCTTACCTATTTACTAGTGACACTAAATAACCTAAGATGTTCCAGTAATATTATTAAATTGTTATATTGTTTAACTTAATTAAAATATAACTATTACTAAAGTAATAACTTAAATACTGGGTTTGCCTGAGCTATGCCTTGTTTTAAGCGTATTCGTTTGTTTTTTAGGCTGGATTTGATTATTCTCAGGGGAGAAATCAAGCGCATATACTGGTGGTTACCTGATTGTAATAGGCCTTATTGGTTACACGGTGGCTAAGATTTTTATTTGGTGGGACCATTTCTAAGTGAGCGTGTAGAATCAGATTTCTAGCCGGGTTTTTGAGATCTCATGCGGGGTACGTTTCATGTTTTGGGGTTGCTTGGTGTTACGACGCTAAATCTCGGACTGTGGATCCAGCAACCAGGATCCTCTGCGTTAAAGAAAGTTATTTTTGCTTTTGGGCTATACTTGTGAATCTTCAACTCCGATAATTTACACGTTTCCTCGATATCTCTATCTGTCTTGCCTGCGATATGTACCGAGATTGCTACCGCCTTGGTATTCGGTTTCACAAGTCGTCTAATAAGATGCTCATCATTCTCACTCATGGACCAACCGTATATAAGGAGATTGCCTTTAAGTTTTGGGAGAACGTCGTTGTAGATTGTATTCAGGTATCGACTGCGACCGATGGCTTCTTTTTTTTGATGACTAGTCCCTTCGCTGACAAATAAAGGAATGGCTTCATTGCTGCGCCAAGTATCTAGAATTGTACCCAATAAATTGTCCCCGTGAGCGACGATTTTGATGTCGGAATTAGCTTCATTGGATGCAAGACATAAATTTCCATGAGGATAAAACACCAGAGTCGAATGACCACCTTCAGCTATAGGCTTTCGAAAGTTCTCCCAGTCATCATATTGGAACTCTCCTTCAAGAAAACAGTCTTTGAAACAGCGCCCCAGAAAATCATTTCCCGCGAGCATGGCCCAATAGACTAACAAATCGTAATTCAAACTTACGACTGTCCGGAAGCGATACATAAATTGCCACATAGGGCGCAGATATTCTATTTTCTCATACGAGGCATGGACTGTTTGGACGGACCGAATCAATGCTTGCTTGATCTCGTGATAGGTCTTTGTAGAGCGGTTGTCGGTTACTTCAAGAGCTTGATTGATACGAAATGTGTGCCAAAGCATTTTTAGTACAAGTTCAAAGTCATCTGTTCTCAAATGGTCAAAGACCTTGGAGACATTTGGACCTAACCAACCGTTTTTAACCGCCTCATCTTTTAGTGATTTGTAATTGAAACCTTTGTGGACAGAAACGCTAGCTCCATTTCCCAGAACCAGGATGTCGCTATATTGATCCTTAATTTGATCCCAAGCAATTAAGCGCGACATTTGTTTCTCATCATCAAAGTTCCGTTCTTAGGAGCCTCGGGTTTCAAACGCTTCTGTCGATATTCCGCCGCATGATCCAGTAAAATCTTGTCGGTTACTATCATACACACACTTTCACGAAGAGCCTGATAATTCGTTACTCTTTGCATAGACGAACAGGGGTAAGCAAGAAGCTCATCCGACATACCGTCTTGTAGGGGAAAAACCCTTCAAGCGCCATCTTGATTAATGTATTGGGAAAACGCCAAATTCTATTTTGAGGAGGAAGCCTCATTCTTTTCTGCTTTTGCACAGGACCGGCAAATCTGTGATTCCGGCAATTTTAATTGTACAATTCGCCGAAGGGTTCCGATACCGAAGCAAATACTACATGTCGGTCGTCCGCACTTTTTGCAGATACCGCCCCGTAACGTGTCGAATGCTCTCCCACAGTTATGGCATTTCCAAGGAATTATCTGATTCATGAGTCTGACCAGTGATTATGAGCAGCGGTCCGTTTTCTTTAGACAACTGAGATAGATTTATGAGTGGTAGGCCGCTTGTTCATGGACATGAGTCCCCGAGTTAGCCGGCACGCTCTTCTCAAGTCAGACATGTCATTTGAAGAACCGGAGGGTGGAGCCTCGGAGAACAAAACGGCCGTTTACTTACAAAAAAAATGCTAAATCTTCTGGAGGCTTCAGGACCTCAGGATGCGCCTAGGGTTTCCTGTTTACCTGCGTGAGTTCCTCGGGAGTCCGGCATATCTGCTCAGCTTGTATAGATTCTATGTTCACGAGAATCGAGAAACCAAACTTTTCGCTGTAACTGGTTTGTCCCCAGACCACATCTTCTACCGCTTGATGATCGGCGCCCCTCATGATCTTCCAACCCTCCGGAGTCGGCCAGGCCAGAGGCTCCCGCTCGACAGCTTTGATAATCGCCTCTGCGTCTGTAGTACCTGCTCGCTCCGCGGCTGCTTTGATGAAATACACGCCAGCGTAAGTCTCTTCAGCCATATAGTCAGGGTATTCCTTGTATTTCTCGAAGTATCTCTTTACGAACTCTTTGTTCTCTACCGAATCGGGAGTAGTGAAGAAATACCTCGACGCCATGAACAGCCCTTCGGGGGTATCCTTTCCAAGCGGTACAACGGTTTCCAGGGCTGCTCCTACTGGAAAAGCGAACCTAATCGTGTCGAAGAGTTTGAATTGCTTTGCCTGTCGGATGAAATTGACGGCATCTTGCCCCCACAGCGGACACCAAACGCCATCAGGCTTGGCTTTTAAAATTTCTTCTATGTTGGCTGAATAGTCAGGGGCCATTAGCTTGGGAAACGTTTCGCCTACAATCTCTATTTCAGGCTTCAACGCCTTGAGTTTTTCCTTAAACAAATCCCAGGATTCGTGGCCGTAATTGTAGTCCGGCGCAATACACATCCACCGTTTACAAGGTTTAGAAGCCATGTAATAGGCCCCTGCACGAGAATGCATCATCACGTTGCTCAGGGTGCTAAACAGGTATGGATTGAATTTGTCGCCGGTCAGAACATATGTCGCTGCTTGCGTGTTGATGAGAATTTTCTTATGCTTTCGAGCGACTTCGGACAGTGAGAGCGCTACGGCGCTGGACGTAGGACCCATCAGAAAATCCACCTTGTCCTCATTGATAAACTTCTCAGCAAGCTCGACGGCAACGTCCGGCTTCAATTTAGTGTCTCCAAAAACGAGTTCCAGCTTTCTGCCAAGTACACCTCCTGAGGAGTTTATCTCCTCTAAAGCCATGGTGATGGCTCGCTGCCCATTGATTCCGTATCCACCAAGTGGGCCGGAGCTAATAAACATAGCTCCCAGCTTGATCGGCTTGTCATTCGATTGGGCAGAACCCAAGGCTGACGCAACTAGAAACACAAGTGCGCCAATCACGAATAGTTTCTTCATAATTTGTTCCCTCCTGTTGACATCTAGTATAGCGGCGCTTTGAATCGGTGATCACTCATGAGCCTCTTGCAAAAGTGTTTTTTGGTGGTTTAAGCATCTGTAATAAATGAGCTTCACGGGCATGCCCGTGGTGATAGTGTTTTTAGCAAAAAGACGCTTTGTCAACAGGAGGCAGCGGTCAAGCTTAGAAAGAGAATATCATGGGCTATATGAACACTGCAACGAACTCTATTTTCGAAACTGGAGGAATCGTGGGAGACTGCTCTAACCGAAAACGACAAGCGGCTTATATCCATTTTGGAGTTGGTTCAAGTTGGAGTAAGTTTGTCCCAAAAAGTTCAGATACGCAATGGTTAGGGACAAGTAATCTGAGTGGAGTCAGATAGCTATGATCTTGAAATTTAAGAGCGCATCTTCTTGTATGGATTCAAGCCAAAATTTGGCGAGAGTTTCAATTCGAGAATAGACATGGCAAGGATTTTTGTGGGGCCTCCTTTTCCAATATAGAATGAACTAATGACGCGACAAGGCTGGACGTTGACTCTAAAAATATCAGGAGGAACTCCAGGGCCGAAAAGAAAAACCCCAGCGGGTCGATGCTAGGTTTTAAGGACTCATCCGACATTAGGAACCTTGATCGTTTTCAAGTGATTCATCCGAAATTTAAAGGAAGGCGTCCAATCAAGACCGGACGATTTTTGGTATAAAGCCTATCATGAGTTTACTGGACCCGTTTCAGGGGTGCTCAACGAGGCTCCTTTTCAAAGCTCCTGTCGCCGTACAACCTCCGAACGATTGTGATAGCGCCGTCAGATTCTAACAGGACCTTCCTGAGGTGTGGCAAATCCTGATCCAGGTCTATTTGATTTTTTCTAAGGGCGTGGCTAAGGTCTTCAACGGTCAAGAGTTCTTTGGCCAGATTTTGTTTCAAAATTCTACCATTTTCTACCAGCACCGTAGGTTTTGCTTCCACGAGCCGTTCAAAGGTAGGGAAACTGTAGGAAAGTCTTGCGAAACACCAGTTGGCTCCAAACATTGTGGTTGCGCCAATTAATCCGCCGGTGAGCGAGTTGTCCGCCCCTATCATAGCATTCTGCAGAACGTTCGAGATGGTCAGCCAGATAACTAGGTCAAAGGGGCCGATGGAGCCAAGTTCTCGCTTGCCAGAAAGTCGGAACGCCACCAGCAAAAATATGTAGACGCAAAGAGGTCTGACAATCTTTTCAAGGATGGGAATTTCAGGAATTAGAAAATTAGGATCCATATCTTTGCCTCCAGAACAACAAATTGGTCAGTGCAATTCGCAACAATAAGTATGCCACTATGCCATATATCTGCATCCACGCGCCAATACGGCGATGCGTCGAGACCAGTACAGGAAGATCGGATTTGTACGGGTTCCGGACACGACGGCGACTGCTCTGAGGCCGCTGATAAAATAGGGGCATCCCGTGAGGTTTTTGCTGGATGCGTTCCGGTATGCGGCTTCGACTCCCGCCACGTAAGTGGCATGGCTTACTCGACCGGCTTCAATGAGATCCTCGAGTAGCATTAGTCCCAGTTTGGCAAAAAGCAATTTAATGTTGGAATGTTAATAATTCAGGTTTGTCGGCGCTACCATCCTCAATTCTAAGCTCCTCAAGAAGAGTAATAATCGCTGCTGGAATAGTTGAGGCGGTCAAAAGGGATGTATAAAGGTCCGAGCCAGTGAGTTGTTGAGGGAGATGGATAAGAATCCAGGGATTCGCTACGGCGCTGAGACGAGATCAGAGCGCAAGATATACCACAGCTTTCAGTTCGAATATCTTAATAATCAATCCTCTCAATGGCAAACGATGGTGGGGGAGAAACTACTTACTTTTCTGTAGTTTCAAGTCCAGCAGCAATCCCAGAACAAGTTGATAATATTGCTTTTTCTGTATCTTCATTACCATTGAAAGCAATATTAAATGTTGCCTTACCAATGAGGATTAGCTTTTTGTCATAATCAATCATATCTATCTTGGGTATTGCTTTTTTATCTGACACCTCTACCTTCCATTGTTTTTCTTTATCCCATTCAGGGCGCATCTCACGGACGGATGCTTCAATTTTCCCCAAATATGATTCAAAAGTGTCGCCTTCTGTTTTAAGCATTTAATCCTCCTTACGCCATTTGCTCAAACTGGTGGACCTGGAGTTCGTGGATGATCGCCTCAGGGGGGTGATCTTTGAGTCGCGAAGAAGCATCCTTAGACTCGGCAAGTTTCTCCTCCGCAACATGCGTCAGATAGCTTTTGCTATTCTCATTCTAGTCTAGGTCCATGTTAGTTTCCCTGTCTCAGCATCCGTATAACCGCTTAAAGCCAAATAACATTGTATTTGCGAGTCATCGCCTTAGTTTTGAAACAAGTCAGGATAAATTTTTCGAGCGCAGTCCGGACAAATGCCATGGCTGAATCCGGCTTCTGAGTGCTCACTTATGTCTCTTTCCACTTGGTTCCAATAACCTTTGTCATCTCGTGTCGTCTAGCAGGAAGCGCAAATGTGAAGAAATCCAGTGTCCCGGGCCGTCTTATAAATTGTAATTGCCCTGGAATGCAGCCTCAGGACTTCCGCTGGTTCTTTAAGTCAATATTCGAGAACCCTCATCCTGGTAAGCACGACAGAAGTCAGAATTAAACAACTTTATACAGCAAGCATTCTCGATTCGCCAATATGATGTGCCATCGTAGCGATTCAGCCCGTCGCCTGCGCCCCGCGACTCCCACGAAACAAAAAGGTCAACACAAACCCCGCCAGAAATCCGCCGATGTGCGCCATGTAAGCGACGCCACCCGTCTGCGCCGTGTTGGCAATGGAACCGATGCCGCTAAAAAACTGCAGAACGATCCAGAGCCCAATGACGATCAGCGCGGGCACTTGAATCACTTGTTGGCCCTGCAATACTCTGACCTTTCCCTGTGGGAACAGCAAAATGTAAGCGCCGAGCACCCCCGCAATCGCCCCCGATGCTCCCAAATTCGGCACGTTTGATCCGAGGCTAAACGCCAACTGGGCAAAAGTTGCCGCAAGCCCACAGAGCAGGTAGAAGATTGTGAACTTGATGTGCCCGAAACGGTCTTCCACATTGTCACCGAAGATCCACAAGTAAAGCATGTTGCCTCCCAGGTGAACCCACCCGGCATGCATGAACATGGAAGTGAAGAGCGTCAGAAAATCGCCGAAGGGATTGGCAAGGAAGCGGCTGGGAACGAAAGCCCACTTCTCAATAAAAGCGTCACCGCCACTCAGCTCTACAAAGAAAAACAGGACGTTCAGAGCGATCAAGGCATACGTGACCAGCGGAACAGTTCTGCGAGACGGTATCATCATCACCGATTGGGAACATAAGATTTATCCTTTTTTACACGCAATTATGCGGGGGTCTTAACATTTCGGGGCATGGTTCCCTGGACCTCGAAAAGGCCCCATATCGCTTCCCCAAACGGCCGGCAAAGAGGAAACCGGGGTCAGGTTGATGAAAACGCCTGTATTTTCGTGTTTCTGAGCGTACCTTATCGAACGACCCTGGTCAAGTTGGATGAGGGTGTGGGGGAACTCGACCAGGATCTTGCACGAGCGCGATATGCCTGTGACGACTACAAAGATCCCCTATTTCATATGTGGGTAAATCAAATGAAGGTTCAAGCTACACAAGGTTCGGGGAAAATCCATCAACCGTGGGGTTTTTCGTAGTCCCTTATTAATAAGGTGAATCATCTGAAAAGGTTCTTCGCATAGAAAATCTCGGTCATCTCTCGCTTTAAGCTGTCCTTCACTTTCTGTCGCTCCTGCCGGTCGAGCTTCTTGGCCGTGGTCCCGAAAAGGTAGTTGTCCAGCTGGAAGTCCTTGAGAACCATCTTAGTGTGAAAGAGGTTCTCCTGGGAGATATTGATGTCGACCCGATGGTACCGCTTCTTGACATCTTCAGCGATGAACTGCTGGATGGAATGGATGTCGTGGTCGATGAACAGCTTCTTCCCTTGCACGTTCCGGGTGAAGCCGCGCACCCGGTAGTCCAGGTGGACCACTTCCGACTCGAACGACTTGATCAGGTAGTTCAGCGATCTCAGGGGAGAAATCTTCCCGCAGGTGGAGATGTCGATATCGACCCGGAAGGTGGAAATGCCGCTCGCCTTGTCGGTCTCCGGATACGTGTGGGCGCACATATGGCTCTTGTCCAGATGGGCGAGACTGAGGCCGCGCGGTGCTTCTGTGCATCGAACCCTCGGCAATCAGGATCGTCACGCTCGCGCCCATGGGGTCGTAGTCCTGGGTGGAGACGTTGAGGATGGGGGCGCCAATGAGGTCTGCCACGCCCCGGAGGATAGTCTCCAGCCGCTTCGAGTTGTACGCCTCGTCGAGGTAGGCCAGATACTCCTTGCGGTCCGCCCGGCTCTTGGCGTAGCAGATGTCGTAGATGTTGAAGCTCAGGCTCTTGGTCAGGTTGTTGAACCCGCGGAGCCGGAGTTTCTCTCGGCGTATTCTCATGTCTCCCCTCCGAGCCGTAGTCGGATCCCCATATTGTGTTCCGCGACTTTCACGGTAATTATTTCGCTACCACCCGTTTCGGAACTTTCGGACCCGTGACTCAACGTCAGGCGCTGCCCGGGAATACGAATTGCCATCGACTGTTCCCGTGAAACGAGCCGATGTCGGGAATTAGCAAATTTGCGCTAAATTATCCGCTCATTTGAGCATTTCTGACGCATATCTCGTCCGCATTCCCTCTGTCAAGCGCAATCCTGCACATGACCGCTTATCCCAACACAGCGCTGTAAGGTCCAGCCAGGGGGAATGCTCAAGCCACACGAACATACCACCTTCGATCTTGATCATATACTTGACGAGCCACGTTTTTGAGTGTGATGCCTTTACACCCCCTACGCTTATCCTGATTAATTTAGAGCAGCTTATACTCTTATCCAGTGTCTTGTTTTTTCTACCATTAATTTCTGGGATTGGTGAGAAATTAATCCCCATTCCTTGAAAAACTTTGACACCGGGAAAGGAAGATAATACCTTGGTCGTCAATATCGATAAATAGCTCTGGAAAAGGCTCCGAACTTTGGCCCTAAAAAAAGGCCCAGGTTTGCTGAACCCGGCTGGCGGAAAGAACCTGAAACTTATACTGTGAATTGCCGGAGATTCATCCCGAAACCCATTATGCGTTACGAGTAGGCCCTTGCATACATGATTCGGATCGTCGCAAGATTGCGGCATAAGGAGGAACAAAAAATGCTTTGGACCATAGTGGTAATCTTGTTGATACTTTGGCTACTAGGTTTAGTCACCTCGTACACCATGGGCGGGGTCATTCACGTTCTTTTGGTCATAGCGCTCGTGGTGATATTGATTAATCTCATTCAAGGTCGCAGGGGTCTGTAACGGGCCTGGAATGGCTTTATTCGGGCATACAAGCTCAAGTTCCCGCAATAGCTCAACCGGGGGGGAGTAATTAGTGAACAGAAGAAGAAACATCGACAAGCCGTAGGTTTATGCCTATTCTTGGACTTCTCGCGGGTGAGTATTCGTATGTCTCGTGCAACGCCCTGGGACACTGTGGCATGCCACACCTGCGGTAGTAGGAATCGCGGTTCTCCACAAAAAGAGTGAGCAACATGAACCTGAACGTCGCAAAAAGGCTGGGGCTGCCTAAAATATCAGTGGGTTACAATTGGCAGCAATTTTATTTTTTGAACTGCGATCTAGTTTTCTGAAAAACCTCAAAAATTTTTAGCCGTTAAAATTTATCTAAAATCGTCAAGCTTGCGATGACACCGCCTTAGATGAAGGGCTTCATGGTGGTGGATTTTAGCAATTCCGATACCGAGATCTTCAAGATATTCCTGGACCACCCTAATCGAGACATCCAGTTCGTACTCCCCCCTAAAACTGCTTGTTTCGGGCTAATGCCTCCTGGCATAAGAGCAACAAACTGGATTGGGGACGATTTGAGCCGATCTTTCTGTCTCCGTATCCCCCCCCAGATCTTAACCCTATCGAACAACAATGGTTCTTCTGAAGGGCAAACCCATACGATCTGAAATATAGATTTACAAAACAAAACTGTTAAAAAATTGTCGATCATGGCATGGAGCAGAAGGCACAGATGGGAGTAATGAAGGGTTTTCAATAATAGGAGATTTGATATGGATTACAACATCATCATAATTCTTGCCGTGCTTGTGGCAGGGGTGGGTGGTTTCATCGTTTTATCGTGTACTATCTTGAACAATTGGAAAGCAGGATCACGGGGCAAGGAAGAAGTGGATGCTCTCCAAACCAAGAAGAACCGAGAGGAAGTGGAGAGGGAACGGGAGAATGAAAGAGAGAATTAATAAGGGATGCAAGCAAATGGCTTGAAGATGGGCATCGGAGGAATTTTGCTGTTGAAAGCCGACCGGCGGCATTTTAATGTTTCCAGTGTCACAGAATTTAAGAGAAAAAGAAAACAGGAGTGGTTACTCAACAATCAGAAACCTACAACTTTTTCCTCTTGATCATGCAGGAAAAGGCAAAGGAGATTTCCAATGAAGATTTTGGGCCTAGTGATGATGGGATTACTGCTCGTATACGCTTTCTTTGGCTTGCAAGATGTCAGGGCTGACGAAGCGGACGAGGCTTACAAAACTGGACTGAAGTATTACAACGGTGAAGGCGTCGGCCAAAATTATGCAGAGGCTATACAATGGTATTGGAAAGCCGCTGATCTGGGAAATGCCAAGGCTCAATTAAATATCGGCCTGATGTATGCTAACGGCAAAGGCGTCGCTCAAAATCTTACCGAAGCTTTAAGATGGTTTCGGAAAGCTGCTGATCAAGGTAATGCCGATGCGGAATTAAATATCAGATCGATGAATGCTAACGGCGAAGGTGTTACTCAAAATTATCGAGAAACTGTAAAAAGGAATTATAATCCTTCAGTTCCAGTTGGACAGAATTTGAGAAAAAAAGCTGTTGCTTGCCCACGGGGGTTCTAACATGGGCCCTGGAACCTGGAGTAGAGATATGAATAGAAAATCCAACTGACAACGGTAGAAGGCGAGACCGTCATTTCTGGGCGAAGAGATCTTGGGGGTTTTCTGTTAAGGCGCCTGCAATCTTTTTGCAATATCACGAATTGAAACTGATAAAAACGCTAACCGAAGACATAAGAAAACTAGTAGGTATGAATGATGAAGTAGTTGGTGGTAGATTTGTCGTTCATGAACACTACGCCAAGAATTTGCACTATGATTTTAGGCTTGAATTGGACGGAACACTTAAGTCCTGGGCTATTCCAAAAGGTCCATCAATGGACCCAAATATTAGACGACTAGCAATACCTGTAGCGGACCATAGTCTTTCATACATCAATTTTGAAGGAATAATCCCAAAAGGGAGCTACGGCGCTGGCCTCGTTAGTATTTGGGACAAGGGAATTTTTGATTTAATTAGTAAAACTAAGTCTACGACAGTTGTATTTCTCAGTGGGTCAAAACTTACAGGTGAATTTTCAATAAAACAATTTGGTAAAAGCTGTGTTATGACGAAATCGTTTGATGATTATGCTAAGCCTGCCTGGAAAATTTCTCCCAATATATCAAAAAAAGACGCTTCAGAGAAAATAACGGCGTTTAATTCAAAAAGTTGAACAAGTGTTGAAGGCGCTAAATACCTCAATTCGGCGGAACAGTTTCTAATGACTCAATGGACTACAATAAGGCATTGCCTAGGGGAATGCCTCTCGTTGTAGGCGAGTCCGCTGCAATGAGTTCTTAGGGGGCCCCATTGTCTAAAGGGTTGAGTTCAAAAGGAATTCCGCAGCGTCACGAGGGGAGTTTGTGACAAAAACGTATTTCGCAAAGTCGACCGCCTTGAAGAGGCCATGGAGTAAGGGAATCGCGGGGAGTTGTTGCTGCCAGTGTTCGGAGCCGAGGAACACCATCGGACTAAAGCGGTTCTGCACGCTTCGGTAGTAGTTCTGTTCGGCGTCCTGGAAGATCTCTTGAACAGTGCCTCCGCGTCCTTCAGCATAGACCACCCCCGCTGTGCAAATGGTGACAAGCCCATCTTCACGGATGCTGTTCTGGAAGTACTTCGCTATTGCGGTAGCGAAGGGAGTGAAGGCTTCGTGTCCATAGTACCAGGTCGGCAGTGCGAGACTGGGCCCGGCCGTACTGCCCAGATTTCGGTGGATTTGAATAGCCGGTAGCCACCAGGCGTGAAGGGCGTCACGAAGGGCAGGGTCGAAGACCCCGGAGGGTGAGACGAGGTTGTTCAGCCCGACCGGCAGGGAGGGTATCACTGACAGCCGATTGAGCGCCCCCTCGAAATCAGAATCGGTCGAGTTTTGAAACGTGGCGCCGAGATGAGCTGCCTCCATAGCGCCGGGACCGCCCCCGGTAACGATGAGGACTTGGTTTTGTGCCAGCGTCCGTGCCAACTCAGATATTTGACGGTAGGGTTGGCTACCGCGATCCATCTCGTGACCTCCAGCGATACCCACTATTTTGTTCCACTGCGTCTGAAAGGTCGCTCTTGCCTGGTTGATGAAGCAGTCGTGAAGAGCCTCCATCATGCTTGTAAAGGGTGAATAGAGTTCCCCCCGCCCCTCGGTTACGAAGAATTGGTAGGTGCGTAGATCGGGAGTGCTCTCGAGACTTGATGGGTTAGAATCCTCGAAGCCCTGAAGTAGCTCTTCGGGAGAGTAAAGACCGGAGCGGATGGGCTGGAAGGGTAGTGCAGTCATTTCGAGGTTCGCCTTTCTCTTTGGGTGAAGGTCGGAGAAATGAAGAGCCGCCTAACGCACAGGCGCCATGTGCGAGCGACCGAGGCAGCGACGATGCCACGTTATTAGAAAAAAAAGCCCTAGCAAGAAATGCTAAGACTAGTGAGTAGGATATAATTTCATACGGATTTAGCCTATGCAGTAATCTGTTTAATAATTGGAATTAGAGGAAAACTCTAGTCTTTACCTTCTAGGTGGCGTAGTTTGGCTCGATGGGGTGGTCGGTTTGCTAGGCTGACTAGATGCCTTAGCGCATTCCTTTTCCTTTGCCTTTACCGCTTCTTCCTTGGTCTTGAATGGTCCTGCTATGGTCGCAGGTGTTTTTTCTTGGGCTTTGATCACCTTGCAAACACCGTTTTTGTCCTTGATTACGACGTAGCTATCTCCCGCGGCGAAAGCGGCTACAGTTGTCAGGACGAAAATCATAGCTATGAACAAACCTACTAAACGTCTTGCTTTCATGGGGCCCTCCGATAAATGGGATTTTATTGATACTAATATCAATCTGATTTAGCAGAAAGCAATTTGACGGCGGACTGTTATTTTTGTCGTTTATCGGGAATGTCGCTCGATTAACTGTTCAGACCACTATCGAATAGGGGGCTTTTTAACGACAAACTCGACAAAAGCCGGCTTTACACTTGAGCCGATTACAGATTAATGTTTTTTTTGTAACTAAATGCAACTGGGGTCGGCCGGAGCTACCATCTGCCTGGGCGCTCATCCAGTTCCTCAGCTGGCTCACGTTTGAATCCGTATTTCTCTTGGAGCTTAATAAGTAACTGATCTCGCTTCCCGGCAACGACTTCCAGGTCGCTGTCCGTGAGGTTGCCCCACTTCTCCCTGAACTTGCCTGTCAGTTGCTTCCAATTTCCTTCAACCTGATCCCAGTTCATGTTCTTCGACCTTGTTGTCGACTAATCTATGTGATTTCCTCAATTGCCAGGTCAAATGCGGCCCAGCAATAGGAGCGCCATCACGATGGCAGTACTGGCGCCCGATCCTCATCTTGGGGGATGGTTCTACCGGATTGGGCCACCCGGCGTTTGAGGTACGCCTAGCCTAAAGGGCCCCGCCTCCTCCACCAATATCCACCGCCACCGCCCAAGAGCAAAATCACTAAAATGACTAAAATGATTGTTGTCGAATCCATTGCATCACTCCCTTTCCAAGGTTAGATTTGAAACTCGCTGATATGCCCGAAATGAGCTTATCCGCCATTTTCAGGATTTGCTTGTAGATCTTCTCCATAGGCTGCGCCCCAGGAGTGGTCGCCCAATTCGCCGTTCTGTTCTGACGGCGGCCGAAAAGTGCGGTGCCAGTCGTATGATTAACCTTTCGTATTTCTTTGTCTCAAGGTTTTCCTTGCTCTGAGTAAATGTCATTTAACCTTAGAACTATGATTATACAGTCCGCATAAAATGGTAAAGACAGACTCTCAAGGCCGGAGAAAATTGTACCAGCAGTGCGGAGTAATTGTGTACATTTGAAGCCAAAAAAGATACTGCTCTCAGAGAGACACTATTGCACCGGCACCAATTACAACAGCCATTGCTGTCTGTATGTGGTTTCCCTTCAGCTGCAGTTGGAGGTTCTTCTGTGGTCCGTTTCTTTCCTTTCATGTATTTCCAGTTTGATGTCCTGCTTAAATTTGGCGTTTGCTTTTGATAATAACAATTCAGCCACCTCTTTGTCATACACAAGGAACACGGGTCCATTTGGGGGCCGAATCACATAAAGTGTTTCTTTTACTGATTCTGCCATGGCCGTTTCACCTCCCTCAATGTTATTTAGACAAAATTTGAGAGAAAAAGTTTTTCATTAAATTTCCGAAATATTACAGCATGTTTTTGGGGAGTTGGAAGCTAAAGCCTCTGAGACCACAAAAACGTGGTCTTTCTTCATAGTTGACACATGGAGGGGGAAAAAATATAGAAACGTATGAAACTGGTACTCATGCATTATGGTATGATAGGAATGTTCATGAATATCCTGGAACCTACTCAAACAACAAATTATGACGTGCAAGATGATATTCTAGAAGATTTCTTACGGGGAATGGGCTCTAGGGTAATTCGATTAAAGACTGGTCTATGGGAATCCATGGGCTCTAGGGTCTTTCAGCCTGTTAAAATCAATGGGCCTATGGAACTTTCAGAGTCTGAGATAAAACAACTTTGGGATCATGGTAGTTTTTTTCTCAGATATCCTGTCAGGACTGATTCTATGGGGGTACCAAGCTTTATACACTTGTTAGACGATAAGGACTACGATCTTGACAAAGTACCTTCAAGCCAGCGTAGAAGAGATATCCGTCGATCCTTCAAATTATGTTGTGTAGAGCAAGTATCGATCAAAGACATTCTGAAAAGCGGTTTAGACCTTATTCCAGACACCATGTTACGCCAGGGGCGACCATGGGAGCCATGGGTAACCCAATGGTGGAAAAAATACTTCGAATTGGCTTCTGAAAATCCTTTATTTGAGGCTTGGGCTGCTTTTGAAGGAAATCGTTTGGGAGCTTATCGAATTGATTTGATTTATCGTGGCGGATGTCTTGCCCAAGTAATTTTCAATAGGGCGGAATCACTTAGAATGAAAGTAATGGATGCTATGACTTTTGTCTCGACTAAAGAAGTAATTAAACGTCCGGAAGTTGAATTCATTTTGTTGGGAATAAGGGGACGGTTTGCCGATGTGCCTACTCTCGACCGATTTAAGGAATCGATGGGTTTTAAAAGACTGGAGATTAAAGAAAGAGTCGAAGCCAGTCCAAAGTTCAAACTTATGTTTCGTAGTAATTCTGTGTGTTGGATGATTGGATCGTTATTAAAAGTTTTTTTCGCGAGATTGTCAAGGCGGCAATGTACAGACCTTGCGAGCGGGGAATCGTATTAGTTGACATGGTCGGCTATTCTTTGGGGTCTACCGCCGTCCAATCGGTATTCTTAACCGTTTTCAATTGTGCCGTCGATAGGGCATTGGGTTTCCCGAATGCGAATCGTGCGGATGTGAAGCAGATTCATTCCAACTGGTGACGGTTGTTACATAATTTTTGATGAAAAATTGAATGAGGGGTTCTTTAAAACAGTTTTCGGGATTCTTGGCAATTTCAAGGTTATCCAGAAAAAGTTCAATAACCAAGCTGCCTGTCCTAAAAATGGCTCTAACGAAATTTACTTACGTATTGGCTGTGAACTCGGCGAATCTGATTTCTTTTACGACCTCAACAGACAAAAAAACTGCTTTGGCGTTGGAATGAATGAGGCTGCACGTATCTTATCTTGTGGGCAGGAATATTTAAAGAAGACTGAAAATTATAGCGATAAAGAAGACGTCATTTTCATGGGGGAAAAAGTTTTGCCCCAAGCTCAAACATTATATGATTATTGGAGTAAGTCTAGGCCGGAAGTAAGCTTAACTGATTTTGGCGTATTGAGAGACAAACATAAAAAGGATAGAAGAGTTTGGTGCTGCCGGGGAATGTCCAAGCACGTGGCTTTTTTTGATCAAAACATGTGGACGTAGACGTGAATGCGATGACCGAAAGAGTGACTCGGCTGGATAAAAGCGCCTGAACTAGTTCCTGAAGATGTTATTGAGCTGGATCGTTTGAACCCGCAATGGTCACGCTTTCTCAGAGCAGAAAAAGTGAATAGAAAGAAGAAATGACCATTGGGGAACTATTAGTTTAAAAGATTTTGGAAGATTAGCTGATGTCGCTTCGCAATTACTGAATTGATCATCTGTGTCGATAACTTCTGTTAAATTGGGCGAGGCAATGATGCGCCTCAGAGATGGTCTAACCTTCCTGAACAGTTGAACACGATTTTGAGAAGTTGTTTCTTCCAAATGACTATTTGGTTAGGATGAACCTGAAAACGTTCAGCGAGTTCAACGAGGGTTTGTTGTTCCTTGATAGCTTCCAGGGCTACCTTTGCTTTGAAAGCTGATCCATGATTGCGTCGTGGTCTCTTTGACATGACTGTTGCTCCTTTTTATCGTCTAATTTTGGAGTACCTTTTCAACTCATGTCACTGTCCAGTTTTACAAAACCATTTCTCTGGGTCCAATCAATCCAAGGTTATGGTTTGCGGACCTAGAGTTTTTTGATGCCGCCAGATCATGACCACCACTTGACAAAACTTATCACAACCCTTAACAATATTAAGTGTATTGATTGTTGATGTCAAAGAAGCGAGGGAACGATGAAACTCCTGAATTTCTTCGCGAGAAGGCCCGTCTTTACCTCTGAAGAGTTCAAATCTTTTTTGGATGCGGATGGACTACGAAGTCCCAGGACAAGAGAAGCGCTATTGGCTCATCATATTAAGTCCGGGCGGATATACCGAGTTAGACGGGGAATGTATGTCTCAGTTCCTTTTGGCTTTACCTCTGACACCTATCCAGTGGACCCTTTTATCCTTGCGGGAAAGATGTCCAGCGACGCTGTTTTAGCCTACCACACAGCTCTCGAGTTCTTTGGGAAAGCTCATTCAGTAAGAGAAGAAATGATTTTCCTTACGGGTCAAGCAATACGACCAATGACGTTCCGGGGATATGAATATCGAGGAGTGGCTTTCCCGAAGCCGCTGGTTGATAAGAAGCAGGAACTATTTGCTGTAAATGTGGTTGAAAAGAACGGGGATAGCGATCAAGGTAACGAGCTTGGAACGGTCGCTGGTGGATCTGTTGGATCGACCGGTTTTGGGCGGCGGCTGGGAAGAAATATGGCGGTCTCTGGAGAGCGTCGAATTCTTCGATATAGACAAAGTCATTGACTACGCCAGGCTTCTTGGAAATTCTACTACGGCCGCAAAGGTAGGCTTTTATCTGGAACAACATCAGAAAGAAACTGATGGTTGATGACAAGCACTTAAGCCGGCTTCATGAATATTGTCCCAAGCAGCCCACCTACATGTCCCGGAATGTCAGCGGGCGTCTTGTAAAAAAGTGGAACCTGGTGGTATCCGAACAAATTCTGGACCGTTCGTGGGAGGAGACGTATTGAAATTTTCGAGAGAATCACTCTTGACGGAATCCGAGTCCACAGGATTCCGTCCCGAGATCCTGGAAAAAGTCTTTCACCTGATCGCCTTACTGAACGGTTTTAAGAGCCATCCTTTCCTGAAAGATCGACTAGCGCTCAAGGGAGGGACGGCCCTCAATCTATTTCTGTTTAACCTTCCCCGTCTCTCGGTGGACATCGATTTCAATTACATCGGCGCTTCAGATCTGGAAACGGCGCTATTTGAGCGACCCAGAATTGACGAGGCCATCAGGGCCGTAGCTACCCGAGAGGGATTGGTTATCCGTCGCGTAACAGATGAACACGCGGCTATCACTTTTTTTCTCCGTTATGAAAGTGTTTTTGGTCAAGGTGGCGACCTGAAGGTTGACCTGAACTTCATGTTTCGGGTTCCCTTATGGCCTGTGATCAGATTGAATTCACGGCGGATTGGCCCCTACGACGCAAATGACTTTCCTGTAATCGACATTCATGAACTAGCCGCAGGGAAACTGGCCGCCCTTCTGGCCAGGCGAGCCGGCAGGGACTTATTTGACGCTCATGCCCTACTTAGAAGTGGGATGTTGGGTCATCGGAACTTGCGTTTGGCCTTCATCGTCTACGGGGCCGCCAATCGAAAAGACTGGCCGGATGTTCATTTTTCGGACTTGACCTTTTCGAAACGGGAATTAAAAAGCGAACTTGCGCCGCTGTTGCGAAGAGAGGTCTGGACAGGTTCCGATTCGACGAAACATTGGGGCGAAATGGTTAACGACGAGACGAAGAAAGCTCTGGCGCCATTACTTGATGTTCACTGCTTCAGAGAAAGATTTCCTGGATAGACTTCTTGATTACGGGGAAATAGCTCCGTCACTTTTGACGGAAGACATGGAACTTGCTGAACGTATTCGGCTGCAACCGGCTTTGGAATGGAAGGCCAAGAATGTTCGTGAATTTAAAACCAGGCGATAGAATTCCGAACAGTTTAAGTTGGCTATGATGGGACGAAACTGATTCGGCGTTTTCCGGAGGGATGAAGGCGGCGGTAGCCAGGGCCGTCACAGGCGGGTGGG
>CAWJXP010000052.1:0-158415 GCA_963846725.1 uncultured delta proteobacterium | reverse complement strand
TTGACCATCTGAGCGCCGGAGATTTAAGTGTTCGGAAAAATAATTGATTTCCAAAAAGAAGGCTTCTGAGTCAAATCGACGAAGCGAACTCCCCTCAACAAGATAACTACCCAATTTAATTCCGAAGTTCTTGATACGGGCCTTAAACTGGCGCATTCCTCGCGAATTACACACATAAATTTTGGAAGAGAGGCTTATTTCGCTGTAGTATCTGATCAGTATGGTAAATTATTTAATGTTCACATCATGCTTGACCCTGAGACAAAAGTCCTGTCAAAAGCCTCTTGCGGCTGTTTTCGCTCCTCTACCAGAACCTACTGTCAACATATTGTCTCTTTGGTTCGCTATGTTTTGAGGCCAGACCAGCAGACAGGAAAGCTTCGCTCTCTAGGCGACGATTTTCAGGACAGTTTTTGGAACGAAATTAGTTGGTTGGGTTTCAAGAATTTTGGAGATTCGGCATTGGGCTTCAAAGCTCAAGTAAACCATGGTGGCGAGGGGCTACGAATAACTTTTTGTGACAGGAATCAGCGGGAAATCTTGGCGTTCATGCCTGGTGAACGCCTGGTTGAAGAGTTTTTGCACGAATTCTATGACATTATAAGACGTGACATAGATGGCGCTGTTTTCCGTCGCATGTACGGCAGAAAACTCAAGGATCCGAACGTTCCCTCTTTGAGGAGAAGACCATGGAGATATTCGGATGATGAACTTGAGATAAATCGAAAGGGATTGAAGTCAGTCCGGCAGCACCTTGAAGACAGCATGTGGCATACGATAGCCAAAGTTGGTTTTCTGGTTTCGGGTCGAGACGGTGGACATTTTAATTTCAGATTTCTGGAGTTCAAGGAGGAGTTGATTGTTGAGGGGGTAGATGAAGAAGACACGCCTGTAATGAGGTTCGTTCCCCCAAGGTCAATGATTGGGGAAGTAATTGGAAAAGCAGAGAAGAAGGGCGTAATTGGAAATGACCTCTACATAAATTCTGTGCCCTTGAAAACCGGCTACAGAATTGAAGTGGCTGACTCGTCCGAGCTAATGGTTGTTCCTGTGGTTGAGAACCCGGAAGAAGATTCGTCCACCGAGCAACCATTCCTGGACAGAACTGAACTTGAGCGTCAGCTCTTTGGGGCTTTTTATCTATTTCCTGAACTTGGGTTTTACAGAATCTCCGCTGCCCCTACCGGACTTCCTCATGAATATTTTTCCCCCCAAAAGAAAATCACCATCCCACCGGATCGCATAACGGATTTCCTACAGTCATACGGTGAGATTCTGAGATCAGAACCGGCAATAATTGTGGATGAAAGCCTGCTCGATCGAAGAACGCTCGAGTCATATGAGGCCATGGCGGTAAATCACGAGTCTCTATCATCCGAAAATGTCACAATAGAGATCGATTACAAGTATGAAAACTTCTCAATTTCCATGGAAGAAATACTTGAAGCCAAAGCGCTGAATCGACGATTCATAGTCCGGGGAAACAAATGGGTTGATATTGCGCGACCGGAGTTCGCGTGGCTTGACGGACTGGACAAACGAGAAATCAAAGCCGGAAGGGTAAATTTGTCCCGTTCGGAATACCTGAGATTTCTTGCCTTGAACGACCGTATTGAGAAAAAATACTCCTCTCAGAGAATTCGGGAATTGGTGGAAAACCTGGAGGCCCTCAAACCCCCGTCCAAAGCCCCATCAATCTCATCCATGAAAGGGAAATTAAGATCATATCAGAAGAACGGATATGGATGGCTGTGGTTTTTGTATCAAAATAGATTTTCGGGGCTGTTATGCGACGACATGGGTCTTGGAAAGACTCACCAGGTCATGGGGCTAATGACAGGAATCCTGTCCAAATTTTCCGGTTCTGACGGACGACGTCAGGTTCCTTGTAGTCTGTCCCACAACTGTGCTTAACCACTGGTTCGACAAGGTCATGGAATATACTCCTTTCCTTAAACCATACATTTACCACGGTACGGATCGTCTCTTCGAGGACGCTTTCAATGACCACAATCTAATTATAACCTCTTACGGTATCGCTCTGAGAGACAGGGACATGCTTTCCCAGTACCGGTTTGAACTCCTGGTTCTTGATGAGATTCAATCTGTAAAAAACAAATCTACCAAGACTTACGCCGCTATAAAATCACTAGAAGCGGAGTGTATTATTGGGCTCACCGGCACTCCGATCGAAAACAGCGTCACTGAGTTGAAGTCCCTTTTTGACATAACCTTGCCTGGTTACCTTCTCTCGGATTCATCTTTTGAGACCCATTTCCGCGTTCCCATAGAAGAATACTCAAACCGGGAGGCAAAAGATAAACTGGCCAAGTTGATCAGGCCGTTTACCCTGAGACGAAAAAAAGATCAGGTTCTCAAGGAGTTGCCACCTAAAATTGAAGATATCAGAAGTTGCGAACTCAGTGAGATTCAAACTCGATTTTATAAGGATGTTGTAGAAAATCAGGGGCGGGATCTGGTCCAGCAGTTGAAGGACCCCGATCAAAAAGTCCCTTATATGCATATCTTTGCGGTGTTGAACTACCTCAAGCAGATTTGCGACCATCCTATACTCTTGGAAAAACAGGGAAAGGATTACACGAAATATCCTTCTGGAAAATGGGACCTTTTTGTAGAGTTGCTGGACGAAAGTTTGGGCTCAGGACAGAAGGTAGTCGTTTTCAGTCAATACGTCAGAATGCTGGAACTGATCGAAGTTTACCTGAGAGACATAAACGTCGAGTTTGCGACTATAAAGGGCCACACTCGCCACAGAGCGGAAGCCGTCAAACGATTCAACACAGATCCCAACTGCATGGTATTCTCTGGCTCTCTACGCGCTTCAGGTTTGGGAATTGATCTGACTGGAGCGTCAGTGGTCATACATTATGACAGGTGGTGGAATGCCGCTCGAGAAGAACAGGCTACAGATCGCGTGCACCGGATCGGACAGACTCGAGGGGTTCAAGTGTTCAAACTCTTGACCAGAAATACGCTAGAAGAAAAAATCGATCAGATTATTTCTCGCAAAAAGCGTCTCATGGAGTCTGTCGTAAGACAGGACGACAAATCCATCCTTAAGCATTTTTCCCGCGAAGATCTTATTGAACTCATTTCTTTCTAATCCCATCGCGCAAACTTGACCCATATTGCGGCTAACGTTTGAAAATGTTATACAGCGACGTGTAAGAGATACCGAATCTCGTAAATGTATGCATACAGATGTCTATTCCTGTGTAAGTGGCCCCGTAGCTCAAAGTTGACCGAGGACTTGTCAAATGGAAAAAATGGTAATCAAAGGAGGCTGTGCGCTTCGAGGAACGGTGGATGTAAGCGGAGCGAAGAATGCTGCGCTTCCCTTGATGGCGGCGGCCATTCTCACTACTGATGAGATGACGTATCATCGTGTGCCGGCTCTCAGGGATATTAGAACGACCAAACAGCTTCTCCTCCAATTGGGAGTCCAACTGGACGATTTCACGTCCGGCGCTCTCAGGATCAAAGCCCGTGAAATCACCGAGCATACGGCCCCTTATGAGCTAGTAAAGACCATGAGGGCGTCAGTCCTTGTTCTGGGCCCGCTCATGGCGAGGGAAGGTCGGGCTGACGTAAGTTTACCTGGTGGTTGCGCAATAGGAGCACGCCCTATAGACCAGCATCTGAAGGGACTGGAAGCCATGGGCGCTTCCATTGAGCTTGAGAGCGGATATATCCGCGCCAGGTCTCAGGGCCTGAAAGGGGCTGATTTCACGTTTGATCTGAATACGGTTACGGGGACTGAAAACCTCATTATGGCCGCGACACTCGCAAAAGGGACTACCATCTTGAGGAATTGCGCTATCGAGCCGGAAATTACGGAACTAGCGCATGCGCTGAGCCGCATGGGGGCAAAAATACAGGGCGCCGGCACAGATGTCATCGTAATTGAGGGTGTGGATAGACTCAACGGAATAGTTCATGAAATAATGCCGGATCGTATCGAGGCCGGAACCTTTCTGATAGCCGGCGCAATAACCAAGGGTGATGTTACTGTTCAAGGCTGTAAACATGAGCACATTACTTCATTGCTTGAAAAACTTGATGAAGCCGGATTGAAGATTGAAACTGACCCCGAATACGTGAGAGTTTGGTCGAATGGCGGGATTAGGAGTAGGGATGTAGAAACTAACCCATACCCGGGATTCGCCACCGATTTCCAGGCTCAGTACATGGCCTTGATGTCCATGGGTGACTCGACTTGTTCAATTTCCGAACAAGTTTTTGAGAACCGCTTCATGCATGTGCAGGAGCTTGTTCGCATGGGAGCGAACATCAGAGTCTCGGGTCGCTCGGCTCATGTCAGGGGTGTAGGTAAATTGTCTGGGGCTCATGTTCAGGCTACTGACCTACGGGCCAGCGCTTCTTTAATAATCGCCGGACTAGCGGCGGAAGGTGTTACCGAAGTGCATAGAGTCTATCACCTTGATCGGGGCTACGACAAAATAGAAGAAAAATTGGCCTCCCTAGGCGCAGACATCAACCGAGTCAAAGACGACATGGTTTGAAAGGCCTCCCAAATGAGAATTGCCGAAATTGCCAGAAAGACCTCCGAAACCGACATCCTGATCAAACTCAACATTGATGGCGCCGGGGAGAGCGCGATAGAGACCGGCATAGGGTTTTTCGATCATATGTTGAATTTGTTTACAGCGCATGGCCTTTTTAATCTTGAACTCAAGGCGACAGGGGATCTGCACGTTGATTTTCATCACACTGTTGAGGATGTGGGCCTGTGTTTGGGAGTCGCATTCAAGGAGGCTGTCGGAGACAAGCGCAGTATAAAAAGATACGGCTTCATATCATTACCAATGGACGAGACATTGGCGAACGTATCCCTGGACATATCTGGACGTCCCCACCTGACGCTTGTAAATCCCCTTGAGGACAGGATGGCTGGAGATTTTCCTCTTGACCTGCTAAGGGTTTTTTTTCAGGCTTTTACAGACCGTGGAGGGGTTACTGCCCACGCCACCGTATTGACCGGTTCAAACCCCCATCATGCAGCAGAGGCTCTATTCAAGGGTTTTGCGCGGGCGCTACGTGAAGCTGTATCAAAAGACCCGCGAGTTCAGGACGTGCCTTCAACAAAAGGCTCACTCGATTGAATGATTTTGTAAGAGGCTCGCATGATTGTAATAGTTGATTATGGAATGGGCAACCTCCGAAGCGTTCAAAAAGGTTTTGAAAGGGTCGGAGCCCAGGCTCTGGTATCAAGAAAAATCCAGGATATCGAGTCTGCCGACAAGCTGGTTTTGCCTGGCGTAGGGGCTTTTCCCGAATGCATGAAAAACCTTGTCGCTTTTGGATTGGTAGATTCTATCCTGGACTTTCTGAAATCCGGAAAGCCATTTTTAGGAATATGTTTGGGGCTCCAACTATTGTTTGAAGAATCGGAGGAATTTGGATTGCACGAAGGGTTAAAGGTCATACCCGGAAGAGTAAAGGCTTTTAGTCGAGACATGGGGTTAAAAATCCCTCACATGGGATGGAACCAGGTAACGTTTAAAAAGGATGTTCCTATCTTTCACGGTATTGACAACGGCTCATTCTTTTACTTTGTTCATTCATATTTTGTTGAGCCTGCGCTGGCTGCGGACATCGCGACGGAGACGGACTATGGTGTGACTTTTACGAGTTCAATAGCTCGTGACAATATCTTCGCGCTCCAGTTCCACCCCGAAAAAAGCCAGGAAAATGGCTTACGGATTCTAAGAAACTTCTCTAGTCTTTAATGTCATGACCGCATTAAACTTTTTCAAGGGTTTCCTGGAACGCTATAAGAGCTGCTGCGTCATATTGGTAAATGCGATACTCTTATTTGTAATAGTTAACTTGGTCGTGGGCTGGTATGAGAAAGTGGCTGTCGCTCAACCCAAAAAAGTATCCACCGGCGGTTCGGTTCCCTTCAAGTTCAAAGAATATACCCCAGAACTTGCGCCCGTGTACCCTGGTTGGGATCCTCACGATGTTAACAAGCTTATTTTTGAAACTAGGCATGTAATACTGGGATATGAACCGTTTACCCAGTTCAAGGAAGAACCCTTTACCGGAAAATATGTGAACGTGGATCAAAGAGGTTTTAGGCCCACTAGTGATCAGGGGCCATGGAAGCCGTCAAGAGCCGTAAAAAATGTGTTTGTGTTTGGGGGCTCAACCACGTTCGGTTACGGAGTAACCGACCACGAGACAATAGCCTCTTTTTTGCAAGAGGTTGCGAAATCGTCGAGCCCAAGCGTTCATACGCAAGTCTATAACTTTGGACGATGCAGCTACATATGCTCTCAGGAACTTATACTGCTTGAGAAACTGATTCAAGGAGGAGCGATTCCGGATGTTGCAGTCTTTATAGATGGTTTGAACGATTTTGCTCATTATAATGGTCTTCCAGGTTTCACCAAACAGCTTGGTCGATTTATGAGCGAAGGCGAAATCCCGCAATGGAAACGAGCGCTCACGAGCCTGCCGATCATCCATATCCTTCAAGTTAATTCCCCGTCTGCAGTTGAAGACCCACAGCAAGATGGTGAAAAGATTGTGGCCAACGTAATCGAGCGGTACAAAACAAACAAAAAGCTTATTGAGGCGATTTGTGAAAAGTTTGGCATTAGACCCTTGTTTGTCTGGCAACCGACTCCAGTTTACAAATATGACAACACTTACAATATATTCGGGGAATTCGATTACGATGCTTTCCTTCCTTATGTAAGGTCAGGATATGCTGGCGCAGCCACGGCCTATCAAAGAGACGAATTTGGGGACAACTTCCTATGGTTGGCCGATATGCAGGAAGATCTCAAAGAGCCACTATATGTAGACGCTGTGCATTACAGCGCAAAAATGTGCAAATTGATCGCGGAACGAATCTCAATCGTCCTGTCGGAAAAAAAGATCTTACCTTAGGAAATCTTCTATATTAAATTAGACCCTTTCATGACATAGGGTGAGTTAAAAACCCAAGGAGAATTATCCGTTGCAACTGGATTTCCTCTTAGTAGTCCCGATCGGAAAATCACATTACGTGGTTCCACCGGTAGGGCTTGGTTATCTAGCCACGGCGTTGCGCCAGAGTGGTTTTGATAACGTGGCAATCCTGGATTCGATCAAAGAAACATTGGATTTTAAAAAATTCAAGGAACGAATCAAAATCCTTGCCCCCAAAATTGTAGGTTTTCAGGTATTCTCATCCGACTTCTCTTCAGTGAAAACATGTTCTCGAATTGTTAAAGAAGTCCTACCCGGTTGCTTGGTCATGGTTGGTGGACCTCACGTTTCAGCTAGGGGCGTAGATAGCCTGAGAGATTTTCCAGACGCGGATTATGGCTTCCAGGGAGAAGCTGAAATCGGGCTTCCTCTGTTTGCCCGTCGTATCCTCAAGTCTGAGGATATTCCATTCGAACAGATCCCGGGACTGATTTATCGTGACGGGTCTGAATTGAGAGCCACTGAAAGGGTTTTTGTAGAAGACCTTGACTCCCTCGGTTTCCCGGCTTGGGACCTGATGCCTCCGGAATCATATCCAGACGCCCCTCAAGGCGCCTTTTACAAGAAATTTCCCATAGCGCCAATAGCTTCATCGCGCGGATGTCCATATACCTGCGCATTCTGCGGGTCACCTGTGAACATGGGAAACAAACTTCGGTTCCGGAGTCTTGAGAGCGTGTTTGCTGAGATGGAGATTCTTTGTGAACAATACGGAGTTCGAGAATTTCATTTTATAGATGATATGTTTAACGCTTCGAAAAAGAGAGTGATTGAATTCTGTAAAACATTGGACGCTAAGAACTGGGATGTTAGCTATACATTTCCAAATGGACTGCGCCTAAATACTCTCGATGAAGAATCGCTTGTCTGGATGAAGAAGACAGGAGCCTACGCTTTTACAGTAGGGATTGAATCAGGGTCCCAAAGAATACTTGACGCAATGGACAAGAAGCTGACAGTCGAGTTGATCAGAGAAAAAGTTGATCTTATCGCTAGGGTGGGAATTGAACCAAGTGGCTTTTTCCTGATTGGTTTCCCTGGTGAAACCAAAGAAGATATGGAGAAGACCCTCGAATTTGCCAAGAGTCTTCCTTTAAAAAGGGCCCATTTCAGTAACTTTCTCCCCTTGCCCGGCACATCGGCCACACAAGGACTTTTGGATTCCGGTGAAATTAAATCTCCGAATTGGGAGGACCTGGCATATTCAAGTACGCCGTATTCTCCCAAAGGAATTACCAAGGATGAACTTGAAATCCTTTCAGCGCAGGGCTTTCCTGGAGTTTCATCTCCGACCAAAAATACTTTTCAAGATGCTGTGTGAAATCAAGAGCCCTTACCACCTCAAGTCCTTACTCGTTAGGGCGAGAGATTACCTGTTTACGTGATGGAGACCTTTTGATGCAAAACAAAAAAGCTGAAAGGGAGTTTTTCGACCCGAGTCTGGATCTTCTCTGCCTTGCTGATAGGTTTGGCTCGTTTCTGATATCTTTCGGACAGAAGCGTTGAAGACGTCAGACTTATTAAAAAGTGGATTACATTGTGGCTAAAAACATTCTCATAATTGGGGCCGGGATCACGGGGCTGACGGCTGCTGTGCGCCTCGTTGCGCAAGGACACAATGTGACCGTGGTTGAAGCGTCTCCAACTGTTGGAGGACTGGCTGGCTCGATGACGTTTGACGGGGTCCCGGTTGAACGATACTATCACTTCATCTGTCGGGAAGACCATGACCTGATAAAATTTATCAGTGAACTTGGTTTGGACGAGAAACTGACCTGGAAAGAGGCGAGCACAGCTTCATTCATAAATGGAAAGGTTTATCCTTTCAACACTCCGTTTGATTTGCTGAAATTTCACCCAGTGTCGTTTGCGCAACGGTTGAGATTTGGACTGCATGTGGCTGTGTCCCAGTTCCGAAAGAGTTGGTCCGGGCTCGATAAGTTACCGGCCAAACCCTGGCTGATAAAATGGGTAGGAGCATCGGCATATTTTGCAATTTGGGATCCCCTGCTTAGAATAAAATTCGGAGAGAACCATGAGCAAATTTCAGCGGCCTGGATATGGCACCGAATTCGCCGTGTCGCCAGGTCCAGAAGCAAACCGCTGAGTCTGAACAGTTATGGGTATCTGGAACAAGGATGTCACACTTTGATGCAGCGGATGATCGATAAGCTTTCGGGATCAGAAAATTTTCGTTTAATCCTCAACGCAAAAGTATCTCAAATTTCTATCAAGAACAAGACAGCGGAAAGTGTCCTTCTCGAAGACGGGAAAAGCATCAGCGCCGATGCGGTTATTTCGACCTGCGCCATCCCGACTTTTATTAAGATGGTAGATTCTTTGGGCGATTACGGCGCTAGATTGGCGTCGATCAATTATATAAATGTTGTTTGCGCTCTTTTCGAATTGGACAGGCCCTATTCAAACCATTTTTGGCTTAATGTGAATGACCCCAGGATGTCTTTTAATGGAATTGTTGAAACCACTAATTTGAACCCCAGACCGGATTTAAAAGGTAGAAGCCTGATCTATGTTCCCTATTACATGAGTTCCCAAAACCCTCGATGGAGCTGGACTGACGAGGCCTTCTTTAACGAGTACATTGATGCTCTGAAAATCATAAATCCGCAATTCAGTGAGGATTGGATTGTCAGACGTCATATTTTTAGAGACGCTAACGCTCAGGCGGTTTGCAGAGTGGGTTTTTCAGCAATTATGCCGGCCATGCGAACCCCTATACACGGTCTATACATTACGGATTCGTCTCAATATTATCCGGAAGACAGAACCTTAAGCGCATCAGTTAAACTCGGATCAAGCGCAGCCGAACTTTTGACACAGGATCTATATTGCAATAAAAGCTTGTCGACTCAGATATGAAATTTCATCACATTGAAAGGCGTTCAGGATGAAGTCTGAAAGCTTTGGTAAAAGAATTGCGAATTATTACCGCGTATTAGCCTTAATCGTCCTCAATACGGTCATTTTGCTATTGTTATTAAATTTAATGGCTTCAGCTGTTATTGATTTTCGGAATTATTTGCGAAAAAAGAGCTGAATCTGGGGAAGGACGCTATAGTTTCAAGAGATATGAAGAGCCTGTAAAAGAACTATTTCCCAATCTCCACAAAGACGACATTGATAAACTTTTAGTCGAAACCAGACATGTTACTCAAATCTTTGATACTTATACTCAATTCAAAGAAAAACCTTTTATAGGGAGCTTTGTAAACGTTGATGTAAATGGATTTAGGCCTATCAAGAATCAGAGAGCCATGGCCCCCAAATCCAGACTATACAAATATTTTTGTTTTCGGAGGTTCTACAACATTCGGTTACGGGGTGACGGATCAGGAAACAATTCCATCCTACCTACAAGAAATACTGACATCGAAGTATCAGACAAAAATAAGAGTGTACAATTTCGGACGAGGCGGATACATTTCAGTCCAGGAAAGAATTCTTTTTGAAAAATTGATACAGGCCGGAATTATTCCGAGGGTCGCTGTATTTATAGATGGATTAAATGATTTAGGATACGGTGATGACGATCCCCCACATACTAGAGAATTGACAAAATTCATGGATAAAGGAGAAAAACCGCCTTTTACAAATTGCGTCATGCAGATGCCAATATTCAAGCTGTTGTCTGGACATTCTGAGAATGTGGCGAAAAGAGAGACTCGTGCCCCGGCGCAAAAAATTGGCAATGCTATCCGACGGTATGAGACTAACAGAGAATTGATTCAAACTATTTCGGACCGGTTTGGAGTATATCCGCTTTTTGTTTGGCAGCCTGTCCCCGTTTACAAGTGTGAAAAAAAATACAATTTGTTCGCTAATTTTGATTATGATGGTTACATGCCTTATCTCAGGGATGGATATCAAGACATGGCAGAACATGTCGCAAAATCCCAGTTCGGGGACAATTTTTTGTGGCTTGTGGATATGCAAGAAGGTCTTAACAAGTCTCTCTACGCTGACGCAATTCATTACAGCCCATATTTGTGTCGCGTAATAGCTCAGAGAATTGCTGACAAGCTAGAAGAGCAGAAAATTATTAAAGGAGTTGGACAAAATCCGTAATGTGGTTGAACCGAATTGTATTACTAAAATTTATCTGCCTTAATTTACTAATGAAGGGGCAAGTTGTCTAAGTTGACCGAACAGAATATCGGCCAAAACCTGATTACCTTCTGCTGTTGCGTGCCCTCGATACATTTCGTCAAGTTTAGATTTTGACGGTTTCGTGTTGGCTATAATCTGGACTGCGTCAATAAATGAATATTTCTTGGCAGTCATATACTCTACAAGTCTTGATACCCTATTGATTCCGTAGTCCATTGTTTCCTGTATGTAATCTTTATGAGGCATTATTACGATTATTGGAAACGAGCCTCTGGCCAATGCATTTGTCACGAACCGATCCACAAGATGGCGCATGACCGAAAGAGGATAATCTTCATCGAAAAGGTTCCATGGATAGCGTGGTTTTAAAAAGGCGTGAGTTGCGCTGGGCAATGATACGCCAATCTGGTTAAGAACCGGATCTCGCCAGCGTAAAAGGGATACGATCCAGGGAAACGAGAAATCGGGCAACTTCTGATCCAATTGATACCAGTAATCATGCTTGGCTAGTTCCTTCATGAATGTAGGATCATCAAGTTTATGGATATCATTAATAGATTGCAGCGGATTAGGCAAAAGAATTAATTCACCGCCTTTCTTGACAAAGATTGGTTTGGTGAGTTTCAAAGGATCATTATAGGTATAAAAGGGGCGATAGATATTGACAACACGATTTATATTTTCTGGTAGAATACATAACATGACTATTTTTGTATGAATCTGTTTTTGAAGTTCATGTTTCAGCACCGCTTGGTCAGTTCCATATCCCCCAACTCCGAAATTGAGAACATTCTGATTCAGTCTTTTTGACAGGAACGTCTGCCAGGTACAATCATCTGTAGCATTGGCGCAGTAGGTGAATGAATCCCCATAAGTAGCTATGAGGGTATCCTTATACGAAGCGCAAGTTAGCCTCTCTCCCAGAGACCCATGATGGTAGGTTATGTTATCGACATCCTGGTAAATTAAATCCGGGGGATAATCCCATCCCAGGAATGGATGAAACATCCTGGTACCAGCAACTGAAGATTCGTTGTTACTTTTGAGAACGCTGGAGGTGGAAACAATTTGTGGCTGGGTATCAGGATTTAGCTTCCTTTGACTCAACTGAAACTCAACGCCCCTTTCCCCGATTCTTCCAGTTATCCTGCTCGGTATGGTCTTTTTTAGCAGGACATAAGAAGAAACTTCCAAAACCACAAGCAGGGGCACAAATGCTATTATCCAGTAAATTATAATTTTTGAGCGATTCGAGTTACCGTCCAAGACTTTTTCCTGCAGATTTTTATGAATATCGAACCCCATTACCCACTGAGAATTACGTCCCACTGCATGGTTTTTATTACGTCACAATTTCCCAGGTTCAGGGGGATGGCTTAGTTAACAAACGCACAAAATACTTTCGGGTTCCGGGTACCTTGTTCCAACCTTCATCGCTGAGCCCTATAAATTCAGGTTGCTTTACCACCACAGCCTTGAATCCATTTTTTTTCAAGGAATTCAGCGCCTCGCCTCTTTCCTGGGTTGTGCTCTTCAGGAAACCCTGAACATTCATGATTTCGCCAACAACCCTTACTCCAGCCATTCTGGCCCAATACATTTTGCTGTTTATAGGATAGAATACCGCGATTCTGTCGTGTTTGCCCACACCGTTGGAGTTCAGATAGTCTTTCAAAGCTGTCATTTCGATAAAAGTCTCACGATGAGAAATCTTGGCGCCAGAGTCATTTAATGCTCTGTGACTTTGATCCAAGACAAAGCCTATTACCATTCCCATCATAAACAAAACCACCAAAACAGCTTCAAGCATGACAGCGTTACATTTGCCGAAGTCGGACAACTGGTATTGGGGAGCCAGGACGAGAGCCACAAAACCCAGGAACAGGAACGCCGCGACATAACGAATTTCCATTGAAACCATGCAATAAATTCCAGTACCCGCGAGACAGACGAGCATGAGCGTCAGCAAAACAGAAGGAGGACGAATTCTTGGAACAGAAAATTGAGCGTTCCTGAACTGAGCAAAAAACCAGATAAGCATAACCAGTGTGGGCCCCCAGATCTGAGCCATAAGATCACTCACATTCTTCACGATGGCTTCGAATTGCGCTTTCAGGTTTAGAATCGGTTTTATGCCCAGGGCCCAGTAGGCGGGATCACCATGTGGAAATGTCGATAATATTCCCTCGTTGTAGAGCAAAACGTCAGGGTTGCTATGTACCAGTTCTGGCAAATGAACAGGGTTTCCTTCCCCAGCCACATAGAAGGCGTAATTGTAGCTTCCAACTTCCCCAATTGAGAGATGGCCGGCTTTTAAAGACTGCGAGATCACCACGGGTGAACTCACGATCAGCATCACCGCTAACGAGAGCATTATTCTGGGAATAGCTCTTCTCAAAGAACTGCAATATAGGCAGGCCAGAGTGAAGAAAACGACTGAAAACGGGAAAAAGAAACGTCTTGCAAATGTAACCCAGGCCTGATGATAAGCCCAAACATGCAAAATTGAAAAACTCATCGGGTGATCGCTTGATATTCAGAATGGCGCCAACGGACAACAATACAAAGATGAATATCAGAATGTCGGGAGCTACAATCTGAATCCTTAGCCATATCAAGGACGCAACGAGAAAAAGCGCAAAACAAACCGCCTTCATAATGTGCGGCGGCAAAACGGTCCTCCCTCCGCCGACTTCAATTTCTTCTATCAATCGATTAACAAACAGATTGCAGGCTGCCATAGCAGCTATGAAAAGGATGAAATTCAAAAACTTTACAACAAATAATTCGTTGAGGAGTGTTGAAGGAATTATAGACTCAAAGATGGCCAGCAGAATTGAATAACCCGGGGAATATCCCAGAAGGACAGATTCCTTCCACAATCCTTTACGGAAAGCCTCGGCCATGTCCATGTACGCAATTGCGTCGCCGTTCACATAATGCCTTGTGGTATAAGCCAGAATCCCCGCGGCCAACGGGCCAAATACCCAAAACGCCGTGCGAACCCTTACGCTCCATAGCTTTGGGTCCGCAACTACGTTGTTGAATCGTGATACGGCGTCAGCCCAATTCATTGTCGAGTCTTTCTTTTTGACCATTGACAAGCCTAAAAAAGCAATGCCCAATATGTTTCAGTTCCGGGCACATGCAACCATCCTTCGCCGGCAAGTTTTTGCAATTCATTTCCCTGGGCTATTACAGCGCCGATTCCTTCATTCTTCAACAGAGTCAAATACATTGAACGATCCGCTCTAGGAGAATCCAGGAACTTGTCAGCATCCTCAATTTCGCCTGTAACTCTGACCCTTGCCATTCTGGCCCATTGTATTGGAGGGCTGCCAACTACCGCTACACGATTCCCTGGAACTACTCCGTGCTCTGCCAGGAACTGGCTCACTCTCATCTCATCCGAATATGCCTTTTGGTAGGACGATTTTCCATCGTGAAACGACAACCCCCTTTTGGCCTCGTCAAGAGTATATTCCAAAACAGCCCCGAGCAGAAATAACACTAAGGCAAGAATCCCCAGTTCACTCATCCCAAGTTTCCAGAAAACCCTTTTGTTTTTTCCCTGACGCATGCCGGAGATTAAGCCGGCTGATCCGACGAACAGTGACGGGGCTACATATCTTGGTTCCATGGAGATCATAGCGAACAGGAACATACCCGATAATGACGTTAACAGAAACAAAATCTGCAGACTGACAGGACATGCGCGGCCAATCACAAACGATCCCAAATATATTTGAAATAGGGCCCAAATCAGAATCGCCAGGATCCAGTGGGATTGTGCGGGGATTTCCAGCAGATTCTGTAAAAACAATTTGAAATGAGCGCTATAATTATATTTTGGATCAATTCCTATAGTCCAGTAAGTAACATCAAACGTAAAAGGTCTAGTGCAGATGGCGCCATAATCATAGACCACAATCCTGGGTTCATTCTGGAGGATTTTCCCCTGATGGACAGGGGCGCCTTGTCCACCGATCAATTTGGTGTACACGTGGCGTCCACCCTCTCCGTAGGAAAAACTTCCTTTTTTCAAATACAATTCAGTCAACAAGGGGCCGGTCATTATAAGAAAAAACAACATAGCGACTGTGATTCTAGTGATGGTTTTACGTAGTGAACCCACACAAAACGCTGTCATAAGCAAGAAAAGAGGCGCAAGAAGAAACATGAAGGCTTTGGCCATATAACCCAAGCCCAGCAGGAGTCCCAGAAGAGCAAACTTGAAATGAGACCTTGGATTCTTACGTATCCACATGATAACAGACAGGATCAGAAGTATAAGACAGAATACCAACATGTCCGGATTGATCAGCCTCAATCTGATAGACACCAGTGAAGTCACCAGAAAAATCGAATACAAAAGGATTTGAACCCAGATCCAGTTAAGCGGCCTCTCCCCAGAATTTACAGCGGCCATATAGTCCTGTTTAAAAAGCCGTAAAAAGATCTCAAGCGCTCCGATAGTGACAATAAATATTAAATAATTAAGAAGCTTAGCCCAGAGAATCTCATTGAATGGATTGAGTTGTAGTAAACTTTGGAAAAGAGCTAACAGCAAACCGTACAAAGGACTGAAAGTAAAATTCGCCGCGCCATACCAGTCAAATTGTCTAATGGCCTCCCCGATTTCGAGATAGGCTATTGCGTCATTATTTATAAAAAAGCGACTGGTATAAGCATTGATTGCAGCAAGTATAAGCGCGGCCACCCAAAAAAATTTACGAACCTGAGTTTCTCTGATGTGATCATCAATAGAGTTCCCACTCTTCACTACAGCAGGCAAAAAGGTCTCCTTTAGGCAACTAGATGGAAATTTGGAGGCATTAGCATGATTCGTTCCGACGCTATTTAACAGTAGGGTCGATAATTTTCTCCAAGTTTGCTACTACTAACCTACCATAAAAAAACGTTTTCTTGACCACCCATTGAGCTTGTGCATAAATGCGAACCACCAAGAATAAACATGAGACCCCTAAGAAAAAGGAAATCCGGAGGAGGGCGAGGATGAAAGAACAGCAGCAATTTCCATTCAAAACAGTCTTGAGCCTTAGGCCTCTAATCGATTTCTGGAACAGGACGATCACGTCATCGGACGCGTCGTGGGGGCTTTCTCAGGACGAACTGAGTTCAAAGCTGGAGGAGGCTCAAGAACTGCTGGAGCCGATCACGGATTTTTCAGCGCTCGAACGCCATCAGCCCGTAATTAAGACGCTTATGTCAGCGGTGTTTCCTAGAGCGTTTTGGGAAGCGCAAGTCGCCGGCGCGTTTATACCATTCCAGTTGAGACCTTTTTTCGTTTCACCTTTACTGAAGAAAAAGTTTCTTAACAATGATGGTTCGATAAAGGGCAGGCCGTTTCCTGATGAAGAGTCTTACAACAGGGACAGGATCTTGAAAGCCTACCTGATGGTTTTGAAAAAATATTACGATATTGATTCTGATCTTGATTTGCCCCTGATCAGAATAGTTCCCGATCCGGATACAGGCTTGGACAGGTATTACAAAATTATCACGCAGACAAAATTTGTTGAGCCACACAGTCCAACTCCCGTTCGGGATTTGACGGAGGATGAGAGATCCAAAATAAGGGAGAACATTTTGGATCTTGAATCTCTGGGACGTATTATCGAGATTGAGAATTTCGAATTTCATGGATTTGTTGTCGTATACGCTCTGGAGATTACTACTAGCTCGGTTTTATCGGCACTGGAAAGCGATCTCATTGACAGCGGCTCTATAGCGTGCGCTTCAGGTCTAGCCCGTTTGGAAAATCGTTTGCGGACACTTTTGGGGGTACCTGATCTTAGGGCTGACATAATGGCTTTTGATGGGGATGAGGCGATAATGCTCCATGAAAGAGCTTCGGGAGAGGAAGGCCGTCTTTTTTCGATGTCACAGCGCTTGTCCTTAAACAATTTCTCTGGGTCAAAGTTGGATGAGGTAATCCAGCAAAGCAAGATAGTCACAATTTCGGATCTTGAAACATCATCATTAGATCAAACATCGGGAGCCAAACTTGTCGCCGGTGACACCCGGTCCTGGTTGGCCGCTCCGCTAACATACTCCGGCCGGAACATAGGTGTTCTGAACCTTACATCTCCTCACCCTGCTGAATTTGGAATTTCTCAATCGCTTTTGGTAAAGGAAATTTTACCTATTTTTTCTGTGGCTCTAAAGAGATCGTTGGATGAATTTAACTCGACCATAGAGAAAACCATCAAGGAAAAATGCACAGCCATTCATCCGTCAGTCGAATGGCGGTTTCGTCAAGCCGCAGTCCAGAGTCTGGAAAGTTCCGAAAATGGCTCTGCTGGAGATTTCGCTCCAGTAGTGTTTGAGGATGTTCATGTGTTGTACGCCGCGGCTGATATCAGGGGGTCCTCTGAAATCAGGAATCGCAGCATTCAGGCAGACCTCAGTGAGCAACTTCGGTTAGCCCTGGAAATAATTTCGACGGCGCTTTCAAAAAAATCATTCCCAATTTTGGAAGAAGTGAGTCACCAAATTCGAGGGAGACTGGAAGTAATATCTAGAGGCGTTACGACCGCCGACGAACAGCCGATTGTGAACCTTGTGCAGATGGAAATAGAACCTCTTTTCCCGTTTTTGAGGACGTTGGGTCCGGATTTGGCCAATCTGATCGACAAGTACCAGAGCCGACTGGATCCAGTTACGGCAACCATCTTCCAGGAACGTAGGGAGTTTCAGGAAAGTGTCGCTTTATTGAACAGGAGGCTAGCCTCATATCTCCACGGTGAACAGAACTTGGCTCAGTCAATTTTTCCCCATTTTTTTGACAAACATCAAACGGACGGTGTTGATTATGTAGTTTATCTTGGGGAGTCAATGATCGAGAAAATGAAGTTCAGTGATGTTTATGTCAAAAACCTTCGTTTGTGGCAGTTGATAGTTTGTTGCGGGATGGCCTGGATCGCCGCCCAAACTCGGTCTGAACTGAAGGTTCCCCTCGATGTTACGCATCTGATACTTGTAACCTATACCCCAATTTCAATAAGATTTCGTTTCGATGAGAAAAGGTTCGATGTTGACGGAGCATATAACATTGGCCATGAGATCATTCGATCCCGAATAGATAAAGCTACTGTCAAAATCGACAATGGCCGACTTACCCAGCCCGATAGAATCGCTATAGTTTATTCTAGACCCGAAGAGGCCATGGAGATGAGGCGACACATTTCCTATCTGCAGGATAATGATTTCCTTTTTGACGATCTGGAGTACGTAGAACTGAATGACCTCCCTGGTGTCCAGGGGCTCAGGGCCATGCGAGTCGGAGTGAATGTTCAGTCATCGAAGATTGCCGGAAGAGTAGCGTCTACGCTGGGACAGGAAGGGGCTATTTAGCCTTATCATTACATTTTTTCTGACTCTTTGGATCAGGTAAGCTCAAGGCTTGAGAATTTTAGACAGATACGTGTTTCGCGAAGTAAGTGTCTCTTTTCTGTTTTGCTTCGCAATCTTTCTAGTTACCGGTATGGTAGCTGGTTTCCTTCCAATTTTACAAAAGGGCATGGAATCGGGGCTTGAGTTAACCTTCATATTGTTTCAGGCCCTTGTGAACGCATTTCCCAGCACTCTGGTAACCGTTGCCCCTCTTTCGATATCAGTAGGCGTGTTGCTTGGTTTGGGGAGGATGGCTTCAGACAATGAGATCTCTGCGATTAAATCCAGTGGCATATCGGTCATACGACTCCTTCCTCCTGTTGTGACGCTGGGTCTCCTGGGGTTTATCCTAAGCTTGATTTGCACGCTCATTTTAATTCCAAAGGGTATATCTGAGGGCAAACGTTTGATGAGAGAAGCGCTAACAAAGAGAATAGACGTTGGTATAGAAGAACGAGTTTTTTTTGATGCGCTGAAAGACATGATTCTTTATGTGGACCAGATCGATTCATCCAACGGATTGATGAAAGGTATATTTATAAGGGAGTCCACAAAACCTAATGATGTGACCACAATACTAGCCACCAAAGGTAAGATGACTAATGACCCTGAAGGCAAATCATTTATTATGGATTTGAGAGACGGTGTCATCCTGAAGGAAGACGCGAGAGGAGATTCGACTGGTAACCTGGCCTTCAAAAGCTATGTCTTCAAATATCCATTAACCCGGATGACTCTGGAGAAAGAGCAACAGTCTCTTGAAGAAATGTCAATTTCAGACATTCGAAAGAAAATTGATACAATCATGGCTCCGATAGAAAGCGCCACGCCTCAAAGCAGGGCCTTCCAAAAGAGGGCTGATATTTTTTCTCGGATTCTAATTCTTCAAAGATTTGTCTATCCGTTCTCTTGTGTAGCGCTTGCGCTTATATCTTTTCCAATCGGGTTGGTAAGCTTCGGGAAAGGTAAGCTTAACAATGTTTCTTTAGGACTCATTGCCATATTCGCTTATTATGCTTTAACCCTGGCAGCGGAACGTGCAGCGAGATCATATTTGATTTCTCCTGAACTCGCGATCCCTTTTCCACCAATGCTATTTGTATTCCTGTCGATCTACCTCATGAACAAGGTTCGTAGGGAAAGCTTACCAACTGTAGTGGTCATAATTCAGAAGGGGTTATCGAATCTGAGGCGCTAGTCAGTGATTAATTCTTACTAGTGGGAAAAGCCAAACCATTTCCGAGTCCTTCCACTGGTTAATTTATTTAGTGTAGCCACAATGTTTGTGTGAAGAAATTGTGAAGATCTCTTTACAAGCGCAATATCGGACCAGATTAGTCTACGTTTATCGGAGCGACGAAATGGCTCGTTTGGAGTCGGGGCATGACAAAAGCTTTTAATGAATTGATTAAGATGGAATATACGCCTTGCGATTTGTGTGGTTCAATGAACCATGAGATAATTTATTCGAAAATAGACCATGTTACGGGATTGGAATTCCATGTCGTTGAGTGTGAATGCGGGATGGTATTTGTTAATCCGATGCCGTCCGAAGAATGCACACGCTGGCTATATCCCTCTGACTATCTGAATGAAAAACCTTTTCTGGGCTCGCTTTTTAGGGAAATGCTACGGCTGTTGCCATCTATGCCGGAGGGCAGCAGGCGGTTGTTGGATATTGGATGTGGAACTGGCCACTTCATAAAGTCCGCCACCCAGGTAGGCTGGGATGCGGAGGGAGTGGATTTTGCAGATTGGGGAAGCTCCAAAAGTGACCTCAAAATTCGTCTTGGAAATTTTCCGAGCATGGACTATCCGGAAGAATCCTATAATGTGATAACCTCATGGGCGGTATTGGAACACGTGAGACATCCATCCCTATTCTTTCAGAAAATTGGAAAACTCCTTCATAAAGACGGCGCATTCATTTTCACCGTGCCAAACGTTTCGGCGCCGGGCATGAAGTTGTCCTGTGACGAAGACGTTCCGAGGCATCTTTGGCTCTTCACACCGTCAGCAACAAAAGCTTATCTGCTCAAATATGGCATGCGCGTGGAGACGACTCTTCACAATGGAAAGATCTACAGATCGTATCCGTTTGGGCTGTTACGGTATGGCTGGAGCGTTCTATTAAAGAAGAAAGATCCGGTTTGTTCAGTTTATCAGAATAAGTCGGTTGCTCTACTCAGAAACCGATCCGTAAGTGTGCATTATGGTGATTGGGTTAGGGAGGTTTTGAGAACGGTTTCTCCGTTGGATATTGTCGTCGATGGATTAGATCTGGGGCTTGGCCTCATGTTGGCAAATGTATCCAAATGGACCAAAAACTATGGAGTGATAACCGTCATAGCTCGAAAGCAGGCTTAAGTGGAGACATGCTTAGGAGGAACAGTCGAGACCAATTGAAATGGTATGTCACTTAGCTAATAATTCTTAACAATCTTTACGAACGCTATTACGAAAAAAGTCAGGACCCCTGAAGAAACGGCAATTGCGGCGGGAGGGTATTCAGCGAACATCTGCGAATATACCACAAGGCAGAACAGCGACAAAGCTACTTCCAGGGCAAGCGCAGCACGAAAATAGCCATTATCTATGGACGGGGAATCCGGAACAAAAAATTCGATTCTGGGCCACAAAAACTCGCACAACACTTCGTAGAGGATCAGAGCGACAATTATTCCCCAAACGACATCGTTCGGAAAATGCGCTCCTATAAAAATCCGCGACAGGCCGACAAGCGTGCCGAATAACAATAGACAAACTTTAAGCGCCTTGGATGAACTGAAATGGGCGATCGAAAGGGCAGTTGCAAAGGCAGCGGCGCTGTGCCCCGACGGGAATGAGCCAGACCTTAATACTGGACCGACAAAGTGAACGGCCCCTAACGTCTCGGCCGGCCTGAGTTCGGGAACGATAGCCTTGATGAAATTTACCATGATAGATGCCGACAGGAGCAACAGCAGGCCAAAAACGGTGATCCTTGGGTTTACGATGATGAACATTCCAAGGATAATACCCAGGAGCAAACCATCTCCCATTGTTGTCATGGATACCCAGAAAGCGTCCGACAAATTGGAGTGAAGCGAATTCAAAAGTCCGAATAATTCAATATTGTAAGCATTAATGAAGAAAGATGAGACGACAAGGGCTATTAAAAGGATAACTCGAGGCGGAACGATAAGATGTCTCTTTGACATATGCGGCTGATCTATCTCGTGTGTCTCGTCAGTTCAGCGTGAAGAGGAGTAGGGGAAGATTCGTTTTTCAGTACGTAGACAGCTCCGTCATGAGGAAAGATCCTTTTGAATGGGAAGATAGTGTCTACGGTATAACCAGGAAGTGGCCCCAGAGCCAGAAGATAATTCTCTTTTTCTACCCACCACCAGCTCAGGCCCGGTTTCTGAACAAACCCTTTTTTGTAGCAATTGAAACCATTAAATTCAAACCCTCCGTCAATAGCGCATGGAGATACGTGACAGTCCTGGACAAGGTAATCCTGAGCTTGCTTGAGGGCTGTCTTTGTAGCCATGAAATCCCGTGTTCCAGCTACAGAAAAAATCCCTATCACAGCCATGCATATGAAAGCGGGTATTGCCGTTCTACTAAAGCTGATTGACGGTGTAGCGCCTCTCATGTTGCTGACAAGCCACACAATAAGGAGAATACAAACCGGAATCAGGTAACGGTCATGAAAACCGGTCAACAGAATTATTCCAACGTAAACCATGGTAGTTACAAAACCCAATATCGAAGTGATACTGGCCCCTAAGCGTGAAGCTCCTTCGGCGCTCTGATTAAAAATGCCTGAAATGTATGAATACGCTAGTAACACCAAGGCGCCGGCATTCAGAAACGCCCAGTAGGCCAAACAATAATAGAGGGAAGCTGGGATGGACCATGTCCTTGCAAGATGTAAAATATAGGTGTCCTTTAAGAGTATGGGACCAATACCGAAGTTAAATATCACATTGCGGTAGAAGGCTACGGGAAGATGAACGAGATCCAGGACAATGCCCGCCTCGACAACGAGAAAGACAGAAGTTGTAACAAGGAAATACGAGCGAAAGATCCTTCTGGCAAAAAGCTCTTTAAAGCTAAGAGCTACAATCGGCGATACAATTACGCTGATGTAGCCTATGCCAATGACCACTCTGCCAAACAACAAATCTACATAGCCTGGGAGCCCCAATTGCAGCGGATCATTCAGAATAGCATGTATAACTTCATGATCTGTCAAGGAAGTGCTTCCCAGCTTTTTGAGGGTATATTCGAAGCAAAGCCAGGGAACAATTGAGATAAGGAGAATCATCAAAGTCACGGGTCGTAGATCAGAAGATCGAGTCTTTGAATTAATCAATCAGGGTGATAATTAGACCTATAGGAATAGCTATTGCGATTTGTCGGGTTAGCAGAGCGGCCAGAGTGAAGAAAAGCCCGAAGCCTATCAAAGAACGACGCTGGCTTTCTAAACCCTCGGTTATCAACAGGAGAGCAAAAATCATCAAAGCGGCTAGCGTGACATCCGTCATGAATGTGAATGACTGAGATAAAAACAGCGGATTAAGCACTAAAGTCATCGCGCCCCAAAAGGCTAGAAAGGGTGATGCGCCGGTCCGTTTCAACAATTCCAGCAAACCAATTGATCCCAGGACAGCCATGACGAGCACAGATATTCGCAGCACGGTCACGGAGAAACCGAACAATTTCGTGAAAATCCAGCCCCAGACCAAATGGGTCAACAAAGAAGGGCCTCCCTGACCCCACCCGGTGGCGGGAATTCCTCCCTCCAGACTCAGTATTTCCAATGCTTTAACGAAAGACCAATCGTCATTGATCATGAATTCGCCGACGGGATTAATGAACCATATGATTAAACCCCAAGCGATCACTAACGCGAACAATGCGGTGGTGTATGAGAATTTCAATTTCTCTGATCGTGGAGCCATGATCTTAGCGCAGTTTGTCCATTATCTGATGCGAGAAAAAAACAAGTTCCCAATCATATACCCAACATTTAACCCCGACGAGTTCCGAGCAACGATTTGCGGAGCCGACAGCATGTTGGACCTGAGTCGAACCTATGCCCCTAACCGGATATTCACCCAGGAAAACAGACTTATAAACTGATTTTACTAAATATACACTACTCTAATCAGGTTTGTAAACAATCAAAAAGTCATAAAGAGTAACCAACCTTTTGGTTTGCTGTATTATAGCGGATAGTTATCCGTGTAACTTCTAAAATTTTATCCGCAATAGTTTTATGCGCAAATACATTGGGGTGTTTGTCCACAACTTTGACCGGTTCGCCTCCCCAATGATAGTAGCTGCTGGAATATGCTTCGATGGAATCATTTTTCAATTTTTGAATCATTTCAAGTTGCGCATTGACTACTTGTAGATTGGTTTTACAAAAAAAATTGGGGATGTTCGGAATCCGGTTGTCCATCCCCAAAACTACTACAATCATTTCTGATCCAACCAGCCTGCAGATCGATGCGATCTCACCGTACACATATTGCTCGATCCGGTTGACATCTTTTGTTGGCTCCGGGACTAGGCCAGTCAATTCTTTTAGTCTGATCAGGCTGGCATTCCACTTGTCACTAAATAACTGAGGGAATTCCTTGGAGAAGCTGAAATTAAGGAAGCCACGAACGGAGTTGTCAGATAAATCAGGTTTTGTTGAGCCATGATCAAATATTTGGCTTTTGAAATCGGGTTTGTGGATTTTTATAATGCCTGGAGTGGCGTCTATGAAATATGGATGCGGCAGGAGGCCTTGGACCGTTGGTCCGTATCGATGGGTAGATCGTTCCGACAGCCAGGGAGAGTATTGGGCCAGGACAATTTTGGGCTTGAATTGTGGAATAAGCTTTCTCGCCAGGATGAGCATTTCAGCCAGGCCAGCGCTGCATTTTCCCGCATTAAGGGCCGTCAGTTTTAATTTGTCGGCTACCAGATTGCAGAAGGTGTTTTCAGCCTGAACCCCAAATCCAAACGTGAAGCTGCACCCCAAAGCCAGAAGGTAATCTTGTTTTCGAGTCGGTTTTTCCTTGCCCGAAGTGATACATGGAGATCGAAAGCCTCGAGAATCATAACAAACGCAAGTCCTGGATCCATTCGGAAGAACCACAGCCCCGCAAGCCCCGGAAATAGGAACATACCCAAGCAAGTCATCGGGCTTGTGAAGTATCCCCTCCCAATGGGCGACCCCTATTTTCAACGTCACCCAATCTGTAAAGGAACGGAACATCATGAGGCAAGAAAAGGTCAGGAAACAAGTCCCCAAGGCTATTCCTAACCATAGGGACGGGTTCCCAATTTTTTGTTTTGGCATTTCATCCCCCCCAAAACTTCAACAGGATTTCAAGGATTGTCAGGGCTTATAACTTCTTCATCCAAATCCTTTTCGTCTTCGTCAGACGCTTCTACCCGCGCAAGGTCCAGAACGTGTTCACCAGGATCCATCCGTACCAGTGTTCGTCCCTGAGTGATTCTGCCAATAACCGAGATCTCTTCCATCCTTAAACGAATTATTTTTGCCCCGGAAGTAAGTATCAGAATGTGGTCTGAGTCATCTACAACCCTGACGGCGACAACATCCCCGCTCTTTTCCGTAGTCCGTATCGTAATTACTCCCTGTCCGCCTCTGTTGATCGGAGGATATTCGCTCAAGGAAGTTCTCTTGCCAAGTCCATTTTGGGTAATAGTCAATAGCGTCCCGGAATCCTCCGTGACGACCTCCATCGCTATCACCGCGTCATTTGAGCGCATTCTTATGCCGGTAACCCCTCTGGCCTGGCGACCCATTGGTCTTGTTTGACTTTCATGAAACCTGATTGCCTTTCCCTTGCGTGTTACCAGGAGAATGTGATTCTCACCGGTGGTAAGGTTAACATCAATCAGTTGGTCGTCCTGGTCGATGGTCAGAGCAATAACACCTGTCGATCGTGGTCTTGAAAACTCGGCGATTGAGGTTTTCTTGATTTTTCCCTTAGCTGAAACCATGGTCACGAAACCTTCCTGGCTCAGTTCGGGAATAGACAGAACCTTTTTGATGGTTTCCCCTTCATCCAATTTCAGGAGATTCACAATAGCCCGACCTCGGCTGTAAGGTCCCTCTTCGGGCAATTGGAAAACTCTAAGCCAATGCACTCGCCCTCTATTCGAAAAACAGAGCAGTACATCATGAGATGAAGCGTACAGTATTTGATTTACAACATCCTCACTCGCAATTTTAGCGCCAATTCTCCCCTTGCCCCCTGGCTTCTGTGATTTATAAACATTCGCCAGGACTCGCTTAACATATCCTTTGCTCGAAAATGTCACCACCACGTCTTCTCTGGGAATCAAGTCTTCATCCAGAACATCTGACTCAACATCTTCGAGAATCTCCGTTCTCCGGTCGTCGCCAAATTGGTCTTTGACCTCACTAAGTTCAGATACCACAACCTCAAGTATCTTTTCTTCAGAGGCGAGCAGGGCTTCCAAATCTGATATTTTAGCCAGAATATCCCGAAGTTCCTGTAAAATCTTGTCGCGTTCGAGCCCCGTCAGCCTTTGGAGCCTCATATCGAGGATCGCTTGCGCCTGAATTTGCGTCAACTCGAAATTAACTATGAGAGCGTCTCGAGCAGTTTGAGGATCTGGAGATTCTCTGATTGTTCTTATTACTGCGTCGAGGTTGTCGAGCGCTATTTTGAGCCCTTCAAGTATATGCGCTCGTTCTCTTGCCCTGGCCAACTCGAATCTGGTTCTCCTGATTACGACCTCGCGCCGAAAATCAACGAAACCACTAAGAATTTCCTTAAGATTCATGGTGCGAGGACGACGGTTGTCCACGCAAAGAAGCTGTATTCCAAAATTAGTCTGTAGCTGCGTATGTTTGAATAGCTGGTTTAGAACCAATTCCGGGTTCTCATCCCTTTTTAATTCAAAAACAACTCTCATCCCATGGCGGTCTGATTCGTCCCGAATATCCCTAATGCCCGGGATTTTCTTGTCCTTGACCAGGTCTGCAACGTTTTCCACCATTCTTGCCTTGTTCACTGTGTAGGGAATCTCCGTGACCACTATCCTCTGGTAACCTTTACCGGCGTCTTCAATCTGAGTTCTGGCTCGCATCCTTACGGAGCCCCTCCCGGTGTGATAGGCGTCAATTATTCCCTTATTACCAATTATGAATCCGTATGTAGGAAAATCAGGACCGGGCATCCATCTCATCAATTCACGAATGGACGCTTCAGGGTTCTGGATGAGGTAAATTGTGGCGTCTATCGTTTCTCTCAAGTTGTGAGGAGGTATGTTGGTAGCCATTCCGACAGCTATGCCCTGGGAACCGTTGATCAACAAAGCGGGGAATCGGGCAGGAAGGACGACAGGCTCCTGCTGAGTGTTATCGTAATTGGGGATGAAGTTAACCGTATCCTTGTCCAGATCTTCAAGAAGAGCCTGACAGGCTTTCGCCATTCTAACTTCAGTATAACGCATGGCCGCCGGCGCATCCCCATCCACGCTACCAAAATTCCCCTGTCCATCAATAAGTGGGTATCGCATTGAAAAAGGCTGGGCCATTCTGACTATCGAATCATATACGGCTGTGTCACCATGTGGGTGATATTGGCCTATCACGTCACCAACAGACCGCGCCGCTTTCCTGTACGGACGGTTCCAGATGTTTCCAGCTCTGTGCATGGCGTACAGGATCCTTCGGTGAACAGGTTTCAAACCATCGCGCAAATCAGGTAAAGCGCGGCCCACAATTACGCTCATAGCGTAATCTAGATATGATTTTTGAATTTCTTCCTCAATACCAACTGTTAAAATCTCGGCAGATTTACCCAATGCGGATTCCTTTTCAGTAAATATACAAGAATCGAAGACCAAGTTCCTGACTTGGCAATATTAACACAACGACAAATTATCGACAAAGATCGACTCAAAATCTTCGTAAGTTATTCTCATATTTTCAGTCGAAAGAACCAAATATTCCAATGCAAAAGTCGGCTTATTTGTGAGTCTGAATTTATAACGGGGCGTCTCTTAAACTATAACAATATGCGGGTCATAACAACTTAATATTGCCGAATTTATAATTCTTATGTTGAATCTGATTGACATAATCTTACAAAATATGAAATAATTAAACGGTTTATTACATTTTGGAGGTTCTGGGATGGATAGAATCTTGAAAATGGGCGTTTGCCTAACGCTTATCGTTGTTCTTTCATGCCCGGCCATTGTCTTGGCCAAAAATGCTGGTCAATCGACCCTGGTAAACATGACTAACCAGGTCTATGACGGGGGAGCCAAAGCGCTCGATAAGACAGAGGGAATCCTGAACCAATGTCTAAAATCGACTTTCAGCTTGTTCAACCCCTGCTTGGACGTTGTCAAGATGTGTACCGATGTGGCTTTGAAGCCTTTGAACTATCCGTTTGATTATGTTGAAGGAAAGCTTTACAAGCCAAAAGTGGTAAACAAGCGGGTAGAGATTCCGGCCCCTCAAAAACCGGTGATGCCCAAGCAGTAGAAATTTCAGTCAAGAGGGGTTTGAGGGGATAGGCGCTTAACTGTCGGATTGTTCGATAAGTCCGAGGTAAGCGCCAACACGGAGGGTGTTTATGGCAAGAGTTGTCGTTCCCGTGATCGGAACGCTTTTGTTGGTTCTATTCCCAATAGCGCTTAGGGCCGAAGTAAAAATTCAGACTAACGGAATTGCAATTTGTTCCGTGATCATCAATGAGATGACCGAGGGGAAAATCCCCCTGAAACAGTCGAGAGACATAGCTAACGCTATTGCTGGAGCTGGAAATCGCCACTTTGGAAAGGTCACCTGTGGAGACATGTGGCTATACATGGCGATGGTTTACGTTGAAAGCGGATTTCGCAACAACATTATAAACTACCAAAATTGCAGGGGAATGTTTCAAATACACGCCCCATCCTGGGCCTCAAAATTCGGCATTACATACAAGGACCTGTTGAATCTGGAAACCAACGCAGATTGCGGCGTGCAAGTTCTCAAGTATTATCTGAGCCTATACAGAGATTTGGGACAAGCGTTAAGCGCATACAACAGCGATCATCCAGCGGCCGCCAGAGGTTACGCGCGAATGGTAATGTCTGTCAGAAACAAGATAAAAAAGAGATACGTCCAGCTTTACCATACTTATAAAGATGCCCCGATGCTGGTTGCAAAGACTCCAGCCAGATAATGGGTTCCTCGTTTTGTCCCTTCAAAATGAAAAAAGCTAAACTGTGATTGGAGTATCGGTCTGAGATGTATTTATCTAGGAGGACCGTACAAGAACGGCGTAGCTATTGAACCAAGAAAATCGAATGGATTTAGTGGCGAAGGATTATGATCCATAGGCACGTACGGGTCATGTCCCATTGGGTAACACGCGGACACGGGGCCATTCGGCGGAGCTAAGTATTGAGGCAGACAACTAACACACCCACCGAGCCATAACATACTAAACAATATCAAAGTGATTAATAAATATTTTATAAATTGCTTCATATTGTTACGCATTCAAAGAGTTAACTTATTTTAACCTTTAAAACTGTTTTGATCAAGCTAAAAATTTCGGCATGTATAACTCATTGAATTATAAGGTTTATTAAATCTTAGTTGAAAAAGGCTAGGGCCATTAGTCATTACTGATCTCTCAGCTTAAAGACACGGGTTCCTTCGGGGAATACAAGTAATCTGCCATTAGAATCAACTATTAGACCCGAAACATTATTCATTTTATCAAGTAAAGAGCCTCCCTGCTGTGGGCCGAGAACAAATATTCCTGCGGAGAGGCCTTCGGCCCGCACTCCATCAGGCGCTACCACGGAGACAGACTCCACTTCGGACGCGGGGAACCCTGTCTTGGGGTCCAAAATATGGTGATACCGTATGCCGTCCTTTTCGAAGTATCTTTGATAATCACCCGATGTAAAGACGGATCCTGATTCTATATCGACTGTCGCTACGATGGTTGATGTATCTCTCGGGTCCTGGATACCGATCTTCCATGGGACACCAGGTCCTTTGCCTCCAAAAGCCGCAATATCGCCTCCCGCGTTTATTAGAGCTGATTTGATTCCTGTCGATTTTATGATTTGTTCGGCCTGATTCAGTGCGTAGCCCTTTGAGATACCTCCGAGATCCAGCGCCATTCCTTGTTCTGGAAGATATATTTCAGATCTCTCAGGAAGTATTTGGACCTTTTTCCAGTCGACTTTATGTAACGCCTGATTTATTTCTTCGGGGCTTGGTAGCCTGGGTCCTTCAGGGCCGCTAAAGTTCCAGAGTCTTGATATAACCCCAATAGTTGGGTCAAAGGCCCCGTTGGTAACTCTTGATATCTCGAGACTACTTTGAATAAGGGCCATGAGTTCCGGATCCACCTTCACAGGCGCTAATCCAGATTTCTCGTTTATCTCATTGAGTTGAGACTGCTTATGAAAAGATGTTAGATCCTCAATTCGCTTGATTTCATCAAGAGCGGAATTAGCCGCCTGTTGAAGTAGGTCGGAAGGGCCCACCACCGTGACCTCAACGAGGGTTCCCATGAGTATCCGGCCAATTTTCAGGGTTGAATTGGAATTCCCTAGAGAGCAGGAGTTCAAACTCCATGAGGTCAAAAGCAAAAAAGCCACCGTCAGGAACTGGGGTCTACGATTTAAGTCTATAAATTTGGGGAAAGCCATTTGGATCTCGAAACCAGAATCTTGATTGGAACCACCATGGAGAAAAAGGGAAACATGTACATGGCTGCTAAGGTCGGCGCCAAGGGTCCGAAGAAATGTGACGAGAAGACAATAACCAGCACATTATTCATGATTGCAAAACTTACTCCGGCGCCAATACGATTGGATGAACTCTCTTTAGGAACAAGCAAGAACCCGGTCAGGTAATAAATTACGGAAAGACCGTAAGCTACTCCCAGGCTCAACAGGAGAACACTGGGGCTCTGAAAGAAGAAATAAGAGTATTTGGAGAATACTCCCAGATTGATAATAGCGAATATTAATAACGAAATAGGAAAGTGAAACGGAAGTATTTTTTCCAAAACCCCCATAAAAAATCGTCGAGCCACGATTACGGCCAACATGGGTACAAATATGACAGTGGCCAGCAACTTGATCATCAATTCCAAAGGAATATTCACTTCCTGGCCCAGCGAGCGCTTTCAGGAGCACTGGCAAAGTGAAAGGAGCCAGCAATGAAGTGATGATGACCATTCGCAACACAGGCGCCAACTCCGTATCCAACAGGTTGGCTATAAAAGGAGCGACAACGCCTGTTGAAATTCCAGATAACAACAGCACAGGGATGGCAAACTCCGGAATTACCAGCAAAGCTACCCAATATAAAACAGCAGGCAGAACGGCCAACTTGAACAGTACCAAGGATACACAGCGTCTTGATGGATCCCAGGGATGTATCCAAAAGCGACTCAAAGTTGATTCTCAAGAAACTGAGAAACATTAGTAACATCATGAAATACAACGGATAAGGCTGTAGTGGGGAACACAATTCCGGTTGAAATATGGCTCCCGCCGCTGAAGTGAAAATTACAACCAGAAGGATGATGTCATTCATCCTCATGGCGCTGTCACCGCGCCTGTTTTTTCAATCAAAGTTTTGTCGGAGTTGGACCTGGCGCATCTGGACGGAAGAATGCGTTCGCTTCTTTTCAAGACTTTGCCCATAGCATCAGGCCTGTGGCCTGGTCATATTCTCTTCTCATTATGTGTCCAGGTATCTCCATTCCGCAGAGTTCGGACGCGAAAATTATTGAGCCTGGCCCGAGATGGCCCCCAAAACACTGAAATTGTTGATCTGCAACTAGAATGTGGGCATGAGCGAATACTTCTCCATCCTTTTCAGATATATTGCCGATGCAGGAAACAATTTCTAAGTCTTGATTATATTCTTTGAAGCTATACTTTTGTTCATCCGGATTGTAGAATCCTATAACAGCCTTTGTTAAGGCTCCAATCAGATTGAAAGATCCACTGCGAATTGATCTGGATCGAAACTCATCGGTGATGGCGTCCAGCAAATCCAGACCCTTGGGAAGACGCGCCAAAAACTGTACTCCCATAGTTGTTTTCTCCTTGAGTAATTTTTCCGCAAGAGATAGATGTGAACCACGGCCAAGTGTATAGTGTCATTATGTCAAACTCTTAACGCAAGAGGAACGATATGAAAAGAGGTTTTTGTCACCATTGTGGAGAGCCACTCGAGTTTGCCGAAAAGGTATTCCGCAACGACACATGTGTTGTTTGCGGTTCGGACATCTTATGTTGTTTAAATTGTTCTGAATATGATCAAACAGCCTCTAACCAGTGCAAGGAACCTCAATCGGAAAAAGTCTCGGTAAAGGATCGAAGAAATTTTTGTGAGTATTTCAATCTATCAGAAAGAAAAAGTTCAGCAAACGCGAGGGGAAAAGCAGCGGATGCCAAACGTAAACTGGAGGCTCTCTTCAAAAAAGATTGAAGTCATCTTCATCCTCGATGTCTGCGGATGCCTGAATTTCTTTAACTATGTCAGGAGCGAAGGTTTCACGGGGGGCGTCCGACCACAGTCCTTCCAAATCGTAGAAGTCTCTCGAAGCAATCTGGAAGACATGAACTATAACCTCACCGTAATCTAGCAACACCCAGTTTCCTTGAGACAGACCTTCAGTTGAATATGCTCGGATGTTGGTGGCTGACGCGACTTCAAGAATTCCTTCAGCTATCGATTTTACGTGCCTGGCGGATCTTCCGGAGACAATAAGAAAATAATCCGTAATCGGAGTCAGTCGGTTCAGTCTCATAAGCACCGGGTTTATCGCTTTTTTTGCGAGAGCGGCTCTTAGAAGGTTTTCTGCTTTTTCTCTGGAATCTTGAATTGTTAGTCGCTTTGTTGATTTGTTCATAAGTCCATTTCTCTTGTTTCTTAAGAGTATAAGTTATGTGATTTAATATATTCTAAAACTGTGTCAGGGGTGAGGTATTTTGCGCTCGACGAACGCTTTAGCAATCTTCTTATTTCCGTGGAAGAAACATTGAGACCTTTGATGTCGGAACGTGATATTGATGTTCCGCTCGTGTGAACAAACTTATCATGATGACAGGAGAACTCTTGCTTCAATCCTTCGGGAAGGTTTTCCCAGGCTCTTTGGAAGGTCATTCCTGGTCGATTTACTATAATAAAGTTGGCCAGAGTAAAGAGTCTTTCGTAATCTTTCCATGTTCGTATCTCACTCAAGGAGTCGGATCCCATTATGAAATAGACAAGATCATCCGTTTGGGATTTAAAATAATTCAACGTGTTAACAGTGTAAGATGGGGTGGGAAACCTCAATTCCATGTCTGACACTTCGAAGATCGGGTTGTCGTTGCAAGCAAGGCTTGTCATGTTAAATCTATGTTGCGCCGGAGATATTTCTGTCCGATTTTTGTGAGGCGGTTGGTGACAGGGCACAAAAATGACCTTCTCAAGATTGAACCTTTCTGAGGCTTCTTGAGCGAGCCTCAGGTGTCCGATATGCGGGGGGTTGAATGTTCCGCCAAGTATTCCAGTTTTCAATACGATCTCTTATAATGAAGAAATGACTTGTTTTATAGGAACGAGATTTTATATTTAAACATGTTAATTGAAAAGAGGAATCCTGCCGGATCCTTAAAGATTCGAGGCTTCTTCCCCGGGAGGACCAGAGTTTGGAATATATTCTTGGTTTTATTGTCCTGTTAGGCGTCTTAATTTTTGTTCATGAATTTGGGCACTTCATTGTGGCAAAAGCCCTCGGGGTCAAAGTGCTTAAATTTTCACTCGGATTTTCGCCTGTAATGATTAAAAGAAAATGGGGTGAGACTGAGTATATGCTTAGTTGGATACCACTGGGCGGATATGTGAAACTCTTCGGAGAAGAACCAGATTCTGAGGAGGAGATTCCGCCTGAAGAACAACAGAGGACGTTCACAGGCAAACCCGTTTGGGCAAGAATGGCGATTGTGGCCGCAGGACCGGTTTTCAATTTTGTCTTTGCTGTGATTCTCCTGTGTTCCGGATTTGTCGCAGGTTTTCCTGTGCTCGCCCCGGAAGTCGGCAAAGCTCTTCCAGGGAGTCCCGCTATTGAAGCTGGTTTTCAACCCGGTGATCTAGTCAAAGCCATAGACGGCAGAACCGTGTGGCGATGGGATGACGTGAGAAATACGATAGAAGACGCCGCGGGCAAACGCCTGGTCTTCACGGTTGAGCGAGACGGTAGCGTTAAAGAGATTACTGTCACCCCGACACTAACTGATCAAAAAGATGTCTTTGGTGAACTTAAAGGAAGGATAGGCATTGCTCCGTCCGGAAAAAAGATTGAGTTGGGCTTTGTGGCCTCGATTGGTGAAGGTGTCCGTTTTTCAGGGTATCTGACAAAACTTGTGGTCATGACGGTTGTTAAGCTGGTTCGTGGTGAAATAGGCGTCAAGGCACTGAGTGGTCCTATAACGATTGCCCAGGCCTCCGGCGAAAGTCTGAAAGCTGGGGTTTTCAGCTTCATATTTCTTATGAGCTACATCAGCATTAACCTGGCGATCATCAATTTGCTTCCTATACCAGTCTTGGATGGTGGGCATCTTTTGTTTTTCCTCATCGAGGCGGTAATAAGAAAGCCAGTCACCGGTAAAATCAGGGAAGTCGCTGTTCAGTTAGGTCTTTTGATCATAGTGTTCCTGATCGGTTTAGTTTTTTTCAATGACATATACAGGATCGTCACAAAAGGCTGGGCACTGTCACCTTAGGTCTCTGGCCGGCTAATCTCGGTTTAATAAATCCTGTTTGGTTTTTGAAAATTTGTCTGTCGAAGGATATCAATTGCTGATTCTTGCTGCGCACACCACTACACCCGAACTTGGTATAGCCCTCACAAGAGAAGAAAAGCTGATCGAAGAACTGATCCTGAAGCCTGGCAAGGAACATCTTGAAAACATGTCGGGAGCAATCCAGGAAGTTCTCACAGCGTCAAATCTTGAACCTGGCAGCCTCAATGCGCTCGCTGTAGCGGTAGGACCCGGATCTTTCTCGGGGATACGGGTGGGAATGTCTGTATTCAAAGGTCTTTCTCTTGGCCTGGGCCTAAAAATTTGCGGTGTTTCGACTTTGGAAATACTTGCTTGGCAGGCTTTGGAGGTTGGAGATTTGGGAGTCCCTGTTATAGAGGCTGGTAGGGGACAGGTTTACTCGGGGTTTTTTCGAAAGAGTCCCAATGGTATAGAAACTATTCAGTCCCCCAGATTAGTAAACAAGAGTGAATTGGCGGAATTCATAGCGCGATTCGAAACACCTGGGGTGTTTATTTGTGGGGTTCAGGAGCTTATCGAGGATATTTTGGAGAAAGGGGAGGTCTACCTAAAACCGGTGTTTAGACCTTCTCCTTACGCTTGTGGGGTTCTTGCTGAAAAGCGTTTAAATCTTGGTCTTTCAGATGACATTCATCAGCTTGCTCCTTTGTATGTGAGGAGATCCGACGCGGAAGTGAAAAAAGAAACAATCAGGGCTTGTTAATGACGTCCAATCAGAATTTATCGAACTCATAGACTGTTTTAGTCGAGAATTTTCTGTCGACAAATTCTCGTGATTCGATTTCAATTATTCTTTTTTTGATTCTGATGACGTGATATACGCTGTCCCAGTGTTCCAACAAAGGAGACCCGCAAGACGATACTATGATGGAGCAGTTATTGTCGGGAATTCGGAGTTCGACTACTGAAGATCTGTGTTTATGACCCTGTAATATCAGTTTCACTTTAAATTGCGCGCATATGGTGAGGATTGCTCCAGCATCTGACAGTTGGTGGGCCCAAAAAGATGACGCGCGCAGGACAGGAAGCACAGGATGATGCAAGAAGAGAACCTTGACATAAGATAAATAATTTTCAACCTGTTCTTTGAACCAATATCTGCTCTTTCTGGAAATAGATCCTGGCCATGATGGAAATTGGCTCACCGAATTAAGTCCAAAGAAAACGGCCTGGTGTTCTTCGGATTTGAAAAACACCTTGTCGCTTGAACCAAAAAAGGACCTGTAGCGGCTCATTGAAAATGAAGGAATGAGAAACTCCCACGGCGCAAAGACTGGGGATTCGCGGTTTCCGGGGATAGTCAAATATGCGCAGCGTGTTGAATCAAGAAAATCTTTTGCCTGCCTGAACTGTCGCGTGTGGCCCCTGTCCGTGACGTCTCCAGACACCACGATCAGGTCGGGCTGTTGGACCTGCAGATCGGAGGAGAGCGCCTTCAGTTTTTCGTAAGATATTGACGTTCCGAAATGCAAATCAGAGAGGTGGGCTATTTTCATGAGGCCTAGGATAGACTTGGATAAAGTTCGGGTCAATACCGTCTGAAGCCGGGAAGTGTTTTCAAAGGAAACAGGGTGAACATAGATTGAAATTTGAGTTGATTAATATGGTAAAATTATTTAAAATTACTAATGAAAATCAGATCGTAAATATTGAGCGCCGTCCATTGTTCTTTCGTGAGATCAATGGTGATATGCTTGAGGCTAAAGGAGTGTGTTCATGAAAATTATATTTCGAGTCGGTCTTGCCGCGTTTCTCTGCCTTATTCTGGCTGGGATCGCAGTAGGTCAGGATTATTACGGCGGTTATCAACCATATCAGGGCCAGGACTACAGCTCCTATGGGTCATCAGGTTATGCTCAATCGTATCCAGATTATGGGCAGAACAATTCATCCGGTTATGGTTCAGCGCCATATGGGTATGCGGAACAGTCTGGTCCTCAGGGATACCGGGCTCCGTACGGATATGATCAATACCCCGGCGTTCAGGGATATGGTCGATATGACAACTCCCCTTTAGGCGCTGGGTCATACAGCTTACCTTCATCTACCCGTCAATCCAATCAGCCTACTTTGAGAACCAGATTGACCCCACCGGTGGGGAGAGGTAGCGCTCCTGAAGTTAGAGAAACCACGAGGGTTGTTACTCCGTCTCGACAACAAGCGCAAACCAACCAGAGACCCGCTGCGATTCCAGCATCCAGAGGCTCTGACGAAGGAACGCTTTACAATAATGAGATTTATTGGGATGGCAGGGACTCTGAGGTCCAAGAATCCGGCAGTGTTGCTGCTCAGCCGCAGGAACCGCAATCCCTCAACAGAGGGACCGCGTCCTCCGGCGCCAATCCCGCTGTTCGACAGGCTAGACCGCCAGCGGCCGCCAATGCTAATCAGACAAGAGCTCAACGAAGTCGCCCCAATATTGTAAGACAGGAAACCAAAGCGGCCTCTACTCCCCCTCCACCACCGACTTCAGGCCTAAAGTGGGGCAAAGAACCCCCAGATGTTAAAGAACAAGCATCGCAATCGAGGCAGTCATTTAAGTGGGGCATAGAGGGCAGGCCCTCAATGGTAGGGGCTGAACCGGGCCGAACCAGCTCGGGTCAAGGAACCGCCCAGGTGTCTGCTCAAAGTCCAGAGCAAGGCTCTTCAAACTCATTGGACAACAGCTCAAAGAAATTTCAATGGGGTAGAGTTCAATAAAACGTTCTATTGATCCCTTCAATACTGTCTCTTGCCCATTCCCGGCTCCGAAAGTCCCTGACCAGATTCGGTCAGGGACCCTAAACACCTTAGTGGTCTCCAATAAATGATACCGCCTCATTAAGAGGAACCAACCATGGGCATTGGTTCATCAACCAAAACCAAAAGTCCGATCAATCTCGAGATAGGGAGCGCTGATAATTTGCCGTCATTTTCTTCACAACCCTGTCCATACGACGAAAAGAAAATTAAAGACGCCGACAGGCAGTTACGCATTTTTCAAATTTTATACGATCTTGCGCTCTCAATACCGAAGGGAAGATCCATTGATGAGAACCTGGATCTCATAGCGCAAAAGGCCAGGCAAATTCTTCAGACCGACACGTCATTTATCGCTTTGGTTGATGATCAGTGTCGTGATTTGTACATGCGGGCGTTCTCAGGGATTCATACGGCTGATTTCAGAATTATGCGTTTTCCTCTTGGTTCAGGAATGGGCGGCAAAGTCTCAGCCGAAAAGCTTGGGGTCATTGTCTATGATTATTTTAAAGAAATGGCCGGTAGTCCGGTGCTCGAAACAGTCCGCGCTGAAGGCCTCATTTCCGGGATCGCCGTTCCTTTGAGGAGTCGGGGGGTAGATCTTGGAGTCCTTTACGTTTTCAATAGAAGCTACACCAAATTTACTGAAGATGATCTTGCAACCGTTACTCTGATAGGGAACCTGGCAGCGGTAGAAATTTCACGTTCAATTTACGCGGAGAGGCTTAGACAGGCTCAAGGCACGCTCGAAGCACGGGTTTTGGAACGCACCGCCTCACTCATGGAAACAAAGAAAAGCCTGGAAAGAGAAATAGCCGATCGTAAAACTCTTGAAGAAGCCCTGATACAAAGTGAGAGACGATACAGAGGTCTGGTAGAGGGCGCCAATGACATCATTTTTTCATGTGACGTAAATGGGTGTTTTACTTTGATCAACCAGGTAGCTCTACGTATCACAGGCTATTCACGGGAAGAAATACTTGGACGTCGATACGTCGATTTTATACACCCCATCTACAAGGACGAAATTGAGGAATTTTATTTCAACCAGCTTACAAAAAGGATTTCCGACACATACAAAGAATATCCGATAGTGTCCAAGAATGGGCAGGTTATATGGCTCGGGCAAATTGTTCAGTTGATAACTGAACAATCCAGGATAATGGGATTTCAGGCTATAGCTAGAGATATCACGAAAAGAAAGGCTGCTCTGAAAGCGCTTGAAGAATCGGAACAAGAATTCAGATCAATATTTGAATATTCACCGATAGGTATTTTTAGATTTGACAGAAACGGCGTAATTACAACCTGCAATGAAAAATTTATTGAGATCATTGGATCATCAAGAGAGAAACTGGTTGGCCTGGATATGTTGAATCTGCTGAAGGATGGGGGAATGTTGGATTCTATCCGACAGGCTTTGTCCGGTTCGATCGGATATTATGAGGGCGCATACGCTTCGGTAACGGCGGAGAAGATTACACCGGTCAAGTGCGTACTGAGTCCTGTCCTGATAGATGGGGTTTTTCATGGGGGAATCGGAATTGTCGAGGACATAACCGAGAGAAGAAAATCTGAGAATGAACTCAGAAAAAGTAAGGAAATGATGGAAGCTATACTCAACGCTTCCTCCGACACCGCATTTCTGGTGGACACCGAAGGACGAATTCTTAGAGCCAACAAGACTATGGCAGCGAGTTTCAATGTACAGGTCGATGACCTGATAGGCAAAAATTGCTTTGACGTGATTGACGCCAAATCAGCTCAGAGGCGGAGAGCAAAGTTTGGGGAGGTAATCTCTGAAAAGAAGGCGATAAGATTTGAAGATACGAGAGCTGGAAAATACTTCGACCAGAGTTTTTATCCCATATTCGACTCAAGCGATGAAGTCGTGCAAATAGCCGTTTTTTCACGTGACATAACTGAACAGAAGAAATCACAGGAAGCTTTTCTCCAATCGGAGCGTTTCAAGGCAGTAGCTGGATTAGCCGCAGGTGTAGCTCATAACTTCAACAACTTACTTCAGGTGGTTATGGCGGGCTCCGAGCTGGCTCTCCAAGAGACTAGAAAAGGCAATCTTCAAAATATCGAAGTCGTCATGAGACGTATAATAAACGGATGCAAATTTGGAGCCGAAACCGTTAAAAGGCTTCAGGAATTTGCCGGCACATCCAGTCAAAGAGATCGACCGGTTGAAATTCTGGACGTTTCTGAGATAATAAAGCAAGCCGTTGAAATAACTAAACCTTTTTGGAAGAATAACCCAGAAAGGGACGGGATTTATATCAACATGCTCTTAAACTTAAAAAATGGATGTTTTTTAGCGGGCAAGAAGCATGAAATGTTTGAAGTTTTGGTAAATTTGATCAAAAATTCCGTAGAGGCCATGCCTGATGGAGGCGATTTGCACATAGCGTGTGAGCGACAGCATAGGGAGATCATGGTCAAAATTAAGGATACTGGAATTGGTATATGCTCAGAAAATATGGGAAAACTGTTTACCCCTTTTTTTACAACCAAAATGAACTCTGGAGCCGGGTTGGGGTTGGCTACCACCCGTAAGATAATCAATGACCATGGGGGTCACATCTTTGCCGCAAGTGACGTTGGAAAAGGGGCTTTGTTCACCATGGTCCTACCTCTTAAACAGCCCCTGGATTTTATCGACGTGAAAAATTAGATCATCTTGCCCTTTTGGTTAACCGGAATATCTATAGGCTAAGGTATTCCACCAATAAGAAACGCCAGTTTTAAGCGGGTTTTTCCTCTAGAGATTCCTGGATCTTACCAACATACGTCAGAATATCTTTTAGAAGAGGCATGACAACCATAGCCCACTCTTGCTGCTCCTTCATATTGACGCTGCCAGTCTCCAATACCTTAGCTACCACAAACAGCTTTGTCCTCGCGTCATAAACTTCCTGTCTTACTTTCTGGGGATTCCACGCTTCGTCGCTCAATATAGCCTCCTCTTCAATATTTGTTCGCCTAACTGAACATGCTGATAACATTACGCCAGAAATGACGAAAAGCCAACGAGCCGGATGGAATAAACTTCTCGCGAACAGCCCTCTATTTTCAAAAACTTGGAGCTAGCGCTCATCATGCTAATGCAGACTTTGCAGATTGGCGATCTTCTGAAACCTTGACTGCCTTGTCGACAGGGCGCAGGCCAACAATGTTGCCGTGACCACCCGTGCCAAGGTCGTTAAACTTTCGTACAGACGGAAGAACCCTGGACTCAAGGGAAACAACTGATTTGTTATAGGCTGTGACAGCGCTTTCCAGGCCTTTGCCGATTTTTTCGATGTGTTCAACCCATATACGAATACGTTCATAAACTTCTTTTCCCAGATCGCTTATCTGAAGAGCGCTCTCGGCAATTTTCTCCTGCCGCCATCCATATGCCACTGCCCTAAGCAAGGCGATAATTGTAGTTGGAGACGCAAGGATAACGCGTTGGGTCAGGCCCACTTCGATTAAGCCTGGATCATTTTCTAGCGCTGCGCTGAAGTATATTTCGCCAGGCAGGAACATGACTACAAATTCCGGGGCGTTATCGAATTGTTCCCAGTAGGACTTGGAAGCCAATTTGCCTATGTGATCCCTGATCTGGCGAGCGTGACTCTTTAAATGTAGCAGTCGATCCTTTTCACTTCCAGAGGAAACAGCTTTCAAATAACCGTCCATGGGGGCCTTGGCGTCGACGACCACTGTTTTTCGTCCGGGTAACTTTATGATCATGTCCGGACGCAGACGTCCAAATTCTGTGGAAACGGATGGTTGTTCCTCAAAATCACAATGATTAAGCATTCCCGACAATTCCACCACCCGCCGCAACTGCATCTCTCCCCAGTGTCCTCTAACTATGGGGGTTTTCAGCGCATGGGCGAGATTTGATGTCTCGGACCTCAACTGTTCCTGTGCTCTGGCCAGGGCCCCGACCTGTTCGCTAACGCTGGAGTAAGCCTCTATTCGTTGTTTTTCAAGATCCTGGAGTTGCGCATCCACTTTCTGGAGAGAATTTTTAAGGGGAGATATCAAAGACTGAATTTCAAACTTTTCGTTTTCAATGTCACTCTTGGCTTTGAGTCGGCTCCTCTCCAACTCACTTTTGGCAAGGTCAAGAAAACTCTGATTGTTGCGATTCAATGCCTCGGACGAAACTGACCTGAACACGTCAATCATTTTCGATTGAGCAATCTCGAACATACTGAGTTTCTCATCCGAATATTTCTTTTCGGCCCTAATCTCCGTTGTGAGGGATGCCACGTGGTTTTGAAGTCCAGAATTCTGCAGCCTAAGCTTGGATATGATTTCGCGGCAATTTTCAGTCTCTTTTCTAAATTCCTGAACCTGTGACTCGCGAAGCTGGAGGCGTTCTAGAAGAGCTGCATGTTCGCCTGTGGCAGAAGCGAGATACCGTTGGATCCTCAATGAAGCTCTAGCGTTTACTATCAAGTAAATGCAAAGTGAGCCGAGAAAAAATCCGAAAACTAAAAACTCAACTGAACCTAAGCTCATTTAGACCTTATGGTAAAATCAAATAAATATTAGGAAGTTGGAAAGCTATTATAATAAAATAGTTAAATTAAGTCAAAAGGATTGGTCGTGATAGGGGCTCCCGCAGTTCCTGGGAAACTGCGGGAGTTCGGGGACGCAGGTCTCTACCTGAGACCACTTGGCGATGACCAGACTGATCCGCGGATAACTTAGGCCATTGAGCGGCCTTCGTTAAAGGCCTTAATATTAATTTCTACGAGCTTTGGTTTAAGTGATTCTCTAAGAGTCTGTTCGTAAACCTCAGCCGGGATGTCAAGGAATTTTGACAGTACACCAAGAAAAATCACGTTTAGTACCTTTGGGTTGCCTATCTTTTTAGCAACTTCCGGCCCATCGACTATTATGGTGTTGGGGGCTTTTTGCTTAATTTTTTGCAGAACGTCGTTCGGGTATTCCTGTTGGCCAGTAAATACCGCGGGGGGCAAAATTTTTTGATCGTTCACGACGACTTGCCCTTTTTCAGACAGGAACGGGAAATATCTAAGAGTCTCAATTTGTTCAAAGGAAAGGAGGACATCAGCTTCCCCCATTTTTATTATAGGGGAATTGACAGTCTTTCCAAAACGAACGTGACTTGAAACAGAGCCGCCTCTCTGGGCCATCCCGTGAATTTCGTTCTTTTTCACGTCATAGCCGTGTCTCGCGGCTACACGACCAAGTACGTCACTTGCTAGAATTATACCCTGTCCGCCGACGCCGACAATCAATACATTGTATACACGATCCTGGCTCATGACGCCTCCTCAATAGCATCAAACTTGCAAACCTCAAGGCATGTGCCGCATCCGACGCACAACGCGGCGTTTATCTTGGAGTAGCCTTTCCGCTTCTTTCCAGGTTCCGGCGTATCGATCCTGACGAACTCAAGAGCCGGGCAGCCTGTGTTTATACATGTCTTGCAGCCGGTGCAGACATCCTTTTTGATTCTTAACGGTTTATCCGGGAGTATGCGGCCTGTTTTCAACAGAGCGCACGGCGCTCTTGAAATAATCACTGACGGTTCCGGCGCTTCCAGCTCTTCCTTTACTATCTTTTCCAGTTCTTTAAGCTTGTAGGGGTTGACGGTCCTAACTCTTTTCAAACCAAAGGACTCGCACAGTTGAGCCATGTCGACAGCTATTGTGGGCTCCTCTCTCAATGTGAACCCAGTTCCCGGATGGTGTTGCGCTCCAGTCATTGCGGTAATTCTGTTGTCTACTATTACAACGGTAGCTTGCCCTCCGTTATATGCCAGTTCTAGAAGAGGAGTCATTCCAGAGTGGAAGAACGTGGAATCGCCTATGACTGCGACTGCTTTTCCCTTGGCGACTTCTCCAAGTGTTCTGGCCAGACCTGAGGAGATACCTATACCCGCTCCCATGCACAGGCAGTTGTCCAGCATGCCCAAAGGAGGCAGCGCCCCGAGTGTGTAACAGCCAATGTCGCCGGCTACGTATACCTTGTTTTTCTTTAGAGCCGTAAAAGTCGCTCTATGAGGGCATCCCGGACACATGTTCGGTGGTCTGAGAGGCAGTTCCATATCGATGGATCCGATACTCTTGGCTGAAGATTTGCCAAGGAGAGCCATTTCAACCAGTTCCGGCGAGAGTTCCCCGCACAGCCCTGTGAGGCTTTTTCCCTCAACGTTGATTCCCATCAGACGAACGGCCTCCTCGATGAAGGGGTCCAATTCTTCAATCACTACTAGTCGTTTGACCTTTGCAGCGAAATCACGAATCATCTTTTCCGGGAGGGGCCATACCATGCCCAATTTCAGGAATGACGCGTTCGGCATTACTTCTTTCGCATACTGATAGGCTACACCTGAAGTTATTATTCCTATCGAGTCGTCCGCTAATATAGTTTTGTTATGAGAAAAAGTTTCAGCGAAAGAGGCTAAGCGTTTGAGCCTGTCTTCCACAAACGGATGCTTCTTTCTAGCCATCGCGGGTAGCATTACATACTTCACAGGGTCCTTCTTAAGGCCTAACTCTCTCGGACCTTCTGTCCTGTCTCTCAATTCAACCAGCGACATAGAATGGGATATGCGCGTGGAACTCCTGAATATCACTGGCGTGTCATAATCTTCACTTATTTTTAGCGCTTCACCTATCAAATCCTTAGCTTCCTGGCTGTCGGAAGGCTCTAGACACGGGACTTTGCCAAACTTGGCGTAATTTCTTGTGTCCTGTTCATTTTGCGAAGAATGCATCGCTGGATCGTCACAAACTACTATGACAAATCCACCGTTGACTCCGGTGTAAGAAAGGGTCATAAACGGGTCCGCCGCCACGTTTAAGCCTACATGTTTCATTGCAGCCAATGCTCTAGAACCCCCATAGGAGGCGCCTGCCGCCACTTCGACCGCCACCTTTTCGTTTGGGGCCCATCCGGCGACAATTTCCGGGTACCTTTCACCTATATATTCCAGTATCTCTGTGCTAGGTGTTCCCGGATAGGCTGAGGCCAATCGAACACCGTATTCGTAGGCCCCTCTTGCTATTGCTTCATTTCCAGATAATAGCTCTTTCACGGTCACTTCACCTTTCGTTAATTTCCATGATCTCGACTCTCTGAAAGTCGGATCAAATGCCTGACAGGGCGGAGATATCACCGTAAACGGCCCCAAGGCATGTAAACCAGCGCCGTTCGGTATGTATGGGGGATATCAATATTACAATCCTAATCTTACTTGACGACCCTGTCAAGATTTTCATATATGCGTCAATTTGGCAAAAATGCCAGATTTATGATATGGACTTAACAGCTCGAATTACTTGAAGTAGTTGTCTTAAATACCTATCGTGACAAAGATGTTTATGTTCACCTATGTGAAACTAAGACAACGGGGTAAATCTGCCAGGATATCAACGCGGTAATATTGATTCAAAGATTGTAAGTCAAATATTATTGATTTATCTCGAAAGAAATGATAATAATGTGAACAAGTTGCGTTATCATAACAGGATGTCTTGAGAGATTCTTATGGTCAGAATATTAACTCTGATTTTAGGTGTGAGCTTTTGTTTTCTTTCCCAGACCGCCGCGGAATCCCAAGTTTCCCAGAATCATTTGATTATGGATTCCACACTTTCGCGTTCCGTATCGTTGCGTCAGAATTCATTCTTACACGCGAAGAATTTCGATCAGCAACAGACGAAACTGAATTCAGTCAACTCATTGCCTCAGGCTCGCCAAAGAAATAAAACCGAGCCAGGTAATAGTAATGACCAGCGGTTTTCAAGGAATGTATCTGATTCAGTTAATTCGGATGTGTCCGGACAAGGCAAAGCTTACGTCTTGGGAGCGTCAATTTTCGATATCAGGATTCCTGGAGACCCGCGCTCCCGTTTTGATTTGAAACCCGAAGATTGGAATCATCCCCAAAAAACAGCCTCGTGGTCCGGGCGACAAAAGAACGACGAGGCGCCAATACCGGGAACCATACTAAAAAAATTGGGTAGTATCCCAAATCCGGTCATTTCTTTTCAGGAAGATCGAATCCAGAGACTGGAAATCCAGGTAAGTCACTCTACTCACGTTTTTAAATTGCTTGCTCACGTCAGAGGCGCGGACACTCAAATACTCTATGAGTGCAAGATTGGGCTCGGGGCCCCGGAATTTCCTACCCCTGTTGGAACTTACTATGTGACGCACATATATGACCAGGACCCATGGTGGATTCCGCCACCAAATCGCGCATGGGCTGCGGGGGATTCGCCTAGTAAAAGAGTCTATGGCGGAACCATGGCTCCTCTTCTTAAGAAAAGAACACCAACTACCAGGAAAAAAGACGTTTCACCCTCGGAGGATCGCATTGAGGGAGTTGTAAAACTTGAGGATTATGGCTACAGATTTCATGGCACTAACGCCCCCAGAAGCATCGGGCGCAATCAATCTCACGGGTGTGTCAGAATGATTTCCGATGACGCCAAGAAAGTGGCCAGTATAATAGAAGATTATGTGGGTATAGCTGAACGTAAAGAGTCAGAAAACGGGTCTTACGCGATTCTAAAGGCGCCGGTAAGACTGAATCTGCTCAAGTAGTAAAAGAAATGCCTTTAAGTAATCTCTGCCTCAAACCGATCTCGACCTCTTGATGTTCATTGCGGATTCGGACTCTTCGCCGAAACCGCCCGATCAGGTTTTAGGATTGTAGGTGGGAGCGTTTTTCGATGTTTTTCCCTTCAAATGGACATGATAGTATTCGTAAGTGAGAGGCCGACCCTCATCTATAGATTTTGAAAAGGCTACCTCACCAATAAACACGGTGTGTGTCCCTACATCCAAATGATTCTTGACTTTGACTTCCATTACGCCCAAGACATGCTCAGTGACGAGCGGGCATCCATTTGGGCCCATGAAGTATTCGGTTTTCTCAAATTTGTTTACGTCACGCCCTGATTTGAATCCAAACAGTCCAATGAACGGAAAAGGGGTGGAGTCTTTTAGCACTGACACGCCAAAAATGCCGCTGCTCATGATCAACTCATGGGTGTAATTCATTCTGTTGATAATTACCGCCACGCATGGTGGCTGAGAAGTAACCTGTATAACAGTGTTAACTATCTGACCGTTGATCTGAGCCCCGTCGGCTGATGTTACGAGATACAAACCGTAACTAAGGCCACGGAATACGTTGTAATCGACTTCAGGCGTCATGGAAAGCCTCTATTGAACAGTAATATTCTCTCCAGGCGGGGAGTGGACCGCGCTGGCAAAAAAAAGGGCGGTTCTCAGTCGCTTAAATGCGGAAGGATTTTACCTTGTTAAATTTTATGATAGCAGGAAACCTTCATTTCGGTCAATCATTGGAATAGCAGGCCCTGACTATTGCCCTGAATGCCCCCAATCCTTTTCAACAGCGTAATCGATAATCCTGTCAACGTATTGAGAGTTAATGGGAGGAACAGAAAGATTTTTTAGGGCCATGTCAATGTTAGAGCGATCAAACACCGGGTTGTTCGCGAAGTGCAAGAGAATTGTCTGCATTTGACGCCACACCATTCTCTCGATCCTGTTTCTAGGTTGAATGAATGGCGCTCCAGCCCCAGCAAATCGAAGGCCCCCAACTCCGAATCTTTTGCAGACGTGGTCAAGAGTCCATTCATGTGTAGGCGGGTTAGGGTGGGTGAGGTGGTAAATCCTGTTATGATTTTCAGGGTTCTCGATGATTCTGACAGCGGCTTTAGCTACGTAATCTACCGGTATGACATTGCTGACTCCATCGGGGTTTGCGGGTATGTCAATATTGAGATTTAATCGATCAAGACCTTCGGCGTCTCCCATTAATCTATCCAATAGATGCGCCGCCTGAAAAAGGATGTACCATCCCGAAAATGAGGTGCATCGCCCTGTTTCCGAGTGACCGACGATGATGGACGGTCTCAAGATAGTCGCGTTGTCCATCCATATTTGTTCAGCTTCCCACTTGCTCTCCTCGTAAACGTTAACGAAATCCCCTCTGGGATGGTTGACTTCCATAACCAGTTCGCCCTGAACCAGACCGCAAACGTAGGCAGTGCTAATTATGTGGACTTTCAGCGGTTTTCGGTCCATTAATTTTCTTAATGTCACCGTTGATCCTAGGTTAGTCCTTAGAGGTTCCCCATGCTCGTCCATGTGCAGTCGTGTGGAAGCGGCGCTGTGCAACAATGTGTCCACGTCTTCGATTCCCTTGTAGTCCTGGCGCCACTGGTCCCATTGATTGTCAGCTTCGAGAATGTCGCCCCTGAACCATTTTAAGGACCCAGCGCTTCTTGGCAACCCCAGTCCCCCCAGGAACCGGATAGTATCCAACTTTTTTGATTCACTTCTGTAGTGGGCCCATACGCTGTGACCGCGATCCAGCAACTCGGCCAACAGATATTCCCCGAGGAATCCTGTTCCGCCGGTGAGAAGCACATTCATGGAATCGGACATGTATCCTCCGCAAGTCCCAGAGCTTCGCCCCAGGAACACGCTTATTCAAACATATTAATTTAGACTATTGCTCTATGACATTACAAACAAAAAACCAATGCCAATCCCGTGAAATCAAGGTATTTCATATCCTAATCAGCAGATTAAAATAATCTAATAACAGATTTTGCCTCATAGAGGCAATCGCGATGGTATTGACTTGAGCCCAAGTTTTTTGATTACATGAAGGGAATGATGGCTTATACTATAAGTTTGAATTAATTTTCTTAAATAAGGGTGTTAGATGTCAGTCACATGTGATCACGCTTCATTAATTTTCCTTTTTCAAGCCGATAATATTTCCTCCTCACTAATAGATACAGCGAAAGACCTGAATGTACGAGTGGCTTTTGATCTTGGTTCTGAAAATCCATCTGTGCATCAGACCTCGTTACTAGTAGCGGACGCCTCGCAAGATGTAGTGGATCTCAAAATTTCCCCTCATGTGCTCTCAGACCCAAAATTGGGACCCACGTTGAGTGAAATAGACGTCCGAAGAATTTGGCTGGACATGGAGCCGGTCAGCGCTTTGGAGGACAAAAATTTAATATATGAACAAATTACAGAACTAGCGTCCGATTTCGAGATTGTCCCAATACTGAGTGACTTGAGTTCGATCCGGGAGATTATAAAAGACCATCCAGACATAACGAGCATTGCGATAAAGGGAAATGAGGCAGCCGGTTTCTCAGGACCAGAAACGTTGCTCACTTTGTTTTCAGCTGTTTCTTCGCTAGTCAAGCAATCAAACTCTCACACGAATATTTTCATATGGGGAGGGATCTCCTTTCCTGAGGTGGCGGCGGCGTTTCTGGCCTGTGGAGCTAAGGGCATAGTGTTTGAGAGTCTCCATTGGCTAACCGACATGGTCAACCTGGACGAAGATTTCAAGAAGCGCATTGAGAACATTCGTCCGGATCACACTGAGTTGATAGGGGCAAATTTAGATGTTTATCTCCGAGTATTCAATAAGGGCAATTCTAAGTCTGTAAAAGATTTGAAAGATTTCGCCGGATCCTTATGTGGCGCGGAAATAGGAGATGAACAAAGAATTTCTTTTATCAGGCATGTTTTGAAAAATTTGACCCATCCCCTCAAGAGTAAGTTTGGGAAAGATGAGTTGATCCCTCTAGGCGCTGAAGCGACGTTCGCTGCGTCTTTTGTTCGTCGCTACGGTTTTTTTACTGAACAGGCTATTGAGAAATTTAGTCAAGACATTGAAAAATGTTTGAGCACGGCGCCCGAACGAGCCAAGTCTTTCGTAAAGAGCCCCACTGCTGAGACGATGGGGACAAAATATCCATTTATTCAGGGGGCCATGTCCTGGATTACTGATTCAATGGAATTTGCGTCAGGTATTTTGGAGTCAGGAGCGTTACCAACTCTGGCGCTTGGGCTTATGGACTCCAAAACATTGAATTCGAAATTCTCTGAATTGGAAAACCTCTTGGGCGATCGTCCCTATGCTGTAAACATAATCACCCTGTCCGAGAATCCATTCCGTGACGAGCAGATTGAATGGGTAAAGTCTAAAAAACCTCGATTTGTAGTCATTGCCGCTGGAGAGCCATCTAACGCCAGGGGCCTAATTTCAGATGGTATTGAGGCCATATACATTGCGCCGAATGAGGAACTGCTCAGATTGGCGCTTGAAAACGGTATAAAGTTTGTGGTCCTTGAGGGTCATGAATCGGGAGGTCATGTAGGTGTCTATAGTACCGTGACTCTTGTTCAGGCGGCTCTGGATCTTAAGAGCCGTCGCCCTGAACTCTTTAAAGATTCCAGGATAATTTTCGCAGGCGGCTTTTTTAACCGTTTGACATCGGTCATTGGATCTATCATGGGAGCGGACGGCCTCCAAATGGGGACCGTATATCTGGCTTCAAAGGAAATTGTTGAAACAGGGGCTCTAAGCCAGATTTACCAAAAGAGAATTCTTGAAGCTCAGCCCGGTTCCACTATCGTTACGGGCGAAAGCGCTGGACTACGTGTACGTTCCCTGAAGACCCCAAAGATAGAAGCGATTTGTTCACTCGAACGTGATTTTGCCACTGGTTCTGAGAATGAAAGTTCCTTTCGAAGGAAAATAGAGACATTGAGCGCAGGCAGTCTTTTCATCGCTGCTAAAGGCATGAATAAGCCCGATGGTGAAAAGTTGGCTGAATCAGAAATAATGAAACAAGGTCAATTCATGAGTGGCGCATGCGCAGGGGGAATCAACGTCCAGCTTTCTCTGCGTCAAATCCACGAAAATTTGGCATTCGGCGAAACCAATGATGTTTTCCCAGCGCGGGTAAGTCTCAGACCTGACTACTCCGAACCACTGGCCAATAAACAGAGTTCCTTCTCTTTCTCCAGCCACCAGCCTTCCACCACGCGTGGTTCCAACATAGGGACTAATGGATTCGAAAGGATTGCAATAACCGGAATGAGTGTTGTCAACTCACTCGGCGCTAGTCCTCTGGAAATAATACAAGCGAGCCTGGCTCTAAAAAGCGGCGTCATTCCCGTTCCGTCCTCAAAGTGGAATCACGAAGCCTTTTTCAGCTCAAAACCAAGGGCTTCTGAAAAAACATATTGCAGATATGGCGCTTTTCAGAACCTTGAGGTGTCCAGAAAAGATTTGGGCATTCCACCTCAAGATTTCAGAACTATGGCTGAAGCTACAAAAATCACACTGTGGTTAGCTAAAAACGCTATTTTAGAATCAAACATCCTGGCGTCTAACATCCCCAGAGAACGCATCGGCGTCCTGATATCCCAAAATTCAGGGGAAGCTGCGTCAACACTGGAGCAGATGATAATCAGAGGTTGCTCTGAAAAAATATTATCCGACATCAAGAGAGCGCTCAATCTTACCCCTGACCAAGAGGCTCTTGTATCCGAAGAGATTAAGCAGAAAAGAATGGGTGTCGATGACACCACCCTTCTCGGTCGGCTAAACTGTTCAGCCGGCGGATTCATATGCAACAAATATGGATTCATGGGCCCCAGTTTCTCTGTTTCCGCGGCTTGCGCAACCTCATTGGTGGCTCTCTACAGCGCTTACCAAATGATTAGGAACGGAATCATAGACGCGGCTGTGGTAGGTGGTGGTGAGGAACTTTTGACTCCAATGCATTTCCTGGAATTTTCAGCCCTGGGAGCTTTGGCAGGTCTGTCGGGCGCCAACAGATCTCCTTGGGAGGCTAGCAGGCCCTTTGACGCGGACCGTGATGGGATGGTCCTTGGAGAAGGCGGCGCGATGATAGTCATCGAGCGCGAATCAATCGCACTCAAACGAGGCGCCAATATTCTGGCCTTCATAACCTCCATGGGAGCCAGCAATAACAATCTTGGTATGGTAGAATCTTCCAGATCCACTCAGGAAATCGCTATCAGAGCTTCTTTTAAAGACTGTTCTTATGGCCCGGAATCGGTGGACTTGATAGAGTGCCACGCCACCAGCACTAAACAGGGCGATGTAGAAGAAGTCCAAGGGCTGAAATCAATATTCAATTCCGGTCGTCCGCCGGTTCTCACCTCTTTCAAGTCTCAGATCGGTCACACTCTGGGAGCTTCTGGACTTAACAGCCTGATCCGGGGTGTTATGGCCATGCGCTCGAAGGTTTTTTCTCCAACAATCAATTATTGCAAACCGGACCCCGAAATTGGAATGGAATCAGCGGGATTCAGAGTGATGCCCGAACCAACTGATTGGCCGCTCAGCAACGGCAAGCCCCGGCGATTCCAGGTTAACGCTTTTGGCTTTGGCGGATCGAACTACGTGGTTCAGATCGAAGAATCCCAAAATCAAGAAGCGGTAAGGTTTTCTCCATCTCCAGAAAAACTCAGGATCTCCGTTGATAAGCGTCCAATAGTCAAGGCTCCGGACGGAATACATTTCTTTAGAAGCTCTATAGCTGGAGAAAAATACCGGATAGCTGTAATCGCTGAATCTGAAGCCGCGGCTGTTGAGATGATACAAAACGAAGATTTGACCTCCAGCGAAGGGGCGATCGGCGGTAAACGACTGAAAGTCCTGGCGAGGCAGGGTATTCATGTAGGATCATCCAACATGCCTACCCCTGGCATGGCTTTTGTTTTTCCCGGTCAGGGATCACATTACGCCGGCATGGGCCATGAACTTTACAACAACTTTCCGGTGATTCGGGACTGGATGAACAGAGCCGCTGATGTAGCGGAATTCGATATCCTTAAACTTCTATTTTACGACAAAGAGGAAGATTTACAGAAAACAAGATGGCAGCAGCCGGCGCTATTTACTCTTGAATACGCCTTGGTGCAACACTTGATTTCACTGGGGGCTCAAGCCACGGCCTTGGCCGGACATAGTCTCGGGGAACTCACGGCTCTATGCCTTGCCGGTGTTTATTCTTTTGAGGATGGCTTTCGCATTGTGAACAAGCGTGCTGTTTGCATGGACAAAGCCTGCAAAATGAACGTGGACCCAGGGATCATGGTAGCCTGCGACGCTCCGCTGGATGTGGTAAATCAAATCCTGTCCGAAGCAAAAAACGTTTACATAACCAACATAAATTCACCCAGACAGATAGTAATCGGAGGGGCGACCGAAGAGTCCAAGGCTATTTCAGCTAGACTCAAAGAGATGGGTTATAGGAGCACTGTCCTGAGGGTGAGTATGGCGTTTCATTCGCCGATCATGAGGTGTATCCACGATGAGCTGAGAGAATTCATCGACACTGTAGATTTTCATCCCCCAAAAATTCCTGTTATTTCCAACACAACGATGAAGCCATTTCCGGACGATGCTGAAGAGATAAAGGGAATTGTGATGGCCCATCTTGAATCTCCAGTTCATTGGCTCCAGAATGTCAAGACCTTGTGGAACGAATTTGATGTGAGACTCTTTGTGGAAGTCGGGCCGCGAGAAGTTTTGTCGAACCTTGTTCAGGACACTATTGAAGAAGCTCCATGCATCCAAACCTGTCTGCCTTCCGCAGAGTCTTTAATGTGCAAGACAGCGGTAGCTCAACTGTATTCCAAGGGAATTCTGCCAATTGATGAGGTGAGAGATTTGACCGAAGATCTTTATCGGGACTCTCACTTTGAGGTGGTTGAAAACCGTAATGAACGCCCATTGGAGCGCACAGCCAATTCCAAGGTTTCAATACAAACTGATTTTAAAGAAATTATACAAAAAGAGATCAACACATTTGTGATTGAAACATTTGGCAGATTTATCAGGCCTTCCATCTTGCGGAAGATTCGTACAATTAAGGACCCAAAATTCAGCGAAGCGGATCTGGACAGGATACTTGGAGATTCCTTCGGCGCGTTGCCCACCCCATCGCTTATTGAGACGCCGTACAATCAACCCCAGCTTACAATCGCTCAACAGGAACCAATGAGATCCGCTGCTCCTGAACCGGAATCCTCGGCGCCGGATACCACGGAGACAATTATTCGCATAATAATGGAGGTAACCGGTTATGACAGGGATGAGATTGAGCCTCATATGGACCTTAGGGAAGATCTCGCAATAAGATCGAGTAGGCTTCCCGTAATTATGGATGCGGTGGAGAGTCGTTTCAAAATCAAGATCGAACTTGAGGACTTTATGGACGTGAGAACAATCAAGGATCTGTCGGATCGTCTCGACATGGTTGTTTCAAGAAAAGCTCCGTCCGTCACAAAAAAAGGGTCAGTCGATTCTGAAATCAAGGAACCAGAGATTCTGGAAACTCCGAAGGAAATTTTGAAAAGACTTACTTTTTCGGAAGTTCCCCTGAATGGCGATTCTTTTCAGCCGCTGGAACTTAGTCCGATGGATTCGGTTATTGTTATTGGCCCCTCTTCGTCGGAAGAATTTTGTAGGAATGTTGGGGACGTTTTTCGCAGGGATTACGGGGTCAGGATAGATCACTTTTTCTTTGGTTTGAGTCAATCCGATAGAGATGAAAACATCGTTGACTTGCTATCGGATTCCGGTCTGATGGAAATAAAAGACACAATAAGAGATTCTGAGTCTCCGGCCGGAATAGTCTTTGTCACTGACGAGGCTTTTGAGGCGAAATTTTCGGAAACAGCGACGTTGACGAACTTTTTGACGGGATTTTTCAGCTTGTTGCAGCAATTTATTCAGAAACCAAGCAAAAAGATGTCTGTATATTTGCAATCGGGGGGTGAATCGCCGAGCGCTTTCATGGAAGCCGTTACGGGCGTGTTTCTGAGCGCAGCTCTAGAATACAGTTCAGTTCTTTTTAGAACAGTGTTCGTTGATTCATCTACGGACATCAGAACCGCTATACGGAGTTCAATGGACAGGAGTAAAAAACCGGTTCAAATCATATGCAGGAATGAAGAACTATACACTCTCCAAGGCAAGGTGGCCCCTTTTCTGTATCAAGCAGCAAACAAGCAAGTCGAAATCGGCGACAATGATGTCGTTCTTATTTCAGGGGGGCTTTCGGGAGTATCAGCGGAACTTGGGAGAGCTTTCGCGCCGTTTGGCCCAAAATTGATCTTCGTTGGCCGAACATCCATAGACAGCAAATCCAGCCATTACGTTAATGACCAAAAGACGTCCTTGACCCTCAAGGCCCTTGATGAACTCCAAGCAGCCGGACTCAGATCTTATTACTATCAACTGGATGTGACGCATTCCGGTTCAATTCAAAAGGTTCTGGATAGAATTCGGAAGGAACACGGAAAAATAACTGGTGTGATTCATGGGGCCGGTCTATTGAAGGACAATTTTATTAATCGAATGCCGCCAAACGATTTTTCCTCTGTCGTCAACGTAAAATTTCTTGGAGCGCTAAATCTTTTCAACGCGTTGGACAAAACATCGCTCAAGTTTTTTGTTGCTCTTTCATCCGCAGCGGCGATTCAGGGAAACCCCGGACAAGTTAATTACGCAGCGGCTAACAGGATGATGTCAGCATTTATAAGGAGCCAAAGAAGTTTTCATCCCAAGATTCACCTAAAGGCGCTCATGCTGCCCCCGATCGAGGGAGCTGGTATGGCTGAAAACGCTGAAACCAGGGAACTGATGCGCCGGATGAATGCGTCGTACATTGCGCTTGAAGAATTACGCGGAATGTTTTTACGGGAACTATTCATCGCTTCCAGAAAAGATTCGTGGTCGCTTTTCATGAAGAACCTTCCCAGTTTGAGTTCCGCTCCCCTGGATACCCAAGTAGAAAATTCAGATGAAAGTGTTTTCGATATCGGGTCCGTAGTTTTCAAAAAAGCGGATTTTCCTATGTTGGACTCCGTGCCGGATCTTGACATGGATAAAGGATCTCTGAAAGCATTACGAATTTTCGATCAACAAAAAGACCCTTGGGTGGTTGATCACAAGCCTTTCAAGTTCATGAAACACCCAATAGTATCTGCGATCATGGCCATTGAAACATTTATGGAGGCTTCCAAAACATTATTTCCGTATTTGAATGTTATTGGCTTAAAAGAAGCCCGTTTCCTTGACGTTATAGAATGCCCGCCACATAGTTCTGTAGAAAGCCAAATTTTTGTGGCAAAGGTTTTGGAAGAACGCGGGCTGATCCTTTGCGACGCAATAATGTGCGCTCAAAAGGGCAGGTCTGGAAAGACGATTGAAAAGGCTCATCCAAATTTCAAGGCTCAGATAATGATGACCGGCAACGCTATAACTCCGGCCAGATCGTTTGACGGGTTTCCTGTTCGACCTGACGAGTTGAACACTAGGCCAATGGAGCATGACGAAGTCATGGACTGGTATTCTGATCGCTCCGATCTCAAAGGACGGTATCGGGTCATGGAAAGTTTTGAAGGAACTGGACCTGATTGCATCAGGGGTGAGTTTACATACAGGCATTCGAACGATTTTGCCACGCCTTTACGAACGGTGTATCAGTTTTCTCCATATCTTTTTGAAGCGTTTATGCATTTGATCAACTTTTATCTTGCGATGCGGGATGACCATGACAAACGATCGCTCATTCCATTTGGAATTAATGAACTGCATTGTTTTCGCAAGATATCAGATGGCGAACGGATCATGGTTGAAGCGCGTAAAAAATCAGGAGATGAAAAGGGTGTTATGTGGGACGCACTGGGATTGGACGCCAGTGGGTCAGTAGTAATGTATTCCAAGGGTATAAAGATGATATGGATATCTGGTTTGGGAACCTGAAATGAAGGCCGCTGACCGTAGATTGGATGAAAACCGTTCAGAAGAGTTTTGCTCCTTACGGACGGATGTCCTTTACGCGAGCGTAAGTAATAGATCTGTTTATCCTGGCGCCGAGCCTCTTGGGGAAATCAAGCGGCAGGTTGTCCGTAGTCTGATGGTGTCCGCTATTGAGAGAGGGATGCCAGGAGCGAATTTCACTCATTTGGACGATCAAATTCCGGACATTCAGAAAGACAGTCTGGGTAGACCAACTCTTAAAGATTCCAACAATGAGAATTGGTCGATTTCATTTTCATATGGACGCAAGAAATTATGGGGAGCTATTTGCTCCAGGAATTTAAATTGTGGGATCGATGTAACGTATCCCGAAGAATTCGCAAAATCCTACCCTTTTCATAGAGCCTTCAGAGACTCGGAATTGTATCTCCTGTCGTCTTCACTGAGTCTTAGCGCTATTGAGTCAGCGGCGTTCGCATGGTCTGTCAAAGAGTCCGTAGTCAAAGCGCTAGGAGTCGGGTTTCATTTGTGTGATCCACTTGATCTGGAAGTGACCGGCATTCAATCATACGGCCGATATTTTGAGGCAGACGTAGGTTTAACGGTCAGACCCAAGTTAAAGGCCACTCTAAATGGCTTCACGGTCTTTAAGACCATGGTACGCCGTGATGAAAACGGATTTCTATCCTTAAGCGCGACCACGAGTTGGGATAATCAAATCAATTTTGAAGACTTGGAGCGTTTCATCGTGATGTAGGCGAACACTTTAATGAGAGTACTACTGATAAACAGCAACAGAAAAGGAGATATGCTGGCCGCCGCGCCAATTGGCCTGTGTTATGTGGCTTCTGCCGTAGAGTCTGCCGGCCATTCGGTGAAGACACTGGATTTATGTTTTGCAGGCAAGAGGGTATTTTCCGAAGTAAGTAATTTAGTACGGTCGTTTGCGCCTGATGTTGTAGGGGTTTCGGTCAGAAACATAGACAACGTGAACATGCTTCACTCAATCTCCTATCTTCCTGACGTCGCCGGTTTGATGGAACATTTAAGACTGGTAACGGCTAGCCCCGTTGTAATTGGTGGATCTGCGGCAAGTCTGGCTCCAGAAGCCATCTTAAGGTTCTTGAAGGCGGATTACATCGTAGTTTCGGATGGTGAAGAGCCCTTTCAGCGCTTACTCAAATGCTTGGACAGCCACAAAGCCCCCTCGGAAATACCTGGTGTGGGAATGATGGTCAACGGTTCGTTTCATCTCACCCCGCCCTCTCTAAATGGGTTTAACGGCAAAGCTCCCGACATCGGCAGATGGGTCGATACCTCACTATACCGGAAAATAGGCGCATCCTATAACATCCAGGCCAAGAGAGGCTGCAGGAGGCGCTGCATTTATTGCACCTACAATCAATCACTTGAAGGGGCTCATTTACGGTTGAGAGATCCTATAGATGTAGTAGATGAAATAGAGGACGCACTCAAAAAATACCGACCCAATTGTTTTGAATTTGTAGATTCAGTTTTTAACGACCCGATCGGGCATTCGAGAGCGATTCTTGAAGAAATAGTCAGGAGGCCATGGAAGGCCTTGTTCACAGCGATGGGGGTTCATCCAAAGGGACTTGACCGGGAATACCTCGATTTGATGTGGAGAGCCGGTTTCAGGTCTTTAATGATCACTCCGGAATCCGCTTCGGACAAAATGCTCAATGCATACAGAAAAGGATTTACAAAGCAAGACGTCCTCGACGCGGCGAATGCGCTGAACCGGACCGCTTTCGCCGTCTGGTGGTTTTTCATGATTGGGGGTCCTGGAGAGACAAATGACACCTTAAAAGAATCCCTGGATTTTGTTCTGACCAACCTTCAGAAAAAGGGGCGCGCCGCAACCCATGTAGCTCAATTTTTTCTCGGCGTGAGACTATACCCTGGCACTGCTTTGTGGAAGATGGCTCAAGAGCAGGGATTCGTCAATGGGACTCCCGACCCCCTGGAACAGGCCTGGTATTTGTCAGAGGAGCTTAATCTGGATGAAGCCTGGTCCCAGATGCTTGACGCCGCTGCGATATGTCCGGAAGTCTACCTTGGATTTGATGAACGAGTGCTGGCTTTTTCAAGGACTATTGTAGCAGTGTGTCGTCTTTTGCGTTTGAAGGGGCCTTACTGGAAATACATGAGGTTTGGTAACGTAATAGGAATCAAAACAGGAATAAGGTTCATGTTTAAGCCACGAGACGTTTCAGGTTTGATAAGGAAGGCTCTCATCAGGCAATCTTATTCGGGCCCTCTTTTGGGGAAATTTCAAGACCATTTAGTAGTTCCGGAGAGTTGAATAAACGTCAATCTTCTTTATTGTCATTCCATTTCGGTCCAGCCATGATGTTTTTTTCAGAAATTTCTTGCCTTTTTTGTTCATGCTGTTTTAATGTATTTTCAGATTAGTCATTTTTTTTAACTACTTGGGAGGGTGTATATGACGCTTACCAAAGCTGATATAGCAAAAAAGATAGCGGATGACTGCGGTTTTATGAAAGGCGAAGCCACCGAGATTGTGGAAAAACTCCTCGACATAGTCAAAGATTGCTTAATCGATGGGGAAGATGTGATGATTTCTGGGTTCGGAAAGTGGACTGTCAAAGGGAAAAATTCCCGACGAGGTAGAAACCCTCAAACTGGAGCTGAGTTGATTCTTGACGCCCGCAAAGTAGTTACCTGGAAATATTCTCCGGTCCTTAAGAAATCTGTGAACGTACCCTCCTAGAAAATCCGCCAACATACATTTGGGACTGTTCCTGCGTGTCTGTTCACCTCAAATCGCCTTTTTGACAGATTTGGGACGAACAGGCCCGTAATAGGGACAACAATTTGTGAGCTGGGAAATCTTGACTTCTCGATCAGGAAATTCCAATCCGATATCAAGAGCTTTCCGGAATGTGCTGGAGGGTTATGAGGAAGTTCTGCGGATATCTATCCCACTAATCCTTTCCACTTCCTCTTTGACTTTGGCGCTTTTTGTGGATCGGTTAATGCTCTCCTGGCACAGCATTGACTCGGTAGCGGCTGCCACACCTGGGGGGATAACCTATTTTACAATCTGCTGTTTTTTCCAGGGTACCGCTCAATATACCAACACTCTGGTAGCACAGAGTCATGGCGCAGGAGACAGTGTCACGCTGTCAAGGTCGGTCTGGCAAGGGATTCTGTTTTCTTTGTTGGCGCTCCCTCTGCTGATTGCGACCATACCTGTGGGCCGGTGGGTGTTGGCCCATACGGGTCATGAACCGAACATAATCACGCTTGAAAGGGAATACTTTACGATACTTATGTACAGTGGAGTGGCGCTTCCACTTAATGCTGCGTTTTCGTCCTTTTTCTCGGGAAGGGGCCGAACTTCATATGTCCTAATCGGCAATCTCATAGGGAATTTGGGAAACATAATTCTGGACTACGTTTTAATATTCGGGAAGTTTGGTTTTCCTGAACTGGGAATAAAGGGCGCAGGAATCGCCACGGCTGTGACCAATTTCCTCCCGACCATTTATTGGGCATGGTTATTCTTGGGGCCCCGTTATCAGCACAAGTATCAGACCAGAAAACAATTCACCTTCGACAGGAAAATATTTTGCGCTCTTCTAAGATTTGGTCTTCCGGCGGGGACTCAATTTATTCTGGATGTTGGATCATTCACGGCTTTTGTCCTGATCGTGGGCAAACTGGGGGCAATAGACCTTGCCGCAACCAATATTGCGCTCAGCATTGAGACACTGTCCTTCTTGCCTATGGTGGGGATGTCTATAGCTACAAGTTCCATAGTAGGTGAATACATAGGCAGAAAACAGATCAACGTAGCGGAAAGGAGGGTGTATTGCTCATTAGCCCTGGCCTTGTTTTACACGGGTGTCGTCACAGCGTTCTTCTGGACAATACCGGAATTTTTTTTAAATCTTTTCAGGCCCTATCATCAGACAAAATTGGCTTTCGAACCCCTGCTTGAAAAAGGTGTGACCCTGGTTCGGATAATAGGGGCATACACCCTATTTGACACAGTTTTCATCATATTCAACGGAGCGTTAAAAGGAGCAGGTGACACGAAGTTTACCATGTGGGCACAGATCGTAGCCTCATGGATATTTTTCGTCCCCCCTGTGTACATTATGACGACATATTTTGGGTTGGGGATTTTGGCCGCTTGGTCATGGCTCTTAATCTACGTCATCTCGCTTGGAACGATTTTCTGGTTCAGGTTCAAATCCGGTCACTGGAAGTCGATCAGATTATTTGACTGAATCGCCCCTACTCCGACGGCATCTCAAATTTTTTGCCTACAGGCGGCTTCTTAATGATCCATAAAACCCCCACCAAAACAACAAATATTAATGATAGAGCATAGAACACATCACAATAAGCCATCAATGCGGTTTGTCTGTTGAGCGACTGGTTAATGTAGCCAAGGGCCAAGTTGCCATGATCTGAAAATGACCCGAGCTTTTCCTGCAACATAAATTTCAATTGATCAAGCCTGTATGTGAACCCGGGATTGTACACGTAAAAATTCTCAATCAGACGAGATTGATGGAACTGTGTTCTTCTGGCCAGGAGAGTTGTAACAAACGCTACTCCAAAGGATGACCCAAGATTTCTAAGCAGATTGAAAATAGCAGAAGCGTTGTTGAGCTTTTCTTTCGGCACGTAGGCCATCGCTACAAAAGAACATGAAACAAAAATAAATGGCATGCCCACCCCTTGAATAAGGCGGGAAAAAGTAGCTGTCTCTATATCTATGTTTAAGTTGAAACCAGACATGTAGTGAAGGCTATAAGCATTGATAAGAAGGCCAACTGCGAGCAAAATCCTGGCGTCCACCCTTTCTGTCGTCTTTCCCACAAATGGCAGCATGAACAATGCTATAGCCCCTCCAGGCCCTAGCACCCAGCCTGCCAGATATGCTGTGTACCCCATCAATGTTTGTAAGAATAACGGGAGTAAAACGATAGAACCGAAAAAAGCGAAAAAAGCCAAAAACATTACGAAATTACCGGTCGCGAAACTTCTATCCTTGAAGATTCTTAGGTCCACGATTGGTTGTTCATAATAAAGTTCCCAAAATACCAAAGCTACCAATGAAACAATGGCGGAGGCTGTCAGCAGCACTATTTGGGTAGAGCCAAACCAGTCTTTGAGTTCGCCCTTGTCAAGAACTATCTGAAGGCTTCCGAGCCCAATGGTCAGTAGAACCAGTCCAACGTAATCAATTTTTTCTCCTTTTTTTCTTCGCTCCTGAAAGGACGGATCAAATACGAAGCTGGTGATCATGTAAAGGGCTAACGCTCCTATAGGAATATTTATGTAAAAGATCCAGCGCCAGGAATAATTGTCAGTCAAATAACCCCCCAAGAGCGGGCCCAAAATAGGCCCTACAACAACTCCCATACCAAATATTCCCATAGCCAGTCCACGCTGGTTTGGTGGATAGGTTTCAAGGAGTATCGCCTGAGACATCGGCTGAAGTCCGCCTCCACCTATGCCCTGAATAATCCTGAACAAGATCAGCTCATCCAGGCTGGTGGCAGCGCCGCAGAGGCTTGAGCTTATCGTAAACACGATGAGCGAGAGCAGAAGATAACGTTTTCTCCCAATGAATCTAGCCAACCAGCCGCTCATCGGGATGACGATGGCATTGGCTACCAAGTACGAAGTAAGGACCCAGGTAACCTCTTCTTGACCTGCGGAAAGACTCCCCTGGATATGAGTCAACGAAACATTGGCTACACTCGTATCCAGGATCTCAATTAGAGTCGGGATCATGACCGCCAGTGTGATAAGTGCCCTATTTGTTTGCGGTCCTGCCATGCCGGCTTTTTCAGTGTGTGTAAATTGTTGGGATTACGCTCATTCCGATTCTTAGAGCCGGAAAGGGATTGGGTGTTTTTGTATTGAAAACTATTTTTACCGGTATGCGTTGAACTATTTTAACATAGTTGCCTGTGGCGTTCTCAGGAGGGAAGAGAGAAAAGGCTGCGCCAGTGCCGGACATTATTGAATCAACGGTCCCTTTGAATTTGACTCCCGGGTATGTGTCAACCTCAATAGATACTTGCTGACCCGGTTTGACACCGTGCAATTGAGTCTCTTTGAAATTTGCCGTGACCCAAATCAAACTAGGGTTCAGAGGAACGATTGCCATCAATGGCTGCCCTCGAGACACCATCTGGCCCGGTTCCACCTTCTTTCGAGTAACGAATCCATGGGTTGGAGATTTTATGCTGGTGTAACCAAGGTTCAGATCAGCCTGTCGAACTCTTGATCGTGCTAATTCAACCCTAGCCTGCTGAGCTTCGACCTGCCTGGCCCTAATTTTTGCCTGGTCCTCACCTGTGGTCGCCAAACGGATATTAGCTTCCAGACGATCTTTATCTGAAATCAAAGCCGCCTTCTGTTTTTTTACAGCGCCAAGGCGAGCTTGAGCAGCGTTTACCTGGGCCAGGGTAGTTTGAACACGGGTTTCTACATCATCAAGTGTAGACTGAGATATCGCCTGGCTTTTAATTAATTCGTTCATCCGCTTGTAATCAATCAGGGCTTTGTCATGTTCGGCCGCTGCGCGTAGTAAGTCTTGCGCTGCAGCCTCTTCGTCCTTGTTTTTTGTTTCAAGATTCTTGTTAAGGGTGTTCAGTTCCGACTCGGCCCCCCGTACCTTTTGCTCGGTCTGACTAAGTTCCAGGGGAACCCCGAGTTCCAGGGATGTCAATGTTGATTCGGATTCCGCCAGGTTCGCCCTTGCTTCCGCCAGAGCTACTTCGTATTCAGTCGGATCCAGTGACAGCAATGGCGAGCCCTCGAGAACTTCCTGATTGTCGTCCACATCAACTGAGATTACATAGCCGGCCACTCTGGGAGTTACGGAAAAAATGTGGCCATCGACAAAAGCGTCATCGGTCGACACCTGACCACGGGTCATATAATAATATCCACCCCCAGTTGCGATCAGTAGGGTTAGGACAGCCACAATTACGTAGATCTTAAGCTTGTTGTTGTTTTTCAGTCCTTCTGGCAAACTCTAAATACCCTATTAAAAGCTGCTTTCTGCATATTTTTCCTGATCAAGTCTAACAGACGAAAATAACGGGGTCAATCTCGGTAACCCTCAGTTGAAATAAAACGTTTTCTGTCGAGCATGAAGAGACACCATATGATTATTGCATAAACCGTTCGGGCTCGACGGCTTGACTTGTGCCACGAAAGACCGTAAGTTGCAATTAGGGCAACCCAGGTCCACGCATAAGGAATGCGGAGAAAGATGCATATATCCGAAGGAGTACTCTCCGGCGCTGTTTTGTTAGCCGGCGCAGGTCTGTCCACGGTAGGTGTGGGCATTGGAATCAGAAATCTGGATTATGACCAAATTCCTAAAGTGGGACTATTGTCAGCGGTCTTCTTTGTAGCCTCCCTAGTCCATATTCCAGTGGGTCCTGCGTCCGCTCATCTGGTTCTTAGTGGTTTGTGCGGGCTTTTGCTTGGATGGACTGCGTTTCCAGCAATTCTAGTCGGACTCAGTTTTCAGGCGCTGCTCTTCCAGTTCGGAGGACTTACAACACTTGGGGCTAACACCTTTAATATTGCTTTTCCAGCGGTTCTCCTCGGAGTGACGTTCGGCAAATTAGTAAATAAGGAAAATCCCGCAATCAGAATAACGGCTGAATTTATTTGTGGGGCCGGATCAATTTTGTTGTCGGGGCTTCTGGTGGCCCTGTCCCTTTTTGCGACAGGCCAAGCCTTCCTGCCGGCCTCAAAGTTGATCATACTGGCTCACATACCAATCACGCTGATTGAAGGATTGATAACAGTATTCGTGGTGGAGTTCGTCAGGAAGGTGAGGCCGGAAATCTTGAGTCAGGCCTAGCGTCTCTCGCGGGATAAAATCGATGGGATGGTCCGAAGATTTGGGTTTTAGCTTAACAATAACACTTGGGGCGATGAAGATTTTATGAGATTAGCTGAATTTTCATATGGGGATTCTTTCATTCACCGAATGGATCCGAGATCAAAAATTGTAACCACCGTCATCTTTTCAGTTTTTGTAGCGGTTAACAATTCTCTCCAAGTATGCGTATTGGCGCTAGTTTTCCCTTTAGTCATGCTAGTGATTGGGAAAGATAAGCTTTGTAAAGACTCTTAGACGTCTTGCGGCAATAAATTCCTTTCTGATTATTTTGTGGCTGGTATTGCCATTTTCATATCCTGGAGACTCCCTGTTCACGATAGGCGCCTGGACTGCGACCCAACAGGGAGCGTTGATGGCTCTGATGATCACATTGAAATCCAACGTGATAGCATTAACCATGATAGCGCTCTTGGGGTCATCATCAATATTTAGTCTGGCGCATGCTCTGACTCATCTCGGGATACCGGAAAAGATAGCCCTGCTGTTCTTTTTTTCATACCGTTATGTCCATGTGATTAATACCGAATTTGAAACTCTCAGCCGAGCCATGAAGATCAGGTCTTTCAGACCAAACATGAATATTCACACATACAGGAGCTATGCGTATTTAGTTGGGATGCTGCTTGTCAAAAGCTTTGACAGGTCGAACCGAATAATGGCCGCAATGAAGTGTCGTGGTTTTTCAGGTAAATTTTACATTCTTCATCATTATCAGATGAAACGCATGGACTTTCTACTACCTGCGGTAAGTGGGATTTTTGCTGCGCTGATCATGGTGGTTCGATGATCACTCTCAGTGACGTTTCTTTCAGATATGACACGAAATATGTGCTCAAGGCTGTAAATCTAACGATAAAATCCGGAGATAGAATTGGGTTGATTGGTGGAAACGGGACAGGGAAGACGACGCTGTGTCACATTATTATGGGGCTGATAAAACCTGAATCCGGATCCGTCACCATTTTTGGAAAGCGGCGTCAAACAGAGTCTGATTTTGCCGAGATCCGGCCACGCGTCGGCTTCTTGTTTCAGGATTCCGATGATCAGCTCTTCTGTCCTACGGTTTTGGAAGATGTCGCATTCGGTCCCCTGAACTTGGGTAAGTCTGCTGAAGAAGCCAAAAAGATAGTGTCAAAAACGCTTGATCACTTGAATTTAAGTGGCTTCGAGGAACGCATAACTTACAAGCTATCAGGAGGAGAAAAGAGGCTGGTCGCTCTAGCGACAGTCCTTGCAATGAATCCCGAGGTTCTTATTCTGGATGAGCCGACGAGCGGTTTGGACGATGATACTACGCAGAGACTCGTAGACATTTTGAACAAATCCAGTTTGACCTACCTGTTGATCTCCCATGACAAAGAATTTACGCGAAAGACAAGTTCTTCAATACTGACCATGAATGGCGGAACGATTCACAGCGAATCCTGATGTCCGTCGTGATCCTATAGCAAATAACAATAAATATAATAGTAAGTTATTGACCAAATATTATGTTAATGGTATAATCATGTCTGATGTAATCTCGTTATTAAATTGTAATGACAGCGAAAACATAAATGTCTTGTCGTGTGATCGCTCTACTCTTTCTTGCCACTTTTTTATGCGGCTGCGCCGCAACGCCGAGTCTTGTCAAACTGGATCGATCCAAGGGATACATCATAAAAGGCAAAACCTATCATCCCATGAAGACAGTGAAGGTTGGTTACAAGCAGGACGGTGTCGCTTCATGGTACGGGCCGGGTTTTCATGGCCGGAAAACAGCGTCCGGAGAAGTATATGACATGAACGAGATGACAGCGGCTCACAGTGAGCTACCCCTGAATACACTACTGAAAGTGACAAATCTCAACAATCGCAGACAAGTTTTCGTTCGGGTCAATGATAGGGGACCTTTTGTGGGAGACAGGGTGATCGACATGTCGTTCGCCGCTGCGAAAGATCTCGGGATGGTGTCTCCTGGAACCATTCCTGTCAAGCTTGAAGTGATCGGGACGACCACGCAATTGGCTTCTGCAAAGAAAAAGGGACGCAATGTTCTCGCATCCCGTGCCCCCGCTTCCCCTAATCCGTATCATTCTTCCAACCACCAAGGATTTTTGGCTCTCCTGCGTAACTAATCCACCTAACCGTCTCTTTCTGTAGCCTGGAAAGGGTTGCAAATGAGGGGCAGCGAGGGTAGACTTACCCTTAAACCAAGTTTGCAGGATTACGGGATTTAATGTGAGTGTGACCATCATTGGAGCTGGTCTTGCCGGCTGCGAGGCTTCCTGGGCGGCAGCGGGGCTGGGTGTCTCTGTTCGTTTGATTGAAATGAAACCAAACCGGTTTTCTCCGGCCCACACGTCACCGGATTTTGGAGAATTGGTTTGTTCCAATTCACTGCGGTCAGCGTCATTGAAATCCGCCGTAGGCCTACTTAAAGAAGAACTTCGAAATTTGGGCTCGCTTATCATGCAAGCGGCCGATCATACGGCTGTTCCTGCGGGTAAGGCGCTGGCGGTTGATCGGGATCATTTTTCAAAATTCATAACCGAACAGATAGAAAACTGTCCTCTGATAAATGTTGAACGGAGAGAAGTTGCGGAAGCTCCTTTAGGAGAGACGAGTCCAGTTATAATCGCTACTGGTCCCCTAACATCGGATCTTTTGGCTGAAGACATAGCGAACAAACTCGGCGCTTCGAAGCTCCATTTTTATGACGCGATCGCTCCGATAGTGTATGCGGACAGTCTGGATATGGAGAAACTGTTCAGGGCTTCGCGTTACGAAGATGGCGAGGGAGATTATCTGAACGCTCCAATGAATCGCGATCTATATGAGAAATTTGTCACTGAGATTAACAAAGCGACAAAAGTGGAGCCTCATCCTTTTGAAAAAATACCACATTTTGAAGGATGCCTGCCGATAGAGGAACTGGCCTCGAGGGGAATGGCTACACTCGCGTTTGGCCCAATGAAGCCAGTAGGCCTGTCTGATCCCCGGGATGGGCAGAGACCTTACGCCGTAGTCCAACTCAGGGCAGAAAATCGTGAAAGAACGCTTTACAATCTGGTAGGATTCCAAACGAAAATGACTCATCCAGAACAAGAGCGGGTTCTCCGGATGATACCAGGTTTGGAAAAGGCGGTTTTTGCCCGCCTGGGGTCGATTCACAGGAATACATACATTGATTCTCCATCGATGCTTGATGATTTTTCTCGCTCCAGGGACGTTCCAAATATCTTCTTTGCCGGTCAGATCACCGGGGTTGAGGGATATGTAGAATCGACGGCGTCTGGTCTGGTTGTAGGGACCATGGCGGCCTTGATTTCAAAGGGAGTCCACCCGTCGATACCATCGGCTGAATCGGCAATTGGAGGATTGCTCAAACACACTCGCGAATTGCCGAGAAAAAGATATGAACCGATGAACGTGAACTACGGCATGATAGAATCGGCAGTCGCTCGTCGTGGCAAAACGTCGAGGGAGGAAATTGCGGAAAGAGCTTTGATGGCCGTGAAAAAATGGAAAAGTGAAATCTATGATGCAGTCCGAAACGCAAGCTAGTGAAATCAGTGGTTCGGAGGATTTGTACCAATTGGAACTGAGTGAACGCAAAATCTTAACAGTAAGCGAACTGACGGAGGAAATCCGCAAGGTTTTGGAGGGAACGTTTCCAATGGTATGGGTGAAGGGGGAAATCTCTAATTTCAAGCGAGCCCCTTCAGGCCACACCTATTTGACATTGAAGGATGACAACTCCCAAATAAGATGCGTGATGTTCAAGCATCAGAGCAAGTATCTAAAGTTTCAACTTGAGGATGGTTTAAAGATTCTGGCTTCCGGCAGAGTGAACGTATATAGCCCGAGAGGCGAGTACCAGCTCATTTTGGAAACCATGGAGCCCGTAGGTCTCGGCAGCATGATGCTGGCGCTTGAGCAACTCAAGGCCAATCTCGCTTCTGAGGGGCTCTTTGATAGTTCAAGAAAAAAGCTTCTGCCTAGAAGGCCAGGCACCGTTGGAGTAGTGACATCCGCCACTGGAGCCGCTGTTCGCGATATTATTCGAATAATAAAAAGAAGATCACCAGGGATAAATATTCTTATCAGCCCTACTTCTGTGCAGGGCGACAAGGCCCCGGAAGAGATAGTTTCTTCCCTTCAGAGGCTTGTTCTGTCTGGAAAGCCTGACGTAATAATTATTGGAAGAGGCGGCGGGTCAATAGAAGATCTTTGGGCGTTTAACGCTGAAAATGTTGTTAGGGCCGTGGCGTCGTGTTCTGTCCCGATAGTTAGCGCGGTAGGTCACGAAACTGATTTCACTCTTTCCGATTTTGCCGCGGACGCTCGCGCTTCGACTCCATCTGCCGCTGCCGAGATAATAGTCCCGGATGATCGGGACGCTTGGGACACAGTCTCCAGCTTGGTCGCTCGGTTGAAAAATGGGATCCGGGTTTGTCTGACAAGATCGGCTCAGTCGCTGGATGATCTTACCAAAGGGTTCGAGTATCCATTGCGAAGAATCCAGGATGAACGTTCCAGAATTGAAGACCTTACGGAAAGGATTAGAAAAAGCTCCATAAGGATGCTGGTTGACGCTGGAAAGGATCTGTCCACAATGGCAGGGCGCTTGAGGCCCGAGATCCTTATGAGGAAAACAGCCTCAGCCGCAGGAGATTTGGGGCGTCTTGTGAACCGATTGGAACGATCAGCGAAAATTCTCATGGATGATTCGAGAAGCCGCGCTACAAATCTTGCTGCAAGACTGGACGCTCTAAGCCCTTTCAGAGTTTTATCCAGGGGGTATACTATCACGTTCAGAACAAGTGATGGAGCACTGGTCCGGGGAACCGGAGACGTGACGCAAGGAGAGGACATCCGGACGGTTGTTCCCGGAGGGTCAATTGTCTCCCGCGTTATCAGCGCGGACCCAACTCCCATGGATTCCGAAATCTTCAAGAAATGAATATGCCAAATGGACTCAACTATTAACCCAACGGAAATTCTGGAGTTCACCAAAGAACTCGCATCCAAAGCCGGAAATATAATCATGTCATATTTCCAGGGGCAATTTGGTGTTGAGTCCAAAGATAGCGCCCCGAACGGAATCGACATCGTGACTGACGCAGACAAAGCGTCGGAAAGTTTGATTCTGAGTCAGATACGTAAGTCATTTCCCTCTCACGACATAATGACCGAAGAAACCTCTCTGGAAAGATCGGGGTCTCGTTTTCTCTGGATTGTGGATCCCCTGGATGGCACAGTGAACTTCTCGCACTCATACCCGCAATTTGCCGTTTCCATAGCTCTCATGGAGCATGAAGCGATTAAGCTGGGAGTAGTGTTTGACCCTGTGAGACAGGAAATGTTCTGGGCCTCCGATGGCCAAGGCGCGTATTTGAACGGCTCCGCTGTTCATGTGACACGGAACGACAATCTTTACAGATGCATCGTCGGTACTGGTTTTCCTTATGACAAAGCTAGATCAATGACCAACAATCTCAGGGAATTTTGCGCTGTAACGCTAAAGACTCAGGGGATTCGACGATCTGGTTCCGCTGCCCTGGATTTGGCCTGGGTAACATGCGGAAGACTGGATGGCTTCTGGGAGCTCAAACTCAAACCCTGGGATTTTGCCGCGGGAATGTTACTGGTTAAGGAGGCGGGTGGAAAAGTTACGAATAGAAGAGGTCGCAACATGACAATTTCAAGCCAGAGCATTGTAGCCACGAATTCGTTTATACAAGCTGAGTTACTGGATATTCTGTCTTCCGTAGAATAAAGAGCTTTAGCCCGAACTTTTCGCGTCTGAACAAGGGTGGAACATAACAATTTCTCTTACGCCGGCAGTCCTATTTGTGGAGGATTCTTGAACAGTCATCAGGTAAAGGATTTTGCGCGTCAATGCGGGGCAGACGTTGTGGGTATTGCAGATCTGGCGTTGCTCGAGGGCATTCAAACCGAACCGGCGGAATTGCTTCACGGGTACCGCAGAGCTGTTAGTATCGGCGTGAGGCTGGCCGATGGAATTATTGACCCTATCGACGATAGGCCCACGCCTCTTTATCAGCAGCACTATGTGAAGGTCAACATTCTGTTGGATGTTCTTGCTTTGAAAGTGAGTCAGTATATCCAGGCCAGAGGTTGCAAGACACTTCCAATACCCGCTTCACAGGTCCTTGATAAGGAAAACTGGACTTCCTATATCTCGCACAAAGCAGTAGCGATAGCCGCGGGAGTTGGGTGGCAGGGCAAGAGTCTCCTTGTGGTGAGCCCTGATTTTGGACCCAGGATCAGACTTGTGACCGTACTTACCGACGCGGCTGTAAAACCAGATCGTCCGCTAAAAAATCGCTGTGGTCGTTGTTCTTTTTGCACAGAGGCTTGTCCTGTGAATGCCATTAAGAATGTGAACACAAATTCCCATTATGAAAGTCGAGACCAGGCTCTGCATTTTGATCGTTGCCTCGCGAGGGTCACTGAGAATTCTGGTCGATCATTCATAGAAAGTCCCATTTGTGGTGTTTGTATCCGGGCTTGTCCATGGGGTAAGACGCGCAAGCGAAAAACAAGAGATTACGATGAATCCATCTCTAAAAGGATCAAACTGGATTGACAAAAATGATTTCAAAGAAAAACCTTTATTGGGATCTGCTTGGCACGAGAGAAGACAGTCATTACAATCTGTTTTCAGTTGAAATAAACACTTGCAGGTCTCCTCGCACAGGAAAGCCGCATGAATTTCAGGTACTGAAATCAACTGACTGGGTAGCGGTAATCGCATTGACTGAAAAAAGAGAAGTTGTTCTTGTCAATCAGTTCAGACACGGCACAAGAGAACTGTCCCTCGAACTACCCGGCGGCCTCGTAAAGGAAGGACAGTCTCCAGCCCAAAGCGCGGCTGAAGAACTCATGGAAGAAACCGGATTCACAGCCCCTCAATTTAGGCTGCTAGGCTGGAATCACCCTTTTCCAGCGATCCTGACAAATAAATTTCACGTGTATCTGGCTGAAAACGCGGTTCCTACGGGCAAACTTAATCCGGATGAGACAGAAGAAATTGAAACCATATTGGCGCCCCTTGACGATCTGAAAGAATACGTCCGTAAGGGCAAAATAACCTGTGGGATCATGATAGCGGCCATCGGAATGTTCTATCTCAATTCTGAATAAAGACTGAAAGCTTTCATCTCACTATCTTTACAATCAGGAGACTTCCTGTTTCGGCTTTTCTTGGTCGGGACTTGTTTCAATTTTTTCGTCATCTTTTGATGTCGTTTTCTCTGGTTCAGACGAACTTGCCAAGAGTTCCGCGTAGAAATCCGGACCTGCTTTTTCTCCAACAGGCAATTTCAAATCCTTGTCAGGTTCATCGGTGGTTTTGGAGGTAGGTTCCGGGGTGGTAGGCTCACGATTGTAGTTGTATGAGGATGAACTCGTTGTCGGTGGGCCATCCAGATCCAAATTGATGGAACGTTGAACATCCGTCGCCATCTTTTGCAGTTCCCGAACCATCCTGCCAACTACCCTGGCTGTCTCGGTCAATTGGCGAGGCCCTAAAAATATTAATCCGATGAGGGCAATGAGTCCTAATTCATACATGGAGATTCCGAACACGAAACAACTCCCATTTGACCAGGTCAAAAATAATGATCCATCGAAAAAATATTAATGCTCATTTGAAAAATTTTCAATGGTTCCGGCGCTTGAAGTAAAATAACGGTTCCAATATTGATCAAGACGGTTGAAAGAGTCATTTGTTTGATGTATGGGACTCAACAGGCCGAGACGTCGTTTTATGGAGATTGCAATGAAAACCCTGATTAAATCATCTCTTTCAATCTTGTTAATGTTACTTTTGGCAGGGCTTAGCGAAGCCGGCGCCCCGAAGATAAAGTTTGAAAAGCTTAGCCACGATTATGGCAAAGTTTCCAGCGGTCAGAGTGTTTCCGCAGAATTTGAATTCCGGAACGAAGGGAACAGCACACTCAAAATTGAAAATTTGACAGCGAGTTGCGGTTGTACAAAAGCAGTGGAAGGAAAAAAAGAAATCCCGCCCAACGGATCGGCAAAAATATCAGCCCAATTCGACACAGTCGGTATGAAAGCCGGGAGAAAACAAAAAACAATTTTTGTGAAAACCAACGACCCCGTAACACCGGTTGTTAAGTTGACACTTTATGCCGACGTGGTCAAGGAAATCAACGTAACGCCTCCATCTTTAAACAAGAAAGTCTCGTCGCTATCGGATCCAGTTGTTTTTCCCCTGAATATCACGGACACAGCGAACAGAGGTTACAAGATATTTGACGCTGAAACTGTAGAAGGGGAAGGGCAAGTTACTCTGGATCCTTCCAGCGTCACCCTCGAACCCAAATCGACTGCCCATTTAAACCTGATGTTGAAATTGAAACCTGAGCCAAACCGTTCTTTTTACGCCGGCAAGGTACGATTGAAAACAAATCACCCAAGTGAATCTGAGATAGAAATTCCTTTCCTGGTCAAACTCGATGACCTCAGAAGCAACCCCTAAACCGGGCAGGGTATTTATGCTGGGCGTTGTTTCTCATGAGAGCCAGTCAGGCTATTGTATTCCCGATGAATCAAAGAGTTGATTTTGCATTTTCCGTGAAACATTGTTCAGTCATAATTGATTCTTCACGAACTCTTGATCTGGAACGGAAAAAGTTGATCACACGGAGCGTTTGATCGACCCCGTATTTCCACATTACAGCCGTGAGGGCGATGGAGATGGTCAAGACAGCAGCGGAAAACGTCAGAAGAAGGTAGCCTATCCATTTTCCGCCGATGCTGTTGTCTGATAGAGGGATGATCAGGAACAATAACAGGAAAAATGAACGTGGTAGAGGCCCTAGGGCGGCCGCGAGCGTTTGGGCCACGTCAAGAATTTTTAGCGCTATTCGAAAGAACCCCCAAATGAAACCAATCAGGCATGTGAGAAAAACCAAAGACCTGATTATAAATATCGAGGTTGAGGACAGTTCAAGTCCGGTCAGCAGGAAGTTCAGTTGAAAAAATATCTGTAATTGAGAGAAGATATCCCATAAAGATTGCATGCGCCTACTCCCTGAAGGTTATAAGGAACGCCCGGCGAGTTACCTGTCGGACATTTCGAGAACCGTACGCTACTGTGTATATTAGTACATAATATTAGTATATAATCAAGACTGTTTAACCTTGTTAAGTATATAATCTACCGCAACTGGTTACTAAAACAAGATTATATTGCTATTAACGTATAACTCATAGCCATTATGCGGTAACAGTTGACAACGGTTGATTGACAAACCTGGGGAGCGTTTCTAGACTGAAGCCTGATGATTCTTTCGTTGACGAAGTCTTCTTGATGTCGCTTTTGAGACTTAATAAATGAATAAAACCCTAATTTCATACAAGCATAAGGCCGCTCTTTTGGCCATTGGATTGATTATCTTCTTCTCTGGAGGTTGTTCGAGTTCAAATGACCACAGCCTGAAAGAAGCTAGGAAATTGCTCGATAGCGGCAAACTCGAAAAAGCCGCCAAAGTTGTTGACTCACGCCTGAAACTTGAACCGGACAACAAATTGGCTTTTTTTTTGAGAGGCAAGATCAGAGACAGGTCGGAGGATTTAGATCTCGCTCTTGAAGATTACAATAGGTCTCTGGAACTGGATCCAGGGTTTGTTGACGCACTCGAAGCCAGGGGTAGGCTGAAGATAAGAACAAGAGACTATGACGGAGCTGAGAATGATTTGACCAAGGTCTTGCAGACAGGTCGCCAGTCTGCGCAATTGATCTCCTCTCTGGGGTTGGCCCACTTTTTCAAGAAAGATTTTGAAGAAGCGCGCAGGCTTTTTGACCAAAGTCAGGCAATGGATGAAAAGCACGATGGGGCCTATTTTGGAAGAGCGGCCATCGACGTTGAAGAAAAAGATTATCCGGCGGCTATCCAGGAATTGGATACCTTGTTGAAATTTCATCCCAAGAATGCCCAGGCGTTGTTTCGTCGGGGTTTCGCTCACCTTAAAGCGTCTGATCCCAAGAGCGCAGTGGCTGATTTCAATCTTGCGCTCGAATTGGATCCGGATTTGAAAGAAATCTACTGGTACCGCGCGGAAGCCAACAGAGTCCTTGGAAGACCTGAAAGGGCTCTGAAGGATTATGAAAAAGCCGAGGCGGCGGACCCCAATGACCCAATTCTATATTTGAATCAGGGAACTGTCTTGATGGCTACCGGCCAGTATCCTGAGGCTCTTGAGAAACTTACCCGGTCGATTGTTCTGGACCCTGAAAATCCATTGCCATACATAAATCGGGCAGTGCTTCAGTTTGACACCGGAAACCTTCTTGCGGCGCTGAGCGATCTGAATAAGGCCATCAAGTTGCGGGATGATGACCCTCAACTTTTGATCAGACGAGCTTACATTTTCAAACTTATGGCCCGTGGGGATAGGGCGATAGCGGATCTAAACGCAGCGCTGACAGCGGATCCAAAAAACTATCAGGCTCTTCTACTCAGGGGTAGCCTTTATTACAATCAGGAGCAACTGGATCGGGCCATATTGGATCTTGAAGAAGCCATAATTCAAAACCCAGAGGACCCCTCGGCTTATCAACTCCTGGCCGAGGGCCTTTTTCGCAAAGGCGAGAAGAAAGAAGCCCTGGATGAAGCGAATCTGGCCCTGAAAAAGGACGAAACATACATACCTGCGTTCATAACCATCGGGGATATTTATAAGTCTGACCTGAACTATGATCAGGCGATAGAGGCTTATTCAAAAGTGTTAAACTTCGACTCCGGCAATTTTGAGGCCAGACTCAAGCGGGCCAAGCTGTATGTGGAATTAAGAGATTTCTCTGAAGCTTTGGATGATCTGGACTCCGCTGTAAAGGTCAACCCATACAGCGGCGATGTTTACGCTCTTAGGTCCCAGTGCTATGACGCTCTTGGTGATCAGGAAAAAGCCAAGCAGGACACCTGGCGGGCCAAAGTGTTTGTAAATCGCTAAAAGACCTAAAAAAAGAGTCAGGACATGCTTAATTTCATATTCCTGACTCTTTCCAAGCTGTCTCAGCAGGATTGGTTAGCCTATAAAAAACATTACTGACAGCTACGTGCCAACACAATCCCGGAAATTACCTCTCGTCAATGATTCTTTTTGCCTTCCCAATGCTGCGTTCAATAGTATCAGCAGCCACAATCGCTACAGGGACGTTTATACCGATAACCTGATGGATCCTCTCGGAAATCCGTCTGGAGATGTTATCTGTGGCTTCTTTTCCCTCATCATATATGTTCTTCTTCAATTCGGTTTCTACGGTGATATGGTCTATGTAACCTTTTTTGCTGAGTCTGATCTGGTATTGTGGTTCTACTTCAGCGAATTCCATGAGCACAGTTTCAATTTGTGACGGGAAAACGTTGACACCGCTTATAATCATCATGTCGTCAGAACGCCCGAGAATCTTGTCCATTGTAATGAGAGTTCGCCCACACTGACATTTTTCTTTCCTCAACGAACAGATGTCGCGTGTCCTATAGCGAATCATGGGCATTGCCCTTCTTTGCAGAGCTGTAAAAACCAGTTCGCCTTCTTCTCCTTCGGGCACGGGCTGCAGTGTTTCTGGGTCCACTATTTCAGGGTAGACGTGGTCCTCATTGACGTGAATTTGGTAGTATTCGCACGTAAAGGAAACTCCAGGCCCCATCAATTCCGTAAGACCATAATGCTCATAAGCGTGAATGCCTCCACGACCTTCTATGTCGCTGCGCATCTCAACGCTCCAGGGTTCGGCCCCGAAATGACCGGTTCTCAACCCCGTTTTCTTAAAATCCACGCCCATCTTCTCGGCCTTTTCTATTATAGTGAGGCAGTAAGAAGGGGTACAGCAAAGGGCCGTAGTTCCAAAATCCTGAATCAGCATGATCTGTCTTTCTGTCATCCCGGCGCCTGAAGGGACCACAGCGCAGCCAATCCTGATTGCGCCCTGCAGGAACCCCAAACCGCCAGTAAAGAGTCCCATGCCGTAGGCGTTTTGAAGAATACTGTCCGGCCTCACTTCCTGGGCCCAAAGTCCTCTGGCCATGCACTCTGTCCACTGTTCCAGGTCCGCCGCCGTATATGGGCCGGTAATCGGTTTGCCGGTAGTTCCAGAAGACGCGTGTATTCTGACTACGTCGGCCATCGGCACTGCGCAGAGACCGAAGGGATAGTTGTCACGCAAATCAGTTTTTATCGTGAAAGGAAACTTCGCCATGTCTTCAAGACTTTGAAGATCCGAAGGTTTGACCCCCTTGTCATCAAAGGCTTTCTTGTAGAACGGGATGCGATCATAAACCCACTTCACCGTCTCTTTCAGTTTTTCCAACTGAAAAGATTTCATCGCTCCTTCGTTCATGGTTTCGAACTTTTCATCCCAGTACTTCTTAAACATAAGGGGCCTCCTCGAGACATGCGATAGTATTTTTTTGGAAAAGAACGGTCTAGGAAAGCTATTATCTTTCCAGAAATAACGAAATAGCCTGACTGTGTCAAGCTAAAAGCTGGTCGACAATATCAGAATGAAAAACAAAAGCGATAGCCGTGCAAGTCTTCAGTCTGATGAAAAATAGTTTACCAATCAGTTACTTTCCTTAGTTGACCAAATGTTTCAGTTGATCAACCCGATCTTTTGGTAATGAGTTCTCCAGGACTGGGGTAAGGGTGGGCTCTGCCCATAAACCAGCAATTTTGATTATGACGTTTAATGAACGTTCCTTTTTGGGGGATTCCGGGGCACTGGTTTTCGTCTTTGCTATTCGAGGAATCGATGCCCAACTTCTTGAGTTCCTTGTCCAGGCCAGTGATTTTCAAGAGGCCCTCATTCTTCTGAATGATGTCCTTTACAGCAGGGATGGAGCCTAAGGCCGCCAACGGGGCTGCAGATGTTTTTACAAAACTAAGGATGTCCATCTGCTGTGACTTGAGGTTCACGCTACCGATGGCTCCCATGAAGAGTTCTGACGCTTTCAATCTGAAGTTGTCCGTTCTTATTATTCCCGAGTCTAACGTTAGATCTGCCGTAGCTGACTGAAGCTCGAAAGGATTGAATTTCTTTGGCTGTTTGCTCTGGTTGAGAAATGGTTCGATTAATGCGCTGGCACGCGCGAGAACGGACCCGAGTTTTTCACCGGACAATCTTCCCGGTCCAGCCGAAAGCGAAGCGTTTCCTTTCAGTTTTCCGGGGTTTTCCAGCCCTTCCAGCTTTAAGGACGCAGTTACCGGCGCATCTATTGTTCCATGGACATTGCCTTTGAGGCCTTTGCCCTCCAGCGAAGAGCCTCTCAAATGAAAAGTTCCAGTAATCTTGTCAAAACTCAAGGGACTCTTTGTGGGCTTATAACCGACCGAAACAAGCTGAACCACTCCATTTATTGGTTCCTGATTACCCTGACCTCCATATGTAATTTCAGCTCGAACCAGTCCGGACAATCCTGATTGTTCCAACGAGGGGAAAAGCTTCGTCAAGGTCGTAAAGTCCGCTTCCTGTAAATCAAGTTTTCCGGACACAGGTGGACTTGCCTTGAGATTGATTGCTCCGGAGGCTGTCGCTAAAAGTCCAGGCGCCTTTAAGCCCAGTTGAGCCACCCCAATCAGCCCCGGAGAGGTGGAACCGGAGGCAGACACGTTTAAGTCAACCCCGGCTTTCTTGAAAAACCATGTCCCGATGGAAACACGAAGATCTCTCAATGGCGCCACAAAAGACCATTTCAGTGAATCAGGGGCGCCTGAAATCCGAAAAGCCACGTTCGAGACCCCTTCCATGTCCACCGGCGCTTTGGATGGCAGCCCGAGAAGATCTATAACCTCTCGGCTTAATGTCAATCCCCCGTCGAGATTCAAATCCATTCCCCTGGAATTCAAACGATGGATATTGCCTTTAACCAGGAGAAGTGTCTTTTTGTTACCCGGCAGACCAACTCTGAGGACTAGATTCTTAACATTCGTCGCTGATTTTAGCGCCGATATTTCAGTATCAAGACTTACCGGACAGCCGGAAATAGGCTGAAATCCAGGAGCCAATTTGATTGTAGTGTCGGCTACCCTGAGTTTGATGTCCATTTCTCCAGGAAAATTGGACAAAGGTCTGGATTGGTCCAAAGAAATGACAGTTTGAGCCCAGAATCCCGCTTTTACTCCCGGTTCTTTATCGAAAACAGATTTGAGGGACAAATCTGCCACTGAAAGATCTCCGTGAGTCTCGACCCTAAGGTTTTCCAGAGGGCCTTTCAGATGGGCCGTAGCAGAGATTGGTCCCCGCAGCGTAAAGTCTTTAGGTAAGCTGATTCCTAAATGTCTTACCCACTCTCCTCTTATGTTTATTGTGGTTTCAATGTCTAAAAATCGGTGTTTGGACAGGGGTTCGCCTATCTTTCCCTTTAGAGACATGAGCCTGTCCAGGGTCTCGTTTTCTAGATGGAAGTCGGTAATTGTGAATGAATCTGAGGTGAGCTTAAAGCCGAGGGTAGCCGTTAGTTGATTTCCAAGGAAACCAAATTTGGCAGGGGCATGAAATTTGCTGAGTTTTGCAGATCCGGAGACAGACCAACCCACGGTCCTTGTCCAGAAGCCCTGAAAATCTGTTTTGATTGAGCCGCTGTTTCCAAGTTGATCGAGAATGTCATTCGGCAAACCTGGGGCCATGCTCCTAACCGGAATATCCTCTGAAGTCCCCTTCAACTCAATTTCCTCAACTTGCCTGAAATCGGGGCTAAGGGCCGCGGACGCGCTCAACTTCAATGCGGATGAATGATCTTCTCTTTGAAACATTCCGGCCGAAACTTGAAAAACCGGCAATTTCCCTGGTTCAATTTTGGTCGAAAAGCCAACATTGTTAAGTTCAACTTGTTTAAACCATGACGCTGCGGGAGTTGGGAGAAACCAAAGGTTGGTTATTTTGGCGGTTTGGATTTTGCTTTCTAGGCTTGCCTCCTGAACAGATAAAAAGTCCTGACTCACCCTAGCGAAACCCTTTGTTGCCAGTTCTGAACTCTCAAGACCCGGAACATTTGGTAATCCGGTGATGTCAATATCAAACCTGTACTCCTCACGTTTGATCTGACCATTAATCTTTTCAAAGGCTAAATGGACAGGAGTTGAAGATCCTATTGAAGAGTCATCAAGGAAAACCTGGCACGACTCCAACACAATAAATTTGATCGGCCAATGAGATTCGCTGTTCTGCCGGTATACTTGGAGGTCCTGCTTCCTTAGGGGGCTTGATAGCTTCAGGACTGTCAGTTGGTTCCCCTGTTTCTGTTGCAGACCGCGTAGAGGTTAATTTATTGTCCGAAATCTCAGGTTTTCCGGAAAAAACGCTTTCGATTTTTCCGCCTGAGTCTCGATACATCCCAATTACGGCTGAAGAGAGCCTCAAGATTGTCAATTGACGGGCTACCAGTAACAATGCTCCAGAGACCTATACTCAAGCGCAAAGAGTCTGCTGTAAAAAGGGAACGTTTGTTATTATCTCTTATGGCGATGTCTTTAACAACCAGGTTGACCAATGAAGGAAAACCGAGTTTGACTTGTACCGTTCCCAACGATGTTTCCCGTCCCGTCGCCTCATTGATCTTGCTTTCCAGAACGCGTTTCAGGAACGTGGTGTCAGGCAGAAACTTTGTCAGAAGTAGAAGTCCAACTCCTGCGAAAAGACAGACAGAGAGGATTATGATGATCAGTTTTTTCGGGAAAGTCATTGCTCGTCTATTTCCTGGTTTGGCAGGGAGGTATTGCATTTTCTCCGGCGGTCACTGAAAAGACGCAAATTCCCCTGGTTATAAAAGTCAATGCTTTACCTGACGGTCTGGTCGCTTCCATCCGAGTAGTTCAAGGGACCAGTCTTCCAAAGCATCCTGACATCTGCTGTCCAGCCGTAACCTGTGCCGCCCGCCCTGGATAATGTCCAGTTTGGTTATCCCCGACGGAGCATGGCTATACAGCTCTTTCGCCTGATCCACAGGTATCAATTCGTCATCATCGCCATGAATGATCAACAGGCTCTTCCCCTTGAAGTAGGCGATCCATTTTCTGGGCTCAATTTCAACGAAACCATGTTCCCATTTTTGAGGGTCAACAGGAAAAGCGGGGTTTCTAATTATCCCTCTCTCTTTGAAATCTTCAATAATCACCGATACATCTTTGCTGAAAATCTCGAAATTGGATGGCGTTCCAACAACTGCCAGTCCGAAGACATTCGCGTTGTCCGCCGAAACGTTTATGGCAGCGGCTCCTCCGCCACTAAAACCCACAAGTATGATTCTCGTAGGATCTATAAATGGGGTATTGAGTAGCTTGTCCAGGACGGCGCTCAGGTCTCTGGCCCAACCCATCATATCGAAATCCCCACCGGAATCCCCACAGCCCCTGAAGTTAAATATCACCGCGGCCAATCCGAGGGAAGAAAACCGTTCAGCCAGACCTTCATATCCCGGATCGTTGGATGGTCGTGGGGAGCCGCTTCCCGGTATTCCGTGACAGATAATGACACACGGGTAAAGCATATGCGGTTGACTGGCCGGAAAGTAAATCTTTCCCTTAATTCTGATTCCGTCCGACAGCACTGAAAACTCCTCAATCATGCGAGAACCCGTAGGGTCTACATTGGAAAATGTTTGAGGCGCTTTATTTATCCTGAGCGCTTCCATTAATTTACTGAACATTAAACGGATCAGGCTGAATTCCATGAATGACATCCTATGAGGAGTATTTGGAGGAAATTCTCGTCACTCTACGCCTAAAAGGGCTCGCCTTGCCGGGTTGAAGACGTGCGCCGTCATTATTATATTGTAGACAAAACGTTTTTGCCATCTTGGGGAAAAGTAGTATTCATAGCTCAGTAAGCTTGTATAAGAATAATTTTACAAAATCAAGGCGTGCATAATTTATGTGACGCGCTTTATCTATTATGACAAGTCTCATAGTTGTTGCAAATTAACCTGTATTAGTTTAGGTTTTGGTGGAAGGATTGAGGTTAACTTATGAATTGTAAGGTGATCTGCAAGTTTGGATTGTCTCGATCCTTGATGATTCTGACAGTGTTGAGTTTTCTTCTTCCTACCGCTTTAGTTATATCAGCAGAGAATCATGGTGAGGATATTTGCAAACCCGAACTCCTCAATTCACCGGTTGTTGAGTTAGGCGCCGCGGCGATTTTCGAGTGGGCGTGTGATGAGCGAAAAAGCGCGGGTGAGGGATTCTATGTCGTCTTTATAAGACCTTCAGGCACTTATGTTTTACTCAAAGTCCCTAAAGGAAGAACAAGCTTTGAGTTTACGCCGGACACTGTGGGCCAATGGCGCTGGATGGTAATCAACACTCATCCGGACAGAACCAAGCCTGACATAGAGTCAGCTCTTGGATATTTCAAAGTCAATATGGGGGAGAGCGGCAAGTAACATGAGCAGATTTTTTTGAGGATAGAGCAATTTTGGCGCCGAAACGCAAATTTAATTCTAGAAAAACAAATTATTGGGAACGTAGGTCATTTACGAATGTCTTTGTTGAGTAAAGCACAATTCCTGTACAGGGTTGGCGAAAAATGTGGCAATCAGAAGGAGCATATCATGACTAGGAGCCTCTATAAGGCAAGAAACACACTATTTATTCCTCTTCTCGCAATCATTTCAATTAGTCTTCTTTTTCCTATCCAATCTTTCGCTGCAGCTCCAGCCGTTCTTAAACAATTAGATGAGGCTTTTGTTCAGGTGGCGGAAAAGGTTAAACCCGCTGTGGTGAACATCAGTTCAAGCAAAAAAGAGACTGTCAGATCCTCTGAAGGAGCGCCTGATCTCGAACCATTCTTCAAGAATGGGCCGTTCAAGGATTTTTTCGGACAGCAGGAACCATTCAAGAAGTTTAAGAAAGGTCCTGGAGAGGGCAGAGAAGTTCATCCGCAAGGTATGGGATCGGGTGTAATAATTTCAGCGGACGGTCTCATTCTGACCAATGCGCACGTAGTAAAAGATGCGGACGAAATTAAAGTAACGATTTCCGACAAGAGATCATTTACCGCGAAAGTAATCGGTATCGATGTTGAGAGTGACATAGCGGTCGTCAAAATTGACGCCAAGGACCTGCCCATAGCTCATCTGGGTGATTCCGACAAGCTCCAGGTAGGTGAAATAGTTTTCGCTATCGGTAACCCGTTTGGTCTGAACAGAACGGTAACTTCTGGTATCGTGAGCGCCACAGGTAGAACTAACGTCGGAATAATCGATTATGAAGACTTTATCCAAACCGACGCAGCCATTAACCCTGGAAATTCAGGTGGCCCGCTCGTAAATATAGACGGTGATGTAATTGGCCTGAACACGGCGATTGCAACAAGGAGCGGAGGCTATCAGGGTATCGGATTTGCTATTCCTTCCAACTCGGCAAAATTAATTATGGACGACCTGGTCAAGCACGGGAAGGTTAAGCGTGGTCTACTGGGGGTCAACATTCAGGACATGAATGAATCACTCGCCAAGTCCTTTGGACGAAGTGACGCGGAAGGCGCTCTGGTTTCACAGGTCATCGAAGGCAGTCCTGCTGAAAAGGCGGGCATCAAGGCAGGCGACATAATCCTTAAATTCAACAACGAGCTTGTAAAAGGGGCTGCCAATCTAAAGAATATAGTTGGTAAGGAAAAACCCGGTTCATCAGCGACGTTGACAATTTACCGGGACAAAAAGACGATGCAGATTCCTGTAAAAATCGCTGAACGCACAGACAAAGCCGTCGCCTCTAGCGCAGGTAAGCGGAAGCTCCACCGCCGAGACATCCAATGATCTTGGAATCGAAATAGAGAAGACGCCTGCGGACTGTGGCCTCCAAGATGGATCTTAAAGAAGGCCAGGGCCTGTTGGTAAAAGATATTAGCTCTGACGGAGTTGGAGCAAGGATGGGTCTTCGTTCAGGCGACGTGATTCTTGAAGTAGACGGCGCCACTGTTTCGGACGTCGCTTCGTTCAACAAGGCGGTGTCTGAGGCAAAAAAGAATAAGGTTATCAGACTGAAAGTTCAGAGAGGGAAAGCAAAGATTTTCCTTGCTTCTTCACTGGATTAGTTCGAGAGCCTGAGGCGTCGAAGTCCGGTCGATTCGGGTCCATTGAGGTTCGAACAAAGCAGGGCTTGCGCAGAAAAAGCGAATTAGAGTTATTCTTTGTTCATGACAACGGTTGGGACCAACAAACGGTCTCAACCGTTTTTATTTGATTGGTAATATTTAGCCAAATGAAACCCTAAATCTGAATCCATGAGTGGCGAGATTTTTCTCAGAACTCTAGCCGCTGTCAGGAAAAGTGTCCTATGTTCCCTTGCGCTTCCGGTTCTGGGTGGTTCATTCGGCAAGCAGATCATTACGTGCCTCGAATATCACTTCGTTGAAATATCTATCAAGCGCTTCCGGCCATGAATCTGTTTGCGTCGATTCTTTCAGCCGAAGTGGACCGTAAGGCGGTTCCTTTGTCCTAAAGGACTTTTCCACACTTATATCTACGAAGAATCCCGGACTGTAGATAATCCGCGCCATCACCAAATCACCATGTAAGATTTGAACCGTTACAGTCATGAACGCCTCAGTTCAACTACATCAGAAACAAAAAAGGTTGTCAATCTGAGTAATTCCGCGCTAGAGGGCTCTATGTTCAGTGAGCTTTCGAGTCCCTTGACAAAAATAATATATGAGTTTAATGAAACGTATCTTTAGAGAGGCTTTATTTTTATTATCCCCGGCTTGCGGATTCCGGAAACCTAACCAGATAGACAGGATCCCAAATCAAGTCAAGACTTTTTCGGAGGCCATTATAAATTACTTATTAATATCAGCAGATTGTTATCTCGCTTCTCAGGAAGCGAGCCGTCTCATCTGGTTTAGATTTGGGGATCTCAACCTCTTCCGACTTTAACAAATTTTCAGAGTCGGGAACGAAAAGCAGGTCGCACGGAAAATTTCTGAATTCGGTCAGGAGGTTGGAGCGGAGACATGGAACCTAGTCCAATGCTTGTCAAGGGAAACCGGGAATCGGACAGACCATACCGAAAAGTGGACTGCGATCACTACGGTGAATGCCTGAATGTAGCGCTAAAGTGCCGCTGGTCTGATTTTTCGTGTTCGGAGTGCAACGCCTATTCACGAACCAGATTTATCAACAGGCTACAGGATCTGAGGATTATTGGTAAGAATGAACTGAATCCGAAACATTTCTCTGGATAAGTTTACCGGGCAATTGTTATTATATTTGAAGCCGGCCGGGTGAAACCTTTTGGATACCATATCGGAGAGGCGCCTGGCTTTTTGTTTGTCGAAAAGTTTGCGCAGAGATCAGTGTCAGTGGAGGATCTATGGGAACAGTGCCGAGAAACAGAACAGGGTCCCAACAATATGATGAGGACAGCCTTGGATTTGGTGACATTTTTACGGATCACATGCTCACAATTGAATATTCCGCTAGTGAAGGGGGATGGGGACAGGCCAGGATAGTTAAGACAGCAGATTTGGCCTTGCATCCTGCGGCCATGGTGCTGCATTACGGCCAGCAGGTCTTTGAGGGATTGAAGGCTTTTTCAGGCCCCAAAGAGTCAGATATATTGCTGTTCAGACCTGATATGAATATAGCCCGCTTTAACAGATCTTGCGAACGCCTGTGTATACCAAAATTAGAGCCCAGGATGTTTATGGACCAAATGGCCGAACTTTTGAGAACGGACCGCGACTGGATACCCAGAGCGCCCGGAACATCCTTGTATATAAGACCCACTGCGATTGCCATGGACCCTCATCTTGGAGTAAGACCTTCTCACAAGTACCTGTTTTTCATCATCCTCTCACCCGTCGGAGCATACTATCCGGAAGGCTTTGAACCTGTGAAGATAATGGTTACCGATAAATATGTCAGGGCAGCTTTGGGAGGAGTAGGAGAAGCAAAAACCGCGGCAAATTACGCGGCGTCTCTCAGAGCCGCCGAAGAGGCGCATGACCTCGGTTTCACACAGGTGCTCTGGCTCAACGCCGTTGACAAATCCTCTATTGAAGAAGTCGGTACCATGAACATATTTTTCCGGATCGACGATGAAATTGTAACGCCGGAACTTGGAGGCACAATTCTCCCGGGTGTTACCCGAGATTCCGTTTTGCGTCTTTGTAGATCAAAAAATATGAAGGTCTCTGAAAAGGTAATATCCATTGATGAGCTAGTGTCATCGGCCAAGACCGGAAAGCTGCAGGAAATCTTTGGATCGGGAACCGCCGCTGTTATTTCACCGGTGAGTCATTTCCAGTATTTGGGAACCGACTATATGGTGGCGGATGGAAAAACCGGACCAGTGGCAAAAGAACTTTTTGATGAAATAACCGACATTCAATTAGCCAAGAGACCTGACCCGTTCGGTTGGGTAGTAAACGTCGGCTGATTGCGGATTTCCAGTTTTCGGGATTGTCTCACCTGGCGCTCAGGCGATAATGTAAGAATCAGCGCAAAGGCCTGCGGATAAGAGCTATCCGTGGGCCTTTTCATTTGGCCGTTTTATATTCTCTACCCCCTCGGGTGGGCTTTCTTGTGAACGTCTTTCAGCCTTGTTTTGGCTACATGTGTATAAATCTCGGTTGTTGAGATGTCGGCGTGCCCAAGCATCAGTTGGACAGACCTAAGGTCGGCTTCATTTTGTACCAGGTGCGTAGCAAATGAATGCCTCAATGTATGGGGCGAAATCTGTTTTGTTATTCCTGCGTTACGAGCCGTTTTTTTGATTATCTTCCAGAAAGCCTGCCGCGTCATGGGCCCACCCTTTCGGGTTACAAACAAATATTCACTTCTCCGGGGACCGATTATCCTGGGCCGAACATTATCACAATAGGCCATGATTTTGCTTGACGCTGTAAGTCCAATGGGCACTACCCTCTCCTTGGATCCTTTTCCCATTACGGTTACGCAACCAATTTCCAAATCCACTCTGTACGTTTCGAGTCCTACCAGTTCGGAAACCCGTAACCCGGTACCATAGAGCAATTCAATCATGGTGTCGTCTCTGGCGCCCTCTGGGGTAGAAACGTCCGCGGACGAGATCAGTATCTCCACCTCCCCTTGATCAAGATATTCAGGGATACGCTTGGGCAGTCTCGGCGTTTCAATGAATTCACAGGGGTTTTCGGCTATCTGGTCGGTTTCTATCAGAAACCTGAAAAAACCTTTAAGGCAGGACAGCTTTCTGGCCCTAGTTCTCGGCGTGAGCCCCTGCCGGTTAAGCAGTTCCAGGAAAAGGAGAATATGCTCTTTTTGGACTTTAGTTGGAGACAATACGCTTCTCGATTTAAGAAACAGGGTTAAGTCTTTAAGATCCGTGGAATATGATTCTATCGTCAATTGCGCCAAACCTCGGTTTACAATAGCGTGGTCTAAAAAAGAAACTACCACGGCATCTATTTCTCGGAAGTCTGAGTCTGTGTTTGTATTGAGAGTCAAGAAAAGAGTAATCTCCGAGTCAGCGACAAGGCATTAATTCTAAAACGTAATTTGAGACGGGGATGTTTTTTCAGAGGCGTCTTTCTCCATATCAATCAAGTGCCTGATAAGCTCATTCCCTGATTGAATCAATCTCGTCAAAATCGATTATCTTGTTCCCATTTTGATCCTGGATGTAAAAAATGTCCGCAGCCTGGTCTACCTCGGTTGAGATCTTTGCAGAACAATGTTCAGCCCCATGACTGACAGCCTGCGGGTAATATCATAGAGGAGCCCAGGCCGGTCGTGAGCGTAAACTTCTACAATCGTGGCGCTGTCTGAAGTAGAATTGTCGATCTCAACCTTTATGGGGAAACGGGGTTTGAGTCGTTCTCGTGAACATGCCCTTCGTTTGCCTCTTTGTTTCAACCAGGGTATCTACTTCGATTTCCCCAACAATCACTCTCTTGAAATCATTTTGGAAATTTGCCCATCTTTCAGGGTCGTCAACAGGCCCTTCAGGAATGTTGTTTACATGCAGCGTCGAGAGCGCAATTGGACCTATCAAATGCGTCCAGCAACTCAATATGTTTATTTTGTTTGAAGAAAGTGTGCCGGCAATTTTGCAAAACAGGCCGGGCTGGTCACGAAGAATTAGTGTTATTGAACTGTAACCGCGCTTTGTGTGGTCGCTTTTCTTTGCAATCAGATCGTCCGGGCTCAAGGTATCTCTTCGAGTTTGGGAGAGCCTTCTCTCTATATCCACGAAGTGATCCACTATTATTCCGGGGTAAAAATCGAGACAGTAGCGTGGAGTAACGCTTGAAAGAAAATCATCCAGCCTTGGGCCTCTGTATTCAACCGGAACGAGTTCCCTGACCGCCCCTTTAATCTGACTGACCCAGTCAGACAAATCGTCTCCACCGCCTTCTTCGCCCTGAATTACGTCGAGTGTCCGGTAATACAGTTCCTCGAGAAGCATTTTCTTCCAGGAATTGAGCGCAGTGGGGCCGACCGCCTTCAGATCCGAATATGTCAGGAGTAGGAGCAAATCCAGCCTGTGTTTAAACATCACATTTTCTGCAAAACGATGAATTAAATCCTCGTCATGAATATCCTTCTTGAAAGCGAGATGAGTCATGGCCAGGTGATTCTTGATAAGAAACACCACATCTTCGATGTCTTCCGGAGGAAGCGACAAACGATGAAGAATCGGCCTTGCGATCTTTTCACCTCTTATTTCGTGCCCTGATCCGCTTCCCTTTGCGATATCATGGAAAAGCCCGGCGAGACGAAGGACCATGGGCTTGTCCAGTTTAGAGAAAATGGTTCTCAACAGCGTCTCGTCTTCGGGGCCGTCAGGCTCTCCCATCTCGTCGATATTTTCAAGTACGGCCATGGTGTGGAGATCGACCGTATATTGATGGTAAATGTCGTATTGCGGCAGGAACCTTATCCTTGCGAAGTCTGGTATGAATCGTTCCAGGAATCCGACCTTCATCATTGTGTTCAATGTTTTTGCTACATTCCTTCGACACTCAAGTATCTCAATAAACAGTCTGTTGGCGGATGGATCATTAATGATCTCGTCGTCGATGTGAGAAAGCCTGGATCGGATCAGGTCGACGAGCCTTATGTCAAAGTCGCAGCCGGTTTCAGCGATTAATTTGAAAGCCTGAAGCAGTTGACTTGAATCGCTGCCAAAGGATTCCGGAGTCAGGAAATTTACACCACCCGCGCCGAGATAAAATGACGCCCCGAATTCCAGCCTTTTGGTGTTTGAAACCAGTTTAGGCCTTAAAAATAGCCTTGCTCTGGCTAGCAGTTGCCTCCCAAAGAAATCTATGATAGCGGCGTGCCTGTAATACTCCCTCATAAAATTTTCAACCGCAGGCCGTTCAGGGGCGTCACGAAATTGCATCTCTCCTGGCAATCAGGGCCTGGCAGTCAAATTTGAGCCGATCATCGCGGCGCCCTTCGATAAAATGAAGACGCGTTCTGGTTTCTGCGAGGAAACGCATGCCTTGTTTAATTTCCACAACTGACTTGGCGGAACATAGGCCGGCTACCACAAGGTCATCCAGGTTGGCGCATCCGAATATCATTCTGGCGAGCCAGGTCAGAAGTTGAATATATCTTAAGGAGCCTGGGCCTTCCTTGAGGTGAGGCTCAAGCAGGTAAATCGTGTGACCAAATTTGTCGGACGATTTCCTGATCTCCGCCTCAACTCTCAGGTAAAGGTCGAGAGGATCAGATTCGATTATCAGACGATCTCTCTGGACAACGAGGCTTCTGTATATCTCGGAGGACCCCCATACTTTTCTGATATCCATGAGAGAAGTCAGGACCGCCAAATCCTTGTCCGCCTCGTGTCTGCATTCACTCACCGTCCTGACGGAATGTCCAAGCTCGATCCTTGCGTCCCACAATAGATAAAGGATGCTTCTTATTGCCCTGTATATGCCTTCGGGCGCGTTTTCAGGTCTAAGAAAGAGCAGGTCGATATCTGAATAGGGACTCATCTCCGTTCGTCCATATCCGCCTAGGCCGATGAGGGCTATATCTGTCTTCCAGTAGCCCAGGAAGTGATCACAAACCTGACAAAGAAGCTCATCATAAACCGGATGCATCTCAAAATTTGCCGGATCCGTTTTGCCGACCTCGCGATACGCCCCTATAGCGTCACGAATTCTCTGGATCTGTTCAGCTTTGTCATGGGTGGAAAAGATGAATCTCATAATTTGGGAGTCCTTTTTCACAGACAGTGAAGTGGTAAATCAATTCTGTTCAATATACGCCAGGCCCGGAATTTTTGCTCCAAATATTTGGGATCAATTTGTGGGAACCATTAACATGGGTGGTATAAATATTTACATAAAAGCAGCATGTTATATCTAATACATAAAGTATAATGATTACAATAGTTAAGGTTTAATCGTTGTTGACTAGTCATCGCCCTTATGTTATTGTAAGTACATTCCATATGAATTGTTAGTTTTTTCTGCGATCCACTGAGTTCTTTATCATGTAGGATCGAATATTCTTACGCAGCAAGCTGACTTTATTAGGCTTTCCGTACTAGCTATACGATTTAGTTGTAGGGTCTTGGGCCTTTAAAGTCAGGACTTGCGGCATGAAATAAAGGATTGGTATGGTTAATCGCCTGGGGGTCGTCATTTGGGCGACCGCCGTCATGCTATCGTATGCCCTTTTCGTAGCGGCTCCCGTTGCGGCGCAGTCCCCATCACCGCTCGACGTTGTTTCGGACATTGTGTCTGAAGTAAGAGCCCCGGATTGGCGCTATTCCATAGGCGTCAAGAAGTTTTTCAATAGTTTCACCTCATATCAATTCCCCAACCCTTTTCCTCCCAATCAGGATCCACTGAGTAGACTCGAATTTCCTATCGATCAATGGTTTTTTGGAGGAGATTACGAGTATTTGTCAAGATTTTGGTCAGCACGATTTGAGAGTTGGGTAAACATCAACAAGGAGAGCCGATCCCGAATGCAGGACAGCGACTGGGATGACGAAGACCAGCCTTTCCAGAAGACCATCTTCAGTGAATCAAACTGCCGCCTGAACAGTGGATGGTTGCTCGACCTGAGAATCCTTTTGAACCCTGAGCTGTCGATCTTCAAGACCGCAAGGCCCATAATGGGGGTGAGGTATCAGACTTTCTCATTTACCACGCACGATGGTTATCAGGTAAGTCTTGACGGAGGTTCAACCGATCTGCCTGGGGACGGGATAGATTTTGACCAGACCTTTTACCAGTATTACCTTGGACTGGCCATCCAAACTCAACTCAACACATCAGGAATTTTCAGGCGATTCCCCACTACGGACCTTGAGGTGGCAATAGACTACGCCCTGGTCACAGCGAAAAATCAGGATCTGCATCTACTGCGTTCAGGCCAGCGTATAACAGTCGAAAACACAAGCGGACACTGCTGGCATCTTGGCGCTACTGCTTCCTGGAACATGCGTCGCAACCTGAAGGCCATGATCGATGTAGATTTTAAAAGGATAGTGACGAACGGTGGGCATCAACTCACAAACAGCCTGTTCAACGTTGACTTCTCGTTTGATGGATCCAAGGTCTGGTCCGATCAGTTCTCAGTAACGGCTTCAACTGAATTAATCTTCTGGTAAAACGATTCAAGAACTAATTGTTGGGTCAGGGGTGATGTGGAATTCAGGGGGAAGTTTGCAGTTATGTCTACGTGGGGCACAGCTTCGGTAAACCGCCAGGCCTTAGAAGAAAATACCAAACTCCATGCCGTAAAGGGCCCAATTTAGATTAAGATCCCACGTCTGGCCGAGTGTAGGTGGGCTTGTGCTGGATTCGGTGTTGCTACCGCTGATTGACAGGGTGGTACGTTCATATTTTAGTCGTGAAAACAGATCGAAGCGATAGATCTGAGGTCTGAAAACGAGCGCGGCCCCGACACTAGTCCATGGCGATCCTTTTAACGGAAAATCGGCCCAGGCTTCGACATGCACAGGAAACCCAAGAATTTCAGGTGGCACATATCTAATGTATCCACCGATGGTAGCAGGAGCAGTACTTTCAAAATAAATATTGGTATTTTGCACTGGATCTACCGTCGGGAAGTTGTTAAATCTGAAGAACGGGTTGTTCAACCACCATTTGGTCGCCACTCCAGCGGTAAGCCAGGGGCCCTGAATTACATCTATGTCTCCGGAAAGAATTACTGAGTTAAAGAAAAAACCATCAATGTGTCTCCCGCGACTACGAGCCTCAAAAATTGAATAATCAACCTTCCCAGCGAAACGCCACACTCTAAATTTTGCAAAAAAATCATAAACAATCGGTCCACTATCCAGGGATCTTCCTGCGACCGTGGGCAAAAACAATGTTTCATCACCAGTTGGGGTGGTATTTATAAGATCATAAGTGACACCGTTTCCAGATAGTAAGATTTTTTGGAATATAGGGGTAGCAAGGTTAATCCCCAATTCACTACGGAATGTGTCACCAAACCCGTTAGGCGGAAGAAGGGGGCCAAACACCGACTCGATGGATTTCAGCGGTAGCATGGAACCGAAACCAAAATCGTACGATTGAGCCTCCGCGTGACTCCACCCCAAAGCCGATAGCGCAAGTATGAAAATTATATATACAATAGCCTTTTTGAACGGGCTTTTTCCCATGGGGCCCTTCAAGCGGGTAAATTTGGTATCTTGAGCGGAATTTAATCACACAAAAGGTTGTTTCGTCAAGATAAATAGACTTTGTGCGCCTGATCCAACGTGTAACGTCGTTTCGGGTCAGGCGCAACAATAATTAAGCGGAGTAATAAAAGGGGAAATTACAACAGGCCTCTTTTAGCCAGCACAGGGATGGGAGAGACGAGATGTTTCTCGAACCAGCCCTTGGCCTTGGGGTCATTAAACGCCACGCCTATGAGTTCGGTAAGATAGACTACAGGCATGTGGTACACTTTTCCCGCTGCCTTGGATATATCCGACTGTCTGGTGTCAAGGTTGGCCTGGCACATCGGACACATCGTCACCATTACGTCCGCGTCCAGCTTGAGGGCCATGTCAATGAGCTTACGGGACAGCTTGACCACCATGTCAGTCTTGGTAAGGGCCAATGAGCCTCCACAACAGTCGGTCTTGTACGGCCAGCTCAATACCTCGGCTCCGAGCGCCGTAAGTATGTGATCCATCTGGGTCGGATTCTCGGGGCTCTCAGGCTCAACCACTTCCACCGGCCTGACAGCGAGGCAACCGTAATAGGGAACCACCCTTAATCCTTCCAGTGGTCTGGTCTTCTTCTCCTTGAGAGCCTTCAGAAGCTCAGGCTTGTGGAACATGTCCATGCCGGAGATCACGTCTATTTCTCCCTTGAATGGAAACTGCCTGAGTAGCTCCTTGTCTTTTAGAATATGCTTGGAAGCCGCCCGCATTCGCACATGGCAACCAGCGCATGGGGCCACGACGTCGTGGCCCATTCTCTCCGCGGTCATAAGATCACGGGCGGGAAGGGCGGTCTCGAGATATGCGTCCACCATGTGGGCTGACGAAGCTCCACAACATGTCCAGTCAGGGATCTCCTTTAATATGACTCCAAGCCTCTCGGCTCCGTTCCTGAAAGACTCGTCAAGCTCCTGCGCCGAGCCTTTGAGCGTACAACCAGGATAATAACTGAATTCCATAGTATTTCCTCTTTATAAGGATAAAAAGCCTACTTGATTCCCGACCTCTTGAAAACCTGCTTGACTTCACTCAAATTGCCGGTCTTCTGAGGTAATATATGCAACTTCCCTTTACGGAACATGTTCATTCCAAGCTCCATGTCTTCCATAAAGGTCTTGGTTCTAAATTTATACATTCCGACGAGGAAAAGCTCATAGACCCGACCGAAATACTTGACCGTATCCATAAAAGTCTTGTGAAATATGGCCACCTTGGGATCGGTCAAGGTTCCCTTGTTCCTCAAGACACTGTGCCTGATAGGATCAAGGAGTCCCGGCACGTCAATGCCGTTGGGGCATCTTGCCCCACAAGTGTGGCAGGTCAAACATAGCCATATACTCTTGGACTGTATAATCCTGTCCACATCTCCCAATACGGCCAGACGAACAAGCTGATGAGGCAACAGGTCCATGTCAGGGGCCACGGGGCAGCCCGCGGAACATTTGCCACACTGGTAACACTGATTGATTACTGATACTAAATCCGCCGACATCGGCGAATTCCTCGTTGATGTGGTCGCATTTGCCTGGAGCATTTTGGTCTCCTGTTTCGAAGCTATATATTTCCTAAGTTTATATTCCGACTCGATCTCTTTGTGACAGTAAAGGACGCCTCCCATTTCCGTTCGGGGTTAAGAAGCCTCTTTGACAAGCAATGTGTCAATCTCAGCGAACACCTGATCATCCCTGAAGTGCTGGAGATCGATCGCGTTACCCGGACAAACGGATGAACATATCCCACATCCCTGACACAAAGCAGGCACTATTTCAGCCTTGTGGTCCTCATTGATAAACGGAGCGCCGTAAGGACACAAACGCACACATGTCAGGCACACTGCGCATTTGTCAGGGTCAACCTTGGATATAACTCCCGGGAACGTCAGTTGTTCCTGGCTGATCAATATTGACGCCCTTTGGGCGGCGGCCGTCGCCTGCGCGATGGACTCATCGATCGGTTTTGGGTAATGCGCCATTCCGGCCAGGAAAACGCCCTCAGTGGTGAAATCCACCGGTCTGAGTTTCATGTGGGCTTCAACAAAATAACCGTATGAGTTTACGGTCACCTTGAAAAGCTGACCCATCTGCTTGTTAGTCTCGGCAGGATCTATGCCCGCAGCCAGAGTCACCAGGTCAGCCATAATGGTCATATCCGTATTAAGCGTCGGATCTTTAACAGTAACCTTGACCTTGTCACCAGCAAGCTCGCACACAGGCTTGCTTTCGGGGTCAAACCTGACGAAGATGGCGCCGGTCTTTCTCGATTCAGTGTAAAACTTTTCAAGCAATCCATAGGTCCTGAGATCCCGGAATAGAATGTATATTTTCGCGTCGGGGTTAATTTCCCGCAACCGACTAGCGAGACGGACCGAACCCGAGCAACATACCTTTGAACAGTAAGGTCTCTCTTCATCCCTGGAGCCTACACATTGAATAAAGACGGCGTTCTTTATATTCTTCAGAGTGGGGTCGCCGGCCATTATCCTTTCTTCGAGGGAGTGCTGAGTTTCGACAGCCTTGCTTTCTCCAAAAAGATATTCCTTTGGCTTCGATTCGGCGGCGCCGGTCGCTATGACAGCGACACCAAAATCAATGACTTTTTCGCTGCCATTTCCATTAATAATGGAGCCTTTGAAATGGCCCACATGGCCTGACAGGTTTGTGAATGATGAGTTCTCGAAGGCCTCTATCTTCGGGTGGTTCTCGACTCTGTTGATCAGTCCGTCCATGAACGGCTTGATCGGCTCGCCCTGAATCGTCCGTTCGATATAAAGGGCGTTTCCTCCGAATTTGTCGCTCTTTTCAACGAGATAGGTATGGAAGCCCTGATCCGCGAGATTGAGAGCCGCTGTCATCCCGGACACTCCGCCACCCAGAATAAGGGCGTCATGAACGACATCCATCTTTGATTTCTGCAACGGAGCCAGACGCCTCGCTCGGGCGATTGCCATTCTCGCAAGGTCCATGGCCTTCAATGTAGCGGATTCCTTGTCATGAGCGTGAACCCATGAGCATTGATCCCTAATATTGGTCATCGTAAAAAAGTACGGATTAAGTCCGGCCTTTTCCATGGTCAATTGAAACATCGGCTCGTGTGTTCTGGGACTACATGCGGAAACGACCACACGGTTGAGGTTGTGATCTCTTATAATTTCCAGAAATTGCTCCTGGGTATCCTGAGAGCATGTGAACAATTTTTCATCTGCAAATACCACGTTCGGCAGTGTCTTTACGTGCTCTACTACCCGTGGAACATCAACGACATTCGCGATGTTTATTCCACAACGGCATATAAAGACACCAATTCGGGGCTCTTCTCCGGAGACATCTCTCTGGGGAGGAAATTCCTGCTTGACCGCAAGGGTGTTCCTGGCCTCGGCAAGAAGCTTTGAAGAAGCCCCTGCTGCTGCGGAAGCCTCCATAACGGTTTGAGGAATATCTTTTGGGCCTTGAAACATGCCTGCTACAAAAATTCCAGGCCTGTTAGTGGATACCGGCTCAAACGAGGTGGTCGCTGCGAATTTGGATTCGTTCAGCCCAATCCCGAGCTTGTTGGCCATCTCAATGGACTGTTCGGAGGTCTTGAGCCCAACTGCAAGCACAACCATATCAAAGGTTTCAGTAACGAATTTCTGATTCTCATCAACGTAAGTGATCTGAAGATTATGGGTCAGTGGATCCTCTACAACTCTACTGGCCATGGATCTAATGAAACGCACGGCCCCTGAACTTTTGGCCCTTTCATAGTATGCGTCAAAATCTTTACCGTAAGCTCTGATATCCATATAAAAAATTGTGGGTTCGATGTTGGTGTCGTGTTCCTTTGCAATAACGGCTTCCTTGATCGACGCCATACAACATATTGAACTACAGTGCGGCATTCCCTTCTGGGCGTCTCTCGATCCGACACACTGAATCCAGGCTACCTTTTTGGGGTGTTTGTCGTCAGATGGCCTTCTGACTTCACCCGCATTTGGTCCGGAGGCGCTGAGCATTCGCTCAAACTCCATGTTTGTCAGGACGTTAGGCGCCGTGCCATACGAGAATTCGCCTCTGATCTTGCTGGGGTCAATCATTTCGTAGCCGGTTGACAAGATAACGGAACCGACTTCTACATCCAGGAAAGAGTCTTCCATCGAATGGTCAATAGCCTGGGCCGGGCATGCCTTAACGCATTCCATACATTCGGAGCAAACGCCGCAATTGAGACAACGGTTCGCCTCTCTTTGGGCCTCTTCTTCGGCTAGAGCGAGTTCAACCTCTCGAAAGCCTTTTCTCTGAGATGCTTCTATCTCAGGGTTAACTGCCCTGCGTTCGGTTTTGATCTCCTCCGGGATTGGAGGGTATTCCGGATTCTCGGGATACTTGACCGGTCGCCCTTCCGCCAGATCCATTCCATTGATAAATCTGTGGATAGACTCAGCTACTTCCTTTCCCGCTGCTACCGCCTCTACAACGGTAGCCGGACCGGAAACGGCGTCTCCTCCGGCAAACACACCCTCTATAGATGTAGCGAATGTAACCTTGTCACATTCGATGGTGTTTTTTCTGGTTTGGCTTAAAGATCCGGCGGTATCCCAAAGGCTCGGGTCAATGACCTGCCCTATGGCCGGGATGATAGTGTCAGCATTCACAACATACTCGGATCCGACCACTGGAACTGGCCGCCGTCGGCCGCTTGCGTCAGGCTCACCCAACTCCATACGGACTGCTTTGAGGCCAGTGACCTTCCCGTCTGAAACTAAAACCTCAACCGGGGCCGCAAGAAATTCGATCTTGACCCCTTCTTCGACAGCGGCGTGAACCTCTTCCTCGAAGGCCGGCATTTCCGCCCTTGACCTTCGGTAAAGAATTGTAGATTCCGCTCCGAGCCGTACAAGGGTTCGCGCAGCGTCAATGGCTACGTTTCCACCACCGATGACTACCGCCTTCTTGATGCCTTCGAACTTTTTCCCCAAAGCCGCGTCCTTCAGGAAATCTACTCCCTGAATCACGCCGGTAGTGTCTTCGCCTGGTATTGCCAGTCGAGCGCCTTTCTGACAGCCGACCCCCAGGAAAACGGCCTTGAAGCCCTGATTCTTAAGGTCTTCTATAGTGAAGTCCTTACCGAGAGCGGAGTTGGTTTTTGCCTCGACTCCGAGACTCAGGATGTGGTTAATTTCTTTTTCAAGGATATCTCTGGGCAGTCTGTATTCGGGGATTCCTACCCGTAGCCATCCTCCCATTACGGGAGCCGCCTCGAACACGGACGCTTTGTAGCCTTTTAGAGCCAGATAATATGCCGCAGAAAGACCTGCGGGTCCGGAACCGATTATAGCGACCTTTTCATCACGCGGAGTAATTTCCGGGACCGTCAGCGTTGAATAGTCCACCTGATCAGCCGCAAATCTCTTTAATTTACATATTGATATGGGCTGGTCTTTTTCCGCCCTTCTGCAGGCCGTTTCACAAGGGTGTGGACATACCCTCCCCAAAACTCCAGGGAGAGGGAGGTTCTCATAGATTAGCTCAACAGCCTCTTTATACTTCCCTTTGCTTATCAACGCCACGTAACCCTGAGCATTGATGTGCGCGGGACACGCCATGACGCATGGAGCCCTGTCGGCCTTGTCTATTACGAAAGTCTGAGGAATTGTCTGCGGGAATAATCGATAGGTTGCGGAACGCTTGCTCAGGTCCTGATCAAAGAGGTTAGGTACCTTTACAGGACATGCGGTGGCGCAATCCCCACAAGCTTTGCAGCGGTCTTTTCGAATAAATCTGGATTTTTGCCTGATGCGGACCTTGAACCTGCCTGCGTCGCCTTGGATATCGTCAACCTCACTATAGGACAAAAGCTCTATATTAGGGTTTTGGCCCACGGTAACCAGTTTGGGAGAAAATATACAGGTGGAGCAATCATTTGTGGGGAAGGTCTTGTCGAGTTGGGCCATCCTGCCACCAATACCTGTCTGACTTTCTACCAGGTAGACCTTATAACCTGATTCAGCCAGGTCTAAAGAGGCCTGAACACCTGCTATGCCGCCTCCGACGACAAGAGCGGCGCCTACAACATCCTTCGGTTGGGCCATAATTATCTCACTTTCCCAATTTTGTTATGCGTGTTTGGATGAAGAATTCTATCTTTTTTATCAGCATGCTTTGAGTGTGTCAACTATTCACGGCGCACGGCCGTGTTGATTATTTGGCTATGATTCTAGGCTTTCCCGTATCGTTTTTCTGGTTCTGGACAAAAATTCCCAGTTAACTTCCGGCTCGGCTACAGGCAGCAAAGAACAGTTCTGAAAAAGCGGTTCGGTCTCAATCGGATATCTGCTTGTCTTTACCGACTGAGACCACAATGTCGAACCTGGAATGGGGGAATATTCGGCCAGTCGGGGATACGCTCCAGCTTTAAGCGCTTCTTCAACATCACGCTCAATTTCAAGCCTAGACTGTCCCGGCAACCCAACCAGTATATAGGCGCCAACATCCAGACGGTCAAATCCAGCCTCTCTTAAACATCCAACTGCCCTGACAAAGTCGCTCCAGGTAGTCTTTTGTCCCGAAGCCAAGTGAAAATCATCTGAAGCGCTCTCCAATCCGAGCCGTAAAGTCCTGAACCCTGCCTTTTTCATTGATAACGCCACCTTGGGGTTTATCTCCGATACGTGAAGGCCATTGGGCGTATGCCATTTCAATTGCGGATCACAGGAAGCGAAGGCGTCGAGTATATGCAGGGCGTGTTTGTCGGCGGCGCAGAGAAAAGCGTCGTCATACAAGACGATCTCATCCACTTTGTACTTGCCTATATTTGCTTCAATCTCCGAAATCACGTCAACCGGGTTTCTGCGACGATACTCCGGCTGAACTATCCTGGAAGCGCAATAAGCGCATCGGTAAGGGCAACCTCGAGAAGTTAACAAAGGGATGAAACGCACGGACCTCAACAAATCGAGGTCAGGAGAAAAACCTAAATCGCCCTTATTCTGACCCCTTGAAGGATCAAGTGACGTCCAGTGAAACAATGCTTCATTCAGGGAAAATTCGCCGGGGCCAGGTAAAACTTCGTCCACACGAATGGATTTTCTCGCGTGGTCAGGCATTAGTGACGCATAAACACCCCCGAGGATTATGGGCGTTTCTTCAAAAATGTTCCTGAGCAGTTCAACCGTTTCGGCCAGACCGGTGTGCCAATATGTCATTAATGATGAGACAACTATTGCTGCAGGACGTTCCAGTTTTTCGAGATCTTTCCTTATTTCATCGACATCTACCCCGTACCTTGAAAAACTTCTCGGGATAGATTTCAAAGGCTCTGGCTTTTCCAACGGAGTTTTATGGAATTTTCCCCTAGACCCCGCGGAAGTTCCAGCCGGCCGGAGTGATGGATGATCCGGATCAACACAATCCACCAACGTGGTCTCCCAGCCGTTTTCGCGTAACATCGATCCCAGAACCATCAGACCAAGAGGCTTGGCCCAAAGATCGTAGGCGGCGAAATCGTGAATCCAGGGGTTTACCAAGAGAATACGGGGACGTCTCATGTGAACGGCGCCTCATGACTTTCTTTTTTACGCCCATTAGTTTAAGAGTATGCTGTTTGAAAAAGTCAAGCGCTCTGCGACAGTCGGCCAACAAATGGCTGGTCGTAGTTAACACGTCTTGTCTTTCGAAGGACCCCAGGCAACCAGGCCAAGTGGCGCGATCAACAATATTTATTTTTGAGTGAAAGACTGAAAATAGGAGGTTTAACAGGTGTTAGGTCTCAAAGATTTAATGGAACAGGCCCAGGGAGTACATTCCAAGATCAGGGAAACGCAGGAACAATTGGCGGAGCGCTCAGTCATAGGAAGTTCAGGCGGAGACATGGTCAAGGTTGAGGCCAATGGGATCCAGGAAATACTGTCGGTTTCAATAGAATCAGAGCTTATTGTATCGGAAGACAGGGAAGTGTTGGAAGACTTGATAGTCGCGGCTGTAAATGACGCTCTTCAGAAATCCCGTGAGATGGCTGCCGAAGAGATTGCAAAGATATCCGGAGGACTGAGGATCCCGGGCCTGACATAGTTCTTATGTGATTTTGAGTAGTGAGGTAAGGCTGAGTTGATCAGTCCGTTGGAAAAACTGATAAAGTGTCTAAAAAAGTTTCCCGGAGTGGGCGAAAAGACGGCTACTCGATACGCTTTTTTCATCCTTAACGCCAATCCCGGGGAGATTGACGATCTGATCAAAGCCATCGGAACCGTAAAAAAAGATCTACGGCTCTGTTCCAGGTGCTTTCATCTCACGGATCAGGATTTGTGCGACATTTGTAGGGATCATCGTCGTGATGAATCACGGATATGTGTCGTGGAGAGCCCTCTTGATCTGATGGCCGTCGAGAAATCAGGTCAATTCAAGGGTGTCTACCATGTTCTACATGGGGTTATGTCACCTCTTGATGGAATAGGACCGGGAGAAATTCGGTTAAATGAGCTAGTAGGTAGAGTGAAACAGAATGGCGTCAAAGAAGTTATACTAGCCTTAAATCCCACCGTAGAAGGTGAGGCCACAGCGTCGTTCATCAGGGATCAGTTAAAGGAAACCGGAGTCAGTGTCTCCAGGATAGCTTATGGTATCCCCGTAGGAGGATCGCTTGAATACGCTGATCCTCTCACATTGTTTAGGGCCTTCGAACACCGGACAAAAATTTAAACAATCCTAAATAGTTGGTGACATGTCAGGAAAAACAATATGGTTCACGGGGCTTTCGGGTTCAGGAAAATCCACCCTTGCCAAGGCTCTAAAGGATATTCTTTGTTCTAGAAATCAGTCTGCGGTTCTTCTGGATGGGGACATTCTGCGCTCCGGGTTAAACAGAGACCTTGGTTTCTCGGCTGTGGACAGGGCTGAGAATATCCGTCGAGCTGGAGAGATAGCAAAAATTCTAAACGATTTAGGACATATTGTGTTCGCGGCTTTCATAACGCCGGTAGAAAGTTTGCGCAAGGCTGTCAGATCCATTTTTGATCCATCCGAATTTGTTGAAATCTACCTCGATTGTCCGGTTTCAGTTTGCGAGGCACGGGATCCCAAGGGACTATACGCTAAAGCCAGAAAAGGCCTCATTAAGGAATTCACAGGTATTTCCGCGCCTTTCCAGCTTCCGAAAAATCCGGATCTGATTGTGAAGACTGATTGTTTCAACTTGGAAGAATCGGTTGACCTGGTTCTGGATTTTATAGAAAAGAAATTCCCTGAAGTCAGATCAGGGCCTTGCGCATCACGTCAGAAAAAGATCTCGGCAAGAAAAGTCGCCGTAATTGGGCTTGATTGCGCGCCACCAAGCATAGTTTTCAATGACGCCTATGGTTTGACAAACATCAAATCGCTTATGAAACATGGCGTGTGGGGTTCTCTGAAATCCACTGATCCCCCAATTACAATCCCGGCATGGACTACCATTACCACCGGTTACGATCCGGGAGAATTGGGTTTGTATGGATTTAGGAACCGTTTGAGCCACAACAAATATGACCTGGTTACAGTAAATTCAACGCACGTGAGTTGCCCGAGAGTTTGGGATCGGCTCGAGAAAACCGGCAAGAGATCCATCATCATAGGAGTGCCACAGACATTTCCCGCTACCCCACATTCCGGCGTTACGGTTTCTGGATTCCCTGCCGTGGAGAACTCTGAGGATTTTTGTTATCCACGGGGTCTGATGGGTGTTTCTTTCGTGTTTGGAGGATGGGGAGTATCTGGCGGACGTTAAGGATTTCCGATCCGCGCCGAGGGAAAAACTGCTTTCTCAACTTTACAGCATGGTTGATAGCAGGTTCAAGGTTGCTCAAGAGTTGCTGCTAAAGGAAGAATGGGATTTCTTCATGATGGTGGAAATTGCCACGGATCGCCTGCATCACGCGTTCTGGAGTAATCATCATGGGCCCGATGGCAAAAGAGATTCCGGGAATAGTGGGCAAAATCCAATACCAGCTTTCTACAAGTATCTTGATGACAAAATTGGCGGGATCCTTGGATTTTTGGATGATGACACCACAGTGATAATAGTTTCTGACCATGGCGCAAGAAGTTCAAGTGGCGGGTTTTGCGTTAATGAATGGTTGATCCGCAAAGGGTTGCTGACTCTGAAAGAACCGCCTGCAGTTGAGACTAAATTGAGTGAAGAGCTTATCGATTGGGACAAAACATCCGTATGGAGTGAAGGCGGGTACTACGCACGCATCTTCATGAACGTCGAGGGCCGCGAGCCTCGGGGTATCATCAAGAAATCCGAATATGAGAGCTTCCGCGACAATTTACGAACTGAACTGGAAATCATATCTGAACCCGGTGGTCATAAATTGTTCAATACGGTACTCAAGCCGGAGGATCTGTACCGGGATGTTAAAGGTGTTCCACCTGATCTGATGGTCTATTTTGATTCGTTAAACAGGCGATCAATCGGCTCTGTAGGCATGAAAGACATCCTGCCAAACGGTGAAATTGATGGTTTGGACTCGTGTAATCACGATCCGGAGGGGATTTTCATAGCTACAAGGCTCAGCGACTTGCGCAGAGGGGCCATGAGAGATGTTCAGTTAGCCTCTGCCTCGTGTCCTGACATTACCCCAAGCATCCTAGCGGAATATGGACTTGGTTTTTCGAGAGATCTATCTGGTCGTATCATTTCAATCGGCAGTGATGTTGATGCGATATCCGCCCGTTCGGAAATTCATGAAACGTTTCCGTCGACTTCTGAGAATAGTCTTGAAGATAGGGGGTTTACTAACGAAGAAGAAGAAATTGTCAAGAAGCGACTGTCGGACCTGGGATATATCTGATCGGTCCTGAGACATAAAAGCCGCCCATCCGCCTGGTTGGATGAACGGCTTTCATGCTCTACAATGTTACCGCTTGTAACTACACAAAGTTTAGAGTTTTTTCTCTGTCGCTTTTTCCTTTTTGTCCTTTTTGGGACAAAGCTCCTTCTTGGATTTCTCAGCGTCGTCTTTCTTGTCAAAAGGGCCGGCTATGGATTTTGGGGTTTTTTCCTTAGCCTGTATTACCTTGCAAACGCCCTTGGTGTCTTTGACGACGAACCACTTTTTGTCGGCTGCGAAAGAAGAGACCGATACAAAAGTGAACGCCATCAACACAGCGAAAGCCACAAAAAGTTTTAAAAAGCTCCGGTTCATTATTAGCCTCCATCAGTCTAAAATAACTGTGAAAAGCGTCTAACACGAATAATAATGATCTGCAAGACTAAAATAGCAATATTCTAAAATTCAATCTGTTCGCTTGTTTTGGCGCCAAAGTAATCAAATTTATAGTTCATTATTGTAGCACCCTGATCCGAGAGGGCTTTTTCGACCACCGCCCTTTTGCCTGGAGGCGCTAAAGTAATTAGACATCCTCCTCCCCCTGCTCCACAAACCTTGCTCGCTAACGCCCCCGAAGAGTGAGCAGCGGAAATCATGGCGTCAATCGTCGGATTGCTTACCCCTGGAGCCAGGGAACGTCTTATATTCCATTCTTTATCGACCAGTAAAGCCAACGCCTCCCAGTCCCCTTTTTCCGCAGCCTTGGAAACCTCCGTGGCCACTTTTCTTATTTCCATCAACTTGGTTCTGGTCGGCTGATCTCCATCAATGAAATTCTTGGTGATTTCCCAATTGTTCATTCCCGAAAAGCGGCCTGCTCCAGTATAGGATAGAATAATCATCTTTTCGAGCTGGAGCATATTAGTGTGTGATTCACGAAAACCCCTGCGTTCATAACCGCTGAATCCGAATTCAATTAGAGATAACCCACCATAGAGGGCCGCTATATGGTCCTGTTTTCCGGCTGGGACACCGATAAGCGCTGTTTCAATATCAGCGGACATCTGAACTATCTTGGTTGGGTCCATTTCTTCATGACGAATTTTAAGTAGCCCCAAAATCATGGCTACGGTAAGAGCGCTAGACGCTCCCAGTCCTGACCCCGGGGGCGCAGAATTGTTTGTCGTAACACTCAAGCCTTTCGAAGGAGGAAATTGCCGGAGTGTCAAGCCCAAAAGGCCCAGGGGGCCGCTAGTCGGCAAATTTTCGAGACTGTCGGTTTCAAAAGATTCCCCCAAATCTTCGGATCGTAGCTTGAAGATTTGCTGATCCGTAGACTGCAAGGTTACGCGGCTAAGCACATTAACCGCTATATTGACAGTACAACCTCCACTCATCAACAAATACAGCGGATAGAGGTCTGTGGTGCCGCCTGCCAAATCGATCCGGTTCGGAGCGCTGACTTCGACGCGCATTTTAGTACCCCAGATCTTCAGGAATAATGATAACTGTCATGTCTGTGAGCATTGGACGCCTGTGAATGATGCTTGTTATGCGGCAAATTCGTTCGGGAGAATCACAATCCATGCAATAGCCGCTTTTTACACATGGCGTTTTTCGATTCAGGCTCATGGCTCTAATCGGAGCCGCAACCTCTTCTATTCTTGCAATAGCTGATTCCAGATCGGGGGTAATTTTGTTCTTGCCAATTACAACAACAACTTTTTTCGGGCCGAAAGTCATGGCGTTAGTTCTATTGCCGCAACCATCGCGGTTCACTATTTCTCCATTCATTGTTACTGCGTTGGAGGATGTGAGAAACAGGTCTACCCTGCCTTGATTCTTTCTGCACTCGACCTCTTCTGGGGTGCCAGGTTTGAATTTCCAGTGGTCCGACATGACTTTGCCGGCTTGCTCCAGTTTGGGTAAAACCTCCAAAGCGCGAACGGTGTGGGTGCCCGCTACTCCAACAGAGGAACAGTCTTTGGCGATCTCCATTATTTTGTTCGTTGCTTCTTCCTTAGTGTCGGCGAGAATTGCCTTGAAACCGTTCTTTTCGAGGGCAGCCAGAGTTGTTTCAAAAATTATTTTCTGATGATTTTTCACAAATTCGTCCATAATCAATCTCCTTTTCATGGCGAAAATAGATCTGTCACTAGATCTAGTCTAGTCCTACAGGGCTGGGTTTCAAAACTATTTTAACGCTCAGGCTTTTTTTGCGGCGTGCCTGTTCGGTTTTCGGATTGGTGTCTTAGGCTGCACCATTCATCCGGCTGGGTTCCAGAGAGGAAGGGATTTAAAGTGACCTGAGGGCAGGTGGACGTCGCCCTTAAACCAGATTCCGCGCAAAGTTTTCTAAAAACTAGACCGGCAGGAATAGCAAAATCGCTATCCGCTCCTAAATTCTTCCTAGGAAGCGAATCAAGGGCTAGTCTGCGCAAATCCGTGGAAGACAAGTGGGAAGGAGGGAATCGTAGTACAACCAGCGCATTTCTATTGTACGCCACAGACCATGCCCCCATGTTGTCGAAGGAAGACAAGACAGAAGGACTCAACAGGAGTGTTTTAGGACTTTCATTCACATCGTTGAGGCTTTGATGCTCCCTTAGCAGGCTGTTTATGATGAAGAGAACCGAGGGTGGGGTAGATACACCTATTTTTGATTCAGAGGCAGACGGAGTGGGGCTATTTCTTCTCGGAGGACGCCTGCAATTTATGGGAGTCGCAGAGCCAAGGCCGGATAGAATTGCGTAGCTTTGGGCTACTTCCAGAGGAGTCATAGGTTCAACTAATATCTCCGATCCTCCGTCAAGGGCCGCGTCAATCCGAAATTCTTTAAGAGCCGAAATGATTTTGTCGACTCCTATGACTTCTATTATTTTGCGTAAGAGTTCCTCTCTGTCCGTTCTGAAGGCTTCGGCAAAAGCCAGCTTTTTGGTCTTTGAGTCGGAAAAAGTTATCTGAGAGGCGATAGTGTATATAGGATCATTCACTTTTTGGGGCTTTAGAGCGGGGGTAAGGGCCATAGGAGAGAACAATGCCAAATTTCCCCCTCTGCCGTCCCACTTCTCGGAGGAAGGGGTTACATACACTTTTAGTGAGCCGGTACTGGGATTAGTCAGGATCACAAAACTCTGCTGGCCCAATTCTCCCAGTTTGCGCAATCTGGCCTCAATCCCAGCCTGTATGGTCGGGTCCAGCGATGTGGAAATATAATTTTGGTATGGAATGGAGCTGGAATCAGCTATCTTTTCCTTTTGTCTCAGTATGTCAATGAAGGATCCTACCCTGGGCGGAGCAGCGCCGGGTTTTAACATTTGAACCGGTTTCGAAATGGCCTCTTCATATGTGTCCCGTGAAATTTTGCCGTGCTTGAAAAGCAACCCAAGAATCATGTTTCGTCGCGTTAGAGTTCTTTGGGGATGTCGAAAGGGGTTGATAACATTTGGCGCTCTTATAATCGCGGCTATCAACGCGGACTCTGAGACATCTAGCTGCTCAGGAGATTTGCCAAAGAAATTCCTTGAGGCCTCGGCTACTCCAAGGACTGGCAGCAGCCCGAAATGACCGAGGTAAACACGATTCAAATATGCTTCGAGGATGGTTTTTTTACTATATATGGCGTCAGCCCCAAGAGAAAGCACGATTTCCAAAGACTTTCTCCAGAGAGTTTTTTCGGGATTAAGCAGTGTCATGCGGATGAGCTGCTGAGTGATGGTGCTTCCGCCCTGCACGTATCTCCCCGCCTGTATGTTTGACACAAGAGCCCTGTACATGGAGATCAAATCGACGCCACTGTGTGAGTAGAAACGATTGTCTTCAGTAAGTAATATGGAATCTATCAACGACGGGGGAATTCGGGACAGCGGAACAGGAATTACCATCTCGGGGATTCCGCCTTTGACAGGGATGACTCCCAGCAACTCGGGTTCCAGTTGAAAACTCCTGACCTCTTGTAGGGAACGCATTAAGCGTATGGATTTAATTGTGTCATCGTCGAGAAGTAGCGTTACCGGTCCCTCAATAGGACCATCACCAACAAACGGCGAGTACCGAAGAAAAATTTTGACGTCTGATCCAGAGCGACCCCATTGACCAATGTTTGGCGCCAGAGACTCGCTTCTAGTATAGCCCAAGCGAGCTAATCGGTTATAAAGTTGTAGATCACTCAGACTGTCACCAACCCTGACTGATTCAGGCGCGCCGAATACCATCATGGGCCATCGCCGAAATTTCACCTCAAAGGTCCAGACAATGACCAGGCTAACAAGGACGGCAGTCAAAAAAAAACAGATCGACAGGAATATCAGGGTTTTCTTGAAAAACGTTCGGATCGGACTTGTCGATCTGGATTTCATTTTATTGTAGCGATAAAATCGGTTTTGTCCGCGCTAAGATGTGAATTTCGAGCCTCCACCAGCTATTTGGGCGTCTGACGGTCCATGGCTGATTCAAGAATTAATTCTTTGACATTAGGGTCGTTACCGCACGGTCCAAACCATCTAGGGTTAGCTCAAACATCGGAAAAATTGAACCTATCACGCCAATAGTTCGCGTGAGGGGCCACAATCTGGACGGGGTTGGGTTAAGCCAAGCGACTTTAGGAAACAAATGGGCAAGAAGATTCAAGCGATCAATGCTCGGTAATCCACTGCGTTCCTCAATGTGGATCGATCCATCGGTAGCCATTAGTTCGTAGGGCGCCATGCTCGCGTCACCGACCACTATTAATCTGGACCCTCTATCCCAGGTAGAAAAATCCTGTACTTTCTGGGGCTTATAGCGTCGAGGCGGATCCTCCCATACGAAATCGTATATAGTGTTATGAAAGAAGAAGACCTTGATATCCTTAAACTGCGCTCTGGCGTAGTTAAACAGTGTCTGGACGAGTTCTGATATACGGGTCCATTGACCATCCGCCATTATCAATCATCAGGATAACCTTAAGTTTGTCACGAAGGCTTCGATCAAAGACTATTTCTATTTCACCAGCGTTGTGGGTAGTTGCCCGTATCGTCTCATCTACATTTACCTGGTCTTTGGGGCCTACGGGAATCATGCGGCGGAGCCTTTTGAGAGCCTCTCCCATCTGGGCCTGAGTCAACGGCGCGTCTAGAGAATAATCCTTGTATCTTCTATCAAGAGCGACCTTGACAGCGCTCTTACTCATGGATTGGCCACCAACCCTCATCCCGCCGGGATGATAACCCGAGTGACCGACCGGCGAGGTTCCTCCGGTTCCGATCCATTTGCTTCCCCCGTGATGGGCTTCATTCTGTTCTTTTAGTCGGTCTAGAAAGTATTTTAATAGCTCGTCCGGGGACATGGACTGAATCTTCTCTTTGGAGAGTCCCAACGCTCTGGCCAAATCTTCGGGATGCTGCAGCCATTCAGCAAGAAGCTCTCTGGCCGCCGCGTCCAGGTCAATGCCTTTGAAATCCGGCAGTTCGGCGCCCTGGAAAAAATGGGCGAAAACCCTGTCATAGATGTCAAAATATCTCTCGCTTTTGACCAGAATCGATCGAGCCGCGGTGTAAAAGTCATCAAGCCCGTTCACGAGACCGAGGGACAGAGCTTGATGCAGTCTGAGAAATGATGTTGGGGAAACAGGAACGCCTGATTCTCTAAGAATGTAAAAGAAATCGACAAACATACTAATTTACCTGAACCTGTGGTCTTTCACGGTTAAGAGCGAAGTCTGCGGGACTGTTGCACGGATAATTGGTAATCGGAACTCTTCTTGAATAGAATTCCGAGATACGGGATCTTTCCTTGAATCAAGTCCTTTGGTCGAAAATCCGGGTCCTTTTTAAGGGCGCGAACCCAGTTGATCAGCTCCCGTGTGGCCGGTTTCTTTTCAATTCCCTGAAAATCGCGCAATTTGTAAAAAGTTTTTACCGCTATGTCCATGAGATCTTCATCGAGATCAGGGAAATGGACATTGATGATCTTGCGCATCATGTCGGGGTCTGGAAAAGCGATGTGGTGAAAGTTGCATCTTCCAAGAAATGGATCTGAAAGGTCCTTTTTAGCGTTGGAAGTGATGATGATAACAGGCCTGTTCTTTGTTTTAGTGGTCTTGTCGATCTCCATGATATCGAATTCCATCTGGTCGAGAACATCCAGCATGTCGTCCTGGAAATCGGTGTCGGCCTTGTCTATTTCGTCAATTAAAAGCACAACTCTTGTGTCGGATACGAAAGCTTGCCCGATTTTACCCATTCGGATGTATTCCTCAATGTTACTCACATCCCTTTTGGAATCTCCGAATCGGCTGTCGTTAAGACGCGTGAGAGTATCATATTGATATAAGGCGTCCACGAGCTTGAGGCTCGATTTGACGTTCAGGATGAGGAGAGGCATCTTTTGAGACTCAGCAATGGCATGGGCTAGCATGGTCTTGCCCGTTCCCGGTTCGCCCTTCAAAAGCAACGGCATTTCCAGCGCAATGGAGATATTCACTATCTTGGCCAATTCTTCATCCAACACGTATTTGGATGCGCCGGCGAAGAATGGAGAGGTAGAATCAAGAGGCATGAATTTGGGCTCCTTCTTTTTTCCGAATAGATTTAAGAAAAACATAATCGTGAATTTCCGAAAAAGTAGACAGCTTTCTGGTAAATCTCGCCCCGTAGGGATTGAATTGTAAATTTTTATTACTGTTCGCGCTAAAGAGTCAACAACCATCTTCTGTATGGAAGTTTGTAGCTGACGCGGAAAGTGCACGTAATCATTAAATAGACAATGAATCGGACCGAATGTCCAGGACACTTTTTTGACTTGACATCCGACTTAAAGGCTGGCTAAGTTACGACAGTCAATTGTGAGGCAAGGTTTTGTAAATCCGAACGTTTCGAGGCGTGAAAAAAAGGGTTGACAACCTTGCGGATTTCTGTAATAAAGTTAAAACACATGCAGAGCTATATTTTTTGGAGGCTATCCAAATATGGTATTAAAGCTTCCTTTGGAAAGGATTGATGAAAGGAGGATGAGGGTATGGTTAAGAGAACATTAGTCGTTCTCAGTGTTTTGTCTCTGACGCTGATGGTGGCGGGGACTTCATTCGGCTTTATTGGTGGTGGTTGTGGTACCCAATGTGGTGCGCCGTTGTATGTTCCTGTTGATTGTCCTGACATGGGTGTCGCCAAGACCATAGTTAAGACTTGGGAGTGCAAGATTGAGGGTCCGTGCCCTGCGCCTATGCCGGCTTGTGGTTCATCGTGCAAGGCTGAGCCCAGACCTGGTATGTTGTGCTCATTGTTGACTGCCGTCGCTCACCCGTGTGAAATGTTATTCGGCGGTTTTGATGGCGTATATGGCTGCTTTCCTGCGCTTTGGCGCGGCGGTGGCGGATAGCCCCTGTGGTTCCCCTTTGGTGGCGGTTTTGGTGGTTTTTTTGGTTCCGGCGCGGCAATGCTGTCCGGCGATTCCACCATATTTGGCGCTCTATGGTAGGCCGGGAGACCATAACCTTGTGAAAAAAATACATAGGACCGGACTGATACTGGCCCGGTCCTATTGATTAAACCCACAAGCGTTGAATTTAATAATTCAGCATGGTTAGATCGGTTTATGATAGTAAAAAATCCTTGACAACTCTTCAAACTTGAGTTAACAATAGCGCAAAATATACGCGCTAGATTTTACGAAATATAATCTTGATGTCCGGTTTGTAAACTGGAACGTCTTGAATGAAAGGAGGATGAGGGTATGGTTAGAAAATCCGTTGTAGCTCTTGGAATCCTGGCTGTGCTAACACTAGGAGTTGGAATGTCCTGGGGTTACACCGTAAGCTCGTGGCCGGTTCCGGGTATCCCGAACACAACTTTTGGTGGAGGATCTTCTTGTCTGGTAGCTCCTGAAGATGTCACACTGAGAGGTCCTGTCGCTCCCGCTTGTGAGCCACCGTTGATTCCGGGTATTATCCATGCGGCTTTGAGTGTTCCCTTTAGAGCTGTTGGACTTGTTGTGTCTCCTATATTCACAGGTCAGCTTCTTCCTAACGAAAGCTGCTGCCCCGTTGAATTGGACGACCCGGCCTATGTTACAGCCGCTGTTCCTTGCACACCAGTTAATATTTACACAGCGCCCAGGGGCTGGTAATCTAGAAGTTCGGAATTTATTCCCTGAAAAGGCCGGGTTAACCCCCGGCTTTTTTTGTTCTCATTTAACACACCCCACGCCTAGAAAAAGACCGTGATCCAAGGTAGCGGCAGGGATTCGACATAGATCCAAACACTGGCCAAGAATGAATCGTGACGGTATCTAATCACATGCCTAATTGCAGAAAACCCATCTCCGCACGAGATGACGCATAAAACTCAGACAGATTACCAACGGATAAGTCTATATGGCGCAATGAAGATAGTCCTGAACGAAGATTTTACGGCTTGGCGCAACTTACAGCGCAGGGTTAACGTCGTGCGATCATACCGAAGCGTACCGGCTTCAAACGCAAAATGGAAATATTCCTGCCAACTGAAGACGTCAGAGTTAAAGACTTGCCAGAAACCAATTGATGACCAACAAAGGCAAGAAAAGGGTACGAATATCAGCCTGATTTCCCGCAAGTGGCACGCTTGCCTACAACTGACTCCTTGTGCATGAAAAAAGCAATAACACAGATGAGCGCAGTCACAAACATCAACGATCCACCGAAAGCGAACATGAAGGGCAGCCCGTTGATCTCCCCTATGAAGCCCCAAAGAAGGACAGAGAGGTTTATGCCCACTCCAAATGATCCAGTGAACAAGGACACGACGATAGCTCGATTGGCGTCACTTGACTTGTCAACCATCCGAGCCATCATTGCGGGATATGAAAGTCCCTGGGTCGCTCCAAAGAGTATCCCGAGATATATGGTTTGAACCATGGACTGAATTTGGGCCGTCGCCACCAACAGCGCCCCAAAGCCCAGCAAGCAGACAAGAATTAGTCTGTCCCTGTTCATTCTGTCAACCACAGTTCCCAAAACCAGCCGTACTATTATTAATGTCGCGCCATACGATGTAAAAAAGATGCCTGCTCTAATACCCAGGCTCTTGGCGAAAAGGGGGAAAAAGGTATTCATAGCCGCGAAACCGGAACCGAAAACCGCAACCAGCGACATCATGGCCACGTGCTTTCCCTGAATCACGGTGCGAAAGAATCTCACCTTGGGAACTCGTGACCGAATACAAATGAAAGGTTCCTTGAAAGCCAGTCCCAGGCAGGCCCCAATAATTCCAAAAACCGATAAGAGAGCAAAGTATGCGTTGAATCCAAAATGAATTATTACTGTCTCGCCGAGATAAGGCCCAACAGCGACAGCTAGGGAGCCTGATATGCCATATAAACCGATGCCCTGGACTCTCTTGTTGAACGGTAACAGGTCTACGAGAGCTGTAGAGCAAGCGTTAAAGCAGGCAGCGAAGGCGAGTCCCTGAATTAGCCTGATTAATAGCATCCATGGTGAGTAGTGCTGGAATAACATAAACCCTAGATTGGAAACCCCAACGACAAATATACCGATTACCATGAACCCCTTCCGCCCGTACCGGTCAATCAGGGGCGCTATAAATGGCAGCGCTCCCAGTGAAGTAATGCCGGCGGATGCCATTAGAACGCCTATATCACCTGTGTTTGCGCCGAACTCTGATAAGAAAATTGATAGGAAACTCCACGCTGAAACGACAAGGAAAAGAAAAAAATTCGAGGCGGCGAGCACTAGAAATCTGGTGTTGGTTACAAGTTCGAGCATCTTAAAGAGGGCCTAACCTAGAGCAGGACATTGGTGGCCGAGATTCAACCGGGTCCGAACGATTTAGGGCCCGTAAAATAATAATAGGCCGAATTCGTATGACGAAATCGGCCTCATCATGTCACCACATAAATATTTATAATTAATCAGCGCAGGAAAAGCAACCGATGCCACTCAACAAGCTACTAATTTCTGTCCTTCCAAAGAAACCGTCTAGGAGTTTTTCCAGATCCCGAATCGGTAGAGTAGGGTGGAACAGGATTGATGGGCTGGCCAATTCCGGGCGCCCCGCTAGTGGGGGAATCCTGGGGCGCCTGGTATGTCTGACTACCGGAGTTTCGGTCAGTAATGTCTTCCTCTTTTACCTTAGGAGCTGACTGATCGATCTGCCTGCTCGGCGTTTCTACCGCAGCGCAGCCCAAAAGACCGACGAGAGCATACAAAATCGTAATAGATTTAATAAGGTTAATGAACATGACGACGCTTCTCCATAAAAAAATGAGCGGACATATTCATTTCAACGACCCTCACGCAGTTTTCAAAAAAAGTCAATTCCATAAAACAGATTAGGTACATCGCCTCAGTTCGATTCGTTTTGAGGCGCAGGCGCTCTCATAACATTAAAAATTCTGTATAGGACAACGGCGTTCGTATGGATGGCCAAATAAATGAGCGCTAACAACGGAACAAGTGAGCTAATAGGGCTTAGTAATCCTGAAAGCGCTACAATAGCCGTCCTTGACCCTTTGCTTGCCAGCGTGGGCCGCCCCAACCCAATTCTGAGGTTGGCCGCCCGAGAGCTAGAATAGCTGATAAGACCGCTACCGACCAGCGCAAATGTTCCCAGAATCAAGACGTAACATTGGTCTATGTTATGATCATTGCTCAAATTAAAAATAGTTAACCCGATGACGAGAGTTCCATCCGAATATCGGTCTAAGACCGAATCTAGAAAGGCGCCCGCTGCGGTAGCCTGTTCGCTAAGCCTCGCAACTTGTCCATCCACCCCATCAAGAACCTGGGCTAGGCTGGCAAAAAGTCCACCCAAAAAACCTGCGCCAGAAGCGAACAGAACTCCTGCCAACATTCCGTTAATCATGGAAAAAACGGTAACCATCCAGGGTTTCAACCAATTCCATTTAATCACCTTTATGGTGATTCTGGACGAGAGGTTGATCTTGATCCATTTGAGAATGAATCGATCAGTCGGCTTGGTTTTCCAATCTGACGCTACAATTTCTGTCATTAAATATCCAACCGATCGGACGCCTGAACAATTGAAAAGACAAACATAAGCACTATTATGATAATATCAAAAGTCTTTAAGACCTGTCCATTGAAACTATCGAACCATTGAGGCGAGAGTAGCTTCCTCCTAGATTCATTCGACCTAAAGGAAGAGGACACATGAGTAAAATCAAGATCGCCATAATCGGTGTCGGCAACTGCGCCAGCGCTTTGTTGCAGGGGATTCATCATTACAGCGGTGGTTCTCCGGTTGACTCGACAGGATTGATGCACCCCATGATTGGGCCTTATAAGCCCTCGGACATTGAAGTCGTAGCTGCTTTTGATATTGACGCACGTAAAGTAGGGAAAGACATTTCGCAAGCCCTATTCAGTCCTCCCAATTGCTGTGTCCGAATAGTGGATAGTTTACCGGAGATGGGAGTCACTGTAGGAATGGGCTCAGTCCTTGACGGTCTGTCGTCACACATGACTGATTATCCGGAGGCTCGGACGTTTCAATTGTCTCCAGAGGCAGAGGCTAGTCGAGAGGACATCGTGTCGGTCCTGAAGGAATCAGAGGCAGAAATAATGCTCAACTATCTGCCGGTAGGTTCGGATCTGGCGTCAAAATTCTACGCCGAATCGCGCGCTGTCGGCTGGTCTTGGGTTCGTAAACAACATTCCGGTATTCATTGCTAGTGACTCAGTGTGGGAACACCGCTTCAAGATTGTCGGTTTACCAATCCTTGGTGACGACATTAAATCACAGATGGGCGCGACAATTGTTCACAGGGTCCTTTCGGATCTTTTCGAGAAGAGAGGGGTAAAAATAGATCGCACATACCAGCTTAATGTCGGAGGAAACACGGATTTCCTGAACATGATGAATCGAGACAGGCTTAAATCAAAAAAAATTTCCAAGACCGAAGCAGTTCAATCCGTAATCGCGAATAATCTGGATGATTGCAACATTCATGTAGGCCCGAGTGACTATGTTCCATGGCTGAATGACAACAAAATTTGCTTCGTCCGTATAGAAGGAAGAATATTTGGTGGTATCCCTATAGACATTGAACTCAGGCTGTCCGTTGAAGATTCTCCCAATTCCGCAGGGGTTGCAGTTGACGCGATTCGCTGCTGCAAACTCGCCCTGGATAATGGCATTGGGGGAATTCTTGAAGGCCCATCGGCCTATTTCATGAAGAGACCCCCGGTTCAGTTCTCGGACGACGAAGCTTTCAGGTTAACCGAGGATTTTATCTTAAAGAAACAGTACGTCTGAGCCCTAACTTGGACTCCAGGTTCAATTCTCTGATCAGCGTCGCTATGCTTTTTGGAACGAGATGCTCCCACGGTTCGTCTAACGCAATGCGGCGGCGAACTTCTGAACCAGTAATACCCTTTTCACTCGCAGGTTTTGACCACAGCACTCTGGTATGCAAACCACCACTCTTGAGAAGTTCCAGCTTTCTTTGACCCCAACTGTCATACACAGTGACGTAAGCCACAGCGTCCATGGGAACGTAATAGGCGTAGGTTTCAGGGGTATTGATCGGGAACGGCACTATTGAGAAATTCATGCATGAAATTCCATTTTCCCTCATCACGGATTTGAGCATAACATAGCGTTCAAAATAGGTAAGGGGATTTGAAGAAACAAGGCTACGATGAGGATCCGAAGAATCATCCTTGAAATAGGTCGGATCAGGGTTGGTTACGCCGATGACAAGATTATTACAGAGAGATTTACCGGCAAGCACATACTTGAGGTGATCATTATGGAAGACTTGAAAGCGCCCGATCACAATGCCGGTTTTGTCCAAGGTTTTCTCCGCTGGAAATCCGTATTCCAGTTTATATCTCGATGCCGCAAAATATCCAATTTCAAATCTGGAGAGCCTTGCGAGCGATCTGTAAACACTCCCTCGCCATCATGAGTTCTTCGTTAGCCCTGACAACAAGAATTTTGACGGTCGAAGATCCGCTGGAGATTTCCTGAATTGGGTTCTCTATGGTCAGGTGGTTGACCCCTGAATTTTTCGTCGGTTCAATGATAAAACCAAGATCTTGGGACCCCTCAATGGACTGTGCCCTCACAATAGGACTGTTTTCTCCTATTCCACCGGTAAAGACCAAAACGTCACACCCACCAAGCGCCATTAACATGGAACCCATTGAACGCTTAACCTTGTAACAGAATGCTTTCAATGCAAGAGAAGCCTGTTCATTCCCATTTCCTGTCGCAGTCTCAATTTCTCGCATATCTCTACTCAGTCCACTTATTCCAAGCAAGCCGGATTGTTTAGACAGCATGTTGGTAAGATCAGAGGGAGAAAGGTTTTCCTCTTCCATGATAATAGGAAGCAATCCGGGATCAACATCGCCGCATCGGGTTCCCATAATGAGTCCTTCTATCGCACTGATTCCAAGACTTGTGTCGATGGACATCCCGTGTTTTACGGCGCACAGGCTACACCCATTTCCCAAATGGCATGTGATAATCCTTAACTTTTCCAGCGGAACGTTTAGAAATTTTGCTGCTTCATGAGCTGAGAATGCGTGTGAATTTCCATGATAACCAGTTCTTTTGTACCCCTTCTCGGAAAAATATCTGTAAGGAAGACCGTAAATGGCGGCCTCATCAGGAATGTTTCGGTGGAACGAGTTGTCAAACACCGCGACGTGAAGCGCATGAGGCATTCTTCGCATACATTCTTCTATTTCAAGAATCATGGCTGGGTGGTGTAGCGGGAAGAAGCGGTTCATGGACCGCACTTGGTCAAGAACCTCCGGCGTTATGATAACCGTTTCCAGAAATTTGCCACCATGAGCGACTCGATGCGCGATTGCCGGGATCTCTGATAACGCCGAAATTGATTCCGCCGCCAACAGCCGAAACAATGTATCGAGCGCGGCCCCAAAGTCTGGAATGTTTACACTGATCTCCTCAGAGCGTCCACCTTGTTCCTGAAAACTTAGAATGGACCCTGAAATGCCAATTCTGTCGACCATGCCCGAGATTAGGACACTTTCGTCATTCATTTCGAACAGAATGAATTTGAGAGATGAACTCCCACTATTCAGCACCAAAATCTTCATTATCGGTCCCTACATGTTAAAAAGCTTTCTCCAGGTCGAAACACCTTTGATCCCGACATTTTCCGGTTCCCAGCGGTTATTGGCCGTAAGAAACCTGGGCCGCCAGTCGCCGACAAGTATGAAAGAGCCCCAATAGTATGGGTGAGAAGTTCCCTGACTGTGAAGCATCGAGAGTTTGGCCTTTCTGAGGGCGTCAGCTTTTGATCCGTCCTTAAGATCTTTGTACATTTCGAAGAGTAACTTTTCAGCATGGTCTTCGCTTATCTGCCATGTGCTCAGGACAACAGAATCTGCGCCTGCGAAAATTAATCCCCTAGCCAAGTCAAATGGACCATTATAGGCTAGATTCACATTTTTACCTGTGGTTAGGGTAGTCGATATCACAACGAGATCAGCGTTAAGCTTCAGACCGAATACTTCTCCCAGTTCAAGAAAACCGTCATTTTCCTTGTCTCCGTAGAGGGAAAATATGATACCGGGCTGCCGTTGAGATTTGCCCAATCCGTTCCAGAAACACGCTATAAGCTCCCAAGTGTATGTACATGTAACGACTTAAATCCGCTTTCTTGAAAAGCGTTTCGGTCGCTTGAGGGCCCAAATATGTTTGAGTAGGACCGCCAAGAACCTTCGTAATTTCAACGATTTCCTTTCTAGTTGCCTGCAACGGTTTGAGGAAGACGTAGTTTTCTCCAGGTGGGTTCTGAGGCGTGTTTATAGCCGATAACAGCCTGTCTGAGCCAGGGTTATGTTCCAGTGCCTTATTTGAGTCGTTGAAGACCGGATCACCAAACGCCGCAAGAGTCCAACCAGGTTTCTTGACCGGTCTCTTGCTTCTGTAGAGACAAAGGGAGTAAGTTGATTCAGCGTAACAGAAGGCGTATTTTTCCAACAAGTATGATGGTTGGTCATTTGCTGACCAGAACCTTTTGTTCTCGTGGGATTTTGAATCGACAAGAATTTCGAATGGAACCCAGCACAATGGACCATTGGGTATTACAACAACGGTTTTTTTCCCCTTCATCGTATATTCTACCGGCTTAACGATTTTCGAGTAGATTTTATAGGCGACGGACGGGTCCCAGCTCGCGAGGGTATCGTGCTTCTGGAGGGGACGAACGAGGAGTTCAACGTCTTTCTCTATTTCTGAAAGCGGATAATCGACTGAAAACGTGTGAAAACGAAACTTGTCCACAGCAAAAATGTAGGTTCGACCACGTGTCACCATGTACTCAAGCAATACTTCATCAGGGTCCAGGTCTTTTTGAATCTGATGGATAGACATAGATTTGGGTTTGGTCAGGTTCACATAGGACGGATATTCTTTAGAGAGTTGTTCTCGCAGATTCGAGAAAGCAGTTTCTTTTTTGCGTCTCTCTTCGAGAAGTTTTTTCATCAACTCAGCGTTGGGCTGAATTTTAGATCGTTGCTCCATCAACTTCAGATTCAATTTGTTTAGACTTAATTTCAAACTCTTTTCTTTGATGATCAAATCATTCGGTACATTCGAGAAGCTTGGGACGTTAATTTTCAAAAGAGTGTTCTCGAAGGATGCGGCTTTCAGTCTTTCAATGAGCCTCAATGCCTGGTTATCGTACGCCCCGTCAGGATCTTTTTTAGCCAGTGTCATGAGGACTCGAAGCGTTGTCTCAAAAAGAGCTGATGTGCCACCAAATATGAAATCATCTTCTTCCGACTCTTCTGAAAAATCAGCGTCCATGGAATCTACTATATTTAGAGCCTTTCTATAGGCTTCCAAGGCCTCCCCAAACGCCTTTTTTTCTTCAAGTGTTCTGCCCATTATGAAATAGGCTTTCCACAGCATACTTCTGTCCTCGGATGTTTGCGCTATATCGATGGCCCGTTTAATGTTAGAGACCGATTGATCGAAATCTGCCATTGTGGCGTTCACAAGCGCTATTTGAAGAACATTTTCATTAATGCCTCTTTTGTCCCCGATTTTGGTTCTGATATCCATTGCGTCCGAGTAGTTTTCCAAAGCTGTCCTAAGCCGCCCCTGAACTTGATTGAGAGTTCCCATTCTTGTAAGGACCCTGGCTTCGTTAGATGAATCCTTTGTGTCTCTGGTCAAAGTCAGAGCTTTTTGAAGATATTTAAGACTGTTATCAGGATCCTTGAGCTTCGACATCACGTCGGCTAGACGAATAAGCTGAGCTTTCTGATTGTTCAGGTTTCCAGATTCAGAGCTTATTCGCAAGGCGTCTTCCAAGAAATCTCGCGCCTTGGAATATTCCTCCATGCCGTAATAAATTGTTCCGATTCGATCGTATATTTTTCCAACAAATCTGTCGGTTCCGGCTGTTTGTGAGCCACCCAAGGCACGGTGGTAGTGGTCAATGGCCCTGTCATAGTCTTTGAATCCCTGATAAATTTCACCAAGATAGAAATCGACCTCTTGAGATTGGGATGACGTGATATTATGTTCAGTTCGAATGTGAGTGGCCTCGCTTAGATCTTTTAAGGCGTTTTCATAATCTTCCATTTTAGCGAGAATAATGCCCCTTGCTCCTAGAGCCCATGACAATCCTTTATAGTCCTGATGCTTTTCTGGTTGTTCCAGGGTCTGATTAAGAATATTGAGGGCTTTCTGAAAGCTTCCCTTTTCTTCAAACACGGAAGCGATCCTCAAATTGATTGAAGAAATTGCTTTGGAATCTTTGGTCTTTTTTGCCAATTCCATTGCTTTGTTGAGACAATCCAGCGCTTCATTATAGTTTTTCTTAGCTTTGGCCACTGTCGCTGTCTCTGAAAGTATGGCTAGGCTCCCTACCGGATTATAGATTCTCTTATTGTAAGTTTCCGCCTCTTTCAAGGCAGCCGCTCCTTCGTCAATTTCTCCCCGAGCCAACCGGAGAGAGGCTATACTAATAAGATCCGTAGCGACTCCTCGAATGTCTGAAGTCTCCCTATGCAACTGAAGAGCCTTTTGGAACTTCTCCATAGCCACTTGGTAGGAGCCTCCTACGGCGTCCAGATTTCCCAGATTTGTTAGAGCGTCGGCCTCTCCCTTTTTGTCCGAGACCTCTCGATAAATATTCAGGGCCTTCTGAAGATTCTCTAAGGCTTTGGTGTTCTGTGACTGGCGCCTATAAATGTTTGCCAGATTTGCCAGGTTTGCTGCATACCCCCTCAAATCTCCGATGGATTTTCTAAGCTCCATCGCTTTGACAAAAATTTCCCGAGCCTTTTCAAAATCCCCGGAATTCTTATAAATCACGCCCAATGCCGTGAGTTCCTTGCCTTGGGCGAAACGATCCCCCAGCTTTTGGCTGATCCCTAAGGCTTCTTCCAATGATTCCCGAGCCTTGGGGATATTTCCTCCAAGTTCATAAGCGAAACCCAGGACTAAATCAGCTTCCGACACTCCTCGCTGATCGTCTGCGGCCTTGAAATCTTTCTTGGCCTCTAATGCCAATTCCAAGCCTTTTTCCGTGTTTTCCCTGGTTACGCGAAACTTGGCCACAGCCAGTCTCAGATGGTTGGATGTTCTGGGATCAACTCCTGTCTTCGACTCCTCGAGAGCGTCCTTGAGTTGTTTAAGTGTCACGGACGGATTTCCAAGAATCTCGTTGATCTCTGCGATGAGTATCCTGCAGTCAATCATACGATCTTTGTTTTTGAGCTTCCTGTAAATATCAAAAGATCGCTGGGAATGATCCAGGGCCTCTTTCAAAGAACTCTGTCTGAAGTAAATTTGAGCCAAAGATTGTTCGGCCTCGGCTTCTCCTTCCAGGTTTGACAACTTTTTGAATTCCTGCAGGGCTGTTGATGCGCAATCTTCAGCCATTTTCCAGTTGCAGAGTTCTGTTTCGACTTTGGCCTGAAGCATTTGTATTCTGCTTTTAAGAAGGATGTGCTGCCCGTGCCCCAGCATAATGCGGGCCTCGGCAAGTTCTTTGGAAGCTTGATCGCTTGAGCCGTGGTCAAAGGAATTCATGGCCTTTATGGCCGCTTGTAAGGCTATCGGCCATTTTTCGTCGTGCGCAGGAGCCATGTTGCTTAGCCGCGTCGAGATAAGATTTGGTTTGCTTGAAGTCTCCGGATATAAGAGCCAGGTAGGCCAATCGATAGAGAGTTTGTCCCAATTCTTTTTCTTTGTTGTGTTCCAAAAAGGTTTTTTCAGCCTTTTTCAAGAGGATCGCAGCGTTACCGTAGTCACCCTTCAGGAGATACAGGTCTCCTTCCTCGGCCCATATTCCAGCCGCCTGCTCTAAATCGTTATTCTTGGAATAATAGGCGCCGAGACGATTCAGGATAGTGATGGCCTCAGGTAGGCGCAGTAACTTGATGTTGACTTTCGCTAAATCGCGCATCAATCCTGGAACCTCAGATGATTCTGACGTAGGTAGAATCCGCTGGGCCTCCTCAAACTGTGTCAAGGCTTTTGGATAATTTTGTTGGGCCAAGGAGATCTTTCCACCGAGAATGAGATCGAGGGATCGGCCTTTAGCGTTTCTCAGGGAACGATTGATCTCGATAGCTTTTTCTATAAAATCCACGGCTTCTTCCAGGCGCCCCAAGCGAAAACAGGCGACTGCCGCTGCCCTGTTAGCTAATGCTTCAAGTTTTCTGTCACCAATCGACGTGGACTGCTCGATCGCAGATTTGTTCGTATCTAGAGAAAGTTCCAAATCACCTTTTTTCTCCTGCTCGTCGCCGGCTTTCAGGAGATTAAGGACTGATTCAGTCGTTGCCTTTGGGGCAGGAGCTGATTCAGGGACGTTTACCGTTTCAGCGGCTTTGGATGTGGGAGCGTAATTCAATGTCATAAAAAGGCATAATGAATACATCCCTAAGATGAACCAAAACCTATTTCTCATTATGATCACCATTTTCAGTATATAATTTGGTCAAGTTTCGAATTTGTCTTAATAAACAGCCTGAGGCGCTTAGGAGGTCCGACCCTGTTCGGGGTCTCCACCCTGTTTGCAAACAAACCTCAAAAACAAGAATAAGCATATTCCGGAAGCTATCATCGCCAGACAAAGTAGCTGTCCCATAGTTAAACCCTCAATGATAAACCCCAATTGAGGATCCGGTTCCCTGAAAAATTCGGCCACAAACCTGAACACGCCATACGCCATCAAGAAAACCGACAGAAGAGTTCCCGGTTGTTTGAGCCTGGTTCTCAATACCCAAAGAATTGCAAATAAAATGGGTCCTTCCAGTAGGGCCTCATAAAGCTGGGAAGGATGTCTGTGAACATTGCCGCCTCCAGGGAAAACCATGCCCCATGGTAAGCCTGTGGGCCTTGCCGTACAACTCTCCATTAATGAAGTTTCCAAGGCGCCCCAACATCAGTCCCAGCGGCGCGGCAAGGGCCCCAATGTCTGCAAGCTCAAAAAAGGGGGCGTTATTTCTTATTGCGAAAATAAGACCAAAAACAACCATACCGATTAATCCACCATGAAAACTCATCCCACCATGCCAGATTGCAAAGATTTCCAATGGTTGGTGAATGTAAACAGGCAAATTGTAAAAAATGACGTAACCGACCCTAGCTCCAACGAGCAACCCCAGAATCAGATAAAACAAGAAATCACCAGCGGCTGCAGCGGGAATAGGACCGTTTTTTCGGGTTAATTCCTTCTTAATGACAAGGTATGCAATTCCAAAACCAATCAAATACATTAACCCGTACCACCTGAATTCCAGTGGACCGAGTTTGAAAATAACTGGGTCAAAAAGCATGCGTTCAGGTAGATTCATTCTGCTTCACTTCATTAGGTTTGACGATCCTGGCCAAACGGATAGCGTTATCGAATTTACGAAAAACGCCTCTAACGATTCGGACGTCTCGTTCGTCAAGATTGGCGCCGTTTAAAATCCGTCGGACGTCCCGCATCATTCTTAGGGGATTTGTTCGCGCCAGAAAACCAGCTCGAAGAAGAGCCTGCTCGATGTGATCAAACATTTTCTCGCGTGATTCTATTGAGGCGGGATGAAACGAAAGAGCCTGAAATCCTACCGGTCGGCAAGCTATCTTAAAAATTTCATAACAAACCACCGCGACAGCCTGCGCCAAGTTCATCGAGGCGAAATCCGCGTCAGACGGGATTATCATGTGTTGATCACACAATTTAATTTCCTCATTGGTCAGGCCTCGGGATTCTCTACCGAAAACTATGGATACTTCTCCATCGGCGGCTTTTTCCATAATTTCGGGAGTTATCTCAGATGGTATCTTGGCCGAGGTCCTTTTTCCCCCTAGCCGAGCCGATGTGGCGACCGCCATCACGGATGAAGCGAGGGCGTCAGTCAGATGATCAAAAGTTTGAGCTGAGGAAATAATGTCATAAGCGCCAGAAGCCAGAGAAAACGCTTCAGTTTCAGGTCCGCATTCGGTTGAAGAAACGAGCTTAAGATTATTCAATCCCATATTTTTCATGACACGAGCTACCCCACCTATGTTCCCTGGGTGAGTTGTTCCCACGAGCACAATGCGAATGTTAGACAGGACAGGAGCCCAATCTGGATGTATCCTGAAACCTCTTTGCACTCTTCTGGAAGGCTTCATGCTAACCTTTGAACAGCAGCTCGCGATGGTGACGCGTCTCAAAATCCGGACATTGACGCGTGGTGAAGATATTATTACTCACCAATATTGTCAATTAATAACAGTCTATAATCACATATATTTAAAGTGTATGTTTATGTAAGGCTGTTCGTGTTTTTGACCCAATGGGATTTGCCTGAACCGCGAAAGGAGTTATGATATACGTGGAAATACCCAAGTTTGTGAATTCAGAAGTTGGGAGGTAGGATCCATGCTAGAGTCAATAGTGCTTACAGGCGCGATTACTTTGGTTGTCATCGGGATAGTCAACACTCTTGTGATTCTGGAAGTTTTAGGCCGCAAAGGGGGGCGAAATACTTTGAGGGCATTGCACCGGTGGTTGGGATTCTGTTTCGTGATTCTTTTTACGGGTCTTTTTGTATACATGGTTCCTAGAATTGCATTCTTTGAAAATATTCCAGTAAATTTTTTGGTCCACGGATTTACGGCAATAGTTGTTTTTTCCCTTTTGATTGTGAAACTCATTATCGTCAGGCGTTACAAACTATATATGGGTAGTCTACCCTCGATTGGATTGTATTTAATGATCGGCACCATCCTGATTGCCATGAGTTCCGCCGGGGTGGCTCTGTTCAAGCGTATTTCAGGATGAATCCACGGGAGGAAGTCATAGTATGATCACGAAATTTGACCCTCAGCGCATCGACGCTATCTGCTCCGGGTTCCAGAAGGCGCGTATACTACTGTCGGCCGCTGAACTGGATCTATTTTCATGTTTTCGCCATGGGACGAAGAAGTCAGTTCATGATCTGTGCGAAATTCACGGTTGGAATCCAAGAGGGCTTGAAATTCTAATGGATTCTCTTGTCGCCATGGGGTTTCTTACAAAAGACGGCTCATCATTTTCGGTTGATCAACAACTGTCCGAATTGCTCGATTCTGACTCTGACAAGTCAATATTGCCTCTCATTAGACATCGGGTACGCATGTGGAATAGTTGGTCCAACCTGACAGCTATTGTTCGTGGAGATTTTGATTTTGGATCTTATTTCAAGGCAGCTAGATCAAGGGAAGATATTGAAGCTTTTATTGGAGCTATGGAAGTAGTTGGACGTGATAGGGCTTTGGCAATCGCCAAAGATATAGATCTAGGAAACAGAACCAATTTGTTGGATGTAGGCGCAGGTTCGGGGATTTACTCCAGAGCCCTTTTAGAATTGAACCCTGAGCTTAGGGCCACTCTATTTGATCTTCCTCTAGTCGTTGACATTACCACCGAAAAAGTTTCCGATAGCAAATGGGCCGATCGAATCAATTTTGTCAAGGGCGATTTCAAAACTGACCCGTTGCCCTCTGGTTATGACATTGTGTTACTCTCGGCAATCATTCACATGAACGGGCGTGAGGGCAACCAGCAACTATTTTCAAAAGCCCATGCATGTCTGGATCGAAATGGTCTGATCATCATCAGAGATCATGTCATGGAAGAGTCGCGAGTTGCTCCTGAAGATGGCGCTATCTTTGCCGTGAACATGCTTGTAGCTACTCGGGAAGGCTCTACCTACACATTCAAGGAGATTAGTGAGGACCTAGCTCTAAGTGGATTTCACAACATCCAGGTCCTCCGTGGAGGGTCGCATATGGATCAGGTAGTCACAGCCCTTAAATAAGGTCACACGACGAGATCTGAGCTAAAACTAGTCGTTTTTCCAGTTCGGTTTTCTCTTTTCCAGAAACGCTTGGATTCCCTCATTCGCGTCGCAGCTTTCCATCAAGTTCTTCAAATAGAGACCTTCCATTCTAGGCAGGTCTTCGCGGATAGCTCTGAAAAATTGGTTTCTGACGGCAAAATTGGCGATTTTCAGGCTGGATGCGCTCTTGGGAAGAATATACTTTTCGATCCATTTGCACGAGGCTTCCCATGCGTCTTGACCATCTTCGCACAGAAGATTCACGAGTCCTATCCTGGCGGCCTCTTTTGCGTCTATAGATCGTCCGGTTAGGGCAATTTCATCGGCGAATGTTTGCCCTATTTTCAAAGGCAGCATTACGGAAGCTGGTGGAGGAAATACACCCAGCACAATCTCTGGCTGGCCAAAAAAGGCCGTCGGATCGGCGACGATGAAATTACAGAATAGAGCCAATTCCATCCCGCCTCCCAGGCACTGGCCCCTTACTATGGCCATGGTGGGGATTCCCAAGTCAGCAAGTCCATAAAATAGCTCATGGAAAGACTTGAGCATCATGGCTGCCTTGTCTTTCGTGTGCTCTGGAACACTGGCGCCAAAAGAAAAATGCTTCCCCTCGCCTTCAAAAACTATGAGCTTAAAATTCTTGCTGGAGCCCAGATCCTTGATCACGGCCAATATTTCGCCCAGCATGGCTGCTTCCAGGACATTGGCTTTTGGCGAGTTCAGCACGATTTTAATGACTGATTCTTCAAAAAGTTTCTCAACCCTAATCAAACGGTATTCCATTTTACAGGATCCTCAGATGGAGCTATTTGGTTGACGGCCCACTGAAACAAAATCATGCGGGCCGCAACCATGTAAGTCGAAGAATTAACAACTATGCCTTAGGCTTTCCTAAAACTTCAGCGAAGCTCTCAGCTATAGCAGGGGCCCCTTCAGCTATTAATTGCCTCCATTTAATGAAGTCAATTACGTCTGTTCCGGTAATTTTCTTGGTATTAAAGGCGTTGAACCCTAGGTACGCCTCATAATTCATGTTGGCCATAAGCCAATGTCTGTTCGGGAGTTTAGACTGATCCCAGAAGAATTTTTTCTTGGCTCTGATCCCGTCGACCGCCTTGATCAAACATCCTGGGAAGAGATTGGCGAATGTCCAGATAACTCTGTTGACTTCCTTGTCTAATAGGGTGAAGTCGATAGGAAGTTCCTTCATGAGTTCCTTTGCGGCTTTGGCGTCCTCCCCGGTCTTGAATTCGCCGTAAACTATCTCGCCGTCCTTTACATATGTGTCAGTTACTATCAAAGGATTTCTGACGAATTTGTCGCCCTGTTTGAGCACAGGAATTGCTTTGGAGATCAGGTTTTTAGCCTTCATTTTGTAAGCGCTCCACATTTCGCAGCTTACACAGTTCCACATAGCGTCTTCCATGGAAAGGAACCATGGGAGGAAATCCGTGGATCCGCCGTCCGGGCTTGAACCATGTCTAGCTCCGGCCTGACCAAATATTGCGAGATCACTTGAAATAGCCAAGTCGCAGGCCATTCCGATTTCCTGGCCACCGGCGACTCTCATCCCATTTACGCGGCAAATAACCGGTTTCTTACAATCAAGGATGGAATCCACCATTCCGTTGAACAGATCCATGTATTCGCCGTATTCGTGGGGTCTCATGCTATAATATTCGGCGTATTCTTTTGTGTTACCACCCGTACAGAACGCCCTGTCACCTGTTCCGGTGAACACCACCGCGACGACGGACCGATCTTGACTCGCAGCGGTAAATCCAGCGATGACGCCCTTCACCATCTCAGTGGTGTAGGAATTATACTGATTGGGATTGTTAAGTCGGATCCAGGCAACATATAGACCCGGAATTTCCTCTCCCTTGGGATTGGTCAGAGGTTTTCTTTCATATACGGTACATGGAGCGTCTGTGCCCCAATGCTCAGCGCCGATAAGAATATGATTCTTAGGTCCGTTATCGCGAGGCAACCATTCCAAAGTCATTTGATCCTCCTGCTTATTGGTTTTTACCCGAAAAATGTCGGGGCTAAACTTGTTTACATTTACTGCCTATGAACAGAACAGAATTCCTAGAATTCCGAACGATCGTTCGGGTTATTTAACGGGCTCGAAAGCGTAAAACACCCTAGGAATTTGAACTACTTCCCTGCCAACTTCCTGGGGAACCGGATCCACATCAAACACGGATAACTTGACCTTGTCGCCCGATTTCAATTCACCGGTCTTGCAATTGATGATCCGGACAAAAAAAGTCTTCTTGCCGTCCAGATCGACCAAAGCATGCACCAACGGAGGTTTACCGAAGCCCAATGGGACACCTACCGCTTCTTCTGTGACATCAATGACTGTCCCGACTGTGGGCCAGTCTATCCACTCGACATTTGTGCTGTAACAGTCCGGGCACATGACCCTCGGAGGAAAAGGCTCCGAACCGCAGTCCTTGCATTTTGTGGTTGTAAATCGGCCTTCTTTGAGAAATTCGTAAAATTCATGGATCTGGTTAAATTCCTTGGACTGTTGAGGGAACAGGTCCATGGTGACCATGTATTTTCCATCCAGAATGGAAATTCCAGGTGTGCTCATGCCACTTCCCTCCCATAAATAAGAACGGTGTGGGCGGCTATAAATCCGCTCAAATTGTGGGTCAACCCAACGGTTGGGTTTGGAACCTGCTGGATGGCGTCTCCTCGCAATTGGCGCATAACCTCAATTCCCTGTCTGATTCCTGTTCCACCAAACGGATGTCCGCATCCGAGCAACCCACCGTCAGTATTTGTAGGCACCTGACCGCCAAAATCATTTTGACCGTCAGCCACAAAGAATCCGCCTTCTCCTTTTTTGCAGAACCCAAGATCTTCCATTTCGATTATTTCAGAAATTGTGAAACAATCATGGGTCATGGCCACATTGACTTCTTTGGGGTCTACCTTAGATTTTGAATAAGCCTGGCTCGCTGCTATCTTTAAGGCTTCCCAGGTGGTCCAGTTAGGCATGTTCGCCGACATGTTGTTTACAGAGGCCTGTCCAGTTCCTCTAATGTATACCAGAGGTTTGTCCGTCAAGTCCTTGGCTATTTCTTCAGCAGCCAGAACGACGCATGCTGCGCCATCAGTGATCGGGCAGCAATCGTAAAGCGTAAGAGGGGGCACAATCATCCTGCCGGACATAACCTCTTCCATTGTTACTGGAGTTTGAAACTGGGCTTTGGGGTTCTTGGAGGAGTTTCTCCTGTTTTTGACGGAGACGGTTCCAAGGTGCTCTTTCTTCGTGCCATACTGAAGCATGTGCTGCTTGGCCACCATTGCGAAGACGGGGGGTGGCAACCCCAGTCCCTGGCCACCATCCCAATCATGGTCAACAGAGGCCAGTTCGCTGTAGAAAACTTCCCATTTCTGGGGTGTGTAAAGTTTTTCTCCTCCGGCCACCATGACTACATCGGCCTGACCTGATTTAATCATGGCAAAAGCCAGAATTATCGCGGAACTTCCACTCGCGCACAGCAGTTCTACCCGGGCGCAAATGTTTTTGGGTTTGACCCCAACATACTCTGCCACAAGTGGAGCAAGATGCGTCTGATAAGAAGTTCTTTCAGTGTAAGCGGATGCCACGAGTAACCCATCAATTTCTTTAGGGTTCAATTGAGGGTTGTCATCGTAGCAGGCCTTCGCGGCTTCCTGAAAGAAATCTCTCTGACTGCCGTCTCTTACCCCCCACTTGGACATTCCTCCGGCGATAACGCACACGTTACGATCCATAAATAGATACCTCCGGATTATAGATCTGGTCCGAAAAAGTGGTTATAAAAATTACTTTGAGCGAACGGCCAAACGAATTTTCACAAACCTCAACTAGAAATAATTGAGGTCTGAAATTTTCGTCTGCAGTTCTGGCTCTTTCCAGCTTGAGTCTAAAGATCATTGGGACAAGGTCATCGCTTGTCCAAATTAAATCTTACCCTGTTATAAATTCATACGCAATAGAAAATTGTAGCCTATACTGAATTCCTGAACGTGCCAGATTCACCGTTGAAATAGTTGTGAATGGCTTTAAATAATCCATCCAAGTTAAGTTGCATACCTACTTAGTCAAATATTGTGTCCACGCAATTTTTCAGTCAAGTGAAAACTGGTTATCAACAAGACGTCTTGTTTTCAAAAAAGTCGGTTTTATTTACTAATGCACATAAAATATACATACAATATCATTAAGAAAAGCATATCGGGAAAAGAGTTTACTGATGAGAACAACACTAAACATAGATGATGAGTTAATTCAAAAAGCATCTAAACTGACGGGAATTGTCGGAAAGACAGCGCTTGTCAGGCTTGGGCTTCAGTCGTTAATTACGCTGGAAAGTGGCAAAAGGCTTGCTAAACTCGGGGGGACTGAAAAAAAGTTATCGCCGATACCTCGTAGGCAACTAAGTAGCTCACGAAATGGTACTTGTTGACATATCCATGTGGGTTGCCCATCTGCGCGCTGGCCACACAGAGCTTGAGGCGCTATTGAATGACGGAGCGGTCTTCTGTCATCCTTTTGTAATCGGCGAACTCGCTTGCTGGAATATCAGAAATAGGTCTGAGATACCCACTCTCTTGCAGGTTCTTCCCATGGCTGAATTTTGTTGAACATGAAGATGTCATGAAATTCATCGAGACTCGTCATCTTATGGACACTCGACAAAAGACTCAACGCAATTGCCACCACATTGGGGATAGCTGTACTAGCATTCCATCTGCTGATTGCCCGACCGACAAACCTTTTTAACCATCGATGTTCTTGGCGGATCGTGGAATTTCATGTCCTTTGGTAGCCGCGCCCCGGATCTGGTTTCTCTATTGTTTGCTCCAATGCTAAAAGGCTAAACTGGATTAATCGAAAAAGAAACTCAACGAAATGGATGCCAATAACCTGTGAAAACGAATTCTAATGAACTGGATGACCACAACGACAATCCGTTGATCTGCTACTGTTTTGGCTACACCAAACATGATCTGGAAGAAGATTTTGCCTGCAACGGCAGGTCATTAATCTTGGAGCGGATCATGACCGAAAAGAGGCTTGGAGGTTGTCAATGCGCTACCAAAAACCCATCTGGCAAATGATGTCTCGGCGATGTCCACCGTGTTGTGGATGAACTGAAAAAGGCCGAATCCGTTGATGAATAGATAATCTGTAAAGCTATCTCTCTAGTCCGCAGAACTTAGGCTGAGCGTAATAGAGCGCTGGTTGTGGTAATTGCGAAGGCCCGTAGATCTCACCCGGATTGAGCTTCCAAAGCTTCGAGTTCGGTATGAAGATGCTCCCATTTTTCTTCCAGCGCGGAGATTTCCTTAGACAAAGCCGGTTCTTCAGTCAGAAGCGACATCAACGTGTCTTTGTCCTCATAAATTTTGGGGTCTGCGATCAAGTCCTGAATCTCTTTCCTACGCCCCTCCTTTTTCCCCATGTCAATTTCTATCAGCCTGATCTGTTCTTTGAACGGGCCTATTTTTTTAGATAGAGCCTGTCGAGCCTGAGCGTCTTTCCTTTTTTTGTCTTTCCGCTGGTCCTTATTTCCCATGTTCACCGGGTTTGACTGAGTCACGGGGGTGTCAAACTGCTCCTCAGGTGGAGAACTCTGAATCTCTTTACTCATCAGGTCTTTTTTGAACTGATAGTCATCGTAGTTTCCAGGGTAGAAATCTCCTCCAGCGTCGTGAATTTCCAGAATTCCTGTGCAAACAGAGTTCATGAGTCTACGATCATGGGTAATAAGAACCATAGTTCCCGAAAATTTCTTAAGTCCATCTTCAAGTATTTCACAAGAAGGAATATCAAGATGGTTTGTAGGTTCATCCATTAGCAGGAAATTGGGAGGAGCCAACAAAATTTTGGTCAAAGCTAGCCGGCTCTTTTCTCCACCCGAGAGAACCTTGACTTTTTTGTATACATCATCACCTGAAAACAGAAACGCCCCCAATATGTTACGCACTTCCTGTTCGGAAGCGCCAGGGGCAACCGAGGACGCTTCCAACAAAACGGAAAGTTCTGAATTCAGACTTTCAGATTGATGCTGGGCAAAGTAACCGGCCTTCACGTTGTGTCCGGGTTGGACAATTCCGCCGTCATACGGTAAGACGCCGGCCATAATCTTGAGCAAAGTGGATTTTCCGGCTCCATTTGGTCCTACCAGGCCAATTTTCTCTCCTTTATCAACCTTGAAATCAAATCCGTTATAAACTGTTTTGGAACCGAATTTTTTGACCAAACCCAGGATTTCTATAACCCTTCTCCCAGAAGGTTGGGGTTGAGGAAATGTGAATTTTACACGTCTCTGTTTAGTTGGAAGTTCAATCTTTTCAATCTTGTCCAGCATTTTCAGTCTGCTCTGGGCACGACTGGCGGTCCTTGCTTTTACGCGGTTTTGGTCGATGAATTTTTGAATCCTTTTAATCTTTTCCTGCTGATTCTTAAAAGACGCTACCAAAATTTCCTGTTGTGTCTCTTTTGTCCTTTCATGGTCATCAAAGTTTCCGGAGCATATCGTAGCCTTACCTGCGTCAACCTCGACTATGCGATTCACCAGTTTGTTAAGAAACGCCCTGTCATGGGATACAATAACAAGAGCACCCCTGAAATCGGCAAGGTATTGCTCTACCCAGAGCAGACTGTCCAAATCAAGATGATTTGTAGGCTCATCAAGCAACAGGGCGTCCGGTTCTGACAAAAGAATCCTGGCCAGCGCCACACGCATTCGCCAGCCGCCGGAAAATTCGCTCCATCTTCTAGTCCAATCTTCTGAGGAGAAACCCAGACCCTGGAGAGTCTTGGTCGCTCGCGCCTCAAGAGAATAGCCGCCTAATTGTTCGAATTCACTCTGGAGCTGACCATGCTCCTCCAGAAGTTCCGAGGCTTGAGACGAATCTTGAGCAAGTGTTCCCATCGCTCGTTCAAGTTCGCGCAGTCTCTGTTTTATAGCTTTGAGCCGGTCCGAGACATTCATAACTTCTTCCAGAATCGGGCCATCACTGCCCTGAGTTATTTCCTGATGTAAGACGCCTATCTTTATTCTCTTTTCGACCGTAACTTCTCCCTTGTCCGTTTCGATAAGGCCTTCCATCATACCCAGTAGCGTTGATTTTCCCGCCCCATTGGGTCCAATGATTCCTACCCTGTCTCCTCTGTGAATGTTCAGATTTAATTGTTCGAAAAGCGCTCGGCCTTGAACATACTTGGCTACATTATTTAAGAAAATCAATTATTGTCTCCAGAAATAGACTATTAGGTCAATAAGATATGAAACCTCATCTGAATCTTGTCTCTAAACATTTCGCCGAACGCGCCCTGAAAATTCTTTCAGATGGTTTCCTCTTAATTGAAAAGATTAATAATATAACTTATTCTATAACCAAATTTTATCAAGAGCAGGCTCGATAGTTTTTCTCATAAATTTGAAAATAAATGTCCAAGATTGCAACCAAAAGACAGATTACACGCCTCGTCGGGAAAGCTATCGGCGATTTTTCATTAATTGAGGAAAATGACAAAATTCTTGTGGCTCTTTCCGGAGGCAAGGACTCCTGGTCTCTCCTATATGCCCTCCTGGAGCTGCAAAAGAAGGCTCCTGTTCACTACGATGTCGCCGCTGTTACCCTTGCCACGGATTTTGACGCTGACGGCCTGGAGAAAATGGCCTGCCGACTGAAAAGCGACAACATTCCTCATACGATTATTACTTCAGACATTCCTTCTATTGTTTCAAAGCACCTCACCAAAGGTACAAATCCGTGTTCTTTTTGCTCACGACTCAGGCGAGGCGCTCTGTATTCATTCGCTTCAAGAAATGGATGGAATAAGATCGCATTGGGTCATCATCTGGATGATTTCATTGAAACTCTGCTTTTGAACATGTTTTTTAATGGATCGATAAAAGGGATGAGTCCCAAGCTTACGGCGGACAATGGAGCCAACATTGTTATCAGACCTCTTGTTTATGTTCGAGAAGTGATTACTTCAAAAATGTCTGAAGAAATGGGATTGCCTATAGTGGCCTGTGGGTGCATATTCCAGGGAACGGTGGATTCCAGGAGGCATTGGGTCAAGAGACTGCTGCTTGACCTGGAAACACAGGCCCCAGATATTAAATCGAGCTTAATATCATCCATGGGACGAGTTCGTAAACGGCACTTATTTCCAGACTTAACCGGAACAGAACCGCATTAACGAAAAGGCATAGATTCAACAGGGATTTGGCATGTTCACAGGAATAGTTGAGAGCAGAGGAGTGATTAGGGCGATTGAGCCTTATCAGAATTTTATTAGACTAGTGGTAAAAACGGACATGGATTTGACAGACGTGAAGGAAGGCGATTCAATCTGCGTTGACGGAGTATGCCTTACCGCTACAAAGGTTTCGATCGAGATCAAACAAATTTCAATGGATGTTTCTCCGGAAACGATGAATGTTACGAACCTTGGAAAATCCAAAAACGGCGCAGGTGTAAATCTCGAGAAGGCGATGAGGATGGATTCCCGTTTTGGAGGGCACATAGTTTCGGGACATGTAGACTGTCTGGGTAGGATAGTAGAAAAACGTCAAGTGGGTGTCGGCTTTTTGCTTGGCTTTGAGGTTGATTCATCCAGATACTTGGTGGAAAAGGGCAGCGTAGCAATAGATGGCGTCAGTTTAACCGTGAATAAAGTTGAACGAAACCGGTTCTGGGTTATGATCATCCCACATACCTCTGATTTGACGGGGTTGACCGATAAAAAGATCAATGATACTGTCAATATTGAGTTCGATGTGATAGGTAAGTATGTGGAAAAATTTGTAAACGTTTGGTCAGGCAAGCCTGGGCTCGATGAACAGACTTTGCGAAAATACGGATTTATGTAGGGAGGATGCCTGAATGGGCGTGCTTGTAGGTGTTGAAGAGGCTGTTGAAGAGATAAAACAAGGACGAATGGTGATTCTTGTTGATGACGAAGATCGTGAAAACGAGGGTGACCTCACCATGGCCGCGGAAAAGGTAACACCGGAGGCCATTAACTTTATGACCAAATACGGGCGGGGACTTTTGTGCTTGTCCATGACGAGAGAAAAGATCGAGTCTTTGGATTTGCCGATGATGGTGTCTGACAACAAATCCCCTTTTGGGACCAATTTCACTGTTTCAATTGAAGCGACAAGGGGAGTAACCACTGGAATTTCCGCTTATGACCGTGCCGTTACGATTCTTACGGCAGTCGACGAAGACGCCACTTCTGCTGACATAATATCCCCTGGCCATGTTTTCCCACTTAGGGCCCGCAAGGGTGGTGTTCTTGTGAGAGCCGGCCAGACTGAAGGAAGTGTAGACCTGTCAAGATTGGCCGGTTTAGCCCCAGCAGGGGTAATATGCGAGGTCCTGAACGAAGATGGCACAATGGCTCGTTTGCCGGACCTTATGGTCATGGCTGAAAAACACGGCCTCAAAATATGTACCATAAAGGATCTCATAAAGTACAGAATGCGCACCGAGAAACTCGTCCGACGAGGGGCTGAAACGATTTTACCCACTGAGTTCGGGGGTGATTTCAGGCTGATCGTTTATGAGAACGATGTGGATAATCACAATCATGTGGCTCTGGTAAAAGGTGAAGTCAATCCGGAGGAGCCAACCCTCGTTCGAGTCCATTCCGAATGTCTTACTGGAGACGTCTTTGGTTCGAAAAGATGCGATTGCGGCAATCAGTTGGAAAAAGCCATGCACATGGTGGAAGAGGCCGGCAAAGGCGTAATATTGTACATGCAGCAGGAGGGACGCGGAATAGGTTTGCTGAACAAGATCAAGGCGTATGCTCTTCAGGATCAGGGATGTGACACGGTTGAAGCAAATCTGAGGCTTGGTTTTAAACCCGATCTTCGAGATTACGGTATCGGCGCGCAAATGTTGGCCGACCTGGGTGTCAAAAAAATGCGATTGATGACCAACAATCCCACCAAAATTGTAGGTCTGGAAGGTTACGGTCTGGAAGTTATGGAGCAGGTTCCGATAGTTTGCGAACCCTGCTCGACGAACCTTAGATACTTAAAGACCAAAAAAGAAAAGATGGGCCATCTATATGAATTGTCCTCATGCTAATTTGGATAGCCGATTCTGCCTGATGGTGGCGGCGGCGCCTGAATCAAGATTTAGAGGGAGGCTTAATGACTAAAATGATTGAAGGCGTCTTTAACGCCTCCGGTCTTAAAGCTGTGTTGGTAGCTAGTCGATTTAACGATTTTGTAGTGTCCAGGCTTATCGACGGAGCAATAGACGCTTTAGTCAGACATGGCATGGCATCTGAAGATATAACGATTGTCAGGGTGCCGGGAGCGTTTGAAATACCACAAGTCATTAACGCTGCGGCACAGTCAAAGAAATACGACATGGCTATTGCTTTAGGCGCCGTAATAAGAGGTTCCACTCCACATTTTGATTATATAGCGTCGGAAGTGGCCAAAGGCGTAGCGCAGACAGCTATGACGTCTACAATTCCTATCAGCTTTGGTGTTTTGACAACAGACACTCTTGAACAAGCGATTGAAAGAGCGGGATCTAAAGGTGGCAACAAAGGCTCTGAGGCTGCCCTGTCGGCTATAGAAATGGCTAGTTTGCTAAGTTCTCTATGAAATGGCCGACAGTAACAGAATAAAACTATTTTATTCCATGAGAATTTTTATTTAAAAGTGCCTTCCAGAAGAAAAACTCGCGAATTTGCGCTGCAAGTATTATTCGCCGCGGAAACGCTGAATCAGTCTCCATTGAGAACTCTTCGTTTTTTGGAAACCCACTTTGGATCCGATCCCGAAAAGGTTGTCCAAACCGATAGAGTCTCAATGGATTTTGCGTCTGCTTTAATAATAGCGGTTACCGACCATAAAGGCTCCATAGACCGCCTGATCTCAGAATTTTCAGAGAATTGGAAGCTTCATCGAATTAATCAGGTCGACCGAAATATTTTACGCATGGCCATAGCTGAAATGACCACGTTTCCGGAAACTCCAACAGCAGTAATCCTGAATGAGGCTATTGAGATTGGAAAGAAATACGGAGCTGAGAATTCAGGGGCCTTTATTAATGGAGTGTTGGACCGAATCAGGTCCGTAGGGCTAGACCTTTCATTGAGTTCTGATACACCTGAAATTAATGATAAACTTGACTAATATAAATTAAGTTAATAAAATAAAATATGATTTGCTATTAGCAATTTTGCTGTCTTGTTGAGAAGTTTTTGTAGCATTTTATAGGCGTGGTGAATTACGCCTGAGCGCTTGGATATGAAACGTTTTCAAGCCATAGAACCGATAATATTAACGTTGTCTGCGCTGTTGGTTTTAACTTTGAGTTCAGACACTTTGGGGCAATCTTTACCAAACGCGCCACAAGAGGGGGCTCCCAAAGCCCAGTCCAGTCATGGCGCAGGCACATACGCTCCAGTTGGACCGTCCGGCTACAAGGTTTTTATTCCAGAAATAAAAATGAATCAGATCGTGGGGGAGGCCAAGCCTAAAGTTCAGGAGGCGCCTCATCCGGTGGAAGCCCCGGCGGAGCCTGAAAATACCGAATCCGTTTCACCGGAGAAGCCTGGACCAGCCAAGGAAATTCCTGAGCCATCGGAAATCGAAGAGCGGCAGGAAACTCCTGTTACTCATCTACCCTTTGATCACAGTGACAGAAAAACAATCAAGCAAACTGAAAAAGAAGATCTGCAGGATGTCAAGAAACGGATCGAACGAGAGCAACCAGCTATGGGGACCCCTTTAGCTCCCATAAATATTACGGAAGCGCTTCCGGAGCCTGCCAAGGAAGCATTAGGAAGGCGACAGACCCTAACTACGCCCAAAATTAAAGAACTGGAACCCATCAAACGCTCATTGAAAGCTCCAGTGCTTGAGGCTCTTGAGGATCATGAAGCGCTGGCGCCAGAAGACGGGATAGCCCTAGAAACGAGAAAGGAAGCGACCGAGATTCCTTTTGAGGAAACCAGACCTGAATCAGAGATAAAGAAGGCTCAGTCGGAAGAGCCCGCATCAAACGAAACGCTTCCTAAAGAATCCACTGGAGCTGTAGCTGAGAATCTAAGACAGCCCCCAGTTGAATCTCCAGACCAGTCGGTTGAGAAAGAACAGAGATCAGCGAGAGAGACACAAGAATCAGCGCCAGGCGCCACTGAAAACCTTACAGAAGCTGTCGCTCCAAAAGAACACATTCCTTCTCCCCTGGATGAACAGGCAGTAGCAAGCAGGGAACTCCGAATTTATCTCACGGAAACTACCCCGATACTAGAAGAGCTGTCACTTCTCATGACAAGAGCCCCTAGCCTCAACTTAGACGATTATGATCCTAGCGAAGCAAATACGCATGTGGCGGTTCAAGACCTGAACCTAAAACTCGAATCATTGAAACGAGATTTGCGGATACTTGATTCAAAGGTCTTTTCGATAATTCCACCTTCGAAATACGCCCAGTTCCATGAATTAATCAGACAGTCGATATCTCACACATATCTTGCATGTGAATCAGTTACCAATTATTTTCAGGATGCCAAACCTGAGGACTTGCTGAAGGTCAGGGACCATCTTTCGAAGGCCAAGGAATTTATCGAACTGACCAGGAAGCGAGACAACTCCGGATAAGCAGACGTAACTTAAGTCCACACCGATACAGTCCTGCGGGGTGTTATCAACAAATACGCTCGAGAACCCTACTTTTCCGGTAGAAGTGACCCTATAACCCCGGTTTTGGACACCTTGTGGATCATAACCGGAATAATCTTTCTCTTGAGTCCCTTATCCAGACCGGTAATATTGACGGAAATGTAATTGTCCGTTAGGGCTTTGCCCCATCCATCAGACTCTTCTCCCACCGACTCGACAACAGCTTCTAAAGTCCGCCCTACAAATCTCTTGTAGAATTCTGCGCGCAGTTCGTTTGAGAGACTCCGAATAATTTTTACCCTTGAGCGAGCTACCTTGTTAGGAGTCCGTAGGGGAAGCCCGTAAGCTACAGTTCCTTTTCTGGGGGAGAATGGAAACACATGAAAATAGCTGAAACGAGATTCCCTGACAAACTCCAGGGTGGCTTGGAACGAGGAGTCAGATTCACCTGGGAATCCAACCATTATGTCCATGCCCAAGCAGGCGTCGGTCACCTGGTCTAGAATCTTGTCCGCAAGGTCTCGGACCAGGCCAGTCTTGTAAGGTCTGAACATCCGTTTAAGAATTTCGTCGTCCCCGCTCTGCGTGGGAATATGGAAGTGTCGGCAAATTCGGGAACTTTGTGAAACTAACCTGAGCAACCCATCAGAAAAGTCCTGAGGTTCAATTGAACTCAACCTAAATCGGCAGCTTGATGTGTTAGCTAATAGCTCTGAGACAAGACGGTCGAGAGAAGATCCTGGAGTCAGATCTCTACCGTATGCCCCTAAATGAACCCCCGTCAAAGCTATTTCGGAAAATCCCAAACTAACAAGGTCTCGGACATTGTTTATGACTTCCTTGACGTTCATGCTGCGGGATGGTCCTCTCGCTATGGGCACAACGCAATAAGAGCAGCGATGCGAGCAACCATCCTGAACTTTCAGGAAAGCCCGACTCCTGGATGGCCGAAATGATCGCCAGACACTGGAAAATTTTAGACACGATGACGCTGGAATAAATCCAGATTCAAAAACAGTCGATGATTTAGCGAAAATGATTTCCTGAAAACGGTCTTTGTCATATGTCCCGAGGACATCAGCGTTCGGAGCGACTCTTTTGATCATCTGGGAATCAATTTCAGCAAGACAACCGGAAACCAATAATCTGGACGCTGGATATTGCTGCGCCAATTTTCGAATCATACGACGGGATTTCCCGGCTGCTGAATCAGTAACACAACAGGTATTAACAAAAATGATTTCCGGCGTCTCACTGTCATGGTCTATTTCAAAACCACTGTCCATGAGGAAGCCCACCACACTATCAATTTCGGCTTGGTTTACCTTGCATCCCATCACGTAGACATGAGCTTTTCGGGAATGCAACATGGCGTCAGATGTAATGATTTTTGACATGTTTATGTATCCGTGGTACAATTTCATAAATGTACAAGTTTGTATTTTCTATTAAGCAGTCCTGGAATCCGGAGACTGGATGACTCGATACGTTGGGAAGTGTAGTCCTGACAGCGAACCAATATGGCTCCTGGGACCGAAAGCCGCCTCCTGGATGCTTTTTCGTGGAATTGCGATTTCGGGAATATTGATACTAGTGATCTTGACTTCAACGGTCATCCTGACCCCTGTAACGGCTAATTGCCAACCGGCGCAGACAAGTACATCCCCAGTCCATGTTGTAGATGGTGTGATGGAAATCAAGATCCCTGAAGGATTCAAGTCGGAAGGGGTTGATGAACCTCATATTTTTAAATGGACCAAGAACTCCGCCGAGATATATATCGTAGTCGGTGACCGGCTCATCGGATCCAGAAGCGCTATGATAAACGCATTCAAGAAAACTGCCAACGCTGACACCAGATTGGATAAGGTAAGAACCATAAAAATCTCGAATGCGAAAGCGATTCTAACAAAAGAAAAGCCCCCATCCGACGCCAATCGTTTGATGTCATGGGGCCTGAAAATTTTTACAGACAAGAACGAAATCAATGTCGAATTTTCTGCCCCGGCCAAAGATTTCAAGACCTATTCCACAACCTTTGAGGAATTTGTCAAGTCAATCAAAATAAAATCATCATAGAAGCCGGATAATGACGGGTAAGAAATCTGAATCTTTGTTCAGCCTCATTCCTTCCGTTGACAGGTTACTTTCCAATCCTGATATTCAGCGTCTTCTAAACTTATATTCGCCATCAATAGTAAAACGAATCATTACGTCAACGCTAGACAACGTGCGCTCGCTGATCAGAAATGACAAATTGATTGCTGAAGATCTCAGCCACGATGTACTGGTGGGCAAGATTCGGCTTGCAGTTGAAAATCGATTATCCCCTAAACTCGTCAAGCTCATTAACGCCACAGGCGTAGTCGTTCACACAAACCTGGGTCGTTCCCCGCTGTCGAGGGAAGTTGCGCAAAAAATTTTTGAAGCGGCCATTTCTTACTCTAACCTCGAGTATGACCTAGGAAAGGGAGCGCGTGGTCAAAGAAACGCTCATTTGAGAGCCTTGATGGAAGAACTAACCGGAGCCGAAGCAGTTCTTGCCGTCAATAACAATGCCGCAGCCGTGCTACTGGCTTTGGGATCAATTGCCAAAGGAAGGGAAGTAATAGTTTCCAGAGGTGAGTTAATTGAGATTGGGGGTTCTTTCCGCATCCCGGAAGTCATGGCTCAATCCGGCGCGGTTTTGAGGGAAGTCGGGGCCACCAACAGAACCCATCCCCGTGATTATGTTGAGGCGATCAACGAAAATACTGCTCTTATTCTAAAAGTTCATACAAGTAATTACAGAATCGTAGGATTTACGCGCGAAATATCTTTGGATGAACTGGTTCAAATAGGCAAAGATTACAAACTGCCTACGATGATGGATCTGGGAAGCGGGTGTTTTGTTGACCTGTCTTCTTTTGGCCTTTCTGAAGAAATCACGGTGCAGGAAGTAGTCGCCAAAGGGATTGACGTTGTTAGTTTCAGTGGGGACAAGTTGTTGGGTGGGCCTCAGGCCGGGATTTTAGCTGGAACAGAAGGAACTGATTGACAAAATGGCTGTAAACCCGTTGGCGCGAGCCCTGAGAATGGACAAGTTAACCCTTGCTGGTTTGGAGGCCACACTTCAGGAGTATACCCGATCATCGGACCCGACAAATTATATACCCACTTTAGCCATGATCAAGAAAAGTCAGGGTGATTTGATGATAGACGCGTCAAAAATTGCCGAAGCTTTGGAATTTGCCATTGGACAAAGAGCGCAAATAAGCATTGAACAGGGTTCCGGCAGAGTAGGTGGAGGCGCTTTACCTATGAGTGACCTCCCTGGCCCCCGCGTTTGCGTAAAACCTCTCAATTTCTCCGCCGCCCGTCTTGAAAGCGCCCTCAGACGAGGAGACCCACCGGTCGTAGCGCTAGCCAAGGATGATTGCATAGTGATTGATCCTAGAACCCTGTTGGGGGATCAGGTCGAAATGATCCCAAATCTGATCTCTACCGCGTTCAGTCTCGTTGAGAAAGGGATCTGAATAGTTCGGGCTTTAAAGCCTCATCTTTGGTAAACAGCCGTTTGAATGACAACCCCACGAGGACCATGGACCCTATTGCAGCGGCAGACGCAATCATAAGCATCACAACTATTTGATAACGCGCCGCTTCTACCGGGTTGGCGCCTCCCAGGATTTGACCGGTCATCATACCAGGTATACTAACGACACCCACCACCATTAAGGCGTTTATAGTAGGAGTCATGGCCGCTCTGATGGCTTCACGAACCAAATCGTGGACTGCTTCCCACGGGGAGGCGCCCATGGACAAGAGCGCTTCGACCTGCTCAACGTGACTGCGAACCTCGCTGTAAAGCCTGTCGATAGCGAGAGTAATTCCGCTCACGGCATTTCCCAAAATCATTCCCGAAATTGGGACAATAATTCTTGCTTCATACCATGGACTTGGCTGGATAATAGCCAGAGAAACAATCGTTGCCACGAGATAGGTCGTCGTCACGAGAGAGACAAAGGCCAAAAGAGTCGGGAAATCTGATATGTTCGGGGTTCTTCTCGTGCTCGTTTGAGCGGCGAACAAGGCCATCATCGCAATAACAACTATTACCAATTCAAGACGGTTAACGGAAAAAATCCAGGCAAGCGCATAACCGACCAGGCTTAGCTGCAAGACGCATCTGATTGTTCCCCACAGTAGTGATTTCACTAAGCCTAACTGAAAGATCCCTGATATGCCTGCAGTAATGAGGACAAGAATTCCCGTGAGAATCAGTTGGCTATCCGATATCGGAATGATTTGAGGCGGCATTAGGAATCATACCCATTGTTAGGCTACATTATGTAGAGGTCCAGAGAGTATTTCTACGATACCGATGAATATACCTGACCTCCGAGATCAATTTTGAATCCTTGAACCATATCCACCAAAATTTCGTCATGTGTCACCCCTACAAGGCCTCTTCCTGTTTGATTGAGCCAATCCGCCAGTGTAATCGCGACTGCCCGCCTGGATGCCAGATCAAGGGAAGCTGTAGGTTCATCCAGCAGCAAAACTTCCGGAGCCGACAAAATGGATCGAATCAAACAGATTCTGGAGGTTTCTCCCACTGATAGCGTCAACGCGTCTCTTTCCAATAGAGAAGGCGGCAGTAAGAGTCTCTCTAAAAAGCCTTTAACCAACCCTATTTCTGGGATTTCATTACGGTTTTGAGCCAGAGTAAATGGCTTGTGGATGTTATGCAGAACTGAGCCGGGGAAAAGAACGGGCTTTTGGCAAACATAATGAATCAATCTTCTCCATTTTCTGGGCTCTATGAGTCTATAATTTGTTCCCCCGTAACTCATCGTGGTGTCGGGAATTTCGACAAGACGCGCGATTGCGCGTAAGAAAGTCGTCTTTCCTATGCCAGAGGGCCCCATCAGCCAAATGGCCTGTTTCTCTTCTAATATAAAGGCGAGACGAAATGACCTGAACGATTCCGGAGAACCTTTCCAAGGTATCGATACTTCGAGCATTTGAGCCTAGGCCCTATGCATTCCTGCAATGATCGATGTTCTCGAGGTACCAGGAATAGGTTGATTCCAAACCCTCTCTCAAGCCTATTTTTGGCTTCCATCCGAGGCTTGTAATCTTGGAGATATCCAACAATTTCTGCGGCACTCCGTCAGGCATGTCCGTTTTAAAGCGTAAATCGCCTCTGAAACCTACGACATCTTTTACCAGTTCAGCCAGATCCTTGATCAAAATGTCTTTGCCTGTTCCTATATTCACGATGCCCAATTCGTTGTAATTCTTCATTAGGTATACAACAGCGTCAGCCAGATCCTCTACGTGTAGAAATTCACGCAAGACGGAACCCGAACCCCAGATTTCGACATGATCTGAATCGGAAACTTTCGCTTCGTGTGTTTTTCTTAATAAAGCCGGCAATACGTGAGAATTCTTCAAATCAAAATTGTCGAAAGGACCATAAAGATTGGAAGGCATAACTGATATGAAATTCGCTCCATATTGTCTTCGATAAGACTGGGCCATAATGATTCCGGCGATTTTCGCCACAGCGTACGGAGTGTTGGTAGGTTCTAGTGGCCCAGTTAGCAGGTACTCCTCTTTTATAGGTTGAGTGGCCAATCTGGGATATATGCAGGAACTCCCTAGGAAAAGCAGTTTCTGTACCTTCAGCTCGTGGCACGCGTGCATGATGTTACATTCCATCATCAAATTGTCGTAAATGAATTCGGCAGGAAACGTGTTATTAGCGAATATGCCTCCAACTCGAGCCGCTGCGAGAAAAACCCAATCGGGCTGGACGCTCTTGATTAGATCAAACACGGCTGTTTGATCACGCAAATCAACCTTGCGACCCGGATGCTTTATCAATGGATAATCTTCAAAAGAGAGTCGCCTGCAAATAGCGGATCCCACCATGCCTGTGGAACCCGCGACGAATACCTTAGGTTTTGTTGAACTCATCAATTAAATCCCGCCGTTCTGCATAACTGTTCTTTCTCGGCTTCTCTGAGATCGGCGACGACCATCCGCCGAACCAATTGGGCGAAATCGCACCGAGGGCTCCATCCCAACAATTCTTTAGCTTTGGTTCCATCTCCAAGCAACTGATCAACCTCAGTTGGTCTGAAGTATCGGGGGTCAACAAGGACCAGTTCTTTACCAGTTTCTGAATCAATCCCGATTTCGTCTACGCCTGACCCCTTCCATACAATTGAAATACCAACCTCCCTGAAGGCTCGCTCTACAAATTCTCTGACGGAATGATTTTCGCCACTTGCTATTACAAAATCGTCAGGCTCATGATGTTGGAGAATCAGCCACATTGCCTCCACATAATCTGCAGCGTAGCCCCAATCCCGTTTGGCGTTAAGATTACCCAGGAAGAGTTTTTCTTGCATTTCCAGCTTTATTCTTGCAACTGCCCGCGTAATTTTTCTGGTTACAAAAGTTTCACCCCGCAAAGGTGATTCGTGATTAAAAAGTATGCCGTTGGAAGCATACATGCCATAGGCCTCACGATAGTTCCTTATTATCCAGTAACCGTACAGCTTGGCCACAGCGTAGGGACTCCTGGGGTAGAAGGGTGTGGTTTCCTTCTGTGGTATTTCCTGGACCATCCCGTATAGTTCACTTGTTGACGCTTGATAAAAACGCACCTTGTCTACAAGGCCCAGGATGCGGATCGCTTCCAACAATCGAAGCGTTCCAAGCGCATCTGAATTTGCGGTATATTCAGGTGTTTCAAATGAAACTTTGACATGGCTTTGGGCCGCAAGATTATAAATTTCCGTTGGCTGAAATTGCTGAATGATTCTAATAAGGTTGGTAGAATCAGTCATGTCACCGTATTCAAGAATCAAACGTCGACTTGGGAAGTGAGGATCTTCATAAAAATTGTCGATTCTCTGGGTATTTATCAAAGAGCTTCTTCTTTTGACACCACATACAACATAATCTTTGCGAAGGAGAAATTCTGTCAGGTAAGCGCCATCCTGGCCGGTAACCCCTGTAATTAGAGCCCTCTTGTTTTCAGTTTGTGACATTTGTAAGAACCCGATTTTTTAGAAATAAATTGAGGAATTTTAATGATAACATTATTGGGAGCTACCGTCAACAACCATCTGAAAAGACTAACTAAAATGATCTAATAGCTGCAATTTGCATAGTTAAGTTCAGGTTGTGATGAAAAATGTCATCATTGGAGCCGACAAATTATGTTATTTGAACAGTGATTGATAAATTGAATTTCCATGGTTGAATTGAAGGAGATACAAGATGGAACAATGTAAACTTTATTCGTTGAGTACGTGTAGTCATTGCAAAGCCTGCAAGAAATTTCTGGGGGAATGTGGCATAGAATATGAGTTCACGGACGTAGATTTGCTCTCGGACGACGATCGAAAGCCAATTCTGGACGAAATAAAAAAACTCACAGCAAAGTGCGCTTTCCCCACGGTAATAATAGGTGAAAAAGTCATAGTCGGTTTTAAGGAACAGGAAATTAAGGAAGCTCTAGGTATATGACGACCGCCAGACTCAACATACCGTTGGGACGAGATTCCCGTGGCGCCTGTTGATAACTTTTATGTAGACCTGTCAAAAATGAGACCTACGTTCAAAAATAGTCCGTTTGCCGTAGATCAACAGTTTTGCAGATAATTATATAACTTGTGTAATGTCAAAGTGTTATTAAGTTAAATTGAATCGGAATTTCCTTTTTAGCGCATGTTACAAGTATGTTTAGAGGTACCAACAGTTGTTGATAACTGTTTCCGATAATGGGCTTAAGAAGCCGAATTTACAGATGGAGAAAGCTGTTGAGGCAATATTGAACGGAGGAACCGTTATTGTTGGCACTGAGACTTACTATGCCATTGCAGCAAGCCCATTCCTTGGTAAAGCGGTTGAGAGAATTTTTTCAATCAAAAGAAGATCTTCGGAAAGTCCATTACCTTTGATAGCCGCCACTCAGGACTTTGTGAATTCCCGGACATTTAATGTCCCGCAAATCGCCAGGACTCTCATGAAAACATTCTGGCCGGGAAGCCTCACTATTCTGTTGGATGCCGAAAAAGAATTCTCCGGTCATGTTCGAAATGAATTCGGCAAAATTGGCGTAAGAGTGCCGCCTGATTGTCCAGCGCGTCGATTGGCCTCAAAAGTTGGTGGTTGGATCACTGCCACCAGCGCTAACCTTTCAGGAGGAGCGGCTCCGAAAACTATTGGCGAAATACCGATTGACTTGGTTGATTCGGTCGATGAAGTGTTAGACGATGGGCCATGTCCCGGGGGCATGCCTTCAACGGTTATTGATGTTTCTAATGAAACGTGGAGCATAGTCAGAATTGGATCCATTTCCGAAGAGATTATTTCAAGAACGTTAAGACAGTCGGCTGAAAACTACACCCAAAGTGAATTCAAATGAAATAACCTTGACAGAAACGGCTCATCATCCCTAATATGGGGTCGTTGTTGCTGGGGGATCGTCTAGCGGCAGGACGACGGGTTCTGGCCCCGTTAACCGAGGTTCGAATCCTCGTCCCCCAGCCAATAACCAAAATTCTCGTCATACGCCACACAAACAATTATCTCCCTCCGAGCCAAAACTTCTCAAAAAATGAAACCGAATAATGATCCCATAAGTTTCCCTGATAATTCCAGCCCTATTGGAGCTTATATCCATATCCCTTTTTGCCTTAGTCGTTGCGCTTATTGTGGATTCGTTTCATATCCTTCAGATTCGAATTTGGAAAGCCGCTATCTGAAGGCCGTCACTGAGGAAATAAGCAGTTTTGATATTTTGCCGATTCAGGAGCTTGAGGAGGCGCCTCGTGACCTTGATACAATATACATCGGCGGCGGTACGCCGTCGGTTCTTAGTCCTCAAAGTCTCAATCAATTGATAGGCTCCATTTCAAAGAAATTCAATCTGTACACCCCGTCGAGATAACTATTGAGGTGAACCCCGGAACTTACTGTGAGGAAGAGTTCGTTCTGTGTCGAGAAATTGGAATCAACAGGATCAGTATTGGGGCGCAATCCCTTGATGATCAGGAGTTGAAAGCCATGGGGAGGCGCCATTCGGTGGATGACTTCCTTAGAACGTTTCATGCTGTTCGATCAGCCGGATGCGCCAACGTCTCTGTTGATTTGATGGCCGGATATCCAGGCCAAACTCTCAAATCTGTAATGGACAGCCTGAAAGGAATTATTGAACTGGGACCGGAACACGTTTCCGTGTATCTCCTGGAGGTGAAGCGGGGATCCAATCTTGAAAAAAGTGTCCAATCAAGACAGGTAGAACTTCTTGATGATGATCTCATAGCGGATATGTACGAAGCGATATGTCAGGAACTTGGATCTATGGGGTTTGAGCAATATGAAATTTCGAATTTCTCGAAACAGGGAATGCAGTCTAAACATAACCTCAAATACTGGATGGACCAGGTGTTCCTCGGATTTGGAGTAGCCGCTCACGGGATGACGGGACGCACTCGGTACGCCAATACAGATGGTCTCCAAAAATACATTGGTGGGATTTCAGCGAAAAGGTCCATTACAACCTCAATACAAGATCTGGATCCCGTGACCAGGTTCAAGGATGCGCTCATTATGGGGCTCAGATTAAACACAGGGGTTGACCTCGCGTTGATGGGTTCCAGATATGGATTTGACGCAAGCCTGTTTGTAAAAGAAACTTTGTGTGGTCTCGAGAACCTCGATCTGTTCGTGATTGAAAGAGACCGCATAAAACTCACCGATCGTGGTCGTCTTCTTTCCAACATCATTTTCTCAAGGTTTGTCTAGGCCTCGCCTAATCGAGAGTAGCGCCATTCATGAAGGTCGTGTAGCGCCGGCCATTGGTTGACACCAAATGTGTGGTCGCATAGAATTTGCGTTGAACTTGACAATTGCGCGGTAAAGACGAATTTTTCAGGACATTATGTAATTCACGGAAGAGATTTATCAACATGGGGAAACAGAACAATAAAATCGTAGTAAAAGGCGTTGAGATTCACCTTATGGACCCACCGCAACTCGACGTTGAATGGGTTGGCATGGAAGAACCACTGACACAACTTCTCGCCTCCTGGTCGGATGATGGTGATGACCCTCCGATGCAGCCTCGCATCCTCGGAAAGCCTGGAGTAGGCAAAACTTCTCTGGCTATTACGGCGGCCGGAAGGATGAAGCAGGATCTTTATATTTTCCAGTGCACTGTGGATACAAAACCCGAAGATTTGCTCATTTCGCCAGTGATCGCTGAAGAAGGGAAAATACGATATGTGGCCTCACCTCTGGTGACGGCCATGATTCGCGGTGGAATTTGTCTTCTGGACGAAGGGAACCGCATGAGTGAGAAGAGCTGGGCTTCAATAGCTTCACTATTGGATATGCGCCGTTCTGTGTATTCGATTGTCGCTGGTGTTGAAATTAAGGCCAAACCGGAATTCCGAATTTGCGTAACCATGAACGAAGACGCTTCCACTTTTGAAGTGCCGGAATATATTTACTCCCGATTACAACCTGGGATTCACATGGATTATCCGACTCGCGACGAGGAATTCAAGATAATCAGGGGAAAACTAAGTGGTCCAAGTGATACATTAATCGATCATGTAGTTGAGATGCTCCAGGAATCCCATGCCAAAGACGAAGATCTCAGCGTCAGGGATGGCATGAACATATCCCGCTTCGCTTACCGTCTCCTGAAGTTCAGACCTAAGTTATCTGAGGATAGCGCTTTAAACCAGGCAGTATTCCAAATCACAGGGGTTAGGCGTGTCGCATATGATGGGCCGACGTTGGTCTGACGTTGTCAGAGCAGGACGGGTTTCTCTGGTTGGCTCAATTGATTACCGCGTCGAATTCGCCTGCCAGGTTCGTTCGTTCATTCTCAATGAGAAGCCGGATCTTGTGTGCGTCGAGGCGCCGGTAGCTCTACGTGAACAAATCGTCACAGCGGTCCGTCGTCTTCCATACCACTCTGTGATCATATACGGAAACGAGAACGATCAGTACACGGGGTTGATAATAGACGGTTCTGACGGAATTATTGAAGCGGTGCGTTCAGCTACTGAGGAAAATATCCCTGTTTGGTTCTTGGACCCGACAGTGCGTAACCGCCATGGTTCATCCGAAAAACTTCCTGACGCCTACTCGATAGATCAAATTGGTCAGAAGACTTTCCTGGAAAGCATAGTTGGGCTGTCTATGGCCGACAGGCCTGATCCGGATCACCCCAATCGTGAACTCTTTATTGCAGCCCGTCTTCAAGAAGCTTCGCGCAGTTTCGAACGTATTCTATTTGTTGGAAATTTTCGAACTGTAAATCGATTGGCCAACATTCTTGAAGAGCCTCACGCAATACCACTTATGAAACCGGAAATCGCCAAGTCAGCCGTGGTTGCGCCGCTTCATCCGGATACTTTGAAAAAAGGGATTTACCGATATCCCGAGGATCACGGAAGCGTACGAGGATTGGCGGCAGGATATGGAAACCGATTTTCCGCCGGATCGACACGAACTGATCGTAAGCTTGATGGAAGAGGCGATTGGGTATTATGCGAAGCAGACACGGCAGGAAATTCCAGAATATGTGAGACTGACATGGGCCAAGTTCTTGCGTAAATGGTTGAGGGCCAAGGGCATGATATTGCCGGACCTGTATCATCTGGTGTCATCTGCCCGCGCTGCTATGGATGAGGACCTCGCCTATCATGTTCATGAGTTTATGTCAGGTTATAGTTGGGAAAACGATCCCAACGACCCGGCAGCCGTGCAATTGGATGAAGAGAGTCTTCACTTCTATGGTCACAAAATAACTCTTCACAAAAAGCTACGATCCCTATTTATAGGTCCCAATCGACGTTATCGATTAAAAGCGGTCAATTCCAGAAAATGGAAGGATCATCTGAAGCAGAAATGGGAGGCTTCCGATCCTGATGAAGTAGATATTTGCTCTTTTCCACCGGAAGACGTTCTAATAGAAAAGTGGGGCGAGTCTCTTGCCAAGCACGCCACGAATCTAATGCAGACAAGTCAGTCTCATACGGAGCCGTTTGTCTCCGATATAGGGGGAGGGGTAGATGTCAGAGAGACACTCAGACGCTTCTACGAAAATAGAATCTATATTAAAAGCCGTGAGCAAGGAACGCCGGAATTTGGGTCTATAGTAATAATATTCGATGAAGACCTGGATCGTGAAAAATTCACATTTGAGATGACATGGTTAGGGGAGCACTCCCAGGAATCGGACATGGCTTTTTATTCCACTCCACCTGGTCAGGATGTCGTGGGACCGGGCATAAGCAGGATGGAGCACGGCGGTTTCATACTTTCCTATCCGCCTATGCGAATGTTTGACGTGTGGAAGGACCCTACTTTTAATTTTGTCCCGACTCGTCATGAGAGACTTCTTGTGGCGGGAATAGCTTATTCCGAGAAGCCTGGAATAGTTTATGCCGCCCGTAAGCCACCGACCAACCGCTGGAAGAAACTCGCCCGTACCATGGGAAGACGCATAGTCTATATTCCCCTTGGCTCGTTGAACCCGATTCATATAAACAGGATGCGAACATTCCACATGTTGAAGAACAAGGGTGTCCGAAACTACGCGAATGACTATCTGAAAAAGTGATTTTGCGCCTATGCAAGGATAAGGATGGACCCTTTTGGGGCAAAATCTTGCCAAAACCCGTTGACAGATCTCATCACAAACATTAGTATAGCTTCCGGTTGCCGAGGTAGCTCAGCCGGTAGAGCAGAGGACTGAAAATCCTTGTGTCGATGGTTCGATTCCGTCCCTCGGCACCACGTATTCCAAAACCATTCCAAGATGTTAGCCATTAACAACTCGGAGTGGTTTTTTTCTTAATAATGCCATTGTGGGACTTTTGCGTGACCCCAACCCTTGAACTATCTTGTTGTTAGCCGTTATCAAGTTGAGAAGTTCCGCCTGGCTCTAGTGAGTTGTTATCCTTCCAGACTTGTGCCCGAGCAAATCCTGCCGATCTTCAAATGAAACACTGGCTGCCCTCAACCTTCGAGCGAAAGTATGTCGCAAGTCATGTGGTCTGACATGTTTTATTCCAGCCTTTTCAACAGCCCTATACCATTCGCTTGATCCGAACCCGCTGATTGGCTTCCATTTATACGTAAACACATATTCAGGGTGTTTGCCGCGCTGCCGATCAATGATCTCATGAGCCGTTAAATTTAGCGCCACAACTTTATCCTCGGCGTTCTTAATAAACTCTCTGGTATAATAAAAGAGCTTCACGGGCAGCCCCGTGGTATAGTGTTTTTGGAAAAAGACTCTTTATCACAGGAGACGCCAGTGAAGCTGAGAAAGACAATATCATGGCTGATGGGAACACTGCAACGGAGTTTGTTTCCTAAATTGGAAGAGTGCTGGAATAGTCCTTTAACGGAAAAAGAGAAGCGGCTTGTGTCGATACTTGAGTTGGCGCAAGTTGAGAGGTCTGTTCCAAAAAGCTCAGACACACAGTGGCTTGGAAGAAAGCTTTGTGAGCGCGAATCGATAGCAAGATCATTTATCACGAAATCCGTTTACGGATATCCAACCACAAGGGCGCTGATTGAGGCTCTTGAGACTACGCCGAGTTTACGTAGGATCTGTGGATTTGGAAAGGTTTCAGATATTCCTTCTGAGTCAACTTTTTCCAGGGCTTTTGGGGAATTTGCGAAAAGTGGTCTTTGCGATAATGTTCATGAGGCTTTGGTTGAACGATCTTTGAAGTCGGAACTGATTGGTCATATATCGAGAGACTCTACTGCGATAGAAGGTAGAGAGAAACCGGCAAAGAAGTTGTCAAAGCAAAAACCTCCCCGTAGAAAGAGAGGACGTCGAGCCAAGGGCGAACAACCGGAGCCCAAAGAAGAAAAACGTTTGAAGCGACAAGTTCATCAATCGTCCCAAGAGGCGTTGAGAGAGTTACCGTTAGTCTGCGATGTGGGAGTGAAGAAGAATTCCAAGGGATACAAAGTTAGATGGATTGGTTACAAGCTTCATGCGGATGTAAATGATTGCGGCCTACCGATAAGCGTAGCCGTGACATCCGCGTCATTACACGACAGTCAGGTGGCCATCCCGCTTATGAAGATGACCAGTTCCCGGGTGCCCTACTGCTACGACTTGATGGATGCGGCATATGACGCCGGCCCGATTTACGAAGTTAGCAGGGATCTTGGCCATGTGCCTATAATAGACAAGAACTCTCGTGGCAAAGACGTTATTCCCATGGCTCCTCATGAGGCGTCCAGATACAATGAAAGATCGGCGGTGGAGCGTTTCAATAGCCGTTTAAAAGAAGAATTTGGCGGCTGCAATGTCATGGTTCGTGGAGCTCAGAAAGTAAAGACTCATTTAATGTTTGGAGTGATCGCTATCTTTGCTGACCAATTACTCAAATTGGTGTCCTGATCATTTTCAAATAGGTTCTGATAAACCTAGAACACTATAAGTGCGTCTCGAAATGAACAAAATATGACCTAAACTCGGAAAAATCGAATCAATGATTACCACGACTACTATAATTGCCCTAACATGGCTATCCCTACACCGCAGGCGCTAATTCTGAGGGAAGTTTTGATGATAAAGACGCTTTCGTTGATCTCTGGCGCCTCACATTCAAAATCCCACCTAAGAATGCACAGCTCTTGATCACGCAGGCCGGTGTTTAGGCCTGGACATTTGCATAAATACAAGCTCCGATGGTACACTCGAAATGGAAATCTATCAGTTGTTTCAGGATAAAAGGAGTTGCTAATGTCAAAGAATCTTATGGAATACTTTAATAAGCAACCTAGGTTAGGAACACTAAGCACGGCGGACGCTAAAGGGATCGTTGATTGCGCATATTTTGGGTCACCTCGTATGGTCGATGAAAAAACCATCGTAATGGGCGCCGGGAAAAATCGTTCGTATTCGAATCTACTGGAAAATCCTCACGGGGTGTTTTTAATTATGGAACCCGGCAAAACCGTCACAGATTGGAAAGGCGTTCGTATTTATGTGGAAATGAAAGAACATGAAACTTCCGGGTTAAAACTCGATCAAATACGAGCAGCTATTGCTGAAAAAGTCGGATCGGAAGCAGCCAACAAAATGATACACGCGGCGTTAACCTTTGAAATTAAGGATATCAGGCCCCTTGCAGACTTCGGTCAAGGTTGGGAAAAATCGATTTAGATTTCTGAATGCCTGAGACTTCAACCATCATAGTTGGGGGGCTAGGCTTGAACGCTCCCCGACATGTATCAACCAGTCGCAGGTTTGCACCTGCAACAAGGTCAAATACCCTTGACATCAGTTTTCCATGCTTCGGTCCGTTTGAATAAGAGTTCAAACAGTCTATTATCCCCCATTAGCTGTCCTGTCTCCGAAATAGTAAATAAGGGGATGAAGTTGACGAACATGATTGCGGCATGAGCGAGCATCTCACCATTGCCCTTATATATTATCTCCTGGAAAATACCTATGATATCCCTGTTGTTCCATAATCCTTCAATGGAATATTCGAGGATGGACATAAACAGAGCAAGAATGCTCATGGCAAATGCCTTGTATATTATTTTTATTATCAATGGTCTCTTACTAAATCTTTCACCGAGACGAAGAAAATCTCCTAGTAAAATTATCTTGGCTAACACCATCGATTCTAAGAAACTATATCCCCAATGGAAATAACTGATGTGATATTCCGTAAGAATCATTCTCTTGTATATTTTTAAACCAGCCAGGACCATGGCGATATAGACAGTGAGCAAAATATACTTCTTTGTCTCTTCATAAAATTCAGTTTTCAGTTCAGCCTTATTGACGTTCGCTATTTTCATCAAAATACTCCCAAACGACTACTCCCTATAATCTTCAAATATAATTGTCACCGAGCGCTCTTTCAAATTTTTATAATGATTGTTCATTGGGCTCTTATTGAACTAAACATTGCTTCAAGTTCGAGACTTGACCATCTGAATAAAATATTCTGCTATAAATTTACTAGTATTAAATACAACATAAATTTAAATAGTTGGATATTATACATACTATCTGTAAGAAATATTTATATACCAATTTATTAACAACTATTGACAACATCCCAGTAATATGTTTTTTACCTACCAGATTAAAAACCCCTAATCCTTACTTTAGCCCGTCAACCAACGGGCCATTTTTTTGTGGTCTATGGAGTTAAAATGAAAAGATTACCTCTAAATGCTGATTTAAGCAGTCTGAATAATACTGAAAGTAGGATAGTTAAAATATGTATGGGCAAATCTTGTCTTCATGATATGGAGACCTGTCCGTGTAATAGCCGTAAAGACTCATCAAAATATTGTGAGCATTATAGCCAGATGGTTAAGGTATACGCCAAAATTCGTCAGCCAGATTTATTTACGAGTATTGAGAATGTGGCGTAGGGGAACTTCTAACAATTCCAAAGGGAGCATTGGTATCCGAGGTAAGTGATATGAACGCTGATGGGACAATCAGGAAATTCGAAACCTTTGTCAGTTATGTTCTCATGATTATGATGGGCATCATAATATTGCTGACGCTTCTGGATGTTGGCTGGCTAATTATCAACGATGTTATTACCCCGCCGTATATGTTTCTTGAATCCAGCGAACTTCTCGATTTGTTCGGTATGTCGTTATTGGTCCTTATTGGCTTGGAATTGATGGAGACGATTTACTCATTCCATGAAAGACGAGTAATAAGAGCTGAAATTATAATAATTGTAGCCATAATCGCCTTGGCTAGAAAAATAATCATTCTTGACCATAGCAAACTTTCCAGCCTGACTTACCTTGACATTGGTGTCCTGGTATTGGCTTTGGCTGCTGCTTATTTTTTGTTGAATCTTGTGAAAGAAAAATGTCCACTTAATAATTTTGCGAAACAGAGTCCTCAGAATGAACGAGAGGTCAAATGAAATTGCTGGTGACAATGGGTAAACCAAACAATTTATGCCAGTGGACTACCATAATATCGTAATTCTAAAATCGACTGAACTGGCTGTGAATGGGGCAGTGGAGATATTATCTTTCTCATGCGCCTCCTATGCCACTCAATAGGAAACTCTTCAGTTGTCCGACTGACCTTACGGCAAATATGACGTCTGAAGTAAAAGATGGCTAGGGTTTCATTGGAGCTAATCAGAATCCCCTGTCCCAGGTCAACGCTCTATAGTTTTGAGGACGAACGGCAAAATGGGGGAGGTGGATATGGCTGTTTGTTAACCCTCTTGACTATGGGCATTACAGCTTTCTTTTTGGCGGTAACCCCGGGCGCGATTAAACGTCCCTCACAGAAAAAATCTGACGCTATTTCAAGGCGCCAATTGCCAAAAACAGCCAACCAGCCAACAACATTGCGCCTCCGATCGGAGTTATCGGACCTAGCCATTTGGCGCCGGTAAGACAGAGCAGGTAAATACTTCCGGAAAAGAAAAGCGATCCGATGACAAAAAGCCAGCCTGAACAGGTGATTAGCTTTCCAGGCCAATGTGCGCTTGCAAAACTTACGCCGATGAGGGCAAGGGCGTGGTACATCTGGTAGCGCACTCCTGTTTCAAAAACGCCTAACATGTCTGGAGACAGTCGTCCCTTCAAACCATGTGCGCCGAAAGCGCCTGCCGCCACTGCAATGAATGCTGAAAATGCTCCGATGATGAAGAATAATCGTTCCATGAATTACCTCGTTGAAAAAGGAGAGAAAACCGTTCGTTTAAATTTGTCAATCCTATCTTGTATAGAATATACTATCCACGCTTTTTAGCGCATTATGCTTTATTCGTTGTGTGAGCGGCGAATAAAATGTCGATAAATCCTTTCCCTTGACACATCAGAAACCGACGCACAACCTTTTATTACAGGAGGTACGGACCATGAGTGATTTAGTGGTTATCGGCTATGACGATCAGTTCAAAGCGGAAGAGGTACGCCTCATGCTTTGGAAGATGCAGAAGGAATACCTGATCGACCTTGAAGACGCAGTGGTAGCGGAAAAAAATGACAAGGGAAAGATCAAACTGCTTCAAGCGCAGAATCTTACTGCTGATGGCGCTTTAACCGGAGGGTTTTGGGGATCCCTTATTGGACTTCTTTTTCTAAATCCGCTTCTCGGCGCTGCGGTAGGAGCCAGCGTCGGGGCAGCGTCCGGCGCCCTTACCGATGTCGGAATCAACAACAATTTCATGAAGGAATTGGCTGAAAGCTTGCATCCCGGGAGTTCGGCGCTCTTCGTCCTGGTCAGGAGTATGACGCCGGACAAAGTGCTCGAGGAACTCAAGGGAACGGGAGGAAAGGTTCTCAAGACTTCTCTCTCGCACGACGATCAAGCCAAACTTCAGGCAGCTCTGATAGCGGCAAAACAATAAAGACCGTGTTGAAGATGAGTTCGAGTTGTCCGGCTGTCACCAAGCCGCGCCCGGTCACTCGAACTTCTTTCGCCGCCACACAAGAAGGCGGTGGATTAGTCGAGCCACCGCCCGAAATAGTAAGCTGTTTTGAGGAAGGGCTTGATTCGACGGTACATCAGTACCCGGTCGAAGTAGGGGTATCATCTTGGAGGTTAGAAGGGGGGATTGCAGACAGCGTTTCTTTGTCCATATATACCAATATCGCGATTTACCAGAGAAGGGTCGGCAAGCTTTCTTGAAGCTAAATTACGGTCAGTTTGTCACTGAAGACTCTTGTGCCGGATTTGGGCCTTCCTGTCTGTAATGTCTTGGTCGTCATGGATGATGGCGCCGGGCGCCCTCCAACCCGGTCAAGAAATATTCTGCTGGATTAGCTACAGCACAGCGCTTGGAGTGGCCATCGAAGGCCACAGTTTCCATTATGATTGACTCCGATAAACTCATGGGCTACTCAGCAAGAACCAGAAAATGTGAGCTCAACGAGGTCGGTCCCAATGATTAAACACAAGATTAGAGAGCTTTCAGGCGCTTTTTCGGCGTTGCTCGCTACCGTCGTGGTAGCAGTGGTCATGGTCGGTCCTGTTTGCGCCGGCCCCGTGCTGGACGCTGTCAAAGCTCGGGGCCTGCTGTACTGCGGCGTGGGCGAGGCCATACCAGGCTTTTCTGAAAGGGATGCCACCGGCAAGTGGCGAGGATTTGACGTCGATTTTTGTCATGCCGTAGCCGCTGCGGTACTGGGAGATAGCGCCAAGGTAAAGTTCGTTCCTCTCACCGCATCCATGCGATTTCCGGCCCTCCAGTTGGGCAATATCGATCTGCTAATGCGTAACACGAGCTGGACACTCACACGCGAGGCGGTCTTGAAGGTACAATTTCCAGCGGTGTTGCTCTACGATAGCCAGGTGTTCCTTGTTCCGACCAAATCGGGCATAACCACGATCGCAGAGCTTAACGGCGCAACCGTGTGCGTGGAAAAAGGCTCCACGAGCGTTCTAAACATGAAGGACTACTTCATCGCACATGGACTTTCGGTGAATCCACTCGTGCTCGACTCACCGGCCGAGATCGCTGCCGCTCTTTTCGACGGGCGCTGCGCTGCATGCACCGGTGACGCGTCACAGCTCACTGCAATGCGCTTGCAGGCTCCAGGGGGAGGATCGGCATTCAAAATTTTGCCGGATAGCATTTCCAAAGAGCCACTTTGTCCAGTCGTGTGGGGCGGTGACCAGGAATGGGTTACGGTTGTCCGATGGGTACTGTACGCTCTGATTCTGGCAGAGGAAATTGGTGTGACCCGCGACAACCTCCATTCCACCATCCCAGAGAAAAATGTCAGGGTCTGGCGGATGCTGAGAGGAGAGCAAGGCAAGGTTGCAAAGGCAATGGGCGTTCGAACCGACTGGGCCGTTCTCGCTGTGAAGGCTGTAGGTAACTATGGGGAGATGTACGAGCGCAACCTCGGACTCGGCAGCCCCCTTAAAATCGACCGCGGTCTGAACCGGCTTTGGACCGAGGGAGGACTAATGTATGCTCCCCCGATTGAATAACAGGACAATGACATGTCAGACCTACAGATCTATCTGACTCTGATAACTTTTACGGCAGTGATCGTGCTTATCGCCTTCGACTTAATCGACATGGCGGTAGCGGGCCTGCTCGGCGTGTGCATCCTCCTGGTCTTAGGGATATTAGAGGATGATGATCTGGTGGCGGCATTCCGAACTGCGAGCGGCCCGGTCGCCCTTTTGTTCGGTGGCATGGTCGTGGCTCGTGTTCTTGCCAAAACCGGCATATTCGAACGTGTGGGCAACTTGTATCTGCGTGCGACTCGCGGCAGTGGAAAGCGTTTCCTGTTGTTACTGGCGCTGATGGTTGCCGTGACATGCTCAGTGTTGCCCAACGCCACAACAGTGATTCTTCTTGCCCCGGTGATTATTCGTGTAGCGAAGGAGCTTAAATTAGATTTTGTCGGTCCGATGATACTTACGGCAATCGTTAGTAATTCTGCGGGTATGCTCACACTGGTTGGCGATCCCGCGACATTCCTGGTTGGCAGTTCAATCGGCATGACTTTCGGCCATTACCTGCAAAAAGTCAGTCTTGGTGGTTTGCTCGCAGTAATTCTGGTCATACCGCTACTCCCAGTCCTGATGCCCCAGATCTGGCGTGCCCGCTGCACCCTTCCAACCGAGAAGGTTAAGATTTCCCTCGAGCACCCCTGGTTCGTCGCTCTCGCATTGTCAGTCCTCGGGCTGATGATAGTTCTGTTCTTCATCGGCGAGCGATTGCCCACACCGATTGTGCCTCCTGCCGTGGCTATTATAGGCGCCACGCTCGCTCTCCTCGTTATTTACGCAGTACGTATCGAGCCCCTGGATAACGTCATCCGAGACGTTGACTGGAAGACTCTGATCTTCCTCAGCGCGATTTTCTGTCTGGTCCAGGCATTCTCCAAGACCGGCCTGCTTCAGGGCATGGCCATCACCTTTTACAACTGGTTTGGCGCCAACTTTGTTCTTGTGGCGCTTGGTTTGCTGGGAGGTATCGGCGCAATGTCGTGCCTGCTCGCCAACATTCCTGTTGTTGCCGCTTCGCTGGTGATGACCAAAGGTTACTTTGTAGTAGCAGGAGCAGTACCCGACGCAGCGCTTGCCGCCGGCTTCACGGATTGGCCGGCCGCGACTCTGCCGGTATTCGTCGCCATGATGTTTGGCGGAACTTTAGGTGGCAACGCCACTTTGATAGGCGCTTCGGCGAACATCGTCAGCGTTGGAATATGTCAAAAACACGGTCAGCATGT
>CAWJXP010000051.1:0-126511 GCA_963846725.1 uncultured delta proteobacterium | reverse complement strand
GACGGTCAAGCATTAAGTTCACAAAAGGGCTGTTTCTTTTTCAGCATAGCGTTGAGAATTACGACCAGCTTTCGAATGCAAGCCACAAGTGCGACCTTACCATTTTTGCCAGAGTTGCGGAGTCTCAAATAGAACTCCCTGATTATTTTGTTGTGACGAGAAGCCACCAAAGCAGCCATGTATAAAAGATTACGCACGCTTGTTCGACCCCCGGAGACCATTCGTCTTCCTCTCATTTTTCCGCTGTCCCGGTTGAAGGGCGCAACTCCTACTAGACTTGCTATTTGCTTGCCACTGAGTCTTCCCAACTCAGGCAGAGCGGCCAAGAGCATTCGAGAGGTATTAGGACCCACCCCAGGAACACTTTGGATAAGTTGATCTTTTTCATGCAACACAGGGTTACCCTTGATTTCGTCATCCAACTGTTTTTCGATTTCTCGAATCTGTTGATTAACAGTATCGATAATGAGTTGAATGCTCTTTTTGACTTGCAGAGAAACAGCCTTATGAAGGCGGTTTTTCTCTGCCGTACGAACATCGATTAACTGTTGACGCCTGCTGACAAGCTCTTTCATAAATCGTTCCTTTTCGCTAGGCAGCAGAACGGATCTCGGGTTTCATATCCTGGGCGAAACGGGCTAAAACATGGGCGTCAATCGAATCGGTTTTTGCTAATTTGCCCATAGCGCGGGCAAAGTCTCTTACACGCTTGGGATTCACAATCGCCGCAGGCAAGCCCTTTGACAACAGTGCGCCAGCTATCGGCACATCATAGCCTCCAGTGGCTTCCATGACGATTAGCGGCGAAGCCTCTTTACTAAGCCGCTCTGTTAATTGATCTAATCCCTTGGCGTCATTGCTGAAGGTCAGACGCTGATCACCGGGTATAAGACACACATCGAGGTGATCTTTAGAAATGTCAATCCCGACGTAAACTTGTGGTATAATCTCTTTAGACATGTGCAGCTTCCCTTCCTTGCGGATGCGGGCTCACATAATGGCCCAGACGACTGTTCGGGTTATCTACAACATGGCAACCGGCGATCCAGCTAAGAAACGGTCTCCTACGACCAAGAGGTTCCCGATCTACCGGTTGCCCCGATCTGGGTTGCGCATCAATCCAGATCGGTATCCAGATGAATCGCTTGTCTACCACCTACTGACGCTCGTGCCAACGTTCTGATTAGATATCTGTAATATACAAGGGGTTCAAAATCTTGAACCCCTATGATCCTTCTTTTCGGCGAGGTAGCGCGCACTCAACTGAACTCAGACAGGGCCGCACTAAAAAAACACGTAATGTATAAGTTACTGACGAGTCAGGCAGAAATAATTGGAAGCATATAAAGCCTAGTGAGATCAACCGGGTGTGAAAACAAGAAACAATTGATCTCAAACTCAGGTATAAGTTACATACCACAAACAAGTCAGTTTTTCCTTGCCTTAATGAACTCGCGCGCTATAATTGCCCCAACACACATCGTAATTTTCCTTTCTCGCAATATGAACGCATAACGGGGATCACGCGATGAATGTGGCCTTATGGGCGCAGTGGATGAACTACTCCTAATCCGAAAACACGCCTGGAGGGGGAGCGTGGAATAATAGAGATGATTTTTGGTTTAAAAACGGGGGGAAACAGGACGGAGAGGTTTGTCTACTTCACCCCAAGGGAATTTTGTCATGATTTCAATCGTCATCCTCCATATCCAGATCTTCATCATCTAATTCATCGTCATCCCAAAACTCGTCCAACTCCTCGTCATCCTCCTCGTCAAAATCGCCCTCATCCAGATCATCGTCATCAAGGTCATCAAAAGTATCCAGGTCCTCGTCCTCAGAGTCGTCGTCTATGAGGTCCGATTCGTCATCTTCAGCGCGACCGCTGTCGCGCATGCGCCACCAGCCCCTCTTCTTTTAATGGCTGAGATTTATTGAGTGAATCCAGGTAGCTGGCGTACAGGAAAGCGCCCATGATTTCCTGGCCCAAGGTGTCGGTCGGCTGGGAGGATATTTCTTCTTTACCGATCATGAAAGATCTCCAAGATATGGGTTAAGCGGAACGTATAAATTCGCTGAACCTCATATTACGGCCAAGACGATTGGGGATCAAGGGGTAGTTGTCGGCGAAGGCGGTTATCTCCTCCGCCGATTCCGGTACCAGCCGCTGTCAGTCGGGCGAAGAGCGACATCATCCATAGTGTTCCAGTCCTGAAGAGCCAGGAGACCATAAACAAGGGCCCTGACCACCGGAGCCCGCATTGCGTAGTCCTGGTTCTGGCGCAGCGAATACAGGAGTGAAGGACATAGGCGTTCGTTTATAATCGCTGACTCATTTAGGAGCAGGCCTCGGGCGTGTTCCAGGGCTGATCTAAAATTCGTGATTATCCTGTCGGGCACAGCCCTGACTACCTGCCGCCCCTTTATCGCTGTTCTCCGGAAATAATCAGCGGCTACCCGATCAGTAGCGTCGATCAGGAATGTGTCCACAAGAAGACGATCCGCATACTCCACGGCCGCGTCGGTAATCTCGAAGAGCGAGCCGCCGGCTTCTTCAAGGGCGTGAAAACGGCCATCAAGCCGTAAGCCGAGGACGACAATCGCCGCGGGCTGTTCAGCCGACCAGCCAACGCCCGCGTTGATAACGGTAAAAAGCTCATCCCGGCTGGCGCCTCTGACACGTATATCGCCATCCGGCAGCAGCTCGCGCCTCCATAGGTCAGAAATCCCCGGAGGTCTTCGGACGACCGGCAAGAAAGCGATTACCCGTCGCCGCGCGCCTCATCTCGTTGGCTATCGCCAGCGCGATTACAGAGTCATCATGCGTGAGCTTTTCGCCCGGCCGCTTGTAATTTTGCCTGAAACACCGGTTGTCAGCGTCCCAGACGAGTCCCTGAAGCTCCAGCAGAGACAGGCGGTCGCATACAGTAATGTCCCTGCGGTCTATGGCCTCCGCGAGTCTTGAAAGCATGGCCTCCTTTACGGGCCGTGTGGTTAGCCAGCCGAGCCGCTCGGTTTCATCCGGGAGCTTCTTGTCGAGCCGTGTCTGATAGTACAGATTGGGATAGCCGGTCATCCATGGATAAGCGCCAAGGCCGCGCTCACATGCCACGAGAGTCGCAAGCCCCGGGCCGTTGCGTTCAATCCCGAGCAGGCCATAGTTGTAGTAGACCGCAAGCATATAAGCGTCAACGCCGGCAATTTCGGGCCGAACGCGATTCGATCTGTAAGTCGCGGCCAGATCGCCGGTCTGATCATTGAATAACCTGAATCACCGTGTAATCCGCTCCAACACCTTCACCGACATCCATGCCAAGGCTGTAGGTGGCCGAAGGTTCCGGCGTCGACCACAACGAGATGGCGCCCTGGTCTGATTCCACAAATATGGGACCATTGGCGCCGGACCGCGTTCGGCCATTCTAGCCGCCCCCTTGTGGGGGGTGATGACGCCTCTATCCACTCCATGAGAATTGACTGATTGAACCAGGGTGTGGCTGTGAATGCGAAAGCAAGAGACGCCACAGCGGGATACTCCTGATGGAATTTGTCCCACGAGTCCTGACACTGGTCCTTTCGGGTGTGTATAGCCCAGTTGAGCTGAGCCGAGTCCAGACCGGCAAGTTTCGAATACTCAGTCTCCTTTTCCGTCGGTTCGGGACCGTTTGTCCCGGGACCCGGCGGTAGACTGTATGACGGGAACTGTTTCCACGAAAGGAAAATAGGCGCGGTAGAAGTTTCGCCCCGTTCCGCCGCTACCCACATCCTGTGGAAAAGGTTATTCATGCCGTTAGCGGTTGATTCCCAAAACAGGAGCGTATCCCAGTTCTGGGGGGTGGCCTGGTTAATGGCCAGGGCCGCGGTTTCAGCCTGATCCCAGAACGCGACCTCGGAGGCGTGGGCGTAATGGAATGTAGCCCCACGGGCCAGTGTCGGGTTTGCCGCGGTGTCTACCTGCAGGCTCGAATAGTGAGGGGCCGCGTATTCCAGCCTGGACGCGCTGTTTTTCGATAGCGCCGGCCTATTCTCGTCCGGAAGATTTTTGTAGAAGCGCTGGGTCATGGCGAAAATTGATCTGGCTCCTGAGAGGTGATGCGCGGCCACAAGCCCGAACCGCCTCGGGTACAAGGTGATCAGAGCGAAAATAATCGCCTCGATCAGGGTTGAGACGCCCAATTGCCGCGCCTTGAGACAGATGAATCGACCAGGAACCTGTTTCTCCCGGGCTTCGAGGATCTTTTCAAAAATCACTTCCTGCGACCGGTTCATTATGAGAGAAACAAGCTCCCCATGTTTGTCGATGATCCGCAGATTCTCGACAAAAGACTGGAGGTCGGGATTAGCGCCGGCGAACCCGTATTTGCAGGCCCTACCGGCGCGTTCTATCCCATCAGCGAGCTTTTCAGCCCGCTTTGTAAGTGTGTTAAGAGACAATCCGCCTCACGTTTAGAAAAACGAAAAGAACTCCGCGACGCGGCTCCCCTTTTTTCCGGCTTTCTTATTGTCAGCCAGATCAGCGAGTTCACGTTCGAGTTGCGAGAGTTTTTCCGCCAGGGACTCAGCGTCCCCTGTTTTGAGCCGGGTTTCCATAAGGGCCCGGGATGTGTTCAGCAGTTTATCCATGATCTTGAGTTGATCGATTTTCTGGCGTGAAGCGGTAGGCGCTTCGGCCATGAGAAACGTGACCACGCGTATGGCGCCGTCCGCTGTCAGCCCGTTTGAGGACAGGGCTTCCAGCGCCTGGATCAACTCATCGTTGAACACTTCGATTCCCTCATCCATGATCAAATACCGTTCCGATAAACCGAGAACGGACAACGATCACATTCATGCCGGCGCAAATAGAAGAAATCACTTATCATGCGGCGGCACGGGCAGGGAAACGTCCGGTCTACTTCATGCGGAAAAGGGCCGAATGAACAACCGACGGGCGCAGGGAGTCTCTCTGTAACTCTGGGAAACGTTTTCTAAGCCCATGTCGGCGCTCCTCCCTGACCATTTGTTTCGTGCCCGTCGTAGGGGATTTCGAGCCTTAGCCTGAGACTGCGCAGCCGCGAGAGGCATGCGATTTCCATCTGTTTGAACAGTTCTTCGGCTTCCGGGTCATCGATTTTCTGAACGTGAGCGCGAATAATGGAAAGCTGCTCATGAAGTTTGTCGAACGAGTTTGAGATAAGTTTTGGATGGTTAACGTCACATTTTTTCATTTGTTAATCTCCTAAATGCACGTTGTGGGACGCCGCGTCCATGGATTTGGCGCGCAGTGTCCAGGGTTAACAATCTGAAACCCCCCCGATATGCAGACCCCAAGGGGTTTAGAATGTGATGAGAAAACTTTGACTATGGACCCTTAAAGCGGATGATTTTTGGTACCGTGTTTGTTGGATCAATATGGAGTCTATGTCAACCCCAAAATGGAAAAAGTACATCAGCGAGTGAGGTCAACGATTCTACCTCTTTGATCCGCCCATTCTGATCTCCAGTTTGCGGGACCAGGGCTGGTAATATCCAAAGTCAACCCCGAGGCGGTCTGAGAGCATGTCATCGGCGTTGGTCCACCCTGAGGCGGCTTTCCCGATGCGTGAAACGAGACGGGCTTTCGCCTGCAGGCTTCGCCATTTGTTTTCGCTTGCGAGCGCCTGATCCTGCGCGAGTTGGGCCTGTTCCCTGTCGGAATTCAGGCTGGCGTTGTCGCTCCGCGGTTTTTTGAGCCTGCAAATTGTCCTGCGCTCGGGCGCGTTCAACTTCGAACTGCTGCGCCGCCAGATTGTTCAACCAGTCTCCCTGCGCTGAGAGCAACTTGTTTCGGGTCAGGAGCAGGTCGTTGAGGCTGCCCAGATCTGAGGTTTGTTGCGAGTATTGAGAGTCACGCAATGATCTGGCGTTTTCTACGGCGTCTCCAAATTTCGAGGAATATTCGGAGGCCAGCGTCTTGAGCGCCTGGTGGTAAGCCTCTGACTCGCTCAGCGAGGAACCGCCCGTCGAAGACGCTCCCAGCCCCCGCCCTGACCCTGATTGTTGGGATGTGTATGAGTTCAACAGGCTCCTCGCTCCCCCGAGATACTGCGAGAGATAACCCTGAATGAGCGGGTCTTCTTCTGGTTTCGGTTCCTGAACGGGCCTGAGCGAAGAGTATCTTGAGAGCAGATCGTTAATCAGGTTGTTGATCTGATCGAGTGAAGCGCTGAATGGATCTGATGATGAATTCGTGTATTCGGATGGCATGGTGTTGTCCTTGTTTTGTGTATGGTCGGCCTCGACGCCGGTCATTTTGTGTTGTTCGCGCGTAGGGGTTCAAAATCTTGAACCCCGTCGGTGGCGGGATGTCACTTCGACCCTTGGGAGTAAGACTGTCAGACGGCTAACATACGCAATACCCGCCTGCCGGTACCCATAACCCGTACCCATACACACATGTCACCCATAGCGCTGCTATGGGCTATTCTGTGTTGACCCCTCCGGGGTCAACCCGATATAAACCCGTCGGCGCCAGGCGGCCTATCCGTAACAGCCCCGTTAAGGCCGGCGTACGGAATAGCCCACGTGCACCGCCGTGGGAATGGGTCGTTACATCATCTGCCCCTCCCTCCATAGGCGCCGTCTGCGCACACCCATTCATCTAACCTCCATCTCCCCGCACTCGGGATTTTCGCATTTCCATATCGCGCGGTAGCCGCAGGCGTATTCATCGCTGGATGGACACACCCGTTTCCAGAGGGACCATTGGCCGCCACATTCGGGGCATTTGGCTCTTGTTACCGGCACACCCCCGGTACGGCTTATTGTGGAAGCGAGATATTCAAGAAAACCAACATAGTCGCTGAGTAATGTTCCATCTGACATGGGTAGTTCTCTCCTCGATATGACATGATCAATTCGGGCAACATCCGTCATCAGGGCCGCCGTTGATCCAATGGCCGTTTGTGGTGTCGATAACGCAACATTTGGTTCCGGAAACGCTGATGATGCGAGCCGTGAACTCCAGGCCGGAAAGCCCGTTATCCGAATAGAAGCAGCAGGAATCCGCGCCGGGTAGCAGCTCTGAACGCCAGTTGGCCCCAAAATCGCTTCGGCTGACGGGCCTTGTATTACCGCTAGACAATCGTCAAGCGAGGCGTAGTACCCGGGCAAAGGATTCGACAAATTCCCCAAAGTTACCGTCGCACCGAAGATCCCCAACCGCCACTCGGTAAAAATACCCGATGGGCGACAATGATCGATAGAACCGCTCCACCTTGAAGACCCTGCCGACTACATCCTGATACGCCAGGTCCGAGGGGGATCTCCGCACGGTGTAACCGGCGGTGATCAAGGAACCGCATCCATTGTAAAAGCTCAGCGACACTTCGCCTTTTCCGCAGCATCCGGAGCATGCGTGGCCAGACTCGAACTTCAGGGTCGAGTCCATATTCCTGACGAGAGTCCCATCAAGCCTGTAAAGATCGCCGGGCGTGTTATCGAGGCATACGGTTTCGATTTCCAGCGCTGCGCCCGATGAGTACGAGCAGGCTCCGATCCCTGTAAATGAGTAACCATACCCTTCACTGAGAATGGACTGGTCGGGCGGCAGAACATGGCTGTCAGCAGATTCCCGGTTTGACGAGCGTTGTTCGAAATTGCGCCGCGCCGCATCCGTCGGTCGCTGTCCATTCGATCTCCCCGCCGCAGCACGATGGGTTGGATGGGGCGCCGACAGCGGCGGGTACCCGAGTGATATTCCGGCTTGCTCCATCAGAATGGTAAACCGTCGGTCCGGACCACGACACCTCCGTAGATCCGTAGATACCGTGAAACACTCCAGTGATCTCACCGCCCCGACAGGCCGGATCCCCTGAAATAACAATGTTGGGAATGATCTCGTTGGCTAACCCTCCATCGAGAAAATCCGGAGCGTTCAAATTGATGATCGGCGCAGGGAAAGCTCCAAGATCTCCACAGCAGTCACAACCGCAACCACCAGGGAAATCCAGACCGCCCCGGACCTCGAAGCTCAACGAACGCCCATTGCAGAACAGCTCATTAAATGTGACTGTTCCGGAACATTTCCTGTAGATGTCAGTAATAATCGCCTGGTCCGGCGCGTAATCCAGGATCAGGATCTCTTCGGCTTCCCGGCCAAGGATACGGAATGTTCCGTACTGTCCCCTGAATGTCTCTCCATCGATCAGGCCAGTGAATTCCGGACACATCGAAGGACATTTGATCCTAATCCTGCGGATGCGGGCCGACTCGTCCGCGCACATGGCGGCGGAGTCCTCGACCGAAACTTCAATCGCGGCGCAACCCGTAACAGTGACATGGGAAGAGCAGTCACGGGGTTTCATGGGCCGAGACGCCTCGGCGAACTGCGGCTTGTTCTGGAAATTCAGGACCGGCTCATCGCAGCAGGTCGTGACCGCCGCGTCAAAGTGATTTCTTTCCGACATGTCCGCGAACTGAAAAAGGTATCCTCTCTGTGAATGGGCGCAGTGATATTCAGGGAGCCTGTAAGGTCGGGCAGCCGCCTTGTCCGCTTCCTGGAACGACAGGTTCTGGTAGACATGATAAGCGGTATACCTTCCTGACATAATGTTATATAGCCCCCCATTCCCGGACCCCCAGCATTGTGGCCTGCAGGCCAAAAAGCGTCGATGGAGCGGTAAGACTTAAACGGAATTTGAAGAAACGGCCGTTCAAATCAAACGGTCTTGGGTCCATCGTGAATTCATTGGCGCTGGAAGCGGATTGTCTTGTGAATTCTATGGAGCGGGCCACGTCCATGGAGCCATCCGTAAAGACCTCAAGCCGAATTGGGTCAAAGGCCGTCGATTTGGAGAACAGGGTTAGGGCGCGGATGGTTTTTTCGACATGAGGCGTCCCGAAATGGACCCAGGGAGTCTCTGCCCAGCCGTTTACGGGCGACCCCGCGTCGGAGAGCGAGTCCCGGCTGAAGAGTTCGAGTATCCGGCCGGTGTAATCCCCGGCGAGCAAACGTACTTGACCCGGATTGCGATCGGATCCCGGGTCCGAGAACGTTGAAAGTGACGATGCGCTTACAGCGAATGGAGGAAGCCATGCCTTGAGACCGAGGTCATAGACTATGAGCCTGTTGTTGAATTTCTGTTCAGAGGAGTCGCCAATCATGGGGACGGCCCATATTATCCTGTTCCTGGCGGCCCAGTACATTCCAAACGCTGATCCGAGATTGTTCAGATCAAGACGCTCCTGTGAAGAGGTTTGGTCCCACCACGACACCTGGTCGCTTATCCGGTAGACCTTAAGCCCCGCGAAATGCCATGCGCCCCGCTGATTTATATAATAAAGGCCCATCAGGTTCTTGGAGTCGGCCTCCATGTGTGGAGCGGCCACGAGGACCCTGCTGTTGATCGGCGTCTGGCCCGCGGTCTCCGCCCGTTCGAGGGAAAACGTGGACGGGCTGTAACCGTTGAGCAGGTACCAATCGTCGGTTTTTGCTATAAAGCCCTGATTGAACACCTCGATAGCCGCTGTTATCTCGCCGGTTCCACCTATTCTCAGGGATGAGGAGTCAGGGCCGCACACGCCGTATTCTTCGAGCGGCCTTGAAATGTCAATCCGGTCCGGGGAGTCAGAGCGATTGCAGAGGATTACACGGTCCCGGACTGTGATGACAAAGCCGTATTTTTTCAGAGGGTCGAATTTCGGCCAGACAGCGGCCTCGCTGATGAATGTCTTGGGAGTGAGCGCCGCGGATACGGAGAGCCTTATCCAGTATCCGTACGGGTATAGCGCTCCCAACGGTCGATTGGGGGTCCAGTCGTCCGGAAGATTCCACGAGATCAGTCCCCTTTTTCCGAAAGGCGTTCCCGCAGGCTCCGCTGTCCCATCCGAGAGACCGGAAACAGGCGCCCACGACGTCCCGTTCCAGTATGATCCGTTAAGAACAGCCGGATTTGAATTGTGATAATCGTTGTGAGGAGTAATTTCGAGATCCCGGAATTCCGAGACGCAGCCGACGTACAGATAATCTTCAGGGGCCATGGCTTCCGGGTTTTCGAGGGCCCCGTCGTTAAGTCTCGCGAAAGTGGGATAGTTGAAATCCTGAACCTCAATGGTGAAATCCTTGGCTGATTTTGCGGATTCGTCCCAGTAGATAAATCCAAGCGGGGTGTCGGGCATGCCGTTTCCCATACGGCTCAAGGGTTGGCAGGGAGCCTGGAAAAGTATCCGGTTAAGCTTGAGATGCAGATCGGTGGGGTTAACGCAGCGGATTCGAAACCAGTAACCTTCTATATTGTTGATAATCCGTGGTTGAGGGCGGCGCCTGATCAGCTTGCCATGTGACGACCCCTGAGCGGGTCAGCCCGTTGGTGTCATCGGAAATATTCAGGCCTGGGCCCCAGTCGTCGCCGAGAGGCTCGATTATTATCGGGTTTGGCGTTGAGCCCGGCGTTGTCAGGTCGATAAACAGCCCGGTGGTTATTCGCGTGTCGAGACAGACGATGATCCAACCATTCCCAGGCGTGAGCGTTCCGATGTCCAGGGTGGAGTCCGCGTCAGTGTCGAGAGCGGAATCTGAGACGTCTATCCATGTCACGCCACTGTCACGTGTCAGGAGAACCGCGATAGGCGTAGCCCAGTCGGCCCCTGAAGGATCGAGTCCCCCTGAAAACACCAATGGGGGGCTCGCCTTGCCTTCAGTGATTATTGCCCGGTCATTGAGAGCGCTCACCGAAACGACCCCGGCGTTCAGCCCGAAATCGTATATTTGATTCCATGACAGGGGCTCATGAGGCGTATATGACGCGAAAAGTCGGGACGAGCCGGAAGCTTCCACAATTTGAGCCAGCAGGTATGTTGTCCTGGTGGTTGGAAACATGAACGAGCCCAGATAAACGACAGCGCCAGCGGCTGGAAGGCTCGAAATAACGTTGTAACCGTTTCTAACCCTTAACCCCGGGCCTTCGATGTCAATGTTCCCACCCGCGAACAAGGAAGAGCTTTCTGAAGCGAGTGGGTTGATCGTCTGATTGCGTATCCCCGCTGTCCAGTCGAAAAGATTGTAGATTCGGGCGCCGGTATCCGTAGATGTCAATTCCGTCATCCTTCCATTAGCGTCTGGGCTTGATTATTGCGCTCGCCGGCTCTGTGACGCCGAGCAAGCGCCGCTTTTCCAGTTCGTAGAGCCGTGAGTATTCCTGGAATTTGAGGTCCGCTCCGGGGGCGTTTCTGTCACGAAGAAACGCCTGGCGCAACGCGAACATTGTGAAGACAGTGTCGTGCGCCGGTGGCACCGGCGGGTCGCAATTGTCCTCAGAGCAACCGAGGCTTGGTGGGAGCCTCGAATAATAAACATGAAATCCCGAGTCCAGGTTTTTCGATGGAGTAGGCCACACTTTCATCAGGCCGTTTCGGACGAAGTACCACACAGGAGGGCCGGTAGCGCATGAACGGGCCGACCGGTCAAGGTAATCGTCGAGGGAATGAAGCTCTGTCATCAGACCCTGAGCGTTGTTAAAGCGGACGCGCTGGACACTCTGCAAGTCGGGTATGGCTGAGGCCAGTTCTATGGTGTTCTGGCCCGCGACTGCGGGGAGTATCTTTTCAGCGGACCAGTAATTCTCCCGGGCAAGGTCTTTAAGACATTCGTTAATGGATCTCAGGATGAAATCGTTACGCAGGAAGCCGCTGTTGTCTTCATTGAAAAGGTCTCTTGTCGCTCGAATGATGGATGCGACTCTACCAACGCATTCGACATTGCAGGACTCCGTGTCGACTGATAGTTCAATACGGTAAGCGAATGTCGAAAGTTCTGTGGGGGCAGGATCAGTGCCCTCGATTGCGAGTTTGATCCGGACACACAGAGCGTCCCCGCTATTTAGCGAAGCGCCGGATATCATGCCGTGATCGTCGACCAAAGGGATGGCACGGGCCGCGGCGAGACCCACGGCCGAGGGATCCGAACTCAAAAATCGGGTGGACGACGTATAAGGGTTTGAGACGGGGAGAGCAAGGTTTGAAGCCTGACTCAACGCCCTGCTCTCGATGTCCCACGAATACGCCAGCCCTGTGGCCGGTATCGTTTCATTGAATATCAGGCGGACACGGGACCCTGATGTGAATCCATACGGTATTCGAAACATGACGAGAGCCTCGTCTCCGGGTTTCCATACTATGAAACTAGCGCCCGAAAGGGAGTCGTACCGGTTCGTGGGGCAAGGGCCATCTGTCGGCCCTAAAGATTCGATGTCGAAAGTGGCCATATTTGTCAGCCTTTATTCTGGGTTTGGTCCCGGCGCCGTCTGATTGGTGGATTAAAAGTTGTTCGTCGAGCGTAACCGGTCAGGCTCAGTTCAATGCGATCTCTTCCCGGGTGACCATTCTCAGAGCGAGGTTCAACGCGGCGAGGGCGACTGTCGAGATCTCCGCCCAGCGGCCAGCGTCCATTCCGATGGAAATCGCTATAGCGCCTGCGAGCGCAATGAGGTTTACCCAGATTGTTTTCGAAGCCCACCACTGTTTTGCGTTGTCCATGATTTGTCCTCCTTTTTGCGCAGTAATATTGAGCGTCTGTTCAGAATAAGAGCGTGAATTCAGTCCCCTATCTTCAAGCGTCGCACACGGCTTATCATCTCATTCAGACGCCTGCCCAGAGGCTCGGCTATCACGCCGCGACCACTTGAAGCGTGGGTCACCACACGGCCCGTCGGGCTGATCTTGAGGAAAGCTCCGACATGACCGTCCGGTCGGGTTACGGAAAAAGTCCAGAAGACAAGATCAAGCTCCTCGGCCGTATCGGGATTGACACTTATGGATGTCCATCCGCCAAGACCCCGAGCCATGCGCGAAGCCGTAGTCCTGGTTATTCCCGGCAGTCCAGCCCATTTGGCCGCGAGATAAATGTAGCCGCTGCAATCCAGACCACTTTCGATGGCGTCACATCCGCCCCAGACGTATCTCGGATTCCTTGCTACAATGAAATTCAACTGTCGTCGGAATGAGGCGCCAAATTGGGGGCTGAGCGCATGGGCGTCACGTCCAGCAAAGGATTGCGCCAATAACGAGAACAACAGAAGCCATAACGTAAGAACACGCTTTCGGGTCATGTCTTATGCTCTCCATCCAGTCTCCCGGCGTAACGAAATCAACAGCGAGCATGAGGCCGGTCAGAAACGGCGCGGCAATGAGGGCCGCGGCCAACCGGATAAGGGTGTAACGTAGAAGCGAATAAGGGTCGTCTCCCATAATCAGCGGGGAATACAGAGTGGTCGAAATTATCGCCAGAAGGCCCAAAAAGGCGATCACAGCAAGAATGAGAACGTGAATAAACTCTCGTTTCATTGACCTTTCCCCATGAAATAACCGACAAACGCGGCTATTCCGGAAATAGCGGTCCCAAGCGCTATGATCATCTGCCATTTGAGGTTTTGAGAAGCCTCTGTTCTCATTAGGTTTTCTTCCCGGCCGCGCTGGACCGCCTGATGGCGCTCAGTATCCTGGACACGGATGAGCAGGTCGGTCATCTGTATTGAAGATCGATTCATGAAATCGGCCTGAGTCTCCTTCAGGTGATCGACTGTCTCCCTGATGTGCGAAAGGATGGTATTGATGTGGTTGAATCTTTCGTCCAGCCATTTGCGCTGGATGTCGGAGGTATCGGTCATGGCTCCGCCTTTCCCGGGCTGATCGTCATCGTCTTGCTCTTTTCATCACAGCGAACATTTCTTCCAGGTTACGGGCCTGGCTCAAAGCGCGGGTGAGGTCCCCGTCATGGTCATGAGTTTCGAGAGATCGTCCGCCGGATTCGGTTGTCGCTCGGGTCCGGGCTTCACGAACCGCTTCATTCTTTTGAGCCGCGGCCTGTCTCGCCTTGGAATCAATCGCCCTTAGAAAGCCGGCGGCCTGTTTTGGCTCAACGCCTCTATCCCGGATGAGGTATTCGAGTTCACTTCTGAAGTCTTTCAAAGTCGTGTTGGGAGGCTCTTCAAGGAAGTCGTCCAGAAGCCTGTTGAATTGCTCCCGGGCGCCAAGGGCTTCATAGATCTTCCTGTCCATAAGTTGCGCCAGGTCATCCTTCGCTTTTCCAACAAGCATTGCAGCCCCCTGGAACGGGTCCGACTCGTAACTTTGCCGGATGTTCCGGAGGAATTCGTCTTCAGACGCTCTATGTGAGGCGTTCTGTTCCCGTTCGACGAATTTTTCGAAGAGGCCCCTGGTTTGAGCAAGCTCCGCATGGGTTTCCATGGATTGTTTCAACAGGGTCTGGATCGCTTCGGACGTCGGTTTGTCTTCCGGCGCTTCTGGAACCCCTTGGGTTTCAGGGACTTCAGGTTGGAGTTCGCTCGCTTCCAGAATATGTTCTTCTTGTTCCATTGGTTCCTCCAGTTAAAGTGAGATGTATTTGAAACCGTTATTGCGGTTGAGCCGACATTTGCAGGAACTGCGCAAGCGCATTCATGTCGTCAGGGTAAGGGCCGAAAGGGCCTCCTTTTTGATAGGGCGGCGCCGGTTCGCGGGATTCAGGGAAGTCCGGCGGGCGCTGTCCGGTCTCGGGCTGCACTCGCGTGAAGACTCGATCCACAGCGTCTATGCCAAGCAAATCCAGATACCTCTTGATAAGTTCGGAAAAGGATACCCGGACGCCTTCTTCAGCAAGGACCGAGGAAAATTTCGCCAGTGTGGGGAGAGCCCGCTCGATGCTTTGAGCCTTGGCCACCCGGGTTGAATCCTGCCTTGTAATGGTTGCGACCACATTGTATTTACCGGATTGTATCTCATCCACCGTGACGGTCAGGGGCACGTCGAGTCCGCTGTGATCCCGGACCGCTATTACCTGATCGTCGATCAGGAACTGCTGAATCATCGAAAGAGCGAGCCTGGCCATGGGCTCTATAAAACTTCTTGCGAACAGGTCAGCCCGTGTCGTGAAGGTGTTCATCGACGATTCCTGAAGGATATGGGCCTCGGTAGCCGTCTTGTCTCTCGATGACATGCCGAGAGTCGTGTCCGAAACACTCGTGCGTTTTTCCAGGAGCATGTTCAGGTAATTGATTAGCGAGTTGACTTCAGCCTGAGGGAAACTTAGCGCGGGAAACGGCTGGATATCGTCAGGCTCGTCAACCAGCCAGACTTTTCCCGGGTAAACAAATTCATCATCTGATGACAGGCTTCGCGCCGCTGATGAGCCTCTGCGCGCGACGAGCATGGCGTTGGCGGTCAGTCTGGCGTTATCCTGAGACTGACTGAGGAACTGGGAAATCGAATGTATGAGATCAAGATTGGTCTCAACAGCTCCGATGCCGAGCGGTCCGGGCACAGGCGTGTAATGGGCCAGGACAAAGGGTCTCAGGCCCGACCAGAGAGCGGGCGAGTCGGAAATCCTTATCAACAGGCCATTATCTATGGAGTCATCTTCAAGCCGGGTCACAATGGCGACGATGACTTCTTTTTTGCCGCCGGGGGCGGGAACCTCGCCGTGCCATTCCCACACAAGGAAGCGTCTGGCGTCAGAGTCTGACAATGTCGCTGAATCAAGGTGAGATCCCAGGGATCCGGCGATAAAATTCCGGGACGAGCCGGCGTCGCGCCAATTTTCCATGAACTCCGCCCGATTGATGTTGTACACTCCGAGATCAAACATCTCGGTGATCTCTTCATAGGATTTTTCTACAATGTGGCCCACGCCGGAATGTCGCTGAACGTCATTATGCGTGGCTCGCCAGTCGATGAGCGCTCTATCCAGAGGGATCAATTCGAGAACCGGGCAGTCAAACATCTCGGTTTGTTCACTGATGATCCGCGAGGAATTCCTTTCCCATCGTTTTGAAGCAAGAGGTTTGGGACGCCACGAGATCTTCGCGAACGCCGTTCCGAAGAGACATAGGCTCTGCAAGGCCTCATAGAGCCTCGTATGTATCTGCCCCAGGGCCAGCCGGTTTATGAGCAATTCCTGTAGCTTGAAAGACGTCGGGTATCGTAGGTCGGAAGCGACCTGATAAAATGATCGCTCAGGGATTACGGTAAGCCATTCCGGCCCGCTGAACACCGCCTGGTAGGATCGGTCCGCCCAGGAATCCACTATGTAGGAGGGAGACAGAATAATGTCAGACCGCCAGGCGTCAGATTCGCTCGCTTCGCTATGGGCGCCCTGAAAGGATTTAGAACGACTGGTCTTTGTTTCACTGGTGTTCCAGTCCGCAAGGTCTCGCCGGTTGTGGTAGAGATCCTCGAGGAGTTTCCACTTTTCCGTTTGATTCAGGCTCAATCGACGCGAATTTTTGATCCATGGCCTGAGATATTCCAACGCCATTTCCGCGAGTCGTTCGAGACCGGTATCGTCGGAATTGTCGCCCACGCTTCCGTCTTTTAGTTCAGGTTCCATCGCGCTCGCCTGTTTTCGATGGTGAGTGGAGTAACAATCATTTCCAGCGATTCCATCGGGGCGCACAGTTTTTGAAATGTCTTTTGATGGGCGATCCTCAAGAAATCGGAATGTGGTATGATCTTGGAATGCTCGGGGAAGTCTTGATCCAGATAGCCTTTGTTTATGGTGAGGACCTGTAACTCCTGGCGAGTCATCTTTTCCATTTTTCTTTTTTCATGCTGTGGCTCTACGGTGATCCCTGATGAATGCGACACTATTCGCCCCCTTTCCCTGGAAGTGATGAATAAGGATTAATTATTGAATGGACACTGGTATGATTGAGTCTCGTGGTTCCTGATTACCAGTATGTGAAAAGGCCATGTCGCGGTCAACCGCTCGTTGAAAAAACGTTGGAGGATCAAAATCCAGGATGATTGGAAGTATTGGTAAAGCCACAAGACACTTTGCCGCGCCTTTTCTGAAACGCCTTATTACTGGAGCGCAAACCCCGACGCTGTCGAGTTACAAGATCACTCATCGGTGTAACCTGAAATGCGTTCATTGCCCTTACTGGAAACGTGATGGGCGGGAACTTGATTTCGAAGGCGTGAAAACAACTCTGGCCGCGCTGAGGGACACAGGGGTGAAAATACTTATAATTGAGGGCGGGGAGCCTCTCCTGTGGCGCGACGGAACCAAAAGCCTGGCTCATGTGGCGGAATACGCGAGGAAACTGTTTCCTTCTGTGTGCATGACCACGAATGGAACATTGCCCTTTAAGGGGCTTGAGTTTGACCGGGTCTGGGTGAGTCTGGACGGAACGGAGAAGATCCATGACAGCGTTCGAGGCTCAGGGGTATTCTCAAAGGTATGGGATAATCTGGAGACACAGGGAGAAGGCAGAGCGTATATAAGCTTCACGATCAGCCAGTTGAACAAAGCCTGCGCGGGTGAGCTGGTAAGGAAGCTCAAAGGCCGCGTGGCCGGGATAACGATCCAGTTCTATTATCCTTACAACGGGTTGCCGGACGCTCTGTTCATAACTCCCGAGCAACGGGCGCCCATACTTGATGAACTGATTGAGTTAAAGCGGGACGGATATCCGGTGGCCAATTCATTCAGCAGCCTCAGTGAACTCAAGAGGGCGAGATGGACCTGTTTTGATGGATTGCTTGCGAACGCGGAGCCGGACGGGCGGGTGAGCAAGGGGTGTTATCTTCGGAATCGGGGCCCGAGCGTGTGCGAGAGATGCGGGTTTAGCGCCCACAATGAGATATCGCTGGCGTTCAGTGGTAACCTTGAGTCTATAATGACGGGACTGAGGATATTTTTTTAGGAACTGGCTTTTTGATTCCGCCTGTGATGTCGCGTTGGTCTGGAAGCTAGAACAAGTTGGAACTCAGGTCCGTGGCCGGCCCGAACATGTCACTCCAATCACGGGTGAATCTGTAGACTTGTCCCAATCCGTAGAGTGAAACAGTCAGGAACACGGTTTGATCCATGTCCTTGATTTTACGGGTTACCGGATCCTGTTCCCGGGACTCGGAGTATCTGAGCAGAAGGCTCCAGCACTGGGGATGATAGTTTAGGCCGACGCTTGTAAAATAGGCGAAATCAAACTGGTGCGTATACTGATTTTCGACGAACAAATCCAGAGCGGAAGTAACTCGAACCTGCAAATTGAGATTAGTCTGGCGGTTCAGGTCTTCCCTCAGCTCATCCTGAGCAAACTGATGCAGGATCTGTATAGTATCTCCCCTATGATCCATCACCCCAAGATTGATCGAATAGCTCCTGGCCCTGTTCATAACGGGATCGTACTCGGCCTGCGCCCTGAGATCCATTAGTGTGTGTGGCTTGATGGTAAGTTCGGCCTGGGTGTTTGTCCAATGTGACTTTAGAGGGGAGCGTTCGCCCAGGGGATCTTCGGCTGTACGGGTCTTATGGAAATCATATCCCTGAGACACACTCATTGAAGCAAAATCCAGGTATTGGCCCTGGCCCACACGCCCAACCAGGGCTTGTCTCAATTCTCCGGTAATCAGACTTACCTCATCCATACGGTCTGTCTCGTCAAAATACGGGTATTTCTGACGGCTGCGTAACGGTCTATATGTCCAGACAACTCTGGGCCTGACAGTATGCTTTACCTTTTCAAACCCGAACATGGGTCCCGAATAAACCTTGTCGATGTCGGTAAACATGTCTGTATTTATCTGGTACAGATCAGTCCTGACGGAATTGACTGAACTCACGCTCTTCCCGTGTTCATAATAATCAGCGGCGTACCCCCGGGCAAAATATGTTATCGATGGGTCGAACTTCAGATATTGTCCGAAAGCCACGGGGAGACTGAGCCTTGTATCCCATTGGGCGCGGGCTCCAAGCCATGCGTCATTCATCAGGGGGGCGTGAAAATAGTCGTAGCTTAAGGTGGAGCTAACATAGAAAGGTGTGTAAGGGGCCTGTCTGTTGAACAGGGTAGCCGTCAGGGTCGGCAGGTTTTGAACTGTTCTGGCGTTGTCGGGCAGGTCGAGATTGTCAAAGTATCTGGCTTCAGCCTGAAACAGGAAGTTGTTGGTTTGGCGGTACATGACAGCGTTTGATTCCATGTAACGCACCCGGAGCCTTTTATCGAAGCGTCCTCCCCAGATGTCGAAATAGTTTCTGTCAGAAACCCAGTGCAGGTTGGTCTTTAATCTGGCGGTCCTGGAAAAATCCTGATCGTGACGCCAGGTAGCGTAAAAAAGATTCTTCGCGGGATCAGCAGGAGGGCCGTATTTCCAGTCGTAAGTGTATTCACCGTAAAATCGACCCTTCAGATCCTCCGTCGGAAAATATCGAAATTCGAGTCCAACCTGAGCCGCCCTTTTTGAAGAGAATCTGGGCGCTATCGTCGCGTCTACACTCGGCGAGATGTTCAGAAAAAGAGGCAGTCGGACATCCAGACCCCTCATGGAGCTGCTTGCGGTTGAAGGCATGAGAAAGCCTGTCTGTCTTTCACGTTTTGCCGGGTATATGAGCCAGGGTATGTAGAAGACCGGAATGTCCTTGATGTAAAAGAAGCCGCTCTTGAGGACTCCGTAACCTTCCAGGGTCACGTCGAGATCCTTGCCGGTAATCTTCCAGTCAGGCGTGGCTCCATCGCACGTTGTGAAACTGCCTTCGCTGACACTGTAGTCTGAAGATCCTTTTTTCTCGAGTTTTTTGCCTTCGAGGTAGATGTGCTGACGGGTGAGAAGCAGCTTGCCATTGAAGAGCACACCAGTGGCCGCCTTCAGGTTTATAGTGACTTTTTCAGCTTCGATAACATCGGAAGCGGATCTTACTATAACGCCTCCGGTAGCGGTGAGTTCTCCACTGCTCGCTTCATAAACGATGCTGTCAGCTCTGAGCCTGGTATTTCCCTGGCTGAGTGAAACGTTTCCGCGAGCGGTGTAAGTATTTGTCTTATGATTGTATGAAAGGCGTTCCGCGGACATTTTTACCGGAAGATCACCCGGTATTATCGACGTCGGGATACTTTTTTCAGTTGGAGCAAGTTCTGTTGTTACGGCAAAGACGGGCGCAGCGGCCATAATGACAATCGTTGTCATGAGCGCCGCTACTGAGCCTGAATAAAGAATTCGCCGCAAATTATATCTCACTCGTCGTTTATCCCGCAGGCCCTACGGACAGGGCCTATCATATAAAGAGAGCCGGCCGCGACAATCAAATCGTTTTTACCGGCATGGGCCAGCAACGTCTCGAAGCCTTTCTCAATAGAATCCGCGACTTGGGCTGGAACCCCATGAGCCCTGACAAGCTCCGCCAGAGCTTCCGGCTCCATACTGCGATCACTGTGAGGAGCGACGCACACAACCTGCCTGGCCAAGGGAGCGATAGTGTGAACAAGGGTCTCCACGTTCTTATCTTTCAGAATACCGAGGAGCAAAAGTGGGCGTTGTGAAGGATAAAGCTTGGTTATGGCGCTTTTCAGCAATCTCATGCCTTCCGGAGTATGGGCGCCGTCTATGACAACATCAGGATTCCGACGCAATAATTCAAATCTGCCGGGAAACTGAGTTTTAGAAACAGCCTCACGTATGGCGGGTTCCGATATTTTGAATCCCTGGGCTATCAATTCCTGGGCTACGCGAATGGCGATGGAAGCGTTCTTGATTTGATGGGCTCCCGTCATAGCTGGGCGCAAACCTGTGAACGTGATTTCATCAGATATGTAGTCGAAGCTATCAAGGGCGGTCCTCACGCCTTTAAAGTCCCGGCCAAACTCCAATACCCGGGAATTAAGCGCCCGGGCGGTAGACAGGATGACATCCCTGGCTTCCTTTCGGCTGGCGCCGGTGATTACCGGCACGCCACTCTTTATCACGCCGGCTTTTTCGGTCGCCACGGCCTTGATGCCGGCGCCGAGGTAGTCTTCATGTTCTCTGGAGATATCCGTTATTACGCTTACCAGGGGAGTAATGGTGTTGGTGGCGTCAAGCCGTCCGCCCAGGCCGACTTCTATTACAGCCAGATCAGGTTTTGCCGCTGCGATACGATCGAAGGCTATAGCTGTAGTGTATTCAAAAAAAGTGGTTCTTGAGGGGTCATGCAGAGGCCTGATCTTTTCAGTCGCTTTGATCATGTCTTCTTTGGAGATCATGCGGCCACGGATTTTAATCCGCTCACGAAAATCATTCAGATGCGGTGAAGTGTAAAGGGCGGTTGAGTAACCGGACAGGCTCACAATGGCGTCTACGAATGAGGAAGTGGAGCCTTTTCCGTTGCTGCCGGCGATATGGACAGATTTGAAACGGTTTTGCGGGTCACCCAAGGCGGAAAGCAAAGAAGAAATGTTGTCCAGTCCCAGGAGGATACCGAAACGTTCAAAGCTGTACAAAAAATCTATGGTTTTGGAATATTCCCTGTCTACATCGACAGAGAACGCTGTCGCCTGTGACATAAAAGCGCCTCCGGGCAGAACAACAAATATTTGCGTGATTTTAATATCACATGGCCGCAGGAGCGTCAAGGATAGTAAATAGCTAATATATTGTATTAATTGGTAAATGTAAAACTGGTTGAGGGCGATGCCTGTTGCGTCATCCTATAGCGCCTGAGCGAGTCTGGATATCATTGCTTCCCAGTGAGACCCCCCGCGATAGATGACGATTCTTCCGTTTTCGCCTGTAAGTTCCTGTTTCTTCTTGTCAGGCTTCATCTTGAATTTATCAACCAATATTGAAGCCAATTCTGTGGGTTTTTTCATGTGGACTGTGCCGACGATTCTTATGCCCGGATTATTTTCCAGCAGGATCGGGATAGTGTTAACAACGTCTTTGTCAAACCAGCAATCAAAATAGACTATCTTTGACAACCTTGATCGGAACGTCTCGGCGTATGGGTCATTTTTGGGAGTCCTGGCAAGCCAGTTTCCAACAGAGTCGAGGACTCGGCCACCGCCGGAAAACCCTGCGAGTGTTATTGATGTTTTATCCTTATCAATATTGGGATAGGTTTTCTTAAGGGATTTGAACAGGCCGTTTACCGTCTTGAAAAGAAGTTCCGGGTAGTTTCCGTCCTTGACCGTCAGGGAACTCCATCGTTCTTTGGATCGATTGTTTGTCGAAACGTAAGGAGTGTCCACAAAACCGACAAACAGAAATGGTCGGTCGGGTCTTTTTGACGCGAGGGCCTGTATCTCTTTTCTAAAGTCCCTGTAATAGTCTTTGGAACTCATGCCATGGAAATACAGTATTAATTCGATGTTATCAAATTTGCGAAAGTCATAGTCCCCAACAAGCCAAATGTATTTAAAATCATTATCCCAAGGGCTTATACGGTATCGCTGGTAAGGAATTTCGCCGCTTGCGTCGACCAGGAACCTATGTTCCTTGAGTGTCTGGATTTCCATGTAGTCGCGGACAGCCAACGAATTGGAGACAAGTGAGCAGGAAAAAAGCGGGGAGATAAACACGAGCAGACATAGCGCCTTAACGCAGAGCGCCCCAAACGCCATAAAATAGCTGTTCGGATTTGTGTGGGCGTTACAGTTTGGCGATGTCAAACGCATAGGGATGAAAATCCTGTCAAGATCCAAGGATTTCCCTCCCCAATCTAAAGTATTTTACCTTTTGTTGGCTAATGTGTCAATGGCAGAGCGGACGAAACCAAATTGGAAGACCTTTTGAGTGAATTTAACAATGGTAAAATATAGTCTGGTTGGAGCGGTAATGGCCTGTTTCATTTGAGCAATTTACCGAATAAATTCTACAGTGATCACGGCGGGGCGCCTTTTGTGGGTCGCCCCGGTGTGCGTTGTCAGCGAAACTGTTCATCTATTATTCACCCGACACATCAGCATAGAAATCCTTTTCATCTCTAGTTTAAGTTGATCGTGTTCCTGTCCCAATGCTGAAGGAAATTGGCCGCCTCAGTCTCAAGGCCTTTCCAGTGCGCTTCCTGTTTCTTCTGCTGCACGATCTGTTCCTTATAAGCCCGATCGATCGCTTGAGAAGTCTGGTCCAAGGCCATGGCCTTTGGGACTGCGCCTAAAAAAACTAGCAGCGCCAACATATATATTAATTTTCTCATCGTCGTTCTCCTCGTAATTTGAAAATTACATCCCTGGTTCAAGACCTCCGGATATGTTTGGATTATGTGTTTTACGACCTTCGGTTACGAAGATCAAGTTCCTTTCTTGTTAGACTTAATTACGCTCGTGTCATTGTTCTGAAGGAATTTAGTCCCTTCATTCATAAAGGCTTTCCATTTAGCGTCCTGTTTCTTCAGTTCGGACATCTCTTTCTGGTATCGTCAGTTGTAACCTCCAGAGGCCTCTGTCCGAGGCGATGGATTTAGAGACGCCGCCAAATAAGACTATTAATGCCATCAGGAATATGAATTTTTTCATCGTCGTTCCTCTTTCCGCAACACGGCATACTGGCCCAGCCTGGGCCTGTAACGAGCAGGTAAACAGGGAGCGCACTCCAGGTCGTGAATGCTCGTGTTGGAAATTCTGTCATGGCGCAACTCCACACAGAGGATTTCTCTCAATCACTTACGCTTAATATTCTTAGATGCCTAAAAGTTGACTAAGGCGCCATGTCGTTTAGAATACATCAATGCCTTTCACAAAAATGGACAGTGTAAAGTCGCACAACTTGTCCTATATTAATCAGGGTGGGGCCGCCACAGAACATAGGCCCTATGGATCGCTGTCAACCCGTCCCAAACCGTTTGCCTTTCATCCAAAGAGCGGAGGATGTCAAGAGGAAACAATGTCAAGTTCATTTAAGCTTAAATTGTTATTCTGTATGACATTGGCTTTCAACTTGGTGTGTGATCAGTCATGGGCATGGGAATTCTCGATGGAGGGTGAATATATCTGGAGAAATCGGTTAGTCCAGCAGCTTGGGTCGAGGGGATTTTTCGGCAGGTACGACCTGGATAACAGCTTCCTACGCCCAGGGGACTTCGCTTCCATGAACGGCTGGGCCGGGGGTAAGCTCGAAGGGATGTCATCGTCTGGTGGCGCTGGTGAGCAGCGGATGGAGACCAATATTGTTACGGAGCTGAGGCTGAATGAAGCGGTCAGGTTGAGAGGCGAGTACAGAATTGGCTCCTGGCTGGATCCGGTAGCATCGGCGTATGTAAATTCCTCAGGTCCGGGCGTGCAGTTCGCTATCTCAGAAGGGCAATGGACCATGTGGTGGCTAAGCGCTCAGACTCCGTGGGGGATAATTGTTGTCGGGAAGAGACCTTTCACTTTCGGGTGCGGGCTCCAGTACAATGGGGCCGAGGACTATACATCCGAATCGCTGCTTCTGGTCGCCCCATACGGCCCGTTCAGAATGGGACTGGGTTTTTATCCTTTTCGGCGTCAGCCGGATAATCCGTTCAGGCAGGATCAGCCTAATAATGCAGACGCATTTCCAACCAACAATCCCTATAATGCAAATCCGCCCGGCAATCCTTATTTTAACCCAGGTGACATGAGCGCAGCGCTTGCCGTTTCCCCCACGGCATTCCTCACCTACGACTCGGGCTCCTTGTCTCTTGGTATCCTTGCCGAATATTTTAGCTACCATAGGGGACCAGAATCACAACGTCTGCAGGTTGACAGAGAAGGTTTTCCTGCAAGCGATATCGTGAGTACTGATGGTGGAGTATTTTTGAAGTACAATAACGGTATGCTTCTTTCTAAACGCGGAATTGGATTGGGTGAACAAGACAACCAATTTTCACAGATCACAGAATGGAACATTTTTCGGGGCGCCTGACCGAACTGACGGTAGAGGAAGCCGATTTGCGCCTCGTTACATTGAGGCTTACAGATGGATGGTAGAAACCGGGGCTATTGTTGGACCTGCGAAAGCCACCTTCATCTATGCGTGGTTGCCGGGTCCAGATAGAAGAAACGGAATCCTGATTGATAGACAGCCATACTTTTACGGGTTTGGAAATTTTGGATTATTCGGTCCGTATAGTCTGCTTATGAGCTTTTATTATGGGGCGGGATTGGACTTGTTCAACCTCAATACTGACGGTTACATGAATGACGCATCGATCCTTGCAGCGAGATTCGACTACGCTGTGGCCTCGAACCTGAACATATTCACCACCTTCTGTTGGGCTGACAGGGCTTCTGCGAATGGCTATGGATGGGGATTCATGCGTCCTCAAGCGCCTGACGCTAATGGCGGTGGCAGCGCTGTCGAGTTCAGCCATCTCAGCACGTTAAATGCCTACACAGTTAACGCCCCATCAATTCCTGACAACAACCTGGGTTGGGAAATCAACGCCGGTGTGGACTGGAAATTACTGGAGCATTGGACGGTCAGAGTTTCTGCAGGATACTGGCAGCCTGGGCGATGGTTCAATTACGCCTGTGTAGACAAGACGGTTCAAAATTGGAACACACTAACTACCTACCCGTTCGGAGTTAACCCCGATAGAGTGATTGATCCTGTCCTAGGGTTTAAAGCCAAGTTTGTGGTCGAATTCTAACTGATCTCCCGCAGCGCTACAAAAAATGACATTTCATGTTAGCAAGTTACAGCTACATATAAATCTGTGGCGCCTCCTCGCATACTCCATAATTACCCTCCGTAACGAATACATCAAAGGTTAAAAAGTATGACAAAAAAGACTTCACATTCCCGAATTTAATGTCTGCGGTTGTTTGTTTCTTATTTTAACAAGTGTCGGCAAGTCTTTGATGGTTTCACCCGATTTGCTTTCGGCCAACCGCAAATCATAGATCTTTTGTAAATTCATCCAGAATTCAGGGCTCGTTCCAAAGAAATGGCCAAGACGCAAGGCCGTGTCACCTGTTATGGAGCGACGACCTTTCAGAATTTCAGTCACACGGTTCGTGGGCACCTGGAGTTGGCGGGCAAGCTCTGCGGCGCTTATACCAAGCTCTTCAATCTGTTCGGCTAGATGTTCGCCAGGATGTATAAGACTTCGTCCCATTGTAAACCTCAATGATAATCAACAATCTCTACATTGACCGGCCCAGGCGATCCCTTAGGCCATTCGAAGCAAATACGCCATTGATCATTAATGCGGATGCTATATTGGCCTTTACGATCGCCTTTAAGCGCTTCGAGACGGTTGCCGGGCAAATTCAGATCAAGTAACGATGTTGCAGCGTCAAGTTGGTCAATCTTCATTTCCACCTTGCGCTCAAAACCAGTGAAAGAATTGAATCGGGTTCCGTTTGCAAACTCACGTGTTCGCTTGTCTCGATAGCTCACGATCATAATTTTACTTTATTCCACATTATGCGTTACGTCAAGCATAACGCTTTTCCCAAACGTTGGAGATTGTGTTTCATTTGGGAAGATGGTAATGTGTACGCATTGGAACTGATTGATTATCATTGAGGGAAAAGTCATGCTGACTAGAATGCCTCTAATTTCCCCAGGTGAAATTCTGAAAGAGGAATTCATGGTACCACTTGGTCTCGATGAAAAAACTCTTTCGAAGGAGCTTCAGATACCTTTAAGCGCTCTAGAGGCAATCCTATATCAACGCCACCCCATAAGGACTGACATGGCCCGACTTCTGGGGCGCAGGTTCAAGACGCCGCCTGAATTCTGGTTAAACCTCCAAAAACAATTTGAGAATCGGTCCAGGCAATACCACGTTGATTTGCCTAAAGCGGCTGAAGGATAAAAACCTTGCTGTTGACCGTTTCTTGATCGCAATTTGAACAATTATAACACAAGACAATTTCAGAGACTCCGAAGACCTCACCTGGTATTATCGGTTGAAATGATGAAGTCCATGTAGCTTGGGCGGGAGGGTGAATTTAGAGCAGAACAAGATTGTCAGCATGCACAGCTTCATCGTTGCGACGATAACCGAGGACCCAATCAATCTCAGGTGTTTGCCGACCAATGATTTTGCACAGCTCTTCCGATGAATAGTTTATTAAACCAATGGCGAGGGCGCAGCCCTGAAGATTCAATATGCGAACGGCGGAGCCGTCCTCAAATTCACCCTCGATTCGAGTCACGCCAATCGGCAGGAGGCTTTTTCCTTTTTTGGTAATCGCTTTTGCGGCCCCGGTGTCCACATATAGATCCCCTTCAGGCTGAAGGTTATATCGTATCCAGTGTTTACGGGCGGATATTTTTTCTTTCGCAGGCAGAATAAGCGTTCCTATCATGGCCCCTTCAAGCACCCGGTTTATCAGGTGCGGGGTTTTGCCTTTGGCGATTATCATTGGAATTCCCGACAGCCGCACTTTGTCCGCCGCTTCAAGCTTCGACGCCATACCGCCTCGACCTACGGAGGATGAAGAGCCGCCGGCGTGCCCAAGAATCTCGGGTGTAAGATCTTCTACCATCTGTATGAGACATGCGTTGGAGTTGACTCGTGGATCGCAATCCATCAGCCCTTCCATATCAGTCAGTGTGAGCAGCAGGTCCGCTGACGCAAGCACGGCCACGAGAGCCGAAAGATTATCGTTGTCCCCCAATTTTATTTCATCAACAACAACTGTGTCGTTCTCATTTATTATGGGTGTGACCCCCCAGGACAGGAGTGTCATAAGGGTGTTTCTGGCGTTGAGATAGCGTTGTCTGTGCGTCAGATCGTCTCGAGTCAGCAGCATTTGACCAACACGAGCGGAGTGTCTTGAAAAAGCGTCATCATAGGCGGCCATCAGCCGGGTTTGGCCTACAGACGCAGCGGCCTGTTTTTGCGGGATGGTTCGGGCTCCTTCCTTGAGTGACATCCGACGCACACCGGCGGCTACGGCGCCTGAAGAAACAATTATGAATTCCTTGCCAGTCTTTTTATAATTACAAATTTCGTCAGCGAGTCCCCTGATAATTTTACGATCAAGTCCTTTATCAGTAGTGACAACGCTTGAACCGAGTTTGACCACGATCCTCCGGGCGCGTGAAACGACGTTTTTTCTTATGTCTAAGAGATTCATTTCCTCTATCCTGAGGCTTGCAGCGTTTTTGAAACTTCGAACAGAAGGTCCCTTACCCCTTCTCCCGATATCGCGGAAATTCGTTTAACAATCAAGCCTTGTGACTCAATAATTTTGGACAGTTCCTCTGAAGCTGCTTTATTCTCAGGGATGTCCATTTTCGTGATCACCACTATCATGGGTCTTGACGACAAATCAGAACCATAAGAACCGAGTTCAGTCATTATGACGCCGAATCGCTCAATGGCTGAAGGCTCAACAGATGGACTGGGATCTATAAGGTGCAAAAGAATACGGGTGCGTTCAATATGCCTCAGAAATCGATCTCCCATGCCAGCTCCGTCATGCGCGCCTTCTATCAGGCCCGGAATATCGGCCATGACAAAATCCTTGCCGTCAGGGGCTCGCACTACACCTAGTCCGGGGACTTTAGTCGTAAATGGGTAGTCCGCAATTTTGGGCCTTGCGTTGCTGACTCTGGAAATTAACGTTGATTTGCCGCTGTTAGGCAAACCGACGAGGCCCACGTCAGCGATAAGCTTGAGTTCGAGTCTCAGCTCTTTTTCTTCTGCAGGGCCACCGGGTTGGGCACGTCTGGGGGCCTGATTCCTGGAAGTAGCGAACCTCGCGTTACCTTGTCCCCCTCGTCCGCCTTTGGCCGCAATCGTTGAACTACCGGGTTCATCCAGGTCGCTCAAAAGCTCATCAGTTTCAGCGTCAAATATCTGGGTTCCAGGAGGCACCCTGATAACGAGGTCCTCAGCGGATCGGCCAGTCTGGTTCTTGCCCTTTCCGTCCGAGCCTTTGCTTCCACGATACAACTGCTGATATTGGCAATCGAGAAGGGTATTCAGCGATTCATCGGCAAGAATAATTACATCGGCTCCTTTGCCTCCATCGCCGCCGTCCGGTCCACCTTTAGGCACGAAAGCTTCTCTGCGGAAACTGACGCAGCCGTTGCCTCCTTTACCTGACACTACTTTAATGACCGCTTGATCAACAAACTTCACTTGTTATTTCCGATCCAAGAAATGAGTAATTAGTGGGAGAGAGCTTTCAGAACATTTGAAGCTGTTTCTCCCGGGCTTACTTTATACCACGCGTTGATGATTTTTCCATTTTCATCAATCAGAAAAGCGGAACGGATTATCCCTTCATAGCTCTTACCGTACATTTTCTTCTCGCCCCAGGCCCCATAAGACCTGGCGACCAACTTGTCGGAGTCGGACAGCAGCGGAAAACCCAGGGAATATTTTTCATCAAACTTTTTCTGTTTGTCAGGCTTGTCCGGACTTATTCCTATGGCTGACACATTGAGTGATCCTAATTCCTGTAGAGAGTCACGCACGTTACATGCCTGTTTCGTGCAGCCTGAGGTGTCAGCCTTGGGATAAAAGTACACAAGCAGTTTTTTCCCTTTGTAAGCGTCCAACTTTACAAGATTGTCGTTCTGATCGGTTAACGAGAAGTCGGGCGCTATGTCGCCGGAGCTTAATTTAGCCATGTTTGTGACCTCCTTCATTCAGTCAACAGAGATTGCCTCTTGGACTCTTATAATATATCTCTAATATATATGACGAAATTTGCCTAAAAAAGTTTGATCGGAGCATGATAGAAATTAGTGATTTTGGAGAAGTCAGGCAAATCAAGCTGGCTTCAGAAATAGACGGCGTCCCGTATTACTGGGTGTCGACATATTTGATCGACGGACTCTTAATCGATACCGGATGTTCAAAAACACTCAAGGATTTTTCGGAATTCCTGGAAACCGCAAAAGTCGACATAGTCGTAAATACTCACAGCCACGAGGACCATATCGGTGGGAATCGCATGATCCAGGAAAAGTTTGGATGGCCGGTATACGCGAGCGAGTTGGCGATCCCCGCTATCAAGAATCCTCCAAAAATCCCATGGTATTCCGAGCAGGCTTGGGGACCGGCTGAACCCAGTGAACCGAAACCGCTGACGAGCGTGATCAAAACCCCTAGATTCAGTTTTGAAGTGATTGAAACACCTGGTCATAGCCCTGATCACGTAGCGTTTGTCGAAAAAAACCAAGGATGGGTATTTTCAGGGGACCTATTCATAGACAGGAGGCTGTCGGTAGCCGGCCCCGGTATGAATGTCTCGGACATGCTCGCGTCAATGAATAGGCTCGTTGATTTGATGGACGATAAATCGTTGCTGTTCACCTCACTGAGAACTGTAAGACGTGATGGTAGAAAAACCTTGCAGGATTTTATTCTGCGATTCGAGAAACTGAGGGAAGATGCACGAGCGCTGAGCGCAAGGGGTCTGGACGTCCGTGAGATAGTAGACAAAATGTTTGGCGGAGAGAGTATGTTCGCCGCTATAACAAACGATCTGTTTTCATCGGCCAATCTTGTCAGGCTACTTCTGGAAGATTAGCGTCGACTGAACCCCCTTGTCTTCGAAGGAAAAGAAGCCTTTTTTCACAGGATCCCAAGCGACTCAATGATGTTCATGCGGATTCAAGAGCCTCCTTCAGGGCCGCCAGCAGAAGAACGACATTTTCATGCCGGCTATTGTGCCCCATTAAACCAATGCGCCAGACTTTTCCAGCCAGGGGGCCAAAGGCTCCGGAAATCTCGATGTTAAAATTCTCCAACAGGTATGCGGTGATAGCCTTTGCGTCTACTTCGTCAGGAACAAGGGCTGTGGTAAGGCTTGGTAAACGGTAATCTTCAGAGACATGCAGACCAACACCGATGTCTTCAAGCCCTTCCCATAAAGCCCTCGCATTCCGCAGATGACGCTCCCAGCGGTTTTCGAGCCCTTCTTCAGCTATTATTCGTAGAGCTTCCCGCAGGGCGAAGTTCATGTTTACCGGCGCTGTGTGATGATAGGTTCTTTCCGCCCCCCAGTACTTTCCTAACAGGCTCATGTCAAGGTACCAGTTGGCGACTTTCGTTCTCCGATGGTTCAATTTCTCAACAGCCCGCGGTCCGAAAGTGAGAGGCGAAATACCGGGAGGACAACTGATACATTTCTGGCTACCGCTGTAAGCGACATCCACGTGCCAGTGGTCGAGGAAGACAGGAACTCCCCCTAGACTTGTCACTGTGTCGAGCAACAAAAGGCATTCAAATTCACGGCAAAGCTTTCCTATCCCTTCCATTGGCTGACACGCGCCGGTGGCGGTTTCCGCGTGGATCAAACCCAGGATTGCCGGCCGATGCGTTTCCAGAGCCTCTCCTATTTCCTCCAGTGTGAAGACTTCACCCCAGTCCTTGTCTATGCGTCGTACGTCAGCTCTGTATCGGGAGGCCATTTCGCAAAGCCTTTCCCCGAAATAGCCGTTGACTCCGATGAGGACTATATCGTCGGGTTCAACAAGGTTCGCCAGTGTAGCCTCCATGGCAGCGCTCCCGGTTCCGCTGACCGGTATTGTAAAAGCGTTGTCCGTCTGCCAGACGTAACGGAGAAGCTCCTGATTTTCGTTCATCAGTTCTATGAATTTGGGGTCGAGATGACCTATTTCATTTGTAGACAGGGCTTGACGAACCCGATTGTCGTAATTTGAGGGACCGGGGCCCAGCAGAAGACGGGGAGGAAGATCCAACTGAGATGTGTTGATCCGATGTTTATTGTCTACAGGGCCAATTTTACGATCCATTTGTCAATTTCCTCTTGTTTGTTAATGAAATATCCGGATAGCTCTGTCTAATCTAGCGCCATGTTACTCTAGGCTCATTCCTGGTTGGAATCCTATGATACGTGTTCGATGGATAACCGATCATTAAAGCGCCAAATGTCTGATGGCCGGCCGGCAAGGCAAGGGCCTGCTTCATGGGGTCAAAGAAATTGGCGGCGGCGTTGAAATAGCCCGCCCAGCATGTTCCAAGTCCTTTTGAAGCGGCATAGAGTTCCATGTATGTCAATGCTATCACGCAGGCCGTCTGCGCAGGCGGCAGGCTGGAAAGACCGTGAGCGACTATCATGTGAGGGGCGTCTCTCAGGACTCTGTCTTTCCCAAGCCCCCAGGCTGAGATTACGTGATCAAAGCTCATCATCTTCGCAAACTCCGGTTGAGCCTTTACAACGAATTTCATCCAATCTATTACGATAGCGGCTAAAGACTTCATATCTTCCTTATTTTCAACAACAAGCCAATGAACCGGCTGGGAATTGTGACCGGACGGAGCATGATTGGCGACTTGTATCAAATCATTTAAAATAGATCTATCAACCGGTTTCTGCTTATATCTCCGGATGGAGCGTCTTGATTTCATCAGGTATGCGGTTTGTTCCGGGGACGGGGTAAATTTTTTTGATACGGGCTCGCATTGGTCCGGGTTTTAAAAAGTTAAGCGCAATTGCGGCGTGGGGGCACACGGCCACGCAATGGCCACATTTTATGCAAAGCTCGTCGGCTCCATCAACTGGCGCCGGGAATGATTCCTTTGTTTTCATCTGAATAATCTGAGCAGGGCAGTCAGAAACACAAAAACCATCACGTTTGCATTTCGTCTGATCAATTTCAAAAAGGCTCATAAAGGTTCTCCACAATGTCTTGAAATCTGGGATGTTCTGAATGACAAATATCTTATCGCTTTATTCTATAACAGGAAAATGCGTCAATGCAATTTTCAAAACGTGTCTTGGACCAAAATCCCTTATATTCCTGAAAAATCAGACTTGTTGGAGTTTGAACAGTTCGGGCCGGAGTTCTTGCAGTCTCCCAGGAGTTTGGTATAGTATGGGCCAACTCTGACAGAGATCATTGGTCAACCTAATGGCTGGATTACTTAAGTAGCTCAATACTGGTTGAAACTCGATTCATGTTAGGTTCTTGAAGACGAGTCCAAGGTTTCAACAAAGTAACAAACACGATAGTCAGGAGGCCGAGATGATGAACAGGTTCAAGCTGATTGCGTTTTGTGGACTGTTGGCATTGTTTGCGGGTTTCGCTCTGTTTGGCGCAACTCCCACCTACGCCAAAACCGTGGAACTTAATTATTCCATTTTCTTCCCCGCTACGCATGGGCACACGCTTTTGGCCACTGAGTGGGCGAAAGAAGTCGAAAAAAGAACCAACGGCGCAGTCAAAATCAACATGTTTCCCGGAGCTACTCTAACACCGGCCGATCAGACTTATGACGGAGTCGTTAAAGGGCATATCCGACATAGGCATGTCGGTTTTGAGCTACACAAAAGGAAGATTTCCTCTGTCGGAAGTCATAGACTTACCTCTTGGCTATACGAGCGGCCTTCAGGCTACCAGACTGGCCAACGCCTATTACAAAAAGTTTAATCCCAAAGAACTGTCTGATGTGAAGATTCTTTATCTTCACGCTCACGGACCAGGGATTTTTCATACGGAAACCCCTGTCAAGGTGATGGAAGAATTAAAAGGGATGAAGATTCGATGCTCGGGAACCAGCGCAAAAGTAGTCGCCGCCTTAGGGGCTACTCCCGTCGCGATGCCTCAAAATGAAACTTATGACGCTCTTCAAAAAGGCGTGGTCGATGGTGTCGTGTCCCCGATAGAAACTCTAAAGGGATGGAAATTCGCGGAAGTCATCAAATCAACCACCGAGAACTTTGGCTCCGCTTACACCCTCGGATTCTTTGTAGTCATGAACAAGAAGAAATGGGAATCATTGCCAAAGGAAACTCAGGAAATAATTGAGAAAGTAAGCCAGGAATGGATTGATAAGACCGGGAAGGCCTGGGATGAATTCGACAAAATTGGAACGGAATACACCCTAGCCAAGGGAAATCAGATCATTCCCCTGTCAAAGGAAGAAGACGCCCGATGGGCCAAGGCAGTTCGCCCTGTTATGGACGGATATGTCGTGGAGATGAAGGGGAAGGGATTGCCCGGCGACGAAGCTCTCAAGTTTTCTCTCGATTGGCTGAGCAAAAATCCATGAAAATCAAATGAAACGAGGCGACCCAAATTCTTTATGAACGGATTTGGGTCGTCGCTTTTTTGGAGGGACTCTGTGAAGACAATTTTTACCTTGTCTCGGGGTTTATCCCAAATCATGTTCGCTATCGCGGGAGTTGCGTTGACGGCCACCATGTTGCTCACCGTAGCGGACGTTGTCTTGCGCGCTTTTAAAAAACCAATAGTTGGGACCTATGAGCTGGTAGGGTTAATGGGGGCGATAGTTGTCGGATTTGCGATACCTGAGACATCAAGAGCAAACGGACACGTTGTAATGGACATATTGCCCGGGATGCTTTCAGGAGGATGGCGTCGGCTACTAAACGTGACTACACGACTTATAGGGATTGCGCTATTCATTATTATTGCGGTTAATCTGTGGTCAATGGGCAACGATTTTCGCGCAAACGGCGAAGTGACTCCCACTCTTCAACTGCCTCTTTACCCTGTAGCCTGGGGACTGGCGATTTGCAGTATTGTGGAGTGCTTTACTCTGTTTGTAGAGATCTTACAAACGAAGGAGCCTGAAATATGAGTGTCGCGATGATAAGTGTGCTGGTGATATTGCTGCTGTTCGGGCTTTTCTTCATAGGGCTGGAAATTGGGTTTGCCATGGCAATAGCCGGTTTTATAGGATTTGCGTTCAATAATCAACGTGGACGCCGCTTTCAGCCTTGTAGCCAAGGACATTTTCAGTGTCTTTTCATCTTATGGTTTCACCGTAATTCCGATGTTTGTTTTGATGGGACAAGTCGGCGCCAGTGGAGGGGTCGCCAGAAGCCTCTATGATTCGGCCTACAAGTTTATGGGGCACATTCCCGGCGGTCTGGCCATAGGCACGGTCGTGGCCGCTACAGCTTTCAAGGCCATTTGCGGGTCCTCTCCGGCCACCGCCGCGACATTCGCCACAATAGCGGTCCCGGAAATGGACCGGTACGGTTATGACAAGAGATTGTCGTGCGGCACCGTGGCCACGGTAGGCACGTTGGGCATACTGATCCCGCCAAGTGTCGTGCTCATAGTGTATGGTATCCTGACTGAAACCTCTATAGGCAAGCTGTTCCTTGCGGGAATAATTCCAGGGCTAATGATAGCTTTCTCTTTTATTCTGACGCTCGTAGGCTGGAGCATGATCAACCCAAAACTAGGCCCCAAAGGAGAGAAGTCGACATGGGCCGCAAGAATAGCTTCTCTGCCCGCCGTGCTGGTCGTTGGCGCCATTTTCTTCATCGTGGTGGGCGGGCTTATGCAGGGTTTTTTTACCCCCACTGAGGCTGGAAGCGTGGGAACACTGGCCGTGCTCATGCTGACTCTCGCCAAGAAAGACATGGATCTTAAAAGGTTCATCAAAGGCGTGCAAGAGACTCTGCGAATCGCCTGCATGGTATTGATGCTGATAGCCGGCGCCACAATCCTGGGGCATTTTTTCGCCGTAACAAGGACTCCATATATGGTGGCCTCGTGGTTGGAAGGTCTCCAACTTGATCGAAACATCATCATGCTGATAATTATTGCGGTATATCTCATAGGAGGATCCTTCATAGAAGACCTAGCCTTCCTGATCCTGGCGACGCCGATTTTTCTGCCTGTTGTGCTCAAAATGGGGTACGACCCCATCTGGTTCGGCGTTATTGTTTGTGTGATCACCATGATAGGTATTATTTTGCCGCCTGTGGCCATAAACGCGTTTGTGGTTTCCGGGGTCACCAAGGTGCCGGTAGGAACTGTTTACAAAGGCATTTACCCTTATTTGATAGGTATGTTTATATGCCTTTTTATTCTACTGTTTTTCCCGGAGATTTCCCTGTGGGCGCCCCGGACATTCATGAAATAATGTCTTTGTTAAAGTCTGACTCCATTCAAGAGTATTTTTGATTATGAGAAAATCTCAATGAACAAATCAGCGCCATACTGGAACCCATATCTTGAAACATTACCTCGAGAAAAACTCGAGAAGCTTCAGTTGAAGAAATTCCAGAGAATCTTCAAATGGGCTTATGAAAACTCGAAATTTCATCGCGCTCTATACAATAAAGTAGGAATAGAGCCACAGGACATTAAAACGCTTGAGGACGTGAAACTGGTTCCAAAGGTTGAGAAGTCGATGATGCGTGATGTTCAGCGTAAGGATCCATTCCCTTATGGCGACGCATTGTGCGTTCCTCTGGACGAAGTTACCGCATTCAGGCAAACAAGCGGCACAACTGGTCAACCGGTTTACCAGGCTGACTCCTGGCGAGACTGGGATTGGTGGTCAGAGTGTTGGGCGACTCTACTCTGGGCTCAGGGTTACCGGCCGCATGACAGGGTTTTTCTTCCGTTTGGATACAACATTTTTGTGGCGTTTTGGGCGGCTCATTACGCTAGTGAGAAAATCGGATGTGAAACAGTCCCTGGAGGAGTCCTGGATACTCAATCGAGGATTCTGAAGATGGCTGAAATCAGAGCGACGGCCATGATGGCCACACCGACGTACGTGCTTGGCATGGCGGATGTGGCTCGGACAAAAATGGGGATTGATCCTGCGAAGGAACTTGGAATCCGAAAGATTACCTGCGCAGGTGAACCGGGCGCTCTTGTCCCAGGAACAAAGAAGAAGATAGAAGAAGCCTGGGGGGCAAAGGTATTCGATCATGCCGGCGCGACGGAAATAGGAGCATGGGGTTTTGAGTGCGCCTGTCAGCCAGGGGCCCTGCATATTAATGAGGCCATGTTCCTTGTCCAGGTTGAGGATTTGGAATCAGGGGAGATATTGAATCGTCCCGGAAGTTCCGGTAAACTTGTGATAACGGCTCTGGACAGGTTGGCGCAACCATGTGTCCGCTTTGATTCCAAAGATGTAGTGGAACTCAGTGACCAGGTTTGTGAATGTGGCCGAACATACCGTCTACTGCCGGGTGGAGTTGTCGGTAGGGCGGATGACATTACCAAAGTCAAAGGCGTGCTTTTAGCTCCGTCGTCCATTGAGGATGTCGTCAGATCTTTTCCTGGCTTGGGTAGTGAGTATGAAGTCATCGTTCAAAAACGTGGAGACATGGATTACATTATACTAAAGGTGGAAGTTGAAGATCCATCGATGTCTGATTCAAAAACGCTTCTGAACGGACTCAAGACTGAACTTCGGCTTAAGACAAACCTTGGATATGATATTGAGTTATTCAAGCCCGGCGCTCTGCCGCGTTATGAGGTGAAGGCGAAGCGATTCAAGGATTTGAGAAAGGAGAAAGCATGAGTGCGCTCGAACCTTCGGACAACATCGTTCTCCTTAGAAACACGGCCAAGACCGTTCACGAATTGGCTCAAAGGCTTTACGATGAGTCCAACAACTTCCCAGCCGTCAACAGAAACGCCAAACGTGTTCTGGCGTCCATCGAACTGATTCAAATAAATCTGGAAGAATTTGACCAATAGGTCATGTGGCGTCTCCCCAAGAAAAATTTTCTCATTATTTTCCTGGCCATATTAACCACATCGATGATGACATGGTCTGGTGTTGTCTATTGGCAAGGACCAGACTTCAGAGCTTCTTTCGAAAACGAAAAGAACAAATCCGCCAGATTTGTAACTGACAGGAATGGAGAAATCTTACGGTTTCTTCCGGACGATAACGGATGTTTCAATACCTGGAGAAGCATTGATGACATTCCGGAAGTTGTGGTTGACTCTATTATTAGCGCCGAGGACAAGCGATTTTTTCATCACCCTGGATTTGACCCTTTTGCAATTGCTAGAGCAGCGTACATCAATCTGAAGTATGGCAGGACGATTTCGGGGGCTTCAACAATTTCCCAGCAGGCGGTTCGATTACTCAATCCCAGACCCAGAACCTTCTATTCAAAAATAACGGAGTTTGTTGAGAGCGCTAAACTGGAGCGATCTCTTTCAAAGAGAGAAATTCTGGAATTGTACCTGAATCTGGTTCCCATGGGTGGTAGACTCAAAGGGATAGGAATAGCAAGCCTGATCTATTTCCACAAAGATTTGAGTCTGATAAACGCCAATGAGGCGGCATGCCTGGCAATTATTCCACGCGCTCCAACCCGTCTTGATCCTAACAATATGACTGGACGGGAGTCTTTAATCGCGAGGGCCAAGACCCTACTGCGCAACATGCCTCATTCAGTGGTGATAGCGACGGATTCCGTTTCAAAAACAGACTCAGTGTCCCAGGTGCAATTTTACCACCGACATTTTCCAAATAACGCTCCTCATTTTGTTGACATGATATTGACCAGCGCCCCTTTCAAGAGCCCTGAGATAAGAACAACGCTGGATTTAAATGTCCAGAAGGCTGTTGAGACAATTCTTGAATCTCACTCTGGAAGGTTGCGCAGATTGGGGATAAGCCAGGCCGCTATAATGATAGTGGGGACCGAGCACAGCGAAGTTCTGGCAATGATTGGCTCCAGGAAATATTCAGAAGATCAACTTGGCTACAACAACGGCTCAATTTGTTTTCGGTCCGCTGGTTCCACCCTGAAGCCGTTTCTGTATGCCCTGGCTCTATCAAAGGGATATGTGGATGGATCGGAAATTCCCGACACTTTCCGCTCGTATAAGACTGAACGAGGCGATTACATGCCGTTTAACGCTAACAGAGTTTCTTACGGACCTGTAAGTTTGCGTTCAGCTCTAGGGAACTCCCTCAATGTTCCGGCGATAAAAATGGCTGAAGCCGTCAGTTTGGAGGATTTTTCCTCTGTTCTGAAACGCTTGGGACTTATTTCAGGGAGTCGAGGCGCATTAGAAAACTATGGCTTGGGTTTGTCAGTCGGAGCTTTTGAAATCAGGCTTTACGACTTGGTTCAAGCCTATGCGTGCCTGGCTTCAGGTGGAGTGTTTCAGTCTCTACGAACGATCACTAACGAAAAGGGACACAGTGAGCAAATTTTCTCAGGGTACGGTGTCAGATCAAATAACCGATATTTTAAGTGATCCGCTTGCCAGGATTCTTACATTTGGAAACCCTACATATTTTGAATTCGGATTCCCTGTAGCCCTTAAAACAGGGACAAGCTCAAAATATCGTGACAACTGGGCCATAGCCTATACGTCAAAAAGTGTTATTGGAATTTGGGCTGGAAACTTTGACGGTTCCCCGACCAGAGACTCCCTGGGAGCTTCATCCTGTGGCCCAGTACTTAAAGACATAGTTGACACGATGGGCTCGATTGCTCCCGCATATTTGCAGAACAGGCGTTCAGCGCAAGCCATGAGATCTCCGGAGGCGACTCCAGAAGGAATTGAAAAAGAATTCAGCGACTTTAGACCAGTTAAGAGAGGCGCATATCAGCAAACGGACCAGGATCATGTTTACCTTGGGCCCGCATACGCCGGTTGGGTCTACAAGAGAGAAAAAGAAATAGGATTGAGCAGATTCAAACTTCAGAAACCCGCCACCGGCTTTGATTCTAATACCCTTGTTGGGAAAACCCCTGCAAAAGGGATGACCGCTGTCTCAGCCAGAGACGGTGAAACGGCGATTGAGATTATAAGCCCTCATGAAGGCGATCGATTCGTTTGCTCAGGTATTTCAACCTCGACAATACCTTTTCGGGCTTTACCTCGCGTGGCAGTGGAATATGTCATGTGGCTTGTCGATGGGAAGGAAGTGGGTCGAACTCCACCTCCGTATGAGTTTTTTTGGACGCCATCACGTGGGCGGCACGCTATACATGCTGTAATCCCGTCACAAGACGCAACCTCGATTTCTATCGAGGTAGAATAAGTATCAATCCGGAACTTTCAGACAAACCCTATCAGGAAAATTGACAATGGATTACGCCGAATATGTTAAGAGGTTATCTTTCCGATTCATAAAACCAGAAACGAGGTTACCGCTTTCGGACTCGTACTTTGAGACGCGTTTGTCTAAAATATTGACCCGAGGAGGCATGGGTTTTCCGGAGAAATTTGGGGCCATGTTTGATTTGCTCAACACAAAGTACCCTGAAGACAGTCGGGCGACAAGGGAGAAGATGAAACGGTTGGGGGATGTGCCTCGAATGTCTACCACTGCGCTTGGGGCAATGATCAATAGAGGCGTAGCGGAGATGAAGCCGGACGAAGCGTTCATAAACATCGGTGTCTGGTTTGGTTTTACTTTTTTTTCAGGTCTTTTAGGAAATGGCTCGAAACGTTGTGTAGCCATTGATAACTTTTCGCAGTTTGGCGGTCCCAAACAGCGTTTCGTGGAAAGATTGAAGTTATTCGGAACCGGAAATCATCATTTCTACGATGTGGATTATGCTGAATATATTCAAAAAATTCATTCAGGACCTATTGGTTTTTACATTTATGATGGACCTCATGATTATGAAAATCAGTTGAAGGGCCTTCGCCTTGCAGAACCTTTTTTCGGGCCGAAATGTGTCATTATGGTTGACGACACCAACTGGCGGGAACCCAGAGAGGCCACCTACGATTTCATCGCATCGAGCAAGATGAAATATGAAGTGTTGCTAGATGTCGCAACTGTCCAGAACTGCCATCCGACTTACTGGAATGGCGTCATATTATTTAGAGTCAATGGGCCTGACCCACCAGATCAATCCTGAGGAAACCAGACAAAAGCACCCCAGATAACCAAAAACCAGGGAATAATTCCCAGATGTATAATCAAGCGCATAGCCGCTCAGCGCTGCTCCAAGCGGACCGGCCAGAAATCCGTACGCCGTGAAAACGAGCCCAAAAATGGCTCCAAAGTTGTTTATTCCAAAACAATCGGTAACCAGTGGAGCTGAAACAGCGAAAAGAGTTCCGAAAGCGAAGCCTATGATGATGGACAAAAGGCACAGCATTGGCAATGAATCAACCCAGTTGAACATGAAATAGGCTATAGCGGCCGCGAAAAAAAAGAAGCTCATTGTAAAATTTCTTCCTATCCTGTCGGATAGGTAGCCACTGATCAGGCGGCTTAATCCGCTAGCCAGATTGAACGCGGTAAGGATGATCACCGCCGACTCCAGCGTATAGCCTTTTGATATCCCGAGGCTCGTAGACAAGGTAATCATAGATATCCCAGCAGCCCCCTGAAGGGCCCATACCAACCAGAGAGACCGGAAACTCCGAATCCGGACTGCTTGAGCCACCGTAATTGGCTTGAATTGACGGGGGTCAACAGGCGTCTTGGGCGCTGACGCCGTGTTTCCGGATAAAGCCCCAAGTGGGGCCTCGGTGAATTGAGCGGCTACCAACCCTGTCAGCAGACAGATCGGTCCCAATATTTCCACGATGCCGATGTATCCGAAGGATTGAAAGATCATTCCAAACAAGGGAGCCATTATGGCGGCCGATAACCCGAACATCAGATTAACTATGCCGGAAACTAATCCTCGTTTTTCGGGAAACCATCTTTGAACCGTGGTCAAACCCGGAACGTAAACAAAACAGGAAGCCGCTCCATTGATAAAAGCCCAAAGATAAATCCAGTATATGTTGTCGGCCAGCAACAGGAGGAAGACATTGGCTCCGCATAACAGGACGCCTACTGTCATGAGTTTTCTGATCCCCAGTTTGTCTTGCCATTTCCCTACGAAAAACATGAATATCCCGACCGCAGCGAGCACAAAAAACATAACCGCTCCGATTGCGCCCTTTCCCACACCGAAGGACTGACTCCAATAACCCGCCATCACACCGGGGAACCCAAAAATAAAGGCGCCAGGCCAAAATATCGCCACGGAACTGCCCAAGAGAGCCTCAAGACCCCTGCGACCAGTAGCCATTTGTTGATCCTCCCAAGGCTAACGAAACATTAGAAAAGCCGAATCAACCCTGCGCTCAATGAATTATGCGATGAATCGACCGCTGAAACGAATATGGACAATTATTGGTTTAGCCAATATACTACGGAAAATCAAAGGAATTGGAGAGGCGGGACTTGAACAAATTGATTGAACAGATCGCCATGGATGAGGGAGTTTCCTCTGACAGGCTCAAGAGTCATTTGGATAACGGTAAGGTAGTCATATTCAAGGCGGCCGCTTCCGGCAAAGCAGTCGCTGTGGGAGAAGATTTAAAGGTAAAGGTCAACGCTAACATAGGAACGTCTCCTGATTTGGTGGATGAAGATCTTGAATTGCAGAAACTTGACGCCGCAGTGCGAGCCGGCGCAGACGCTGTAATGGATTTGTCCACTGGCGGGGATCTAAGGTCAATACGTAAGAAAATAGTTAATGAATCAAGTATTCCTGTGGGATCAGTCCCAATTTATGAAGCAATAGTAAAATCTGTTAGAACTCTCGGCGCTCCGGAAAAAATGACCGGGGATGAGATGTTGGAAGCTATAAGGTTACATGGTGAGGATGGGATTAGTTTTGTGACAGTCCACTGCGGAGTAACCAGAAGCGCCCTGGATCATTTGGGAAAGAAGCCCAGGGTTTGTGGCATTGTGAGTCGAGGAGGAAGTTTTCTTGCAAGATGGATGAGGGCCAACAAGAAAGAAAACCCCCTGTACGAACGCTATGACGAGGTACTGGATATATGTAAGCGTTACAACATGGCGCTGAGCCTCGGGGATGGGTTGAGGCCGGGGGCCATAGCTGATTCGATGGACGCTGCGCAGGTCGAAGAACTCATAACGTTGGGAGACTTGAACAGGAGAGCCAGACAAAAAGGGGTTCAGGCTATCATAGAGGGGCCTGGTCATGTCCCGTTAAATCAGATCGCTGCCCAGATGATGTTGCAGAAGCAACTTTGCGACAACGCGCCATTTTACGTGCTAGGACCTCTTGTAACGGATGTCGCCCCAGGAATGGATCACGTTACATCTGCGATCGGAGGCGCAATAGCAGCAGCTAATGGAGCTGATTTTCTATGTTATGTAACACCTTCGGAACATTTGGGGCTTCCGAATGTTGAAGATGTGCGCATTGGAGTACTAGCGGCCAAAGTAGCAGGTCACGCTGCGGACATCGCTCGCGGCAGGCAGGACGCTTGGGATTGGGACTATAAAATGAGTCGGGCCAGAAAAGACAGGGACTGGCCTGAACAAATAAGACTGGCTATGTCGCCTGAGCTTGCCAGGAGTATCAGAGCGCGGACTTGCTCAGAGGACCATGAAACATGCACTATGTGTGGCGAGTTATGCGCTTATAAAGCTGATTCATGAACAATCCGGCGACACCGATACAAATAACTTACGGAATTTAGGGAAATTTCAGGTCGCTCTCTTCGAGAAGCTTGAAAATTTCATCGGAAGTCTCGGCTTGTCTCAAATGGTTGGTCAGGATAGGGTCTTTGAAGAGTCTGGAAATCCTGGCCAAAGCTTTCAAATGATCTCCTGCGCAATTCAGGGGGGCTATCAGCATGAAAAAAAGATAGGCTGGTTTGTTGTCCATGGAGGCGAAATCAATGCCTTTTGGACTTCGTCCAAAACTGGCCGCCAACTTGTTCAACCCTTCAAATTTTCCGTGAGGGATGGCGACACCATTTCCTAGTCCGGTGCTTCCAAGTTTTTCTCTATCTAAAATTGTCTGAAATACAAGTTTTTTGTCGAGGCTGGGATTGACGACCAGTATTGGTTCCAACAATTCGGCCAACGCTTCATCTTTTGAAGAAGCGGTCATAGATCCAATCACACAATCATTCCGGAGGAAATCCAAAATCCTCATTGCAAAATTCTTTCATCCCTATGGCGCACGGGCCATTCAAATAATTTAAAGGGTGTAGGCTCCCTACACCCTTAATGATTTATCAAATTTGACGAATGTCACCCTCTATAAGGGGCCGTTATCTAATCTATGGTCAAAGCTCTTTTAAGCGCTTTGGGGGACGATCAAGCCGTAATTTCCGTCTTTTCTTCTGTAAACTACATTGATGGTCTGGGTAGAAGCGTTATTAAAAACAAGAAAATCCTGATGGGAAAGGTCCATCTGCATGGCGGCTTCATCCACAGACATCGGTTTAATGAAGTAATTCTCAGTCCTGACGATAACCGGTTCCCCATCGTCTTCAAAGCTTTCAGGCTCATAAATATCCCGGCGCCATCTAAGCTCTTTGCCCTGAGAAGGCTTATGTTTCCGAATTTTTTGCCGGTACTTCTTTACCTGTCTCTCGATCTTGTCCATGACGAGATCAATAGCCGCATACATATCTTCATGAGTTTCTTGCCCGGATATACGTAAACCGTCTACGTTGATCACCACATCAGCCATTTGGCGAAACTTTTGGACTGACAAAGTGACCTGACTATCCAAAGGCCGGTCTATGTACTTGGTCAGTTTTGTTGTCCTGTCCTGAACATAGTTCTTCAGAGCCTCTGAAGGCTCCATATGTCTAAAAGTTACGGAAACTTGCATTTCGTTACCTCCTTAAGCAGAATCACTGTGTGAATCTGTTTGTCAAAACTTCTTCTTTCTCTTGCTCGACGGAGCGATGCCAAGCATCTCTCTATATTTTGCCACTGTTCGTCGGGCTATAGTTATATCTGACTTGGCCAACTCCTCGACAATCTGTTTGTCACTAACTGGTTTGTTCGGATTTTCCGCTTTAACAATATGTAGAATGTGGTTTTTCACAGACTCGGAAGCTATTTCTTCAGCCCCATGCCGTATTCCGGAATTGAAAAAGTATTTTAGTTCAAAAATACCTCTTGGAGTATGTATATATTTGTTCGATGTTACCCTGCTCACGGTAGATTCATGCATTTCAATATCATCCGCCACATCTTTAAGAACCAGTGGTCTCAAATAATCAATGCCTTTATCGAAAAATTCTCTCTGAAATTTTAGTATGGACTGAGTCGTTTTATAAATGGTTCTTTGCCGCTGATGAATGCTCTTGATTAACCACATTGCGCTACGCATCTTCTCCTGAAGATAATCCTTAGTGGCAGCAGGAGAAGAACCACCATGAAGTTCTTTCTGAAAAAGGGAGTTAATTCTAAGTCGAGGCAGTCCATCATCGTTCAGAACAATAGAATAATCATTACCGACCTTGAAAACAAAAATATCAGGCGCTACATAGATGGTTTCAGAGCCACCGAAAATGCGTCCGGGTTTTGGATCAAAAGTGGAAATTAAATGAACAGCGGAATGAACCTCGTCGCTCGATGCTTTCATCCTTTTGACCAGATTTTCAATCTTACCGGATTGCAGAATGTCGAAAGCTTCTTCCAGAATTCTAATTACCAGTTGATTAGGGGGTTCCTGTAACTTCGCCTGAATGAGCAAACATTCCTTCAAGTTACGTGCCGCGACGCCCACAGGCTCAAATTCCTGGACTTTCGTTAAAACCGCTTCAATTCTGTCTACTGAAGTGTTCAGACTTGTCGCCAGATCTTCAATAGATATGTCCAGATAACCATCGTCATTGAGATTTCCAATGATCTCAAGAGCGATGCGTCTGTCGTCGTCTTCGATTCGACTCAACCTTAGCTGTTCAAGTAAATATCGAAATAGGTTGCTTTTATATGAAATGAGATTTTCAAAGGAAGGGCGATCAGAATAGTCCTTATTGGGTGAAGAGTAGTCTCCTCCATAGTTTTCCAGATAGTTGTCCCAATCAGCGGCTAAGGATTCAGCAGCAGGATTTGCAGACTCGGTGGTGGTGTCCTCCAAAGATTTTAGGTCATCTCTTCCGGGGGTCTCCTGATCTGTGAACGGTTCATCAAAACTGGCTGATTCTAGGGCGGGATTCTCCTTTAGCTCTTGCTCCACAGCGTTAAGCATTTCCAAATGGTTGTACTGAAGGAGTTTGATCGCCTGTTGTAACTGTGGCGTCATTACCAGTTGCTGGATTTGACGCAGTTGTTGTCTGATTTGCAGGACCATGTTTACACGGTTAAACTACATGCTAAATTTGTTACCCAAATAAACCGCTTTGGCCAGTTCGCTGCCCGCGATCATTTCAGGGGATCCCTCTTCGAGGATATGACCTTTATCTAAAAGATATACTGTATCACAGACCCCCAGAATTTCTCTAGTATTATGATCAGTAATCACTATACCTATCCCGCTCTGTTTCAGCTTGAAAATTATTTTTTGAATTTCCAGTACGACAATAGGATCAAGACCGGCGAAAGGCTCATCGAGCAGCATAAAGTTAGGTTTTGTCACTAAAGCTCTGGTAATTTCCAACCTTCTTTTCTGCCCTCCCGAAAGACTTTCGGCACGTTGATTTCTCAATCCTGAAATATCCAGCTCGGCCAACAGTTCTTCCAATCGCTCCTGTCTCCGGATCTTGTCCGATTCTATGGTTTCCAGATATGGCCATGACATTTTGTGCCACAGTAAGTTTACGAAAAACTGAAGTTTCTTGAGGCAGGTAACTGATTCCCAGTCTCGCTCTGAGATAAACCGGTAATTCCGAAATGTCCTGATCATCGAGAAAAACCGCCCCTTGATCAGGTTTGATCAATCCGGTGATCATATAAAAGGTCGTAGTTTTGCCTGCCCCATTGGGGCCTAACAACCCTACTACCCGTCCGGAAGCAATCCGTATGCTGACCTGATCAACTACACGACGGCCTCCGTATTCTTTCACCAAACCCCGAGCTCGAAGCTCTCTCCCGGTCGTGACTATTTCTCCTTGTCTTTCTTGGGTTTTGGGGGATTAATGATGGCTGTAATTAGAGAGTCATCTCCGCCGAGCAATTCAGAACGATTTTCGTCAAGATAAATAATGATAGTTTGAGCAGCCAGGACATCTGGACCCTGCCAGAGTCGGGGAGGCCCCTCCGTTAGGGTTATGGTACGCTTGGTATTGTCAAAAACAGCCTTACCTGCAGCCGCCATCCGATCATTTTGGGTTATCTTTACGTTCCCTGACGCAGTAATTGATTTTATGCCGCTTGATGTTTGTAGTTCTTTGTTCAACTGTTTTTTCTGGGTCCCATTATTGCTGGTTCCAGCCATTTTCTCATCATACAAAATGACAAGTCTGTCACAGGTTAGAACCAAATCGCTCTGCTGGACTTTTACCGACCCCTCAAATGTGACTTCTTTTCCACCTGGAATATTTTTGGCTGAGAAGCGTTTGGAAGTAATGTTTATGGGCTGGTCGGAAGCCGACCCTAGGGCTGCGTAATTGTCCTGGCAAACGCCAAGATTCGGCGTTGGAACGAGAAAGCAAAAAATTAGAGCTAAAACTAAAATTCGGAACATTCGTAGACGCTCTGACTCACATAGGAAGCTTTCGTCCAGGATCTATCAACTTCACATTGAACAGACTGGCTTTTATCTCTTGTTTCTATCTGTATTTCTTCCTTTTCAACCGACAGTTTTAAACCTTTACCCGTGAGCTTGAGATTGTCTCCATTGAGAGACACAGGAGCCGACGTCGCTGCTTGCAGTGAACCTTCCGAATAATTGACGTTACTGGATGTAAATTCAAAATCCTTGTAGTTAATTTTTACTGCCCCTTTGGCGTTGACGAAGCCTGTTTTTTTATCCAGATCTCCTGTTTGAGCCGTCAAGTATATAGTCCCTCCGAAACCGCCATAATATATAACTCGCGGAGACGTCAATTTTACACTGTCAAGACTGTCCGTGATCTGTGCGGTTGACGCTTGAAGATCCCATCGATGAGATCCCGGAGCTGAAAAGGTAAAATTTTCAACCCTACTTCCATCATTGGTTACGGACGAGGGTTTAAAGTCCTCGCTTTTATCCCGAACCAGCCGAGACGCGGCAAGTCCTGACACAAGGAGCAACACAGCGCCCAACACGAATATCTGAGAGGCTCGTTTTAGGTTTTTCAGTCTGTAGTGGCGTTCTATATGTTTGTGGTCCATTCGAAAAACCTGAACTCACATGCGCTAATTATTTTGTCGATCCAATATAGCGATATCCAGTAAATCTGTGACACTGAGTTTTTATTCGCCCATCAAAACCGAAATTAACCAAAAGAGTCCTCAAGGCTGATTTACCGAATCCTTTCGTTGTTGCTCGACTACAACTCGGAAGCATTATATCAAATAATGTTCGGTTCAACCAGTTGTTCATTTATTCATAATATCTTGCCATGACCAATCGCCATTTATCCTGCGCCTTTAATATCATTTCGATCAATTCTCTGGCAGCTCCATAGCCACCAGCACGGGATGTCACATAGTGGGCTTCTTTTCTGACCTCAACGGGAGCCTCCGGCGTAGTGGCGGCCAAGCCGGCCAAACGCATCATCGGTATATCTACAACGTCATCTCCAATAACTGCGACCTGCTCACTTCTTAGGTTTAACTCACGAACCAGTTGCTCCAGTACTGGCTTCTTGTCCCAGATTCCCTGAAAGACTCTTTCAATCCCTAAATCATCTGCTCTACGCTGTACCACGTCTGATTTTCTGCCCGTCACAAGAGCCACGTCCAGACCGCTTCTCATTGCAAGTTTTATCCCATGACCGTCCCGGACGTCAAAAGACTTTATTTCAAGATCATTTCCCGCGAATACTATTTTCCCGTCAGTCAAAACACCATCAACGTCAAATATTATCAACTTTATCAATTTGAAACGGTCCTGCAAGTCAGGGGTAAAAACAGGACTAAAAGCTTGATCAGGTAACTCGAATCCGGAATGACACGCTTCTGATCGAGGAATCAACTTGTGGATTTCCACCAGGTTAAGGACAAGTGATTCCAAATCACTCAAAGCCAGTGAATTCGGTCCATCACACAAGGCCCGGTCCGGGTCCGGATGGGTCTCGATGAAAACACCGTTAGCTCCCGCTCCAACCGCGGCCCGACTGAGAGCTGGCGCCAAGGTTCGATCGCCTCCCGATCTTCCGGATCCTGCCCCAGGGAATTGCGAGGAATGGGTTGCGTCGAACACAATAGGGAATCCGAAAGATTTCATCCAGCTTATAGAACGCATGTCGGCTACGAGGTCGCGATATCCAAAGCTTGTGCCTCGTTCCGTCAGGAGAATCTTGGCGTTTCCTGTCGACATGACCTTTTTTACAGCATGTTCCATGTCCTGAGGGGCCTGAAATTGTCCCTTTTTTATGTTCACGGCTTTATTCGTCCTGCCGGCCGCCACAAGAAGATCTGTCTGGCGGCTCAAGAAGGCTGGAATCTGTAAAACGTCCAATACTTGGGAGGCCTGTTCAGCCTGTTCAGGAGAATGGACATCGGATACTATCGGCAGACCTGTGGCAGACCTGACTTCCGACAATATCTCAAGGCCTTTCTCAATGCCTGGGCCACGAAATGAATCAACGGAGGTGCGGTTGGCTTTATCAAAAGAGGATTTAAAAATCATGGGAATCCCATGCGTCCGGCTTATTCGGGCAACCTCGTTAGCCACCTGGAATGTGATTTCACGTGTTTCTATCACACAAGGCCCGACTATAAAAAAAAGGGACTTCCTGTCAGAGAGATCAAATCCCCCGACGGGTTCTTCCCGAAAACTACTCGAGAACGACATTTTATTGTAACTCCGTCAAACAACCCATTTTGCCGACAAGAAAGGCCCTAACTCTCTATTTTAATCTGCCTTGGATCCTTTTGTTTTCTCCGTAGCGATTTTGTATTCCAGGCAAGCTTTTATGTAAGAAGCAAACAATGGATGTGATTCCATTGGCTTGGATTTGAATTCCGGATGAAACTGACACCCTACAAACCATGGGTGCTCGCTGTATTCCACCATTTCCACAAGTTTTCCGTCCGGAGACACTCCGCCGGCCTTGAGACCCCTCTCCTCGAGGATTGACCTGAATTCAGGGTTGAATTCATACCTGTGCCTATGACGCTCACTGATCCTCGTGGCTCCGTAAATCTGATGACATTCAGAGCCTTCGGGGATGACACATTCATAAGCTCCTAAACGCATTGTTCCGCCCTTGTCCATCACTGAACGCTGTTCGTCCATTAAATGAATTACAGGATAAGGTGTCTCAGGATTGAACTCCGTAGAATTAGCGTCTGCCAGATTGCATACATTTCTTGAAAATTCCACGACGGCCATCTGCATGCCGAGGCATATACCGAAGAAAGGTATTTTGTGTTGTCTCGCGAATCCGACCGCCTGAATTTTTCCCTCAATTCCCCTTGATCCAAAGCCACCGGGTACCAATATTCCGTGAACATCCGCAAATTCCAGATCAATGGTTTGCTTGGAAAGAAGCTCTGAATCTATAAATTTGAGATTCACCTTTGTTCTGTTTTTCACACCACCAGCAAAAAGGGCTTCATTGAGACTCTTGTAAGATTCCTGCAAGTTGACGTATTTCCCAACAATTCCGATGGTTATCGAAAGCTCCAAAGAGTTGACCGCTTCTACGAAAGCTCTCCACCCATCCAGTTTTGGCGCTCGTGTCCAAATGTTGAGAAGCTCAACTACCTTCTGATCGAGCCCTTCCTCGTGAAACTTTAGCGGTAGCTCGTAGATGCAGCTAACATCTTCAGCTGCGATGACCTCTTCAGATCTGACGTTACAAAACAGGGCTATTTTTTCTTTTATATCTCTGGTTATTTTCTTCTCGGTTCGGCAAATCAATATGTCAGGTTGAATACCAACCTCTCTCAGAGCTTTAACACTGTGCTGGGTAGGCTTTGTCTTCACTTCCCCGGAAGCCTTTACAAAGGGAAGCAGAGTAAGATGGACGTACAGAACATTTTGGGGGCCTAAATCTACTCTCAGTTGTCGAATAGCTTCCAGAAACGGCAGGCTTTCAATATCTCCAACAGTCCCACCGACTTCGACGATCGCTACGTCTACTCCATTTCCTAAACTTCTTATTTTGTCCTTTATTTCGTCAGTTATGTGAGGGATTACCTGCACAGTTTCACCGAGATATTCTCCGCGCCGCTCTTTCTGGATTACAGCGTCATAAATCTGGCCGGTGGTGAAGTTGTTTTTCTGGCGCAAGATAGCGTGTGTGAATCGTTCGTAATGACCAAGATCAAGGTCCGTTTCCGCTCCATCGTCCGTCACGAAGACTTCACCGTGCTGGAACGGATTCATAGTCCCGGGATCCACGTTAATGTAGGGATCCATTTTGAGAAAAGTCACAGTAAGTCCGCGGGTTTCCATCAAAGCTCCTGGTACTGGCCGCCGACAGCCCCTTACCGAGGGATGACAATACTCCACCCGTAACAAATATGAATTTGGTGCTTTTATACATGGGACCTCCAAAAACCACCGAACAAAAGCTCTCAACCGTAGTTAATCGTCTTGGCCTTGAGTCTCCAGACCGAAATACAATTGCATCAAGCAGTTTCGTTCATACATCAAATGCTAGACCCTGAAAGGATCCTGTAAAGATTCAAATATTTTTCCGATGTATTCAGGATTACTTCCTGAGGAAGTGAAGGAGCCGGCGGCTTCTTGTCCCAATTCAGGCCCTCCAGATAATCCCTGACATACTGTTTGTCCAAAGAAGGAGGCGACACACCTACCTGATAGTGGTCCATAGGCCAAAATCGCGATGAGTCCGGAGTAAGAATCTCATCAACCAAGGATAAATTATCATCAATGACTCCAAACTCAAATTTTGTGTCAGCGATTATGATGCCGCGTTGTTCAGCCCAAGACGCCCCGAACGCATATATTTGCAACGTCTTCTCACGTAACCATGAGGCTGTCTCTTTTCCCAACAGATCCACTACTTTTTCAAAAGATATGTTCTGATCGTGTTCTCCGATCTGAGCCTTTGTGGATGGTGTAAATATTGGCTCAGGAAGTTTTTCCGCCATTCTCAATCCCTTTGGTAGACGGATTCCGCTGATTGAGCCTGTCGATTTATACTCCGCCCAGCCGCTCCCAATTATGTATCCTCGAGCTATGCACTCCACGGGGAAGACCGAAGCCTTCCTGACAAGCATGCTTCTACCTCTAAGCTGATCTGAATATTTTGCCAGGCCCGGGGGGTATTCGTTTACATTAGCGGTTATAAGATGGTTGGGCGCAATGTGACTGGTCTTTTCCATCCAGAAAACGCTGAGCTGATTCAGAATTTGTCCTTTGTGAGGGATTGGATCAGGTAGAACAACATCAAATGCGGAAAGTCGGTCTGTGGAAACGATAATCAATTTGTCCTCAATTTGATAAATATCACGGACCTTCCCACGTCCTATTAATGAAAGCGTGTCCAAATTCGTTTGGATCATGGTTGTAGCGCCCATCAGCCTTTTCCTCTCTCCATTGGGCTATTGATTCAATGAAATTGACTTGTTTGAAAGCGGTTGTAAATTATCACCGGAGGTTGGATCATGCAATCAAGTTTAATAGAAAATGTAACTTTGAGAAAAAATCAGTGTAAGGACTGCAAAGTTTGTCAAACCTGCTCTGAAAGTCGCTGTAAACTTTGTCGTAACGTAAAATGCGGAACAAAAAACCGAAAACTTTCATTTGCTGAACAGGTAGAACTCTATAATCGACTTAACCCCGGTATCAACGATAATTCTGAATGAGCCGGCTGTCCCAAAAAAATTAAATGAGATCTCTTCAAATTACTGTCGTCTCAGTTACCCACCATGACGAGCCTTATATCCATTACATTCGTAAGAGTGGGACCTGTGAATATTAGGTCGTGCAACTGCTCAAAAAAATTGTAGGAATTGAAATTGGCAAGATAAAAGTCAGGGGCCAATCCAATGTAAGCTGCCCTACTAAATGAATCAGTGTCAGCTATTGCGCCTGCGGCGTCAGTTGGCCCATCGGTTCCATCTGATCCAGCGCTCAAGACGACACAACCAGGAACTTGTTTAATTTTTTCCAATAAGCTCAACACAAAATGCTGGTTTCTTCCTCCAAATCCATTTCCCTCAACTTTTACGGTGGTCTCTCCTCCGCTCAATACGCAAGCTGGAAGCCCAAGAGGGTTGTTTGAGTTGGCTAGTTCCCTGCTGATCGCAGCGTGAAATAGAGCGGCTTGCGTTGTATCTCCTTCAATCACGGACGAAAGAATCATGCTGTTGTATCCAAGAGATCTGGCCAGCTTTTTTCCTGCTTCTAGAGATAGTAAGTTACTACCAACAATGACATTTTTGGCCCTCGAGAAAATCCTGTCGAATGGTTTTGGGGTTTCTGGCGCGTCCCCTGATATTCCCCTCCGTAAATAATTAATTACGTTGGTTGGCGCGGACGCCTCCAGCTTGTATTTTTGAATCACATCAAAAGCATCCTGGAAGGTTGCGCTATCGGGCGCAAAAGGCCCTGACGCTACGAGTGACGGGTCATCGCCCACAACGTCCGACAAAATAAGGCTTATCACTAGAGCCGGATAAGCGTGTCGCATCAGTCGCCCACCTTTCGAAGCCGATAAATGTTTACGAACGGTGTTAATCTCATGAATGTCAGCGCCGGATTCGATCAAAAGACTGGTTACAATCTGTTTGTCTTCCAATGTTACTCCATCAGCCGGACTGGGCAGAAGAGCAGAGCCTCCGCCCGAAATACAGGAAAATACGAGGTCATTAGCGCCCACGGATGACAGGAGATTGATCATTTCAGAGGTCGCTTTCAACCCTGACGAGTCTGGAATTGGGTGACCCGCCTCGGTAACGCGTATTCGTTTTAAATCCAACCCATGGCCGTGCTTGACAGTTATCAGACCTCGTGTAATCTTTCCTCCCAGGATGGATTCCAGTGCCCGCGCCATTGGGGCGGAGGCTTTTCCAGCTCCAATCACAAAAACTCTGTCAAAATTATTCAGGTCAATTTTTACGTCAGGTTCCACAAAAAGGTAATGCTTAGATATGTGAACAAATCTATGGACAGCTCCTTCAGGGTCGGCGGCCTTCAAACATTCTTCGAAAATCCGGAGAGAGTCTTTCCTGAGAGATTCCAGCACTGGTTACCTCCACAATGCCTGATGGACTCGTGATATATCATATTCTAAAGAGATATAACGAATATTCGTTTCTACCCAACTAATGAGAATTACGTCAAAAACATTGTTAGATCCGTTGATGGCTCTGGAAATAGACTCGTCTACCCGATGTTTGTCACTGGTTGGAGCCGGTGGAAAGACATCGCTTATGTACGCACTTGCGAAAAGACTTGTCCATCGGGGAAAAACTGTTATTTGCACTACGTCAACGAAAATCTATCCGCCGGACAAAGATCAGCCTTCCAAAGTATTTTTGTTTGAAGATAATTTTCCTGCTTTGGAACGTTTAACGGTTGAAATCAAAGAAGCGAAGAGTTGTGTCATAGGGATGAAAATTGATCCCATGACGAGCAAAATAATTGGCGTTTCCAATGAGCTAATAAAAGTTCTCCTGGGATCTGGCTGATCACATAATAGTCGAAGCGGATGGAGCGGCGGGCAGACCAATAAAGGCGCCTGCTCCTTATGAACCGGTTGTTCCTGATTTTACCGATCTTGCTGTTCTGGTCATTGGACTGGACGCTGTTTTTGCTGAAGTGAATGAAAAAAACGTGTTTCGGCTGGAGAATTTCTTGAGAGTCACCGGCTTGAAGCTGGGGGATAAAATAAGCCTCCAAGATATAGGAACATTGTTTGAACACACCGATGGTAGTCTGAGGAACATACCCACCGAGTGCTCAGTAAGAGTTTTTCTGAACAAACTCGATATGCTGAAGGATTCACAAATCCTGTCCGAATTGGCGACTGTGATACTCAAAACCCCAGGGGACCGTATTCGAAGCGTGGTTGCAGGGAGCTGTACATGCTAAAGGAGTTGGTTGTAAGGTTTTTACCCAGTCAGCTTAAGAACCTGAAACAACGATAATATCGTCATTTCGAGCTTCCATCCTGCTTGGATTCGAGAAAAGGGTTAAGAACTTCAGCGGAGTCTTCATAGGAAGCGAACCCGGAGGAAGGGATTTTGATCTCCCTGTACAGTTGTTTCTTCTGAACCGTCTGAAATCCATCTGTTTTAGCTAACAGGGTCCCTGCCTTGTCAACGACTTCCAGATGGCACTCTGAGTTCATAGGAACAGTCGACAATTTGAACGCGCCATCCTCATCGGTAGTGGCCGTGCCTATAAAATTGTCACTTCTGCAAACACACTTGATTTTAATATCAGCGGCTGGAATAGACCCATCTTCATGGATTACTCGACCCTGTATCAAACATCCTTGGGGCGCCAGAGTTACAATCAACCCCTCAAATTTACCTGTTTCGACGGGGATGGGTATGGGTTCGCCGTCCTGCATTGCGTACCCTCGTTTGTAGACATGGAGAAGATAGGAACCAGTTTCATGAACAAGAACTTTGAAGGAGCCATTTTCTCCATTGCTCCGGCAGGACTGCCCGATTTTTGTCCCTTCTCGATCAGCCAGATAAACTACGGCGGATTCCATGGGTTTTCCGTCGGGACCAAGAATGAAACCGGAAACCACTAGCCGTTCTTTCTCTCTGCGTTCTATTTCTTCCTGAGAAGGCACGTCTACAGCGGAAGAGAAGCGAAATTCTTTCGCTGTTTGCCCATTAGATCCGGCGTTTTCAATCGCTGGCGGGTCAGAGGGCTGCATTTCCTTTTTAGCGCCGAACTTCGGTAAAGGATGATTAGCTCCATCCAACGGTGTAGGAGGGAACAGACTGGACGCTTCCGCATCGTTATCCAAAGCCCTGACGGCGACTATCCCATCATCCAATGGCTCCTGGAGCTTTTTATATGTCGTCAGACTTTGGGGTCTGCGGTGACCGGCAGGTTTTTCATCATGGCTCATTGATCTGGTAACTATACCGCGAGGATCGTCGGTGCGACGGAACCTCAAAGCCCAACCCCAAATTCGGACCGGTTTGAATTGCAAAACAAAATTCACCACGGACAGGCAAAAGATCAGAAACAAAATTCCATAAACAAACAGGGGAAGATGAGTTATAGCGTAAAAAAGACCTGACCGTTCTTCACCTGGCATAGGAAAACTAGCCGCAAGGGATTGTGGGAATGAATACAACACGAGCGCCGAGCTTAAAACTAAAGCAGGCCATACTCGAGAAAAAAATGTGAGGGGTTTCAACCTGGACATTTTTGACCAAGAGAACAATCGTGCGAGGTAACTGTCTTTGCAGAGGCTCTTCAGCGACAACGGACGAAATCTCCTAATTTTCAGTCCGCCCTTTGACTGGAGGCCCGGGGCGATGAATCCTGACTTTGCTTGGGCTCTCTATCATCTGATTAGTAGAAAGTAAATCAAAAAATTTGATAATAGTCCCAAAATTGCAAAAAAAATCTGTAGTGAAAACTGTCACTGAATGAGAAGCCAAAATTAGCGCTACCGATCAACGCGCTGCTCAGTTTTTATATGTGAGTATAAAAAGTAACAAATATAAAGTTAGTGTGTAAATTAATTAATGTGAATGTCTGAGCGTAGAGCCGCAATTTATTAAATTAACAATAACATAAAAGGCTTAGTAACCACTAAAGATAAAGCAAAACATAATAAATAACATAATATAATAGATATAATATCCTAAAATAACGACTTAAATTAGCTTGATTTTTATTTAAAATGTGGTATGACCTCTTACGACCTAGGCCGCAGTCCGGTCTCGCATATCTTCTCGAGGAGTTGCCGCATGAAAAAAACAGCAATAATTTTAATCGCCGCGTCGGTTCTTTGTAATCAACTTTGGCGCCAATGTGTTCGCTGAGGACCTGATGTCTCAAATCGGCGCACTTCAGCAAAAGGCTGAACGTGTTCAGGCCCAGATAAACCAGGCCAAGCAGCAGTCTGAAAGCACTATGGATCAGCAGGTCAAATCTTTGATGAATCAGGCCGACAACCTGATCAAGCAGCGAGTTCAGCTTGATTCTCAGATTTCGAAGATCGATTCTCAGATCGATGAGATCAAGAATTCTACAAAATCTACTTTGACCAGACAGGTCAAAGGCTATGATCAGGAGCTTATTCTTCTCAAGCAGCAGATATCTTCTTTGAACGCGAAAAAATGGGCCGAAGAAGCGCAGAAGATGAAAGATGAAGAAGCCAAGAATCAAGTTGCCCCCAATGCCTCAGCTCAGGCTCCTGTAGCTCCAGTTCCTGGCGCGCCCGTCCAGAAATAACTGCCTCATTTACTCCGGTTTATGTATGGAATAAGGCCGAAACCAATCGATTGTTTCGGCCTTTTCGTCTTCTCCAACCGAATGACTGATTTGGAACCCTAAAGCAAATCCAAACGTTCAACATGAAAAATTGAATCTGAACACTCCCGCGCTCAAAAGAAGTCTTCGCGATAAATCAACTAGTATATGATAAAATATCAATAACAGGTTAATATTATAGATAAAACTAGTTGACTTTTATGTGTATTCATATAAAATAGCCGTCATGTCGAATCCTTAAATGACTAACTTAAACATGAAGAAACTCGCATCCTACTTTTCAATAATTATTTCAATATGGATCCTTTCAAGTTGCTCCGCCAACCTGGCTTCCATGAGATCGTGCGTTTCCGAAGTCTCTAACAAGAAAACAGCGGTTCAAAAAACCGAAAAAAACAAAGCTGTTTCAGATGAAGAAGGCGCCTTTCATGTAGTCGGGAAAGATGAAACGCTAGCGCACATTTGTGATGTCTATGGTCTGGATCTCAAGGCCGTAGCAAAACTAAACAAGTTGGAATCCCCTTACAAAATAAGTAGAGGAGAGACCATTTTTTTGCCCGCCTCCGCCCTTTTGCCTGAGACCGACCTGAAAAGATCCCCGGGTCCTCCTAAACCCATGATCGGTTCGAATGACTCGCAGTCCAGATATTTTGTGGCGAGCGCGATTAGAGGATTGAAGCATCCAAATGTTCCGCAACTAAGGTTTCCAGTCCCCCACGGAGTGTTGACGTCTCCATTTGGATTTCGTTGGGGTAGTTTTCACAAAGGGCTAGATATAGCGGCCCCAGTGGGAAACTCGGTGTTAGCCTGCGCTGACGGGAAAGTTGTTTTTACCGGCAGTCAGAAAAGATTCAGGAGATATGGAAATACCGTTTTAATTGAACACGGGAGGGGCGCTTACACCTATTACGCTCATTTGTCCGGCATACTGGTAAAGCCTGGGCAGCTAGTTCGGAGAGGCCAGAAAATAGCGATGGTGGGCAATACAGGACGTTCCACCGGACCACATTTGCATTTGGAGGTTCGAGTAGCGAATCAAATGTATAACCCCTTAGCTTATTTTTCATCCACAGAAATGGCCGGAATGCGTGTGGCCAAAAGATTCACCAATTCTCCAATGGGACCAGTTCTTGCTCACTGGAAAATCCCGGATCTAATATCCGCGAACCTGCCTTAAAACTAGAACTGCTTGCATTTGTTTACAACCTGTCAAAAAATTTGACATTGTTACTAGCCCTAAAATGTAGCGACCTGGAACTCTGTTCGAACTAAACCGCGCCTGTCGACCAATTTAGCTCGGTGACCTCAGTTTTCATCCATGTGGCATGCGGTTTGCCTGACTCTTCAAAGCAGAGAAAGGAGAAGTCTTTCGAATAAACGACGAAAGAGTTCCTGGAGGCTTAACGGTTTTAAATTTCATGCTTTTTTCTTGACAAGGAGGCCACTCACAATTAAACTTACTTGTCATTTCAGTTTTTACCACAATTTCGAAAAGACACTCCTGATCATTAGATTCAGAGTCATACAGACTTTTGGGACTGTGCTCGGGACGTGCTTTTACCAAGGCATAAAGTTCAAGGAGGACTACAGATGTCGAAAGCCAAGCTGGTGAGACCTCACGGTGGTGGGGAATTAAAACCTTTGATGCTAAAAGGCGCAGCGCTAGCAGAAGAGAAGAAAAAAGCCGAAACTCTTAAGAAAATCAACATCACATCGAGAGAAACGGGCGATCTCCTTATGATGGGTTGTGGCGCTTTTACACCGCTTGAAGGTTTCATGACCAAAGCTGATTGGAAAGGCGTATGTGACGAATACAAGATGGCCAATGGTCTGTTCTGGCCTATTCCGATCACTGTTTCAACTGACGACGAAAGTGTCAAAGTGGGAGATGAAATAGCTCTATTTGACACGGACAATAAAGAAATCGTCGCCACCATGAAAGTGACCGAAAAGTACACAATCGACAAGAATTACGAATGCAAAAAGGTATTTACCACTGATGACATGGAACACCCCGGTGTCCAGAAAGTCATGGCTCAGGGTAAATACAACCTGGCGGGCCCTGTCAAAGTGTTAACCGAAGGCGGGTTCCCGGAAGAATACGGTGATCTTTATGGCACACCGGCTGAAACCAGGGCCATATTTGAAGCAAAAGGCTGGAAGCGTATTGCGGCTTTGCAATTGCGTAACCCGATGCACAGGTCCCATGAATTCCTCGCCAAAATAGCTGTAGAAGTCATGGACGGTATAATTATCCATCAACTCCTTGGAAAATTGAAAGCTGGTGACATTCCTGCGGATGTTCGTGTAGATGCTATTAACGCTCTGGTAGACAACTATTTTGTTAAAGACACCGTTGTAACCAAAGGCTATCCGATGGAAATGAGATACGCCGGTCCACGAGAAGCTCTTCTGCACGGTGTATTCCGCCAAAACTACGGCTGCAGCCATCTTATCGTTGGTCGTGACCACGCTGGCGTTGGCGATTATTATGGACCATTTGACGCCCAGAAAATTTTTGATGTCATACCCGAAGGGTCGCTTGAACTTAAGCCCCTCAATATCGATTGGACCTTCCACTGCTTTAAATGCGGCGGTATGGCTTCAATGAGAACCTGCCCGCATGGAAAGGCTGATCGTCTGCTTCTTTCCGGTACCATGGTCCGTAAAACTCTATCTGAGGGTGGTGAATTGCCTCCTGAGTTCTCAAGACCTGAGGTCGTGGCCATTCTGCAAAAGTACCTACCAAGGTCTGGAAGAAAAGGTCGAAGTCAAGCTGCACGGCGCGGCTACTGGTGATGTGAAGAAATAATTCTTAACTGTAAACGAAAAACCGAAACTGATACCGATCACCGGCTCTATGTCGGTGATCGTTTTTTTTGTTAAAGGTCCTGACCTTGTTGAGGCTTGATACATGCACTTGACGTGGTCGATGGATCACGCTTAAAATAAGATTCGTTTCCAACCGGAATGCTTAATTCTAAGAAGGTAAACCTGCAGACGAAAGTTTTTCGTAGGTCCTGAACCTCTCTTGAAAGCGCTGGAACATGAAAGATCTTTTCGAAAAATGTTATTCTTTCAAACGTGAAAAAGAGGCGATCGAGCTGGGATTTTACCCATACTTCAAGGCGATTGCGACCTTAAATGGGCCACATGTAATGGTCGATGGCCGCGATATGATAATGGTGGGCTCAAACAATTATCTGGGATTGACGACTCACCCCCGAGTTAAAGAAGCCGCAATGAGGGCATTGGAGATAAATGGGACGAGTTGCTCCGGCTCCAGGTTTTTAAACGGCACGCTGGAGATGCATGAACAATTGGAAGCCTCCCTCGCCGAATTTGTAGGCAAGGAATCCGCCCAGGTTTTTACTACAGGTTTTCTCACCAACCAGGGCGCTATAGCGCCGTTGCTAGCTCGAAATGACACAGTTATAGTAGACAGACTAGTGCATGCCAGCATTCTTGAGGGAGTAAGACTTTCTTTCGGCAAAATCAGACGGTTTCGTCACAATGACCCGGAGTCTCTCAGGCGAAATCTTGAAGCGAGCAGTGACTCGAATGGGGTTTTGGTAATAGTCGACGGGGTCTACAGCATGGAAGGCGATATTGCTCCATTACCGGAGATTGTTTCAGTCGCCAAAGAATATGGGGCTCGCATAATGTTGGATGACGCCCATGGCATTGGAGTTTTGGGAAAAACCGGTAGGGGAACACTCGAACATTTCGATTTGACTGATCAAGTAGACCTGGTTATGGGAACATTCAGCAAGTCTCTGGCGTCACTTGGAGGGTTCATCGCAGGTGACACCGCAGTAATAAACTACATTCGCCATAATTCCAGGGCCCTAATATTCTCAGCTTCGATGCCACCCTCGGCAATCGCGGCTACTCAAGCAGCTCTTGATGTCATTAAGACTGAGCCTGAAATTCGTGAACAACTCTGGACCAATACCAGATTTTTGCTGAAACGAATTGTCGATTTGGGATTTGACACAGGCCCAACGGAGACTCCAATTGTGCCTATGATCGTTGGGGATGACGCTAGGGCATGTATATTTTGGCGCCTTTTGTTCGATCAGGGCATTTTCACGAACTGTGTCGTTTCTCCGGCTGTTCCGCCCGGAGGCCAAAGGATCCGGATGTGTCTAATGGCGACACATTCACTTGATGATCTTGAAAAGGTCGCTGAGATTTGTGGACGTGTAGGGCGTCAGATAGGTCTGATAAGTTAAGGGAGGATTCAGGAATGCTTTTTGAAAATCCTGTTCGGGTTGTATCCAAGAAACTGAAGATTGTAGCCAATTCAAAATGGTATGTTCTGATCCTGTCTTCAATGTTTTTTTTCCTGTTGATAGGATTCAGCGTCCAACAACAATCCGCAGTAGCCGAGAGCGGGGCTCGAAACCAAATACAGGAAAGTATAGTTCACAACCAGAGCATGACGCCGTCTTCTATCGAGAATAGATTCGAGAACATTGAAAAAACGCTGGAATCAATAAAGTCAACAGGAGAAAAGGCCGAAGACAGGAGTTATTTCAACAAGATGGCCAGCACAGAGGTCATTAGATATTTAAAAATCATGGTTCTATTGTTGGTTTTAATTGCCTTGGGTTTTCCTCTGGCCATATGGATAATAAATAGAAGCGGGTCATCAGGCTACTCCAGTAGCTCTCAGGAACTAGCGGAAACCTTGCTGACAGTAGAAGAACGGCAAGCTAAGCTTGCCAACATTCTTAAGGAGATACAGGGAGAAATAGACTATCTTCATACCATGTCCGCTCCTGATCTGAAAAATCTGATTCAGCAGGCTGAGAACTACCTTAAAATGAGTCAGAAAGATATTGATAAAGCCAGTTCAAAGTCGGACTCCGGGACTAAATGAAGTGATGACGAAGTATTTGTGGGACGTGAATGGGAGAGACTCATTTGGACAATTCATTAATTGTCGTGAGAAGGTTCCGAGTGTTATCAGTTTGGGGCCCTCTGTTTTCGTATAAAACATCCTGAACGGAAACATCCTTTCCCTGAAAAACGTCATTAGCCTGTGTGTCGGGTTGGATGATTCCTCCACTAACGGAAACACCGAGAAACAAACCCTTGGCCCTGGCATAGGACAGAATCTGAGATTCCAGTTTTAGGCTCGAGTCCATTGATTTATCCCGACCAACTGGACCAGCGCTTACAGAGGCGTCCACACCCAGAATGAACTTTTCTTCCAACAGCCTCTGAATTGAAACCTCGTCCATAAAAAGCAGAATCAGATCTATCGACTGAGCTCCAAACTGAAAACCCAGGCTTCCACTCCGGAAAATGAAAAAGGCGGGATTTGACCACTCCAGTGTTTTGTGATCCCGCCTCAATATAATTCCCTTCCCCGATTCGAACCCTACCAGAACGCCGATGTTGATTACACCAGGGAAGATAGCCAGACCTCTGGCTTTTTGGAAAAGATCCTTTGGAATATGCTTGCCCGGAATTACGGAAATTTCTTTAAGCGCTTTGTCGCAGCGGCCTATCTCATTATCCGCATCCGAAAATGAGACATCAGCATGCGCTTGCAAAGCCATCACTAAAACCAGGATCACAGAAAGTTTTAAGTTACGTTTCATGTAATTCCGAACATCTAATGTTTGAATGCCCTTTGTCCTGTAAACATCATGGCAACCTGTGGATTGGCCTGATTACAAGCCTCAATACTCTCAAAATCCCGATCCGACCCTCCCGGCTGAACTATTGCTGATATGCCCGCTCTGATACCAACGTCAACCCCGTCTCTGAAAGGAAAGAACGCGTCTGATACCATAACGGAATTGAACAGGCCGGCTCCTGCAGTGCGTGTCTCCTCATCAAGCTCGCATTTAATATCCTCGTCAATAATTTCATTGTACGGCTTCTTGTAACGTTCAAAGCAGAGCCTGTCTCTGTATTTTACCTGCGCCTTTATTACTGCGAGTTCAGCTACGCCGACCCGGTCCTGTTCTCCAGTTCCGATTCCAACCGTACACCCGTCTTTGACATATAACACGGAATTTGATGTTACTCCCTGCTCGACAGCCCATCCAAAGATCATGTCTTCCAGTTCCCTATCGGAAGGGAACCTTTCCACAAAATATCTGGTCCCCTTGTAGACAGTTTCCGCCGGCTGCAGTTCAGAAGCTGATCTCACCGTGTTAACCGAAGATTGCTGGACAATTATCCCGCCATCGATTAATGACTTGAAATCTACGAATTTGTAATCGCAATAATCCGTTAATCTGTCCAGTCGAGGCACAGACAAGATCCGTAAGTTTTTTCTTTTTGCGAGAACATCGACTACTCCAGCTTCAAAATCGGGGGCGGCCACAACTTCCAGATAATTGTCACTAATCAATTGAGCCGTGGCAATGTCAACCGGTCTATTGAAGACAGCGGCGCCTCCAAAAGCAGCAATCCTGTCCGCCATATTAGCCCTGTGATATGAGTCTGCGACAGAGGATGATGTGGCGACGCCAGACGGGTTGTTGTGCTTCATGATCGCGCAGGCGGGTTTATCCATAAGAAATTTGATTATGTTAAGCGCATTATCTACGTCAGTAAGATTGATTTTTCCCGGATGTTTGCCAGCCTGGATCATGTTGTCCTCGGTGATGCCACTGACAAGACTATAACCGGGTTGTATAAACTTGCAGCCGCCAAGTTCGAGATTGCCGGATTTCAACTCGTACAGGGCCGCTTCCTGTCCTGGGTTTTCACCGTACCGAAGTCCCTTTTCCACCAGCGCGCCGCCAGAGTCTTTTATCTGCCAGGATTTCTTTCTATATTTAAGGGTTTGTGACCCAAACGTGATAGTCAATTCATCAGGAAAGTGGTCATCCATCACTTTTTTATATTGCTGCTTCAGATCCGTCATATTTGTCCTCCCGGAGTTCCGACCAAAAACTAGTAGTAATTGACCGATAAGCTTTGAAAACTCGGCGTGCAGTGCGAATAAACGCTGACATAAGTTTCAAGAACATGACGATGCGACCTTGACATGTTCAACCTATTCTATCAGTAATCAACGATGACAATCGAAGATTATCCTAGCTTAGGATCTTGGTCTACTAATTTGACCATACAATTCTGAATAATTTTCCGAGGGAGTCAAGCTGTGAAAAACAAAGGATCTCTGATTGGCTTTTTTCTTGTTTTCATTGCCGGCCTACTAACCGGTATCGGAATCTCAGCCTGGAAACTGGGGCCGGGCGAACCGAACGCAGGCGGCATGAAACAGGCCCCTGAGGCCGCTGCGAAGGAAGACGTAAAGTCCCGCATAACGGCCGTAGAACGCATGCTGTCTTCAAACCCCAATAATGTACAGGCCTTGATTCAATTGGGGAACGACTATTTTGATCTAGGACAATACGACAAGTCCATAGAAGCGTACAACAAGGCGATCAAAATTGACCCGCAGAATGCGGAAGTTACAACCGACATGGCTGTCGCCTACCGGAGACTGGGTAAGACTGACGAATCAGTAAAGCTGTTCCGTAAAGCTCTGGAAATAGACCCAAACCAGTCATTAGCCATGTTCAATCTGGGCATAGTCCTCCGGGATGACATGAAGGATCCCCAAGGCGCTCTGAAAGTATGGAAAGAGTTTTTACAAAAAGCGCCAGATAGTCCACATGCGGTAATGATTCGCCCATGGGTTAAACAACTGGAGGAAAAGCTGGGTTCAACGGATAAAAATTCGACTGAAGACAAATCCAAATAATCCTGGGACTGCTGTTGAAACCGCAAAGAAAGTCTCTGTAGATTCGTGAACCTGGCGCGGGCGAGGTTTCTCCGGTGTAAATATCAAGACGTCAAGTCATGTCCTCTCGACAATGTATAGCGAGGAGAGATCTTTCCAACGCCGGCAAGATGGATTCTCGCTCCGTTAGGAATGACAATTCTAAGGCCTGTGACCGTAAAAACCCGGCCTAATCCTCCGCCAGTTTGTGAATCAGAAAGTCGGTAAGCGCTGTGAGGGCGTGAACCGGCATGTAGTTGCTAGCGGACACGTCGTAAAGGATTTTACTGTAAGCCGGGAATTCCTCGTCTTCCTTCCAGTGAATAAGAGCCACTGGCAATCTGGGGAAAAAATAAAAAGTGAAGCCAATGTCACCCAACTCATTTGGCCTTCCTCCCCACCTGAGCACTCTAGCGATAACTCTTTTTTCGCCGGATTCAAAGAAAGCGCCAAGAGTTTCCATAGTAGATTTGGCGAAGTGCGCGCCCAAGACCGCTCCATGCTGCAAGGATCTTGGGTCTATCCATTGGTTCATGACTCTAACATTCGAGCCCTGGTTCTCTGCCGCGGTTATGAGGTACTGCAGTACGATTACCTTCATGGTAAGGGTATCAAATTCGGGGTGTTCGGCCCTCAATCGATAAGGGATTAGATCCAGTGTAAACCAGGTAGTGAGGAAAGGGATAACCAGCCTCGGTATTCCATCCCCACCCCTGTATGACACATCAGCCGTCTCTGCAATGACGATTGGGTCAATCCTCTGAACCTTATCAATTAAGTCCCGACAAAATTCGGTCAGTGCTTCATGATTTTTTCCCATTTTTTCCCGTTCAGTCCACACGGAAAACTCATCAAGAGCGCTCATAACAGAATCCCCTCCGGTTACGAAATGACAGATTTTACTAATAGAGCAAAAAACAAAGGCCCTCCGGACTGGAGAGCCTTCATTGTCTCAGATTAACCCTAAACCGTTACAAAACAGGCATGGGTTAAATAAGTGGTCATTAAAATGGTGAATTGAAATCCAGCGTGACCAACCCACCGAGTGTCCATGATGAACGGTTTAAAGAGAAATTATAAGTATCCTGGGAATTTACATTCAAGATCTGGCCAGTTCCGGATGTAGTCGCTCTGGCTGTATTCCAGCGAGCAAACACACCAGCTTGGGAAGCGCCAAAGAATTTCCTTGTGTACTCACCGAATACCTCGAAGAAATGACCGCCGGTGTAATTAGAGTTGTCGAATTCAAATCTGTTCCCATTAATGGTTGTCAAAGCAACCTGTCCGGTCCCTACTATTGTGGGGATTCCCAGAATTCTGACTTTCATGCTCTGAACCGCGTCAGTATACGCGGTCTGAACACCGACGAACGGGATCCAGCCATTAGAAGTGACGTCGCCTCGTTCCTGTCCGCCGAACAGAGCGTTATTGTTGGGATCACTTATGGAAACAGTGTAATAATCATACCTTAAACCAGTAGAAGAGCCGAAGAAACCCTGCCAACCGTATGCGAACGCTCCATCCACGAACCACCAGTTAAATTGAGTAGTCCAGTTGTTCGCAAGGTATTGCCTAGGATCTAGCGCCAAGATCTTCATTTGAATTACCGCCGGGCGTGCCTGGGAACAAATACCAACCAGTCGCTACAAAAGACAAATTTTCGCCCAAACAAACCGGAAGAGCCGCTCCCAACCAAAAACCATTTGTAGGGAGTTTAACAGTTATTTCTCTAACATTAGCCGCGCCATTGTTTTGCGCCATCAAAGACACGCTAGTATTGCGGTCTTGAGGAACTCCCCAGCCAAAATATACAGCGGGGGCAAAGGCGGGACAGACAGGCTCGCCGCATTTACTGGAACCGCCAAACATGGACGGCATGCTCGGCAATCCGGACAATCCAAAAGCCCCAGAATACTGCGCGCTAACCAACGCCGGGGCCAAAGCCAGTGCCAGGATGCCGACGAACAGGATGAATCCACGTCTCATAGCCATATCCTCCTAATCCTAAAGCAGCGGGAGAACACTCCTCTCGCCAGACTAAAAAAAAGTTAATAACAACTTTTAACGGCAAAATTTACGGAATATACAATGCGTATAATAAAAGGCAGGTTTTGTCAAGAAGTTTTTGGGTTTTCGCGCGAAGGTTCAACCGCTTATCTGAATTGCTATGCTTCAGGTATTTTAACATGTCCTCTCCAAAATACAAAATATCCTCTATGTGGATTCAATTCTGACCGTTGAATTCCTGAATTATAAATTGACAGCGCCTGCAGTATCGCGAAAAGCATCTGTGGTTATTTTCCGGAGTTCTTGAATGACACATTTTCCAGATCCTGCCCCAGGCAGCCATAGACGTTGGGCGATTTTTGTCGTAGGGGCCATAAATTTCATAATGTCGATGTTCTATCGGGTCTCTTTGGCGGTGATATCACCATCACTAATTAGCGACCTACGATTTGACGCCTCGCAACTGAGTGATTTGTCCGCCGCTTTTTTCTACGGCTTCGCCCTTTGCCAACTACCCCTTGGTTTGGCGATAGATCGCATTGGAGCCCGCAAAGGTTTAATTCTCCTCGGAGCGCCCGCTATTGCCGGTGGATTTGTCTTTGCCTTCGGGCAATCTTATGAACACCTACTTCTGGGAAGATTTTTGCTGGGTATTGGCATGGGCGGCAATCTAATGCTTGTACTGGCTTTGCTTGCCGTCTGGTTTCCTCTCGACAGATTCGCTTCTTTAGGCAGTTCACTCGTCGCCATTGGTGTCGTCGGTAACCTCTTCGCAGCGACGCCTCTGGCGCTTATGAACGGTTGGTTAGGGTGGCGCTCATGTTTTATCATTTTCACAATCGTGAACGCCCTTATAATAATCTCTTTCATCCTGATAATTAGAAATTATCCACCCGGTTACGTGAAACGAGCCGTAAAAAACAGAAATCTTCTGCAAGGCTTCAAAACCATAGCTCGTATTGTACGGATACTGGGCTATCAGCCTCGGAAATTTTGTCAGGTATGGGTATTTCGTAGCGATTCAAGGGCTGTGGGCGACTCCATTCCTGATATACGGTGTGGGAATGAGTCAAATTGCTGCGGCGGACACACTCCTATTCCTTGGGTTTGGATACATGATCGGTTTGCCTCTTTTTGGGTTTTTGAGTGACAGAATTTTTCGGTCCCGGAAGAAAGTGGTTGTTACAACTTTTTCTTTATCCGTCGGCTCTTACGCTGTCTGTATTTTTCTGGTCCGACCACGTCGATTCCTTGATCATAAAAGCCACATTCTTCGCCATGGGGTTGCTCTGCGGCGCCCGGGCAGATTTCATACGCTCACATAAAGGAACTCGTCCCTTCCTCGATTACCGCGCAGGCCATGACAGCGGTAAATCTTTTCACGATCCTTGGAGCGGCTTTAATGACTCAGGTTTTGGGGCTGTTTGTCCAGGGGGACATGAATCAACTCAGCGGTGTCAAAGATTTCAGGTTCATCTGGTTTGCCGGCGCCGCATTGCTGGCAATTGTCACTGTAATGTACTCATTTGTGCCTGAAAGCCCTGTTTTTGGTCGATCGGCTACAAAACAGTAAACCAAATGGGTGATTAACACGTCGAAGCGGCTATATGAAGCGCTGAACTAATATTTCGAAGACAGTAGATGTTCACTCAACCAGCAACCACATTGGGTTCAGCCTTTGATGACTCCCATCGGCTCTGATTCGTGGCGACCTTTTTCGCCAGACCCGCTTTTTGCACAACTTCTACCACAGCGCTCACATCCTTGTACGCCTCAGGAAATTCCTCACGCATTGTTTTCCTGCCTGCTGAACGAGCGTAAATGTCCTTTTCCTCGAGTTCTCTCTCTATGGAGCGCCCCTTTGTCCTTCTGAGAGCTTCATTTCTGAGAAAGTACCCTTCCTGCGCCATGGCAAGCGGAGCCAAAAGTCTGTTCCATGGATCCCTCGGCTCCCACAAGCACATAAGAAGCACGGCCCATATCCCCTGGTATTAAAACCGGTTGACCGGTATGTCTAAAAATTTGAGGTAGCAGCGGATGCGATGGGGGTAAGGCTCTGGTAGCTCCCTTTCGATGGACGAGTAATCTCGATGTTCGACCGTCTACAGTATGAGTTTCAAATTTGGCTATGTTGTGACAAACGTCATATAACAATTTGAGCCCAAGTTCACGAGGCGCAAGCCCCATGGAACGCTGCCAGGAGTCTTGCGCTAAACTCATCAGAATTTGCCGGTTGGCGAAAGCGAAGTTAGCCGCCGCGGCCATGGAGGATAGATATTCACGGGCCAATGGCGTGTTTAAGCGCGCGCAGGCAAGTTGCTTGTCGGGCAGATCAATCTTGTCCTTTGCGACCATTTTGACCATTCTCGCAAGGAATTCATCGCAAACCTGGTAACCGAATCCTCTGGAACCACTGTGAACCATAAGAGTCGCCTGGCCCACGGACAGGCCCCAGGACTCAGCCACATCGCGTATCAAAGATGTCGGAGATAAAGCCGATCTCCAAAAAATGGTTTCCTGAACCTAAAGTTCCTAGCTGATCCTTTCCTCTTTCAAACGAGCGATCACTTATAGTGGCTGATTCAGCTCCCTCAATCGCCCCATGATCCTCGATGCGCTCAAGATCGGATTCGTCTCCCATTCCCTGCTTAATCGCCCAGTTAGCTCCTGACCGGGTAACCTCGGACATAGCCTTCCTGTTTAGGACAATTGCTCCCCTTGAGCCCAATCCACAGGGAATATTAGAGTAGAGAGAATCTATAAGGTCCTTTAACCTTGGCAGGACATCAACTTTGGAGAGTTTTGTGGTGGCCAGTCTAACGCCACAATTAATGTCGTATCCGACTCCTCCGGGCGAGACGACCCCATCATCCAGGTCAAAAGCCGCAACTCCGCCTATAGGGAAACCGTAACCCCAGTGTATGTCCGGCAACGCAATGGACCGTGAAACTATCCCGGGCAGATGAGCGACATTATAGACCTGATCACAACTGTTATCCTTTTCAACATCAGGAAAGAGCCTGGAATCCGAATATATAAGTCCGGGAACTCTCATGCCCCCCACCCTGGGTATTTCCCATCGGACTTCGTCGATACGTCTGACCCTATAAGGCTTTTCTCTGGTTAAGCCCGTAGTTCTCATAAGCCACACTCTTTTCGCTCAAAATGTCAGATATCAAAAATCACTTGCGCTACAAAACCGTCGGAATCTTCCTCCAGAAGCAAGCCATGATATGTGACACCCTTTATTTCGAGGCCATCCTCGAGTTCAAGGGACGGGTCCAGGATAGAACCAAACAACTTAGACTCCAGTGAAATACCTTCAGAAATCTTCAGAGAAGCTTTACGCAAAATAAATCGTTCTGAATTGAAAAGGAAAAGGATCTCTCTAAGCCAATCCACCAGAAGATCATCAAATGAATCGGATTCTAGAGCTAATATCTTTTCAATTTGTGAGCCTGAAACTTTGATTGAGCCGGTCAACAACTTGCTTAACCCGTCAGCCGCGTTGAGGAACAACTCTTCAAGCGATTTCCCGTAAACCTCAATTCTAATGTCAGCGGGATGATCCAAAAGTTTCCATTTAGGGCGACGCTGTTTCATGGCAGGCGGGTATAACCCCATCAGGGCGCGTTTGCCGGAAGATTTTTCAGATATTCAATAACACCCTTAGCAAGTTTGGAAGAGATCGAGTTTGAAAAAGTCTGTCTTGCCGCGCTGTCTTTTTGAGCCAGATTGTTTACAAAACCACATTCCACCAGGATCGCCGGCATGGTAGCGCCTATCAGGACGTAAAACGGGGCCTGTTTGACCCCACGGTCTTTGGTCCGGGCGCCTTGAGTGGCGTCAGAGACCACCAGAGAATCATGGACGACCTGCGCTAGCCTGGTTGATTCAGTCTTTTTAGAATTGGTTAACAGATCAATCAATGTGGCTTCGAGATCTGACATCTTGCTCAACGAAACCCCATTTTCTCTGGCCGCCGCCCTCATGGCCCCGCGAGAACTCGATTTGCTCAGATAAAAGATCTCAGGACCCGATGCGGATTTGTAGTCCGACCCATTACAATGAACGGAAATGAAAACCTCCGCGTCCAGAGAATTGGCTATTTTTGCTCTTTCTTTAAGGCTAAGAAATGTGTCTTCATCTCGGGTCAAATGTACTGAAATATGGGGGTATGCTTTTTCGACTCTCTTTTTAAGGAGCTTCGAGATCTCAAGAGTAACATCTTTCTCAGAAACTTTTTTGTCCGCGGAAACAGCTCCGGGATCCTTACCCCCGTGACCGGGATCAATTACCACCACAGGGCCTTTTCTATGATGCACGGGCTCAGAAAGAGCCTTCGCAGGCTCAGCGTCAGAGATAGAGGGAGGGGCTATCGAAGCGCTCTTGAGATTGATCGCTCCAGATTGAGGTAGGACGATGTTTGGGTCAGGACGGAAGAATGGGTTACCGGCTTGATTCAAAGGGAGACGATCGCTAAGATTTTCTGAATCAGCGGTCTGCGGCGCTACTGGAAGGACCTCCGGGCCTGGATTCCCGTCTCCCTGGGGACCAATCAACGATCCGGATGAACTGGGAGGACCACTTGTTTTCTGATTGGCGAGATCGGTTTGTAATGTAGACCTGGTTAAAGACACTTTAGGGACTTTAGAAGGCTTGTCTCTCCTCTTGAGCAGGTAAGCCTCTTTTAACTCAAAAAGGGCTTCCTTGTAATGTTCTGAATTGTGTCGGGATTTTTTGTATTGATTTAAGTGGATTATACAATGATCGAGGCTCTCCCTGTTTTTGGAGACCTTGTAGAGGCTTAGAAACGCTTTGCCGGCGAAGAACTGGCAGGAGGATCTTGTTGGACCCTTTTCGGTTTTTTGTAAATCCACAAATCTTAGCGCTAATTTCTTGATAGCCTCCTGATTCGGACTGGAGGATCCAAGAAGTCGTTGTAGCTCATTACGGGACGAATGAAATATTTTGGAATCTGATGAACTCTGAGAGGCTGAGCGCCGGCAATGAAAAGAGAAAAACCAGCATGATGGCAGTCAGCAAATAACAAACAACAAATGAAGATATATTATGGCTGCATAGGGATCTTCTCAATGATGGCGCGGCCTCCCAACCTTGCTTTGTTTTTCTGACAACCATCATCCAATCTATTCACGTAATTAACGAAAATTAGTGAGCGACGAAACAGCAAGCGAAATCACGGTTGACTGTTTTAGATTCTTCTTTCAGTTTATGGCTATGCCTGACGGGCCGTACATCCAGTATTCTACTGTCAGTTTCTTCGATAGGGGCGCAACACATTCTTATTCTAGAGTGGAGTTCCGCAGAAACCAGAAAACTAGGCTTTGGCGCTTTCTTGAACATCACTACCTCCATTAGTATTAATATTGATTATATAAAATTAAATCATATAGTTCAATTCATTTTCAATAATTAACATTAATATTGGTGTCCTCGCGGCGTTGTATTTTCTTGGGCTGTAATGCTAACATCCAATTCGGTATCGGCTCAGGAATCTGAACCTAGAATGGGACAGGAAAGGCGCTTTCCAGATGCATCCAGACATTGAATACCTAAAAAAAATTGTGAAAAAACTGGCTTGCAACCAGGGAGTCAATTTTGTAGACGCGTTCTTTGAAGAGAAAACAGGTTCAACGATAGTTTTTGAAAACGGCAGAGTGGACCGGATAAGGCAGGGAATTGATTCAGGGCTCGGCATAAGAGTAATCAGGAATCACCGCACCTACTATGGTTTTTCGACAAGAGTCGACGCTGAAGCAGTGGACGATCTGGCAAGGGTTATTCACGAAGCTTCGATACTGAGTCCCAAGGATAATGATGTTGTTTTTTCAGTTAACAATAGAATGCCTGTTTCAGACATTCAGGTTGATCCCGCTGCTGCAGGCATTGCTGAGAAGATTGCCCTGCTTAAACACGCTGATGAAGTAGCCAGGTCACATGGCACTGAAGTGATTCAGGTAAGGTCCGTTTTTTCTGATGAAACCAGGAGAGTGGTACAGGTCAATTCAGATGGCGCAGTAATCGATTTCCCCAGGAAGGGCCTAGTGTTCATAACCCATGTTACGGCCCGCTCAGGGGATATTCTCCAGACGGGATATGAGTCGGCCGGTGGTCAAGTCGGAATGGAGCTCTTTGCTAACGACATGATTGCTAAAATAGCGAATATTTCGGCGAGAAGAGCTCTGACCATGCTGCATGCGCGGGAAGCTCCTTCAGGACGCATGCCGGTGGTTCTGGAGAGTGAGGCTGGGGGAACGATGATACATGAGGCCGTGGGGCATGGCCTCGAAGCTGATTTGGTCGGTGAAAACATGAGTGTTTACGCTGGCTCTATGGGTAGAAAAATAGCCTCTGATATCGTCAGCGTGATTGATGACCCAACGATGCCCAACAGGAGAGGCTCATATCCTTTTGATGATGAGGGCGTGGAATCACGTCCCAACCTCTTGATTGAAAAAGGCTATTTGAAGGGATTTATGTATGACAGATTAAGCGCCTTAAAACAGAACGCCGCGCCGACCGGAAACGGTAGAAGAGAATCGTACCGACACAAACCTATTCCCAGGATGTCGAATACATATATAGCTCCTTCAAACACGAATCCTGGAGAAATCCTTCGCTCAACGCCAGTTGGTCTTCTGGTAAGGAAAATGGGTGGAGGAGAGGTAAACACGGTCAATGGTGATTTCGTTTTTGAAGTGGCGGAAGGATACCTGATTGAAAATGGCCGTCAGGGAGATCCGGTACGTGGAGCTACCCTGGTGGGAAACGGTCCTAGAGCGCTGATGGACATTGATATGGTCGGCAATGATCTTGGATTTTCCATAGGCACTTGTGGCAAGGACGGGCAAGGCGCCCCGGTATCCGACGCGCAACCAACTCTAAGAATAGGAACGCCGGACAAACCTGAAACATGGTTGACCATCGGTGGAACCGCCTGATCACCCCAGAGAGAAACCTGATATGTCTGAGGAAAAAAAGAAAACAGGAATTTTTGGTCGCTTATTCAAACGTAACCGTTTTGAAGAGAACAAAGCGGAAGAAGTTGTCATTGAAGACGCGATAATAAAAGAACCGGAAACAGAACCAAAAGAAATAGAAGCGTTTGATTCTCTCGAAGATTCCAAGGAAAAAGTTCCTGAAGAATTGTCAAAGGAAGAGGAAGAAGCCAAAGAATTCGTTCGTTTAAAGACCGGTTTAACCAAGACCCGGAAGGGTTTTTTAAAAAATCTGGATGAAATCTTCCTTGGTAAAAGAGAACTTGATGAGAAAACGCTGAACAGCCTTGAGGAGGCGCTGGTTAGAGCCGATATAGGGGTGCAGACTTCCTACGAACTGTTAGATAAAGTCGCTGAAAGAGTCAAAAGAAGGGAAATTGACGATCCTCAAAAGGTTATCAGGCACATAAAAGAAATGATCAGGGAATCTCTGGAAGAAGTGGAGGCCCCCCTGAGAGTAGGTTATGGAACCGAGCCTTTTGTCGTAATGGTAATTGGGGTAAACGGCTCTGGCAAGACAACCACAATAGCCAAAATCGCCGCAAGACATAGAGCGGCTAACCGAAAAGTAATGATGGTAGCTGGGGATACATTTCGAGCCGCTGCTGTAGAACAATTACAGATATGGGGAGACAGAATCGGCTGCGAAGTCGTAAAAGGAAAACCGCAGGCCGATCCGTCTTCTGTGGCCTTTGAGGCCATGGAACGCGCCATTAAAGAGGATTTTGAGCTTGTTTTGTTAGATACCGCCGGCCGTCTTCATACAAGAGTTCCACTTATGGAGGAATTGAAAAAGGTACGCAGAATTCTGGGAAAGAAGATATCAAGCTCACCCCACGAAACTCTTTTGGTCATAGACTCGTCCATGGGCCAGAATGCTATTCTTCAGGCCAGAACTTTCAATGAGGCCATACCTGTAACAGGGGTGGCGTTAACCAAACTGGATGGCACCTCAAAAGGTGGTGTGGTCGTGGGGATATCAAAAGAGTTGAAGATTCCAATCCGATTCATAGGAATTGGTGAAAAAATGGATGATCTTCGGGATTTCAACGCAAGACAGTTTGCTGAAGCGCTATTTTCCTCGGATGAATCAACAGAAAGCGACTGAATATGGATACGATTACTGTCAAGACATCATCACGCGTACAGTTTGTAGATATTACTTCGGATATCAGGCGGATCGTAGAGAAAAGAGGGCTAACAGACGGAATAGCCATGGTGTACGTGCCTCACACTACGGCTGGGATCACCATTAATGAAGCCGCAGACCCTGATGTGGTTTCTGATCTCAACAACAAATTGTCCCAATTGATACCTTGTGAAGGAATGTACCGTCATGCGGAAGGAAATTCGGACGCTCATATAAAAGCTTCTTTGATGGGCTCTTCAGTCCAGATCATTATTTCGGATTCAAAGCTTGTTTCTGGGCGTATGGCAGGGAGTATTTTTCTGTGAGTTCGACGGCCCTCGAACCAGAAAAGTTCATGTAAAATCGACCTCATGTTAGAAACCCCAAAAGAGCCTCGTGTAGGGGTGTCCTCTTCAAATTCAATCGTGGAAATTTTCACTGACGGAGCGTGCAAAGGCAATCCCGGCCCAGGTGGATGGGCCGCAATTTTACGCTTCGGAGAGCACGAGAAGATTTTGTCAGGAGCGGATCCCGATACCACTAATAACCGGATGGAGCTGACAGCGGCCATTAAAGCTCTGGAAGCCCTGAAAAGGCCGTGCTCGATCAAATTGTCCACTGATTCGAAATACCTCATGCTGGGTATCACTGAGTGGATAAATGGCTGGAAAGCCAGGAACTGGAGGACTTCGCAAAATGCCCCGGTGAAAAATGATGATCTTTGGAAAACCCTGGATCACCTGAATTCAAGACATAGGGTTCAATGGTCGTGGGTAAGGGGCCACATTGGTCATCCGGAAAACGAACTCGCGGACCAGCTAGCCAGAAAGGCTCTCAAAGACTTGTTAAAAGGGACCGCTAATCGCCACTCTGTTTAAATCGATAAGAGTTTAATGTGCTCTGTATTTTAGAGATCGTTCTAGTTCCTTACAGGAGGACGGTCAAAGAATTAGAGATCCAATTTTGCTTCCAACGGATTTCGAATAAAATACACGGCTGAGCGATGACGCTAAGAAGCGTCATGCAAGTTGAGAAAATAGGTTTCGCTTAGATACCTTGAAACCGTTTTTTCAAGTTAAGGGTTGGTTAAGTCGAATCAGTTTTGAAGCCTCTAATTTATTCGTATACAGGAGGTGACTATTAGGCGTGACCTCAAATTGATATATGTGCTTGTAGCGGCGTGTGGAGTGTATGTTTTCTCTCAGTGGGCCGCTTTGACTAATCAATATGTCATTGGAGACGATGTACGACAGCAGATTTATTGGATGCAGAAATGGAGCGATCCTGAACTCTTCAAAGACGATTTACTGACAGAATATGCTATGAATTATGTGCCGTGGCCCTCGATTTCGGAAACCTTGTGACTCGACAGTAAGATTTTCCCGCTGCTGACGACGCTATTTTTTGTTCTGGCAAGTGTAGTAGTATACCATGTGGGAGTATATGATTATTCAAACAATTCTGAAACTTTACAGCTTCATTGAAACCACTCCTAAAACAGCTTGATAGTGGGTCATCCAGATATCATGGACAACGTAATCACGTTTTCCCGTCGGAAGGCTTTCTTAACCTACGAACTGTCACATACATGGTACGTTTCTTACTGGAATGTAATAAAGAAAAGAACTTTCGATTTTTTTAGGGCGTATTACGCTGAAGACCCTAATGAGATCCATATTTTTTGCAGAAAAAACGGTATTAATTTCCTAGTGGTGAGGGATTCTGATTTCTCTGCGGAAAATCTGCGTCAGTGGACTCTATTTTGAACCGTTCGATTCATACATTTCGTATCTTACCAGGTTGAACTCTAGCTTCGCGTTACTCGATAGAAAGATGTTTCCCCCATCTATGAGAAGATGGATTCGCCCACCCCATAGCTATTGTCTCCGGACCCCTTGAGTCTTCAGACAACAATCATAAACCGTAAGCCGGCCCCGTCAGATACCGCAAAACCAGTGTCTCCAGGACTCCCTGGTAAATTTTGTATACAGGCCCCTGGAAATCCTCACAAATAATCAGCCGGTTTCTTGGCGGAATTATGCGCCACCCGTTCGATGGCTCTGTTTCGCATTCGGGTTCAACTGCAGATATTCTTTCAAATGTTTCTGTTGGTGAACTTTTTCACATTTCAGACACGTGTGAATAAGATCGGTGTTTAAATCACCGACCGCCGCAGAATCAAAAAGCTTCCTCGCCAAGACGTAAGGTTTGTTGTTGCGAATTTTTTTTATGTCATCGGTAGCGATATTCGCGAAATCATCTTCCTTAAAATAAAGGTAATAGCAGGGCGTGATTCCCCCGTCTGCGTTCAACACGATCAAATGCCATAATTGATGGCAATGTTTAACGTCGGATAAAATGTACTTAGGGTCATCACGCGCGCCCACGAGCGCCTCTTGGGGTCCTGAGCCGTCCATAATTCTGAACGCCGTCACACCCAAATCCTTTGCAATTTTCCTGGCTGACTGAACTTCATGCTGATTGTGTTTGAACAAAATGTAATGCAATTCGACCATGGGCAACCATGATCCGGTTCTTTTCTTGAAATCGGCCAGAAATTCAAGACCAGCAGTGATCCGATCCAACTGTCCTCCCACGATGATACGTTTCATAGACTTCTTGAGACGCTCCGCTGCAGCTTACTACCATATGATCCAGGCCCGCCTTGCAAACCCTTTCCAAAACGTCCAAATCCTTAATGTTGAGATTAGTTGAAAGAGACGTAAATACATTTCTTTCGTGACAAATGCGCACCAGAGTTTCTATTTTGGGGTGTAACAATGGTTCTCCCCAATTGTAAAAATTGGCGCTCAGAAGATACGGAGCCAATTTGTCTATAAATGACTCTGCGAGAGAGACATCGAGCATGGTTTTTTTTCTTCCGCTATCCCTCCCGGCTCCTGTCGGACAATATGGACACTTGCAGATTACATATATTGGTAGGCTCTATCACTGCGGAATAGGGCATCGATTTTGGTCTTGCTACACGGAAAAAACATTCCGTCTCACATCGAAGAAAATTGAAAACCTTCTGGAAAGTCAAATAAGGCATGCCGGCCCGAGAAAGGGGAATGAGCCTGCCCCATTTACCAATGGTAACCATAAGAAACCTCCCACATTCAAATCCGCCACAAAACATTGATGAGGTCAAAGTGTTTGTAGATTACAACATATTGAACGTGTTTTCAAAAATTGCAAATTGACCCTAGATCATGTGGGCAATAAAGACCAACATCATTCTAAAGCTGTTCTTTTGGTAATCTTAGAACGGCTCGTCTTTATGACCGGACTTCACAAGAGTCGCCAAACACAAGTAGTATCGAACATCGAATCTTTATTCCAACGTAAGCTGGAAGCCACGGTTGATACTCTGAGAAACAAGTCCTAAATTGAAGGGATAATATGTAATGAGGCTAAGATCCTTTCCTGAGTTCCTGGAATGAAGAAATATTTTCTTCCAGCCTTTCATTGAACGGGACCTGTAGATGTTTCTAGCCCGGGAATGACGTATGAGTCTGAATGAATTGCCTGATCATGGGCCCCTGGAATTCCCACACCAAGTCCGCGTTGAGCAATACCGGCAATAGGGATAGTAGGGGTTGTCAGAGTCAACACTAGATCTAATCTTGGCATAATATGGGCCGTTCCAGACTGTCTCAAAGCCTTCGTCAAAAAAGCCAAGTCGTTGAGGCCACGAATGGTAGCAGAACCTAATTGAACCATCTGTGTCTATTTGGCAGAAGTGCCATGGATAAAAACATCTTCTCACTTTCTTGTTCCCACCTAACGCCTGTGGAAGGTAAAGTTTGATTCCGAATTCTTTGGCCTTGGTTCGGGCTATGGCAAAGTATCGTTCCGCAAGAAGTGGATGGTTAAACAATGAGTCTGAGAAAAGTGACGAGTTTGGAGCATTCAGATACTGGACCTCAACTTCTTCGATACTGTGCCTTGCGGCAATTTGAAAGATTTCGGGTAGCTCTTCTATATTGGATTTCATCACCACATAACGGATCTTGACTAGAGGGTACGATCTTCTTTTCTGACGTTTAACGGAAGACAGATATTCAACGTTCTTCAATATTGTATGATAGTTGGCCCCACGTCTAATCTGTTCCAGGGTTTTTTCTCTCGCTCCATCAAAAGAGATTACCAGGCGATAGAGACACTGATCGTCAACTATCCAATTAGACACCTCTTGATCCAGTAACATTCCGTTTGATGTCATGCTGGTCATGGTATCATAGCTTCGGGCCAGTTTGAGAGCGTCACGAATGTGACGATACAATAGTGGCTCGCCCCCTGAGCAAATGTAAACTCTCATGGCTGATGGAAACAGTTTTCTGGCGATTTTCTCGTAGCGCTCAAATGGCATCCAGCGTTGACCGCCCAAGGAACCGTAAGATATGCAAAATGTGCATCTAAGGTTGCAGGCCTTGGTAACTGTAATGTCCAAATCTCTGGGAAAACTGGTAGGCGCCGGTTGTCTCCTGAACCCTTGCCAAAGATTTTGAGCGGTGTTCGAAATCGCCTTCAGGTTGACCCATGCCATGAGCGGGACCGCCTTTTGTGTCAATTATTGTGTAATTCTCCCAAGACCATAGAAGATATTCACAGTGGTTTCAACTGATATTATCTCTTGCTTAAAGTCTTTTCGTCTCCATCTCGATTGAAGGCCCTATTGGCTGGGCCTTTCCGCTTGAGAAAATAACAGTAAATGCCGCTTTCCAGTTGACGCTCATATTGAAGCGTACCCCCACAACTAATTGCCAATAAGATGGAACGGGACACTCAGAGTCGATATCGACTCAACGACGAACCACCATCAGTCCTGGATTCCCCGCAAGTGACCATTTGCTCCAGGAGTCCGACCAGTCCATCATTTCCTGCATTGTGACGATTAGTTATGTTTAACTTGAATTCGTCGATTCTGGACTCAAAGGCTTCAAAAAGATCTCTGCAAAAATTTAATGAAGTCGAAAATTGTCCAAAACCATATTGAGCCACAAAATATGCGTTTAAGAATTGTTCATAGGCGTCCGCGATAGGAAATGACAACACTGGTTTACCGAAATGAAGCGCTTCGCAGATGACGTTGTGCCCTCCGTTGACAATTACATAGCGTGAGCTTGCCAGGTCTTCCACAAAACCATCCGCTGAATAAGCTTTAAAAAACAAATTCTTGTCAGGAGGCTTTGCTCCAAAACCGTAAATCAGAAACGGAGTATCTATCTCTTTTAGGACCGGAAAAAGCTTATGGAAGGTTGGGGAAGTCTGATAAACGAGGACATGTTCCCCATCCCTGGGAATTGTTTTTTTGACGGCGCTGCGAACCAATGGAGCAAGGACAACAGTCGTCTCGGGGTTAACAGGGGGCAGATTAAAGAATGAAACTATCAGGAATTTGGAACAGTTACTATAGAGATACCTCACGGAAGAGCGCGTCATGAATCGATTGAGCCTTTCCCGAGAAGGTGGATCATACATGCAGTGCGTGAGAATATGCTGATGATCGAGGCTAACGCATGATCGATTCATACTCAAAGCCGCTATAGGTGTGAAATACTCATAATTTGTCAGGATTAGGTCCGGATCAAAGTCGTTAATAATATCTTGCGCTCTGTGACGGATTTTTCGACTGGTAAGAATGGTCCACACAGCGTTACTTGCCGTGGCGACAATATCCACCTTATTGTTCCTGTAGAAAGTGGACAACATAGCCAAAGGCTCTACACAGTAACCGCTGTCTCGAAGACTCGCAACTTTTCCTCCTCCGAGGAACAGGAATTCGTGTTGAGGCATTTCCGTGGCCAAAGTCAGAGCTTCCATGACATGTCCGCCCGCGTCGCCCATGACTCCGTACAATATCCGTCCCATTGTAAACCCTTGCGCTTATCTTCCTGTCTTGTGTGAGACAAAGATCATGTTTGATGGAAGTTAACTCTGAACAAAAATTCGGGTAACTCTAGGTGAAATCTTGCATACGATTTCATAATTAATGGTGCCGCCGTTGGCGGCTATCTCGTCAGGCAGGATCTCCTCATTTTCCTGACGACCTATAAGCACAACTTCGTCTCCCACAGACGCTTCGGGTATGTTCGTTACATCGAGCATCAGTGTATCCATGCAGACAGTGCCGACAACAGGAACTCGTTGGCCTCTGACCAAAACCTGACCACGATTTGATTGGAACCGGGGATAACCATCGTTGTATCCCACATGAATCGTCGCAATACGAGAGCCCTGACAGGTAACAAAGCGACGATTGTAAGAAATGCATCTGCCGGCAGGGTGGAGCTTGATCTGCGCTATCTTGGTTGAGAATGTAATGACCTGATCCAGATCTATGATCCTGCTGACGCACTCGGACGGATACATCCCGTAAATGGCCAAACCCGGTCTCACCATATTATAACGGGTCTGCGGGAATCTTACCAAAGCCGAGGTATTGGCCGCGTGAACATATCTGAAAGAGTAACCCGCTGCATGAGCCTGGTTCAAGACTTGATCGAAAGCAGACACTTGGGTCATGGTGTAACAATCCGAATCAGGGTCGTCAGCGCTCGAAAAGTGGGTCATGATTCCTTCAACCATAAGGTTTTCCATCTCAAAAACCTTTTGAATAAAGGGCAAAGCTTCTTCATGCCAGACCCCGGAACGTCCCATACCCGTGTCAATCTTCAGGTGAACCGGTACCTTGGAACGTCCTTTGGCCGCCGTATTTAGCGCCTCGGCCAGTTCTAGCGATGGAATAACTGAACTAAGCCGGTAACGAATTATCTTGTCGGCTTCCTCGGGTAAAACGTTGAACACAAGGATTGGAGCGTCTATCCTGTTTTCCCGCAAAGTGGTCCCCTCATCCGGGAAAGCCACGGCCAGATAAGTTACTCCATTTTCAAGAGCGATCTTTGAGGTTCGAATTGAATCATTTCCATATCCAAAACTCTTGACTACCGACATTATTTCTACGGAATCACCCACAATGGCCCGTATCTTCTTAATGTTAGAAGCTATGGCGTCCAGGTTCACAACTAGACGTGTCGGTCCTATTGACCCCACAAGTTCGCGTGCAAGACGTTCCAGCCGAAACCATCGTGATCCTTTAAACAGGACCACATCCCCACGATTCATGACCTTTTCGAGTTCCCGGGCCGCCTCGCTGTATGTTCGGGCATGCGATATATTCGCCGGATTAAAGCCTTCGCTCGAAGCGGCTCGACCTATAAGCTTCGCATTCTCGCCCACTGTTATGAGGTAGTCTATGCCGGCTCTCGCCACATCCGCCCCTACAGCGATATGCTCCTCCCTGCTATGTAGACCCAGATCCAGCATTTCACTGAGTATCGCTATCTTGCGTCTTCCCTGACCGACTTTGGTCAAAGCGTCGATAGCGCCTTTTACAGAAGCCGGGTCCGAATTGTACGTATCGTTGATTAAAGTAATGCCGGTAACCGTCGTGTGTATTTCCAGCCTCATCGGAGATGGTCGAAAATCTTCCAGACCCATCTTTATATTTTTCAGCGAAGCGCCCAGCATTTTTCCGGCGGCCGCTGCGGCGAGCGCATTGACAATATTAAATCGTCCAGCCACTGGCAGAGATATGTCAACCACGCTATCAAAAATTTTCATCTTGAAATAATGCCCCTTTTCAGGGGCAGGGATGGCGTCTATGGCTCTGACATCCGCGTTTTCTGAGAAACCAAACGTTACAATCCGCGCTTTTGATCGACTCCTGTAGGCCATGCTAAGGGGGTCATCAGCATTGAGGATCAGGAAAGAATCACTTGTAAGATTCTTGAACAGTTGTATTTTTTGTTCCAGTGTGTTTTCAAGGCTGCCTAATCCACCTATATGAGCTTTACTGATCACCGTCAGCAATCCATGATCAGGCTTTATCATACGCTCCAGCTTTTCCATTTCACCCGGAAGACTTATTCCCGCTTCAATTATGGCGACTTCATGTTCCGGCCTGATTCCCAAAAGAGCTAGAGCGGCTCCTATCTGGGTGTTATAGGATAGTGGAGACCTGTAGGTCTTACGGTCCAAACAGAGTATCGCCGCAAGCATTTCTTTAACCAGGGTTTTACCGTTGCTGCCTGTAATCCCGATAACAGGGATGTCAAACTGCGCCCGATGAAAGGCGGCTAACTTCTGAAGAGCTTCGAGAGTATCCGCGACTTCTATAAGTGTAGAATTTAGGGGTATTTCTATTTCGAAAAGGTCTGGTCGATCTACAACCGCAGCCTTGACTCCTGATTTTAGAGCGTCAAGAGCGAAGTCAGCTCCGCTAAAGTGAGGTCCTTTAATGGACCAGAATATATGATTCGCGCCCATTGGCTTGCGGGTATCGATGGAGACTCCTGAGATTGGTCCGGATCCGGCGCCTTTTACGCGGAGGGGCTCTATGATCTTGATGACCTGGCTAAGATCCATAAAATTCATGTTTTCGATACCAGGATTTTCCACCAGGTTCGAGCTTACACAATTTGAAGCCATCTACTTCCCCCAGCTTGCTCGATATGAAATGTCGGTCATTTTTTCCGCTTCTCCACGAAAAAATCTTTCGATTATTTTTCCTCTGTTCGTCAACGCTCTAACACTTTAACAAGCTATTTTCAACATTTGGGAAACGAGGTCTTTCGATGAATCGTCGAAAATTGCTTGACACAGCCGGATATAATAATATGCTGCAAAAAGTCGATCGGGAGAGGTTGTTTGGTCAAATGATTCGTCATGGGCTGAGAATGATTTGATTAAAATATACTTTAATTCCGATTGGTTAGTTAGAATAGGCCAAATGCCGGGAACCGATTCCTGAGCGTCGGGCCGTCTTTGCAGATTGAATTTTTGGGGTCATCTTGATATAATAAGATTGATCATTTTTAAATTGTGTTTAATTGAGGGAACATTCTTTTACTAATTAATCCGAAGGGAGTGAAATGGTGGGTAATCGCTTGTTCATGTTTCTGAAACCAACATTTCTCGTGGTGATGTTTTGTATTCTTGGGGCTGCGTTAGTTTCCGCTAACGAATCGCCTGTGTCTGCCGAAGACCTGGCTGATAACCAGCTACAAAAAAACGACAAAAATCTGGAAAAAGCGCTATTTGACTACTCGCCTATACCGGACTGGCTGGAAGCGGTCCTCAATGGTGTTCCGGAACAGAAAGAAAATAAACTTAGCGCCAGGCTGGACGACCAGGATTTTAGTAATGAAGTAGAACAGAGTTTCACCAGCCCACTGAGGGAGGAACTTCAACCTGCCAGCATGGGCGCCAAAACCCTTGAAAATATACCTCCTTTGTATACATCACCCAAGATTGACGGCGAAGGTGTTTGGTTAAGCGCCGACACACCGGCGGGGTCGGACGGAAAACCGTTGATTTACAAGACGGTGTATCGCCCGAGTATAGAGTTCCCCAATGCGGTGGTTTACATGGCGGTCTTCGATATTAGCCGACTCAAAACCAGGCTCTTTATTGGTCAAACAGAACCCGGCATATATCAGATTTCTGATACGGCGCCGCGGGAGTCACTATCCAGAATAGTCGCGATCACAAACGCTATGTGGATGCAACAACACGCCAGAGGAGCAGGCGCCATCTTTAGGGGCCATGTCGTATACCCGATGGTACCGGGTATGGCCACGCTTGTTGTCTATAATGATGACTCGGTAGACGTGCTCGAATGGACCAATGACATTCCTGTTTCGAGTGTTAAGGACGCCCGCCAGTTACGACACCTGATAGTTAAGGATGGCAATGTAGTCAATCAGGTAATCAAAAACGGTAGAGCGACTGATTCCGAAATAGGTCTAGGTGGATTTCTGATCGACAATGACGGTGGCAGCACGATGAACAAGGAGTTTTGGTTCCTAGCTAACAGAACGGCTTTTGGCATAAGAGCTGACGGGAATCTTGTGTTTGCCATGGGGCATCATATCAGCACGAAAGATATGGCCAAGGCTCTTGTCCTGGCAGGATGCAAAAGGGCTATTCATGGTGACGCCAATATCCATAACATAGTGTGCAATTTTTATTTCAGAGACGAAAACAACAAAATAGTTAAACGAGACAGACTCTCGCCGGAACAGCTTCAATACACCATGAAACGCTATGATCAGGGGTACGCCAAGGATTTTTTCGCCTTTTACGAAAAATAGGATGTCTATAAGGGCCCGTGGTGTTGTGTCCACGAGCCCGTAAGTTTATGCCCGTAAATTACTATATTAAGGGCCTGATAATAGGCTTCTCCCTAGCTATCCCCGTCGGGCCGATAGGACTGTTGCTCATCCGGAGGACTTTGACCCGAGGCAGGATGGCCGGTTTGATTTCGGGACTTGGAGCAGCCACTGCCGACGCCATCTATGGAGCGATTGCCGGTTTCGGAATAACGCTTTTATCCAATTTTCTTGTCACACATTCAATTGTTCTTCGATTGATGGGAGGGGCTTTCCTTTGTTATCTGGGGGGCAGGATCTTTTTGTCAAAACCAAGGGAAAGAGCTACCAAAGGCGCCGAAGAGAACATACTTCACGACTATCTATCAACTCTCTTCCTGACGCTGACCAACCCACTAACTATTCTGTCCTTTGCCGCCATTTTTGCCGCAGCGGGTGTTGTGGTCATTCCTGGAGAATACTATTCGACTGCGACGCTGGTTTTGGGGGTTTTCAGCGGATCATGCCTGTGGTGGGTCATACTGAGTGGCATGGTAAGCTTTTTCCACGGCAAACTTGACACGACCGGCATCCTTGTACTCAACAAGATATCAGGCGCAATTATAGCCGCGTTCGGTGTGATGATTTTTGTCAGCCTTCAAATGTGGCCACAATAACAACGAATCGTAAAATCCCGGGGATTCCGGGACTGGGCCACTAAAAAGCTGCAAGTTGTTTTGCGTATACCATTAGGTCTCGACCTGAGAATGATACGAAAACAGCTCGTTCGATCTCAGGGAAGCGCTTAAGTTGGTTCATGGATGTTTGCAGAGCGATTTCACAAGCCTCATCTATTGGATAGCCATAAACTCCTGTGCTTATGGAAGGGAAAGCCAGGGAGTGGAGGCCATTTTGCGCCGCCACCTCAAAACATCTCCTATAACAACTTGTGAGCTTTTCGGCTTCTCCTGAACCCCCTCCATGATAGATGGGCCCGACAGTGTGAATCACATGACGGGCAGGTAAATTATAACCCCGGGTGATTTTTGCGTCCCCGGTTTCACAACCTCCCAAGGTCCTGCACTCATCTACCAATTGGGGGCCCGAAGCCCTATGTATCGCTCCGTCTACTCCCCCTCCACCCAAAAGACTGTTGTTTGCAGCGTTCACAATCGCGTCCACCGAAAACCTGGTCAAATCACCAAGAGCCAAATGGATTCTTTCCTTCATGGGTATCTCCGAATTGGCGAAAGAAGGGTTATTGGAACCCAGTCAAGAACATAAGCTCTAGTAATAGATCTCTCTAACATTTTCCTTATGATCGACCATGTACAGCATTTTTGCTTTCTGTTTCAATTCTTCAGTAAGGCTACCAAGTTTTTCACGGTCAATGTTAAACGCCCTTATGTAGACATTGCGATAGCCTTCCGGGGCCAGGTCGTATGAACTCAGAATGCTTACCAGTCGGGCGTTGTAACTTCGAATAACATCAGTAACTTCCTTGATCGATCCAGGTTTATCTTCCAAAAGAAATCCGAAAAGAACGCCTCTGTGCGCCAGACCACTCAACGACATCAAGGCCCTGAACATGTCACTCTTGGTAATGATTCCCTTGAGCTGGCCATCAGCGTCTACAACAGGAGCCCCGGAAATTTTATGATTGAGCAATATCTCCGCCGCCTCTTCCATGGTCAAGTCCATGGATAAGGTCACGGGATGCCTGCTCATGATGGCTCCCACTTCGAGTTTTGACAACAGATACAGGATCCTCTGAATATCGAGCATGACAGCGTCGGAAGGTGACGCCCGTTTGATATCGCGATCCGTAACAATGCCGACCAGTTTGCCATCTTCAAGAACCGGCATCATGCTGACATCATGTTCCATCAATAAATTTATAGCTTGCTGCATTGAATCGTTCGCATTTATAGTTACAACTTTTGTGCTCATCCAGTCTTTGACCAGCATATTTTACCTCCCTGCCAGGAAAGAAATCTCCGGGGACGCCTGGAACCCAGATTACGAAGTAAGCGTTATTAAGCCTATTCGTGTCTCCGATAGGCCCCTTTTTATATCTGCAATTGGTATGCCAAAAAAACGCCGAATGTTTTTGATCCCGATTTTGAATAAATGATAGACTTTAATTTGATACCAGTAAACAAGTTTTTGGATAATAGATGATTCCAAGAGCGACCCTATTATAGATCGACAATGCAGCCATGATGACGTCATTTTAGTCACTCTGTCATAGAATAAAATGTCTTTTCGTGTATATTTGGGATCAATTCTAATTTATTGAAACTGGTCCGGTCTCAATCTGGGGTTTTTGTGAGAAAGACTCTTCATCTCGTTAGAGCGCTAATCACCTCATCACTTCTATGTGTTCCCAGTCTGTCCGCTGCATGGGAATTCAACATTGAGTCAGCCCTTTTAAGTTTTCGCTATGTCTACGCTTCCCAGGCCGGGTCTAATGGATTTTTCGGCCCTTTCAATACCGACAATGGTTCAATACACACAGGGAGACCTGGCTCCACTCAACGGTTGGTTTCAGAGAAAGATGATATCAGGAACCACTGCTGAAAATTCTTTCAGTCGCTTTTCCATCTTTCCGGTGTTGAAACTCAACAAGGCGGTAGAGATCCGTGGCACGTACAGGATAGCTTCCGATATCACAAACAACCTGGCGTCCATACAGGATCCGGACCTGGAGAATGTTATTTCTTACGGGAGATGGACCAGGCTGTGGGTTACTGTGGATACTCCGCTGGGGAAACTCTATTACGGCAGGCGAGGCTTCCAGCAAGGGCTCGGGCTACAATTCAGCAGCGCTGAAACGGCCGAAGAGATTTTTGAAAGCGGCCGCAGGACAGTGGAGATATTTCAGTTGGAAAGTTACTGGGGTCCTTTCACGATTGGGGCGGGTTTCTATCCATGGCGGCTGGGGGGAAAGGAATACTGGAATATCGAGGATCAAAACGCCGCACGATCTACCCATTTGCTGGGTTATTTAAGGTACGCGGCTGGGGAGCATTGACACAGGCCTTGGGGGTTTCTATTTCGCTTTTCATGAAGGACCTGAATCGCAACAGTCAGTTTCAGCGCGAAAGTCCTATTCGCCACGTTACACCAACGCCACAGAGGGTTGGTTGTATTTGAAGTATCAACAATGGAAGGCTTTTCTTTAACACGGAAGCTGATTGGTATTATCGAACGATAAAATACCAAAACGCTCAGGATGGGAGTTTTCCCGGGCCTGATTATGACATGGATCCTCTTTTGAATGATTTACCTCCCTATATCGAGTCGTGGCGATACATGGCGGAATTCGGCGCTTATTCAGGTCCGGCAAAGGCGAGTTTTCTGCTTGCTCACATGCCTGGCCCGGACAGAAGACACGGTATTCTCATAGATAAACAACCATACATCCAGGACCCCGAGAGGAGCGCTTATGCGGTATTCTATCCGTATAGCGTACTCATGGGTAAATACTATATGGCGGGCGTCAATTCATACCGGGACATGTCCGCTTCAGATGTGGCAGCGGTTAGGCTTGACTACATGGTCGCAAGCAACCTGGATGTAATGGCGAGTGTCATGAAGGCGTATCGTTCCTCTTATGGATATGGCTTGGGCTATGTCAAGCCTGATTATGCCAAGACTGCATCCGTCTATGATCGATTCGGTTACGTGGCCTTCAATCAACCAGGTAGTTATGCTGATCCAGCGCCTGCCATTCCCGATAGGGATCTTGGCTGGGAGTTCAACGCAGGCATTGTCTGGAAGCTACTTGAAAATTGGCGTCTTTATGCTCGTGGGGCGTACTGGCAGCCGGGGAAGTGGTTCAATTACGCTTGCGTGGACAAGTCGGTCCCAGACTGGGACGACCCACAACTCAACCAATAATTTTGGAACCAACCCAAACAGGACCATCGCCCCCATCTTTGGATTCGAATTGTATCTCGACGCCCGTCTATAACATTCCCGACGTTCGCCAAATATGCCGATGGCGCCAATGAAAACAGGAACAAGAAGGGGCCGGTTTGAAAGAGCCGGCCCATGACAGTATTTATTTCATAGTCCAGGAAAGCTTCCCGAGCGCTCCCCAGTCTCCCTCATATTTACCCGGCTTTCCGGGAATCATGTTTCCCATGGCCCCGGTAATCAAAACCTGTCCCGGTTCTATGGACCAACCGTGGGCAGTCGCTTCGTTAACAAGCCAGAGCAACGCTTTCCATTGGTCGCCCATGACGTCCGCAGCCTTTCCTTCGTTCACGACTTTCCCATCCATCATCAGCGATACCTGGACCTCATCCACGTGAACCTTGTCCACCGGCAGCGGCTTACCAACAATATACTTGGAGGAAGAAACAGCGTCGACTATCAAATCTACGCCTTTCAAATCTTTCATCTCCGCAAACCTGATATCGGGTAATTCGATAGCGGGGAAAACCGCTTTGATCATTTTTTTGAGGGACTCTACGTCCTTGACCGGCCGATCGATTTTTTCCCCTGTGACATAACCTATTTCAGTCTCTATAAACGGTCTGGTAAAACTTTTGATATCCACAACCGCGTCAGGACCAAGTTCTCCACCCTTGAACATCGGGCCGAAAACAGGCGATGAAAGGCCGAATCGTTGCTGAAGGGCGCTTGAGGTCAAGCCGGCTTTGTAACCACCTATTTTTTCGCCTTTGCCCAGAACTTTGTCAGCCATCTGCTTCTGTAAAGCATAGGCTTTTTGCTCAGTCAGATTTCCCAATACTGATGATGGCAGGGGAATTGTCTTTACCGCTTCACGAGCCGAGACGATATCAGCTATCAATTGCTGTTCAGACGCCTGTGAAAGACCGGCTAAGGATAGCAAGATCATCAAAACAGAGAACAGAAAGCAGATGTTTCTTTTCATTGTCGCCCTCCTTCGGTGATTTAAGAGTTTAGTCCAGTAGCGCCGTTTATAACGACCAACGTCTAGGTCAATTTAATCTATAATTGTTGATCGGTCTTGTTATTTTTGGGGAGTGGTCATTGAATCTAGTTCAGGATGGTTCTTTGGGGGTCCGAGAATCCGTTCAGGTTTACAAAATATTCCTGCAGGAGAAAGATTTCGCAGGGCGGCAGATCTTTAAACTACCGCCCAATCATAATGTTCATATACTTTTTCTATGCTCCCTCGTCTCCTGGTTTGCCTGCAAGACTGACTCAGGGTTAAAAAGTGGTTGATTGATCGTAACATCGCCAATTGTATCCATTCCAAACACAGGTCTGGTTTCCATTTTGATACGTTCCCGGAATCATAAGGGGCAACGTAGTAGCCCGGCGATCCCCAACCCCCGTAGAATCCACGACCATGGCCATAAAAACCTTTATGAAAACCGTAACCTCCGCCGTGCCCACCACCATGGCCGCCGCCATGGAAAACAGGCGGAAACTGAACCTCCTAAGGGACCAAGAGTGGATACCAGTGAGTCCGGCGCGGCGTAAGCAATGTTTGGAACAATCAGTCCTAATACTACAACAACGGCTATACCAGCCGTAAATATAGGCTCTATAGTTCTCATGTCCATTTTCTCCTTACCTAAAACACTTGCTATCTTTGGCTGAAGGAACCACTAAGCAAATGCTGCTCTTGGATTTCTGCTTTATGACTCTGGTTCTCCTTTATAATCATCTGAAATTTGAACCAGACTAAGCTCAATACATTCAAAGCCTCACACTTATCCACCAACATGAATTCTAAATCGCTCTCACGGTGAACAAGCATGTACTTTGAAAATTGGACGCGAAAAAGAACAAAAGGATTCAAACCGGCATTGATACGTTATCCAGTTCGTCCCTGTAAACACGCCAATGAGGCATAAAATGGTCCATACAGGTTTTAAAGCGGTCGTTATGGAGCCGCTCAATTAGATGCGTCAATTCATGGACAATAATAAATTCCAGGCAATTTAAGGGCCTTTTAGCCAACTCAAGATTAAGCCAGATACTTCTGGTTTTTCGATTACAAGTGCCCCACCGGGTTTCTCATTTTCTTTATCCTCCAGTTGTTCGCCGAAACCCCTGTCACGCTTTGCCACTTTTCAATTAAGGGAGGGATGCTCTCTTGCAGTCTCGAACGATACCATTCTGTCATTACTTTTTCGCGTTGCCCCGGTGTGCTCCCAGGTCTAACATGGAGATGAAGACAAGTATCGTCGTGCAATTCGGCTCGCGGGGCCGAGTCTCGAGTCAAGACCGTCAACAAATATCGCTTTCCAAAAAAATAATGACTTTCTCCCGATACAAACTCATTCCTGGGTTGGTCTTCCCGATCACCACGCTTTAATTGCTGTTTCTTGATCCAGCCAAGTTTCGAAATGCAAAACGATCTGATGGTTTCGTCGTTGATTTTCAAGGGAGCGGCAATTCGAACTTTACCGGTGGGATGATAAAATCTTAGGCGAAGATTCTTGATGTCTTTTTTGACGACATCTATGGTGATATCGCCGACGATAATTTGATCGTTCTCTATCTTCATTAGCGCCTTGAGAAACCTGGCTACCTGGACAAAAATCGGAAATAAACAATCTCTTTACGGGAATTGTGCGAAACAATACAATGAGTCGAGAATCCCGACAAGCTAAACTCGACAATGCTCCCCCGCGAGTGTTTGGAAGGATGTGGCTGCCTTGCTATGGTAACAGCGACAAAAGGATGTAATCCATGACAGGTCAGAAAACGTCGCAAGAGAACCCTCTTCAAAAGACGGCGAAGGAATCTCAGCAGGCGATCGAAGAAAAATACCGCCTGATAACTGAAAACATGAGGGATGTTGTCTGGCAGACTACTCCAGACTTGACCATCACGTTCGTCACTACTTCCATCAAAAAACTTCTTGGCTATGAGCCTCAGGAGATTGTGGGGCGGTCTGTGAAGGATTTATTGTCGCCAGCGTCGCAGGAACATGTTCACGACCGATATCCGAAAATCATGCGACAACTGGCGGAACTCAAGGAAATGGATAGGGAAGTATTTGTAGTGGAGCACATCCGGAAAGACGGGGCGCCAGTATGGACTGAAGTGGTCGTAGACCCGACTTTCGACAGCGCTGGACAATTCCTGGGTTTTCAGGGGCTAACCCGGGACATCTCAGAACGCAAAAATGCAGAAGACGCTCTTCGCGAGAGTGAACGGTTTCTGCGCCAATCTGAGAAAATCGCTCGCACGGGCGGATGGAGAGCCAATCCATTGACTAACAGACTGCACTGGACAGAAGGCGTGTACGATATCATCGAAGCCCCGAGGAATTATTTTCCGGACTTTGGTAAAGGAGGGAGATTTATTGCTCCCGAACACAGAACCATGACCAGAGAAGCTATAGCCAGAACACTTTGAATCATGGCGCTCCATTCAAGATCGAAGCTCAAGTCCTCACTTCCACCGGAAAAAGGGTCTGGACAGAAGTTCGTGGGTTAATGCGAGTGGAAGAGGGAGAAGAGCCTATAGTCGTTGGTTCCTTCCAGGACATCACGGAGCGTAAACTTGTGGAGGAGGAATTAAAGAGGGCTCGGGATGAACTTGAACTTAGGGTGGAAGAGCGCACAAACAAACTGCTGAAGGCGAATGAAAAGCTTGAGATGGAAATTGCTGAGCGTGAGCGGGCAGAACGGGAGTTACAGATGAGTCACCGTAAGCTGGAACTTGCCCTGGCCGTAGCGTCCCAGCTTCGTGTTCAGGCGGAGGCTGCCAGCGCAGCCAAGAGTGAGTTTCTCACGAACATGAGTCATGAGTTGCGGACGCCATTGACAGCGGTTATTGGTTTTTCCGATCTTCTTGGGGACCAGTTGTTCGGCAAACTCAATGAAAAGCAGTCGGGATATGTCACAGAGATTTCGTCCGCTGGTCGTCATCTACTGAGACTCATCAACGACATACTGGATCTTGCCAAAGTCGAATCCGGAAAAATGGACATTAGCTTGTCCCCTGTTGATTTGCGTGAATTGCTGGCACACTGCCTGATCATGATCAGGGAAACTGCCATGAAAAGAGGTTTGACGGTTGATCTGAAAGTGTCCGAACAGCTTGATGGAATGATTCAGGCTGATGATGTGCGACTCAAACAAATCGTAATGAACCTGCTATCCAATGCGGCAAAGTTCACACCTTCAGGAGGGACAATTCGACTGGCAGCCGAAATACTGGGGAAAGAGATTCTGGTCAGCGTTTCCGACACAGGCGTCGGATTGAAACCGGACGATCAAAAACGAATATTTCAGCCGTTCGAGCAGTTGGACTCGTCTTTTTCACGACAGGAACAGGGAACCGGTCTTGGGCTCGCGTTGGTTCGCAAACTCGTTGAGCTTCATGGAGGCCGAGTCTGGGTCGAGAGTGAGGGTGAAGGGATGGGCTCCGAGTTCAAATTCGTCTTTCCCTTCATCCAGGCTGAAAAAGATATGGACACTCAACTGGGGTCCGAGTTGGTAAATTTCCCATCCCTGACTCTACCTGATTTTTCAGGTGAACAAAAAACTCATCCCACAGTTCTTGTAGTCGAAGATAATGAATCCAACATGAAATTTATCACAGATTTGCTGGAAGCAGCCCATTACAATGCTATCCACGCATTTTCCGCTGAAGAAGCGATAAAAAAAGCGGAGACGGAAAACCCGGCTCTTATTCTAATGGATATCTCCCTCCCAGGAATGGACGGTCTTACTGCCACTAAAGCGCTGAAGAGCAATCCTGCCACGGCTGGTATACCAGTAGTAGCTCTAACAGCCCACGCAATGAAGAATATTGAAGAAAGGGCCATTGAAGCCGGCTGTGAGGGGTTTGTGCTAAAACCAATTGATACGGGTTTATTCTACAGGGTGTTGTCAGGGATCAAAAAGTCAGAAGATTCGGGAATCGGAGAATAGTTGTGGCGAGTCCTGCGGAGAAAAGTAAATGGCGGATAAAATGGATCTAAATGATAATATAAGTAGCCCAAGCATACCTGGACAATTGGCTCAGGAGCAACTCAGCGAGTCTCTGGACTCAATTCAGAAACTCAAGGAAAAATCCCCTGAAGCGATCATTCACGAACTCCAGGTCCACCAGATAGAGCTGGAACTACAGAATGATGAACTTAGGAGAGTTCAACTCGAGTTGGAAGAGTCCAGAGACAGGTACCAAGATCTATATGATTTCGCCCCTGTCGGATATTTTACACTGACCCACAAGGGCTTTATCTCAGAGGTTAACCTGACCGGAGCCCGACTCCTTGGGGCGCCCCGTCCAAAATTGATCAACATGCGTTTTGGATACTTCGTGGCTCCCGAGTCCCAGGACCATTACTACGAGTATATTTTAAGCGTGCTTAAACATGACAAGAAGCATGTTTGTGATATTACGCTCAAACGGGAAGATGGCTTGCCCTTCTATGCTCGTCTCGAAAGTATGCGAAAGCTTTTGCTGGTTGAAAAGCCAGGGGAGACGGAGCAAACCCACGTGATCCGTGTTGCGGTCAGCGACATTAGCGCACGCAAGCGAATGGAGGAGGAACTACTTAGCGCCAAAAAAGAATGGGAACAGACTTTCAATTCAGTTCCGGACTTGATCGCAATCCTGAACACTGAACACAAGATAGTTCGTGTGAATCAAGCCATGGCCGAACGGTTGGGACTCGACGCTGAAGATTGTATCGGCGTGGCCTGCTATGAAGCCGTCCATGGCGCTGAAGCTCCTCCAGACTACTGTCCTCACTGCAAGCTCTTGGGCGACGGAGAGGAACACTCAGTCGAAGTTCATGTAGCGCGTCTAGGCGGGGATTACATGGTCACCACATCCCCTCTACGAGATGCGAGCGGCCACGTTTTTGGAAGTGTCCACGTGGCTCGTGACGTTACCGAACGTAGACGTGCTGAAGATTCTCTCCGTGAGAGTGAAAGGTTCCTGAGGGAGAGCGAAGAAAAATACCGCATAATATTTCGTGACGCTCCTGTAGGGATGATGTCCGTCAGCAAAAGCGGAGAGATAATAGAGGCCAACCGGCGCATATTAGAGATTCTGGGTTCCCCTGGGCTCGAATACACCCGAAAAATTAACATGATTACATCTCCTCGAATGATCGAGGCGGGAATTGCCGAACACTACAGGCGGTGTGTTACAGAAGGTATCCAAGCCGACTTTGAGACTCTATATACGACGAAGTGGGGTAAGAAAACCTATCTGAGGTCTGTTGTTACTCCAAGGTTTAACGACGAGGGGGAGGTGGTCGGCTGTCTAACTGTAATAGAAGACGTAATGCAGCGCAAGATGGCTGAAGATTCTCTTCGTGAGAGTGAACAGCGGTACAAGGCCCTTTATTCAATGATGCGATTGATGTGCGATAACGTTCCGGACCTGATCTGGGCAAAAGACCTTGACAGAAGATTTCTCTTCACCAACAAGGCTGTCTGCGAAAAGCTGTTGCTCGCTAGAGACACCGAAGAACCAGTTGGTAAGGACGACATGTTTTTTGTAAAAAGAGCCAGAGAGTCTTATCCAGACAACACAGACTGGCATACTTTTGGAGAGGTTTGTACTGATTCGGACGCAGTAGTAATGAGTACCCAGGAATCTCAAAGATTTGATGAATTCGGAAATGTGAAAGGGGAATTTCTCTATCTTGACGTTTACAAGGCGCCTTTTTTAAATGAACAAGGCCAGATGATAGGGACCGTGGGTTGTGGACGTGATGTCACCGAGACACGAAACTTGCGGATTCAACTCATGCGTGCCCAGAAGATGGAGGCGATCGGAACGTTAGCAGGTGGGATTGCCCATGACTTTAACAACTTGCTCCAGGTTATTCTTGGATACTCTGAACTCATGATTACGAATCCTACTCTACCCGAACAGTTTAATCGAGGTATCAAATCGATAAACAAGGCGGCGCTTAGTGGGGCCGATTTGGTCAGACGGTTGCTCACTGTTAGCAGAAAAGCTGAAACCAGACCTGCGCCATTAAATCTCAATGATAAAATAAGGCAAATCAGCCAACTTCTAGACCGAACGATTCCGAAAATGATTCAGATTGAACTCAAGCTTTCTGACAGCTCAACCTTAATCAGCGCTGACGGCTCCCAGATTGAGCAGATCATTATGAATCTTGCGGTAAATGCGAGCCATGCAATGCCGGAAGGGGGCAATCTGGTAATTGAGACCAAAACCGTTTTCCTCGATGGGGCGTATTGTGCGGCTAATTTGGAAGCTAAGCCGGGCTCATACGTTTTGCTCAGTGTATCCGATTCAGGTCACGGGATGGACAACAAGACCATTGAACGGATTTTCGAACCGTTCTTTACTACCAAAGGCCCGGGCATAGGGACCGGACTTGGCCTGGCGATGGTTTACGGTATTGTCAAACAGCATGGTGGTCACACCACATGTGATAGTGAACCTGGCGCGGGCGCAACTTTCAAGATTTACTTTCCGTCGATCGGGTCTGCGCTCAAATTTGAAAAGCCAGTGAGTCTGGCGGATGCCCAAGGAGGGACAGAAACAATTCTCTTAGTCGATGATGATGAGAGGGTGCGCGATGTTGGAAGGGAAATGCTCCTTGAATACGGTTACCGTGTAATTACAGCGTCAAACGGAAGAGAAGCGCTTCAAATATACGGAACAAAGCGAGAAAGCATATCACTTGTCATTCTGGATCTGTCGATGCCGGAGATGGGCGGGGTAGAGTGCCTGCGGGCCTTATTGAGTATGGACTCAAAAGTTCGAGTCCTTGTGGCGACTGGATACGCCAGGCAAGGGATCGCCGAGGATTTGAAGGAGGCAGGCGCTACGGACTTTATTGCGAAGCCGTTCGATATACCCCAACTCCTTGAGAAGATACGGAACATTCTTGATAAATAGTAATTATAGGCACGTTAGCAATCCTGTGTAAGGGTCGTTTCTGTAATCGAGCGGAAAGCAGGAAACAAACTCGGTTAGTCTCGCACATCCAGGCCCAACTTTATAATGCGTCGCCTAAGGGCATATCGAGAAACACCCAGGAAGGACGCTGCCAATTCCTTTCTTCCCTGTGAACGCGTAAGGGCATCCTCGATCATTGAGCGGCTAAGATTCTCCACCGAATCGGCTAACGTAGATGTCTCTGCGATCTTTAAGGTTTTCGTGGACGTTGAAACCCCGTTGCTACATTGCTCAATATCTACTTTTATGATTCCCCCGCCTGAAAGGATTAGGGCACGTTCCAGTACATTTCTCAGTTCCCTGATGTTGCCGGGCCAGTGATAATTGTAAAGCTTGGCCATTTCACCGGCCGTCAATTCCGGCGCAAAACTCATCTGCAGTTCTCTGGCCAGGGCGCTGAAGCAATTGCGTAACCAGGATCGGCAGATCTTCCATTCGCTCCCTGAGGGGTGGAATTCTTAATGAGAACACATTTAACCGGTAATAGAGATCACTGCGAAAACGACCATTCGATATCTCCTGTTCGAGGTCTCTGTTTGTGGCCGCAAGAATACGCGCGTTGACCTTGATTTTGTGTTCTCCGCCCACCCGAGTAAATGTCCTGGTATCAAGAAAGGTGAGAAATTTTGCCTGAAGGGCAGGAGAAAGCTCTCCGATTTCGTTTAGTAACAGGGTCCCTCCCTCAGCCAGTTCCAATAAGCCCCGTTTTTGTCTGCCTGCCCCGGTAAAAGCTCCCGCTTCATGACCAAATAGTTCGGATTCCGCTAGCTCTGATGGAATCGCAGTGCAATTGATAGAGAAATACCGTCCCGAAGAATAGCTCGATCGTTCATGTATATATTTGGCAAGGTAGTCTTTGCCAACTCCACTTTCGCCCAAGAGCAGGATGACACTTTTTCCGGAAGCTGCGAACGAGGCCTGTTTAAGAACGGTCCTCATAATCTCTGAACGATATTCCTGAGGCTCGAGCTTTTGGGTATCCTGCAGCCTGTTCAGATCGGTCACATCCCGCGATATTCCACAGATCCCTATGATTTCTCCTGAGCTATCACGCATGGGTGTCCTGACTTCATGGAAGGTCATGGGTACACCCTTAATTTTCTTGACACTTATTTCTTCAATCCGCTCTCCCTTCAAAACACGAGTGTCAATCTCTCTCGTATATTGAGCGGATTCCGAGTCAAAGATGTCCTCGGCTCTTTTCCCCAAAACCTCGGACGCCGGAACACCGAGAAGTTTTGCAGTAGCTGGATTGACATGTGTGTATCTCAATGAGAGATCTTTTATGAAAATAAAATCCTTAGCGCCCTCAAAGATGGCTTTGAACCGTTCCTCACTTCGTTTCAGCTCTTCTTCCGCAAGCTTCCGTTCAGTAACGTCCCTGTAAATACCTTGAAAAAGGTTTTCTCCCACACGTCGGCCGGTAAGTTCCACAAAGATAAGTTCACCATTTTTTTTGAACATTGGCCGTTCAAGACGAATTGTCTGACCGACAAGCATCTCATCGAAAATAAAAGGTTTTGTTTCAAAACTTTGTGGATCTATCAAGTCTGAAATTGTTTTACTCCTGAGTTCTTCCAAAGTGTATCCGAACATTTCGATCGCTTTGTTGTTGGCGTCAACGATGGTCGCAGTATCATCCATTAACAGCACGCCGTCCGAGGAATCTTCGTAAAGGGCTTTGTATCGTTGTTCACTCAGTGATAAAGCTTGCTTGGCGCGCTTTTGCTCCGTGATGTCAAAAACAGTGGACCGGCTCATCAGATAATTACCGGCGCTGTCTTTGATCGCAGTCGCGCTTAAAATCACAGGTAAGATGGTCCCGTCTTTTGAGACCAATTCGAACTCAAGATCCTTTACCCACCCTCGTTCCTTTAACCTCGGGAAGTTTTCCTGGAAGGTTATCAATGATTCGTTTGTGAGGACTGTCCGAGAACTTGATCTTGCCGATTACTTCGTCGCGAGTGTAACCTAGCCACCTCAATTCAGTGTTGTTGATTCGAACAATGACACCATCTTTGTCGAGAGAATGATACCCGCAAGGAGCATTGTTGTAGAGATCTTCTATTTCCTCGAACCGTGCTAGCGCTTCCTCCTCGGCACGCTTGCGCTCGCCAATGTCCGACAATAATATTCTGAATCGTGTAACATTTCCGTCCTGTTTACGAGTTGCCATGCCTTCCAGTTGAACATGAAATTGTTCGCCGTTTTCTTTTGCAAACCTGAGTTCGCACGTTAGTTTCTTTCTGGTCTGAAGGATCCGTTTGAGCGTCAGATACAGGACATCTGAGTCCTCTTTGGAAAGAAAACTGGAGAGCGCCTTTCCGATGAGAGAGTCTCTGTCTAATCCCAACAGGTTGGCTGCGGTCAGATTGGCATCCAGAACAAAACCTTTTCTGTCAACAGTCAGGTAACCAATGGGAGCAAAATGGTAGAGATCCTGGTAATTGGTCTGGGACTCCTGCAATTCAAGTTGAGTCATCCGCAACTCGTGGTTCTGCAGTTCCAGTTCCACTTGGTGGACCTGGAGTTCGTGTACCAGTTTTTGGAGTTCAGTAGTCGGTAGTGTCGATATATCAGGGGGAACTATCGGACTTCTTTACGTAAAACAACCTCGGCTCGCGAGCGCAGGTCATTCAACGCATTCATAGGCTGCCCCCAGTACCCAATTTGTACAAGATACGTCCTATGTGAGCATCACTAAAATTAAATTATACCTATTTTATTTGTATCATGTTCCAGTCAAGAATTACAAAAAAAAATTAATGAAAAGGCAGAAATTTTGGAAAAAAGATCAGAAACCATGAATTACGTGGGTAAATGAATAGTTGCGCTGTTTTGCAAGTCTTGAGATTAAGTGACCGTATGCTATGCCAGACTGGATTTTATAATAGGCGAACTTCAGGCTCACCTTTTCAATAGCGGGGTTCAATACATTGAAGCCCTTGGCGCTCTGGTCGGAGCCATAGTTCACGACTTCAATAACATGCTCCAGACGATCATTGGCTCTTATCGGTCCATGACACCTTCATTCTTGCAACTCCGATACGGGACTCATAGTCCCCCCAAAGTGAGGTCCAGATGCTGGAAGATCGTCTAAAAATCCTGCTGATAGAGGACAATGCCGCCTACGCCCGTCTCATCAAGGAAATGTGCCTGGATTGTGAGGGCGTTAACCTGGATATCCAGTGCGAATCCCGTCTGGCTTCGGGATTAGTTCGTCTTGGCAAAGGCGGCGTTAATGCGGCGCTTCTGGATCTGAATTTGCCCGATAGTCAGGGTATTGAAACGTTGATCCGCGTTGAATCTGAGTTTCCTGAAATTCCAGTTATCGTGCTTACAGGCCAGGAAGATGAAGCTATAGCTGTTGAGGCTGTAAAACACGGAGCGCAGGATTACCTGTTCAAGGGCATGGTAGACGGAAACCTGTTGGTAAGATCCATACGTTACGCCATAGAGCGCAAACGAATGGCGGTAGACCTGATTAGAGCACGTGACGAACTCGAGAAGCGGGTCGAGGAGCGCACGGCGGAACTGCTAAAGACGAACGAGCGACTCAAGCAGGAATTTGCCGAGCGCAACCAGGCCGAAGAGGCGCTGAGACAGAGTGAACTGAGGCTGAACCTGGCATTGAACGGAGCGGGCCTCGGGTCGTGGGACTACAACCTTGAGACAGGCGAGGCCATTTACGACCGGCGTTTGGCCAAAATACTCGGATTTACACTGGATGAAATTCCGTCACATCTCCTTTGGTTGGAGAATCTCACTCATCCAGACGACTGGTCTCGAGGTCATGGAGATGTTTAATGCGCACCTGGAAGGCCGCACACCTTTATACGAGGCCGAATTTCGACTGAGGCCCAGGTTGGGCGACTGGAAGTGGGTTTTGGCCCGTGGTTCAGTCGTAGAGAGGGATAAAGACGGCAAACCGTTGCGGGTAGCGGGAACGTACCTTGATATTACCGAACGGAAGAGGGCTGAGGACGCTTTGCGTGTCAGTGAAGAACGTTTCCGGGCAATATTTGACGGCGCCCAGGATATGATTTTCATGATGGATAGTAATCTCAAATACACGCAAGTGAACCCCGCGATGGCCAAACTTCTAGGGCTTGACGTGTCCGAAATCATTGGACGCAAGCCCCGGGACATCTATGGCGAAGACATCGGGCGCCAGCTTCGACTGCTCGATCTCCGCGTACTCGGCGGAGAATCCATCGAAAGAGAACACACTGTCCGCATGAATGGCGTCTCGTTAACCCTGAATACGGTCCTCAGACCTCTTCATAACGCTGAAGGTAAAATTGTCGGCGTATTCGGGATTTCTCGTGATGTGACGGAGCGTGCGAGGGTATCGCCTACCCCCAAAGCATTTTTTGAAAGCTACCCCTCGGAGGCCATGAGGGCCACAATGAGCGAGGCCCGCTCAGCCGCCGCTAGTGACGGGACGGTTCTGCTTCAGGGGGAGAGCGGGAGCGGGAAGGACTATTTGGCGCGATGGATCCACGACCATTCGAAGCGTGCGCTAGGTCCCATACTTTTCGCTGAATTGCGCTGCCATATCAAGGGAATTGGCGGAATCAGAGCTGTTTGGACATGAGCGTGGCGCATTCACAGGAGCGCATGGCCGTAAACGAGGACTCCTGGAGTTGGCGGAAGGGGGTACCCTCCTGCTCAACGAAATAGGAGAGCTTCCACTCTCGTTGCAGTCCAAGCTTCTTACGTTTCTGGACACAAGGTCATTCCTTCGTGTCGGTGGTGAGAAACCCATTAATGTGAATGCTCGGATCATTTCGGCTACCAACAGGAGTCTCGATAATGAGGTTGAGGAAGGCCGATTCCTGTCCGCGCTTTTCTATAGAATTAACGTTTTCGGTATAACTGTGCCACCCCTTCGTGACAGGATCGAAGACATCCCCGTACTCTTGGAAGAGATCATGTCGAGGCTGGCTGTGGAACTTCAACTAACTACATCTCCCGTATGTCGATCCGGCCTTCGCAATTGCGCTCACGAGATATGACTGGCCTGGCAACGTCAGGGAGTTGCGGAACGCTCTCGAGCGCTCATTGATGCTATCCGACGGGCATAGCTTAAGCTTGACGCTCCCTTCTGGTAAAGCAAGTTCTGAGGACTGGTCTCATGTGTGCAGTTTTCCGTTGCAAGAACGCACGCTTCATGATGTGACGGATGAGGTGATCAAATCCCTCGTTTTGGAGGCGCTCCGACGCTGCGAAGGCAACAGAAGATGCGCTGCCCGGATGCTTGGTATAGCCCGAGATTCTCTGTATCGTCACATGAAGCGTTTTGGGATTATGAGCGAAAACCGTACCGCAGACGAGGATGATTGACCTACATTAAGACACCAGGCTAATTTCTAACCCCTTGATAAAACATACATCAGGAACTTTGTGGTCCGCTGTTAGGACACGTTCTTCTCGTTAAGCCTCTGTCTAGACGCTTCATATCTCATTCCAGCACTCCATCGCTACGGCTAACTATCTAACATCACGGGTATTATATAAATACTGATCTATTGGTCTTGGTTGGCGCCAAACATGCATACATATGTCGCAAGGGTTATAAAGAACCACCAATCGATGATCTGAATCGCTTTTTGGATCTGTGGACCAGGTGTAGCAACTGCAGCCGTTTCCGGTGGCGTCACGGTGGGCGCCCGGAACGAGATCAATTCCCGCCCATAACAAATAAAGGGACGGAGGACACTACAATGAGTATTTTCGGCGTGGGCCTTGGAACCATACTGTTGATTATATTGCTTATATACCTCATCCGGTAATAAGCGCCAATGCAAATAATTGGACACAATAATTTAAACGCCTATAGAAAGGCGAAAAAAAGGAGAAGGAAAAATGATGGAAATTAAAGTACCCATGAGAGTGAGTGAGCTACTGAAAACTACCGTGGAGAATCGTCACAAGGAAAAACTTGGCACAATACAGGATTTCATGGTGGACGTGGATGGGCGCTTAAAATACGCCATCCTGTCTCACGGAGGTTTCCTGGGAATAGGTGACGTGTTGATTCCGATTCCATTTGACGCTCTGATGACGGGCGATGAAAAGGGAACAGTGGTGCTCGACATTGATAAGCAGACCCTGGAAAAAGCCCTCAGCTTTGAGAGTAAAACATGGCCTGACTTCACTGCGGCCGAATGGAATGAAAAAATTGATAGATACTTTGCGGCCTATGCGGCGGGCTCAAGTCAGCCGTAACCGGTGGATCGGGGTGTTTAGAGTGATCGGCCCAGCGACCTGATTTTAAAAAAAGGGGGCAGCAATGTCTGTCTACCAAAGAATGGACGATTTGATAGAGGCAGGCTGGTGTGAAGGAATGTTTTGAAAAATAATCAGGATCGAAGAGGGAGAAACATGAAACGTCAATTGCTGAAAAATTCGGCAGTAATGTTTGTTGTGACAGTTTTTTTTCTGATGGCTGGGGTTGCTCTGGCTGAGAAGAAACATTGGTATGTGGTCAAGGACAAGGACGGTGTGTGCAAGGTGATCGAGACGGAGACAGTTCCAGAACCATTAAAAACTATTGCAGGGCCACTAAAAACCATGGAAGAGGCGGAAAAGATAAAGGCCAAGGAATGTCCAAAGGGAGCGGGGCCGGCCCCACAACAGTTGCGCCACCAACAAGAGCAAGGTGAGCGCATACGTCATCAACAAGAGCAGGCCGAACCGATGAGACGTCAACACCAGCAGGGAGAAGAGCCTCGGCGCCAACAAGATCTGAAGCAACACCAAACACCGCAGCAACAACAGACTGAAAAGATGAAGGGAAAGGCTCAGGAAAACAAGGAAGGAGCCAAACCCTCAGGGGAAAAGGTCCAGGAAAAGACAAAAGAACCCATTCCTTCAGACAAGAAGAATTGATAGAGCATTGAAAGGTTCTCTTGTCGGATTTCTCCTGGGACGAAGCTGACGGTACGGACGGGTAAGACCTATCCGTACCAAAGGCCTCAGGCTTTCATCAATAGCCAGAGCCGTGCGATTGGGCGCTAATTCACTCAAGGAAGGCAAATCATCATGAAAAGGATTGGAATTATTCTCGGGGGAGGAATTCTTTTGGTCATTGTGTTTTTCGGATGGTGGGTCTTAAGTCGCCCCGAACGTGGCACGACCGGCTCGGTCAGCACTCATTTTCGCTTGCTCGGGCCCAACGACAAGATTGTGATCGACGCCTTTGACGACCCCAAAGTCCAAGGCGTCGCCTGTTACATCTCCCGTGCCGAAACGGGAGGGTTGAAGGGCCAATTAGGTGTGGCGGAGGATACGAGTGACGCCAGCATAGCCTGTCGTCAGGTTGGACCGATCAAGATCGTCGGCGAACTCAAGGAGGGCGAAAGGGTCTTCGACGAACACCGCAGCCTCGTGTTCAAGAAGCTTCAGGTAGTGCGTTTCTTCGACCGGAAGCGCAATACGCTGGTTTACGTGGCGTACAGCGATCGGGTTATCGAGGGTAGCCCTAAGAACAGCGTCAGCGCTGTACCGATCATGACGTGGCCGGAACCATAGTTTCGAACTGTCTTGCCGTGGTCGGCGCCAAGTGGATCGGAGTGGAGGAGACCCTGTTGACGATCGCTGTGGTGGAGCGCTCAACCTAACGGCGCGTCGGCCCGAAAAAAGTTGAAGTGGCTCTGGGGGGTGTTCATAAGAAGCGCTTCCGCTGATGGTCATGTTTCTGACCCGATGAAACAGGAAAACCCCGGCGAATTAACGGCGTATTTCCGCGCTAGTTCTGCGAGTGAATGGTTACGGAAGCTCGGTATACTGGTCCCGCTGCAAAATTCTTTTCAACTGTGTAAACACTAAAACCGTTTCTTGCAAAGGAGGATCATATGAAGAAAAAAACCGTCCTACAAATCCTGTTTCTATTGTTTATTGTGGGAAATATTAGCCAGGGGATATCCTATGCCGAAAATTTAGAGCTTGAAAATAGATTGAATGATACACAAAAGGTCATAACTGAGATGCTCCAGGCTCCCGATGGGGGGATCCCTCATGATTTGCTCAAACGTAGCAAAGCCATAATTATATTTCCTTCAGTTATCAAAGCGGGTATGGGGATAGGTGGGCAATATGGAAAAGGTGTGGCCTTACGTCGTGACCCTGCGAACCGGAAATGGGGCTTTCCTGCGTTTGTCACTCTTTATGGTGGGAGTTTCGGTTGGCAACTAGGTGTCCAATCGACCGAATTGGTTCTGTTGGTGATGAGTGACGTTAATCTAAAAAATTTGTTTAAAGACAAGTTTACAATCGGGGTAGACGCTTCGGTGGCGGCAGGTCCTGTTGGCCGACAAGCGTCCGCAGACACCGACATTTCATTATCCACCGGGATTTTATCATATTCTCGAGCCTCAGGTCTTTTTGCAGGCCTGACTATACAGGGAGGGGTCTTAGAGGCGGATTGGCAGGCCAATGAAGCTTATTATGGTTCACATGTTTCAATTATTGATATATTTTCCCACAAAAAGGGACACCTCTCTCCAGCGGCTATAAAAGTTATTGAAACTCTGAATAGACACCTGTCAAAATGAAATGCCAGGAGTCCGGAAATTTCATCAATATACGTTGAAATGTTGTTCAGCGACAATTACATTTGTGCGTCTTTCAGGGGCTAGCTGTCTGTTATTGAAATGCTTTGAATAATAGGACATTTGATATGGATTACAACATCATCATAATTGTTGTCGTGCTTGTGGCGGGGGTGGCCGGTTTCATAGTGTTAGCACGTACTATCTTGAGCAATTGGAAGGCAGGATCACGGGGCAAGGAAGAAGTGGACGCTCTCCAAAGCAAAAGGAACCGGGAGGAAATTGAGAGGGAACAGGAGAATGAATAATGGATACAAACAAATGGCATAAATTTATTCATAAAGGCTTTGAACCGGATGTTCCTAAACAGATTCTAAGCGAATTGTTCCTCGACCGCTGTTAGAATCCCCGTTCCAGCCAGCAGGCCCCTTCGGTTCTTTTCCTTCGTGAATCTCCCAAAATTCTCGGTGTAGTAATGTAAAGGCCCCAACAGAGCAACAAGAGCTAATAGATAAAGAGGTTGAGGAAGGCCGATTCCTGTCCGCGCTTTTCTATAGAATTAACGTTTTCGGGATAAGCTTGCCACCCCTTCGTGACAGGATAGAAGACATTCCTGTACTCTTGAAAGAGATCATGCGAAGACTGGCAGTGGATCTGCATCTAACTCAGCTCCCGTATGTCGATCCCGCGCTCGTAATAGCGCTTGCGAGGTATGATTGGCCTGGCAATGTAAGGGAATTGCGCAACGCTCTCGAGCGGGCATTGATGCTGTCCGACGGGCAGAGCCTCAGCTTGACGGTCCCTTCCGGTAAAGCAAGTCCTCAGGACTGGTCTCATGTTTGCAGTTTTCCGTTGCAAGAAAACGCACGCTTCATGATGTGACGGATGAGGTGATCAAATCCCTCGTTTTGGAGGCCCTGCGACGTTGCGAAGGCAATAGAAGACGCGCTGCCAGGACGCTTGGTATAGCCCGAGATTCTCTGTATCGCCACATGAAGCGGTTTGGGATTAAGAGCGAAAACCGCACCGCAGACGAGGATGATTGACCGACATTAAGACACCGTGGCAATTCTTAAGCCCTTGATAAAACATATATCAGGAATTTTGTAGTCCGTTTGTCGGGCACATTTCTCTCGTCTCGCTTCTTCTGTCAAATTTTCGTAACTCACACCATGCTCCGTCACTATACCTAACTATCTAATTAGCCGAGTTGTTCTGTGAAGAATTCTCTATCGGATGCGGTTGGCACAGAAAGTGCTTATTGCATCGTATGGGGTTAAAGAAATTGTTTCTTTATAAATGGGGGTCAAGGATGTGTTCAGAAAAGCGAATCGACGATTTAATGGAATCAGGCACACTCGCTCTTAAATCGGATTTTGATCCAACCGTGTTCAGACGCTGGAGGGTGCAAGCGGTTGATTGTCTGACTACCTTGCTCGGCACGAATCATTATTACACGAGAAATTTTAAAGATTTCGTCAGGCAATCCGGAAGAATTGATCTACTTGCGGCCTACGGCATACTAAGCGCAGTCCAACAACTGTTTGGCGACAATTAGGCTTGAGTTTTTAAGCCCTTGATAAAACAGACATCGGGCATTTTATGGTCGATTTTTCGGGCACGTTCCGTTCTCCTGCTTCTGTTGTAGACGGGTCGTAACTCACGCCGGTTATCGTGACAAGGACTAACTTATGAATTTAATGATTTATTTTCTGCGACATGGGGAAACCACAGCTAGCCAAACAGGGGGTTACTGCGGGACCCTCGACCCGGATTTGACCCCGGCAGGTTGCCAGATGGCGGAGGATTTTGCCGACGCATATAAATCCCTTCCATGGGCCGCTGTCTTTTCCAGTCCTCTACGCCGTGCAGTGGCCACTGCAAAACCTCTTTGCGAGGCGGTTGGAATACAAATGCGACTCAAAGAAGGGTTGAAAGAAATTGCTTTTGGCCAATGGGAGGGTAAGACTCCTGAAGATGTTAATCTTGAGTTTCATGATGACTACGTTCGATGGTTAACTGATCCAGGGTGGAATGCTCCCACCGGAGGAGAAAAAGGCATCGATATTGCTCGGCGCAGTTCACTTGCGCTTGAAGAAATTGAGAACACCTGCGCTTCAGGCAATGTGCTCGTCGTTTCTCATAAGGCCACGATCCAAATAATGCTGTGCTCACTGTTAGGCATTGATGTGGGGCGTTTTCGCGATCGCATTAGCATGCCAGTGGCCTCTATCAGCATTATGGAAATTGCTACGCATGGTCCTTTATTGCACATGATGGGCGACCGGTCCTATTTGAGGGAGTCCCTGCGTAGCCGAGCAGCCACATAAGCTACTGCGAAAGCATAAAAAGAGAGAAAGCAGTATGTCGTTTCCCCTTTAATATTCCATTACCCCCGTACCAATGAGACTCATAGGAGGCGCTATGCAACAAAATATTAGTAGTATGATTGGTTACGCGATCAGGGCCACCGACGGTGACCTGGGAACAGTGGACGAGTTCTACTTCGATGATGAAACCTGGACTATCCGCTACATTGTCGTAGAAACAGGCAATTGGTTATCCGGCCGAAAGGTACTTATTTCCCCTGCCGCTTTCGGTAAACTAGAACTGGAGTCACGCACGCTGTCGGTAAACCTTACCCGTGCCCAAGTGAACGGCAGCCCCGATATCGATACGCAGAGACCCATTTATCGCCAGCATGAGGCCGAGCTACATGATTACTATCAGTGGCCTTGGCGAGGCGGTTACGGAGGCGCTTTCGGAACAACCCCGTTACCCCTTCCTGTTGATGAAGTGTTTGTGGAACAGGAAGCTTCTGTGTCGGAGCGGCAGGATGATCCGCATTTACACAGCTCACGGGAGGTCACCGGCTACCATATTCATGCCATCGACGGTGAAATCGGTCATGTGGAAAATTTTATTGTCGACGATGAAATTTGGGTCATTCGTTTTCTGGTTGTGGATACCCGCAACTGGCTGCCGGGGAAGAGAGTTCTTCTATCGCCCCAATGCATCAGGCGTGTGGAATGGGACGAATCCAGTGTGTATTTTGACCTCACGCGGGAATCTATAAAAAATAGCCCTGAGTTCGACTCCTCGAAAGCCGATAGCGGGGATTATGAGGCATATCTCTACGACGACGAGGGGCGGCCTATAGATCATCACTAAAAAGCTCAACGTTTTTTAAGACGCCGTCACGGAATTGGGAGGAGCGCAATGAAAGTGTCTCCGCTTGCGGGAAAACCAGCCGAAACATCAATGCTGGTTGACGTGCCTAGACTGATCACAGCTTATTATGCCGAGGCGCCTGATCCTTCGGCGCCGGAACAACGGGTTAAGTTCGGCACCTCGGGGCATCGCGGTTCAGCGTTCGATAAGTCCTTTAACGAGTGGCATATCCTTGCCATTACTCAGGCTATTTGCCTGTATCGTGAGCGACAGAAGATCGATGGTCCCCTGTTTCTGGGCATGGACACGCATGCCCTTTCAGTGCCCGCTTTTGCCAGCGCCCTGGAAACGCTGGCGGGAAATGGCGTGGAAGTCATGCTCGCGGAGAAGGAAGAATATACTCCGACGCCCGTGATCTCCCACGCGATTCTTACTTACAACCGCGGGCGCAAGACACGGCTCGCCGACGGCATTGTGATCACTCCCTCGCATAATCCTCCACGTGACGGTGGCTTCAAATACAATCCGCCAAACGGCGGGCCCGCGGAATCCGCAGTTACCGCATGGATCGAGGCGAAGGCGAACGAGTTTCTCGAGAATGGCCTTCTGGGTTTGAAGAGGATTCCTTTCGAGAAAGCTCTTCGGTCTCCTACGACGCGACGGCACGATTACCTCAACGCCTACGTTAGCGACCTCGGCAATGTGCTTGACATGGAGGCCATTCGCGACGCGAAGATCAGCCTGGGAGTGGATCCTCTTGGCGGCGCCGGGGTATGCTACTGGGGGCCGATTGCAGAACGCTATGGGCTGAACCTCACTATAGTCAACGAGGCCGTAGACCCGACTTTCCGTTTTATGACTGTGGATTGGGACGGCCAGATCCGTATGGACCCATCCTCACCATATGCGATGCAGAAGTTAATAGGCCTTAAGGATCGCTTTGACATCGCTTTCGCCTGCGACACCGACCACGATCGCCACGGGATTGTTACAAGGAGCGGCGGTTTGCTTGCTCCCAATCACTACCTTTCCGTCGCCATCTCATACCTCTTTCAACACCGGCCGAAGTGGCGCAAGGAAGCGGCTGTAGGCAAGACAGTGGTGAGCAGTCAGATGATTGATCGCGTCACGGAGAAGCTTGGCCGGAAGCTCTACGAGACGCCGGTTGGATTCAAGTGGTTCGTTGCTGGCCTTCTCGAAGGCTCGCTGGGATTCGGTGGTGAAGAGAGCGCAGGGGCGTCCTTTGCTCGTCTAAATGGAGCGGTCTGGACGACGGACAAAGATGGCATTGTCCCGGCTTTGCTGGCGGCGGAGATCACGGCCCGAATGGGACGCGATCCCGGCGAAATGTACCACGAACTCACGCTCGAGTTCGGTGAACCTGCCTATGAACGCGTTGAGGCGTCGGCCACTCCGGATCAAAAGGAACAGTTGGCGAAGCTCTCACCCCAGCAGGTTAAGCTCACCGAGTTGGCGGGCGAAAAAGTCCAGGCCATCCTCACCCACGCGCCGGGCAATGGCGCTCCCATTGGAGGGTTGAAAGTGGTGGCCGGGAACGGATGGTTTGCGGCGCGGCCGTCAGGGACCGAGAATATCTACAAGATTTATGCGGAAAGCTTCCTGGGACCGGATCATATGCGTCGCATCCTGGAGGAAGCCCAGACCATAGTCAGTGACGCTCTGGCGTCGTCGGTTTAGGGCGGAGCGGGGCTATTGGCGCGCGTCGTCTGTCCTTCATCAGCGGACGACAAGCCAGGACCAGGATGAGTGGAGTCACGAGGAGAATCCTAACTGATGCGTACGAATTTTCGGTCCGGAACACACCTGGGGAAGCAACCATGAGCAAACAAACACGCGTCACCCACCCAATATACAACCTTCTTCCCACGGAAATAGAGGGATTCGATTCCCTGGCGGAGCTGGCCTTGGACATGCGTTGGTCGTGGAATCATGCCACCGACGAAGTGTGGCGGCAGCTTGATCCCGGAACTGTGGGAAATCACGCATAACCCATGGGTTGTCCTGCAGACGGTTTCGCGCGACCAGATCGAGCGTCTGATGGCCGACCCAGTTTTTCGTAAAAACGTTGATGGCCTCGTGCAGACCATGCGGCAAGATATGGAGTCGCCCGCGTGGTTTCAGCGGAATCATTCGCAGGGTCCCCTGACCTGCGCCGCTTATTTCAGCATGGAATTTATGTTGAGCGAAGCCTTACCTATCTACTCGGGCGGGCTTGGCAATGTAGCTGGCGATCAGCTCAAAGCCTGCAGCGATCTTGGTGTGCCGGTGGTCGGCGTGGGCCTGCTGTACCAACAAGGCTATTTTCGCCAGGTGATTGATAAGGACGGAGCGCAACAGGCGCTCTTCCCGTATAACGACCCCGGACAGTTGCCGATTACGCCTTTGCGCCAGCCAAACGGCGAGTGGCTGCGGTTGGAGATCGCCTTACCCGGTTACTCGGTCTGGCTGCGCGCCTGGCAGGTCCAGGTCGGCAGAGTAAAACTTTACCTGCTCGACAGCAATGACGCCGCGAATTTCCCTGCCCATCGAGGAATTACCAGCGAACTGTATGGCGGCGGACCGGAGCTGCGCCTCAAGCAGGAACTCCTCCTCGGGATCGGCGGATGGCGGCTCCTTGCTGCGCTTGGCGTCAAGCCGGAAGTCTGTCATCTGAATGAAGGCCATGCGGCCTTTGCCGTGCTCGAACGTGCCCGCAGTTTCATGAAAGAGACAGCGCAGCCCTTCGAAGTCGCTCTGGCCGTCACTCGAGCGGGAAACCTTTTCACTACCCACACGGCAGTGGCCGCCGGCTTTGACCGTTTCGCCCCGGCTCTCATCGAGCAATACCTCGGTGGTTATGCGGAGCAGAAGCTCGGCATAACTCTTCACGACTTGCTGGCTCTAGGCCGCCAGAATGCTAATGACACATCGGAGAGTTTTAACATGGCCTATCTGGCAATCCGGGGGAGCGGAGCGGTGAATGGCGTGAGTCGGTTGCACGGCAAGGTCAGCCGGGTATTATTTGAGCCCCTCTTTCCGCGCTGGCCAATGGACGAGGTCCCCGTCGGGCACGTCACCAACGGAGTTCACGTTCCAAGCTGGGACTCCGCGGAGTCGGACTGTCTCTGGACGGAAGCGTGCGGAAAAGACCGATGGCTCGGGCCGACGGAAACCCTGGAGGAGGATATTAGCCGCATTTCCAACACCACGCTCTGGCAATTCCGGACCGCCGCCGGAAAATCCCTTGTTGAATACACTCGCGAGCGATTGTCAAATCAACTGGCCGCCTCCGGCGCGTCGCCCGACGCGGTCGAGGCGGCGAAACATCTATTTGATCCCAACGCATTGATACTCGGCTTTGCTCGCCGCTTCGCGACTTACAAGAGGCCGAACCTGCTGCTGCACGACCCAGAACGACTGCTTCGTTTGTTAACCAATCCTCAGAGCCCGGCGCAACTCATCATCGCCGGCAAGGCCCATCCAGAAGACCAGGAGGGGCAGGCCTTGATCCATGAATGGATAAATTTTATCCGCCGGCCCGAGGCTCGACCCCATGTGATCTTTCTCAGTGACTACGACATGCTGTTAACGGAGCGCCTGGCTCAGGGGGTGGACGTCTGGATCAACACGCCGCGGCGACCTTGGGAGGCATGCGGAACCAGCGGCATGAAGGTACTAGTCAATGGGGGAGTCAATCTTTCGGAATTGGACGGCTGGTGGGCGGAAGCATACACGCCCGAAGTCGGGTGGGCATTGGGAGACGGACAGGATCATGGCGCCGATGCGGCTTGGGACGCTGTCGAAGCCGACGCTCTCTATGACTTGCTCGAGCGGGAGGTGATCCCGGAGTTTTATGCGCGTGACGACAGCGGTATTCCAACCGCATGGGTCACTCGGATGCGGGAAAGCATGGCTCGGTTGACATGCCAATTCTCCGCGAACCGTTCGGTACGCGAATACACCGAGGAACACTACCTCCCTGGCGCCGCAAACTACCGTGAGCGGGCTGCCAATAAAGGCGCAATAGGCAGACAAATCATCGGATGGCAACACGCTCTGGAACAGAAATGGGCCTCGCTGCGCTTCGGCGAAGTGAAGGTTGCGACTGAGGGGACGCAGCACGTATTTGAGGTTCACGTCTATCTTGGGGACATTGACCCGGATGCCGTGCGACTGGAGCTTTACTCCAACTCCGTGAACGGTGGAGATCCGGTACGACAGGAGATGAAGGCCGTTCGACAACTTGCGGCCACATTGGGCGGCTACGTTTACACGGCGTCAGTATCCGCCACCCGCCCGGCGACGGACTATACGGCGCGTGTCATACCGTTCCACGACAGCGTCGCTGTTCCATTGGAAACCGAGCAAATCTTGTGGCAACGGTGATGCGATCGACGGAAGAGAAGATGTTGAAGAAACCGACTGCAATTACCTGCGTGTTGCAGGATATTGGTAGGGTGTCTCTTGCCAAGGGTGGGATCATCAATGAAACCAGCTAACCCACGCATCCTGACCATCAATGGCGGCTCGTCGAGCGTCAAGTTCGCTCTGTTCGAGGCCGGCCCCTCACTCCGACGGATTCTGGAGGGAGCGATCGAGCGGATTGGACTGCCGGAATCCATCTTGAGGGTGAAAGGATTGAACCAGGCGGACAACTTTTCACGATCACTGGTGGCCCCTGACCACACAGTGGCGGTGAGCGCTCTAATGGATTGGATCGAGGAACGCATCGGACATGGTGGATTGACAGCGGTGGGACATCGGGTGGTGCACGGCGGACCGAAGTACAGCGACCCGCAGTTGATCACCAAGGAAATGGTCAAGGAATTGCGTCTACTCAAGCCATTCGATCCCGAGCATCTGCCGGAAGAAATCCAGTTGACAGAGGCGTTTCATAGCCGGTTTCCTGACTTGCCACAAGTGGCTTGTTTCGACACGGCTTTTCACCATGATCTGCCGCGCGTGGCCCGGTTGTTGCCAATCCCGCGCCGGTACGAAGCGCAGGGCGTGCGGAGGTACGGGTTTCACGGCTTATCGTATGCTTTTCTGATGGAAGAGCTGGCCCGCTTGGGTGGCGCTGGAGCGGCGCAAGGCCGGGTAATTTTGGCGCACCTCGGTAATGGAGCGAGCTTGGCTGCCGTAAGTCACGGTAAACCCGTGGACACGAGCATGAGCTTCACTCCGACCGCCGGGGTACCCATGAGCGCCCGGTCCGGAGACCTCGATCCAGGACTGGTCTGGTACCTGGCGAGCACTGAAGGCCTCGATGCAAAACGATTCAATGAGATGGTAAATTTCCGGTCCGGGCTACTCGGCGTGTCAGAGATCAGTTCCGACATGCGTGACTTGCTCGACCTTGAAACGCAGGACATTCGTGCCGCCGAGGCGGTCGCATTGTTTTGTTATCAGGTAAAAAAATGGGTCGGCGCATTCGCCGCCGCGTTGGGGGGAGTGGACACGGTGGTGTTCGCTGGTGGTATTGGAGAGAACGCGCCCATAGTCCGTTCCCGGATCTGCGATGGACTGGGATTTCTTGGAATAGAACTCGAAGAGAAACAAAACGTGGCGAATGCGGACATAATTTCCAAGGCGGCCTGCCGGGTTTCCGTCCGGGTCATGCGCACGGACGAAGAACACATGATAGCCAAGACGGTTTGCCGCGTTCTCAGCCTTGGCCCAACAAAGGAGAATTGAACCATGAATACAACAACTCTTTCCCCTGAACTACTCCACAAAATGGACGCTTATTGGCGCGCCGCGAACTATCTGTCAGTCGGCCAGATTTATCTTTACGACAATCCTCTACTGAAGGAGCCGTTGAAACTGTCTCACGTCAAGCCACTGGTGGTCGGACACTGGGGTACAACGCCGGGCCAGAACTTCATATATGTGCATTTGAACCGGGTCATCAAGAAGTATGAGCTGGATATGTTCTACATCGCCGGTCCGGGTCACGGTGGCCCGGCGCTGGTGGCTAATACTTACCTCGAAGGTTCTTACAGCGAGCTTTATCCAAACATCAGTCAGGACGAAGCCGGACTGAAAAAGCTGTTCACGCAATTTTCGTTTCCCGGTGGGATTTCCAGCCATGTTGCGCCGACGACACCGGGGTCGATTCACGAAGGTGGCGAGCTAGGTTACTCGCTCAGCCATGCCTTCGGGGCAGCGTTCGACAATCCCGAACTGATCGTCGCCTGCATTATTGGCGATGGTGAAGCGGAAACTGGACCGCTGGCGACCGCATGGCAGTCCAACAAATTCCTGAACCCAATTACCGACGGAGCCGTGCTGCCGATCCTGCACCTCAATGGTTACAAGATCAGCAATCCGACCGTCCTGGCCCGCATCGAGCATGAGGAATTGGATCAATTTCTACGAGGCTGCGGTTGGACGCCTCACTTTGTGGAAGGCGCAGAACCGGAAGAGATGCATGAACTAATGGCCAGTACTTTGGAAAAAGTAATCGAGGACATTCAGGCAATCCAGAGCCATGCGCGAAAAAAGAATGACACCACTCGGCAGCGCTGGCCAGTGATCGTACTGAGGTCACCCAAGGGCTGGACGGGACCGAAAGTTGTAGATGGGCTGCAAGTTGAGGGCACGTTCCGAGCGCACCAAGTACCAATCCTGGTGGATTCCCAGCATCCCGATCATGTCAAAGAGCTTGAAAGCTGGATGAAGAGTTACAAGCCAGAAGAGCTGTTCGATGAGGCTGGTCGACTCATGCCGGAATTGGCCGAACTGGCCCCTAGGGGCGATCGGCGAATGGGATCCAACCCCCACACCAACGGCGGCATTCTGCTGCGCGACCTGCGAATGCCGGACTTCCATGTCCATGCAGTCAATGTGCCCTCGCCAGGCGCCGTAGATGGCCAAGATACGCTCGTACTGGGTAAGTTCCTGCGTGACGTAACCAAACTGAATCAGGATCAGCGTAATTTCCGTATCTTCGGTCCCGATGAGACGCTCTCGAATCTCCTGGGCGCGGTCTTTGAAGCTACCAATCGTCAGTGGGAGGCCCTGGAGGTAAAGAATGATGAATTCCTTTCGCCCGCCGGTCGCGTGCTGGACTCCATGCTCAGCGAGCACCAATGCGAGGGATGGCTGGAGGGTTATCTGCTCACCGGACGGCACGGGTTATTTAACTGCTACGAGGCCTTTATTCACATCGTCGATTCGATGTTTAACCAGCACGCCAAGTGGCTGAAGGTCACATCGGAACTGCCGTGGCGCCGGAACATAGCCTCGTTGAACTATCTGCTCGCCTCCCACGTCTGGCAGCAGGACCACAACGGCTTTACGCACCAGGACCCTGGTTTCCTCGACCACGTGATCAACAAGAAGGCCGACATCGTGCGTGTTTACCTGCCGCCCGACGCCAATTGCCTGCTGTCGGTTTTTGATCACTGCCTGCGCAGCCGACACTATGTCAACGTGGTGGTCGCGGGAAAACATGCGCTGCCCCAGTGGCTGAACATGGACGCGGCGGTCGTGCATTGCACGGAAGGAATTGGTATATGGCCATGGGCCAGCAACGACCAAGGCGCCGAGCCGGACGTGGTAATGGCCTGTTGCGGCGATACGCCGACGCTGGAGATCCTGGCCGCTGTTTCCATCCTTCGCGAGCATCTGCCCGATCTGAAAATCCGGGTGATCAATGTTGTCGACCTGATGAAGCTGCAGTCTAAAAGCGAGCACCCACACGGGCTGAGCGACACGGATTACGATTCGCTTTTCACCAAAGATAAGCACATCATCTTTGGGTTCCATGGATACCCCTGGCTAGTCCACCGGCTGACCTACCGTCGGGCCAATCGCAACCTCCATGTCCGGGGCTACAAGGAAGAGGGCACTATCACGACGGCCTTCGACATGAGGGTGCAGAATGACCTGGACCGCTTTCATCTGGTTCAAGACGTGGTCGATCGCCTGCCGCATTTGGGCTCTAAGGGCGCCTATCTTAAGCAGATGACGCAGGACAAGCTCATCGAGCACAAACAGTACATAGACAAGCATGGCCAGGATATGCCGGAAATCCGGAACTGGAAGTGGAGCGCCTAAAGAGTATATGCCCCATGAGAAAGACACCAAATGAATCCGAAGCCGAGTCGGCGCACGTGAAGACGGCAAACGCCAAAGCCCCTGACATTGCTTCCGCGTCGATTCCCGACACCCTTGCTGCGCTCCATGTCAAGCCCGACACTGGACTCACCCACGCTGAGGTAGACCTCCGTCGGAAGGATCACGGATACAATGAAGTGGCCGAAGAAAAGGATCGGCCCGTCCTCAAATTCATCGGGAAATTCTGGGGAATCTCCGCGTGGATGCTCGAACTGATCATGGTACTGTCTGCGGTACTCGGGAAATACTCGGACCTTGCGATGGTGAGCGCTCTGCTGGTTATCAACGCCGTGCTGAGCTTCCTCCAGGAGCGCCGGGCCGCTGGTGTGGTTGAGGCGCTGCGGCGACGGTTGCAGGTTAGCGCGCGCGTCCGACGCGATTCGAGCTGGCAGGTCATTCCTGCCCGAGAGCTAGTCCCTGGCGACATAGTTCGTGTGCGATCCGGCGATATCATCCCCGCGGATGTGAAACTCCTGACGGGATCGTTGACTGTGGACCAGTCGGCGCTCACCGGTGAATCGAAAGACGCGAACAAGACGCCCGGCGAAGCGCTTTCATCGGGGTCCGTCGTCCGCCGGGGCGAAGGCAACGGCGTGGTGATACTCACTGGGGCGAAGACATACTTTGGCCGCACCACGGAACTGGTGCAGAAGGCGCGTCCGATACTTCACATCGAAGCGGTCGTGGCCAAGGTTGTCCGGTGGCTTTTCGTTATTGTCAGTGCGCTTCTCGTTGTGGTCATCGTGCTGTCGCTAATCCGCGGAGCGCCGCTCATTGAAATGATCCCGCTCATGCTCGTACTGTTGATGAGCGCTGTGCCTGTCGCCCTCCCAGTTATGTTCACTGTTAGCATGGCTGTTGGGTCGAAGGAGCTGGCCAAACGCGGCGTGCTGGTTACCCGCCTCAGCGCAGCGGAGGATGCCGCGACGATGGACGTACTCTGTGTGGACAAGACCGGTACGATCACGATGAATCAAATGGCGGTCACCGGCGTGATCCCTCTGGAGCACGCGACTGAAACCGACGTGCTGTTTGCCGGAGCGCTCGCGTCTCGGGAAGCCAACCAGGATCCAATTGACCTAGCGTTCCTGGCAGCGGCAAGGGAGCGGCACATCTTCGACGGCCTTCCCAATGTCGCGGGGTCTCCTTCGCGCCGTTTGATGCGAAAAACCGTCGGACGGAAGCCGTAGTCGAACAAAACGGGCAGCGCCTGCGTGTGATAAAGGGCGCCGTCCGAACCGTCGCCGAGGGCTGCGGACTTCAGGCTTCCTCGATCGAAGCGTTGGAGGCGCAGGTCAGCGAATCGGCGCTGAAGGGATATCGGACGCTAGCGGTGGCGCGCGGTCCAGAGACGGGTACCCCCGCTTTGCTCGGATTGGTGACGCTATATGATCCGCTTCGACCAGACGCCAAGCAGCTTATCGCCGAACTTCGAGGCTTGGGCATCCCGGTAAAGATGCTCACCGGCGATGCGTTAGCTGTCGCGAGGGAGATCGCTCAGGGAGTCGGGCTGCCTAACATTCGGCGCGTGGCGGATCTGAAGGCAGCGGCCGCACAGGCTGGCAACGAGGCGGTTGACTTGTTGGCGGGCGCCGATGGTTTTGCCGAAGTGTATCCTGAGGATAAGTACATCGTGGTGCAGCACCTGCAGGCAGCGAACCACGTGACAGGCATGACAGGCGACGGGGTTAACGATGCGCCCGCCCTCCGCCTTGCCGAAGTCGGCATTGCCGTCAGTACGGCGACCGACGTGGCCAAGGGCGCTGCGAGCGTCGTCCTGACCGAACCCGGACTGATCAACATAGTGGCATTGGTCGAGCAAGGGCGGACGATCTATCAGCGTGTTTTGACGTGGATCATTAACAAGATCAGCCAAACAATACTCACTGCGGCCTTCGTGGCCATCGCGTTCGTGGTAACCGGTAAGTTCGTCGTTTCAGCCTTTGTAATGCTGATGCTGGTCTTTATGCTGGACTTCGCGAAGATCGCTCTTGCCACCGACAACGTTAGGCCATCAAAAAAACCCGAAACATGGAACATCGGAGGCTTCATTGCAGTTTCCGTGGCTCTTGGTGTCGCGATGGTCGCTGAGACGCTCCTCCTATTGTGGATCGGTTGGTCGCATTTCGGGTTAGCGACCAACAACAATGCTCTCTACACCTTCAGCTTTCTCATGCTGCTCTACTTTGCCGTATTTACCGTTGTGTCCGCGCGGGAGCGCCACTGGTTCTGGGCGACGCCGCCCAGCAAAATCTTACTGTCAGCCCTCGCTGTGGACGCGCTCATGGGTACCGTCGTGACGTTGGTGGGTCTCCCGGGACTCATGCCACTGCCTGGCTGGCAGATGCTTGCGATATTTGTTTATTCCATGGTCGCGTGCCTCGGCGTGAACGACGCTTTGAAGGTAGGTATGATCAAATGGCGCGTTCCTAGCGCTGTGGCCCAAGAAGCTATTCGATCTTACACCGCAGATAGCCACACGGGCCGATGAACTCTACGAGTAGAGAGGCCCCTCGATGGCCAAGCAGATCAAGACTGGCTTGAGGCGGAAAGCGAGACTCGAAAAGATGAGCCTCCCAAATCAACCGACGCCATCAGCGCTGCTGGTATGGCCGAAACAATGAATATGAAAATCAATTCCGCCAATTTCCTCAAACCGTTGTGGATGCAAAACCATGACCACTACCTGAAGCAGCAACTCCAGGACAAGCTCATCGAGCACAAGCAGTACATCGACAAGCACGGTCAAGACATTCCTAAAATCTGAAACAGGAAGAGAGCCAACCCCAAATGAATGCGCAAGAGCTTATAGACACAGCGAGGACGCTGGTCGCCGGCGACAAGGGCTTGCTGGCGATCGATGAAAGTAATCCAACCTGCAACAAACGATTTGCCAGTTTGGGGATTCCCCAGACCGAGGAGGCCCGGCGCGCCTATCGGGAGTTGATTGTTACCACTCCTGGTTTGGGTGAGTTTATCAGCGGCTTCATCCTTTATGATGAGACCATCCGTCAGTCCACCAAAGATGGCGTTCCCTTTGTCAAAGTCATCACCGATGCGGGAATCATTCCCGGCATCAAAGTTGACACCGGCGCAAAGGACATGGCGGGTCATCCCGGAGAGAAAATAACCGAAGGTCTGGACGGATTGCGCGACCGCCTGGCTGAATACTCTCAAATGGGAGCCCGTTTTGCCAAGTGGCGAGCCGTGATTACCATCGCAGATGGTATTCCCAGCCGTGGTTGCATCGAGGCGAACGCTCAGGCGTTGGCTCGCTATGCCGCGTTGTGTCAGGAAGCCGGGCTGGTCCCCGTCGTTGAACCGGAAACGCTCATGGACGGCGATCATACCCTGGAGCGATGCCTCAAGGTAACGGAGGAAGTTCTGCGAACAGTTTTTAACCAGCTTCACATGCAACGGGTGATGCTGGAAGGTATGATCTTGAAGCCCAATATGGCGCTTCCAGGATTGACCTGCCCCAAGCAAGAGGGGGTGGACGAGGTGGCCGACGCCACGGTGAGATGTCTATTGCGAGCCGTCCCCGCAGCCGTTCCAGGGATTGCGTTCCTGTCCGGCGGCCAATCCAGTGAACTGGCCTCGGCCCGTTTGAATGCTATGAATGTCAGATTCAAGTCGCGACTCCCTTGGGCGTTGGCGTTTTCGTTCGCCCGCGCCATTCAGCAGCCGGCATTGGAGATTTGGCAAGGCGAGGAGGGCCACGTGTTGGCGGCGCAGAAAGCTCTGTATCATCGAGCCAGTTGCAACCGGGCTGCTCGCCGTGGCGAATACAATGCCGCGATGGAAAGGACATGAGCATGACAACAAAGACACATGCCTTTAATCAAATACCTCTGTATCCTCTACGATTCGAACCGATCTACCAGTATCGACCTTGGGGCGGTCGGCGTTTGGCTGACCTGCTCACCGCGCCGCTGCCGAACGACGACCCCATAGGCGAAGCGTGGATACTCAGCGACCGCGATGGCCATAGGAGCCAAGTCGCCAATGGAACGCTCAAAGGGCGGACCATCAGTCAATTGATGGAGCAGTCTCCGGAGCAATTACTGGGAAAGCTGGCCCAGCGTTTTCGCCGATTCCCGCTGCTGCTGAAGTTCCTCGACGCGCGTGAAATGCTCTCGGTCCAGGTGCATCCCGCGGATGCCCATACGGACCTACTGCCGGCGGGCGAGACAGGGAAGACCGAAGCGTGGGTTGTGCTGGAGGCTGGGACAGAAAGCCGTGTCTACGCTGGTCTGAAGCCAGGCGCCACGGCAGACGATCTGCGGCGGGCGCTCACAAACGGGGCGGTGGCGGACCACCTCGTATGCTTCACTCCGAAGCCCGGTGACGGCGTCTTCCTGCCGGCTGGGACGGTTCACGCTCTGGGTGGCGACGTCGTGGTGTTCGAGGTTCAGGAAAACAGCGACGTAACGTTTCGTCTTTACGACTGGGACCGCGTTGACGCCAAAACAGGCCAGCGTCGAACTCTGCAAGTCGATCAAGCGATGGCCTGCATTGATTTTACGCAAGGCGCTGTAGGTCCGGTTGCGCCCGTGGTGGAGGCGACGACGCCAGTGTGGCGCGAGAGACTCTTTCTTTGCGAACATTTTAAGTTGTGGCGACTCCGTGGAGAAGCGCCGTTTACCGTCGGCGCCGTGGGAACGCCTCGCGTGCTGGTGTGCATCGAGGGCTCAGGGGAGATCGAGCACGGCGGAGCCAGTTATGCCGTTGGCAAAGGCGATGTATTGCTCTTGCCGGCGGTGGTCGGAGCGTGCGATTTTCGGCCGAGTATCGCAGTCAGCTTATTGGAAATTGCGCTACCGGAATAGTTTACAACCCGGGAACTGCGGGGTGGTTCGTCGGGTCCAAAACTCTAATTGAGATAGCAATAATTCAAAGGAGGAAGGATAGTGAAAAAGCTAATTGTTTTTGATCTGGACGGCACACTTGCTGAGAGTAAATCGGCTCTTGATACCGAAATGTCGGGGCTGCTGCATGACCTTCTCGGTATCGTCAAAGTGGCCGTGATTTCCGGAGGTGATTGGCCACAGTTTGAAAAACAACTGCTCTCAAATCTTCCTCATGACGAACGCCTGGTGAATCTATCCGTCCTTCCAACATGTGGAACAAAGTTTTTCCAATACGCAGGGGACTGGAAAAAGATCTATTCAGAAGATTTCACCGCGGATGAAAAAGAGAAAATCATCGGCTCTCTAAAGAAGGCTATCGGAGTAGCGGGCTTTAAGGTCGAAAAGGTTTGGGGAGAGATAATTGAAGACCGGGGTAGCCAGATAACATTTTCCGCATTAGGTCAGCAAGCCCCCCTGGAAGAAAAGGACAAATGGGACCCTGACTTCAACAAGCGGAAAAAGATCAAAGCAATCCTTGACACTTTTATTCCCGAGTTTTCTGTCCGGTTGGGTGGCGCGACATCCATTGATGTCACCAAACCTGGTATTGACAAAGCCTACGGAATCAGAAAGTTACGAGACATCCTCGGCATTTCATTGAAAGAGATGATTTTCATAGGTGACGCATTGTTCGTGGGGGGAAACGACTATCCCGCTGAAGAAGCAGGTGTTGTCTCTATCCCGGTCCGAGGTCCCAATGAGACTAAACGGGTTACCGAAGCAATCATCGCTTGTTTAGATAGCGATGAGCAAGTGTGACCTAGTGGGAGGATCTGATGAGTGGATTTAAGTTGCACCGCCTGGGGTTAGTGATGGAGCCGGAACCCGGTAATTCCCAGGAGATCGAAGGCGTCCTGAATCCGGCTGCCGTTCGTGGCCCTGATGGTGAGCTTTACCTGTTTCCTAGGCTCGTAGCGAGGGGCAATTACTCGCGCATCGGCATTGCACGGGTTCGGTTCAATGAAGCCGGCGACCCGTCCGGAGTCGAGCGGCTCGGCATTGCGCTCGAGCCTGAAGCGGACTATGAGCGGCGACCCGACGGCGGCGGGGGCTGCGAAGACCCTCGCATCACATTCGTAGAGCCGCTCCAGCGCTACATGATGACTTACACAGCATTTTCGCCCAAAGGCCCAAGAATCGCCCTGGCCCTATCGGAGGACCTCTTCCATTGGCAGCGCCTGGGGCTCGCGACCTTTGATCCGTACCACGGCATCGAATTCGACGACGTCGATGATAAGGACTCTAGCCTCTTCCCCGTCGCCATTCCCAATCACGCCGGGAAAATGCAGATGGGCATCCTCCACCGGCCGCTTTTTCCCGGCACTCGTCCGGAGGAAACCATCTACCATCCCACGCGCCGACAGGTAGATCTCGATCGGGAAAGCATCTGGATTTCCTACTGCCCGATGGCATTGAAAGGCCATGAATCAAATCGCCTCGGCCTGTTTAACTCGCATCACCGACTGGCCACTCCGGTGTCGCCCTGGGAGCGGCTCAAAATCGGCGGCGGCACTCCACCCATCCTGACCAGGCACGGCTGGCTGATCGTTTACCACGGCGTGAGCGAAATGGCGGCGCCGGGCAACGACGGGAGCCAGTTATGCTACTCGGCCGGGGTGATGGTGCTCTCGAAGGAGCATCCGCGCGTGATCCGCTATCGTTCGACGGAACCGGTTTTGAAGCCGGAGCTGGCGCAAGAACGCCGCGGGACCGTAGCCAACGTCGTGTTCCCAACCGGAATCGACCGGCGCGACGATCTTGGGTTACCGGACCGCTTCGACGTCTATTATGGGATGGCCGACAACCGAATTGGCGTGGCGCGCCTTGATGTGCCGCATATTTTGCCGCCGGGAGGCGTGGCCGACCATCCGGAAGCAAAGGTATAACGGTCCCGATTTCGGGAATTCGAAACCGTGAATGAGATTTCCGACGACGCCTGTCCATCGATTTCGCCATGGCCCCTCTGGACCGAGACTCGGTGGTGGCGCCAAGAAGAGGAGGATAGTCATCGTGAAACCGAACGCGGATAAGCCCGAGGCGAAGCCTGAGGCCAAGGACGATTTAAAATCTCTTCCTATGCAGGAACTGCAGAAAAAATTGGGGTCGACGCCCGACGGCCTAAGTCAAGCTGAGGCGCAGAAACGGCTGACCCAATATGGACCTAACGAGATTGAAGAAAAGAAAACCAATCTGTTACTGAAATTCCTCACCTATTTTTGGGGTCCCATCCCGTGGATGATCGAAGTGGCGGTCATTCTATCGGGCGTGGTCCGGCACTGGCCGGATTTTTTCATTATCCTCATTTTGCTTGTGGCCAACGCAGTGGTCGGATTCTGGGAAGAGCACCAGGCCGAAAACGCCATCGCCGCCCTGAAGGCCAAGCTGGCCATCAATGCCCGGGTAAAACGTGATGGCAAGTGGATCACAGCTCCAGCGAGCGAACTGACGCCGGGCGACGTTATCCGCGTGCGCCTGGGGGATATTGTACCGGCCGATGCGCGCTTGCTGGAGGGCGACCCGGTGGAGGTGGATCAGTCCGCGCTGACGGGAGAGTCGTTGCCCGCCACCCGAAAACCCGGCGAGGCGGTCTTTTCAGGTTCGATCATTCGTCAGGGGGAAATTGGAGCGATGGTCTATGCCACGGGCGCCAACACCTACTTCGGCAAGACTGCGCAACTGGTTCAGGAAGCCCACACCGTCAGCCACTTTCAACGCGCGGTGCTGAAGATTGGCAATTTCCTGATACTCCTAGCTGTGGCCCTGGTGGCGGTGATTATCACCGTCGCGATCTTCCGCGGCGACCCGATCCTCACCACTTTGCAGTTCGCATTGGTGCTGACGGTGGCAGCGATTCCGGTGGCGATGCCGACGGTGTTGTCGGTGACGATGGCGGTCGGCGCGCGCCTGCTCGCCAAGAAAGAGGCGATTGTGAGCCGGTTGGTGGCCATCGAGGAATTGGCCGGCGTGGACGTCCTATGCGCAGACAAGACGGGTACACTGACCCAGAACAAGCTGACGCTGGGGGACCCGTTCAGCGTGAACAATGTCCCCGCCGATGAAGTCATCCTCAACGCCGCGCTGGCGTCGCGAGCCGACAATAAGGACACCATCGACCTGGCCGTACTGGGAGGCCTACAAAATGATCAGGAATTGAAAAGCTACCAGGTGGTTCATTTCCAGCCGTTCGACCCTGTGCATAAGCGCACCGAAGCCACCGTCAAGGGCGCCGACGGAAAGGAATTCAAGGTGACGAAGGGCGCTCCACAGGTGATTCTGGAACTTTCGGCCAATGCAGGGCAGGTGAAGTCCGCTGTCGACAAAGCGGTTAACGAATTCGCTGTGCGCGGTTTTCGTTCGTTGGGTGTGGCGCGGGCCGGGGGAGACGGCCAATGGCAGTTTCTTGGTGTGTTGCCCCTGTTCGATCCCCCACGGGAAGACGCTAAGTCAACCATCGCGACTGCTGCTCAGATGGGCGTTAAGATCAAAATGGTTACGGGCGATCAACTGGCCATCGCCCAGGAAACCGCCAAGAAGCTAGGGATGGGCGCAAATATTCTCGACGCCAGCGGCCTGGGCGACGTAAAGCGGGAAGAGTCTTCGGCGGTGGCCGAGTCCATCGAGAACGCCGATGGTTTCGCCCAGGTGTTCCCCGAACACAAGTTCCACATTGTGGATGTGTTGCAAAAAACGCGGCCACATCGTCGGCATGACTGGCGACGGTGTGAATGACGCCCCGCGTTGAAGAAAGCCGATTGCGGCGTCGCCGTTTCGGGCGCGACTGACGCTGCCGCGCGCCGCTGCGGCCATCGTGCTTCTGTCGGCCGGTCTGTCAGTGATTATTGACGCTATCAAGGAGAGTCGCAAAATCTTTCAGCGGATGAACAGTTACGCCATGTACCGCATCGCTGAGACGCTGCGAGTGCTGTTGTTCATGACGCTGGCGATCCTGATCTTTAACTTTTATCCATTGACGGCGATAATGATCGTGATGCTGGCGTTGCTCAACGACGGAGCCATTCTGTCCATCGCCTATGACAACGTTCATTACAAGGACGAGCCAGAGGCCTGGAACATGCGAGTGGTGCTTGGGATCGCAACCGTGCTGGGCGTCATGGGCCCGGTGGCGGCTTTTGGGCTGTTCTACCTTGGTAACAGCGTTTTTCACCTCAACCGTCCACATCTCCAGACCATGATGTATCTTATGCTGTCTGTGGCCGGTCATCTCACGATTTTCCTGACACGCACGCGTGGCCCGTTCTGGTCCATTCGCCCCGCCAAGGTCCTATTGGTGGCAGTGCTCGGCACGCAAACGCTGGCGACTCTGATTGCGGTTTATGGACTGTTTATGACACCTCTAGGCTGGGGTTATGCGCTGTTCGTTTGGGGTTATGCGCTGGTGTGGGCCCTGGTGAGCGACCGCGTGAAACTGCTGGCATATCGGGTTTTAGATCCTGCCAAAGTCTAGACACCGCCCGATTTGACATCCGATGTCGTCGCCGCTCGCGCGCGCGGGATGTTGTCCACGATTGCCGGTTCGATGATGACCGTGGTGGGGGTCACGTTTTCGATGACCTTGGTGGCGCTGGCGCTGGCTTCGAGCCAATACACCTCGCGCATCCTGCGGAACTTCATGCGTAGCCGCAGTCACGCAGGTCGTGCTCGGAATCTTCGCCGGCATTTTCACCTATTGCCTGATCGTGTTGCGCACCATTCGCAGCGGCGACGAGGGCGCATTTCGTCCCAAACCTGGCGGTGTTCTTCGGCGTCGTGCTGGCGATCGGCGGTGATCGTCGCCCTCATGTCTCTTCATTCATCACATCGCGTCTTCGATCCAGGCCTCCAGCATTATTTCGTCGGTCGCGGAAGAAACCTTGGTGACCAATGAAAACGCTCTCCAAGGCACTCGCTCGACTGCCATGCGCCCACTATCTCGTGGGCGATAACGCAAGCCTCTAGCGCAGCGAATTATCCCCGAACTCGAAAACAAAGCACACTCACTGTTCGGCCACTACAGTTCAAGAAACAGCCTGATCCGCCCATACAGGAAACTCAGGGAGGTTTTACAATCCGGAATTGAGAGCGAAAATCGCACCGCAGGCCGGGACGATTGACCTACATTAAGACACTGCATGAATTCTTA
>CAWJXP010000050.1:0-14645 GCA_963846725.1 uncultured delta proteobacterium | reverse complement strand
AGGCCGGATTTGTTGAAAGAATTGACAGTCCTTATCGTTAATAATAAATTGACATAATAAATGGCTATAACATACATAAGATGCTAAATATCAATGAGTTATGATGGCATAAATGATGTCATAATAAAAGCCATAAAATAGACAATATAACTATATATCAATATGTTATAAGGCCAAAACATGAGAACATACGAAAAAACTCACTCTTGGTTAACCTTTTTCGCAAATCTTGACCGTATTCCTTTCAATTTATGGATCATGCTCGGAGAGTGTCAATCCAAATGTGAACATATTGGAGATGCCCCAATTTTACCTGATACAGCAAAAGAACTTTACCAGTTGTCTCTAATAAAAGGGGCAGTCGCCACGACCGCAATTGAGGGAAACACGCTAACAGAAAAGGAAGTTAAGGATCATTTAGAGGGAAATTTGCGGGTATCTCAATCAAGAGAATATCAAGTTCGTGAAGTTGACAATATCATAAAAGCTTGCAATGACATTTTGGACGTTATCAAAAGTGGTTCAACACCACCTCTGGATGTAGAAAGTATTAAGACTTTAAATCGACGCATACTGGATGGATTAGACTGTAGATAGCCATGTCACACCAGGGGAATTAAGGAAAGTTTCGGTTGGCGTTTTAGGATATCGAGGGGCTCCTGTAGAAGACTGTGAATACCTTCTTGAAAGTCTATGCGATTGGCTCAACGGTCCAGAATTTAAGGCTCCTAACGACAGCATGATTTTTGTTTTTGCAATTATTAAGGCGGTCCTGGCTCACCTTTATATTGCTTGGATACATCCTTTCGGCGATGGAAATGGCAGGACCGCGAGGCTTATAGAATTTATTATACTCATTTCTTCCGGTGTCCCTGCGACAGCCGCACACTTGTTAAGTAACCATTATAACCAAACTCGACCACGATATTACCGAGAATTAAAAAATGCTAGTGAGTCTAAGGGAGATATAATCCCTTTTTTGACTTATGCTGTTCAAGGATTATTGGATGGTTTGCGAGAGCAGGTTGAGACCATTCAAGGGCAACAATGGAAAGTGGTGTGGCGAGATTTTGTTTACAGAACCATAAAGGGTAGATCAGAGCCAGTCAAAGAGAGGAAACAAAGACTCGTTTTTGCTCTTTCAGACAGAAAAGAACCTCTGCCTATTCGAGAGATTGTTGAGTTACCACAACTTGTGAGATTATATTCAAATCCTGGGTCCAGTATTCTAAAGCATGATATTGATGAACTTGTCGAAGAAGGTCTCCTTGTAAGATATAAGGGGAAGATCAGGGCAAACCTGGAAGCTATTTCTGGATTCAAGAATATTGCGGCTGTATGAATCCTCGGCATCAATAAAACGTAATTTTCTCAATGGCGAACAAAGAATCACATGCAGGATTCCTGTGAGATGTTTTTTGCGGCTCCCCTAAGATCTCTTGATGACATTGCCAGACTTAGGCGAACCGGATTTGACGTCGGAGAAATAGCCGTGACGAATGAGGGGATCAGGCGAATATTAGTCTATTCAGAAAGTTCATGCTCCAACTGGTCAAGAGAAGGTAGGATAGACACGATGCTCTTTCTTATATCCGGAAGTTCATTTTCCACTATTCCCCACACTTCATCAAGGCTTACACCTTCATATTGATGAATCAGCACATCCCTTAAACTTGTCAGTCCTTTCCATCTTCAAAGGGGTTTAGCCTCCTTCAGGATTCGTCTGCGTAACAGCCAGTAGAGTCCTTTCTCACTAACTACGTCCACTCTCCGGCCCATAAGCTCCCGTAAGTCGGTTAGTAGCGCCCCTAGGTCAAGCAGATTTCGATTGGGTTCCATATCAACCAGGAAGTCAATGTCACTTGATTCATCAGCGTCGCCACGAGCGACGGACCCAAAAATCCGCACATTTCTTGCTCCGTGGCTTGCCGCAATCCTTAGAATTTCTTCTCGCTTTTCCTTGATCTGTTCATCTATTTGCATAACAAGATGTCCTCATTTGTTTACCAAAAGGAATCTGCCACAGCCTTTCGGAATTGACAAGATCCATTTTGCCGATTATTTCACATCGCCTTGGGCTTCATTCATTCTCCGGCGCACTTTGACAAGGCAACAAGTTGTTACATCCAGAGATTTACGACGCATGCTGAGCGGCGCAATTGTGAGGGTATCCGGTATGGTGATAATAGTTCACACGCCGCCGACCAAATCAGGGAAAAGGGTAATGTTCCTGACGCTGGAAGATGAAACAGGGCTTTTTGATGTTGTCGTTTTCTCCAAAATGGGTCGGCGAAACTGAGCAGAATATCCGGAATGCGTATGAAGAAGCCTGCTCGAAGGAAGCCGTGCTGATCTTCGATGAGGCCGACTCGTTGATCTTCAACAGGGACAGGGCGGATCATTCCTGGGAATTAAGTTTCACGAACGAATTCCTGACATGGATGGAGTCTTTCGAGGGTATCCAGATATTCACCACCAACAGGTTGAAGGACATGGATAGCGCAAGTTTGAGAAGATTCAATCATAAGGTCGAATTTAGATATCTGAAGCCGGAGGGGAACGCTATTTTCTACGAGAAGCTTGTAGCGCCGTTAATTACCGCACCGCCCGATTCCATCGTCATGAATGCTGTTAAGAAACTTTCAGGGCTTGCTCCGGGAGACTTCAAGTCTGTCAGGGACAGATTTGCGTTCAGGAACAAGAAAGATATTACGCACGAAGCGATGATAGTCGGCATTAGCCGATGAAGCCCGGCTTAAAGATTGTCACGTCGGTCTCAAAAATATCGGATTCTTGAGCTGATGGTTCTTAGAAGAATTCAATTATGAACTGTATCGGTCCGATCAATTATTTCGTTGACATCTTTCAGACAGATTACCAACACTGGCAGATAAGGACACGAACTGTTCCGGGTTGTAAATACAGGAGTTCAAAGTGAGTCTGATTAAATGTCCGGACTGCGGCAAGGATGTATCCACTCGGGATGCATCATGCCCCCATTGCGGCGCCCCCCTTACGACTGAAGAAATTGAAGTAGGCACGGACCTAACAGGAAAAAGATACAGGCTATACATTGTTTTAGGCATACTCGTTTGTTCTTTAGGCTGGATTTTGTTTTTCTCCGAGGACAAATCCAGCGTGCACACTGGTGTTTACTTTATTGTAATAGGCTTGATCGGGTACATAGCGGCTAAGATCTTAATCTGGTGGGAACGTGATTAGGTCTGTCACCAAGCTATGGAGGAATTCAACAATGTTTTGTGGGGCTCCTGTAAGATCTCTCGATGACATCAAAAGGTTACGTTCAGCGGGATTTGATTTCGGCGAGATAGCGATTGCAAACGCCGGCGCAAGGCGTATGTGGTGGGAGTCAGGAATAATCAATGGGGGTATGGGTAGATTCTTCCTGATGGCTCACGGACCTCTTGAAGATGATCCCTATGATTCCACGAGTCTCTGGAATCGGTATCTGCCGAATCTTATGGCTACCGTCGATACGTTGAGCCGGATGTCCATCCATTCGCTCAACATCCATTTCCTCATGGACAGCAGATTTGTCAGTAGCATTGTGTTGGCGGAGAAGAGACGAGTTCTTGCGGAACTGGTTCAATACGCCGGAAAGAATTCAGTGGTCATCAACCTCGAAAATCTTTCCGAAACCGCTGAAGACATTGAGCCCGTATTGGATGAAGTTCCCCATCTCGGAATAACACTGGATGTTGGGCCATGCGAACCTGTATAGCGCTGAAAATAAATCCCTTTCCATAATTAAAAAACTGGGGAAATCGATCCGCCATGTGCATTTGCATGACAACTTTGGGGGCGATTCCCCTAAGGCGGATCTTCATCTTCCCATCGGTGAAGGGAATGTAGATTTCGGGTCAATATTCAAAGCTCTCCTGAAAATAGATTATAACCGCACAATTACCCTGGAAGTTAAGCCTGAATTTCAGGGATCGAGCCGAACTCGACTAGAGACTTTATTAAACAACTGTGGCGCCTAAACTCAAGAAAAGGTGGCTTAGTAGGCGCAAGAAATGAATTTATGTCATTTTGTCAAGTTTCCCGGACTAAGAGCTGGCCAATTGTTGATATAACAAAAAATATTACTTTCCAAACAGGTGTCGTCAGATTGAACGGATTGGTAAATTAACTTCACAATCACCTGTTATTCGGCTCAGTCCACCAAGGATTACAAACATGCCTGCACGCAACATGAATCTATTCGACACACAGTTGGCCGCTATTTGCAAGGATTACAGGATCAACGCAAAATGGTTGATCGCGCCTTCGATGAGGGTCGGATTCCAGTGGCTTGATAACGTTACCCGCTCAGGGCAGCCGGTATTGAACGTCAGGATAAAGACTCTGCATCGCTGCTGCGCTAGATCTTGTAATGCCTGAACTTGATCAAACAGGCAAAACTTATGTTGGTCGACTTCGCTCAGAATTGCTCGTTTCATCAATTTTCTCGAAGCTCAAGGAAGTTGGGCAAGGATACTTCACAGCCCTTGAGCCAAGTCCAGGACTTATTCAGGCGTTCGTCTCAACCATTAACGACATGCGCCTCTCCGGACTCAGGGCGCTGGATCTTCAACCAGATGTCTTCGAGGTTAAAGAGAAGGGCCTGGAGACTCAGCAAATTCTCGGTCAATACGAGGAGGAATTAGAAAAGCAGAGGCTCGTGGATTTCGCCGACATCCTGGAGATGGCCTCCAAGGCGTTGAAGGATAACCCCGGCGCAGTATCCCCAGGAAACCATAGTCTTAGTACCCAAGACCCTCTGGGATTCTGCCACAAGTCTTGAAAAACGATTTCTGAATGCGTTCCCTGAAGACAATGTCAAAATTCTCGACGAGGATATCACAGGGACGATCCGGGAAGACGATCAAACCGATAGAGACCTCTTAAGAACACATTTTGACGCCCAACGGATTGTCCTCCACCAAAGGGCGATGACACTGCGTCTATTTACAGGGCGATCGGAGAAGTGAACGAGGTTAGGGAGGTTTTTCGTAGATGCGCTGAGAGATCCATCCCCTTCGACGAGGTAGAAATCCTGCATACTGACGGAACTACCTACGTCCCTTTGATCTATGAACTGGCCTGGAACCTCCAGTCTGATGACGCTGAATCAATTCCGGTCACATTCGCCGAAGGAATCCCTGCGAGTTACAGCAGGCCGGGCAAGGCCCTACGGGCGTGGCTTTCCTGGATCCGAAACGATTACCCACAGTGGACACTCGTCAGGATGATTCAGGACGGAATACTCAAAATGGACAGGGCGGAAGAAGATGGGTTCAGTTTTTCACTTTTTGCAGCCGCTCTCAGAAGTCTACCCATCGGATCTGGAGCGAAGAGATACCTGAAGGCTATTGATGAGCAAATAAATGCGCTTGAACAACCGCTTCCGGACGATGAATCCGATGAAGAATCTGTTCCTGACAGAGCCGGCAGGCACAGTAAGAGGATAGAATGTCTTCGGGAGGTTCGAGCCCTTGTCCAAAAGCTCTTGGATAGGGGGCTACCCCAAACTTCCTCCCAGAGGACAATCCTTGAGACAGCTTTCTGGTTTCTCGAGAGCTGTTGCAGATGCGTAAACGAGCTGGATGAATACGCCAAGGGGCGATTGCAAGCTGAAATCAATCAATTGTTATCCATTATCGGACAAGATCAGGATTATCCCGGGTTCGATGTCTGGGGATGGCTTGGTGAACTTCCTAGAACCGTGAGTGTAGCGGGTAGGGGGCCGAGACCCGGATGCCTTTACGTTGCGACGGTTCGGGACGGAGGTCATTCCGGGCGCAAGAACACGTTTATATTAGGGCTGGACGATTCGAAATTCCCTGGGGCCGGATTACAAGATCCGCTCCTCCTGGACGGAGAACGTCAGAAGATTTCGTCAAATCTCCCCACATCCTTTGGCCGCGCGAACAAGAAAATGGAGGATTTCGCAAGACTGCTGGCACGTCTCCGGGGATCCGTCACACTGTCCTACTGTTGCCGCAGTCTGGATGATGATCGGGAGCTGTTTCCCGGTTCGGTCCTGATGTCCGCATACAGGATCCTTTCCGGCCAGCACGACGGCGACCAGGACGCTTTCCTCAAATGGGTTAGTGATCCAATATCCTTTGCCGCTCAAAATTCTGAACAATGCGTCGAATATCTCAGAATGGTGGCTCTGGAGAACCTGTGGCGACAAGGAAATCATGGAGCCACAAAAACTTGTCGCGAAAAGTTTCCCGCACTTGGGACAGGGAATGGTAGCGCGGTTACAAAGGCAGGGTGACTTGTTCACGGAATATGATGGCTGGGTCCCACAAGCAGGTATCGATCTTGACCCAACCTCGCCCAACGGGCCGATACTCTCATCGAGTCGGCTGGAAAAATTGGGCTCGTGTCCCCTGGAATATTTTTTCCGGTACGTGCTCGAAGTGAAAACGCCTGAAGAATACAAAGTCGATCCATCAGTGTGGTTGGATCCTCTCCAGAAAGGGACTCTCCTCCACTCGGTATTTCGGGAATTCATGGCAAGGCTCCAAAAAAGTAGCATTCGTCCCTGATGTGGGCCGTGACGCCAATCTGATGTCCGAAATACTTGACCAGCAAGTGGCAATTTACCGGAACATGATTCCGCCTCCTAACGAGGAGTTGTTCAACGCAACTGTCAAAGAGCTTCGCAAAACCACATCAATCTTCCTTCAAGAAGAGGCCGTCCTATGTCAATCGAGTGGCCCTTTCTGCTTTGAAGCCGCGATTGGTTTGGAGCAGGATGGGGATCCAACGCCTCTGGACATCCGGGACCCGGTTGTGATCAACGTGGCGCAGGGACTGTCGATCAGGACTCGAGGGCGCATAGATCGTATTGATGTGTTATCGAACTCCAACACTGTTTTTTCCGTATGGGATTACAAGACCGGTTCGACATGGGGATACGATCGAAACAAACCTTTTCGCCAGGGTCGGAAAATTCAAAGCGTCCTTTACCTGGCTTTGTGTGAAAAACGTCTTAGAGAGGTATGCTCTCCCAATTGCTCCGTGGCAACCTTCGGTTATTTTTTCCCAGGAATACGCGAGCATGGTGAGCGCATTTGCTGGGACTCCAATCAGTTGAATGCTGGGAAGGAAGTCATAGCATGGCTTGTGGAAATGCTTCGTTGCGGGTGCTTTCCGTTCACAACCGATGAGTCTGATGTGACTTTCACAGATTACGGCATGGTTTTCGGCGACGTTGAGGAAATGGCGCGAACTACCAGGCTCAAAATGGAAAACCTCGCCAACAAAAACATGGAGCCGTTCAGAAAACTGCGTTCATGATCCCCATCCTTTACCGAAAGGTCAACAATGACTGAGATACAACCCCGCAAAACCGACTACGCTTAATGATGGGGAGGCCCGTCAACTAATTGTAACGGAATTAAACCGCAACCTGCTGGTGGAAGCCGCAGCGGGGACAGGCAAGACATCCAGCATGGTCCAACGTATGGTGGAACTCCTCCGATCAGGTTCGTGCAAACATATCCGCACCATGGCCGCTGTCACCTTCACTCGCAAGGCTGCGGCAGAGCTTAAATCACGATTTCGGATAAAGCTGGAAGAATGTGTGCGTTCGGAGGCCGGCCCAGCCAGGGCTACTCTTGAGTCAGCGTTACAAGACATGGAGCAGTGTTTCATCGGAACAATTCATTCGTTTTGTGGCCGCCTTCTCCGAGAACGCCCTGTCGAGGCTGGAATAGATCCTACATTTGAAGAGCTTGACGAGGACGCAGACTCGATTCTGAGGAAGGAGGCATGGCTGGAATATACTTCCAGGGTCCTCGTGGAGGACAGCGGCAGAATCCTGTCTGAGCTGGGCGAACTGGCCTTGCGGCTCCAGGACCTGGAAGAAACATTTCTTCGTTTCACCAATTATCCCGACGTTGCCGTCTGGCCTACACCGCAGAAAAAACCTGACTTTAAGTTATTTGATCCTGTTAGAGAGCAGATCTTCGAATATGTTGGGCATATGAAGTCGCTTGCGCCGAGACTCCCTGACGAATGGGGCGCCGACAAACTGATTCCTAACTATAAGCGTTTGCCCAGAGTCCTGTCTCACTACGGGTTATTGGACCAGCCGGCGGATGTTGTAGCCGTGCTTGAAAATTTCGATGTGGACGGCAAAATCACCCAAGGCAGTTGGACTAAGGACGGAATGTTTACCAAAGACGAGGCCAAGACGAGAACAATCGAAGTGGGCAGAGTTTAGATCGGGAGTCGTTGGACCGGCGTTGAAACTGTGGCGAGAATGGCGGTATGGGCCCATCCTCACGGTAATGGTCCAGGCTCAGAGTGTCTATGATGAGATGAGGCGCTCCCGAGGTCAATTAAATTACACGGACCTCCTCATGCGGGCTGCCAAACTGCTCAGAGACAATCACCACGTGCGATCATATTTTCGGAACCGTTTTACTCACCTTCTCGTCGATGAGTTCCAGGACACTGATCCAATCCAGGCCGAAGTGATACTCTTGCTCACGACATCGAACATGGATGAAAACGATTGGAGGAAGGCCGTTCCGAGACCAGGATCGCTATTTGTGGTAGGTGATCCCAAACAGTCCATATATCGGTTTCGTAGAGCTGACATTGTTACTTACAACAACGTCAAAGACGCTATACAGAAAGGTGGCACGGACAGAGGTAGGGTCGTAGAGCTTTCATCAAACTTCCGAACCGTGGATGGCGTCATCTCATGGGTGAACAGCGTGTTTGAACCGAAGGAAGGAAGTCCTTGCGAACTTTCCGGCACAATGGTCCGGTTTGATAAAACAGACTCGCCTGAGTCTCCTCGCTACGTTGGACTCGATCCTTCTCGAAAAAATTCCATGGACGGAACGCTCAAAGGGGTCTATTCCCTCACCATTCCGAAGGAATGTGACAACAAACAGAAAGTCCTGGATTACGAAGCAGACCGGATAGCTCGCACGATTCATCACGCCCTTCACGATCCCGGCGCTACAATTCCACGGACCGAGCAGGAGATTGAGCAGGGAAAGACTGAAAGACCGGATCCTTCAGACTTCCTCATCATCAATAGGAACAAGGGCTTGCTCAGCTTCTATGCCGGAAAGCTTGAAGAATATGGCATTCCGACGCATGTCACTGGTGGAAGCGCTCTCAATGAGGTTAGAGAGTTGAAGATGCTCTATTCGTGTCTTAATTCCCTGACCCGTTCGGATGATCCTGTGGCGCTGTTGGCTGTGCTTCGTGGGGAACTTTTTGGTATCAGTGACGTAGCGTTGTATGAGTTCAAGAAAGCCGGGGGACGTTTTTCATTTCATTCCGAGGTTCCAGAGAAGCTCAGCTCCCAATATGCAGCCCAGTTTAAAGACGCCTTCTCCCGTATGCGATCTTACAGTCTCTGGCTTTCCAGAATGCCCCCGCTTGCGGCGTTCGAAAGAATCGTGGCTAACCTCGGACTACTTGCGCTTTCTGCCACGCGACCCGGGGGAGACGTTCAGGCTGGAAGTTTCTCCAAAGCTATTGAAATACTCCGGGCGTATCAGCATGATACCTGGACCACAGCGCAGATAGTGGAACAACTCGGGCAGCTTGCCCAGGAGACTACATCTCACGATGGGATTTCTGCGAGTTCCAGAGAACGATCCGCAGTACGAATTATGAATCTCCACAAAGTAAAGGGGCTCGAAGCTCCGGTGGTTTTTCTGGCATGTCCCTACGGTGACTCGGATCATGACGTGGAACTTCACATCGACCGCTCAACCGATGAAGTGAAGGGATATCTCGGGGTATATGGCAAGAAATCGGGATGGAATCGACGTATGCTCGCGCACCCAACCAATTGGGATGAACTCATGCAAAGAGAGGAGAAATTCCTGAAGGCGGAATCGTTGAGACTACGTTACGTCGCAGCCACTAGGGCGGGAGCGGCTCTAATCATTACAAAAAGAGAATCCGGCAGGGGTGAGAGTCCATGGCAGCCGTTTCATCGCCATCTCTCCTCCGTTCGTGAAATCCACGACTTTTCCCAGACTCAAAATCCGCCCAAAGAACTGATTGAAGTCACCATAGACGAGGTGAGCAAGTCACAAGAGGATATCGAATCCAGAATGACCCGGGCCTCGAAACCTACTTACGACGCCTGTCGAGCCAAGGAATTCGCTCTTAGACAAGGCCGTGTGACATCTGCTCCCTCTGAAAGTTTAAAAGAAGACAGTGGGCTAGGGGCTGAATCTGATGACCTGATCGACGATGGTGAACACGGAGTGGAATGGGGAACACTTATTCACTCGTTGCTACAACTTGCCATGGAGAATCCGCAGGCTGATCTAAAACGAGCGTTTAAAGCAGCGCTCGATGACGACGATCCCCTGTCCAAGTATGTAGAGTTGGCGGAAACTACGGTGAACAAAGTCATGGCCTCGGACCTTTGGATTAGGGCTCAACAGAGCGAAAGCAGATTGCTTGAAGTTCCATTTCAGGTGTTGAAAGAAAACGTTACAGAGACTGGGGACATGCTGCCAACGATCTTCAGAGGAACGATAGACCTCATATTTAAAGAAAGCACAGGGTGGATTCTTGTCGATTACAAAACAGACATCGTGAGAGAGGAGACGGTTCAGAAGATTGTGGATAAGTATACCCCTCAGCTACAAATTTATTCTGAAGCATGGCAGGAGTGTACTGGTGAACCGGTAGTTGAAACAGGTTTTTACCTTGTCCGGCTCAACAAATATGTTCGAGTTCAAGTGTTGAGTTCTCTCAGCCACGTCAATTCCTGACAACGGTCGCAGTAGCCATTGCACTGGAAATGTCTGAAGGTAGTGGTTTGATCTAAACAGACCGGAGGATTTTTCATGAGAAGCGCCGGCGCCACCCATGGTGGCTACCGGCAAACTGCAAGGTTTAAATCTTGTCTTCTACTGTAGACCAGATGTCACGAACTCCATCAAACCATCCCTTAACCCATGAAGCGGCATAATAGTTGAGACATGGGTCATGTGGTTTAACCGCCATAAAATGATCCTCTTCAAAAGCGCCTTTGAAATATTCCCCCACCACATTGTCATCAAGAATCGAAGAAGTCACCCAGCGGTCCTTATAGTTGTAATCGTATTTCAGCGCATAAATGAAGTCAGAATACGATGCTGATTTGGCCCAATTCCGGCCTTTGGTTTTTCCATTTTTAAAAGAATCTTTTTCTATACAGGCCTTTTCCTCTTTCAATCTTTGTATTATTGCTTCCATGTTGTTATCCCCCCTTATTAGAGATTTCGGTCAGTGATTTGCTGAAACGTTGAGAAAAGATGTCCCTCACATTGTCCCAGCGGTTTCAATATGGGTTAGATACTATGTCAGGCGCGATTTCGAATTACCTGATCAGGATGTGTCGTTAACCATTTTACACCCCCTTTAAATTAACGATCTATAGGGACATCGTTGTGATGGATGATAATTGTCAGAGATGATATTTGTTGTCAACGAGTCACAATAATTCCATGCTAACCTATTGTATTAATTATGTAATGGCTAAATAATAGGCGTATGGGCCTGTTTCAGAACCGAAGACTAGTAAACCTTCAGTCCTAGAAATGTCTCCAATCGACCGCTCCAGTTTTTAAGAGCTTTCCACATGACAATTGATATTGATATTCCTCTAGCCCCCTGTTTTTGCAATTTACCCTCAACAGCGAGAACCTGACTGGTAAGTATAGTTCGCGCAAAACCCTTCTGGGCTTTTTGGAAAACCACCACATCAATAAGACCGGTTTCGTCCTCCATTGTAAGGAACATTACCCTTTTCCCGGATTTGGTTGGTGGAGTATGGACAATCGCCAGTAGGCCGATAACCCGCACAATGGAGCCCGATGGTAAACGTCGTAAGTCAGTCGCCCTGACAATATTCTGTTGGGCCAGAATTGGTCTAAGGATAGACAATGGATGCGCATGACAGAAAACTTTCATGGATATGGCTTCGTTATAAGCCCTCGTTCTGTCAGTCTCATTTATGTGTTTGGTCTGGTTATGCATTATAAGCTTCCTGGATCAGTTCCCATTCGTAATCTTCGAGGCCTTCAAAAGCCCCTGCAATAGCCAGGATATCCTCTATCCGTTTGGGAGTTGGAACACGAGTCAAAAATTCCTCACGATTCCTGAATGGTCCAAATCTCTCTCGATTGGCTCGAATACGGCGAGCCATGGCTGGGCCAACCCCGTTTATCACATCCAAAGGAACCCTTATACCCGTTCGTTCGGCGACATATTCAGCGCTGCTGGAATTAACATGCGGCCGGTATATTCTTATGCCTCTTCTCCTTGCTTCGTTTATTACTACTGAATGCGGATAGGAACCCACCTGACCCGCGTTGAGCAGCCCGAGGTAAAACGCTTGCGGATAATGAGCTTTCATGTAAGCGCTTTGGTAGGTAATGTGAGCGAATGAAGCGGCATGGGCTTTACAAAATCCGTATGACGCAAAAGCGGAAACTTGAGTGAAAACTTCCTCTGCGAGAGATTTGCTATGCCCCTGATATATTGCGCCTTCAATAAAGCTTTGTTTGAGAAGTTCCATTTTTCGGGATTTGCGGTCTTTGGTCATGGCCCTACGGAAAGCGTCGGCTTCGGCATAGGACAAACCAGCAAAAAAATGGGCAATCCGTAAAACCTGTTCCTGGAAAAGAATTACACCGTAAGTCTCTTTCAAGACTTCTGAAATAGTCTCGTGTAAAAATGGCACAGGCTCTTCTTTATTTCGCCTCCGAATGTAAACACTAACCATATCTCCTTCAACAGGGCCGGGCCTAAAAAGAGAAACTTCCGCTACCAGGTCCTTAAACTCTACTGGTTGAAGACATCCCAAAAGACTGCGCTGTCCAGGAGATTCAAGCTGGAAAACGCCTACACTGTGAGTGCTGCAAAGCAGCGAATAAGTCCTCTTATCGTTAAGGAGAATGCGATCAAAATCGAGATTGATTCTTTTTTCATCCAATATTTCCAAAGCCTTTCTGATCGCTGTGTGCATACGCAAGCCCAATATATCCAGTTTGAGAAGACCCAAAGCTTCAACATCGTCCTTGTCCAATTGGCTTACCGGAACGTCTTTTGGCGATTTACCCACCGGTGTCCATGCTTTGATGTCACCCGGCGCTATTATTATCCCGCCTAAATGAACTGAGGTCTGAAAAGGGATACCGGTCAGTCTTGACGCCAAATCCACAAGCTGTGTTTCTTTCTGGATTGGAGCGCCCCTTAATTCCGGCAATTGTTCCAGGGATAGCTTCAGGTCACGACCCCTAAGCGACCAGGGAAGGCATGAAGCAAGGCGGTTTATTTCATTCAGAGGGTAACCCATTGCTCTTGCGGCCAAACGTACGGCGCTCCGGCACTTGAATTTGTGGATTGTGCAAACCATCGCCGTTTGTTTTGGAAATAGCCCAAGAACATAGTTGATGACCTCGTCCCTGCGTTCAGAATCAAAGTCAATGTCAATGTCCGGCATGTCACCACGGCCATCATTTATGAAGCGCTCAAACAACAAATCATTAGCTACAGGATCAACCCCACCAAGGAGTAGATAAACAATCAAGCTGCCCGCGGCTGAACCTCGAACACTGTGTCGAATGTTCCCGGAGCGGGCAAAGTCAACTACGTTTCTGACAAAAAGAAAGAAATCAGCCAGTCGGGTTTTATTTACAGCTTCCAGTTCCTGATCAAGACGACGGAAATAGTCTATACCAACAGGAGCATAAAACCTGGCCAGTTCCTTGAAACATAACCTGGTAAGCTTTTCCGAGGACTTATGAGGGTCTTGAATAGAAGGTGGATGGAGTTTTCCGATAGGTAGAGAAAAGGATTTACATAGTAAAGCGACATATTGAGTATTTTCAATTGATTGATAATAGCCAATTCGATTTTCCATTTCCGCTCCGGAGGCTAAGAAGAAACTGTCATTCGGTAGTGGAGTAATTTTTCGGTGATGATGTTTGATCTGAATATCGACCAATGTGCGGTGGAGAATATAATCTTCACGTCTCAGAAACGAGACTTCATTGGTAGCTACCGTCGGGATATTTACTGATGAGGCAAAGTTTATAGTGTTTTCCACAAATTGATCGTCATTATTCTGAATAGCCAGAAAAAGCCACTCAGGGTTGTTTAGGACTGACTTTAATTCCAGCAAACCAAACTCAGCCTGGTCGGATATCCCTCTTTTCAGAGCCGTATTAATCCTGGAATCTCGTCCACCGGCTATACAAACCAGCCCTTTTGAATAGTGGTATAAATCCTGTTTTGTAATGATTCCCGAATTCTCAGTAGCCGACACAAGACAGCAAAGGTTCCTGTATGCCTCAAAGTTTGTCGCCAGAAAAGTTACCGGAGATCCATCCCAAATCGGAAGTTTGGCTCCTATAATTGGTTGAATTCCAATTCTTACCGCCGCCTTATAGAACCTAACAGCCCCATGCAGGGTGTAATCGGTAAGAGCGACAGTCTTTTGTCCCATTGACGCAACAGTCTCAACCAAATCTTCAGGGGTGAATGTTCCCCAAAGAAATGAGAAAGCGCTAAGTACTTCAAGATGTACAAAGGTATCCATCTTCATGAAAACATGATCATGCTGTTATGATTAACTTGTGAGCCTTTTG
>CAWJXP010000049.1:0-16116 GCA_963846725.1 uncultured delta proteobacterium | reverse complement strand
ATTTGTTGATAATTTCCGATGTCAAATAGTTTGGATTAATTGCCCGCATGTTCTCGGCTGTTTGGATAGCTCGCCCGTGTTCGAGACAGCCTGCTGAAACCAGCATAATCATTGGTCTCAACCCCCAAATGAACCTTATATTTTCGGATCGTAGTCGGCTAATAAGTGGTTTATCGCTCGTAATCACGGTCCAGCCGTTTTCACGAGCCAGTATCAGGCTACAGGCGTCATATCTGGATATTGAGCCCTGCCATCTGGCGGCTTCGACTAATTGATTCAAATTCAGAGATGACACTGAGATACCAAGTCTCTGGCAGTCGGCCATACTCAATTCATTTAGCTCATCCGTAAACACTGGTTCGGCAAGATATATTGCGCCGATATTCTGAGTAAACAATTGAAGAATGGAATCATCGGTTTTCTGATAATCAATTAAAGCGCTTGAGTCTATGACAAAGCCAGGCCTATCGGTCATGCGACGAGTTTGCCATCAACATCGAAATTCCATGCGGCGACTTCCGCCTTCATTGACGTGATGTCCAAACCCAGGATCTCGGCCGCCCTGCTTAGGGTAATTTTGTTCTCTTCCAGTGCTTTTCTGACCAGACCTCTCAGCCTATCTTCCATGAAATCAGATCGATCAAGCTTACTCGGTTCCTTGAAACGCTCATCGGTATGTGACAAGCTTTTGGCAAATTGATCAGAATAAATTCCTTTGGGCTCATCCTTTAATTTTAAGGTTTTCCCGTATTGGCGCTGATACTGGGACTGGAATCTCCCCCAAATCGAATTGTCCGTCAGCCCATTTTCCAAAAGTCGCATCAGAACAGTTTTGTAGCTGACACCAAATATTCTTTTGATTTTCAAGACCCGGTCTACAAGGCTTAAGCCTCTAGATTGCTTTAGATATTTGGCAAACGCATGATCCGGCATCAAGAAATGACTTGCGAAAACATTGGCTTCATTTTCTTCATTGGGGTTTTCATTTTCATCTTTTACAATGAACGATTGTAGATGGAGTATGAGATGTCCTAGTTCATGACATGCGCTAAAGATCCACCGTTCGACAGGAATCCTGTCCCAGGTATTTACAATCACAGCAGGACCTCCATCGGCGGTTCCCACGGCCAGACCAAAAAACTCGGTTGACGCCTTTGCTATTGGAAGAACCTTGACCCCTTTGGTTTCTAACAATCCACAAATATCCAATACAGGCTCCTCAAAATCTAATCCAGCAGCCTCCCTGGCTTCAAGGGCAGCTTTTTGGGCGCGTTCTTGGTCATCGATGGAAGATTGCTGTGATACTCGTTCAGACAAGTCCCCGAAGACATATGGCACATTGTCCTTCAGCAGTTTTTCAAGGTAGTTAAAGTCTCTCAACCAACGTCCTACTTGTACTAGAATCTCATCACGAATTTTGAGTTTCTTTTGCGAGCGGAAACGTACCCCTGACAATGTAGGTACCTGTTCAACCATATCCATGAGATTTAATCCCAGAGCTGAAGCAATATTTTGGAGGGTATCCACACGGGGAACAGATTGTCCCTTTTCAATTTTTTGGTATGCTGCGATTGAAATGCCAGACATGCGGGCTAGTTTAGCCTGACTGTATCCACGTGCTAAACGGAATCTGGTGAGGTTTTCCGATATGATTTGTTCGGTGACGCTCATCGTTTCTCCAACGTCCAAGTCTATGCCTTGGTCTAACGCCTTACAGAATATTTCAATGTGCAATACACTTCCGTCACATCTGTTATCAAATATTCGAATGCTGATACAATAGTAGATTATTATAATTATTTTGTAAAGATATTGACATTAGTATGTAAACAAGAAGAATTTTGCCAATAACCACCACTCACCATTAAAACGGATAACTCCCCCTGATTGATACATCCCGGGCCTCCGCAACTCCTAAATCTGAGCAACTGCTGCTGTTCATCTGTTTCGGGATTCCCTTCTGACCGAAGCTCGTCTCATCACGCCCCAGGGACCTGAACCATTCCCGTTCTCTGAACTGAATGATCTGATCCCCGAATTCCAGCCAGGCCCCCATAAATTTCTCCGATTCAAGACGAAGATTATTGCCCAGGGAAGCCGATTTTCGCTTTTCAACGAGGGCCACGCCAACATCATCTAGAATGATAGCTGCCCTAGCCCGCATTGACCTGTTGCTGGTCCTGTATTGCGTAATTTCGTCAAAGACTTCCCTCGTTTGAGCCATCAATCAGGGCTCCTTTCCGTCATGACGCTCGGATTATCCCCCGGACGTGTGTCAAATAAGGACAAACGTTGTCACATCATTTTGTGTTTGAAAATTTTTGCGGGCCCATAGACCTCCCATAGCGTTTCTATGGGCTATTCTGCGTAACCCTTTCCAGGGTTAAGATGATGTTCTCAAAAGTAATCGACGCCGGTCCGGGGTGGTCACTTCGTCGCTGACATGGCTTCTTAACAACAATTCATTTAACTGATCGGTCGTAAGTCTGGCGAGCTTGAGAATGTGGGAAAGGGTGGAGCGCTTTATTGGATTGTGCGCAGGAATAGTCAATTTCAATGTTTCGGCGTAGATATGTTTCTGAAGACGAATGTGACTACCCTTTTGTCTGACTACAACCCACCCGTCTCTTTGCAGCGCTTTGATAATCTTATCGAACGAGAGACTCGGGGTCCTTGTCATACCGCAAGTTCAACGATCTCTGAATTTCTACTGAGGATCTGATCATCCTCAACAGGTTCGAGATACAGTTCGATCGCTTCCTTGATATTATTTATCGCATCTTCCCTGCTGTTCCCCTCGCTAATACAGCCAGGCAGCGAAGGAGCGATTGCGGTATAGCCGCCTTCTTCGCTTGGTTCCAGCACAATTTTGATTAGCATGGCAAACTCCCGTTTCGCATTGCTCTTATAATAGTCGGTTGTAATCCTGAAGTCTATTCGTAATGATACGCCGCTTTTAGAGTCTCTTTCCTTATTTTCCTCCTTAGCGATTCCGGTTCTATGACCTCCGCCACAAAAAGATTTCTCCCTGGCGCTCAAAGTTTACATATCGAAGTTCGTTTGATGGATGAAACCGTCTGGCTTAGCCAAAAAGTAATGGCGGAACTTTTTCAAAAAGGATGTTCGGATAATTAATGAGCACGTTATGCGCATTTTTGAAGAAGGAGAGTTACAGGCCGATTCAGTTATCCGGAAATTCCGGATAACTGCCGTAGATTATTCCACCCGATCCTCTGGCGCCATTGAACGCTTCGCCGCTTCGAGGAGGAAGGCGGATCGAGACATTTTACGTTTCCGGGCGTAAGCGTCTATTTCCTCCAGGTCGGATTCGGGCATTGTAACATTGATTCTCTTAGTCTTGATGTTTGGGATGGGTACCAGGAACGGCGTAGCGCCTGCATTCTCCGGGTCTTCGAGTATATCAGTCAGCGAGCTTGGTCCAGGGATAAATTCTCCATCGGCGAGCATCCCTTTGATATGAAACCGTAATGCCTCTGAGGCCTTTCTGTAGGCTTCTTCCAAAGTGTTACCCACTGTGATACAGCCTGGAAAATCTGGGAAGTCAACTCCAAAGCCACTATTTTTTTCCTTTCGAACCAGCGCAATGTAGGTCAACATGTCATTCTTTCCCTCTTTTCAGTGACTTGAATTTTTCGCGTAGGGTAAGTCCGGACTGCCTTCGTATGCTCCCTAATGTTCCTTCGGGAATGTCTTTGACCGGATGCGGAATTGTCACACGCCCCGATTTATCAGGGTGTTTGAACTGAAGGTGGTCCCCTTCTTGGGCCACCTGGTACCATCCGTCGGCGATAAGCATCTGTATGATACGCCTGCTATCCATTGCGCCTATTATACACACTAATACACATAACGTCAATTGCCGGCAATTCTCTGCTCAAATCCGACGTCATAGTATTGAAGATGTGGATTAAAAGCGGTATCACGTTCTGGGAGATTCGTAAGAAATGAGCAGAGGCGACAGATATCTTAAAATTGTTGAGTGGTCCGATGAGGACGGATGCTTCGTGGGTAGTTGCCCTGAATTGTTTTATGGAGGCTGTCATGGATCAGACGCCAAGGCTGTTTTTGCTGAACTATTTGACATAATTGAAGAAACCATACTAATCTACGAACAGGACGGCAAACAGCTACCTGCCGCTATGTCCGGTTCCTCCCTCGCTCAGGTAAGTAAACTCCATTTATAAGAGACTAGCGCCTATAATGTTTTCGTAACATTATGAAAATATTAAAGACGATAACTCTCGGTTTCCAGTCATTTAATCCGACTCCTTTTTGGGGAGACAATTAAACATGGTCCTTTCCACTGAAAATGTCGCTTCTGCTGATCGATGTGTTATTGATAAGAGTGCAGTACTTCGATGACCAAAGGAACATCTCATGATTGGCGCAATTGCAGGTGACATAATTGGTTCAGTGTACGAGTGGAACAACATAAAGACCAAGGATTTTGAGCTGTTTTCTCCCAAATGTTTCTTTACTGACGACACGGTTCTAACCGTAGCGTTGGCGGACACTATTTTGACTGGCGCAAGCTATGTCGATAACATGAAGAAATTCTACCACTGGTATCCTGACGGTGGTTACGGCGGCAGTTTTCATTGCTGGGCTCAGAGCAGGAACCCAGAGCCCTATGATAGCTGGGGGAATGGAGCCGCTATGCGGATCAGCCCCGTCGGTTACGCATACAACGATCTCGATACAGTCCTTCGGAAAGCGTCCGAATTCACTGAAATCACGCACAATCATCCTGAAGGGATAAAAGGAGGACAGGCAACGGCGGCGGCGATACTTCTTGCCCGACAGGGACGGTCGAAGGCCGAAATTAAAGATTTCATCGAGACCACGTTTCAATACGATTTGAGTAAACATGTAGATGAGATTCGCCCGACATACGAGTATGACGTTTCTTCGCAGGGAACGGTCCCACAGGCAATTCGCTCATTTATTGACTCTACAGATTTTGAAGACGCGATCAGAACAGCGGTTTCGTTAGGCGGGGACACTGACACGTTGGCCTGCATTACCGGCAGTATCGCTCAGGCCTTTTATGGTGGCGTCCCGGAGCCAATCGTCAACAAGGTTTACGAAATTCTCGACGAGCGCCTCGGGAATATCACCAGAGAGTTCATGGGAAAATATGTAGACCCAATCGGCCCCGAACACGCTGCCGATTAGCTTTGACTGGATTTCATCCAAAAAAATTCTTCAAAAACGGTTGTCAAAACTCACATTCCGCACTTGAGCACGTGGCTTTGGTTGATTTTTCCAGGCTAGGACGCGCGGGACAAGTCATTTGAAACGTGATAGGAATGGAGTGCGCTTCTCAAGATTAAACAGAGACACAATCAGGCGCCCTGGTTTTACAAATCGCAAGCGACTTTCCCGAAACGTTATAGACGATCACTAGTTTTATAAAGGACACTGGAACCATGGATAACGACCTCATTAGGCTGAAATCTGCCTTAGAAGCTAAATTTAAGGATCGCTTCAGGCTGCCCCATATTAGTTTCGGGCTTGGGGGGCCATTGGCGTTACTCGTCGCCGTGGTAGCGCTCGTAATTGTCTTCTACAACTTCTTCTTCGTCTACGTGCGACCTTATGAGTACGGGATCAAAGTGGTTCGAGTCGGTATAAGCCCAGGCGTTCATAAAGAAGTTTATCATGCGGGTCTTTCTTTTATACTGCCATTTGGGTTGCAGCAGATGTTCCGGCTTCCCAAAGGTATCCAGGTGCTGGAATTGACCAACTCTCCCGGAACCGCGGCGAAAGACGCCAGAAAAGACCGGGCAGCGCATATTCAGACCTCTGATGGCTTTTTCGTCGACATAGACGTGTCGATTCTTTATCACATCAAGGATCCCTACCTGGTTTTTACCACCATCGGTCCAGGAACCCTTTTCGAAGACAACGGTATCATTCCCAAGGCCGAGCCGGCCCTGAAAGAAACCCTGGGAAAGTTAACCACTGAAGATTTTTATAATAGCCCGATCAGGGTCCAGAAAACGGAAGAGGCCAAGGATATGCTCAACCACGAGTTGAATTCGAAAGGAATCGAAGTGGACCAGGTACTCATACGTTATTTCAAGTACAGTCAGGAGATCCAGAAAAACATAGAGGAAAAGAAGCTTCAGGATCAAATGGTGTTCACCAATCGGGCACAAGCCCGGGCGGCCAAAGAAGAGGCTGAATTGAAGAAAATCACTCAGGAGGGGATGGTCATCTCCGCCGTCGAAATGGAAAAAGGTAACGCCTATGTCACCCGTAAGATTGCCGAAAAGGATCTTTACGTACGCAAGATGACAGCCGAGTCTGACCTTCTGGTGAAACTGGCGGAAGCGGAACGGGAGCGTCTGAAAAATGAAGCATTGAAAGGGATTGGGTCCGAGCGCATGGTGGGATTAAAAATGGCGGACGCTTACAAGGGACTGGATGTTATCGTGCTGCCCAGCGATGGTCCGCATGCGGTCAATCCCTTAAACCTGAATAACGCCCTGCAATTATTTGACGTTCGCAAAGGAGGCGCCCAATGAAGCTCCTTGTATTGGCATTTATAGGGTTGCTCATGGTCTCCCTGGCCGGCTGTGTTCCCCATACTACCGGGGCAACGGAGGTCGGTGTCCGAACCCACAAACTGGCTTTTTTCGGCCAAAGTGGGGTTGAGGATCGGGTCTACGCTCCAGGCGCCACTTACTTCTTCCTGCCGTTTGTCAATGACTGGAATGTTTTTGACACTAAGCTGCAAAACCTGGAGATGACGTATTCTAAAACCAGGGGTGACCGTAAAGCTCAGGACGATCTCGTGTTCAAAACCGTAGACGGCAATGACATAAGTCTTGATGTTGTCATAGCCTATCGCATCGATGCGAACAAAGCTCCCTATATTCTTCAGTATGTGGCGAGCGACGACGCAACCTTGCGGGATAAGATTGTTCGAACTGTCGCCAGGAGCAAACCTCGGGACATTTTTGGCGAGCTGAAGACAGAATCTTTCTACGTGGCCGAAGCCCGGGAGACTCAGTCCAACAAGGCCAAGGAAGCGCTTCAGCAAATCCTGGGGCCCATGGGCATCGTCGTGGAAAAAGTAATGACCAATGACTATCGTTTCAACCCTGAATATACAAAGGCCATTGAGGACAAAAAAGTGGCTGATCAGCAGGTCGAGAAAAACAAATCCGCTCAGCACGCCGCCCGTGAACAATATAAGCGTAAACTCGAGGAGGCCCGGGGAGAAGTCAACAAGATGGTTGCCGACGCCGATGGCCAATACCAAAAGGACAAAATTAGAGTGGATGTTTACCAGGAAAAGCAGCAGCTTATTGCAAAGGCCATCAAGGCGGAAGGCATTGCCGAATCGAAGGGGATCCAGGAAATGAATAACGCTCTCGCCGGTCCGGGCGGTGAAGCGATTGTAAAGCTGAGAATCGCAGAGGCGCTTCAGGGAAAGCGTATTATGCTGCTTCCGGTGTCAGAGGGCGGGATGAATCTCAAGACAACCGACATTAATCGGCTGATCGAAACTTTAGGCATGAAGTCGCTCTCCGGTAAGTAATGACAGCAGGAATTACCGTGACAGGGGGAGTAATTGGGACGAGTCAGGATCCGTGGGGTGATCAACAAGTGAGGCAGGCATTAGCTTCCATCAGGCAAGCCGGCGGTATAAGTTCATAAAATGAGAATAATCGACAACAACATCCTGTTTTCCGCCACGGATCTCTGCAATTTTCTTGAATGTGAACATCTGACGGCTTTGGACAAAATAAACCTCGTAACTCCCCTTCCCCAAACGCCAGATGGCGAGGAGGCCCTGCTTTTTCAGAACAAGGGCTTCGAACACGAACAGTCCTACCTGCGAAAACTTGCGGACAGCGGAATAAACCTGATGGACCTGTCGGAAGTTCGGGGAAGCCCACAAGCCAGGGCCGCTGCCACGCTTGAAGCCATGAAGAGTGGAGCCGACATAATCTTTCAGGGGACGCTGTTCAAAAACAATCTATACGGACACCCGGATTTTCTTCGAAAGGTCAATACTCCTTCCAACCTTGGGGCGTTCAGCTATGAAGTCATGGACACCAAACTGGCCAGAAACCCCAAGACATATTTTATCATTCAACTGTGTTTTTATTCGGACTTGCTGAACGATTTACAGGGTCTCCGACCTCGCATGACACACGTTATATTAGGGGACAAGACTGAACTCAACTTCAGGGTCGATCAGTTCAACCAATATTATCAAACACTGCAGGAACGCTTTCTTGATCGTATGTCTCAAGATGTGGGCACATACCCTGAAGCTAACGAACACTGTGATATGTGCCGATGGCGTGGTCTTTGTGAAGATCAATGGCAAAAGGATGATCACCTTAACCAGGTAGCCAATATTACAAAAATACAGATAAAGAAATTACGCTCAGCCGGGATTCACACTCTGGCGCAACTGGCTGAACATGACGACCATGTCAAAATACAAAAGCTGGCCGCAGATACCCTGATTAAGCTTCGTCATCAGGCTTATTTGCAAAACAGGAAGCGAACCACAGGGGCCAATGAGTTAGAACTGCTCCCACTGGATCCCGATGGTATTCGAGGGTTTTATCGACTGCCGCAGCCTGACCCTGGTGATCTCTTCTTTGATATGGAGGGTGATCCGCTTGAATTAAACGGCCTGGAATACCTTTTCGGGGTGTATTATCGCGATGGAGATGAACCCAAATTCCAGACGTTTTGGGCCCACAATCGTGATGAGGAAAGAAAAGCGTTTGAGGCGTTCATGGATTTTGTGGCTCAGCGGTTAAAAAAATATCCATCGGCCCATATTTACCATTACGCCAGTTATGAAGAATCAGCCCTCAAGCGTCTCATGTGTCTGCACGGGATAAGAGAAGCCCAGGTAGATGATCTCCTCCGCCGTAGAAAACTCGTTGATCTTTACAAAGTGGTTAAAGAAAGCATCCGTGTCTCGGAACCAAGATACTCGATAAAAAATCTCGAAGCGTTTTATGCGGAAAAGCGTTCAGGCGCCGTAAAGAACGCTAAGTCGAGCATCGTCTTCTATGATAAGTGGCTGCAAACAGCGGATGACAAAATTCTCGACGAGATCGCCAAATACAACCATGAGGATTGCCGTTCCACTTATCTTCTCAGGGAATGGCTACTTACTTTCCGGCCGGCAGATTTGCCATGGATGAATCAAACCCAGCCAGGGGACGATAAAAAGACCCGTTCAAAATCCGACCGTCAGATTAAACTGGAAGCGACACTCGAGTCGTACCGTAAATCCTTGCTTGAAGACCACAAGAGCAATCCAGAAGATAGGGCTTTTCGTGAACTCGTTTTCTATTTGCTTGACTTTCATCGACGTTGCGAAAAACCCGCGTGGTGGTCCATTTTTTCAAGGATGGAGATGGCGGATGAAGATCTGATCGATGACCCGGAGTGTATTGGAGGAATGACTCTGGCCAGGGGCCGAAAGAAAGATAGACCCGAACGCTGGAGGGGTTGTTTATCAATATCCGGAGCAGGAGTTCAAACTTGGGGAAGGTGACAAGTGTGTGTGCGCTGGCGCCTTCAAGGAAGAATTCAGGATAGTTCGTATTGATGAAAATGAACGGCTAGTCCAGGTAGAGTCCGATTCTGGAGCGACCCTACCGGAAAGACTTTCCGTCTCAACAGGTGGCCCGATCAGGACCGGTTCATTGACCAAGGCTGTGTTCAGGTTTGCGGACAGCATAATTAGTGGGGACAAACGCTATGAGGCTCTTGAGTCTATCCTGAAGAGATCGATACCGAGTATAACTCACCACTCTGCGGGGCAGCCGATTGTCGACCCTCAGGAGCCTGATCTCAAGGAAATTATTGAAGCTGTAGCCGGTCTTCGCAACAGCTATCTGTTCATTCAAGGCCCTCCGGGAACGGGCAAGACCTATACCGGGTCTCACATCATTGCTGAACTACTGCGCAGAGGATACAGAGTAGGGGTCTCTTCCAACAGTCACAAGGCGATCAATAATCTCTTGAAACATGTTGAGTTGCGAGCGGAAGAAATCGGTCTGCAATTCGAAGGTCTCAAAAAATCTACTGACAACAAAAATTCGTGGTTCCAGGGCAAATTCATCGGAGATGTTACGGGTAACAAGGACATCTATGAGTCTAACGCTCATTTGGTGGCGGGAACGGCATGGCTTTTCGCCGGTATGGATCAAAACCTGGATTTTCTATTCGTGGATGAAGCCGGCCAGGTTTCACTGGCCAATCTTGTAGCAATGGGCCTCTCAGCTAACAATATTGTTCTCCTCGGTGATCAGATGCAGCTTGGGCAGCCGATTCAGGGAGTTCATCCGGGGAGATCCGGTGAATCAACCCTCGAATTTCTGCTCGATGGAGAGGCTACCATTAAACCGGATAGAGGTGTGTTTCTGGATGTCACCTGGCGGATGCGTCAAGACGTTTGTCAGTTTATTTCAGAAGCGGTTTATGACTCCAGATTGAAGCCTGAAAAGCGCAATCAGAATCAGAGACTTTTATTGAACTCAGACGCTCACGAGTGTCTTAAGCCGTCGGGAGTAAGTTTTGTTCCGATAGAACATGATGGGTGTTCCCAGAAAAGTCAGGAAGAGGCCGATCTGATAAAAGAGATGGTGGCCAGTCTTGTTCGCCAGTCGTACCGGGATCGGAACGGAAACGAACAGCCCGTCACGCTCGAAAACATCATGGTGGTAGCGCCGTACAACATGCAGGTGAATCTGTTAAAGCGAGTATTGCCGAAAGGGGCCAGAGTCGGCACCGTGGACAAGTTTCAGGGACAGGAATCCGAGGTTGTCATAGTCTCGATGACCACTTCGAGCGGCGAATACCTGCCACGCCGCATCGAATTTCTTTATAGCAAGAACCGTCTGAATGTCGCCATTTCCCGGGCAAGAACTCTGTCCATACTCGTGGTCAACCCGTTGTTGCTCAGCATCAAGTGCAACACGATAGAACAGGTCCAGTTGGTAAATACTTTGTGTTGGGCCAGGAATTACTCGATCTAACTATCTTTCCGATTAGAATTAAATGAACCATGATGCGGCGCGAAATCCAGTTTATTTGATCACTTAGGCAAAAAATGGCTTTTTGAAAGTCATTGAATTACATCAGCCGATTGAAATGAAACATGGCAAATAGTATATTTCAGAAACACAGTGTTAGAGCATTTGTAATAATCGATACAGTAACCTATGCTGGCATTTGAGTCGTCTAAAGAAATGTTGTCATCTCCCTAACCATTGTTGGGCCGCTTTCGGCAACCACGACACAGAGTTCTCAGTCAAGGAGGATCTTTCTTGCAAGGAGGCTATGATTCAATCTACCTCGGATTAATCGCCAAGCTTTCTGAATGTGATTTCCACGAAAGCTCTGCACGCCTTGGTCTCATATATATTGACGGCGCTGTTCAAGTATCGTTTTTGAAGAGAGAATACCGTATTACCTTAAATGGTGTTGAGCCTTTGGACGGCCAACCTGTCAATGTAAATAACCGCAGTGTTCTTCTCTATTACCTTCTGTCCAAAGGTCAGGGAGACCCTGAAAACTCGTACATTCCATTTGAGAGTATTCCACGAATGATTAGTGGGCTACCTGTACAGAGTCGGTTGATGAATACTCCTCTGGTACGATATTTCGGTAATGACCATGTCAAATTTAGTGAAGCAGCGGTAAAGCTTGGTGGAATCCAAGAAGAGTCACAAGTGGGCCAGCATCTGTGGAGATTCGAGGTTCTTCCCAAAATCCCATTGAAAATTGTCTTTTATGAAGCTGATGATGAGTTCCCGGTCGATATACAAATCATGTTGGATAAAACAGCTCTTCATTTTTTGGAATTTGAATGTCTTGCTTTCATGGTGGGGTGCTTTGTTCGTGCCCTAATTAAGACGGCGCAATATAGTGATGTTGTCGGTTGGGAACAGTAACATGGACTCCATGGCGCTATTCTCGCTGATAGCAGGCCCGTTCTGTGGCCAAATCATCATGATTTATTAGAAGCAAGAAAAGTATTTTATAAGCATAGAATAAAAACGGTTATATTTAACCTGTTTAGCTAAGTCTGGCCACCCAGTCATGAAGGTCATCCCGTAGCCGCTTCTATATTTTTCATCCTCCTTTTTGCGCTTCTTGTCTTCAAATTGGTTGAGCGCAACTAGCGCACAAGCCACTGCCTTTTTACCGGCGTCACTGGTATCCAAAATGGGCCTGTACAAGAAGTGATCGACGCGACTACATCAACATCCATAACCAATTTTGTAAGAGTCTTTGGCGCCCTCGTGCAATTCCCGGTGGAGCCTGTTACCGATAATTTATTGAATGCTTGGGACAGATTACTCTGGGTTGCTCGCGTAGTTCGCGTAGAATCCTCCGAGATTGGATTTTTCAGTTTTTAATACTGGCCTTGACTGAAATTATTAACATCAGGGAACGATGTTGATATCAGCGAGCAACATGGGTTACTTTAAGCGTCCATCTTTTCCCGGAGAACCGAACACTCGTCCATAACCTTCCAAAGCCCAACCAGAGCTTCGACCCACTCTGCATCAAGTTGGGTCGATTCCTTCACGAGCTGTGCCCGGCGTTCCTTACCGACATCCGCTTCTTTCAAATCCGCCATCAACTTCTGCCTCTTTCGGTAAGGCCCCACGGCCTTGTCGAAAGCGATTCGTACCGGATCAAGTGGATTGCTCATCGTGACCTCCCCTATAGTACTCAACTGAAACGGTTGGAATAAACGTCTACCTGTCTTGAAGATCGCTCGTCAATAGCTAACACAAAAATGTTTAAGCGGCTTTTGTTGTTCTCTATGCCTCCATGCTGCTTTGGTTATCAAAATCTACATTGTTTAGCGGTCTACATCAATCCGAACAAAAGTCTCTTGGGCCAAACATTTTAAATAATTTCAATAGCCGGTTCTTTTTGAAAGCTACGCCTAGTTTCTTATACTTTTTCCATTGAAGCCAGACTAATCTTTATAGTATATTGTTAGTGTAGATGGAAACATGATATCTCCGAAAGGAGCTAATGTTATGAGAACTGGTAGACCAAACCTGGGATTCACCGGCATCAGAAAGTTGACTGACATTGAATGTAGGGTTACCGGCCTGGAACCCAAGACTTTTATTATGCGTGAGACGAGAGAGGGAACTCAGTTTTTGGGATGTGAAAACTGACGGAGGCCTTGTGCGCGTCAACGTTGATCGAGAAACAACTTTTAAACTCCAACGTCTCTGGGACTGAGTCGCCACTGGAAGATAAAAGCCACTAGAACCACGACCATTTGAGTGCTGTTTTGTTGGTCACCTGAATTACGATTGGGTAGAGCTTTCTTTAAGAAAGTCTAATACGTCACTCAAACTCGCGATGGCAACTGCTACGCAACTGTCTGCGCCTCCGTAATAAACACGCAACTCATCGCCCTGGAGAATCCAGCCACACGGGAAGACAACGTTGCCAACGTCGCCGCTTCGTTCATAGGGCTCTTCAGGACCAAATATCCACTGATCAGTGCGTCTCAGCACTCGGGTGGGATCTTCTCTATCCAGCAAAGCGAGCCCGAGTCTGTAAATGCTCCCACCAACAGTCTCTTTCACGCCGTGATACAAGATCAGCCAGCCCTCAGAAGTCTCAAGCGGTGGCGTTGAAAGCCCAATTTTGTTTGCATCCCACCAGCCTCCGCTTCTCGCGGTCATTAGGACTTGATGATCTCCCCAGTGCTTCAAATCGGGTGAAAAAGAAATCCAGATGTGTTTTCCCGAGAGCCTTCAATCGATGGTACAGGCCTGTGCAGCATCGCATATCTCCCTTTGAACTTGACAGGAAAAATCGCGGCGTCTTTGTCCTCTGGAGGCATGACAGAGCCGAGCCTCTGAAAGTTCAGCAAAATCCTTGGTAGTGGCAAGGGAAACCAAGAGGTCCGACATCTGAATATGGCAGTGTATGTGACAGCCCACAGTCTAGATCCTCTAGCCACGTAATTCGAGGATCTTCTTATTCCCCAGGTGTCTTCCAGTACTTTCGGCCTCGCGCAAATGTGGCAGAGATCAACTTCCCAGCATCCATTCCCTTCTGCTGCATCGCACAATGGAGAATCCCCGACGATCTTCCACTCGCGACAGCAGGTGCTGGCCATTAACCATTGCAGCGCCAGGATTGATACGGCATTTATGGATATGGCCAGTTGCGATCGTAACGATAGGGTTCGCCTCATACCCTTACATGTGCTGATGGCAGCTATCCGAAACGTTTCTCATATTTCACAATCCCTGGATCTATTCATCAAAATTCCATCGGTCAGCTCAACCGCTCGCCCGGAAGCAACGGATTGACGAGCCAACTCGTATGCCTCGTTGTACTGGTTGGCTACCAGTTCCCAGGAAGCCACTTCATAAGATATTGCTTGAGGTTTTCTCCGAGTTGTAACCGGACTTCTTCATCACAGGCCATCCTGATAACCTGGTCCCTCAACATTTTCTTAGTGGTAAAAAGGAGTCCGCCTTCGCTCTCCAGTGTCTGAGCGATCAACCCTTCCATAGGGGCCGTCGTTATATATGGTTTGTTGAGGGCAATGATTCGTGCAAGCGTTCCGGATTGTGTTTCATCGGTAGAAGGCAAAACGATGAAGTCACAACCGCCATAACTTTGTAATATATTTCTCCGCGTGGATAAACTCAAGTAGTGAGCCAGACCTTTTTTTTCCAGGGCTTGTAGCTGCTCCAGATAATTTTCGTAGTCTGTCAAGTGGCTCGGATCCCTCATGAGCCTGCCGCCAAAAGGTCCCAGTCTTGGCCGGTTCGTTCCATTATTTCCGCATGAAATCTTCCCACATGGAAATCAATATGTCCCAGCGCTTGTTGGATTGTATCCATCCAACCATGCCCACTAAACGCTTACCCAGGTATGGGACTGATCCAAGCTCAGCTCTTCCTTGAGGAGCGGCACATCCTTGATGGCCCAGCGTCGATCGGCCTCACCCCCATGAGGAGTCACCATTACGTTTCTGGGTCTGCCAGCCTTGCCCATAGAAATTCCAGTCCAGGCGCCATTTCTGATAATGACACTTGAACAGTACTACCCTTGCCGTTCACACATCTCGGTAGATGAATTGGCCTCAAAACTCGTCAGCCTACCGTGGACCGGTATGCGGTTCAACAATAGTGGGAAAATCATTGATTGCGTCGAGTAGGTCCAGGAACCCTTCGTTCCCATCCCCATGGCCTCTCGAGTCATAATACTGGTACAGACCGTATTCGTGTTCCAGATGGACTGCTTAAGGGTGCAGTCTGTGGCACTTTTATGGCCACAGTCTTCCACCAGTCCCTTTTGGACATGTCAATAATAGGAAACACGCCTTCTCCCTGGCCATCGGTGTGGCTTATTACAAGCGACTTCCCTGTCAGGATTATGCTTTGTAATGAAGTCCCTTGCTTCCTCGGCAAAAGTCGCTATCCCACACATGCGTCGAGGATAGCTGGAATCATGACTATTGGGCCTCGATCACTCATCTAAAGTCCTTTCTTTGCCTCTTAAGGCACGTTGATGCGTCCAAGCTCAAGTAAATACTTAGCTGGTTTTGCCCGGGACGTCTTATGCCTATTGCAGCTAACTTATCCGTTCACAGGGCTTTTACCTCAACGATGCCCTTTTGCAACCGGCAAAGATTGTGAGCATTCGTCAGAGCAAGTTACCTGTTTGGGCGCAAATCAGTATAAGAGGAAAAAATACGGACAGTTCTGAAGAACTGTATTGAAACATGCAATCAGCAAGACAGCGTCAAGATGATTCGGTTCGATTTTGGAGGAAGGATTCTCTGAGCCTTGAGTTCGGAAAGACCTAGAACTGCAAGAAGGTAGCACACAACCGATTCTGCGCCTTGGTTGGCGCTGATTCCGCTGGAGTCGATCCCATCTGCCACCGAACCTTCAGCAAAATCATAGAGAGCGGTATTCAGCCTATTTCGGCCCAAGAACCATTCAAAAGCAAGCCGAGCGAGTTCCAGGTACTTGAAGTTGTTCGTTATCTCTGAAGCCGCAACGTAGGCTTCCACTAGATAGCCTGCGTCTATGGGCTGTTGTC
>CAWJXP010000048.1:0-10665 GCA_963846725.1 uncultured delta proteobacterium | reverse complement strand
GCAAAACTCCCCTAGGAATTAGTGTTTGTAGCGTCGATCGACCCTTTTGTGGGCGCTTTTACAGATTGAAATAATCATTTGTTAGAATTTTGTACCGTTTATTTCATGTTTTCTCTGTTTTTAGGCGCGACCTATCCTGTTGATCGTTTCTTTGTTCGTATTTGTAGCTGATCAGGTCACTAATTTGATCAACTGGTCTGCAAAGATCGCAATCACCCCAAACATTAAATGAGCCTTTACCTTCACGGCTCCTCGAACCATAACATTGTTTGCGCCGAACTCTTCCTTTAATCGACTATTGAAGCGCTCCACCGCTGTTCTTTCTTTATATCTGGCAGCCTCATGTGGAGCCATGGGGATAATATCCTTACCACGAGAGTTCCTGTCTATTATGGGCACATGGCCCAGACTCCTGCTAAGTTCATAAATGGGCCCAGCGTCATAGGCCGAATCCATGACATCATAGAGATAGGTAAGCCTGGAACTGCTTGTCTTCATGAGCGGTATGGCTACCTGACTGTCGTGTAATGACGCGGAGGTCATAGCTACACTCACTGGCAGACCATAGTCATTGACATCCGCATGAAACTTATAGCCAATCCAACTTACTTTGTATCCCTTGGAGTTCTTCTTGGTTCCTACATCGCAGGCGCTCGGCAATTCCTTCAACGCTTGTTCCGCTGATTGATGAACCTGACGCTCCAATCGTTTTACTTCCTTGGGTTCTGACTGTTCCCCTTTACGTCTACGACCTCTTTTTTTCGGAGAAGGTTTTTGCTTCGGGGTTTTCTTTACCGGTTTCTCACGGCCTTCTATGGCCGTAGAGTCTCTGGATATATGCCCTACCAGTTGTGTTTTCAAAGATCGTTCAACCAAAGCCTCATGGACCTTATCACCAAGACCACTATCAGCAAACTCGGCAAAAGCCCGGGAGAAAGTGGACTCCGAAATAATGTCTGAAGCTTTGTCAAAACCACAGATCTTACGCAGACTCGGCGCAGTTTTAAGCGCCTCAATCAACGTCCTTGTGAAAGGATACCCATAAACAGACTTAGCGACAAAGGACCGTGCTATCGATTCACGATAGCGAAGTTTTCTTCCCAACGATTGGGTAAAAGAGCTTTTTGGAACAAAACGCTCAACTTGGACCAACTCCAAGATCGACACAAGTTGCTTCTCTTTTTCGGTTAGAGGGGCGTTCCATGACTCCTGCAATTTGGGAAACAGACTGCGTTGCAGTGTCCCCATCAACCATGATATTCTCTTCCTAAGCTTCACTGGCGTCTCCCGTGTCAAAGCGTCTTTTTTGCAAAAACACTATACCACGGGCCTGCCCGTGAAGCTCATTTATTACAGATGCTTAAACACCCCAAAAAACACTTTTGCAAGTGGCTCAGAGGTTAAGAAGAATTGACCGTTACTTGATGGGGGGATTGTGTTGCGGTACTGTAGATCCCCTTTCAAACAAAGGATGGGTGAATAGCGCTCTCTTGTTTCTAAGAGCCTTTTAAGGTCATGCTCAGGACCAAAGAGGGCAACCGTCACTACAATGAGCGATTCGGGGAACCATATACCTTTTCATGGTTGTCTCCTTTCTGCTTACTCAAGATCATTGCCGACCTTATTACTAAAGTATGGGCAGGACGATCTGCTTGTCAAGGTGAGACATGTCCCCGGATGACTTGTGCGCCTGCCGGAATAGTTCAAGGATATAATATCATTGGATATGCGAGCGGTCTGACTTTGAGAGGATAACCTGTCACTGCTGATCCGTCTGTTTACTGGGGAGGGCAGGATCCGGGTGAACCTGCTTTTCAATCCAGGCGCAACACCGGAAGAGTGAACTGCTGACTAACCAGAGTCCAAATTTTCAGCCCCTGGGGCTCGTCACTTTACTACGTTTATCAGTTCAGCTAGCCGTTGCTCACCGTCCCTATCCTGCTCAAAACCAACAGCGCCGACCAGATAAGGTCCCGTTTGCGCCACGATAATCTTGCCCTGATAGGGATCTATACCAGTCAAAGCATCGGGACCAAATTCCGCCGAAATCCCCTCCGTTACTTTTCCCTTCCTGGACAAATTCTCCCTGAAGACTCTCATCGCATTCATCGCTTCCTGAGAATTATCAAAAATAGACAGGAACAGATGAAACTCCTGGTCCTCCGACACAGTCTTTGAGTCTGTTTTTTTCTCATCTTTCTCTACATAGGACGCTTTGAAGCCTCTTTTTAAAAATTGATAACCGAGAAGCCCATCCGGAAAGTATTCTATCGAACCGGGCTTAAGTCCGTCTTTTGGGGAAATACTCAATTTCTTTAGGTGGACCGGCATTGTCCGAAATCCTGGATTCTATGTCCGTTGCCAGCCGTTTCAAGGCTGAAGCGTTTGTATCTACGGCCTGGAGAACCACAAAATACCTGCCTTTGTAGAAAATAGCGTGCTGGTCCCCCAGCGAGGAATCCAGTCCGATGCCGGCGCCGCTTCCCTCCTGACGGAACCTTGAGAAAACACCAAAAGCCTGGAGTGGATTTCCCATGTCATAAATATCCACGTCTATTCTGTCATCGGGGGTGTTCTCGTTCTGATAAATTGCAAAGATGGACTTTTCAAATCCGTAATGGAGAAACAGATCCGCCTGACCGTTGATATGTTCAAACAAGGTCTCTTTCGTAAACGTTTCAGGGGGATCTTTCAGAAGTCCATCCGCTAGGGGCAATTTTCGGAAGGAGCGATTCTATCCCTGGCTTTTGAGACAAGACATCCTGAGAAGCGAATAAAATCATAAGAAAAGATAAAATAATCAGCCCTTCACGCCTCATCACAGATCGCTCTTCCATCCACGTTCCATTCTCACGAAAACATTTGACGCACTGATTCTATCTGTGCGTGAATATCGAGACCTCTTCTGCAAATGACGGCGCAGGATGAACATTCCGAACACTGGTTAATTTTCTGTAAAGCGTCTCCGGCCCGCAATACTTCTTCGGCCAGTTTGTCGTTTTTGTATCCATCGTGATACATGACCGCTCTCAGGAAATCAGTGTGGGCCACGCCATGAGGACACTCTCCGATACAGCCACCACACATCGTGCAGATCCTTCCTTTAAGGTGGGACTGATACTGCTTCAGAGCGTCCAAATCCCTGTTCGCCAGGGCTGTTCCCATAACAGCTACACATTGGTCGATTTGTTCTATCGTGGTAACACCCGGAATGGCTGCTGATACATTATGATCCATAATGACATATTTGAGGGCAGCCTGATGGGGATTCAGTCCCCCCATATCCTTGGCCTTATAGCCCCCTGCCTGAGTTTTCATAGCCACGACGCCAATCCCTGATTTTGCGGCTGACGCCACTGCGTCCTTTAAGTCCTTTGAATGGGTAAAATTGTAAGAAACCAGCGCAACATCATGGACATGGGCTTTTGCCGCTTCGTTTAGAAGGGACGCCATGTTGGAGTGTGAAGAAAAGCCGGTAAAACGAGCCTTACCTTCTTTTTTTATCTTCTGGAGGAACTCGATGAGCGTGGGATCGGAAACTTCTTTAGGTGTTTTAAGTGAGTGAGCCAGAAGTACATCGACATGGTCGGTTTGGAGTCTTCGAAGGCTCGTCTCAAGAGACTCCCTGTTTTCTTTTTCTGTAGAATGGAACCGAATCTTTGTCTGTATAAGTACCTTGTCCCGTTTCCCACGAAATACCTTGCCGACCATTTCTTCGTTCTTGCCCGCCATGTAGGAATTAGCGGTGTCGTAAAAATTGACGCCAAGATCGAAGGCTCGCCGCAACACGGCCGGATCGCTACAGTTCATGACTCCCATGCTAATTGCTGTCACTTTTAATCCGGTCTTTCCAAGAGTCCGGTACTCGGGAGTGACCGTCTTTTCTGTGTCGGCAAATGTAGGATTAGTGTTCAAAAAAGGGGCCGCCGCCAGTCCGAGTACAGCGGATGACGCTCCCTGTATAAATTTTCGCCGTCCAATTTTTCTTGAACTCATAACATCTCCCTCAAAAATAAGGTCCAGCATCGCGATTTCCACGCGTCCCGTTCAAACGCAACGAGCATCAAAGGCATTCCAATCATCAACAGACATTCTAATTCCCTCCAGATGAGTAAACAGGGCAAATTGTCAAATCGAACAAGACTTATTTTTTGGATAACACTTGGGACAGGGCAAGTCAATTACACCTCCAAAATCCACCACGCGATTTTGGCGTGGGAATTTTTTCGGTTTTTTATTTGACTTTACTCAACATGATTAAGTAATTTAAAAATAGAGCATGGTATACCTCGCCCACAACGCATCTGTTTCAGTTTTGTGATTTGGGTATGCCTGCAGGTCCAACATTCCGAATTCCTGAGACTTTTTATTTAAGTTTTGATTAATTCGAGAGGAGTGACATGGTTGGAAACAGGTTTTTAATTTATTTGAAACCAGCATTCCTTGTATCAATTCTTTTAATTGCGCCCAATGTGGTTCCGGCCGATTACATCAATTTGTCTTCTGACGAAGTCGTCAGCGTTGAATCGAAAAAGGGCTACGGGGATTTGGAAAAAGCTTCGAGTGGCTACATGCCGAGCCCAGAATGGCTCTCGTCGGTCCTCAACTGGTTGCCGCCTCAGAATCATAAAAGCAGAATAGCCACGTTCAAAGAGGACGACCCGGACAAAGATATCGATGAAAATTTCACAAGCCCCAAAAAATCGGAACGTTTCTGTTAACGTTGAAAACGTAATCTCTTTGAAAGACATATCCCCGATATATAAGTCGCCCAAAATTAACGGCGAGGGGATTTGGGCGAGCACGGGCGCCCCGATAGGCGAAGATGGACGGCCTCTAGCATACAGGACACTTTATCGTCCCAGCGTCAAATTTCCAAATACTATCGTTTATATGGCCGTTTTTGACATGAACCGGCTCAAACCCCGACTATTTATTGGTCGAACTGAACCGGGCATTCACAATATTTCAGATACGCAATCACAGGAATCTCTCTCAAAAATCGTGGCCATTACCAATGCAATGTGGATGCAACGACACTCGAGAGGAGCGGGAGCGATATTCAGAGGTAGAGTTATCTATCCAATGCTTCCAGGGATGGCTACTCTTGTCGTATACCAGGATGACTCGGTTGATGTGCTTGAATGGAGCGATGACATTCCGTTGTCAACAGTTAAAGACGCTCGCCAATTGAGCCATTTGATTTTGAAAAACGGGAATGTCGTTGACAAGATAGTAACAAACGAAAAGATTAACGATTCTGAAATAGGCCTCGGCTCATTGATCGACAGTGACGGCACCAGTACGATGGACAGAGATTATTGGTATCTGGCTAATAGGACGGCGTTTGGTATCCGGGATGATGGCAACCTTGTGTTTGCCATGGGGCATCATGTCAGCACTAAAGACCTTGCCAGGGCCTTGGCCCTCGCAGAGTGCAAACGGGCTATTCATGGTGACGCAAATATTCATAACGTCGCATGCAATTTTTATTTTCGGGATGAAGAGAATAAAATTGTAAAATATGACAAACTCTCTCCAGAGCAACTTGATTACACGTTGAAACGCTATGACAAAGGATACGCTAAAGATTTCTTTGCGTTTTACGAAAAATAGGATTTCGTTGCTCAGGTAAGGGTGTTAAGTAATGTCCAAGAAATCGGATGCGGTTCAATCAGAAGCCTAGTTCTTCAGTCTTCTTTCGTGGCGTAAAAGTGACCTCCAACGAGGCTTTTACCCCGGCAGTGGCAATTCCAACTGAACCTTCTGCATTTATGCTCAGGCCCACAGACACATTCTTTATGTCCCACGACTCGCTTACTTTCTGTCCAACCGCGGAAAGAATTTCTCCGACCTGGATCATGCTCTGATCAATGTTCACTCTGAGTTTTTCAGGATCTACTCTTCTCTCTACAACCAGTTCCTCGACCGTGTCTTTTAATACATGAGTTTCGGCGATCCCCTGATCAGCCAGTTCCAGAGTCTCGTGAGAGCTATGGACCATCAGTGACACATATTTCGCTTTGTCTGACAGTGACATGACTTCCTCCTCGTCAAAGGCGTGAATAAAAAATAGAGTAATTTCTTACACTAACAAAAGTCTAAAGATATTCTCTCTGTGTGACGCTCTGCCGTTGGGATCTGATTATATGTAAATAGTAAAACTATTATTGGGGATGGTGTCAATTATTAAGGAGTCGGCATCTTCAAGAGCAACAAAAAATCCCTGAGTACACATGGGCCGGCGAAAAATTCCCCGTGAAATATAGATGATGGGAATAGGTTTTTGAGTTTCGGATATTTAAGGCAGAGGCTTATGGGGTTTCAAGGGTAGATTGTAGCAAGAATTGGTTTTAGGGCAGGTTTCTTTTGATCGGACCGAAACTCAGTTTATCACATAAAAGCTAAACCCGCCGTTGAGGCAGCGGGTTTAACAGAATTCGATGAATGGAAGTTGGGGAAGATTAAAAGATCTGAAGCTTTTATGCTCCTGCCAACTTATCTTCCAACCGGAAATCTCCGGATTTGAAAGGGTAGACACCGCAAAATTAAAAGGGTTCCACTTCAGCAGCAAAAACATTCAAAATCAGAAAAATTCTTGTTGACCTTGAGTCCCTGAATCCTAAGTCGTCGGTTAGGCATCCAAAAGACAAAGAACATCGACCCTGAGCTGTGCCCATTGGCTCATGGCTCGTCAACGAACCCTAGGAGGTAAATACAATGCCACTAGCTGAGATAAAGGTAATTGAAGGGGTGTTTTCTGAGGCGGAAAAGAAACACATCATCGAGAAGGTAACAGACGTGCTGGTCTCGATAGAAGGTGAGAAGCTCCGTGACAAGACGGTGGTCATCGTGGAAGAAGTCAAGAGCGGAGATTGGGGATTCGGTGGCAAAACTGTGTCGACTCAGGATGTGAACAAACTGAGAACTGGCGGCTAGTCTTTGATCCCAATTAGATCTGCGATGGGTCTCATGCCCATGCGAGATGAGAGAAATGATACCCCCGCCGGCGAGACTGAAACCAATATTGGCAGATCTCCGAAGCGCAGTCAGGCAGCGCCGTCTGTAGGGTAGGAGATCTGCCAGAGCCGGAGTTGTACCTTCCTTTCAATGTCCCACAAATCCTGCGCCGTTTTATCTGTAAGGACCTTTCCCCCGTGTTTGCGAGCTTTAGAATCGGTTATAAGCGAAATATCAAGTAGATGATGACAATTATAATTCCAATAATTATCCATCCAAGCCTCGAAACACCACCCGGCTGATCGGATTGGAACGGCTGATATGGGTCGAGAAGCGGCTTATTTCTTTTTTCAGCGTCTTTCTTCTGAAGGCGCCGTTTTTCTTCCTCGGCCATCATTGCAGCGATTATTATAGGATCTTCGTCCATTTCGAGTCCATTACTGTAAAATTACTAATCCGACTAATGTTTCTTCGTGCGTCTGACAATAATTGTGAAATCTGAAAAAAACAATACTCACTTCTGATTTGGATTGATTTCCAGGAAATACTTTTAGCTATTTTGGATGTCGGGCTATCTGTCTGGTCCTGCCCAGGAATCGAGGTATGTTCAGTCAAATACGTCCATGATTTCACCTTCTTCTTGACCGATCGGGATAAAAATTCTGCTACAAATTTCGTAGGATGGTCGATGCATTCTCAATTACATCCTTTTGCTACCCAATTTTTGAAATCATTATGTAATGCTACTTATTAGCTAATAGTTACAACATACTATAATAGTAATAGAATAGTTGAAAAGTGGTTAAGTCAATGATACGAACAGATGAGTTTTCGAGAGAAAACAATAATTTTGTTGATTTTCTGCAGGAATCGAACATGAGGGTTATCAAGCATTTGAACTCAATGACACGTACTTCACCATCCCTGAGTATGACGGCAGTCACAAAGGTAACGTTAACGCTTGGATGCTGGCTGTCAGTCATTTCAGACACAAAGAGCCCCAACTCCACAAGAGACTTATAGAGAGGATTATAGAATTCAATGATGGTAGATCCGATGAAATGGAGATAGTTTCGATGTTGCTCCAGGAGAATTTCAAATATGACGTTCAGGTGATATGGCGGAAACCTGAAATAACTTTAGAGATGTTTTCGTTGGTACCGGTCAATAGCGCCTATCCCACTGTTTCAATAGGTGAGAACCTTTCAGTTTCAAATTTTTCCAACTGGAGCTGAAACATTATAACTGTAACATCACAGTCGGGGTTATTGACCTTTAAGATTAGCCAGTTTCACAGTAAATATATAATTGAAAGCAGCAAGTAAATTGCAGGAGTTTGTAAAATGTCCAAAGTCTTCGTGTCAGTCTTAGTGATGGGATCTCGTCATTATCCTTGTAGCTGGGGTGAGTATCGTTGAAGCATCAGACATAGATGAAACTTTCGTAGAAGCTGCTAGAAAAGACCGATTGGAAGAAATCAAACGTCTCTTGAATGAAGGAGTCGATGTAAATGCTAAGAACGAATATGGACTGACGGCACTGATACAGGCTTCGTCTGAAGGTCATACCGAAGTGGTGAAACTCCTTCTTGATAAGGGAGCAGACGTCAATTACCAAGGCGCCGAGGGCTTTACACCGCTAATGGAGGCTTCTTGTGGAGGTCATTTCGAAGTGGTGAAAGTTCTCTTGGCCAGGGGAGCGGATGTAAACGCCAATTACATGGGCTATACAGCGCTTACACACGCTTCTTCTGGAGGTCGCCTTGAGGTTGTGAAAGTTCTTTTGGATAACGGGGCGAATGTAAACACCAATAACGAGGGCTCAGCACTGAGATTAGCCTCTAAATATGGCCATCTTGAAGTGGTGAAAGTTCTTTTGGATAAGGGAGCGGATGTAAACGCCAATTACCTAGGCTATACAGCGCTTATAATGGCTTCTAAATATGGTCATCTTGAAGTGGTGAAGGCGCTTCTTGATAAAGGGGTGGATGTCAATGCTACGGATAACGAAGGCTGTACAGCACTGAAATTAGCTTCTAAAAGTGGTCACATTGAGGTGGTGAAGCTCCTGAAAGCTCACGGAGCCAAGGAATGATTCGCAAAGAATATGGGACTACTTATAATTATATAGCTCAAAACGGGGACATTTCTATTTTACTCCGTAAAGCCTCTCAATTTCATATTTTCGGCATTCATAAAAATAGCCATACCAGTTTTCATTTTACGAAAACCGAGTTTTCTGTAAAAGTCTTCTTTTCCGGGCATTGTATAGAGGATAAAATTGCATGAGGGGAGATTCGATAAAATATTGTTGATAATAGTAGTTCCAATTCCTCTCTTTTGGAACTCCGGAATAATGGCCACGTCATAGATGGCTGCCTGATAAACTCCATCAGAAATGGCTCGACCGAATCCAATCAATCGGCCGATGTAATATACGAAAATACTGGTATAACTGTTCTCGAATGCTTCTTTGTGAACATGTGGTTCATAATAGGCCATTCCAACTTCTTTTAGGGTTTGGGAAACGATTTCCCAGCCGGAATCGGGCAATTCGTATTTTATTTCGATTTCCAATGAAATCTCCTAATGGCCCACGCATACCTCTGACCTGTAGCAGTGAGGACTTAATCGCCTCAATTTCACGGGCAATGTGTCTGTAGTTTTCTCCGCCAGGTCCTCTCACTGTCACGATTTACTCGGTATCGAGCGCGTCCTCCGCCATAAACTTGTCAAACCATTTGTTAAATGTCATGTGCGGCAGCGCCAGATGGTAGGATTCTAGCACGGGCCGGCAAACGCTTTTCACAAAAAAATTAATAATTGAAAAATATCTGAATTATTTATTTGGAACGTGTGTCCTTATTTGACACGGGTGTCATTTAGAATCTGCACAATTGTTAAAATGGCCCCGTGGTAGATCCCGATAATTGACCTGGGGAATTGCCGGAGACAGGGAGTTAAAGAATTGGACACAACGTTACTTCGAAGAAATTGATAAAAGACTAACTCCACACGGGGCCTAATCAGTTTTTAATGAAAGGAGGACTACCATGACCTGTATGCCAATGTTGGTGAAGAAGCAGCCTATGAGGGCCCCGAAACCATACGGCAATATCTAGAAACATGCGGCGATCAGGACTCCTAGATCATTGGGTTTTTGACTCTCAGAGCCAAGGAACCTGCGCCGACTCGAGGGGAATCCGCATTTTGCGATAGACGTCAGCCGATTCGCTGAGGTGGGATCAATCGAGATCACCTGATTCTTCGCGTATCAGGTTTCCACTTCCATCCCGGACTTCAATGCGATCGCCCACTCGATGACGTTGCTCTTTCAGATTATTGTCCCTGGCCCGGACTTCGATACGGTCACCTTTCTTTGTCCATGTTTCAACGGAGTTTCCGCTTCCGTCACGGACCTGCTTGTACCCAGGGGTAACTGTTGAAACAAACACGATTGGTACAATTACCGCAACTAATAGTGTCTTCATTTTAACTTATTTTACAGATCCGGAGTCCCTGGAATAAGCATGTCAAGCTTAGCAATTGCGGATTCGATAGAATCGCAGTTTCTAGACAAAGGGTTGCCAATGAGTTCGAAAACTGTTTGCCGGGCAATCCACAACAGGTCAAAGTAATCTGATTGTTTCACATTTTCCTTACCAGCGTGCGCTATTGCTGAACGAGCATCATAAAATTTCGCGAA